>NZ_RQRS01000027.1 GCF_004335085.1 Pedobacter nototheniae | reverse complement strand
GTTTATAAATAGGTTAGTACCTCGTAAATACTAACTCAGTTTATCAGCAGATTTTCTTCTCAGCATGTAATCTAAAAACACTAATCCAATAATTAAATCGGCAAATAAAAAGATGTAAAGTCCGGTAGAATTTAAAAACTGATCTACGTTTAAATCAATTTTAAAGCTAAAGTCTAAATCCTTAAAGCTAAAGGTAGAACTGTATAAAATGTAGCCAAACATTGCAACCAAAGCCAAGGCGAAAAAACCACCAATGCTGTAAATAATTCTTTGGTCTACCTTGGTTTTTAAGGTAACCGGAGCCGGAAGTAAGGCTATATCTTCCATCACATTTCGTGTAAAAGACATAGAAGGTTCATCCATTTCCATTTCAGAAAAAGTTACGTTAAGCCTCAATAATTCCTCGTACTGCAACTTAACAGCAGGATCTAATTCAATCTTTTTTCTGATGCCTTTAACCTGGGTTTCATTAAGGTTTCCATCAATATAATCCCAAAGTTCTTGTTCTATCGTATTCATAGTAACTCCTTTACTTCATCTTTTAACAAATATTGCAATTTCTCTTTAAGTCTTTGCCTTGCTCTAAACAATTTTACCTTAATAGTATTGGGGTCCATATTTAATGCTTCGCCTATTTCTTCCAAACTTTGTTCGCCCTTGTAAAATAACGATATAATAACGGCATCATCTGGCAAAAGCATATTAATGGCCTCATTTAAAAAAGCATGGCTATTTTGTTGCTCATAAACATTTGCATTAAAAGCCGAGGTATGATTTTCTAGCTGAATAAACGTTTCCTCATCACTTATGGAAGAAGTATCCAAACGTTTTTTCCTTAAAAAGGTCATCGCCGTTGTATAGGTAATGGTATACAACCAAGTGGTAAATTTTGAAGTTTGCTTAAATGTACCTAAAGCTTTATACGCCTTTACAAAGCAATCTTGTGCAATTTCTTCAGCATCTTCCCGGTTTTTGGCAAATCTTAAAGCCAGTGTAAATACAAAGCGTTGATGCTGCTTTACCAGCAAAGCATATTGTTCGGTTTGCCCGTTCAATATATTTTGTATCAACTCTAAATCTGTTAATTTTTGCACCATGCTTAGCAGTAAGACAACATGATGGGCAAGCAGGTTACAGATTTATTTTAATGAGATGCAAAAAACTTTAACCCAGCAATGGATGCAATAAGCGTACAGATGAAAAATATGCGCCAAAAAGTAGCCGGTTCGTTAAAATAAACGATACCTACAATTACAGTTCCTACAGCTCCAATGCCTGTCCAAACGGCATATGCTGTACCCATAGGCAAAGTTTGGCTTGCTTTATTAAGTAGAAAGAAGCTTAAAGAAATGGCTATAAAAAAGCCAATGCTCCATTTTAAATTCGTAAAGTTGTTTGATAATTTTAAACAAGTTGTAAAACCCACCTCAAATAATCCAGCGATAATTAATATAATCCAGTTCATTTTTTTATAATTTAATGCAAAGGTAGCTTGATCCGTTTGCACTAAATTTTACAAATGTTAAAAAATGAATTATTTTATATCTGCCCGTATTCTACTTAAAGTAACCTGTGTAACACCTAAATATGAAGCAATGTGTTTAAGAGCAACCTTTTTAGCCAGCTCCGGCGATTGATCCAAAAATTCAAGATAACGCTCCGTTGCGGTTTTAAACAATCTATCGATCAGTCTTTTTTCGGTCGCAATTAATTCTTGTTCAGCAATTTTTCTTCCCCAGTTTGCAATTTCTATGTGTGTAGCGTAAAAGGAAAGTAAGTCAGCTGATTTGATTTGGAATAAACGGCAATCTTCTAAAAGTTCGATATTTTCGTAACCAGGTTTACGGTTGATATAACTGTTATAAGAGAATAAAGCATCACCCTTTTTGCCAAACCAAAATGTAATTTGCTGGTTTTCTCCATCAGAATATGCCCGGGCAATTCCCTTATCAATAATATAAAAATACGATTCAGTTTTCTCTGCTTTAATTAATATGTCGCCCTTTTGCGCATTGATTACTGTAAAAAGCGGAGCCAAAAGCAATAATGACGAATTGCTTAAGGATGAAAAGAGTGGAATATTTTTTAACTGGTTATGCAATTTCTTTTGTTAATGTGATAAAGCTATAAAAATTAACCACAGATAAAAAGAAGTGAGCAGATTCTATTTATTACCAATAAAAATAAAAAAAGTTAATGGGGGTGTAACCTGATTAAAAATGATGTAGTCATAATACACAGAACACGGTTCGTAAGAATTAAAAGAGTATTAACATTTAAAAAAATATAATTATGCCAGGAGAATTAGTAGCGATAACAATGTTTTTAGGAGCATTCGCAATGGTATTTGGAATTCGTTATTTATCAAACAAAGAAAAGATGGCCATGATAGAACGTGGTATCGATCCGGGATTGTCAAGATCAGCACCCAAACCTTTTTTAAGTCTAAAGTTCGGTTTACTGTTAATCGGTATAGGTTTAGGGCTTATTGTAGCATTATTCACCGTTCGTGGTGTTTTTGGTCCTCAATTAGAATATGATCAAAAAGGACAAGCAGTAGCAGTTTATTTTGGCTCAATAGGAATATTTGGTGGCTTAGGCCTTGTTTTATCTTACGTTTTTGAAAAAAGATGGCTTGATAAGCAACCATAAAGTAAATTGGTTTAATTGTTAGCCTGTTTCCAGCCATTGGAAACAGGCTTTTTTTTATTCACCGTGGTAAATTACCTTACCATTTTTACTAAGCGCATAACCCTTCCAACCGAAAATTTGTAAATCGTCTTTTTTCCAAACGTAATTACCTTCGGTACCAGTTCTTTCTAATATGATGCTTTGCTTTTCTTTCGGAAGAAATAATTCCGCTTTAGTTTGATCGCTGTTAAACAAAAAATAGGCGGCTAAAGTATAGCTTTCCTTATTTTCTACAGGTAAAAGTTTAATTTGTTCAAACGTTCTTATGCAATCATTTTTAAGTACAGACCAAGTGTAGCCCGCAGCAATTAAACAACCATGCTCATCTTTTGCTCCACCAATTTTTGCAGGTTTGGTTACCACCGTACTACTGTCTCCTGTTGTTTCTTTGCGCTCGGCCTTTGGGTTGCAACTCCAAATTAATGCAATGGGTAAAATTAAAAAAATGCTTCTCATAATCAGATGTTATTTAGTAAAATGACACCTAAATATCAGCAAATTATTTATCTTTTTGAGGGTTGTTAATTACCGCAACGGTTAAGCGACTAATGCAACTCATTTTGCCACGATCGTTATAAATTTTAATTTCCCAAACGTGTGTTTTAGCGCCAATATGTAAAGGTTTGCAAACGCCCGTTACCAAGCCGCTTTTAACTGGCCTAAGGTGATTTGCGTTAACTTCTAAACCGACGGCTAAATATTTTTCAGGATCAATACACATAAAAGATGCAATGCTGCCCAAGCTCTCTGCTAATACAACAGAAGCGCCGCCGTGTAAAATGCCAAAGGGTTGGTGTGTGCGTTCATCAACTGGCATGGTGCCCGAAATAGAATCTTCTGTTATTTCGGTGTACTTGATATCGAGTGTGCCACCGATATTGTTTTTTGGCCAGTTATTTAGTTCCTCTGGCGTATATTTTTTAAACCACATTATAACGCTCTTTTAATATGCTTACATGGTGATTAATGTGCCCGGCAGTAATAAATAATATAGATTTTACATTAATTTCTCTGTTGGATGCGGTTCCCTTTCTATTCAACTCTGTTTCATTTAAAGATTTAAAAAAGTAAAGGTTTGCCTTACGCAAAGCTGCAAATTCTTCAATAAGATCTTCTAATTCCCTTTCATGAAAACGGGCGTTGGTTACATAATCATCCTCATCAAAACCAGGTAAGGGCTGCTGCTCGTTTCTAGCGAAGCATGTCATCCGGTATGCCAAAATCCGTTCGGTATCTATAATGTGCCCTAACATCTCCTTTAAAGTCCATTTCCCTTCCGCATAAGCGAAATTTTCTTTCTCAGCGTTTTTTCTGAACAAGGTTGGTATAGTTATAATTTGATCGGTTAAGATTTCGAAAATATCTCCATTAACCTTGCTGATGTAAGCTTCGCCCCATACAGGATATTCGTTAGGCAGTGGTCGGTTCATACGTTAAGCTGCTTTTTAATATAATTCTAAATGTTGTGCCCTTACCAATTTCAGATTCCTTTACAAAAATATCTCCACTATGGTAATTTTCAACAATACGTTTTGTTAGTGATAAACCCAGTCCCCAGCCACGTTTTCTGGTGGTGTAGCCAGGCTGAAATACAGCATCAAACTTCGATCTAGGTATGCCTTTTCCAGTATCCGTTACATCAATAAAAACCTGCTCTTTAGCTAAATTTTCTATAATATTAACTGAGATAGAGCCTTCATTTTCTATAGCATTGGCTGCATTTTTAAGTAAGTTTTCAATTACCCAATCAAATAAAGGCACATTTAACATGGCTCTAACCTGCTCATCACCCGTAATAGAAAACTTAACCTTATCGGAAGTTCTAACCTTAAAGTAATTGATAAAATTGCTGATAACGATGTAAACCGTATGATCTTCAAGAATAGGTTTAGATCCTATTTTAGAAAACCGATCTGTAATAATTTCCAGTCGCTTAATATCGTTCTCCATCTCTGCAATTAGTGGATCATCTTCGGCATCAAACTTCGATTTCATCAACTCCGTCCACGCCATTAAGGATGATATTGGAGTACCCAGCTGGTGCGCCGTTTCTTTAGCCAAACCAACCCAAACATGATCTTGCTCTGCCCGCCTTGATGAGCTAAATGCCGCATATGCTGTAAGTAGAAAAAGAAAAATTACACCCATTTGGATGTATGGAAAATATCTTAGCTGGGTTAAAATAAAGGAATCGCGGTAATAAGCTTTAAATTTTCTGCCGATAATATTCATCTCATCAGGGCTATGCTGCTCTTTCATTTTAGCCAGCTGATGTACAAAATATAAACTATCGTAAGTAAGTTTAGAATCTGTGGGATAATTTGTTTTGGTGCTATCGAGCCCAAAAAAAGAGCTAATTGTTCCGGCAGAATCCACCATAATAACCGGTGTTTTTGTGTTTTGCCTTACGGTTTCCACAATCGTACGGAAATCGTCATTATCATATAACAACATGGAACGCTCCTGTATTCTTACCCAGAGGTGAAATTGATCCGCCTCCTCACGTTCCATTTTTTTAACAAATGAATCGGTGTAAAATACTGAAGCTATGCCGATTAGTATGGCAAAAAAAAGGAGGAAAAACTTCCAGCGACGTTTTTTTTCGTAAGGGTTCATGCTTTGGTTTGCCAAAATACAATAACAAAACGAAAAAAACATAAAAAACATATCTTTGTACCGCTATGTGATAGGTTAATAGCTGGCTTGTTTTTGTAAGCTGGTTTATAAACCCATTGCTCAACAACCCAACCATGGATAAAAAAGTTAGAGTAAGATTTGCCCCAAGCCCAACAGGAGGCTTGCATTTAGGAGGTGTACGTACCGCCCTTTTTAATTATTTATTTGCCCGAAAGCATAACGGAACCTTCGTTTTACGTGTAGAAGATACCGACCAAAATCGTTTTGTTGAAGGTGCCGAGCAATATATTGTTGATTGTTTAAATTGGTGTGGCATAACACCTGATGAAAGCCCGGCAAACCCAGGTGTTTATGGTCCGTACCGCCAAAGTGAGCGCAAGCCAAGCTATAGAAAGTTTGCCGAGCAATTGATTAGCGATGGATACGCTTACTATGCTTTTGACACTCCCGAAGATTTAGATGCTAAACGTAAAGAAATTCCAAACTTTCAATATGGTCAGGCAACTAGAATGGGCATGCGCAATTCTTTAACTTTAACCATTAATGAGGTTGAAGAACTTTTGGCGGCAAACACACCACATGTAATTAGAATAAAAGTACCAGAAAATGAAAACGTACATTTTAACGATTTAATTCGTGGCGATGTAAGTTTTGAAACCTCCCTGGTTGATGATAAGGTTTTGCTTAAAGCAGATGGAATGCCAACCTATCATTTAGCCGTAGTGGTTGATGATAAAGCAATGGAAATTACACATGCTTTTAGAGGCGAAGAATGGTTGCCATCAGCACCAATCCATATTTTACTTTGGAAATACTTAGGCTGGGAAAGCGAAATGCCTCAATGGGCGCACCTTCCTTTAATTTTAAAACCCGATGGACATGGTAAATTAAGCAAACGTGATGGTGATAGATTAGGCTTTCCTGTTTATGCAATGAATTGGACTGATCCAAAAACTGGCGATATAACTAAGGGATTTAAAGAAATGGGCTTCTTACCCGAAGCTTTTATCAATATGCTTGCCCTTTTAGGCTGGAATGATGGTACAGAACAGGAAGTTTTTAGCCTGCCAGAGCTTGAAGAAAAATTCTCAATCGAAAGAATTAGTAAAGCTGGTGCAAAATTCGATTTCGAGAAAGCTAAATGGTACAACCACGAATGGATAAAAAATGCACCCGCAAGCAAACTGCAATTAACGGTTAAACAATTATTGGCAGAAAATAATATAGAAGTTAATGATGATGCTTTTTTAAATACAGTGATCGATTTAATCAAAGATCGGTGTACTTTGTTAACTGATTTTGTTGCGCAAAGCGGTTATTTCTTTGCTACGCCTGCAACGTATGACGTAGCCTCAGTTAAACCAAAATGGACTGCAGAAAAGGCAGCCTTTTTTGCTGCATATGCAGAAAAGTTAGACCATAATTTAAATGATGCCGTAACAGCTGAAGTAGCATTTAAAGCATTGGCAGAAGAAAAAGGCTTTAAACCCGGCGAACTTATGCTGCCTTTTAGGATTATGCTGGTTGGCGGTAAATTTGGTCCAGGAGTTTTTGATATCGCTGTGCTATTTGGTGCTGCAGAAACCAAAAACAGAATAGAAAAGGCAATTATCGCTTTTAACGACTAAAATTATAATATTTTAAAGGGGGTCAGGCTTTAGGTCTGACCTTTTCTTTTGGTACAACTCAAAAGAATAATATTCATATTTTCAATAAAAATAATTTATACTTTAGTATAACAATTCCTATTAAATAAGAGTTATTCATTAAATTAACAACAAGTTATGCAGATTTTTGGCAAGGGAAGTGATAATATCGAAGATAGTAGAGGAAGCAAAGGTGGAGGTAAGACTGTTTTAGGCGGAGGTATAGGCTTAGTAGTAATCATTTTGGGTTTATTTTTCGGGAAGGATTTAACAGGATTAGTTGGCCAAATGCCAAGTGCTGATAACGTTGAAGTAAGAAAAGGCACTCCAACTGATTCTGCAGGGCTTCAAATGGCAAAAATTTTAAATTCAACCGATGAAGTATGGAGTTCAGAATTTCAGAAACTTGGCAAAGTTTACGAAAAACCAACTCTTCGATTATTTGAAGAAGCTGTTCAAACGGGCTGTGGTACAGCTGGGGCTGCCGTTGGGCCTTTCTACTGCCCTGGTGATCATAAAGTATATATTGACCTTTCATTTTATGATGAATTAAAAAACCGTTTTGGTGCAGCCGGAGATTTTGCGCAAGCTTATGTTATTGCGCACGAAGTAGGGCATCACGTTCAAAATTTATTAGGTATTTCTGAAAAATTAGATCAAGCTCGAGGTCGTGTTAGCGCAACAGAATACAATCGCTTATCAGTAAAATTAGAATTACAGGCTGATTTTTTTGCTGGCTTATGGGCTCATAATGCTCAAAACCTGAAAGATTTTAGATTAGATGAAGGCGATATTGAGGAAGCTTTAACTGCTGCCAATGCTATTGGTGATGATAAATTGCAGAAAGAAGCAACCGGTGAAGTTAAGCCTGATTCCTTTACACACGGCACATCCCAGCAAAGAATGTATTGGTTTAAAAAAGGGTTTGAAACTGGCGACATTAAGCAAGGTGACACCTTCAATTCAAATAATTTATAAAAATTAAAACTTTTTTAAAACAACATTGTTTGTTTACAGTTGCGGGAGAATTTTAGTTTTTCGCAACTGAATATAATTATCTCATCCCAAGCTTCTTATTTGTTTATTTAACATGATCCTTATTGTTGATGACAGGCCTGAAAACCTGATCTCTTTACAGAAAGTACTCCAGGCACATAATTTTGAGGTCGATACGGCCTCATCCGGTGAGGAGGCGCTGAAAAAGGTCCTTAAAAATAATTATGTTCTCATAATTCTTGACGTTCAAATGCCCGATATGGACGGCTTTGAAGTTGCTGAAGCCATTTCTGGTTTTAGCAAGGCAAAAGATACCGCAATTATATTTCTATCGGCAGTAAATACAGAAATAAAATTTATTACTAAAGGCTACATGAGTGGTGGTTTGGATTACATAACTAAACCGGTTGATATTAATGTGCTTTTACTCAAAATAAAAACCTTTTATCGCATTTATGAGCAAAGCCGAAAACTTAATGAGGTACAGGAGAAATTATTAGAAGAGATTGAATTTAGAAAAGAAGCCGAACATAAAAAGGATGAATTTATCAGCATTGCAAGTCACGAGTTAAAAACCCCGTTAACAAGTGTAAAGGGCTACATTCAACTATTGCAGCGCAGCTTAAATAAAGATGATAAAACTACAGCGCAAAAGCATTTAGAAAAAGCAAGCATTCAGCTTGAAAAACTAAACGAACTTATTGTGGATTTACTGGATATTTCTAAAATAGAAAGTGGCAAGCTTAAGTTTAATATGCAAAATTTTTGCGCAGATAATATGGTAAGTAATGCCATAGAAATGTTGCAACAATCCAATCCTGATTTTAAGATCACCAAAATTGGGAAAACTCATGAAACCATTTATGGTGATGAAATGCGATTGGAACAGGTGGTTATTAATTTTATTACTAATGCCATAAAGTATGCGCCAGGTACAAACCAGGTTAATGTAACTATAAACATTAACGATGGGAAGCTGTATTTATCTGTAAAAGATTTCGGTATCGGAATTTCTAAAGAACAACAGCAAAGAATTTTCGAAAAATTTTACAGAGTTGAAGAAAACAGCAACCGCTTTAATGGCTTGGGGATAGGTTTATATATCTGTTCGGAAATTATTAAAAGACACGGTGGTACTATTGGAGTTAATAGCGTACCAGACCAAGGCTCTGAGTTTTATTTTATAATCCCAATAGAGGAGGATGAAATTTTAAAAACCCAACACGAAGCCACTTTAGGCAACTAAGCCATCATTTATCTTAATGTATCACAATTCAATACCATATAATTTTTAATGAAAACAACTCTTAAAAACAATTTGCGGTTAGGTTTAGGCTTATCGCTCATTATTCTTTTTATCAGTTCACTTGCTTCGTATGTAAGCATTAGAAACTTGATTAAGAGTACGGAATTGGTTAAGCACAGCGATGAAATTATCCTGGATGCAGAAAATATAATCTCTGTATTAAAAGATGCCGAAACCGGGCAAAGAGGTTACCTTTTAACGGGAAATAAAGTTTTTTTAGAGCCATATATTGGTGCGAATGATACTGCAGCAGCCATTTTAAACCGTGTTGGAGTAGGCACGAAAGATAATGCTGTACAACAAAAAAATGTAACCGAACTTCGCAAAATAATGGGTCAGAGAATGGATATTCTAAAATCCACTATCGAAATTAAATCATTAGGAGGCGTAGTAGATCCAACTGTTTTATTTCAAGGCAAAACCTATATGGATCAAGCCAGGGTTGTAGTTAAAAGAATGGTTGTTGAAGAGAAACGATTATTAGAAGAACGCACTGTAGAGCTAAACAAGCTAACATCATACACACCGATTTTAATTGTAATTGCCGCTATTTTAGCAATATTAATTACCCTGTTTTTTTATAGAAAGGTATCTATAGATTTTGACGAACGCGTTAAACTGCAGCAAGAACTTGAAGATCAGAAACGTGAAATAGAAAAACGTATTGTAGCTATTAAGGAAATCGCTGCTCAAATATCCAAAGGGAATTATGGTGTATTGGTTGATAGTGGTTCGGGTGATGATTTGGGCGAAATTTCTGAATCACTTAATAGCATGTCATTGTCATTAAAGAAATCTTTTGATACCCTTGAAGAAAATGAATGGATACAAACGGGTGTAGCCAACCTAAATGTAAAAATGGTTGGAGAAAAGGATATTTTCCACCTGGCTGATGATATTATTGAATTTTTGGCTGCCTACACTAAAAGCCAAATGGGAGCCATTTATTTATTTAAAGATGATGGCTATTTACATTTAAAAGGTAAATATGCTTTACAGGGGCAAAACCTAGCTCAGGTTTTAGAAATTGGTGAGGGCTTAATCGGGCAAGTTGTTAAAACTGGAAAGCAAATATTATTGGATGAAATTCCTCAAAATGATCTAATAGTTAGTTTTGCTTCTGGCAATATTAAACCTTCGCAATTGCTTGTTTTGCCAATTATTAGAAACGGAATTGCTATTGGTGGGTTAGAGCTTGGTACCATTGGGCATTATTCTGATTTAGATATCCATTTCTTAAACCTTATTTTATCCGATACCGGAACGGCATTGCTTGGTGCACAAAACAGGCAAAAATTACAACAATTATTAGAAGAAACACAAGCACAATCAGAAGAACTTCAAGTACAGCATAACGAGCTTGAAGGTATGAATGCCGAACTGGAAGCCCAGGCTCAAAAGCTACAAGCTTCAGAAGAGGAATTAAGAGTACAACAAGAAGAACTACTACAAAGCAACCAGGAGCTGGAGGAAAGAAGTAGCTTGCTTGAGGAGAAAAATGAACTAATTGAAGAACGAAACATCGAGATTCAGCAAAAAGCCGAAGCTTTAGAATTAAGCACTCGTTATAAATCAGAATTTTTAGCCAACATGTCGCATGAGTTGCGTACACCATTAAATTCTATTTTGCTGTTATCTCGTTTAATGGCCGAAAATGAAGATATGGATCGCGAGCATCAGGAATATGCAGAGGTGATACAAAGTTCAGGTCAAGGGCTTTTAAGCTTAATTGATGAAATTCTTGATCTTTCGAAAATTGAAGCCGGTAAAATGGAGTTGGATAGGACCAACATTAAAGTAGAAGAGGTTGCCATGGCGATGCGTGCTCTATTTAATCCTGTAGCAAAAGATAAAAATTTGGAATTAATTATTGATACTTCAACCGATGTACCAGAATATTTCCATACCGATAAAATGCGACTGGAGCAGATTTTGAAAAACCTGCTTTCAAATGCCGTTAAGTTTACAACCGAGGGATCTGTTACGCTTAATATTACTAAAAACAAAAAGCTTAATGCTATCGTGTTTAAGGTTACCGATACAGGTGTAGGTATCGCTACCGAAAAACAGGCCATGGTATTTGAGGCTTTTCAGCAGGCAGATGGATCTACCAGACGTAAATTTGGTGGCACGGGCCTCGGTCTTTCCATTAGTAGAGAATTAGCCAAATTGTTAGGCGGTTATATAGATTTAAAAAGTGAAGAAGGAAAAGGAAGTGTTTTCACTTTGACGCTTCCAATTGATAAAAACAAAGGTTTTGAGGAGCTGAAAATTGAAAAATCTTTCGATGCAATTGAACATTTACCTAAGAAAGTTAAAGATTTAACCGTTTCTAATATTCCGCAAGAAATTGAAGATGACCGGGAAAATATTCAACCAGATGATAAAGTAATTTTAATTGTTGAGGATGATACACCTTTTGCAAAAACATTGCTTGATTTTACCCGTAAACGCAATTATAAAGGTTTAGTTGCCGTGCGAGGAGATGTGGGGATTGAAATGGCAAAAGCCTTTAAACCACTCGCAATTTTATTGGATATTCAGTTGCCGATAAAAGATGGATGGCAAGTGATGGAAGAATTAAAATCAGATCCTGAAACACGCCCAATTCCTGTACATATTATGTCATCGCTACAGGTTAAAAAGGAGAGTTTGCTAAAAGGAGCGGTTGATTTTATAAATAAACCATTTGCTTTTGAGCACATGCAAGAAATTTTCTCTAAGCTAGAGCACGCTTTAAGCCGTCATCCTAAAAAGGTGCTTATTGTAGAAGAAAACGAGCAACACGCTAAAGCTTTAAGTTATTTTTTAAGTTACTTTAATATCCAAACAGAAGTTGTAAACCAGGTAAGTGAAGGCGTTTCTGCCTTGCATAAACCAGAGGTTAACTGTGTGATATTGGATATGGGTATTCCAGATAAGCACGCTTACGAAACCCTAGAAGTAGTTAAGAAAACCCCAGGACTAGAAAACTTACCGATCATTATTTTTACGGGCAAAAGCTTATCTAAAGGAGAAGAGAATAGAATTAAGCAATACGCGGATTCTATCGTTGTAAAAACTGCTCATTCTTACCAAAGAATTTTGGATGAAGCTGGCCTATTTCTTCACCTTGTTGAAGAAAAAAATAAAGATGCAAACAAAGCTCCGAAGAAATTTTCTGAGCTGCAGGATGTTTTAAAAGGTAAAACGGTATTGGTGGCAGATGATGATGTGCGCAATATTTTCTCTTTAACTAAAGTGCTGGAGCAACATCAAATGAAAGTTTTAGCAGCTACAGATGGTAAAGAAGCCCTTAAATTATTAAATGAAAATAAAGAGGTTGATGTAGTGCTGATGGATATGATGATGCCTGAGTTGGATGGTTATGAAACCACAACGGCAATACGACAAGATATAAAATACCGAAACCTGCCAATTTTAGCAGTAACTGCTAAAGCCATGATGGGCGATCGTGAAAAATGTATTGCAGCCGGAGCGTCAGATTATATTAGCAAACCGGTAGATATGGATCAGCTGATTTCTCTTTTACGCGTTTGGTTATACGAAAATCATCATAAATCTTAATGCCCTTAAATTAAAATGTCAAAAAAAGTAATACTCATTATCGATGATGATAACCGAAACATTTTTGCGCTTAAAGCTGTTTTAAAAGCCAAGGGTTTCGAGTGTTTATCTTCAACAAGTGCAAAGGATGGATTTGCCATCATGGAAGAAAATGAAGCGGTAGCTGTTGTTTTAATGGATATGATGATGCCAGATATGGATGGCTATCAAGCGATTTCCGTTATGAAAAAATCCGAAAAAATGCAGAATATCCCCGTGCTTGCCGTTACCGCTCAAGCTATGGTGGGCGATAAAGAAAGATGCCTGAGTGCTGGTGCATCTGGCTATGTATCAAAACCCATTAACGTGGATGAATTATTAGTACAAATAGAAAAAGTTACAAAATAGAAAGTGATTAGTGATGCAATAGATAATGAACAGGTAGAAATACTGCTTAACGATGTTTTGGAAACTCATGGATACGATTTTCTTGAATATTCTCATGCCTCCATTAAACGAAGAATATCCAGACTTTATGCCCTTGACAATTTCGTAAGCTTTGCCGAATTTAGATATACAATAAAATCCGATAAGCAGTATTTTAAACGCTTTTTGGAAGAAATTACAGTTAATGTGACTGAAATGTTCCGTGATCCTTCTTTTTACAGGGCATTACGGAACGATGTTTTGCCGGTTTTGGGTACCTATCCCTTTATCAGAATTTGGGTTGCAGGATGCTCTACCGGAGAAGAAGCCTATTCATTAGCGATTGTTTTAAAAGAACTTAATTTATTGCATAAATCGTTAATTTACGCAACAGATATTAATCCTTCGGTTTTAGAAAAGGCAAAAAAAGGAATGTTCCCTTTAAATTATTTAAAGCAATACTCTGAAAACTATTTACAATCTGGAGGAACAAAAGAGTTTTCAACTTATTATGCAGCTAATTACTCTTTGGCAAAGTTTGACGAATCTTTAAGTGGAAAAATGATTTTTTCTACCCATAATTTAGTTTCAGATCATTCTTTTAATGAATTTCAGCTTATATTGTGTAGAAACGTGCTTATTTACTTCGATAAAGATTTACAACACAAAGTATTTAATCTTTTTGATAATAGTATAGAAAAACTAGGCTACCTGGCCCTTGGCAGCAAAGAAAGTTTAGATTTTTGGGCAAAAGCAAAAGAATATAAGCGAATTAAAACGGAAAAAATATGGCGGAAACTTTAACGTCAGATAAATGTAGTGCATTAATTATTGGTGGTTCTGCTGGTAGTTTAGATGTTTTGCTCGAAATTTTTCCTGCACTTGATGCTGAATTGAATTTTCCAATTATTTTGGTTACTCACCGTAAATCAGGAAATGAATCTTTACTAAGTGATTTGCTCCAAAGTAGAACAAAACTAAAAGTAGCCGAAGTAGAAGAAAAAGAACCAATACTACCTGGAAAGGTTTATATAGCACCTGCAGATTATCATCTGTTAATTGAAGAAGACAAAACTTTTTCTTTAGATTATTCTGAAAAAATAAATTATTCACGCCCATCAATCGATGTAACCTTTCAGTCTGCTGCAGAGGTTTTTAAGAGTAAATTAGTATGTGTTTTGCTCTCTGGCTCAAATGCAGATGGAGTAGAAGGTTTAAAAGTTGTAAACAATTTTGGGGGTACAGTGGTTATACAGAACCCAGATACAGCAATGATGCCTTTTATGCCAGCACAAGCGGTTTTAAACGTTAAGGATGGTGTTATTTTAGACTCGGCTGAAATGGCGGATTACATAAATAAATTAAATTAATTAGGGTTAGCTTGCCTTCAGAAAATAAGTAATATGGTTACAAAGAGGATATTTGTTTTTGATGATAATAAGGATATTTTAGACCTATGCACTTTCATTTTGGAAGATGCGGGCTATGAAATTAAAACTTCCGAAAGCGCAAATGATATTGAGCAACAGGTTGCAGATTATATGCCCGATATTATTTTTATGGACAATTGGCTTCCTGATTTGGGCGGTATTCAGGCTACAAAAGCCCTAAAAAGTCACCCAGACTTGAAACATATACCTGTGATTTATTTCTCTGCCAATAACGATATTTCGGCCCTTGCAGATGAAGCTGGTGCAGATAGTTATTTATCTAAACCATTTGATATTTCAGCACTGGAAGAAATTGTTAAAAAACATTTGAGTTAAGCGTTGTATACTAACCAAAGCTTAATTCTACTTAGTTCAAAACAATTAGGTGAGAATAAATTTTAGATAAATAAAATTATCAATACTTTTTTACATCTTTAGAAAAGCTAATTACATCTTTTTAAACATCCTTGATCAGAACTCGATTAAATTTTAATTGAGTTTTTCGGTGTATGTAATTTAATCTGTATCTATTAGCTGACAAACAAAAATTGAAGATAAATTATCTTCAATTTTAAGTTCTGCTGGGCTTGCTGCCAGGAGTATAAGTATGGCTTGGAGATATTACAAGTTTATCAATTGCTACTTATTATTCTGGTGTCGAAATACCTTATGTTGAAGAAGCTGTTGCATTATATGGTGCTCTCAGATTAGGATGGGATGTCTTTTCGGGTTTGGGATCTCAATATGACCCTACCAAGTGGTATGGAAGTGATAATAAATCCTATTTTAAATAAATCTCGTCTTCAATGAAGAATATATATAATTTGATATGGGTTGATTCCATTTTAAGGTTTAAAAAGCATAATCCAAAAAATAAAAATTGGAAAATAATGGTTTTCATCATTAATACCTGGATGAATGCTTTGAATTGGTGGATTATATTTATGGTGATAAAATACTTTAAACTATTCCATATTCCACTGATAGAGTTAAATATATTTCCCGGACATTTAATAGATGACTTTATCAATTTTGTAATTGAATTTGCTTTACCATTTGGTGTCTTTAATTATTTTTTAATCTTTTATCGTAATAGATATGAACGCTTAATAATGAAATACGGGCCACAGAGAATAAAATATGCTCTTATTTATTCAATGGTAAGTACTGGAGGGGCTTTTGTTTTTGCTATAGTATACGGTATTTTAACACATACTATTTGAAAATACAATTTTATGAATTTGCTAATTAGGCCTTTGTAAAAATTATTCGTGAGAGATAACCTAAAATATGATTTAATTCACTATGAAATACTTAGTTTTCTTATTGTATGTCTCTGGATTTCTTTGTACAAGAAATGATTTTAAAAATCAACAAAATTCTTGTACGGGATATTATGATAAGGCTATACATTCGTTTATTTATACCTATGTTGATAAGATGCCTGAATATCCGGGTGGTATAGGTAAATTTTACTCATTTCTTGCCAAAAACATTGTATACGATGGCTATAGCGCAGAAAATTATCAAACTAAAGTTACAATTGTGTTTATAATTGACACGGCGGGTACTATAAAGAATGCTGGTATTGATAAAAAAGATCCAAAAGATTATTCAAAATTAGAGCTGCGCTATCTAAATTTATTAACAAAAACACCAAGATGGAAGCCTGGTAAATGCAACGGAAAAAACGTAAATGTAAGATACATGAGTACTATTAATTTAACTCCACAGTAATTCACTATGAAATACTGCATTTTTCTCTTTCTTTTAATTTGCTCCTGCACTCGGAATAATACTACAACTAAAAATCAATCAGTAAAAATTGAAAATCAGCAAATAACCCCTGAAAGATATTATGATAAGTCATTTTGTGCTTATGTTTATAATGAGGCCTATTTAGATGAAAGACCAGAATATCCAGGAGGATTGCGGGCTTTAGCTTTATATTTTCATGAAAAATTTAAATATCCACCAGAACAAAATGATTCGCAAACTAGCATAAAGTTAACGCTTATAATAGATACACTTGGTAATCCAAAAAATGCCGCAATCGATAATAAACCAATACTTTATTATACACCCCTAGATAAAGAAGCCTTGCGATGGGCAAAACAGATGCCTAAATGGAAGCCGGGTAAATGCAACGGAAAAAAAGTGGCTGTTAAATTAACGATCCCATTGGGAATAGAAATTCAAAATGAAATTTATTAATAACCCCAACATTAGGGTTATATACCCCCAAATTATACGTTCCAGATATATGTCTTGCGGTTCCTAAATGATAATTATACGTTCAGGATACAAACGATAGGGTTGTGTAACCCAAAAATATACGTTTAGAACCCCGAACTTGGGGTTGTATACCGCGAATTATACGTTCCGAACCTTAGCATTATGCTTGTGTAACCCCAAATTATATATCCAGAACCTTAACCGAGTATTAAATTAAAAGGAGCGATATGTATTTAACCAAATTGGATTAGTTTAACACCCCAAAATATATATCCAGAGCCTCAACCGAGTAGTAAATTAAAAGGAGCGATATGTATTAACAGCGTTGGATTAGTTTAATACTCCAAATTATATATCCCAGAACCTCAACCGAGGAGTAAATTAAAAGAAGAGCTATGTATTTAACCACATTGGATTAGTTTAATAGCATGAAATCGATTATAATATGCTTTTAAAAGATCTCCTGTAAACATTTTAAGCTATAATCGTCACCCTGAATTTAGTTCAGGGTCTTTTATAACCGTTTTCACCATACCATCTAAATGAGATCCAGGTAATGTGTTATGATGTGATTATATGCGCTTGGTGAATAACACCAACCGCAAGGGTAAATTTGGAAATTTAAGTTAACGCTTTTCTTCTCTTTCTTGCCGTTCCCTTAGTCTACGTCTTTCAAGTCGTTTCTGTTTTCTTTGCTCATGACTCGCCCTCATGGCTTTAAAATTAGCAATGTGTTTTCGCACCTCGTTCTGTTTTTCTTCCGTTAGGCCAATACTATGTTTAATGCCTACAAAAAGACTTCGCCATATTAAATTAAAAAAAGAAGTATTAGCTGGTCGGATGTAAACCACATCGGCAGAGGTAAATTTGCCGTTTCTATCAGGGTTTTCTGGATTTATAATTAATGCATTTGCTAAAAAAGAAAGAAAGCCACGCTTTACCAGATGTCCTTTTTCGGGATCATTTTTCATTAAGGCAACAGAAAGATCATAGTATGAAAAATTTACTTTTCCCTTTGCTATAGAATCATTTGCGTTAAAATTAAATTCAAATTTATCCACATTGCCACGGTTAATCCTTACCAATCCCAGTGGTCGGGTAATTTGATTAAGTATGCGTGCATTGGTGCTATGTAGCACACCGCCGTAAGAAAAAGCACCATTTTTGGCTAATAAATCAAATTTAAAATCTACATCAAGTTTGCCTTGTCCCATTAAATAAGAGTTTAGCTTGGCCTCCATCATTGGCTTTGCAGCTTTAACCTTATCAATATTTGTAACGTTGGTAATTGTTCCTGCAGTATGATCGAATGAAATTCTTCCTTTCTGTTTGCTCTCATCATCATAAACGGAGTAGTTAATGTTTATTTCCTTTAATAAAATCTTCTCTATTAAAATTGGTGCTTCTAGTTTTTGCAATAGTTGATGAGGAAAACGCCCAATTCTATTTTCTCTTTCACGCTTAGGAAGAGCTTGACTGTTAAACACAGAAACTGAACCGTTCGCAATAGTCATATCTTTAGCGCGTAACTCCTGCTTTCTGATATAAAGCGGCAAATCAATTCCATTTAAAAGCATATCACTCATTTGAATATTGAAGCGATCTTTAGCATAGCCTGCAACTACGCCAAATTTCATTTCATCGTAAAGTGGCACCAAAGCAAATTTCTTAATGCGTAGTTTCCCTGTTGAAGCCCTGAAATCAAGTTGATTTAACTTTATTTCGTACATCTTATCAGGAGTAGGATAGGTGTAATCATTCAAATTTATAACCACATCCTTTAAAAGATACAAGCGTTTAGGATCTTGCGACGAGGTAGAATCAAGCAATAAATCCTTTAAGGTAATATTAAGATTGTTAATGGAAAATATTTCTGCAGTGGGCAAATTTTTATTAACGTATTTGAAGCTGGCATCTTTAAATAAGATGGTTTGAATGCTAAACTCTTTTAATAATTTGCTAATAAAGGCGTAAGGAGATTTTATGGGGCGTGGCGGTCTGTTCTCATTAAAATCAAACTGTTTATTTACCATCAAAACTTCGGGTTTATCAAAAAGAACTTCTTCAATTTGTAGTTTACGCTGCCTGTATATAGTAAATGGATGAAAATTTTTAATAACCAGTTTCTTTAAAGAAACTTCGTAAAGATTATTTGGTGCTCTTTTTAAACCAACCAACTCTTTAAACCGATTTGTATCAGGTATTATTTTTACATTTCTTAAGGATGCATGACCTGTTAAAATATTGGTGGTAACATTTGTAAAAGTAATGGAGTACAAGCCATCCGTTGATTTATAAATCAAGGATTTAATTTGCTCCGTAATAACAGGTTTACATTTATAATTTAAATACCAGGCAATCCCTGCAAGCACTAAAAAAAGAGACAGGAATATACCAGCAAGCCACTTTACTACTTTATATCGGTATCTTTTTCTCTCAGGCATTTAAAATTATGGGATTTAATTAGCAATATACATTTATAAACGTATTTGTTAAAGCTGTAATGCTAATTTTTATCTCTTTTAGCTTGCCTGGCTGCTTTCCTATCTGCCCTTTTCTGTTGTCTTATTTTTTTAGCGATTACCTTTTGCTGCTTCACCGGATCTTTAACAGGAACAATGCCTACACCAACAATATCTCTAATACCTATAAAAACCGTTTTCCACATTAAATTAAAGAAAGATGCCGAATTTATTCTGGTATTGGTCATGGTTGCGGTTCTCGGTGCTTCGCCTTTGGTTGGGTTTTGATCCTTTACCAAGATAGAGTTTGCCAAAAAGGACAATAAGCCTTTTTCTTTAGTACCTTCCCCATCAATATTATCAGATAAAAGCTTAACCTTTAAATTGGTGTAAAGCATATTCATTGAGCCGCTTGCGGTACGTAAATTTCCGTTGGCTTTAAAATCGATATGCTGTACCTGCCCACTTTCTATTTCTACCAAGCCTAATGCAACCGCTAATGGATTTAGTTGCTTAAAGTTAAAAGACCCCAAACTCCCGCTATAACTAAAAGCGCCGTCTTTTGCGGTTAAATTAAAGTCTATTTTTACATTTAACTTTCCCGATCCCATAAGCGAAGAGTTTAAATCTGCAACTGCATGATTGTTTTTCGCAAGCTGCGTACTATCGTTGGTTACATTTAAAATGTTTCCGGTAAGATCTTTAAAATCTACTGAACCAATTTTTTTACTAGCCGGGTTGTATTCAGAATATTTAAGATCGATATTTCTAATTTTAACCGTATCAATTAATGTTTGAATGTTTAACCTTTTTAGCGCCATGTGTGGAAAGTTTTTTCCTTTATCCAAACCTGGAGGCGGTGGAGATTCCCTGCTCATGAAAACCTCTACTTTCGCTGGGCCAATTTTTAAAGATTTAGCGTATATTTTTTGATCGGTGCTAAGGCCAATAAAATCTACGCCTGCAAATTCAATTTTATCAAAATTTAAATTATAGCGGTCTTTTTGTACGTTATACTTTCGGGCAAAAGCTAACTCAGGGTACATTGGAATTAATTTAAAACCTTTAATCACCACTTTTTTTGATCTAGCAGATCCACTAATGGTATCCACCTTCATGGTGTACATTTTATCTTTGGTTAAAGATTTATAACCAGCAATTTCGAAGGAAATATCTTTAGTATAAAAAAATCTTGTGGTATCATTTTGCGAAAGAGAATCCAGCAGGAAATCGTTAACGTTAATATTAAGGTGTTTAATGGAGTTAATAGTGGTTTTAGTGGTGCTTTTATTGATGTAATCAAAATCAGCATCCACAATTTTTATACTTTTAACATGTATCGCTTTTAAGGTTTTTGATATTTGTTCATAAAGTGTCTTTTCAACCTTTGCTGTATCAGGTTTTTTAGGTACTTTATTAAAAATCATATTAATAGAGGGCTTTTCCAATACAATTGAACCTACATCGGCACGCTTTTTAAAATAAGCAGTTAAAATCCCTACCCTAGAAATTTGCAACTTTTTAAGTTTAAGCTGAAAAATATTTGGGGGCGCCAATCCCTTAACTTTTAAGCTATCAAATACGGCAGAATCCGGAGTAAGCGTAACCTCATGCAAAGCCAAACTTCCAGTTATAATGTTGAGGTTAATGCTTTTAAAGTCAATTTTATAAAGATGATGCGAACCATTGTAAACGCCAGCCTTAATTTTTTCAGTAAGTAAAGGTTTCCATGTTGCCGATAAAATAATAGCTGCGGCAGAGATAATTAAAATTAGCCCCCCTAATATTCCAGCAAGCCAGAACCATAATTTTTTCCTCTTATTGGTCATTGTTCCATTGGTTTGTGGCTATAAAACAGATTGATGTGCAAAAGGTTTGCTAGCCATTTATAACAGCAGATGATTTAATAATCGTCAGTTTTAAGTAATCATCATATGGAAACATGTCAAATTGTCATTTTTAATTTTATTTATGTATTTTTGCAATCCCAAAATCTTTTTAAATAATGATTGATTTACAAGTACAGGATAAAACACACGATGAGGCACGCCAGGGTGAAGCTTTAGTTTTAGAAGCACCAGAAAAGGCCGACGGACGTAAATTATATATTGAAAGTTATGGTTGCGCCATGAACTTTGCAGATAGCGAAATTGTAGCTTCCATTCTATCAGAAACCGGATTTGAAACAACTAATGATTATCATCAGGCAGATGTGATTTTTATAAATACCTGCTCCATTCGTGAAAACGCAGAAACAAGAGTTAGAAATCGTCTATCGCAATTCGGAGTAGAAAAACGTCGTAATCCTAAATTAATTGTTGGAGTTTTAGGTTGCATGGCAGAACGTTTAAAATCTAAATTTTTAGAAGAAGAACGTTTAGTAGATGTCGTGGTAGGCCCTGATGCATACCGTGATTTACCAAACTTAATTGAGCAAGTAGAAACAGGTCACAAAGCGGTAAATGTACTTTTATCCCGTGAGGAAACTTATGCAGATATTAGCCCTGTTCGTTTAAACAGCAACGGTATAACCGCATTTATTTCGATCACCCGTGGTTGTAATAACATGTGTTCTTTCTGCGTAGTACCATTTACACGTGGTAGAGAGCGCAGCCGAGATGCACATTCAATTATTGCAGAAGCTCAAAGTTTATTCGAAGCAGGTTATAGAGAAGTTACCCTTTTGGGCCAAAACGTAGATTCATATACCTGGACTTCAGAAGATGGAACAGAAACGGTAAACTTTGCACAATTATTAGAGCAAACTGCTTTAGTAAGTGCTGATTTACGCGTTCGTTTCTCTACTTCGCACCCCAAAGATATTACCGACGAAGTTTTATATACCATTGCAAAATACGATAACATTTGCAATTACATTCACTTGCCAGTTCAATCTGGTAATACCCGCGTATTGGAATTAATGAACCGTACTTACACCCGTGAGTGGTATATTAACCGTATAGATGCCATCCGCAATATAATTCCAGGCTGCGCAATTTCTACCGATATTATTGCAGGTTTTTGTACCGAAACGGAAGAAGAGCATGAAGAAACATTAAGCATGATGGATTACGTACAATACGATTTTGCTTATAATTTCACTTACTCAGAAAGACCAGGAACTTTAGCCGCCAGAAAATTGGAAGATGATATTCCTGAAGAAGTAAAAAAACGCCGTTTAGCAGAAATTTTAGCGAAACAACAAGCGCACTCATTAATGCGTTTGCAAGAGTGGGTTGGTAAAACTGTTAGGGTTTTGATTGAAGGGACATCAAAAAAATCAGATAAAGATTATTGCGGACGTGGAGATAGCGGTGCCATGGCAATTTTTCCTGTAATTGAAGGTGTAAAACCTGGTGAGTATGCTAATGTACTAATAGAAAAATGTACATCGGCCACATTAATTGGGAAGATTGTATAGTGTTTCGTCATTGCGAGGCACGAAGCAATCCTAATGCGATTACTTTAACCTAAAGTTGTAAGATTGCTTCGTGCCTCGCAACGACGGAGTTGGTCTAAAAAATTGAAATCTAAAGAATGGATACACAAACGATTAAACAACGATTCGGTATTATAGGCAATTCGCCATTGCTCAATCGGGCTATAGATATTGCCGGGCAGGTTGCGCCAACAGATATGTCGGTGTTAATTACTGGTGAGAGCGGTAGTGGTAAAGAAGTTTTCTCACAAATTATTCACCAGTTAAGCGCCCGTAAACACGGTGCATTTATTGCTGTAAACTGTGGTGCCATTCCAGAGGGAACAATAGATTCAGAATTATTCGGGCACGAAAAAGGCTCGTTTACAGGTGCGCATGAAGCCCGTAAAGGTTATTTTGAAGTAGCCAATGGCGGCACAATATTTTTAGATGAAGTTGCTGAACTTCCACTTGGAACGCAGGCACGTTTATTAAGGATTTTAGAAAGTGGCGAATATCTTCGTGTAGGTTCATCTAAAGTTCAAAAAACTGATGTACGCATTATTGCAGCAACCAATGTTGATGTTTATAACCGTGTAAAAAGCGGCAAATTTCGCGAAGATTTATATTATAGATTAAATACCGTTCCATTACGGATTCCTGCTTTGCAAGAGCGTAAAGAAGATATTTATCTGTTGTTTAGAAAATTCTCTGCCGATTTTAGCGATAAATATCGTAGCCCAGGATTAAATTTGGAGCCAGATGCGATACAGATTTTAACAAATTATAGCTGGCCTGGAAATGTTCGTCAGTTAAAAAATATTGCCGAACAAATTTGCGTTCTTGAAAAAGACCGTAATGTAACAGGGCAAGCCATTTTAAATTATATCCCCAACGAGGCTGGTAGTAATTTACCCATGGCCATTAATGCATCATCAAAAGAAGACTTTACAGAAAGAGATATTTTGTACAAAGTTTTATTTGATATGAAAAAGGATATGGTGGAGTTGAAAAAGCTGGTTGCAGAAATTATTCAGCATGGTGGCAATACCGCTACCGTTTTGGCTGATAATCCACAATATATTAATCAACTTTATAGAGATGTGGAGTTGCCAGCAGGACAAGAGCACGCCTTTACCATTCAACAGCCTACACCAAGCAACAACGGCAATAATAATGCAGATTATAATTATGCTCATGATGCAGAAGAAGTAGAAGAGTCTTTATCGCTAGTTGATAAGGAATCTGATCTGATTAAAAAAGCATTGAAAAAGCATAAAGGAAAACGCAAATTTGCTGCTCAAGAATTGGGCATTTCCGAACGTACCCTCTACAGAAAAATTAAAGAATTAAATTTATAAGGTCGTTTAACAACGAAATATTCCTTTATAATCATGAAGATTAAATTATTTGGATTACTGATTATCGCTGTTCTGAGTTATTCTTGCTCTTATAAATTTAGCGGAGCATCAACAACAGGATTAAAAACAGTAAATGTGCGAATTTTTGAAAATAATGCACCACTGGTTATTCCAGGATTAAACAATCAGATTACAGAAGCAATCAAAACCAAAATCCGTAATCAAACCCGCTTAAGTATTACGCCAAATGATGCGGATGCCACTTTTGAAGGTCGAATTACTGGCTATGATATCAAACCAGTTGCATTACAATCAAACAGTACACCAACTGCCGCGGCCAATAGGTTAACCATTACCGTTTCTGTTAAATACACCAATACAGTTAAGGGGCACGAAAAAGAAAGCTTTGAAGAAAGTTTTACCCGTTACTACGATTTTCTTAACGGTGCAGCAATACAATCTTTATTGCCTGCAGCAATTGAAACCATTAACAGGCAGCTAACAGATGATGTATTTAACCGTGCCTTTGCGCAATGGTAATTTGCACAATTTTTTAATGCCTGATGCATAGGGCAGCATAAGCAACACGGCAGAAACTTTTGGAAAAAACCACTTACATTTCTAACTTAGCAACAAACCTTAACAATGGATAACAAACAGCTACTGGCAAATTTAATAGCAAAACCTGAAAAGGTAAGGCCGGAGCATGTACCGATGTTACAGGAAATGTTGCAGCAATATCCTTATGCACAGGTAATACATGTATTGCTAGCTAAAGCAGATGCTCAGTTTGTGCCAAAGGCCGCCTTGTACAATAATAGAAATGTTTTGTATAATATTTTGCAGGCAGCACCAGTGGATGAAGATAATGAAGATGACGTTTTTGAAGAAATAAGAGAACTGGATCAAGATGTTATTCAGCCAACAGAGGCGCAGAATGATTTATTGGAAAGCATTACTATAGAAACACCAAAAAACTTACCGGGTATAGATCAGCACCTAATGGATACGCCAGCTTTGGAAGATTCATTTGTAGAAAGTGTTGTAGCAACTGATTTCTTTGCCTTTGAACAAAAGTTAAGTACTGATGTAGTTGCCGAAGCTCCAGAAATTGAAACCGTTGTGCCAGATGATCCTGAAATAAGTTTCGTTTCAAAATATGATGATGACCAATTGCCTTATACCTTTTTATGGTGGTTAGCTAAAACTAGAAAAGAACACGAGCAAATTTTTCAACCTTATGCGCAGCCTAAACCTGGTTTAGAAAAACAACAACCTTTACAGAAACAGCAGGAAAGGGCAGAATTTCAACAGCAATACGTAGAGCATATTTTTCATATTCAAACGCCGTTTGAAGTTGCCGATCATTTGGCAGAATACCCTGCTGGCGTACTTAAGGACGCAAAAGGAGCGGAGATTATTGACAAGTTTTTGAAAGAAGACCCAACAATTAAACCGCCAAAGCCTGAGCAAATAGACAACGAAAATAAAGCTAAAAAGAGTGCAGAAGATCATTACGACCTTGTTTCAGAAACTTTAGCTAAAATTTATATCGAGCAAATGCTTTACCACAAAGCCATAGATACTTATAAAAAATTAAGTTTGAAATATCCAGAAAAAAGCCGTTACTTTGCCGACCTTATCCAATCTATAGAAAAGAAATTTTAAAATATATTTAACCATGATAACGTTTTTAATCATTTTATTAATTATTGTATGTGTAGCCTTAGGCTTATTTGTGTTAATCCAAAACCCTAAAGGTGGTGGTTTGGCAACAGGTGGTAGCGGTAGCAATATGTTTGGTGTGCAACGTACAGGCGATGTTTTAGAAAAAGGATCGTGGGTATTGTTAGCTGCAATCGTTGTATTAACATTATCAATTACTACAATCGCTAAAACAGGCGGTGCATCTGCTGTGGGTAACACCGAAATTCAGGAGCGTTTAAATAAAACACCTACACCTTCTCCAATTGGTGGCGGTTCTTTAAACGATACTAAACCAGCAGCACCTGCTCCAGCAACAACAGATACAACTAAAAAATAATTATACCTTTAGTGGTGTTTAAAAGCTTTCCTCAAAAGGGAAAGCTTTTTTTGTGACAAGAAATTTTCAAGCGCAATTAAATGTTTATCGAATTTTTCATTGGTCTCCAGAATAGAAATACGATAAAATAAAACTGAACTCCTTTCTGAAATTTATCAGCATATGAGTGGAGGGCACATGTATATGGTAGCTGTTTAACGCGATATGCCAAAATACCCCGGACTATTATTAGAAAATCCAATCTATACTATTAATGAAAATGCAGTTGCAGGCATAAATTATTATGCAGCGAAAAATAACACAACCAGATTCAAGGGGAAAATATTCTATACTTTTCTACTGGATACCTGCGAAGACATACACGATGAATCCTTAAAAGTGTTTAAAAGATTTTTTGATCAACAATTAGTTATCGAATAAAGCCTAATTCTTTAATAAACCTTTTAGTCATTAACAATACCAACCAGCCTGCCAAGCTGACACCTATTTCTGAAGAACATTCTTGCTTTGTTTATAAAATTGACAGTAGTGGTGTAAATTTGTCCCTGAAAAGCACTTGGCATAAAATGTGTTAATTATAAGGTTAGTAAAAAAACTCAAATCAAAATAAAAAATAATAAAAGTTATGGCGTTAAACCTTAAACCAATTGCTGGCAGTTCGAACAGAGTAATAGTGGAACCGGCTGCGGCAGAAGAAAAAACTGCATCAGGTTTGTATATCCCTGATACTGCTAAAGAAAAACCATCTAAAGGAACTGTAGTTTCTGTTTCTGAAGAAGATTCTGAAGGAAAAAAACCAAGTGTTAAAGTTGGTGACGTAGTTTTATATGGTAAATATGGTGGTACAGAACTTCCAATCGAAGGTAAAGATTACTTAATCATGCGTGAAACTGATATTTACGCTATCGTAGGTTAAAAATAAATGAGTGAAGGATTGAAGGCTTGAATGATAGATTCAGTCACAATTCATATTCAATCATTCTATCATACAATCATTCAAAATTTTAAAACAAAATGTCAAAACAAGTAAAATATAACGTAGAAGCTCGTGACGCCCTGAAAAGAGGTGTTGATATTCTTGCAAATGCAGTAAAAGTAACATTAGGTCCAAAAGGACGTAACGTAATTATCGATAAAAAATTCGGTTCTCCAGCAATCACTAAAGATGGTGTTACTGTAGCTAAAGAAATCGAATTGAAAGATGCAGTTGAAAACATGGGTGCTCAAATGGTTAAAGAAGTAGCTTCAAAAACAGCTGATATTGCTGGTGATGGAACAACTACTGCTACTGTTTTAGCGCAGGCTATTATTACAACAGGTATTAAAAACGTTGCCGCTGGTGCTAACCCAATGGATTTAAAACGTGGTATTGATAAAGCTGTTGCCGCAGTTGTAGAGAACTTAAAATCTCAATCACAAGCTGTTGGTGATGACAATAATAAAATTAAACAAGTTGCATCTATCTCAGCTAACAATGATGAGGTTATCGGATCGCTAATTGCAGAAGCAATGAGCAAAGTTGGTAAAGATGGTGTAATTACTGTTGAAGAAGCAAAAGGTACTGAAACTGAAGTGAAAACAGTTGAAGGTATGCAATTTGATAGAGGTTATTTATCTCCATATTTTGTTACCAATGCTGATAAAATGGAAGCTGAATTAGAAAATCCTTACATTTTAATCTACGACAAAAAAATCAGCAACATGAAAGAATTGTTGCCTGTTTTAGAAAAAACTGTTCAAACTGGTAAACCTTTAGTAATTATTTCTGAAGATTTAGATGGCGAAGCATTAGCTACTTTAGTAGTTAACAAAATCCGTGGTTCATTGAAAGTGGTTGCTGTTAAAGCTCCAGGTTTCGGCGATAGAAGAAAAGCAATGTTAGAAGACATCGCTATTTTAACTGGCGGTATTGTTGTATCAGAAGAAAGAGGTTATAAATTAGAAAATGCTGATTTAACTTATTTAGGTTCTGCTGAGAAAGTTGTTGTTGATAAAGACAATACAACTGTAATTAATGGTGCTGGTAACACTGAAGATATTAAATCTCGTGTAAGCCAAATTAAATCTCAAATCGAAACTACTACATCAGATTACGATAAAGAAAAATTACAAGAGCGTTTAGCTAAATTAGCTGGTGGTGTTGCAGTTCTTTACGTTGGTGCAGCTAGTGAGGTTGAAATGAAAGAGAAAAAAGACCGTGTTGATGATGCTTTACATGCAACTCGTGCAGCTGTAGAAGAAGGTATTGTTGCTGGTGGTGGTGTGGCTTTCATTCGTGCAGTTGAAGCTTTAGCTAACCTAAAAGGTGCTAATGAAGATGAAAACACAGGTATTCAAATCATTCGTCGTGCGATTGAAGAACCATTACGTCAAATTTGCGAAAACGCAGGTATTGAAGGTTCTATCGTAGTGCAAAAAGTTAAAGAAGGTAAAGCAGATTTCGGTTATAACGCACGTACTGATGTTTACGAAAACTTAATTGGTGCTGGTGTTATCGATCCAACTAAAGTAAGCCGTGTAGCATTAGAAAACGCTGCTTCAATCGCTGCAATGTTATTAACAACTGAGGTTGTTTTAGCTGATGAGCCAGAAGAAGGTGGTGCTTCATCAATGCCTCCAATGGGCGGCGGCGGTATGGGCGGTATGATGTAATTCATGCAACCATAACGGTTCAATATAAATTATTCCCCTAAGACTTCGGTTTTAGGGGAATTTTTGTTTTACGACTTTCTCTCAAATATTTTTGTTAATTTTCGAATCAGATACATCAAACCATGGAAAGTTTTTTCGAGAGCAATCATTTTTTAACACAAACAGAAGTTTATAAATTTCTATTAGCCACCTTACTTTGCGGTTTAATTGGCGCTGAGCGAGAATATAGAAGTAAATCGGCTGGATTAAAAACCATGATTATGATTGGTTTAGGATCTACGCTCTTTACCATATTATCAATAAAAATCGGCTTAACGAGCCACGATCGCATTGCATCTAATATTGTAACCGGAATAGGTTTTTTAGGTGCTGGCGTAATTTTTAAAGAAGAAAATAGAGTTAAAGGATTAACAACAGCTTGCGTAATATGGATTGTTGCAGCCATAGGGATGGCTGTTGGCTCAGGGTTTTACGAACAATCAATTGGTGTAACTGGAGTTGTTTTACTTGCCTTATTTACCTTTCCATTTATAGAAGAAATAGGAGATAGGCGATTTACAAAACGTAATTACCGAATTGTAAAAAAGCACGAAGCGCATACCGTAAATACTTATGAAGAGGTTTTTACCCAATATAAACTGAAAGCTCAACGCGGAAAACAAGAGCTTGCTAATGGAATAATTACCGGCAATTGGACAGCGGTTGGAAAACCTGCAAATCATCAAAATTTTGTTAATGATATGCTAAAGGATAAAGATATTATTGAATTTGATTTTTAAAATATATGAATTAGCATAATTTGTTAATTATCATCAACCATAAAGCTGTAATTCCTGAAAAACTATAGTAGCTTTGTATTTGTGCAAGGATTTTTTGCAGATCCCGGCAGAAAAATTTAGTTAAATGATTAAGGAACAGATTTCAGTTTTTGATATTTTTAAAATCGGTATTGGGCCTTCCAGCTCGCATACTTTAGGCCCATGGAGAGCCGCACAACAATTTACTTCCTCATTGCTTCAAAGCAATCAACTTGAAGAAGTAGAGGGGATTAAAATTCTGCTTTACGGCTCATTAGCCAAAACAGGTAAAGGTCATGGTACAGATGTTGCCATTTTGTTGGGCTTAACTGGTGCTGATCCGGTTACATTTGATGTTGATGCAGTAACGCCAACATTTGAAGGTATCCAAAGGGATAAAAAGCTTAATCTCGCCAGAAATTTAATAATCGATTTTGATTACGATAATGACCTGCTTTTCCTCTTTGCAGAAAGTTTACCCTATCATCCAAATGCAGTAACTTTTCAAGCCTTCTTAAAAAATGGCAAGGCGGTTTCCGAAACGTATTACTCTATCGGAGGTGGTTTTGTAGTAAAGGAGGGGGAAGATAATAGTAAAAAATTACAAGTGGATTTGCCATTTCCTGTTGAAAAAGCAAAGGATTTATTGCATTGGTGCTTATCAACTGGCTTAAAAGTTAGTGAAGTGGTAATGGAAAATGAATTGGCTTGGAGAACTGAAGCAGAAACAAAAAAAGGAATCTTGCAGCATTTTTATGTCATGCGAGATTGCATTTATCGCGGTTGCCATACCACTGGCTTTTTACCCGGCGGCTTAAATGTTGCCAGAAGAGCCTTTCCTTTAAATAAACGATTAACTGGTAAAAGTGAATATAGTGATTATAACAGCTGGATAACCGCTATTAGACAGGGTGGAAATGGTTTTAATTATACTTTAGACTGGGTAAGTTGTTTTGCCTTGGCGGTTAATGAAGAAAATGCATCATTCGGGCGTGTGGTAACAGCCCCAACAAACGGTGCAGCAGGGGTAATTCCTGCAGTACTACAATATTTTATTACTTTTTGCGACGGTTACACCGAGGACAAAATTATTCAGTTTATAGCCTGTGCATCAGAAATAGGTAGTATTTTCAAAAAAGGCGCAACCATTTCAGCAGCAATGGGTGGTTGCCAGGCAGAAATTGGCGTATCATCAGCTATGGCAGCTGCCGCATTAACAGAATGTTTAGGAGGCTCCCAAAGACAGGTTTTAATGGCTGCAGAAATCGCAATGGAACATCACCTTGGCTTAACATGCGATCCAATTGGTGGGCTTGTTCAAATTCCATGCATTGAAAGAAATACCATGGGCGCTATTAAGGCTATTACAGCTAGTCAATTGGCTTTACAAAGTAATCCTGATAAGGCAAAAGTGAGTTTAGATGCCGTTGTAAATACGATGTGGGAAACTGCCCTGGACATGAATGCCAAGTATAAAGAAACTTCTGATGGCGGTTTGGCAACCAATATTCCAATAAGTTTGCCAGAATGCTAACTTTAAACGCAACATTGTTGTGATAAGAGAGGTTTTAGTTGAATTATTATGGCTGATTTTCGCTCAAAATATTAACAATTTTATAACTTAGCCCGACTTTAATAAATTCATAAAAATGACTAAATACACAAAACTAACCGTACTTGGTTTAGCATTGTCGTTATCTACAATGACAATTTATGCCCAGGACAATCTTGTAAATTCTTTAAAAAATAATCAAAGTGAAAACAGTAAGGATGCATTCAAGTTTACGGATGTAATTAACCTTGCAAATACGCCGGTTAAAAATCAGGGATCTTCAGGTACTTGCTGGAGCTATTCTACTAATTCATTTTTAGAGTCTGAAATGATTAAAGCTGGAAAACAGCCTGTAGAATTATCTCAACTTTTTACCGCACGTAATGCTTATGTTGAAAAAGGTAAAAATTATGTACGTATGCATGGTGCGGTTACTTTAGGTGATGGCGGTGCTTTACATGATGTAATTAACATGTATAGAAAATATGGTGCTGTGCCTCAAGAAGTTTATACTGGTTTAAATTATGGTACAAAAATTAATAAAACTGCTGAGCTTGGCGATCTTGAAAAAGGTGTTTTAGATGCGGTTGTTAAAAACTCAAACGGAGAATTAACTCCAAACTGGTTAAAAGCTTATACTGGCGTTATTGATGCTTATTTAGGTGCTGTACCTGAAAATTTTACTTTTAAAGGTAAAAAATATACTCCAAAAACATTCGCTAATGAAGTTGTAGGCATCAATCCTGATAACTACGTAGAATTATCTTCATTTAACGATCACCCATTTTACACAAAATTTACTTTGTTGGTGCCAGATAACTGGTCTTTCGATCAAGTTTATAACGTACAAGTTAATGAGTTAACTGATATTATTGATAATGCTTTAAAAGCAGGTTATACTGTTGCATGGGCAACTGATGTGAGTGAAAAATCTTTCAGCTATAAAAATGGCGTGGCTTATGTTCCTGAAATTCCATTCAATGAAATGACAGCTAAACAAAAAGCAGAAATGTTTGATGGTCCTAAACCAGAAATGACAATTACACAAGAAAACCGTCAGTTGGCTTTTGATAACTACCAAACTACTGATGACCACGGTATGCACATTGTTGGTTTAGCTAAAGATCAAAACGGTAAAGAATATTATATCGTTAAAAACTCTTGGGGTGTAACCAACGATTACAAAGGATATTTATACGTAACTAAGAACTTTGTTAAGTATAAATCTACCGCTATCTTATTAAACAAAGCAGGTATTCCTTCGGCAATCTCTAAAAAATTAGGACTATAATTTAAATTTAGTTCAACAAAAAAGGGCTGTACATTGCGTACAGCCCTTTTTTGTTTTGTAACTATTAGTTATTTTAAGTGAGCTCTTAAAAACCAAGCCATTTCTTCGTGCGTTTCCATTAATCCGGTAATAAAATCGCTTGTTCCGGCATCACCATATTCCTCAGCAATGGGCGTAATGTTACCTCTTATAAATTCGATAACCGTTTCATGGTCGGCTAATAAATCTTTAATAAAGCCTAAGCTGTCATTTTTTCTTTCGCTATATTCTGTTAAGTGAGTAAGGGCCAAAAAATTTTTTAAAGTAGCGGGCGCATAATGTCCAATTTTACGGATACGTTCTGCAACGCTATCAATAAATTCATCTAACTGATTATACTGATCTTCAAAAAACTTGTGTTTTGCTAAGAAATCTGCGCCTTCAACATTCCAGTGTGCATTACGGGTTTTGGTGTATAAAACGTATTCATCAGCTAATAATTTAGCTAATTGTTCAGATACGTGTTGTCTGTTCTCTACTGATATTCCAATTTTTGCTTCCATATTAATATGTAATTTGATAGTACAATTTACTCTTAATCGTTGTAAAAAAAGAATTCGTGTATCACCCTTTTGTTAAATAATTAGCAAAGAATTATGAATAAAAATAAGCTTAAACTCCTGGCGATGGTTTAGGTTTTTTCTTTTTATTCCAAACTTTTTTCTTGCCGTTATTACTGTGTTGAGGGCGTTTTTCTTCAACATGAGTAATTTCTATGGCGGCCACACTTTCTGGCAAAGGCATTCTTGGGACCTGTTTTTCGATCAGTTTTTCAATGTTTTCAAACTTACGTTTATCACGCCCGTTTACCAGCGTTATTGCAGTTCCTTTTGTAGCTGCCCTAGCAGTACGTCCGATTCTGTGTACATAATCAGCTGGATCACCTGGAACATCATAATTGACAACCAAATCAATTCCTTCAACATCAATTCCACGAGATAAAACATCGGTACCGATTAAAATAGGTAATCTTCTATTTTTAAAGGCAAGTAAAATATCTTCACGCTCTTTTTGACCTAAATCTGAATGGAAAGCTTCGGCTTTAATGCCAAGGCCTTTAAATGCTTTATAAAGGGCTTTTACCTTTTCTTTTGTTGATGCAAAAATAATACTGCTTTTGTACTGCTCGCTTTTAAAAATATCAGTCAATAAAGCTTGTTTTTGCTGATCATGAATGTTATAAGCCTGCTGGTCAATTCCTTCTGCTGGTTTAGCAATAGATATTGTAATTTGTTTAGGTTCGTGCAGAATGCGGCCAGCCATTGTTCTTATTTTCGGTGCCATGGTGGCTGAGAATAAGAGTGTTTGTCTTTTCTTTGGTAAATAACTAATAATACGGATTATATCATCATAAAACCCCATATCGAGCATTCTATCTGCCTCATCTAAAATTAAATGCTGCAAATGTTCCAGCTTTAATACACCAGATGATAGGTGAGCCATTAGTCTTCCGGGAGTAGCAATAATAATATCAACACCTTCACGCATGGAACGTTTTTGCTGTTCATAAGCAATTCCATCACCCCCTCCATATACAGCTAAAGAGCTAATATTGGTAAAATATGCTAAGGCTTCAACCTGCAAATCTATTTGTTGGGCAAGTTCACGCGTTGGTGCTAAAATTAGGGTATTGTTGTGTCTGTTTTCTGCACGACTGATTTTATCCATCACTGGCAAAAGATAACTGGCTGTTTTTCCAGTTCCAGTTTGTGCACAAGCAATAATATCGTGGTTATCTAAAATGACAGGAATAGCTTGTTCTTGTATAGGAGTAGCGCTTTTATACCCCATAGCCATTAAGCCTTCGTATAAGTCGGGGTTGAAGTTAAAGTCGTTAAAATTCAATATGTTGTATTTTTTTATTTAAACAAAAGTACCTCAAATTGTCGCCAATAGCAAGTCGTAAATCTTCTGGTATTCAATTTAACGCAAATAATACGTCTAAGATTCCTTGTAAACGTAAAAATCCCAGCCATGGCTTAACAATGCTGGGATCTGACCATTATACGATGATTAATCTACCAATATATCTTTTGCAGGTGTATTGGTTTCTGGGTTTTTAGGTAATGTTACTTTCAAAACGCCCTCCGTGTATGCTGCTGAAATATTTTCGGTTAAAACTTTACCGTTTAATGCGAAACCTCTTTCAAATGCACCATTGGCATATTCTCTGCGGCTAAAATTATTTGCATCGTTAGTTTCTTCGGCAGGTTTATAGCTAATGGTTAAAATATCATTTTTGGTAACCACTTTTAAATTTTCCTTTACTAAAGCTGGTGCATATAAATTAATGATGAAATTATCATCACTTTCTTCAATATTTACAGGTACACGGCGAAAAGCCTCGCCAAATCTGGCTTCAAAGTGTTTCCCGTAACCATGGCCAAAACGACCACCAAATTTGTGCCCACCACGGCCACAACCTCTGTTCATTCTATCTGTTCTAAATTGTTCGTTATACATGTTCTTAAATTTTAATCTTTAAATTTTTAAGGCTCGTTTGCCTTTTGTTTTATATTATGGAAATTCTTTTAATTGGAAATTCCTTTTCTTTTTTTGAGCTTGAAAATCTCTTCAACTGCCCTTTTATATCCGCCGGCTTCAATAAAGGAGTTGTTAATTTTCTTAATGTTTTTAAGATAATCTGGGTTTTCTAATACCGTTTCAATTGATTTTTTTAATGTTTCTGCATTTAAGTTTTTTGCATCAAGAACTATAGTTGCCCCCAATTCTTGTGCTCTGTTTGCCATAAAAAACTGATCTGCACCTAATGGAATAGATACAAAAGGCACATTGCTATAAAGAATATCACCAATGCTGTTCATCCCTGCGTGTGTTATTGCTACGGTAGCATGCTTTAAAATATCCATTTGTGGCACATAATTTCTTACGATGAAATTTTCAGGAATATCAAATTTTGAAACATCAATATTAAAGGCCGCCATTACTACAACGGCATCCAAATTAGCAAAGGCTTTAAAAAACAGCTTATTAATTTCATCAGAATAATTGCTGAATACTGTTCCTAATGAAATATATATTACTTTTTTACCTTGAAGCTTTTCAAAAGGAAAATATACTTCGTATTTCTTATTGTAAACTGGCGGACCAATAAAAATGAAATTCTCATCATATTGATCTGGGTTTGGAGCAAAATATTTGGAAGTGTAAATGATATTTAAATCGCCTTTATTAAAAAAGAGATTCATCATATTCTCTGGAACATCCACCTGATATTTTTGAATTAAATCTTGACGCACTTTCTTAAAAGCTTCAATAACCTCAGGATTCATGCCCATAAAACCACCCTGTTTACCAAAAGATTGAGGTTCTTCGGTTTTTTTAGCCATTAAATCTTTCATAGTCATAAAAACAGCGAAAGAAGAAATTGTAGGAATTTGCAATACCTGAGCAATTACATTTGCATATGGGTAAGCGGCAGAAAAAACGATGTAATCAAAAGTTAAATCTTTAATTTGAGCCAAAATATCATCAATAAATTTCATCGGCTCTAACAGTGCGCTTACCAAACCAGAAGTTGGTTTTTCATCTACATTATTCTTCTTTTGGAAAATATTTAAATCATCCTTGTAGCATTTGAAATCTGCGCCAATTCCCTCAATAGATTTTTTAAATTCATCAGAGCTAAAAAAAGTTATCTTTTCTCCTTGGTTAATTAATTCGCTCGCTAAACCTAATACTGGGTTAACGTGACCGTGGGAAGGAATACATAAAAAAAGTATATTTGACATTTTGATTTTTATTGAATGTTATTGTTTTTGCGGGCGCTATCTGGCGTGGTAGTATCCTGCATTTTATTGTTGTGGTGATTAAAACTATGCGATCTATAATGCTCATTGCAGCAATCGCCTTCGTTATAATGTCTGTTTTTAAAATCAAGCCTATCGCGATAGCCGTTTTGAACTGCCAGTACATTTAAGCTGTAAAAAGTTGCTGCTGCAGCAACAAGTGCTAATATTCCTCTAAATATTCTCATGGCTCAATTAATTAATGTTTACGTGATTGGTTATTCCATTGCTTTGAACTTCTGGTTTGTACCATTGCCCATCAATAGGAGTAATTTTTTGGAAATGGCTTGGGTAATAACCTTCAAATCGCTGTGCGAAGTGGGATCTTCTGCCTCTGAACATCATTTTGAAAACCACACCGATTACGGCAGCAATCAAAATAAACTTAAATACAAATGGTATAAAGAAAAGGGCTGCACCAAGTACAATTCCAAATCCTATGGCTTTAAATATCTTTTTCATTTTTCTTCTTATTTTAATTAGGAAGACGAATGATTTTAGATTTTACTTTAAAATATTTTAATAATTTTTTACGCAGTTGGTTGACTGATAGATTTTTATAATATTAATCAATAAAAAAGCCGGCATTTGCCGGCTTTTAATTATCTGCGATTTCTATGATCTCTGTTTCCACAACGGGCTCTCCATTCTGTTCTAAACTTTGCCCGTTCCTCTTCGTTCATACTATGCCATTTTTCTCTTAATATTCTACCATCACGACCAAAGCCTCCTGGTTTATTTTTAAAGCCACCGCCACGCCCAAAATTTCCAAATAAAATCCGGCAAAGTACAAGTAGTCCAAGTGCCTGCCAATAATTAAGCTTTCCTGTATGTGCCACTTCGGGCAAAATCCAGTTCCATAAAAACATAACCACATAGCCCAGTACCACTGCAATGAGCAATGCTACGGGGAAAAAGAAAAAGAATTTCTTTTTTCGATTAAAATTTCTATTCATCATGCCTGCAAATTTAATAGTTAATAAATTCCTGATATAAATTTTGTAAACGGTTGCGCAGATGCTTCACTGCATAACCTTTTCTTGAGATTAAAGTTTTAATATTTTCACCGGTTTCATCCGCAATTTCCTGAAACGTTCTTTCTTCAAGCTCGTTCTGAATAAAAATATAGCGTTGGTTTTCTGGTAATTCCTCAAGTGCAACAAATAACTGATCCCAAAATAACTTTTTTAATTCTTCGGCTTCTTCCGTACTGGCTTCAGCCATTAAAATCTCCCTAAAATTTATTTCGCCATCCTCATCCTCATAGCTCAAATCATCCAGCAATTCGTCTTTTTGTTTTCTGTACTTGTCGGTAATTTTATTTCTCGCCACCCGATAAAGCCAACCACTAATCTGCTCAATTGCGCTTGCTTCGGGCTGGTTACTCAACTGGTACCAAACATCCTGCAAAATATCTTCCGCATCCTCATCCGTATTCACCCGCCCGCGGATGAAACTGAACAAGCGCTTACCGTAATTGGCAACCGTGGAAATGATATTTTGAGATTCGTTTGTTGGCACTATTTATTGTTTTATAAATCAGTAAACGGACGAAACTCAATATTACTTTAAATTTTCTTTACTTTTTTTGGAAAACTTTAGAGCAGGTATTTTTTTAGGCTTTGGTAAACGTAAGAAAGTGGTTTTCGGGTAGCGGCAGCCCTGCTTTACATTACAAGTCCGCACTCGTACCTCGCTTGCGGGCTTTACACTGCAATCAGGTTTAAAGAAATAAAAGCAGCAAAAGAAATAAATCAGCAGCTAGCACAATTAACTATAGCAAAGGTAATTATTGCTATTTTAGCCGTAAGTAAATTTAAGCACTTAAACTTATTTAAGCGCTCCCGTTGGATTAGTTCCTTTATCTACTACTACTTTTACATTTCCGGTTAAATCTGAAACATAAATTTTAGAGGCTGAAGATTTATCAATGCTATTGAAAAATATTCGGTCATCAGCCGTTACAAAAACATAAGGTGTATTAATTTGAGAAGGAGAAATCCTGGTAATCTTTTTTGTAGCTAAATCTAATATATAAACGCCTTCAGTAGGAATTTTAGAAGTTTTATCTTCCAATTTCCCCGCGTTAAAAATCAATTTTTTGCCATCCTTTGTGTAGAAGAAACGGTTATCGCTGGCAAAGGTAAAATCATTTCCTATTAAGTTTCCAATTGGTTTAGTATCTATTAGTTTGCCCTTAATATCAAAAGTATATAAGTTAATCAAATCATGAGCCACCAACTCGTTTGCGTTTTTCCAGGTTGGAGAATGAACGCTTAAATTTGAAGCACTATCCAACATTACATACCCTGAATTATCGGTTTTAATAACCCCAACTTTCCAATTGCCATTTTTGTTTAAAACACTAAAAGCAATTACATTCCCATCTGCAGACCAAACTGCCTGATAATAATTATCACTATTGACTATTAATTGGCCCTGACTTTTATTTTCCATATCGGCAACCCAAATAGTTATATGCCCAGCTGGATCTTTAACGGTATAGGCCAATTTATTGCCATCAGGCGAAATTGCTGGATTATTAGCGCCACCAAAAGAAACCTGATTAATGGTATCAGCACTGCTTGCAACAATTTTATCTCCATTTTGGTAAGCAATAGCATAACGCTTTGTGCTTAAAGAAACCGTATCTAAAATTGCTTTAGTATTTTCTTTATCATTATTAGCGGTGCATGAAGCAAAAAGAGCAATACAAGGTATTAAAAGGTTAATTAAACGCATAAAACAGAATTTTTTTGATCTACTGCAATTTTACAAAATACTTTTAAACAAAAAAGATCCGAACTCAATAGAATCCGGATCTCAGCTGTTTTATGATAAAATATGGACTTAACCCTTTTTCTTATCTGCGTAACCAAATACTTTTTGAAGCAGGTTAGTACTACGTGAGCCTAAATTTCCTCTTATCTTAAGTTCTTCTTGCGCAACCTCTATAAACAAGCCATCAATAGCTTTTTGTGTCACGTATTCGCTTAAATTAGTGTTAACAGGTTTTACTAAAGGCAAGCGATTATACTGTGAAGTTAAATCACCATAATATTTTGTTGCATTAACCTTATTTAGGCTGTTGGTTACAATAGGGCTAAATTTTTGCATTAACTGCGATGTGGTAACTCTTTTAAAGTATTCAGTAGCAGCATCATTATTGCCCAATAAAATATTGGTAGCATCCGTTAAGGTCATTTGTTTAATTGCCGAAACGAAAATGGGTTTTGCTTCTTTTGCAGCATCCTCAGCGGCACGGTTTAGGCTGGTAATTACGTTATCGCAGAGCGAATTTAAACCAAGTCCTCGTAATGTTTTCTCAACCTTTTGCGCCTCGGGTGGCATTAATATTTTAACGGCAAGGTTGCCTAAAAAACCATCCTTAGCTGATAATCTATCGGCACCTGCCGAAACACCAAGTTCTAAAGCTTGCTTTATTCCCTGCCCAATTTCTAAAGTAGATGGCGTACCAAGGCTTGATGTAGATGTGCTATTTGTGGTTGTAGTTTGTTTATTCGTTACCTTTTTAAGCAAATCGCCTAATTTGGTTTGACTTTGTGCATTCAGGCTTCCAAATAATGTTAATGCCAATGATGCTAAAATTGCAGTACTCTTCATTTTGTTTGTTTAGTTATTCTTAGCAAAACCACTGCCATAAATACTATTTACATGCAGCAATTAAATATACTTTGCTTTAAGTTTTGTGATTAAAGATAATTAGAGCACATCTATATCTAAGGGTTTAATTCGCGTAATAATTTAGTTTATGTCTCATCACTCAAAAATATTTTTTATACTTGAGGATAATTCGCTTTAGCTACTCAGATTTTTGAAGTTTATAAAAAATACAGCTGGAAATAACCAGCAAGATGATGCAAAATTAATTGCCGAGTATAAAAATACCGACAATTTAAATTCATTGGGTAAACTTTACAATAAATATATGCACTTGGTTTTTGGAGTTTGTTTCAATTATTTTAAGGATGAAGAGCAAAGCAAAGATGCGGTAATGCAGATTTTTGAAGAACTGGTTTCTAAACTCAAAAATCATGAAGTGCAAAATTTTAAAAGTTGGTTACACGTTTTAACACGTAACCACTGTTTAATGGCCCTTAGAAAATCTGCAAGGCAAAATAACGTTTCTTTAGATGATACTTTTGTGGAAAACAGTGAGTTTGTGCATCTTGATATCGACAACACAAAAGAAACACAGCTTACCACAATGGAAAAGTGTATGGAAACTTTGCCTGAAGAACAGCGAAAAAGCGTAGATTTATTTTATCTACAAGAGAAATGCTATAAGGAAGTAGCCGATTTCACAGGTTATGATATGCTTAAGGTAAAGAGTTATATCCAAAATGGAAAGCGAAATTTGAAGATTTGTATAGAGAAAAATAGTAGTGAATAACGATTGGTTAGATATTGATGTTCTGGAAGATTACCTTGATGGTAAACTTGATGCTAAAGCTATGCACTTTGTAGAAAGGCAGGAGTTGGAAGATCCTTTTATTGCCGAAGCACTCGAAGGCTTGCGCCAATCTCCAAAAAGGAAACAAAGCTACTCTATTCTTCAAAAGCAATTGCATGATCGTATTGCAACAAAGCCCATTAAGCGTAGGCTGTGGGGTATTACCACTCAAAGGTTAAGTATAGCAGCAACAGCTACAGTAGCGTTTATTACGGTTAGTATTTTGTTTTTTATGCGAGAGATTAACCATCGTAATGAAGTTGCTCTACATAAAGCAAATGGAGTTGTTGTTAATTTAGATACCAACACTGCAATTGCAAGTACCCAACCAAAAGCTGCCGAGACAAGTACGGATACAAATGAAAAGGTAAAATCTTTAATTATTGATAATGCCATTAAGCAAGCAAAAACCGGAGATTTGGCTAAAAATACCAAACCTTTAAGTAAACCTATAGTTGTTTCTGCTGCTCCAGTTAGCATAAATAGAAATAGAATAGAAGCCGAAGCTGCCGCAGATAAGTCCGAAATTTTATCTACTCAAAAAGCTAAAGTAATGGCTGCGCCCGCTATGGTTTCTAATGGAGCTGTTTATAGCGGTACCGTTAATGCAGAGGGTAATGGCTTGCCCGTATCTGGTGCAATAGTTAAAGTGGCGGGCACTAAAAGCGAAACAAAAACAGATGCTAATGGTAATTTTTATTTACCTGTTGATAGCAGTTTAAAAAACCGAGAACTTTTGGTTAGGGCAGAGGGTTATAAAGATGCAGAAGTGCCAAAAGCAAATGATCCAAATACAATAAGAGTTGCTTTAAGAGGCGATTTATCTTTAAATCAAATTGCCGCCATGACAGGATCTAACGGGAGAGAAAGAAAGACAATCCCTGCTGGAAAAATTGTTTTGAAAGGGAATCCATCCTTGGACGCTAAATCTTCAAAGGAAATTACTGTGCCTGTACCAGTTCCTACGGTTGATTACGAAGCATATTTAGAAAATAATAACAAATTATATAACCCAAAAGGACCTGAACAGTATGTCACTTTAAGCTTTAAGGTGCGGAAATCTGGACGACCAACCTCAATTAAAGTTATAAAAGGTTTAAACAAAGAAGCTGATGCAGAAGCAAAGCGGCTTGTTGAAAGCGGGCCGGATTGGGTTCTACCAAAAAATGGAAACGACAACGTGGAATTAAAGATTAAATTCTAATAGTTGCATCAAATTCACTAATTCTATTTATCAAATACCAGCACCAAAATTAATTTTGGTAAATCATATTTCTCATGTACAAGTTACCCTATTTTACAGCCGAAAACCAAGATGCTGTTCTTGATTTTATGCATAAAAATTCATTCATCACTTTAATTGGATTTGATGGCGAATTTCCTGTCGCCACACAGGTTCCTGTTAAAACTATAATCGATGGCGACAAAATTAAACTGGTTGGTCATATTATGACAAAAACAGATCACTGTAAAGCTTTTGAGCAAAACCCTAATGTACTTGCCGTTTTTAGTGGTGCACACGCTTATATCAGTGCATCCGTTTACGAAAGCCCAGCTGTAGCATCTACATGGAATTATAAAACGGTGCAAGCAAAAGGTGTAATCAGATTAATGTCGTCTGAGGAAACTTATCAGGTTATTAAAGATTTAACAAACCATTACGAAAATCCAGGAACAAGCCCCGCGGCGTTTAACAAAATGGACGAAGCTTATATTCAAAAACATTTAAAAGCAATTACTGGTTTTGAAATTTTGGTGAATAGCTTGGATCACGTTTTTAAAATGAGCCAAAATCATTCTCCCAAAAATCAGGAAGCCATTATTGAAAATTTAAAAAATAGTGATGATTTTTTAGCGCAGGAAATGGCTAAAGAAATGAGGAAAGGAAAAGTTTAATTCTGAGTGGAATGAAAATAAAAAGGGCCAAAGTTTTTTAAAACTTTGGCCCTTTTAAAATATTATTAATATTGTATTATTTGAAGTAGTAAATTAAGCCGTAAATAATTGCGGCTAACGTTGCTGATACAGGAATGGTTAAAATCCAAGCCCATATTAAGTTAATAGTTACCCCCCAACGTACTGCTGACACGCTTTTTACTAAACCTACACCCACAATTGAACCTGTGATGGTGTGAGTTGTAGAAACAGGGATAGCGAAATGCTCTGTAATACCTAATGTTACTGCACCAGCCGTTTCTGCTGCTACACCTTCTAAAGCTGTTACCTTAGTGATTTTTGAACCCATTGTTTTTACAATTTTCCAGCCACCACTCATGGTACCTAATGAAATTGCAGAATAACATGCCACTGGTACCCAACCTGGCATAGATTCAAAATTTGGAATAACTTTAGATGCAATTAAAGCTGTAGCAATAATACCCATTACCTTTTGAGCATCGTTACCACCGTGAAAGAAACTTAAAGCCGCAGATGATAAAAGCTGAAGACGTTTAAACCATTTTTCTGCAGTAGCAGGTTTCGCATTGCGACAAATATTAATGATTATCAAAGTAATAACAACGGAAATAACCATACCTATAACCGGTGCTAGCACAATAAAGGAAACAATTTTAACCACATAACCCATGTTAACAGCATCCAGCGGACTAGCGCCTGTTAGCAATGCATGTGTCATCCCGGCCCCAGCAAAACCGCCAATTAAAGTGTGGGATGAACTTGAAGGAATACCATACCACCAGGTTAATAAATTCCAGATGATTGCAGCAATTAACCCGGCAAGAATAACTTCTAAGGTAATATAATTTTCAATTACGGTTTTGGCAACCGTATTTGCCACTTTATGATCTGTGAAATAGAAATAAGCTGCAAAGTTGAAAACAGCAGCCCATAACACCGCCTGAAAAGGCGTAAGTACTTTTGTAGAAACAACTGTTGCAATCGAGTTTGCGGCATCGTGAAAGCCATTAATGTAATCGAAAGCAATAGCCAGTATTACAACAACAACCAATAAGGTAGTTACCATGTTTATTTTTTATTAAGCGTTTTTAACAAGGATAGTTTCAAGCACATTCGCAACATCTTCACATTTATCAGTCGCTTTCTCTATCGTTTGTAAAACCTCTTTATGTTTAATTAATTCAATCGCGTTGGTTTCGTATTCAAATAAACGGGCTACCGCTAAAGTAAATACATAATCAGCTTGGTTTTCGCCACTATTAATACGGATACAAGCATCGGCAATAACGCGGATGTTTTTGAAACTACGTAATTCTTTAATCGCTTTATCAATATCTGTACACATTTCTACTAAAAGCTCAGCAATTTTTACAATTGGCTCGCTAATCGTGTTCATGTTGTACATTTGCATGCGGTTTGCAGTCCCATAAATATAGTCAGCTACATCATCAACGGCGGTTGCCAGCTGGTGGATATCTTCCCTATCAAATGGAGTAATAAAGTTCTTACTTAATTCAAGAAAGATAGAATGGGTAATGTCATCACCAACATGCTCTAAGCGCTCAATCTCTTTAAAAATTGTTTTTCTGCTCTCTGCATCTGCAGTGCTTACCATTTCTAAAAGGGCTTCTGCTATTTTAAGTGCATTGCTACCAGCCTGTTCAAAAAGCGGATGGAACTTTCTATCTTGTGGGGTAAAGAACTTGAAAATATTGTTCATCTTAATTTATAATATTTTGCAAAGCTACACGCTCAATGTTAAGTTAATGTTAAGTTATAAATTATATTAAGTAATTCTCCTTAATACATAGTGCTTTATGCGCTGATTTATAGCGTTTTGAGGAGCGACAATAACGGTTTAAAAAATTAGTGTTAACTTTTGTTGAAGTATTTGAATGCCCAAAATGCAGAAAAATGAATTTAACTGCCTTTTTGTAGGGTAAAAGCAAATGTGGTACCTATGCCAGGTGTACTACGAACGGAGATGGTTTGTTGGTGTGCTTCTAAAATATGCTTTACAATGGCTAAACCAAGTCCGGTGCCCCCAACTTCTCTGGCTCGATGAGTATCTATACGGTAAAAGCGTTCAAATAAGCGAGGCAAATGTTTTTCTTCAATGCCCATTCCATTATCTGTTACTTCAATTAAAAATTGATCGTGTAATTCGAAGATCTTAATAGCGGTTTCGCCATTTTCTACACCATACTTAATACTATTTACAATTAAGTTGATTAATACCTGTCGGATTTTCTCTCGATCGGCAGTAACCATTGTAGGTGCTGTATATTTATCCTTAAAGAAAAGTTTAATATTTTTTGAGTGTGCACGATCTTCCAGATATTCCATTACTTCTTTGGCAAGATGTACAAAATCAAATTTCTGATAGTGTATTGGAGATTCTCCTGTTTCAAGTTTAGAAATTACATCAAGGTCGCTAATTAAATAGCTTAATCTTTCTACATTATTTCCTGCTTTTTTAAGAAAAATAACCGCTTGTTCTGGGTCATCAACTACACAATCCTGTAAAGTTTCAATATAACCTTGGATAGCAAAAAGGGGAGTTTTAAATTCGTGAGATACATTTGAAAGAAATTCTCTCCGAAATTGTTCCTGTTTTTTTAATAAATCAATTTCTTTTTTCTTTGCACCCGCCCATTCTTTTACTTCATTTTCTACATCATTAATGGGGTCAGAACTTACATATTCACCCAGTGCTTCTTTTAAATCTTTTCCGAGTTTAAGATTATGAATTAGCTTGTAAATGAGCTTAATTTTGGTGTAAATGTACTTTTCAATCAGGTAATAGAAAACTATGAAACTGGTTATAAAGGAAATCCCGAAAGAAATTAGCAAATAGTACCAGCTTCCCTGAAAGTGATAATTAACCAGCCCGATTGAAAGACCAACCGCCAAAGCGGTAAATAAAACCAGCACACTTAATTTCATGCTGCAATTTAAGAGTTTTATATTAATGCAATGTTAACTAAGCTGCTTTTCCGTCAAATATTTCCAGTACCGTTTAGGTACATGCTGTAAGTGGAGCTTAGTGTTTTTACGAGCTACAATATTTGCACTTTTAAAATAATCTTTCCATAAAATAGAATACAGTTCTTCCTTTTCGTCCATAAAAACGGCATCTGGTTTTTTCTTATTAAGCTGATCTGTAAAACTCATTGTAATTTCTTCAACAGTATTTAAATCATAATAAAGCCCAAATTTTCGTTTTAAATCATAAATAATCCATTGCTGATCGGCGTATCTATTTTTAAAGTGATTTGATATTAAGGGCAAAACATTAAAATCTGGATCAATGGCGGCATAGAACATGCCATCGCCAGTTTTTTGGAAACGGATGAAAGCCTCCATCCGATGTTTCTCTCTTTCAACACTTTTAGCATATTTTGAAAGCGCTATTACATACTCATTTCCATAATTATTTTCAGCGCCATTAACACTTTTAAACATGTAAAGCGCAAATTGAAAAAGATGGTTGTAGGCTTCCTGAATTTCTGATAAGTAAGAACAATAAAACTTGCGCAACCATTCCTTTTTTAGTTTTTTTTGTAGTCCAGCCCAAACTCGATCTGCCTTTTGATGATCGGTTATCACGGTAAATGATTCTGCAAAAGCTTCTGGTTGAAAAACGCTTACAGATTTTAGCACAACTTTTCCCGGCTTGCGATCAAACCATTCAAAAACTGCTGTAAAAAGTCCAGGCATAGAGCCATCAAAAATGTAAGTCATGGTAATTTTTATTATTCTATTTGCAGAAAAAAATAATACAACTAAAATAAAATCAATTGGTTGCTATCTGTTTTTAAATACTTGCTCTGACTTTCTGCTAAAATAAAGGCTTTAATTTGTGTGCCCTGATAATCTTTTAATTGATATGGACTATCAGCACACGTGATAAAATATTGCGCTCGATTATAAGAAACACCAATTTTTTTTAACTGGTCAATTCTTAGTTTTCCAAATTTTCTGGCCTGAACAATTTTTTTAGCGGACATTACTCCAATTCCAGGGATGCGAAGAATCATTGCATAATCTGCTTTATTAATATCAACAGGAAAATGCTGCATATTTCTAATGGCCCAACTTAATTTTGGATCAATATCTACATCAAGATTGGGATTGGCATCATTTAAAATCTCCTGAACTTTAAAGCCGTAAAAGCGCATTAGCCAATCGGTTTGATAAAGCCTATTTTCTCTTAAAAGGGGCGGTTGAGTGCCTAATATGGGCATTCTGCTATCATTGCTAATGGGTACGTAGCCAGAATAATAAACTCTTTTTAAGGAGAAGTTTTTATAAAACGCATTTGCCATATACATTACATCTTTATCGGTTTCTGGTGTTGCACCAATAACCATTTGTGTGCTTTGCCCTGCTGGAACAAATTTTGGAATGTGCTTAATTAATTTTTTATCAGCAGCAAATTGAGCAATATTTTCCTGCACAAAACTTAATGGTTTAATCACTTCCGCGTGGCTTTTTTCTGGAGCTAATAATTTTAAACCAGCTTCTGTAGGCATTTCTAAATTAATACTCATTCTATCAGCATACAATCCAGCTTCCTTAATAAGCTCATCACTAGCCCCAGGGATAGTTTTTAGGTGGATGTATCCGTTGTAGCGCTGCTCTAATCTTAATTTTTTTACCACAAGCAAAAGCCTTTCCATTGTAAAATCAGCATTTTTAAATATCCCTGAACTTAAAAATAAGCCCTCTATATAATTACGCCGGTAAAAATTCATGGTTAACTCCACAACCTCATCTACAGTAAATGCAGCTCGTTTTACATCGTTACTTTTTCTGGAAACGCAGAAAGCACAATCAAAAATGCAATGGTTGGTTAAAAGAATTTTGAGTAAAGAAACACATCGACCATCTTCTGTATAGGTGTGGCAAATGCCAGAAGAATGACTGTCGCCTATGCCTTTATTATCATTTTTACGTGTGCCGCCACTAGATGAACATGAAACATCATACTTTGCAGCATCAGCAAGAATATTTAGTTTTTCTCGAATACGATCATACATAGCTTTTTATTTGCTAACAAAAATAGCAAATAAAAAGCTAATAATATTAGTATTTATACTTGATTGTACTCTATTTAGGAATGTTTAATTTCCTTCCCACTCTTTATAAAATTGCTCTAAGTATTGAAGCATAAAAAGATGTCTTTCTTCAGCAATTGTTTTACCTGCTTCAGTATTCATCATATCTTTAAGTAAAAGGAGTTTTTCGTAAAAGTGATTTATAGTGGGAGCGTTGGTGTTTTTATAGCTTTCTTTTGATAGATGTTGCTCAGGCTTAATAGCTGGATCATACAAAACACGATTCTTAAAACCGCCATAGGTAAAGGCCCGTGCAATGCCAATAGCACCAATTGCATCCAGGCGATCTGCATCTTGTACAATTTGCATTTCTTTAGATGTAAAACCTCCATCATCAAAACTGTTTTTGAATGACATGTTTTGAATAATCAATTTTACATGTGTAATGGTTTCTGCCTTAACGTTGATAGATTTTAGAAAGTCTTGGGCAATTTTAGGACCTAATTCTTCATCCCCATTATTAAATTTTGGATCGGCAATATCATGTAGTAAAGCAGCAAAAGCAATGACAAGCTCATCACCATTTTCTTTTTTATTGATGTTTAAAGCGGTTTTATAAACACGCTCTATATGAAACCAATCGTGCCCAGCCTCTGCATTTTCGAGCGTTTTTTTTACAAAAGTAATGGTGCTATCTATCGTATCCTGCATAACCTAAATTTAAAAAAACAAAGGTATTGAAATTATGCACAGGGCAGATAAGTGGAATGAAATTTAAATAATGATCAGGAAATATGTGCAGGTTCTTGGTCTACATCTATTAATTTAATAATTTCATTAGATTGGATGGTTAATACATGCAGAATTTCAACTTCTAAAATTTCAGCAATCTGAAATAATCTTTCAACGGTTAATTTGCTGTAGCCCAACTCGATTTTACTATATGCGTTTTGCGATATTTTTAACTTCGCTGCTAAATAATCCTGGGTGTAATCTCTATATTCTCTAATTTTTCTAATATTCGCAGCAACATTCTTCGTCTTCAAAGCCAATAGATCTTCCATAAAATAGGGATAGTTTTAATTTAAAAATTATATAAACGAAGTTCCCTCAATTCTGGATTTTTCTGACTTGGATTTTTTGCCAAAAATTATGTGGAAAAGAAAATTAAGATAGAAATATTAAAAAATATCTTTTTAAATACTCTTTGTGTAGCGGCTAGTTAACTAGAATGTGTTATTTGAGGGATATTAATGTATGGGAGAATTAAATTTAGTATAATCCCCAATCATCTTTGATCTCATCTTTTTCAAAATGTTTAACCCATTCTATAAAGATGATACGAAATTTCTCAAGCTCATTAAATACTATGTTTTTATACTCTGGAGCACAAATTTCAAGCATATCTGCAGCTTCTATCTGTATTTCGAGTTCGCGACAATTTGCTCTTATTATAGATGCATTTTCCATGCGTAAAACATAAATATCGGCACCTTCAGCTCCAACAATTTTAGGGCAAATTATTAAAACATTTTGCATAATCAGATTAGCTGTTAATTCTGCCATTTCGCCTTTTAGCGTTTCGCAGAACAGGGCAGCATATTTATAAACTGCCCTTGCCTGATCGTATAATGTTTTAGCCCTAAGTGCTTTTAGTTTGCTTTTTTCAGTTTCCTGATGTGGTAATCTATCATCTTCACCTAAGCTACTAAGTTGTTCCCATTCGGGCATGTGGTTCATGTCGTCAAAATCCATATTTTTTCAATTTGAAGCTGCGTTATGGGGCGCAGAAGAGCGTAATATATTAATTTTTCAGGAAAATCTTATACTTCTGCCTGCGTAGTTCGTCTACTTCCGTCGTATAATTCATATTCAAGTAAGCGACAATCTAACTTTCCGTTGTAAAATTCTACCTTTTTTGAAGCTTTAAGGCCTATTTTCTTTGCTAAATCTGGATTTCCGGTAAATATATATCCAGAATAACCTTTGCATTCTTTTTTCATGTAATCGCCCATTCGTTTATACGTTAATTCAAGTTTGCTGTGCACGCCAAGGCGTTCACCATATTCTGGATTAAAAACCACAACGCCTTTACCGCCTTCAGGTACTGGTGTTAGTTCAAAATCGCAAACTTCAAAATCAATCAAAGTATCCACTCCAGCGGTTTTTGCATTTCTACGGGTAACCTCTACAGCATCTTCCGAAATATCAGAAGCTATAATTTTTAAATCGATATTTTTAATTACCTGATCTTTTAAAATTCTTCGCTCAGCAAAAAACTCCTCTTCGTTGTAGCCCAAAATGTGCATAAAGCCATAATTCATTCGGTATAAACCTGGCGCTCTATTAGTCGCAATTAAAGCAGCTTCAATAGCAAGTGTTCCCGATCCGCACATTGGGTTTATAAAAGGAGATTTTTTATCCCACTGGGTGGCATAAATTACGCCTGATGCAAGTGCCTCCAGCATTGGTGCTTTTCCAGGAATTTTGCGATAACCATGTTTGGCTAAGGTTTCGCCCGAAGTATCCAAAAACATATCGGCATCGGCATCTTTCCAATATAAATGCACTACAGTTTTATTTGCATCAGATCCAGAATTTGGACGGATTCCCTTTTTTTCTTTTATACGATCAACAATGGCATCTTTAACTTTTAAGTTTGCAAAAAGAGGGGTTGTAATATTTGGATTATCAACATTTGAGGTTACCGAAAAATAGCCCGAAAAATCAATTAATTCTTCCCATTCTATTTCGGCAACTTCTTTATATAAATCATCAGGAGTGATGGCTTTAAAACTTTTTATCGCGTATAAAATCTGACTTGCACAACGCAGGTTTAAATTGAGTTTAATGCACTCTGTTAGGGTTATGTTAAGCTCAACGCCTGTAGCAAAGGCTCTTTCTATTGTGTAACCCAAAGCGGTAACTTCATCTTGTAAGTAAGGAGAAAGTCGCTTGTTGCAGGTAATAATTACCTTGCTTTTATTGTGGAAAACTTGCATCATAATATATGCGAAGTTATCAATAAAATTATAGAGATTTGATGTTTATAGTACATTAAGTAGTATTAGATATGGAAATTAAAGGAAAAGTACACGAAGTAGGTGCCACACAGCAAGTAAGTGAAACGTTTAAAAAACGTGATTTAATAGTAGAATACGCAGAAAACCCAACATACCCAGAATATATTCGTTTTGAGGCATTACAAGATAAAACTGCATTATTAGATAGCTTTAAAGCAGGCGATGAGGTTGAGGTTTTCTTTAATTTACGTGGTCGCCCTTGGACAGATAAAGCAGGGAAAACATCATATTTTAACAGTTTGGTTATTTGGCGTATTAATGCAATTGCAGCAGGTGCTGCTCCGGCAGGTACTCCAGAATATGCAGCTCCAGTTGATGTGAGCAATGCACCAGGTGAAGATGATGATTTACCTTTCTAAATAAAGACTCTTTTTTAAGCAAACAATTTTGAATGATGCCGGGATTTATTCCGGCATTTTTTGTTTCTTAATTTTTTTAGCAATGTATTAATGCTTCATTTACAGGATGATAATGCATGTTAAAATATGTTAAAAACCTATGGGTAAACACGTTATTGAGTATTTTTGATCTCTGGTAGATTTAATCTTAAGGAGCATTCCATTTAATGAAGAAAAAAAGTTTTTGGTTTATTACCGTTTTAATGACGGTTGCACTGCTCGGTGTTTTTGTAATGCAATTGTATTACATCAGGGAGGCGTATAGCCTAAAATCACAGCTTTTTGATGAACAAGTAAATCAAACTTTAAGTGATGTAGTAAAAAAGGTTGAGCGCCTAAATGTTGCTGATCACCTTACTAGAAAAGATGCCGAAAACCGCTTAAGGCAGTTGCAGGATTCGCGACAAAGAGCTTTAGATATCAAAGATTTAAGGCAAAAATTTGTGCAGGAATCTGAATTAAGACAAGCAGAGCGAGAAAATCAAATTGAAAACTACTTAAACCAACAAGATAGTTTAATCAGGGTTTCGTACCGTGGACCGAAGTTTATTTCTGAGAGCGATTTTAAAACCTTATCAACAAGAAAATCATCCATTTCAGGTACTCACCTGGAGGTAAATATGGATGCAGTTGTTGATTTAAATAGCCTTAATTTAAAAGGCTATAGCATGCGTACAAAGTTAGTTGGCTCTGGCGATACCAAAACTTTTAACTTTAGAACGCCTCAAAATTTACCAGATACGATTCGTTACCTTGTTGCTGACCCAATGACGGGTAATCCATTATTGGTTGGCTTGCCTAAAATTTCTGATGATTTGGAAAAAAAGTTTAAGCGTGAGGATGATATTGCAAAAAAGAAGCTTGAGCTTAAAATTGCGGCACTAGGTAAAGATACTTTCTCTTATTCACGTTCAAGTATTGTAGAAGATGTATCTAAAGAATTGCAGGAGAGAGATATACCGATTTATAAAAGAGTTAAATTTACTGATCTGGATGCTATTTTAAAGCAAGAATTGCTTAATCACGGAATAGATCAACGGTATGATATGCAGGTTAAGCTGGCCCAAAAAGATTCAGTTTTATATTTACAGGCATCTAATTCTGCCAATATCTTTTTGCCAAAAAACACCTATAAAATTCCATTATTTGGTAGCGATTTATTTCGGGATCCTGGCTTACTTATGCTGAGTTTTCCGAATAAAAATTCAGCTATTATTTCAAACCTTAGTGCAACATTAGCTTCATCAGTGGGTCTATTGTTAGTATTGGTTTTTATTTTTTCATATACACTTTATGCCATTTTAAAGCAGAAAAAGGTATCAGAGATGAAAACAGACTTTATAAACAATATGACGCACGAGTTTAAAACGCCTGTTGCAACCATCATGATTGCTAGTGAGGCTTTGAAGGATCCTGAGGTTACAGAGGATAAATCAAGGATAAAACGCCTTGCAGGAATTATTTACGACGAAAATGTGCGTTTGGGAAATCATATTGAACGGGTTTTAAGTATTGCCCGATTGGAAAAAAATGAACTGGAATTAGATAATACAGAAGTTGATATGAACGATTTGATTGCTATAGTTTTAGATAGCATGAGTTTACAGCTTCAAAAAAGAAATGCCATTATAAATTTAAACACCGATGCTGAGCATGCACTTGTTTTAGGAGATGAAATGCATTTATCCAGTGTAATTTATAATCTAATTGATAATGCCAATAAATACAGTACAGATATTCCTGAAATAAGTATTACAACAAAAAATAATAGTAAGTTCTTAATCATCGAAATTTCTGATAAAGGGATTGGAATGACTAAGGAGCAATCGAAAAGAATTTTTGATCAGTTTTACCGCGTACCTACAGGAAACCTGCACGATGTAAAAGGTTTTGGATTAGGTTTAAATTATGTTCAGGATATTATTAAGCGTTTAAATGGCAATATTAAGGTAAGTAGCGAAAAAGATAGAGGAACTACGTTCGAAATATCTTTACCTTACATAAAATAGGATTAACTATCGGTACATAAGCTTGCTTTATCGATACACTAAGGTTTTGCAAACGTAATTTTTATAGTATAGTAGATTATTATTATATGAGGAAATTAAACCGTTATGCATAATCATAATCAAACTTTAAGTGTAGGCTACAAGGCTTACGAGAATAAACTAAAGAAAATGAAAAAAATACTTCTGGTAGAGGATGATCCCAATTTAGGTTTATTGTTGCAGGACTATCTGCAATTGAAAGGCAAATTTGATGTTGTTTTATGCACTGATGGTGAGGAAGGCTTAAAGGCGTTTACTAAACACGCATTTGATCTTTGTATTCTTGATGTGATGATGCCCAAAAAGGATGGCTTTACATTAGGAAAAGATATTAGAAAAACCAACGCACAGGTGCCCATTATTTTTGCTACAGCTAAAACCATGTTGGAAGATAAATCTGCTGCGTATGATTTAGGTGGTGATGATTATATTACCAAACCTTTCCGTATTGAGGAACTTTTATTGCGTATAAATGCCATGTTTAAAAGGGTTGCTAATAAAACTGGCGCAACTGATGAGGCCGTTGAAACGCAATTTTCTGTAGGGAAATATAATTTCGATTATACCACGCAGATTATTACCGCTGGAGATCAGCATCAAAAGCTATCTACAAAAGAAGCTGAACTTTTGCGTTTGCTTTGCTTAAAGAAAAACACTGTTTTAACCCGTGAAGAAGCTTTATTAAGCATTTGGCACGATGATAATTATTTTAACGGCCGTAGTATGGACGTATTTTTAAGTAAATTACGTAAATACCTTAGAGAAGATCCAACGGTAGAAATTATTAATGTACACGGCAAAGGATATAAATTGCTTGTAAACTAAAAATTAATAGTCATTCTGGATTTATTCAGAATGACTTTATATGTAAAGATTAGCCTCCACCGAAGGAATTAAATTTCTTTCTTGCGCCAGTGTAAATAAGGTATCAACCGCTTTTCTACCTTCATCACCCAAATTAATACTGTATTTATTTACGTAAAGTTCAATGTGCTTATACATCACGGCTTCATCCATGGCCTGCGCATGTTGCTTAATAAAATCGATGCAAGATTTTGGATGTGCAAAGGCATATTCAACAGATTGGCGAATTAATCGGTTTACCTTTAATTGAACATCTCTATCTAAATTTCTGTTAATTACAATTCCACCAAGCGGAATGGCACAACCCGTTAATTTTTCCCAATAATCACCAAGGTCAACAATTTTATTTAAGCCTTTATCCTGATAGGTAAATCTATTTTCGTGAATAATTAGACCAAGATCAATTTTATCTTCCAGCAAAGCAGATTCAATATCTGAAAAAACCATTTCTTGTTTATTCTGCAAATGCGGATAAGCAATACCTAATAAAAAATTAGCTGTAGTGTATTTGCCGGGGATACCTACCTTTAAATCGGGGTTTAAAAGATCAGCTTCAGAAAATTTGTTTTTACTAATTAAAAGTGGTCCAACACCAAAACCTAATGCGCTACCAGCATCCAGCAAAGCATATTGATTTGCAACGTACGCAAAAGCGTGAAAACTTAATTTAGTGATATCTAACTGCCCCTTTAAAGCTTTTTGATTCAGCGTTTCTACATCATCAAAAGATACTTGAAATTCTAAACCTTCAGTATCAATTTTATGGTGAATAAGTGCGTCAAAAATAAAAGTATCGTTAGGGCAGGGTGAAAAACCAAGTGTAAGTGTCATAAATCAAAATTAGCGACTGCAATATATTTATTGGTCATAATCAGTTCATTTCTGAAAGAAAAGTAATTGCCCAATCATTCAGGTTTTTTATAGCAAGCCCTATTTTCCAGTTATCTTTATTTCTTGGCTCAACATAATTTGAAATACTTCTGATTTGCAGGCAATCTATATTTTCTTGATTACAAGCAAAAAAAACAGCAGCACCTTCCATGCCTTCAGTTGTTGGGTTTAGCCTTTTAACCACACTAGCAATACTTTTTTCATTGCCACTAACTCGGTTTACTGTGATGGCTTTAGCTGTAGGTAAATCTATTGTTAAAGTACTTTTGTTATTGTAAATACTTTCTCCAAAACCCAATTCATTTATGGTTAAAAAATCTTCTCCGTTTTCTGCGCCAAGCTCAGCAAAAGTATCCTGGGTAATGTTTAAAAGGCTGCCTAAATCAATTTTACGATCGAAACACCCAGCAATACCTAAATTTAGAACCAGATTATATTTAGTGTTTAAATGTTTACCTAATGCAAAAGCGGTAGCCACCATGCCCACACCAGTTACTAATACATCAAAATTTTTGGTTTCAACAAAATCTTCTTCAAGCAAACTGAAATGCTGATAAATGAAGGTGAGTTCTGCTTTGGTTGCGGCTACAACTAATGTTTTCATAAAGTAAAGGTAGTAAAGTGGATTGAAATTGATAATCAAATTAAGCTCTAAAGCAAAATTAGATTATCAATTTCTATCATTCTATTTCCATCTTCTATTTTAGCATATTCGGCGTTCGCCGTTAATCCGTATATTTGTATTTTATTTTTTTATAATGATTTATATAACGAGAAAAGCATCATTTAACGCAGCCCATAAGCTGGCTCGAACAGATTGGGATGAAGACAAAAATAATGAGGTTTATGGCAAGTGTGCTAACCCAAACTGGCATGGTCATAATTATTGGTTATACGTAACCGTTAAGGGAGAAATAAATCCGGAAACAGGTTTCCTTGTAGATTTGAAATGGCTTAAAGATGTGATGAATATCTATGTTGTAGATAAAGTTGATCATAAAAATTTAAACCTTGATGTAGATTTTATGAAAGGTAAACTTGCATCAACAGAAAACCTTGCAATTGCAATTTGGGAGCAGCTTTTAGCACCTATAGCAGAAAGCGGAGCAATTTTGCACTCAGTTAAAATTTACGAAACCGAAAATAACTACGTTGAATACTTTGGCTAATCCATAATGGAAGATAAAGACTTATTACAAGAAGAATCAATGGGATACGTAAAAGTAGACCGATATAATGATTTAAAAATTTCAGCTGTTGCTACACATTACAAAGACATTTTGGGGCAGCTTGGCGAAAATCCTGAAAGAGAAGGTTTGTTAAAAACACCTGAACGTGTTGCAAAAGCGCTTCAGTATTTAACACATGGTTATGATTTAAAACCTGATGAAATTTTAAAATCAGCAATGTTTGAAGAAGATTATAGCCAAATGGTTGTAGTTAAAGATATTGAAGTTTACTCCATGTGCGAGCACCATATGTTACCCTTTTTTGGTAAAGCTCATATTGCATATATCCCCAATGGACACATTGTAGGTTTAAGTAAAATTCCTCGTGTTGTTGATGCTTTCGCACGCCGTTTACAGGTACAGGAGCGTTTAACGAACGAAATCAGAGATTGTATTCAAAACACATTAAACCCACAAGGTGTAGCAGTTGTAATGGAATGTAAGCACTTATGCATGGCTATGCGTGGCGTACAAAAACAAAACTCTGTAACTACAACCTCTGCTTTTACCGGAAGCTTTTTAAGCAACGATAAAACAAGAGCGGAATTTTTAAGGTTGATCACTGCAAGCTTGGATTAAAGCAGATAAACCATTATTTAAGATATTTTAACTAAGTATAAATTTCCCTTTTAGGGATTTGAGCGTATGAAAGCATATATTTTTCCCGGACAGGGAGCGCAGTTTGTTGGCATGGGGAAAGACCTTTATGAAAATCCAAAAGCTGCAGAACTTTTTGAAAAAGCAAATGAAATTATTGGTTTCCGCATCAGCGACATTATGTTTGGCGGTACCGATGAAGAGCTTAAGCAAACAAATGTAACTCAACCTGCAATTTTCTTGCATTCAGTTATTTTAGCTAAAGTTTTAGGTGATAACTTTAAGCCTGATATGGTTGCTGGTCACTCTTTGGGTGAGTTTTCTGCTTTGGTAGCAGCAAATGCATTAACATTTGAGGATGGATTAAAGTTGGTAATTGCACGTGCAAATGCAATGCAAAAAGCTTGCGAAGCACAACCATCAACTATGGCTGCAATTTTAGGCTTAGCCGATGATGTTGTAGAGAAAATTTGTTCAGAAATTGATGCTGTTGTTGTTCCTGCAAACTACAATTGCCCAGGGCAGCTTGTTATTTCAGGAAGTATAGAAGGCATTGATTTGGCTTGTGCTAAATTAACCGAGGCAGGAGCAAAAAGAGCATTAAAATTAAATGTTGGTGGTGCTTTCCACTCTCCTTTAATGGAACCCGCAAAAATTGAATTGCAAGCCGCTATTGAAAATACAATAGTAAATACTCCGGTATGTCCTGTTTATCAAAATGTTGATGCTAAGCCTTATACTGATCCAGCTCAGATTAAAGAAAATTTAATTAAACAGTTAACTGGTGCTGTAAGGTGGACTCAAACATCAGAAAACATGATTGCAGATGGCGCTACAGAATTTGTAGAGGTTGGGCCAGGTAATGTTTTACAAGGATTAGTGAAAAAAGTGAGTCGCGAGGTTCAAACGAGCAGCGCAACTATAGCTTAAGCACAAATACTACTTAACAGAGGGTGTTTAAAAGTAAACTCTCCAAACATATTTCTATTTTGATTATGTAGCATAGTTTTTGCACATGGAAAATGAGATATAATTTGGTCAGATAGTTATACTTTTAAACACCCTTTTTTTATCAATAATTAATACCTTTATCCGCATAGATGAAATTAACCTTTGGCGTAAAAATCAGATTTCTACTGCTTGTTTTAGGCTTTTGCCTGATAGCAACATCTATATCATTAAGCAGGTTTACAACCAAATCGGAAATTTTAGAACGAGATTCAAAAGAAATTCAAGAAAAGTTATTGATTAGTGAAAAAACCGTTCAAAATTTTTTGGCTAATAAAACCAATATAGAAAACGCCAAAAAATTTCATTTCGATCCGGCCAAGGCACTCAACTTTATAGAAGTTTACAGAAAGAAATTAGGGATTAACCTATTAACCTATCAAAATAATCAGCTTAAGTTTTGGAGTACAAATAAGGTTTCTGATCTTGATCCGTCAGCCGTAAAAGAAGGTCATTCAGTTTTATTTTTATCAAATGGCTGGTACGATGTTATAAAAAGTACAAGTGGCGAGTTTGACTTAATCTTTTTAATTACCGTTCAATCCCAATTTCAGGTAAAAGAAAATCAATATTTTAAAAACGATATAGATCCGTTACTATCAGGATCTAATAAACTTACGCTGGCAAGCTTTAATGATAAAGATATTTATGCAATAAAAAGTATTGACAATAAGTTTCTTTTTGGATTAAAAATTAAGCCTGGCTATGCAGAAAAATACTACTCGGGGGTACAACTTTGGTTTTTTCTACTTGGGCTGTTGTGCATCTGCATGTTTTTTAATTCGCTTTGCTCGTTAATTGCCAAACGCGGTTACCTTCTTTTAGCAACATTTCTACTTTCGTTTTTTTTCTTTGCAACCCGTTTGAGCGATTTATATTATGGATGGTTTAACCATCGGTTTGCGCTTGAACTTTTTGATCCAAGAATTTATTCTGAAAGTTGGTTAATGCCTTCTTTAGGAGACTTTTTATTAAATGTACTTTCATTAACGTGGGTGCTATTATTTATGTACAACCATAGGGCTGAGTATAAGTTTAGTGGTTGGTTAAGGAGAAGTAAAGTAGCGGGTATTGTTATTCATGTAGTGTTTTTGCTTCTAATTGGCTACATGGCCCTCGTTGTTGATGATGTTTTCTTTGGCTTGATTTACAATTCGAAAATCAACTTTGAAATCATTAATATTTTAAAACTAAGTGGTACCAGTTGGGTTAGTATTGTGATTTTGTGCCTCGTTTGGTTTCACATTTATTTGGTCACTATTATTTCGTGTACGGTAAGTTTACAATTAAATGTAACGAACAAAGAGCGGCTAATCATCTTTTTAACAGGTTTTTTGCTGATGTTTCTTTACAAATGCATCACAGATTTTACCGCTTTCTTTATCATTTTTGCACTCGTACTTTTTATCGTAACCAGAAGTGTTTACGTGAAAAAGGTTTACTTTTCGACTGGTCTTTTTGCTGTTGTTTTTTTCTGTCTGGCCTTTAATACTTCCATAAAATATATTAAATACAAAGACATTAAGGAGCGTAGCTTTCGCGAAACCTTTGCACGTAAAGTACAATCATCAGAAGATCCAAACGCGATAATTGCCTTGGGTAATTTGGAGCAACAGATTATTAGTGATCCATATTTAGTTAAATATTTTACCAAAGCGGAGGGCAATAATTACGCGGTATTAAAAAACCATTTTAAAAATTATTTAGATGGCTATTTAGCAAAGTATGATTACCAAATTTATCCGTATGATGAAGGCGAAAAATCACTTAATAATCCCGAAGCACAACCACTTATTTCCAAATATAAAACGCTTGTAGAATTTGGTTCGGTTAAAATTGAACGTTCAAATTATTTCTATCAAGTTAATAACACTTTCGGCTATCAGGATTATTTTGGAATTATACCAGTACTGGATAAAGGCAATTTATTAGGAACTTTTATAATCGAACTTCGTTCAAAACCATATAACTATAATAACCGCTTACCCGATCTTTTAGGCGATCAACGATTAATGCGTGAAGAAAACTTTAAAGATTATTCGTTCGCCCTGTACAATAACAACAAGTTAATCAACCAAACCGGAAACTTTACTTACCCGTTGGATGGACGCATTTTTAAAGGTAGATTGGATGATTTTGTAACTAATGATGATAAAATTTTAAGGTATAGCCATATGATCTATATGCCAACGCCAACTAAAATGGTTATCATCAGTAAAGAAAAGATAACTTATGTGGAACGCCTAGCCGCTTTATCTTTCTTTTTTCTAACGTTTATTGTATTCTCTATTGTTTTATATGGCTTAATTTGGTTAATCAAAAACCTGGATGACGATAAAGTTGGGTGGTTTAGTATTAATAGATCACTGATGATTAATGCCAATAAAATCCTTTATAAAACACGTATTCAGTTATCTATTGTGCTTTCAGTTGTGGCTACTTTGCTTATTGTTGGGTGGACAACCTATTTCTATATGGATAAGGAATATAGAAGTCAACAAGATCTCCTAATTAAAGATAAGATTAGAAAGGTGCAGCAAAATTATGAAAAGCAGGTTTTTAACCATGGCGTTATTAATAATGATGAAAATGCAATAGCTGATTTTAATAATTTTGCTGACATCAATAATGCAGATTTAAATCTTTATGACTTGGACGGAAATCTGATTATGACAACGTATCCAAAGCTTTTTTCAAGCAAAATAATAAGCAGAAAAATTGCGCCATTAGCATACATTTATTTAAAAGAATTGCAGCGATCAGAGTTTATTAATGGAGAAGAAAAAATTGGTTCCTTAATTTATGCAGCTGCTTATGCGCCAATACGAAACGCACAGAGTAAAACGATTGCCTATATTGGATTACCAAATTATTCGAATGAGGAAGAGTACAAAGATAAAATTGCGCTTTTTGTAAGTAACCTGATTAATATTTATGCACTGGTATTTGTGGCTATTGGGGTATTAGCGGTGTTTTTAGCCAATCAAATAACAAATCCGCTAACGTTTATACAGGAAAGTATTAGCAGAACAAAAATAGGGCAACGAAATGAACCTATCGTTTGGCGCAGGCACGATGAGATTGGATCGTTGATAAAAGAGTATAACAGTATGATTGCTGCACTGGAGGCTAGTGCAATTAAGCTTGCACGATCTGAGCGGGAAAGTGCATGGCGTGAAATGGCAAAGCAGGTTGCACATGAGATTAAAAACCCTTTAACACCTTTAAAACTTGGAGTGCAGCTGTTAGAAAAATCATGGAGAGAAAAGGATCCTAATTTTGAGATTAAATTTAATAAGTTCAGCAAGTCCTTTATTGAACAAATAGATAGCCTTTCAAAAATTGCTTCAGAATTTTCAAATTTTGCTAAAATGCCTGATACAAATCTGGAGAAACTTTCTATTTTGCCTATAATAGAGCAAACCCGGGAAGTATTTAAAAGCACGGAAAATATTGAGATCAATGTATTGAATAAAGCGGATCTTAATGTGCAGATTATGGCAGATAGAGATCAGCTTCTGCGTACGTTTAACAACTTATTTAAAAATGCTATTGAAGCTATTGATGGCGACGGATCTTGTTGCATAACCACAGTTTTATATAACGATGAAAGCAATGCTTATATTGAAATAAAGGATGATGGCAAAGGAATCCCTGCCTCTTTACATGATAAAATATTTGTGCCTAATTTTACAACCAAAACATCAGGTACTGGATTGGGATTAGCTTTTGTAAAACAGGCAGTTGGAAACGCAGGCGGTACAATTAGTTTTACTTCAATATCAGAAGTGGGTACAACATTTTATTTAAGCTTCCCTTTGGCTAAGTAAGCTTTAATATTATTGCATAGCCATATGCTTCAAGAAAAATTCTTTAATGGTTAAACCAGGATATAAAGGGTTTTGGGAATTGGAGATTTGGGATGAAAAGGAAAGTGGGAAGATTATCTTAAATCTATTTGAGCTTTGCCCATTGTGCTGCCATCAGCATATAAAATAACGGTATAGATACCTTTAATAAAAGGATTTGGGTTTTTCCAATCAACTACATAAGTGCTGTCATCATTATTGTAGTTTATAAAAATGGAGTGGCTGAATTGCATTTCCTGTCCATCAGCTTCAAAACGATTACCCTCGTTTGCTATAAGATTTCCGGCAGGGTCAAATACTCTAATGTAAATATTATGATGGCCTTTTTCTGCCAGTTCATTAGGGATAATATTAAAACGAACACTCAGCTTTTCTGCACTTGAAGATTTGGTAACGTCAACTTTTTTACCACTGGATTTTGTTCTAAAAGCAATCACCTCTGCATTTTGAAGCTTCAATGCAGAAGCAGTTTTTACCTTGGCGTTTAGATTAGAGTTCTCATTTTCAAGATTTGAAGCCTTATTTCTTATAGTTTTTACTGCATTTGCAAGGCTATCTCGACTATTCTTTAAAAAGATATTATCTTTTTGAAGCTGAATAATTTGTTCGTTGTAGGTTTTTACGAAGCCTTTAAGCTCATTAATTTGGGCGTAAGCTTTATCAAGTTGTACTTGTGTCATTTCGCCTTTTTGTAAAGCTACCTTTAACGCGGCAATTTTCTCTCGAGCAGCCTTTTCACTTTCAACTAGCTTTTCATTCAAATTAAGATTTAAAGCATTTACTTTGTCTAGTTCAACCTCTATTTTTTCAACCTCTAGGCGAAGTTTATCCTTTTCGGTGCTAACAGTTACAAATCTTTTGCTTTGTTGTTTATCCTTAAAAAACAAATAAGCGTTTGTGCCAATTAAGGCTGCGATAACAATAATAAGGAGGTAAATTTTATTTCTATCACCTTTATTAACAATTTTTGGGTCCATTTTTAATTGTGCTCTGTATTTCTAATTTAATATACTTTGTATCTTCATAGGTAAATGGCAACACACGTAGAGCTATAATAGAGCGTAAATTAAAATTTTTACTAATAATTATATGAGTTTTTAAAAAAAATCGTTTACTTGCTGATGTTCCTATTGTATGGTAAATAACACAAACCTGCGCCCTCAATAAAAAAAACAGAGAAAAATAATGCTTAAAAACTTTCTATACGCAATTTTAACTTTAATTATAGCACCTTATATACTAAATGCACAACCACTAACAAAAATTGCACCAAAAAGAGAATTTAGAGGGGTTTGGGTAGCCACCGTTACAAATATCGATTGGCCATCTAAGCCGGGTTTAACTGTAGATCAGCAAAAACAAGAATTGATTGGCATACTCGAAAAACATAAGAGCCAGGGCTTTAATGCTATTATTTTACAAATACGTCCGGCCGGAGATGCTTTGTATGCAAAATCAAGAGAGCCATGGAGCCAATGGTTAATGGGCAAGCAGGGGCTTGCGCCTGCACCTGGCTATGATCCATTAGCTTTTGCAATTAAAGAGGCTCATTTTAGAGGGATGGAACTACATGCATGGTTTAATCCATACCGCGGTAGTATGAGCAGCACAACTGTTTTAAGTGAAATGCATGCCGCAAAAAAGCACCCTGATTGGTTTTTTATATACGGTGGTAAAAAGCAATTTGATCCCGGCATTCCAGAAGTTAGAGAATACATTGTACAGGTTATTTTAGATGTAGTGAAAGAATATGATGTGGATGGAATTCATTTTGATGATTATTTCTATCCCTATAAAATCGAAGGACAAACAATAAATGACGGAAACACTTTTTACAAATATCCTAATGGGTTTTCGAATATTAAGGATTGGCGAAGAAATAATGTCGATTTACTAATTAAGATGCTTGACGATAGCATTCACCACTATAAAAAATATGTAAAATTTGGAATTAGTCCTTTTGGCATTTGGAGAAACAAATATGAAGATCCGGAAGGATCTGCTAGTAGTGGACTTTCTAATTATGCTGAACTTTTTGCTGATAGTAGAAAATGGATTAAAGAAGGTTGGGTTGATTATATTAATCCGCAAATATATTTTACGTTTACACGTAAAGTTGCCCCATTTGGAGTTTTAGCAGATTGGTGGAGCAACAACAGTTATGGCAGGCATGTTTATGTTGGGCAGGGCGCTTATCTTGTAAATTCAAGGGCAGAACTTGCATGGAGAAATCCATCCGAAATTCCGAATCAAATTAGGTATATCAGAGAAAATAATCGGCTGCAAGGAAGTGTTTTCTTTTCTTCCAAATCATTGAGTACCGTTGCAAAAGCTTTAGGTGATTCTTTAAGAAATGACTTTTACAAATATCCGGCTTTACCACCACAAATGCCTTGGCTGGATGAAGTGCCACCCAACTCGCCACAGGCACTAATTGTTGAGGCACTAAAGGATGGTGTACATCTAAAGTGGCAAAATCCTGCTAAAGCTAGCGATGGTGAAACATCTTCTGGCTTTGTGATTTATAGGTTTAGCGAAGGCGAAAAAATCTCGATAATTGACCCTAAAAATATCTTAAAAATCAGTTTCGAAGATTATACTTCTTTTATTGATACTAGTGTTGAGGCTGGAAAAAGATATAGCTATCTGGTTACTGCACTTGATAGATTGAAAAATGAGAGCGAACCGAGCGGCCCCGTTGGTATAGAAGTGCCGCTAGCTAAATAATTATTTTAAGTTTAAAGTCGATTCTCTGGCCACCAATGTTGGACTTAATACAACGTGATCTGTATTTTGGTAAGGATTTTCATGCTTAATCATCTTTAAGAACATTTCAGCACAGGCTGATCCCATTTTATTAGGATGCTGATCTATTGTGGAAAGAGAAGGGCTGATATAATCTGAAAAGGTTTCGTTGGCAAAACCAATTACACCAACTTGTGGCGGAGTTTTGCCTAATTCCTTTAATTTTTTTACCACGCCTAAAGCCGTGAAATCATCTCCAGCGATAATGGCATCAGGCTTTTTCTTGTTTGACATTAACTTTTCCGCACCTTTTTGTCCGCCAAAAATTGATAAGTCACCATAAATTACATGGTCTTCTAAAAAAGTTAATTTATGCTTTAATAATGCGCTTTTATATCCTTTAAAACGATCGTCGAAAATCTTAATTTGATGTTGAGTCGTTATAAAACCAATTTTTTTATAGCCTTGGTTTATCAAATGCTCTGTAGCCATATAGCCAGCTTCAAAATCATTAAGCGTAACTGTGGGCACATTTAAACTTTGGTGCACCCGATCAAATAAAATTAAAGGTTTGTTTTGTTCAATAACCTCATTAAAATGGCCGAAAGTACTTGTTTCCAAAGATAGTGAGGCGATTATTCCATCAACTTGAGCTTCGAGTAAGGTTTTTACTCCATTAATTTCATTATCAACTGATTCGTTAGATTGATACAGAATAATGCGGTAACCACTGTTTTTTAAGCCTTCTTCTATACTGTGAATAACAGAAGCAAAGAAATGCGCCTGTACGCTGGGTACAATAACGCCAATAATATACGTTTTACCTGATTTTAATGCCGAGGCTAACTTGTTTGGACTGTAGTTTAGCTTTTTAGCAACTTCTAATACTGCTTTTCTTGTGGCATCGCTTATAGCAGGGAAACCGCTTAATGCTCTTGAAACTGTAGAAACCGTTACATTAAGTTCTTGGGCAATGTCGTATATAGTCGTTTTTTTTCTCACTCTTTCCTTAATTCAGCTGACAATTTAGAACTTATACTTTAATAATAATGTTCTTTTTGTACATAAACCAAAGGAGAACATAAAAAACAAGCACAAAACTAATTGCCCACATTAACGAAGCATTTATTGGGGAAAAATGAGGCGCATAGTAAGTGTTGTAAGCGTAAGCCAACAGACCAATTTTCTTGCCATCTGGTTTAGTAATTAAAATAAAGTTGAGTAGGCGTGGTATAAAGCCTGAAAGGAAGAATACAGTTATGGCATTTACCCCATAAATTACAAATGGCGTTGTAAATTTTTTAAAGCCCTGTACATCTATAATCCAGTAGCATAATGCAAGCGCAACTGATGCTAATCCACCAGCGTAGAGCACATAAGAACTGGTCCATAACGATTTATTTATCGGGAATTGTAAATCCCATAATAAGCCAGCCACGATTGTTAATATGCCCACTGTAAATAACCAAGCCACTTTTGTAGGGTTATCTATATCTTTTCGTCGCATCCATATGCCAACCAAAATTCCGAATAGGCAAGTACCTATTGCAGGTATTGTACTTAGAATTCCCTCAGGATCCCAGGTTTTTGATGATGCCCAAGTGTGTGCTTCAGTTAAAATACCTCTATCAACCCATGCTGCTAAACTGGTTTCCTTTTCAAGGTTTGCATAACCTATTCCCGGTACAGGAACAAAAGTCATTAATGCCCAATAAACTGCTAATATTACAATTAAGGTTTTGAAGATTACTTTAGGAGATGCTTTGATAAAAATAATGCTGCTAATGATAAATACAATCCCGATGCGTTGCAATACGCCTAGTAATCTAACGGTTTGAAAGGCAGTAGAATAATCGGTTACCAATTTGCCAAATATGGCGAGGAAAAACCCTAGAAAATAAAGAGTGAGGCCTCTTTTTATTGCTTTTAAAATTGTTTTTTTATGCGTTTCAGGATTAGCTTTACTACCGCTCATGGCAAAAGCGATAGATACCCCAACAATCCAGAGGAAAAAGGGAAAAATTAAATCAGTTGGCGTACAGCCATTCCATTCTGCATGTTCCAAAGGGGCATAAATATGGCCCCAACTGCCCGGATTATTCACTAAAATCATGGCAGCGACAGTTAGTCCTCTAAAAAAATCCAGAGAAAGCAAACGTTGTTTTGGTTCGGTCATTTTGAGGGATGTTTTGGTTATTGGTGAACTAAATTAGAATATTGTTCTTATAAACTGAAATAAATAGCCCTCCATATCTAATAGTCTGTGTAAGTTTTTTGAGGGTTTAAATATTAATAGAGGAGGGATTTAAAAGAAAAAGCCTGTTTTGTTTAAACAAAACAGGCTTTAATAATATTGCTAATGAATTTTAGTCCTGAAATTTCCAGCGAACAAAAGCTTCCATTGCTTCATACTCAGCTAGGCCTAAATCGTCATAAGCTTTTGCGGTATCTCTATTACGATCTTCAGCGCGTTGCCAAAATTCACGGGCGTCATCCCCAGGGAAAACCGCTCTATCTTTTTGACTTTGGTGTTTAAAGATTGCATATTTTTTGCGCTCTAATTCTTGCGGACTAATTGGAACAGCCATTTCAATTTCGTGTGTTTCAAACTCATGCCATGCGCCACGGTACATCCATAACCAGCAATCTTTAGCCCAATCTTCGGTTTTACGTAAACGAGTTAAGGCAGCTAAAATAATGTTGAAACAAACGATATGTGTTCCATGTGGATCTTCAAAATCTCCTGCCGCAAAAACCTGTTGTGGTTTTACTTTCTGTAAAAGATCAATTGTTAATTCGATATCGGCATCAGTAACCGGATTTTTTTGATTTTTTCCACTTTCATAAAAAGGAAGCGCTTGAAAATGGATGTGGTCATCTTCCAATCCGCAATAACGTGCGCCTGCAATTGCCTCGCCTTTTCTAATCAAGCCTTTAACAGTTTGAATTTCTGGAGTATCAACCTGGTTTGGTTTTTTATGCTCAATAAAAGTACGCATGTTTTGATAAAGCTCTTTTAATTTGCTGTTATCCATACCCATTTTCTCAGTAAAATCTACGTTAAACTCAACAAAACGTAAAGCATCATCATCCCAAACGGCTGTATTTCCTGAAGTTTGATAAGCTACATGAACATCATGTTTCTGATCAACCAAACGGATAAATGTTCCACCCATTGAAATTACATCATCATCAGGATGTGGAGAGAAAATGATAACACGTTTTTTTGCTGGCTCAGCCCTTTCAGGTCTTTGAGAATCATCAGCATTAGGTTTACCACCTGGCCAACCTGTGATTGTATGCTGTAATTTGTTAAAAATATGAATGTTTATGTTGTAAACTGGTCCTTTTTCGGTAGCCAGTTGCGCCATGCCATTGTTATTATAATCGTCTTCAGTTAATTTTAAGATTGGTTTTTTTAATGTATTTGCCAACCAAATTACCGCTTTACGAATTAAGGCATCCGTCCAAACACAATCTTTAACCAACCAAGGCGTATTAAAACGGGTAAGATCTGTTGCAGCAGGCTGATCTAAAATAAATTCAACATTGTCAGAAAGCTGAAGATAAGTAGCAGGAACTTCGCCTGATATTTCACCTTCAACCGCTTTTTTAATGATCGAAGCTTTCTTTCTGCTCCAAGCCATTAAAATAATTTCGCGGGCTTTGAAAATTGTTCCAATACCCATGGTAATTGCTTTTGTAGGTACAAAAGATTTCCCACCAAAATCCCGAGCGGCATCACGACGGGTTAAATCATCTAAAGTAACTAAGCGTGTACCTGAGTTTGGAGCAGATCCCGGCTCGTTAAAACCGATGTGACCAGTACGACCGATACCTAAAATTTGAATATCAAGGCCACCTAAATCACCAATTTTCTTCTCATAATCCAAGCAGAATGCCGGAATATCCTCAAGGGCTAGTGTGCCATCAGGAATATGAACATTGTTTTTATCAATATCGATATGATCGAAAAGATTTTCGTTCATAAATGTAACGTAACTCTGCGCCGCATTAGGCTGCATTGGATAATACTCATCCAAATTGAAAGTAATTACGTTTTTAAAACTTAAACCCTCTTCTTTGTGCAATCTTACTAATTCAGCATAAACTGCAATTGGGGTAACACCTGTTGCTAAGCCCAGTACGGCAGGTGCGTTGTTTGCTTGTTTAGTTTTAATGAGGTTCGCTATGCGATGAGCCACATTAACAGAAGCAATTTTTGGATTTTCGAATACGCTAACGGGCAATTTCTCGAAGCGCGTTTCCTCCAGTAGATTTAATCTAGCCATTTTATTTTATATGGTTTTTGATGTACGGAGCAGTAAATATAGTAGTTATGTGCCGTTTTTAATAAAGGTTTTTTACTTTTATTGCGGTAATCCTATAAAAATCAATTTGCCATAATAAACAAACGTTTGATCGTTTTCCAAAAAACTTGACTCCTATGAACAACCAAATACAAAATCTATACGAAAAAGTAAAAAAAGAAGAAAGGTTGATTATTGGATTAATGTCTGGTACCTCAATGGATGGCCTTGACATTGCGCTTTGCTCTGTAAAAAATAATGGTTTAGATACCGATATTAAGGTGCTGAACTTTAAAACTGGAAATTATACTGATGATTTTAGGGCAAAAGTGAAAGCAGTTTTTTCAAAAAAAGAGGTCGATTTACAGCTGGTTTGTTTAATGAATGAACTGGTTGCCATTACTCATGCATCACTAATTAATGAAGCTTTAAAGGAGTGGGGTTATAAAAATTCGGATATTGACTTTATTGCCAGTCATGGGCAGACGATTTTTCATGCACCAAAATCTTTACACCAGCTAAATGATTATCCAAATGGTACGTTACAAATTGGAGATGGGGATCATATAGCTGTCAAAACTGGAATTATAACACTGTCTGATTTCAGACAGAAGCACATTGCTGCAGGCGGTGATGGCGCTCCACTGGCTGTTTATGGAGATTATTTGATGTTCTCTAAAAGTGGTGAAGACCGAATTATGCTGAATATCGGAGGCATTTCTAATTTTACTTATTTGCCAGGCAATTTAAAGGCGAGTGAAATATTTTCTACAGATGTTGGTCCAGGAAATACATTAATGGATCAATATGTTCAAAAATATTTTGATCGTTTTTACGATAAAAATGCTGAAATCGCACTTGCGGGAAAACTTAATAAAGAACTTTTATCAGCCTTGATTCAAAATCCATTTTTTGATTTAGAGGTTCCAAAAACGACGGGGCCAGAATTATTTAACCTTGATTATTTAACCGAAGCACAAAAAAAATCATCAACCGAAAATTTAAGTGGCGAAGATGTAATGGCAACCTTATGCCATTTTTCTGCTAGAACGATGGTAAAACAATTTCAAACTTGTTTTGGAAATAAGCCTGCACTTAAAATTTATATGAGTGGTGGTGGCATGCATAATCCTTTACTTGTTAAATTGTTGCAGGAGCAGTTGCCTCAATCTGAATTTAAAGATACAAACGATTTAAATATTAACCCAGATGCAAAGGAAGCTGTTTTATTTGCTGTTTTAGCAAATGAAACATTGTGTGGAAGCCCAATAAATTTTGGCAATCGAAGGGGAATACCTTCAATTTGTATGGGAAAAATAAGTTTGCCCGAATAAAATATTTGCTTTGTGTTGTATTTTATTAAATTTGCTTAATTCCTAATCACTAATATAACCTAAATTTTATGGAAAAATGTTACCTAAAACGGTCATCAAATTTTTTTCTAATTTTGATGATTCCACTTCTGTTGCTCTTATTTACAGGAGAGGCGCAAGCACAAAATAAACGCTATACCATTAGTGGAAAAGCGGTAGAATCTCCTGGAGGAGCTCCAATTCCTGGAGTAGTTGTTAAAATTCTTAATACAACACTGGCAACCAGTACAAATACAAACGGAGCATATTCCTTTGCTGTTGATTTGGCACCAGGTAAATATCAATTGCAATTTTCTTTTATAGGATATAAATCAGTAACGCAGAGTGTTGATTTAGGAGCGAGTACAGATGTAAAGCTTAATGCAAATTTAACAAGCGACGCAGTTGGTTTGGATGAGGTAATTGTAACGGGTACTTCACAAGGAACAACCAGAAAAGAGTTAGGTAGTTATGTAAGTACTGTAAAGGGTGATGATTTAAATAAAGCACCAAGTGGAAATGTGTTGTCTTCTTTACAAGGTAAAACGGCCGGAGCTCAAATTAGCCAAAACTCTGGTGATCCTGCAGGAGGATTATCAGTAAGATTAAGGGGTATAAGTTCTGTTAATTCATCATCAGAACCATTGTATATCATTGACGGCGTAATTGTAAATAACTCAACTACACGCGTAACAAATACCTCAGGTAATTATGATGGTACTAACGTAGTGGGTTCTATTGGACAAAATAGAATGGTTGATATTAATCCTGCAGATATTGAACGCATTGAGGTGTTAAATGGCGCAGCTGCTGCGGCTATTTATGGTTCGAGAGCCAACTCTGGAGTAATTCAAATTTTTACAAAACGTGGTTCAAGCGGTGTCCCTCAAGTTAGTTTAAGCACTAGCTTAACAATTAGTGAATTAAGAAAACAAATTGAAGTAAACCAGGCACCCATAAAATTTGGCGGCTCGGTAAATACCCAAACACAAGATATTTTAACGCCAACGTTGACCAATACCACAGCCGTAACGAGATATAATTATCAGGATTATATTTTTCAAACAGGTGTAGGTACTGATAATACCATTTCAGTTGCAGGTGGTAATGATAACACCAAGTTTTATACTTCAGCTGGTTATTTCAGTAATCAAGGGATTATAAAAAACACAGATTTTACAAGATATAATTTCAGAGCAAATGTAGATCAGAAAATTACTGAATGGGCGAAGCTTAGTGCAGGACTAAATTATGTGAGGAGTGCGGCAAATGAAAAGCCGGATGGAAACTCATTCTTTTCTCCGATGAACTCAGTAACCATTATAGGTAACTTTCACGACATTTTTGCAAGAGATGTTGATGGAAATCTTTTAGCCATCGGCGAACGTGGAAGAGTTAACCCAGTTTCTGTTATTGAAGATATTAAACAAAAACAAGAAACCAATAGAATTATTGCTAACGCCAATTTAAAGTTATTTCCAGTTAAAAACTTAACCTTAGATTTTACAATGGGTGTTGATAATTCTAGTCAGAATGGTACCACTTATATTCCTCCTTTTGCTTACAATGTTAACCCTGATTTTTATGGCGGCGGAGCCAGTTTAGATGGAACTTTAAACGGTTATGCAGGTGCTGCAACCAACAATGCGTTTATGTTTAATAATGAGTTTAATGCAACCTATCAAGCAAAACTATCTGATTTGATTTCATCCACTACGCAAGTTGGTTATTCATTTCAATATGAAAAAACAAGGTATGGCTTAATCAACGGAAAAGGTCTGGCTCCTTATATTGAAACGGTAAATGGTGCAGCAACACAGTTGCCAAGTATTGATGGACGTACAGAGCTTTCTGTTAATGGTGGTTACATTCAGCAAAACTTTAAGTATAAAGATCATTTGTTCGTAACAGGAGCATTAAGAGTAGATCAATCTTCTGTATTTGGTCCAAGTAATCGTACACAAGAATACCTGAAAGGAAGTGCCAGTTATGTTTTATCATCAGCTGACTACTGGAAAAACCTTGGTGTATCTTCATGGTGGAACGCTTTTAAATTAAGAGCTGCCTATGGAGAATCTGGCAATTTAACTGGAATTGGCGCTTATGATCGTATTAATGGTTATTCTACCCAATCTTTTTTAGGTAGAGCTTCTTTATTTTCGAGTGCTACTTTAGCTAATGAAAATGTTAAGCCGGAGCGCCAACGAGAATTAGAATTGGGAACAGACATGTCTTTTTTTAATAATAGACTAGGACTTCAGTTTAACTGGTATAATAAAAAAGTTAGTGATTTGTTAATCGCAAGTGTTACGGCGCCATCAACAGGTTTTTCAGGTTTGTTGGATAACATTGGTTCACTAAGAAATAAAGGTATTGAGTTGGTTTTATCAGGTAAACCTGTTGCTGCCAAAAATTTCGCTTGGAATACTTCATTAGTATTTAACAGAAACAGAAATAAGGCCCTTAATGTTGGCGGTTTAAGATTATTTACCACTAATCCTGGTGCGCCAGTTGCCATAATTGATGGAGAAGCAATTGGTGTTTTCTACGGAACTTTTTTTGCTAGAAATGCTGACGGAAGTTTGTTAACTAATGCAGCAGGTATTCCTCAAATTGAAAGAGGAACTCAAACCTCAACTTTAGAATATAAGCCGTTGCGTGATGCAAATGGAATGCCAACGGGTACACCTTTACGTAAAGTATTAGGCGATCCTAATCCAAAATATACGGCCTCATTTGTGAATGATTTTACATATAAAAAGTTTAATCTGCATGTTCAGCTTGACGCCGTGCAAGGTGGTGATGTTTGGAATGCCGATTGGAGAACAAGACAAGGGGTTGGTAATGGTAAAGTTGCCGAAGCAGAAGATTTAGGTCAGCTACCAAGAGGTTATATTGCTGGCGTTTATGCTGTAGAAGAATGGAGAATTGATAACGGCTCTTTCGTTAAGTTAAGAGAAGTTTCTTTAAGCTATAATATTGGTAAAGTAAAATATCTTAGAGATTTAACAGTTACACTGAGTGGTAGAAACTTGGTTTCTTGGGATAATTACAAAGGATATGATCCAGAAGTAAACTCAGGAGGACAATCTACTTTACTTAGAAACATTGATTTTGGTTCGGTTCCGATTCCAAGAACTTTTAGTTTGGGATTACAGGTTAAATTTTAATTGATAAAGAAAATAACATGAAAAGTTTAAGAACAACTTCAAAATATATATCAGGTATTGCTTTTTCAATGATGCTTTTAGTATCATCTTGTACAAAAGAATATCTTGACCCATCAAGGGCGAAAACAGATGTGGCGTTAAGTTCACAGCAAGGATTAACAGCTATTTCAATTGGATTGCAAAGAGTGTACTCTTTAAACAGAACTGGAATTATGTACAATTCTGTTGCGGCAAATGGATTTGTAACAAACGAATTATTGTTATTAAATGCAGGTAATGTTCCAGAGTTGCAATTGAGTACAGGTGGCGCCGCAGTTGATGGAACAAACACCATTTTGTTAAACCTGTGGACTAGTGCTAATAAGATCGTTTATGATGCAGATCTGGTAATCACTAATGCGGCTAAACTTGGCGATAAAGGTTATGCCTCTGGTTTAATTGCGTACTCCAGTATCTTTAAAGCGCTTGCTATTGGAAATATGGCTCAGTATTGGGAAAAAGTACCAAGTGGTACGGGTGCAAATGTTCCTTTTATTACCAGAAATGAAGCCTTTGCTAAAGCTATTGCAGTATTGGATAATGCCCTAGCAACAATATCAGCAAATCCAATTTCAGCGGCATTTTTAAATAATATACCACTTGATGTAAATATCATAAATACCATTCATGCTTTAAAAGCTCGTTATGCCTTATTTTCGGGCAATTATACACTTGCGCTGTCAGAAGCAAACCTAGTTGATTTAACAAAAGCCTCATTTTTAAAGTTTGATGCCACTTCTCCAAATGCTTTAGCAACCGTAATTTCTTCTAATAACGTTTTTCAGCCTTTAAATGCAAATTTAGGTTTAAACGGTATTTATGCACCCGATGCTGCAGATAAAAGGCTTGCCTTTTATACTACAATGCTTGGTTCGCCCATAGCAACGCTAAGAATGAAAGGATTTGCTGCGCTTACTACGAGTCCTTTTCCAATTTATTTACCTGGAGAAATTACCTTAATTAAAGCTGAAGTGTTGGCTAGACAGCCGGATTTGCCAAATGCTTTAATTGAATTAAATAAAGTTATTACTAAAGCGCCAGCATCAGATTTTATTTATGGATTAGGTGCAGATTTACCTCCATTAACAGGAACATTTACACAACAACAACTTTTAGATTTAATTTATAAACACCGTTGTATAGAACTTTATGCTTCGGGTTTAAAAATTGAAGATATGAGAAGGTTTAATCAGCCATTGGCAGACCGTAAAAGAAACTTCTTTCCATATCCATTTCCAGAAAGAGATAACAATACGAATACACCAGCAGATCCTACTTTTTAGGAAACGAAAAAAAGAGCGGCATACTTGCCGCTCTTTTTTTATAATTATCTGAGTCTTGGTTTTAATTAAAATTTAACGATTCGCCTAACCCATTAACAAATCCAAACCACTGTTTCTTCGTTTACCGCTTAATCTGGCATGGTCAATTATTCGGGAAGCAAAACCCAAGCCCACCTACTGCCTTAAAAAGAAAAATTGCGAGCTGGCACTTTTGATGCCAAAAAGAAAGAAGCCCCGCTGCAGCTGAAAAAGAATTGTCTTGCCATGTCTACTAGCGATAAAGATTGCCTGTCTCCGTCAGGCGGCTTCATGCCTTCAAAGGATTGGGTGGTTATTCTAAAGCCCAAAAGTATTTTTTATACAAAATACTAACTCAGGTTATAAATACTTTTTAGAAACGGTTTAAATTTTGTCAAAAAATGATTGTCCTTCTGAACCTGTTTCAGAATCTCTCTTGAAAGACCCTGAACTAAACGACGTAGTCCTCTTGAAGACAAAAGCAACAATAACTGCTACTGAAAAATTCAGGGTGACGGAGTAAAATGCTTACTGAAATTTAAACAGTTTTTTAATATACAAGGCCTTTGCAAGATTGAAAATGAAAGATGTAGTTTTTTAAATACTGGCTGCGCAATATAATTATTGGTTTTGTGTGTTATTACAGAATTAAATAGTTATAATTGACCTTGGTATTTCCCACTTTTTGGTGTTTAATCTTA
>NZ_RQRS01000026.1 GCF_004335085.1 Pedobacter nototheniae | reverse complement strand
CAGGAGCAGTCACAGGCATGATTCCAATCGTTGGCGCAAGTGGCACGATTACTTATGTAGATCCTAAAACAACATCAAACACATTAATAGATAAGAAAGACATTAGTACCGATGGTATAGTATTGGTGAATGGATTAAGTGGACTAAGCAGTTCAGTTTTAGTTAATGCGAAATTAAGCATTGCACCGAAATCAATCACTGCAAATCAGATTGCAGATAATACGATTACCTCAGATAAGATCGCTGGGAAATCAATTGTTACCGATGGTATTATCGTGGTAAACTTTGGAATGCCTGGAAATCCAGTATTGGAAACGACAACTTTAACCATTGCTAAAAACTCGATTACTTCAGATAAGATCAAAGTTGATGCTGATGCAGCTATAGGCATGATTCCAATCGTTGGTGCAAGCAGAACGATTACTTATGTAGATCCCAAAGCATCAGGCACACTAATAAATAAGAGCGATATTAACACTGACGGTATCATTTTAGTAAATGGCGTAAATGGTTTAAGTAGTTCAGTACTTGCCGCAGCAAGTTTAAGCATTGCACCGAAATCGATTACTGCGAATCAGATTGCAGATAACACAATTACCTCAGATAAGATCAAGGTTGATGCTGGAGCCGCCGCAGGCATGATTCCTATGGTTGGTGCAAGCAGAACGATTACTTATGTAGATCCTAAAGCATCAGGCACACTAATAGATAAGGGTGATATTAACACTGACGGTATCATTTTGGTAAATGATAAAACAGGATTAAGCAGTTCAGTACTTGCCGCAGCAAAATTAAGCATTGCACCGAAATCGATTACTGCGAATCAGATTGCAGATAATACGATTACCTTGGATAAACTGAAGGCCGATGCGAGTAATGCAGGAATGGTTCCTGTGGTTGGTGCAAGTGGTAGTATTGCTTTTGCCAAAGCAGCAATGCCAAAATTCTTTTATATGCCATCTATGTTATTAAGTACAGATGTATCTGGCGGAGCAACTAAGGCTGTAGATTTATATGCTGAATATATAAAACAATTTACTAACATTCCAGGTGTTCAAAACAGCACTGGTAACGTAGCTAGTATACCAAATATACCAAACGTAAGAGATTTGGATTATTTTATAACCTATTTTGATAGTGAGGTAATTACGGTGACTTCGGTTACAGCTGACGGAAAACTGAATTATACCGTTAAAAAAGCTGCAACAGCCACTTCATTTGTCAATATTGTATTTGTTGTTAAATAATACCTTAAAGCTATCATAACTGTAAATTTCAAAAAGTCGAAATATATCTAGTTATGATAGCTATTTCTCCAAAAATAATCTTGATTAATAAGGCATTAATTAATAATTGAAAAAGAAATCGGTTAACTCTAAATAATTTATAATCATGTATTCTGAATTTATTATTAAGAAAGATTATAGAACAATCTAGAGATCATATGATGATAGCCTTAACATTAAGGCTAAATTAAAAAGATTAATGAAGCTATTTTTTAATGACTTTAAAAGAATGAGAATGAACACATATATATATAGAATATTACTTCCATTAATGCTGTTCACTATTACAGCAAATGCCCAGAGTGGTAAGGGAAGTATGACGGTTGATAACAGTGCCGTGTTAGTTGCGAGTGGTTCAACGGAGAGTCGGTTTTCTGAGGGAAGTTATTTTGGCCCACAAGCAAATTGGGAGATTAATGGAACTCTGGAGATTTACAGTAAAAATGTATGGATTGCGCCGGGTGCTACTTTCAGTGGTACAGGTAAAATAGTGATTTATAACCCGGGCAAAAATCCCTATTATCCAGAAATGGGTTCTGGGGCAACAGTTATAGATGGCAACAACGGTAATTTCATCAACCTTCTGGTCGAGCATCAAAATTCAAATAATATTATGCTTGCCGATGTAACCGACCCTGGATATGCTACGGCAAATCCTTCTGGTGCAGCAGCAGCGCAGCTGAATATAGGAGGTACTTTAAATTTGGCTGTCGATCATGCCAATATTATTTTAAACAGCCAAAACCTCGCGTTTAATAGTGCAGGTAAAATTACCAACTATAACCGGAACAGAATGGTGGTTACAGGCAATAGTATTCTTGGGCATGTAATTAAGGATTATGCAGGCAGCGATGGTTTTGTGTTCCCAGTAGGGATAGCTGAAGATGACTATACACCCGCAACCCTAACGCCATCATCGGCAGGTAAATTATTTGTAAGCGTACAGGATTTCGTTGGTGCAGACAAAGCGATCAAAAACCCGGTTTTGGGGATGAACAGAGTGTGGCATATTTACGGAACTCCAAGTATAAAGGTGAACATGATTTTGCAGCACAATAACAGTAGCAACGGGAGTTTGTTTAAAGATGCAAATGCAGCCATAGCCAGGTATGTGAATACAGATAAGTGGGCAATATTGAAAGGTACGAATCCATCTGCTGGTGTTCATACGCGGAATGATGTGGCTATTATAGCAGATATGACTGCTAATGGCGGTTATTTCACCAAGCTAGCCACTACAGGTTCCTTACTTGTTGTTCCGAATTTGTTTACCCCGAATGGTGATGGTACAAATGATGCTTTCGAAATCAGGGGGGTAGAACTATTTGCAGAAAACGAGTTGGTGATTGTAAACAGGAACGGTAATGAGGTATTCAGAACAAAAGACTACCAGAACAACTGGACGGGCGAAGGGCTGAATGAGGGTACCTATTTTTATGTATTACGGGTAAAAGAAAGTGCCAGTTCGGATTGGGAGGTATTTAAGGGTTTCATCACTTTAATCCGTGCCTTTAAGAAATAAGAATTGAATTGGATAATGCCTGAAGAAACAAATAATGAAGTTGGAGAGGAATTGAGATGAATGGATGGGCAGATTTTGGATCATTCAAGCATTAAAGCCACACTCATTCAAAATTAAAAGAAATGAAAAAAACATTAATAATAACAATACTCATCTTAAGTGGGTTGCTGGCACAAGGTCAGCAAGATGCCCAGTTTAGTCAGTATATGTTTAACGGGATTTACATAAACCCAGGTTATGCGGGTTATAAAGAACAGCTGAATGTACATGCCTTTTACCGCAATCAGTGGACAGGAATTCCTGGGGCACCCAAAACGATGTCTATCGCAGTAGATGCGATTGCAAATGGAGGGAATGTTGGTTTAGCCTTACAAATTTCAAGTGATAAAATTGGCGCTCAACGGAATCTGGCTGCATATGCCAATTACGCTTATCGCATCCCGATGAACCAGGACGGCTCTTCAAGGCTGGCTTTCGGAGTAGGCATAGGAGCTGTACAATTAGGTATTGATGGCTCCATGCTTAACCCGAACGATTTTGAAGGTCAGCAGCCTTCGGGTATTCAAAGTGCAATTGTACCTGATGCAAGGGCAGGGGTTTACTTTGCCAACGACCGTTTTTATGCAGGGTTTTCTGCCGATAATCTAGTTGCTCAATATATCAATATTGACCGTTATGCCTTTATTGCGCAACCAAAGCCGCATTATTACCTTACAGCAGGAATGCTGTTGCCTATTAATGAAGATGTACAGATAAAACCTTCGTTTCTGTTAAAGGATGACCGAGGTGGCCCAACGAGTTTGGATGTTAATGCTTTTTTGATTTTAGGTGAAAAGCTATGGGTTGGAGGTTCTTACCGTACCGGGGTAAAATTATATAGCAAAAACCATTTGCAAAAAGATTTAAGCAGTCTGAATGCCGCTGTAGGTGCCGTACAGTTTTTTGTGAACGATAACTTACGCATTGGTTATGCTTATGATTTTCCTGTAGGTCCTTTACAAGGGTATGCGGGTAGCACACATGAAATCTCAGTGGGTTTCCTGTTTACCAAACAAAATTTCAGAATGGCCACCCCAAGGGTGTTTTAAATAAATTCAAAACGAACTCATACAAACTTAATAATGGGAAATAATAAACTATTCCTGGTCCTGTTCATTCTATCGGTTTCTCTAAGTGCAAGGGGACAATTTATCACCAAGGAAGCCGATCACCAATACGATCTGTTTAACTATAGCAAGGCCATAGACTTATATGAGCAGGCTTGGAAAAAGAAGGAAAGCCTTCACAGTGCCGAGCGTTTGGCTTATGCCTACCTTCAGTTAGGCAATTACAAACAGGCTGAAAGCTGGTATGCTCAAGCAGTTAAAAAACCGGGGAGCAAGGATATTAATATATTGAATTATGCACGGGCGTTACAAAGCAATTCGAAATACAGGGAGGCTAAGGTTGAATACTTAAGTTATATCGATAAAAACAAGGAAGTTACTGAAAGTCAGCGTAACGTTTGGCTTTTGTCTTGCGATTCAGCTTTAAAATGGATGAAAAATCCTAAGCCAGTGCAACTCACAAATTGTAAAGCATTAAATAGTGCTCAAGCCGATTGGGGTGGAGTAAATTATCAAGGCGGAGTGGTTTTTACCTCTTCCCGTCCTAATAAAAATATAGAGATAAATAAGCCTTTTTTTAAATTTGATGCGGCTAAACTTCCCGATGAAAAGAAAGACGGAGGAAGTGGTGGAGGGTATTTAAAGTTATATAGTAAGGCGGCAAATAGCGACAGTATCAAACTATTTCCTTTCCAAAGTGGCACTAATTACCATGTAGGCAGTGCTAGTTTTACAGCCGATGGCAAGACGATGTACTTTACCCTTACACGAATTCCCGATCCAGTAGAAAAAGTTAAAATAGATCCCGCTACGATTAATGTTGAGGTCTGGAGCAGTACTGAAAACGCTGATGGTGTTAGGAATGCACCTATTTCCTTTAAATATAATAAAGCACAAGAATATTCCATTGGAGATCCTTTTATCTCTGCAGATGGGAACAGTTTATATTTCGCTTCCAATATGCCTGGGGGAAAAGGAGGGACAGATTTATATGTTTGTTTGAAAACTGATGATGGAGAATGGGGTTTGCCTCAAAACCTAAAGGATGTTAATACAGCAGGAAATGAACGCAGCCCAATGTTCGATTCGAACAATAATTTTTACTTTTCCACTGATGGCAGAGTAGGGATGGGCGGTTTGGATGTTTTTCGGGCATTAAGAATTGGAGGGGGAATTGGGCACATTGAAAATATGGGCTATCCATTTAACTCACCTCAGGATGATTTTGCCTTTAGTTTAACAGAAAAGGGAGGTACAGGCTACCTATCTTCCAATCGTGATGGGGGATTAGGCGGAGATGATATCTATGCCATAGACCAGAAAAGCATTTTAGCCTTCAGGTTAACGGGCCGCATTTACGATAGGAAAACAGGGCAGCCATTATCAGGTGCTATTGTAAATCTTTCTAAAGTAAATGGAGGCAGTTTAAAAGTAGAAAGTGATGATAACGGTGAGTATGGTTTTAATCTGGATAAAGAATCGGAATACAATGTAAGTGCAGAGAAAACCGGCTACCGCAAAGATACCGAAAACCTTGCTACCATTGGACTAGGAGTTTCATCAGTGGTTAATCAAAACCTAACACTTGAAGCGATAGAAATCAATAAAGCAATTCGTTTAGAGAATATTTATTATGATTTTGATAAATGGACTATCCGTGCAGATGCCGTTGTTGAGCTGGATAAACTTGTAAAAGTGATGAAAGAAAATCCAACGGTCTGGATTGAAATTGGTTCTCATACAGATAGCCGAGGAAAAGACGATTATAACCTTAGTTTATCCCAAAAAAGAGCAGAATCTGCTGTCGAATACATTGTTTTACGGGGCATTGATAAGAACCGGATTGAGGCAAAAGGATATGGTGGAACCAGACTTTTAAATAAATGCAGTAAAGGAGTGGAATGCACGGATCAGGAGCATCAGTTAAACAGAAGGACAGAACTTAAAATTGTAAAGCAATAAAGGCTTTTCCAGATAAATAAAATAACCATGCAGAAATAACTTAAGGATATCGTACAATCTAAAGGTAATTTCTGCATGTGTTATAAAATATTATTGCAGTATGGAATATAGTGAGAGAACGAGCATATTAGAAATTGTTAAGGTGTTAATGAAAAGATCTGAAGGGGTAAAAATTGCAGAAATTTGCAAGGAACATCAGCTTAGTCCCGCAACTTTTCACCGCTGGCAAACTCGCTATGGTTATTTGGCAATTGAGTATGCTCAGTTAAAAAAGGAAAACGAGCACTTAAAACATATTTATACAAATTTATTTGAGAAACATGAAATGCTTTACGAACAGGTTAAAAATAATATCTAAAACCTAGGCTAATTAGATTATAAATTAATCTTTCTATAACTGTGTTTTTCGCCGGATCAAATTGTGATTGAGCTGATTTTATGTGAATGTTATTGCCAATAAAGTTTGATAGAAAAAATTTCTAAAATAAAATTTAATGAAAAAAAAGAATCCCTTTTTAATTTTGTTAATAGTATGTCTTTTGTTTCTTTCTTGTGAAAAGGATATTCTTCAGAAAAGATGTTACAAAGTTAGCTATATTTCCAATTATTGCACAGATCAGGACGCCGTTTTAGTAAGTTTTGACCAACCTAACACGGATGCTACAGAGATAAAAAATAATTCAGATCAGACAGTTACTTATCAAGCAGGTATTGTAAATGTTCCTAAAGAATTTAGGATTCCAGGCAAAGTTTTTTATATTGAGTATCATTACGCCTCAGATATTGATAAAGAATTTACAATATGCGATGGTAAAAAAGATGGTATTAAAATTTTGATAGCCGATAAAACATCTGAAAAAGGATGTACTTTCTAAAGGGCTACTTATAACAATGTGATTTCTAATAGAAACCACATTGTTTTGATTTTTACTTACAAACTAGTTTGTCTTTGTGTTCAACCAAGCGTCCCTCAACTTTCTCTGCTCATCAGTTATTACTTCAAATTCTTTTAAAACATTAAAACGCTTTACATCCAAAAATTCTGCTGGTTGAGTTAGCTTTATTTCAGAAGGATTTCCGTTGCTATCTTTTCTAGAAACAAGTAAGCTAAACATCTCTCCAGGTTTAATGCTCTGTCTTAGGCTATCTAAAAACTGTTGTACTTTAGAAATTTCAGGTAGTTTATAGCCATTAACTGCTAATATCTGATCACCTTTTTGAATTCCCAATTTTTTACCATAACTATTCATAGTCGTATCGGCAACGAATAAATTTTTGGTAACGGGATCATATGCAAGCTTTGGACCTCCAGTATTAGCCATTCTAATAGTTGCGGTATCTTGATAATTAATTCCAATTGAGGCAAAAATTTCTTTATAAGGAAGCTTTTTATTTCCACCCACATAAGTATTTAAAAATGTTCCAATTTCAGGATAAGTTAGCTTAGTAATAGTTGCAAATAATTCATCATCTTTAAAAGATTTTGTTTTTCCGTAAGTTTTAGCTAAATCTTGCATCATGTTTTGCGTACCATATTTTCCATTAGATAACTGTCGTAATTTAATGTCGAGACAAAGCCCAATCAATGCACCTTTTTCATAAACATTACCGTTTTGATTGTGATAGGTATCTAATACACCTTTAGACATTGTAGTAAAGGCTAAAGTATCATTATATGTTGTTGAATTATTTAATTTGTCTTCCTGCTTTTTCAAGTAATCTTTAAAACTTATCAAACCATATTTTACCTGCATATGGTTTGCAGCGTATTCTGTTAAACCCTCGTATAACCATAAATGGGCTGACATTTTAGGATGGTCAAAGTCAAAATTTCCAATCTCCTCACTATGTATATTTAAAGGCGTTATAATATGGAAAAATTCATGCGATCCTGTTTCTCTAACACTTTGAGCAAGCCTTGTTGGTGTAAAATTTTCTGGTAGTACATAAAATGAAGAATAAGAATGCTCTAGGGCACCATAACTAGCTAATTTTGGATTGTCGCTTAAACTTATAATAAAAGCATACTTAGCTACAGGTAATTTGCCACCTAAATATTCCTTTTGCGCCTCTAGCATACTTTTCAGTTCTTTGGCAATGTCTCCTGATGTACCTTTATGATTAGGGGAATAGAGTGAAATCAGAATTTTAGCACCGCCGATATTTAAAATAGTGGTATCGGGTTTATTATACATTATGGGTGCATCAGCAAGGCTATAGTAATCTGGTACTAGGTACTTATCTGTTGTGTTATTTAGGTGTTTTGCTTCAAGAGAAGTAGATCCATAAAAATCTGCAGGTTTAGTGATTGTAACTTCAAATGGAAGACTTTTTTTTCCATCAAAATACCCGAAGAAACCAAAATTGTTAATAAGAAACATTTTATCTTCATTGATATTTGTTCCTACAGGTTGAAAAATTTCTGGTCCTGTGATCTCAGGACTATCCCAACTATCATCAACAAGATAAGTAACTTTAGTAAGATTTTTTGCGTTAGAAATTTTCCATGAATTCAAGTTTTCATGATTGACCTTTAATGCATTTCCATTCTTATCATAAGCTTTAAAATTGGAAACATACCTGCCAAAATCATAAATAGCATAAGTGCCAGGTACCATTTTTGGAAGATGAAAAGCCACTTCATCAGTTTTTATTTTCGGGGTGTAGAGAGTTACCTCCAATTTATCATGCTTAACATTCTTCAAGTTAAGACTGTATTTATAACTGTTCTGCGCAAGGGCTGAACTGGCTCCAATAAATACAAAAAAGTGGATTATAAATTTTTTCATAATTAATTCTAATAAATGGTATCTCATTTAAATTCAATACTATGAGTATTTTATAATATAAATGTTACATTGTTAAAAACAATTATCTTTGTAAAAGAGGGAGAAGGCGATGATATTAACTTGTTGGGATCTGCGGAATTATCTTTAAGATGTTAAAGATACTATAATTAGTTAGTAATCAGTATGTTTTTTGAACAATGAAATATTTAGAATGTTTTATTTTCCAGGCGGGAGCATCTTAATATTACAAATACATTCCAATTTCTGAAAAACGAGATAATTGATGTACGCCTCTTTAATATCGAGGTCGAAATCGTGTAGAGTATCATTAATAAATTGTGCAAATGATTTTTCAGTGTAATTAAAATGATAGTCTGCTGGTATAAAAAAAATAATGGTATTGTCTACGCCGAAGTATACCTTCCATTTTAATTCCATAAATAGTGCTTCAAATCGTTTACCTACAGCAAACACATAATTATTAGCTTCGTTTTCTATCAGCATAAAAGCGGGATGTTTTTTTCTTCAAATATAGTTTTTATTATGTTTATGTATTATAAATAAGTAAATTTATTAATAATATTTACGTGTTATTTTTTGTGTTTTATTGATGCATTGATGTTATCTTAATGTACAATTTGTTGTTGCGGTTGCCTTTTAGGTAATGTGTGCGGTATCTTATTGCCCATTGAAAAATAATCCGGATATTTGAGAATGATTATCAGGAAAAGAGAAAACTGGTTTCGATTACTTTTTGTATGGCATGGTTCTGTACTTCCAAAGTTATTACCACGCTTGGCTTTACTTTTTATATTTGCCTTGGGGGTTGTTTATTTACATGGTTCGGTTTTTACCTTTAAAATACCACTCAATCCTGCTCCATTTACACTTTTTGGTATAGCTTTAGCACTTTTTTTGGGTTTCAGAAATAATGCCAGCTATGAAAGATTTTGGGAGGGAAGAAAATTATGGGGTGCATTGTTAAACGATACACGCTCATTAGCTCGCCAGGCATTAACTACAACTGGGTATCTTGCTGAGGATCAGAAATTAAGTAGTTTTGTCAATTTGTTAATCGCTTTTACTTATGCTTTAAAACATCAATTACGTGGTACGGATGCTAAATCAGATTTGGAAAGGCGATTATCAGCAGAGTTAGTGGCTGAGGTTTTACCAGCTAAATATAAACCTATTATTTTGTTGAAAAAAATGGGCCATTGGGTGCAAGAAGCTAAAGTTCAGGGTAAGATAGATTCTATTATTCAGGTGGCATTTGAAGATAATTTTAATAAACTTTCGGATATTGTAGGTGGATGCGAGAGAATTGCTTCAACTCCAATTCCTTATAGTTATAGAGTATTGCTGCACAGAACAGTTTACTTGTATTGTTTTTTGCTTCCTTTTGGATTGGTTGATAGTTTGGGATGGTTAACTCCTTTAATTGTAGTTTTTATAGCTTATACTTTTGTAGCTTTTGAAGCTATTGCAGATGAAATAGAGGAACCTTTTGGAACTGAAGCTAATGATTTAGCGCTAAATTCTATGTGTCATATGATTGAATCAACTCTTTTGGAAATGGCAGAACAGCCTTTGCCGAGTTATCCTGAGCAGATAGGTTATTTAGTAGATTAATTGTATATCAAAAATAAGACTTTAATAGGGTAATTATTTGCCTATCAAAGTCTTAATTGAAATAAATCTATTTTTTTAAGAGTGTAAAACACTGATTGGCAATTTCATATTCTTCATTTGTAGGAATTACAAATATTTTAACGGGAGATGAGTTTGTACTTATATCTAATATTTCACCATTATATTTATTGTTTTTAGAAGAATCTAACTCAATACCTAAGTAATTTAAATCCTGGCAAACGGCTTTACGCATTTCTAAATCATTTTCTCCAACTCCAGCAGTAAAAATAATGGCATCAACTCCGTTTAAGATGGCAACATAGGCACCAATAAATTTTTTAATTCTATATGCATATAGTTTTAATGCCAATTGAGCAGCTTCAGAATTTTCTGTAGCTAATTTTCTAATATCACGCATATCACTTGAGCCGCCAACGCCGAGCAAACCTGATTGCTTATTCAATAAATTACTTAATTGATCCAAGGTATAACCAGAATGTTCCATTAGCTGGAAAATAACGGATGGATCAATATCGCCAGATCGTGTTCCCATCATTAAGCCACTTAAAGGCCCAAAACCCATGCTGGTATCGATTGATTTACCATTTTTTATTGCCGTAATACTACAACCATTGCCTAAATGGACACTTATAATTTTCGAATTTTCTTTGTTTAAATATCCTATAGCTTGTTCACTTACATATTTATGGCTGGTGCCGTGAAAGCCATAAGCACGAATACCATGTTCTTTGTAATACCATTCTGGAATAGCATAACGGTAGGCTTCTTCAGGGATACTTTGATGAAAAGCGGTATCAAAAACAGCTATTTGTTTGGCATTTGGAAAAGTTTCTTCAGCAACTTCAATGCATTTATAATTTACAGGATTATGAAGAGGGGCCAAAGAAAAAAGTTTTTTAATTAGTTGCTTAACCTCAACCGTTACTAATGCCGGACCGGCAAATTTTTCTCCACCATGCACCACACGATGTCCAACGGCATTAATATCATCAGGGCTTGTAATCACTGCATTTTCACCATCACTCAATAATGCTAAAACCTGTTTTAGTGCTTCACCATGGTTAGAAATAAAGCCTACATTTTCTACTGTATGTTTTTGATTTTGTTTAAAAAAAGTATGTTTTACAAAAGAACCTTGAATACCAATACGCTCCACTAGGCCGTAGCAAATTGGTGTTTTCTCTGGCATTTTGAACAGTTGATATTTAAGGGAACTGCTTCCTGAATTTATAACTAAAATATTCATGAGATCTATTTTTCCTGGCATTGAATTGCCGTAATTACTACTGTATTAAAAATATCATCAACCGTGCAGCCACGGCTTAAATCGTTAATTGGTTTGTTAAGTCCTTGCAGCATTGGACCAATGGCTAAAGCACCGGTTTCTCTTTGGACGGCCTTGTAGGTATTATTTCCAGTATTTAGATCAGGAAAAATAAGTACACTTGCTCTTCCGGCAACATTAGAATCAGGAAGTTTTTGGCGACCAACAAGTGGATCTACAGCCGCATCGTATTGGATTGGACCTTCAATTTTTAATTCGGGATGCCTTGCTCTTACAATTGCAGTTGCTTCACGAACACGTTCTACATCGGCACCTTCTCCTGATGTTCCTGAGGAATAAGAAAGCATAGCGATTCTTGGTTCTATGCCAAACTTTGCACTACTTTCTGCTGATGAAATTGCAATTTCAGCCAATTGTTCTGCTGTAGGATTGGGATTTACGGCACAATCGCCAAATATGGCTACACGCTCTGGCAAACACATAAAAAAGATTGATGAAACAACAGAAACACCTGGTTTGGTTTTTACAAACTGGAGTGCCGGTCTAATCGTATGCTGTGTTGTGTGTACAGCACCAGAAACCATTCCGTCGGCATCGCCTTTATAAACCATCATGGTACCAAAATAGGATACATCCGTCATCATATCTTTAGCCATTTCATGGTTAACATTTTTCGCCTTACGTAATTCGTGCAGGGTTTCTACATAACTATCATAGTGTTCGGAATGGGCCGGGTTATGGATATGAATTGCGGCTGGATCTAAATTTAAACCCAACCTTTTAATGTTCCCTGCAATTTCTGTAGGATCGCCGAGTAAGGTAATTTCAACAATATCCTGAGCAACTAGTTTCTCTACAGCCTTTAAAATTCTATCGTCATTTCCCTCTGGTAAAACAATATGTTTTTTCTGACTTTTTGCCCATTTTATCAATTGATATTGAAACATATGAGGTGTAATTCCTTCATAATTGAAGGTTACTATTTTATCATCTAAAGCATTACGATCTACATATTTTTCAAAGAGATCTATTGCCAGCATGATTTTCTTTTTGTTATCGATTGTAATTTTAGAATGAATTGCACCAATGGCTGTGGTGGTTTCAAAAGTGCCTCTTTGTACTGAAATTATAGGAATTATGGTTTGCAAACCCTCAATTAATTTAATCATGGGTTCATCAGGCAAACTCCCTGCAGTTAAAACAATACCTGCAATTTTAGGGTAGTTTGCGGATAGGTTTGCCTGTAAAGATCCTATAATAATATCACCTCTATCACCTGGCGTTACAATAAGTAAATTATCTTTAATGTGCCTTAAAAAGTTGGGCAACATCATTGCACCTGTTACAAAATTATCTACCTGATTATCTAGCAAATCGCCACCAAAAAGAACTTCAGCACCCAATGCATCGGTAATTTCTTTCATAGTAGGGCTTTGTAATCCATTTTCAATAGGGATCACAGATATCAATAATTCTGCGGGCAATTGATTGGTTAAAGCTTGCTTAATCCTTTCGGCCTCATCAGGATTAACCATGTTTGCCACAACGCCCAATACCTGCACATCGCGAAGTAAAAAGTTGCGGTAAATATTAATAGCTGTTTTAAAAAGCTGACTAGCAGTTTTATTTTTGCCTGAAACGACGATTAAAACTGGTGCACCCAAGTTTCTGGCCATTAAAGCATTGGATTCAAACTCAAAAGCCATTCCTTCGCCCTGAAAATCACTACCTTCTATAACTGTAAAATCGTAATTATCTTCAAGCTTTTTGTACTTGCTGATTATAGTATTGATAATATCGCCACTATTTTCGGCTTGCTGCAACATATCCTGTCTAGTGTAGGCAAATGCATCTTCGTACTGCATTGGTAACGAAAAGTAATCAAGCATTGCTTGTACATGCTCGTCCTTTCGGGTTGGATCATCTTGTGCAATTATGGGTTTAAAATAACCCACTTTCTGGGTTTTGGTCAGGAGCATATTGATCAATCCAAATGCTATTACCGATTTTCCTGCATGTGGTTCGGCTGAGGCAATAAAGATGTTTTTCGTCATAAAAAGGCTACTATTATAAGATAAAGGAATTGCTCCCAATATAGTTGGAAAAATTTAATTTAAAGATTTAAACAATTTGAAAAAGCTGTTTTAAAAGTAAAAATTAAATAAATGTAAATGGGTTTAAGTAAGAAAATTGAGGTGAATGAGGAAAGATAATTTGAAGTGCAGTATAAACTATAAGAGGCAAAATTAAAACCATTTAATCGAAACTTTTAGGTGGTTAAATGAGTTAAGTATTAAATTAATTGATACTATGGAAAATAATAATGAAATAATCTCAGACCTTAAAGGTTTAATATCTATCGTAAATGATGGTAAAGAAGGTTATCAATCTGCAAGTGAAGCAACAGATAGCCTTGAACTAAAAGCAATTTTTTTAAAGTATGCTGCTGAGCGTAAAGCTTATGAATTGGAGCTAAAGGCACATTTAGTAAGTCATGGCGCAGAATCTGAAAATGAAGATGGCGGTCTTTTAGGTGTTTTACATAGAGCTTGGATAGATGTAAAAGAAGCTTTAAGTAGCAAAGAAGATGCAGCGATTCTTGGTGCTATTGAAACAGGAGAAACAGCAGCTATTGAAAAATATGATTCTGTTTTGAAAGACCCAAAAACACATGCAGATCATCTTGATTTGTTAAATAAACAACGCGATGGAATTCAAAATGCGTTGACAGAAATTAAATCTCTGGCTCAATCTCGTAAATAATAAAATAACCCCGTGAAATAACGGGGTTATTTTATAGTATTTTATTGCACTTCTTTATAGCCGTTTGTCAAATATTTCCTTTGTTCTCGCTAATATTAAATGGATATACAACTCAATCAATATTATTCTGGTACCAGCGGTTTATTATTACCTGTTCCAAATAAGCAGTTTTACCCTGAAGAATTTAAAGAAAAATCAAGGCTTTGTTACTATGCTTCGTTAATGAATTCTATTGAGATTAACAGTTCCTTTTATAAAATTCCGCAATCTTCAACTGTTAAAAAATGGGCGGCAGATGTGCCCGAAAAATTCCGTTTTACCTTTAAGTTGTTCAAAGGTATTACCCATAATCGCGATTTAGCTTTTAATCCAGATGATGTAGTTCAGTTTATGCAATCAATTTCGCAGGCAGAAGATAAAAAAGGATGTTTACTTGTTCAGTTTCCGCCAAGCATTAGGATTGGTCAAATCAATCAATTGGAACAATTAATGGCTAAAATAAGGGAAAACGACCTTAAAATGGAATGGAAAATTGCATTGGAGTTTCGACATTCTTCGCTTTATGTTGATCCAATTTATGAACTGCTTGAAAATTATAAATTTGCTTTGGTTTTGCACGATAAAGGAACAGTCAGTACCCCGATGCAAGATATCAATGCAGATTTTGTTTATCTAAGATTTCACGGTCCCTCTGGAAATTATAGAGGAAGTTATGCTGATGATATTCTTCATGAATATGCAACCTATATTACTGAATGGTTAAATAGCGGAAAACAGGTATTTGTTTATTTTAATAATACGATGGGTGATGCTTATGGCAATTTAAATACTTTACACCGAATGGTAAAGGATATAATTTAAGGCTTGTTTTTGAATACCGTAATTAGATTTTAAGCAAGTTTTGAATATTTTAAAACTTTAAGGATTTATGCATGTTGTTGTGAAAATGCCCTTATATGTCGAAACTTTCTGATGCCATCAAAGCCTTTAACGTTTTACGTTTAAAAGAAATTTTACCGCTGAAATATGAAGCGATGAGTGAGAATTCATTTCGTTTTTATCGTGGTACTTGTCATTTATTTTATCAACGAATTTCAAAAATTAAGAACTTCCCGAAATCGCCAATTGGATGGATTTCTGGAGACTTACATTTAGAAAATTTTGGGAGTTATAAGGGAAATAATAAACTGGTTTATTTCGATTTAAATGATTTTGACGAAGCGGTAAAAGCACCTGTGCTGTGGGAGGTTATAAGGCTGATAACCAGTATTTTTATTGCGTTTCAAACGCTCGAAATAGATTTTGACCAAGCAATGAATATGGCTCTCCTTTTTGTAAAGAATTATTCTACGACACTAAATACAGGAAAAGAAGTAGATTTTGATCCCAGAACTTCAAAAGGGATTGTTCGTGATTTTTTAAGTAGTGCCGAAAAAAGTAGTTATACAAATCTTTTAAAGAAAAGGACCTATAAAAAAGGAAGTAAGCTTGTGCTGGATATTAAGGATGAGCGGCACTTTAAATTGAAAAAAACAAAACGTGAAGAGCTTAAAAATATGATGACTACCTGGCTGGCAGAAAATAACGATAGTCCATACAATTATAAGGTAAAGGACGTAGTTTATCGGCTTGCCGGAACAGGAAGTATTGGACAAAAGAGGTACCTTTTTTTACTTAAAAGCATACGTTTAAAACAGGAATACTTGCTTCTTGATATGAAGGAGGCTTATCCATCATCATTAATTCCTTTTATAAAAACAAAGCAACCAAAGTGGGATAGCGAGGCAAACAGGATTATTACTGTTCAAAAACGCATGCAACATGTCTCCTCATCGTTATTAAGTACAGCTAAATTTAGAGGAAAGGATTATGTTATTCAGGAACTTCAGCCGGTAAAGGATACGATTAGATTTAAGTTAATTAAAGAAGATTACCGCAACATTTATCAGGTAATAGGGGATATGGCCATTTTAACGGCGTCATCACAGTTGCGAAGTGCGGGCATGGATGGATCGGCAACGAAAGATGCCTTAATGAAATTTGCTTCAAATAGCGATTGGCAGCAAAATTTGGTTGATATTGCCGCCGAACAAGCAAGTTTGGTATTTACCGATTATGCCGTGTTTTTAAAAGAATACCAAGATGGAATCTATTCTACGTAGGTGTTTTAATTAGAAATTAAAGACTTAGATTTGCTAATCGGATAACCAGAATGAAAAAAACGCTTTTAAAATTATATCTCATAACTAGTCTACTTCTTTTAGCAGATATTTTAGCCTATTGTTGTTATAAAATAAGCTTAAAAGGCTATTACAACGATATTATTTTGTTTTGGCTGTGGCTTGGGTTAAGCATTGCAGTCATTATTTCATACTGGAAAAAAATCTTGGCGAAACTGCTTTTAGTTGCAATGGTACTAGCCATAATATTGAGCATTTTGCCGATGGCAATTCCATTTTATGCCTTGATATTTTCTACTACACCTTATGGTTTAAAGCTAAATAAAGATTTAAATGAGAATTATAGAGCCCAGGTTGTAGGTTATAGTGTAATGGCTTACCCAACATTGCAAATAATAGAGAAAAAGGGTTTATTGGAAAAGCAGGTATTTCAATGTGCTGATTTTGATTTACTTAATGATGAATCTGAGGTTAAAATTCGAGATGCAAAAGATGTTGTACTTGTAAGCGAAACAGATAGTAAACTTACACTTTCTTTAATTTATAGCAACTTAAATAAACTTTTAGTGTTTGATAAAGCAAGCGGAAAAGTTATAAATAAGTAAGATATAAGATAATTTTGTATATTTTTTATTTTATATTAAGATTAGATTACTACCTAATTAAAGAACAATTAATATTTATTAAGCTTTAGACGTAGATTGAAAAAGTAATTTATACTTACTTTTTTTTAGTAGAATTTATTACAAGTATGACTGATAATAGCAACTTTAGCTACACGTTTTCAGTTGATTAATGTCAAAAAAAGAAATAAAATTCTGTAGAAAGTATTTTTTATCAGTAATTTTGAGGTATATATCATCCCAATATATCTTATTATTTTGCATCCCATATTTATCACCGTTATCGGCGCAATTTTCATATTGTGCATGGTTGTTGTTAAGCTCTTTTTTTACGGTCGTAAAAAGCCTTATTTGAGCATTTTAATGTCTATTTCAGTTACTGGTATTATCTGGTACGCACTAATTTACATGCTCACAAATTCAGGATATATAAAAGATTATCCTGGGCTTTATAACAAGGGATTGCCGTTATATTACCTAATTGCGCCATGTTTTTATCTTTTTATAAGAGGCTCTTTAGATTCTAAATATGCTACTTTCAGGACAATTGATTTACTTCATTTCCTCATCATAATACCAGGCATAATCTCTATAATTCCTTATAGTTTTGCAAGTGTTGTGGAGCAGCAAAAGATTGTAGATCATATAGTTGCTGATGTTAATTTTGCTTTTAGCGATAATAAATATATAGTAGGCACCTGGCATTGGTTTACTTTTCCATTAAGTGCCTGTGCATATACTTTTATGCAGTTTCTACTTACTTTTAAGCAGCGTAAAAAACTTGAAAATAAGAGTACCGTAAAATGGATTTACCTGTTTACAAGCATCTGTGGGTTCCTTTTTCTGGGTATGTTGATGGTAAATTTTACCATTTTACAAAATTTAGGTAAGGCATGGGATATCCTCCATTCAAGTAAAATGGTTTTTGCAATATGCTTTGCTTTATTGATATTAAGTGCGCTTTTCTTTTTAAATCCCGAGTTCCTTTACGGCTTTGTTCCGCAAGATAAAATTGCTAATCTGAGTATAGCGAAAGTGGAAAATGGAGGAACGAAAACGAAAACATCTTTGGATGAGATTAAAACAAAATTAGTAGATACGGGGTTAATAGAACAAGTAGAAACTTTTATAATAAACAATCAGATTTTTAAAAAAACTGGCTTAACTTTAAGTGAGCTTGCATCACTAATTGAGATCCCAAATCATAAACTTTCAGATCTTTTTAACAACCATTTTAAACTTAATTTTAATGCTTACATAAACAACCTTCGTATAAATTATATTAAAAATAGGTTGGATACTGGCGATTGGAAACAGTTTACTTTGGAAGCAATTGCTAATGATGCGGGCTTTTCATCTCGTAATACTTTCTTTGTTGCCTTTAAAAAAGTGATGGATGTTACACCTTCGGCTTACCTATCGTTACTTAAGGACAAGGCAGCATGATTTTGATGTACTGATTTACGAAATCGATACATTATAAAGCCTTCTATGCCCTTTAAATGCAGAATAATTGGTGAATTTTTGCGCTCCGGATAACTAAGGATCATCCCCCTTTGGTATTAAAAAGTAACGCTCGGTATGTCTAATTTCTAGATATAATTTAACTCCAACGTTATTAAAATGCTTGAGAAAGATTTTTCTGGTGAGCTCCGGAAAACAAAAATCTTCTCAATTGTTTATGAATAAACGTTTACTTCTACTTTTTGTTGTGCTCCTTTTTGGGCTAAACAAAACTTTCGCACAATTTACCTTATCCGAGAATTTTAAAGGAAGCACAGCCCCAAGTATAAAACTTGGTAATGATGCCCGCCTAACCTCTGGCGGTGCAGATCCCGTTAATCAAGGCTGGCTCAGATTAACCAATGATGTTGGTGATCAACGTGGCTATGCATTTATTGATAAATCCTTTCCATCAACCCTTGGGGTACTCGTAGATTTTGAGTACAAAACCTATCACAATGAAAGTGAAGGAGCGGACGGAATTGTTGTGTTCCTTTTTGATGGTACCATTACCCAAGCTGATTTTCAATTAGGAGGAACTGGTGCAGGACTTGGTTATGCGCCTCGAGGTAATCAAGGTTTAGCAGGATTAAAAGCAGGCTACTTAGGGATAGGACTTGATGAGTTTGGAAACTTTTCTTCAAATTTTGCCGGCGGTTCTTTTACAGAAAATACGCCAAGTGCAGGACTTGCTTTAGGTAGGTATCCAAATAGCATTACACTTCGTGGACGAGAATCTGACAAGTACAGATTATTGGCTATGAAAACTCTTCCGATACAAGATAATAGCACGGTTCAATATACTGTTGGAGGTACAACCGTACGACCGACAGATGGTGTTTTTTACCGTAGAGTTCAAATTGAGGTTAAACCTAATGCCAACGGACGATATGACATTATTGTAAGATGGGCAACAACTCCAGGTGGTGCCTTTACCCAATTATTTACCTATTCACTGGTAGATCAGGGCGGTGTTAGTTATGCGCCACCTGCTACGCTTAAACTTGGTTTTACATCTGCAACAGGAGGATCTTATAACAAACACGAGGTTAGAAATGTAACCGTAACTACACCAGGAAACCTTAGGGTAAGTAAACGTGCTGATAAAGATTTTTTAAGAACGGTTACCACAGGGAATGCTAATAAAGTAACTTACACAATTGATGTAGTTAATGATACGCAGGAGGCTGTAAACAATGTTCAATTTAAAGATAGATTAACCGATGCTGTTGGAAATCTGTTAAGCAATTCAGCTTTTACCATCAGCAGTATAAATTTTACAGGTTTCAAAACGGGAACAAGCATTCCGCTGCCCACCACCAATGAAATTACAGGCTCGTTGAACATGTCTCCAAACTCTACTGGAACTGTAACCGTAGTTGGAACAATTAATTCAATACCTGCAGGAAATACTTTAACTAATACCGTAAACGTTACGCCAACTGATATTACAGACGTTGATATTGATAACAACACCGCTGTGGTAAATACACCAGTACTTGCAGAAAACGTTGATGTAACCGTTCAGAAAACTGTATCGAACCCTTGTCTTAATACAAGTGGAAATGTTTTTACGGCAGTTGTATCCAATGTTGGTACTTTGCCAACTACAGCTGGAAACAGTATTGTAGTAACCAAAACCTATCCGAATAGTTATATTTTTACACCGGGTGCAAATGATGGGTGGACGAGAAGTGCAAGAACAACAAGTGGAAGTAATTATGTTTACACATATACTTACACTGGAATATTAAACTCTGGAGCAAGTATTTCTCCAATTACATACACTTTAACAGCGCCTGCTGGTGTGAGTACTTATGTAGATGACATTCAAGTAAAATATGTAAACTCATCTGGCGCAAATATCGAAGTAGCAGCCAACCAGAATAATAATAGCGCTTCTAATACAATAGCTACGGTTTCTGGCAAACCAACTGTATCAGCAACTCCAGTTACTTATTGTTTAGGTTCTACAGCAACGGCACTTACTGCTACAGCTACCAACGGTAATACTTTATTGTGGTATCGTGCAAAAGGTGGTGTTTCATCAGTAAACGCACCAATACCAACTACTACAACAGCTGGTAATACAAGCTTTTTTGTAACTCAAACCAATGGAAGTTGCGAAAGTGATTATGCTGAAATTGTAGTAACTGTGCAGGCGGCTGTTGTTGCGGGTAATATAGCCGCTAATCAAACTATTTGTAATGGATCAACACCAAGTGCGTTATCTTCAACCACAGTTGGCAGTGGAGGTACAGCAGGAGCAACAACGGCTTATAGATGGGAAAGTTCTACAAATAACGGTACAACTTGGACAACCATTTCGGGAGCTACCTCACCAACTTATGCACCAGGACCACTAACAGCTACAACTCAATTTAGAAGGGTATATACGGCCACATTAAATGGTGTAGGCTGTTCGGCTGCAACATCTGCAGTAACCATTACTGTTCAAAATGTGCCAACACCAGGAACAATAGGTGCAGATCAAACTATTTGTACAGGTACTTTACCAGCAGGCTTTAATTCTATCACCAGTGGCGATGGAACAGGTTCTGGAACGATTACATACAGGTGGGAAAGCTCTATAAATGGAAGCAATTGGACGACAATTAATGGAGCAACATCTGCCAGTTATGCACCTACAGTAACATTAACAACAACAACGCAGTATAGAAGATATGCAATTTCTACTTTAAATACAATTCCTTGTACTTCAGAGGCATCAAATATTGTTACCGTTACTGTTAACCAAAATCCAACAGTTGCAAACGCTGGTGTTGATATTTTACAGTACAATTCAGGCACTTTTACTCTTCAAGGCAATGCGCCTACAGTGGGTACTGGAACTTGGTCGGTGGTAAGTGGAACTGCAACTATTGCTAATCCATTAAACAGAAATACAACCGTTACAATTGCAGAAAATACTACGGCTACTTTAAGGTGGACTATAACCAACGGGCCTTGTGCGGCATCAATTGATGATGTAAAAATCACTTATACCAAACAAACCAATTTACAAGTAACTAAAACCGTTGATAAAACCACGCCGGTAGTTGGCGATAATATAACCTTTACACTTACCGCTAAAAATAACGGATTGAGTGATGCAACTGGCGTTAAGGTAACTGATCTTTTAAATGCAGGTTATACATTTGTTAGCAGTTCATCTGCAAATTATAATGCAACATCTGGAGAGTGGTTGGTAGGTGCACTAGCTAATGGAGCATCACAAACACTTACAATTATTGCAAAAGTAAATGCCAACGCACTTCCTGCGGCTTATAACAATTCGGTATCAATTACCGGAACTGAAACCGATCCTGATTTAACCAACAATACGGCTTCAATAAACAATATAGTTCCAATTCCATCAGCGGATATTGAAATTGATAAAACAGCCTTAACTAAACCAGCAGTAGCAGGACAGCCACTTGCGTATGCCATTACATTAAAAAATAATGGTCCGAGTACGCTTAAAGCTACAGATGTATTTACGGTAACAGAAAACTACCCTACAGGATATAGCGCTAGTAGTTTTGCGGTATCAAAAGGTACTTTTAACACTACAACAGGAAACTGGAGTGGATTAACCTTGGCTGCCGGAGAGCAAGCAGTACTAACTATTTCAGGTACGGTAGCAGGCAATGCAAATGGAACATTAAATAATACAGTTTCTGTGGCTATACCAGCTACAGTTTCGGATCCAAACTTAAGCAATAACACCAAAACAGATAATACTGCAATAAATAGAATGGTGGATTTAGGGGTTACAAAAACCTCTAGTCCGAAACCAGTGATTGCAGGTAATTTACTAACCTATACCATAACCTTAAGCAACAACGGGCCTTCACCATTATTGGCTAGTGATGCTGTAAAAATTAACGAAAACTTCCCAGTAGGATATACGGCTAATACATTTGTAACATCGGCAGGTGCTTTTGATAAAAACACTGGAAACTGGACCGGTTTAACCTTAACGCAAGGGCAAACTGCAACTTTAACTATTTCTGGTACAGTAGCAGCAAATGCAACTGGTACATTAAGCAATACGGCAAATGTAGTTGCACCAACTGGTACAATTGATAACAATACCAATAACAATTCTGCAACAGAAATAACGGCAGTAACGCGTGAAATAGATTTTGAAATAGCAAAAACAGCTACACCAAAACCTGCCATTGCCGGCGAAATTTTAACTTACACCATTACGGTAACCAATAAAGGCATTAGTGCAATGAACGCTGCCGATGTTTTAAAAGTTACAGATGCTTTACCAACAGGCTTTTCGGCATCTGCCTATAACACATCAGCGGGTACATACGATGTAGCTACAGGAAACTGGAGTGGTTTAACTTTGGCAAAGGCACAAAATGCTACCATTACCATTACGGGTAAAGTAGGTGCAAATGTAACAGGCACTTTAACCAACAAAGCTACTTTAAATGCGCCAACGGGAATTACTGATCCAACGTTAACAAATAATGAAGCAATAGATAATACCACAGTTATTTCAAAACCAGTTTTAGCGATAACAAAATCAGGCGCTTCAGGATTAACAGCAGGATCGACAGTAAATTACACACTTAAAATTGTAAACACCGGAAGTAGTGATGCAATAAATGCAGCAATTAATGATGCTGTACCAGCAGCGGTAGAAAACGTAAGCTGGACAGCCACTGCAAATGGAGATGCAACAGTTGTTACAGGTGCATCTGGCAATGGAAATGCGGTGCTTGTAAAAGCAAATATTCCGGCAGGAAATACAGCTAATTTTATAAATGTTAACATTAGTGGAACATTAAATCCTGCGGCAACAGGAAGTGTAAACAACACGGCAACGGTAGTGCCAGCAGAGCCACAAGGTGCTGGTAGCAACTCTTCAGTTAACTCTAACGTAACAAGTTCATCAGGCGTAGTAATTTCTAAGGCAGGTGCTTCATCGGCAGCAGCTGGAGAAGCCGTAACCTATAAAATTGAGGTAGGCAATAATGGGCCAAGTAATGCAACAGCTGTTCAAATTGCAGATAATGTTCCGGCAGGTTTAACAAATGTAAGCTGGACTACTCAACTGCAAGGTGGGGCATTAATTACCAGCGGTGCAACAGGCACTGGAAATGCCATAAACTTGGTTGCAAATATACCAGCTGGTGCACAGCACAAAGTAATTTTAAATGTATCGGGCACTATTAAACCAGATTTTACTGGCGCATTAACCAATACAGCAACTGCTACACCGCAAGAAACAGGTAGCACACCTATTAGTGCACAGGCAATAACCAATATAAACAGTAAACCAGTATTTACAATTACTAAAACAGGCCCTGCGAGCGTTACTGCAGGTAATAATATAGCTTATACTATTACAGTAAGAAACACAGGACCATCAAATAGTGTTAGTACCATTATTACAGATAATATTCCGACAGGAATTAGCAACGTAAGCTGGACAAGTGCAGTTACTGATGGCACCGCAAATATTACTGCGGGTGGCACTGGAACAGGTAATGTTTTAAGTTTAACAGGTAATTTTAATGCTAATAGTACTGTTCAAATTAATGTAACTGGAAAAGTAAACTCAGGCGTACTTGGCAATATCATTAACTCAGCAACCGTTACGCCATCAGAGGCGGGTGTTGTTCCGGTTAATTCAAACGAAGTAAGTACCTCAGTAATTACCAAATCTGGTTTAACTATTGCAAAAAATGGTCCTGCATCTGTAGTTTCGGGAACCAATATTACATATACCATAGAAGTAGGAAACACTGGGCCAAGTGACGCATTAAGCGCTAAAATAGCTGATTTAATCCCTGCGGAAGTATTAAACCCAACATGGACAACAGCAACGCAAGGTGCAGCAACTGTAATTAGTGGTGGCACCGGAAGCGGAAATACTTTACAAACTGTGGTAAATGTTCCGGCAGGCGCTGCCAATAAAGTGGTCATAACCATTACCGGCAAGGCAAGTGCAGCTTACAATGGAAGCATAACCAATACAGCAAATGTAACAGCAACTGAATTAAACAGCGCTTCGCCACAATCTGCTGTAACAACGGCAATTAACAGAGTACCAACAGTATCGATTACTAAAAATGCTCCATCATCTGTTATTTCTGGAGCCAATATTACCTACAGCATTGAGGTGTTGAATACGAGCACAGCAGATGCGCAAAATCTGGAAATTAAAGATATAGTTTCTTCAGAAATAAGTGCAGTAAGCTGGACAGCTACACCATCAGGAGCGGCAAGTATAAATGGTACGGCTACCGGAACAGGAAATAATGTAACCTTAACAGGAAACATTCCGGCAGGTGCAACCAATAAAATTATACTAACCATTACGGGTAAAGTAAGTGCTGCATATAATGGAACATTAAACAATACGGCTACAGCCACACCAGCTGAAAGCGGTACAAGTCCTAAATCATCAGCAGTAAGTACTGCGGTGCAGAAAATCCCTGTTTTAGCAATTGAGAAAACAGGTCCGGCAAGTATTAGTGCAGGACAAAATATTAGTTATACTTTAAAAATTAAGAATACAGCTACTGCAAACGCAGATTTAGCAACCATTACTGATAATGTACCTGTAAGCATTCAAAATGTAACCTGGGCAGCAACTACAACCGGAACAGCATCTATAAATGGAACGGCAAGCGGAACGGGTAACACCATTAACTTTGTTGGTAATTTACCAGCAGGAGTGGGTAATGAAATTACGGTAACCATTAACGGTACGGTAGACCCATCGGCTAGTGCCAATTTGGTTAATACAGCAACGGTAACACCAGCTGAAACAGGTGCTGTAGCAAAAACATCAAATACTATAACTACACAAGTAAATAAAGTGCCATCGGTTAGTTTAATTAAAACTGGTCCGGCAACTGCAAATGCAGGCGAAATGGTTACTTACATTATTGATGCAGTAAATGCGGGTCCATCTAACGCGGATAATATTGCAATTTCAGATTTAGTTCCAGCTACTTTAACCAATGTATCATGGACGGCAATGGGCTTAGGCACATCATCTGTAGGAACTATTGCAGGAGTTGGAAATGTAAATTTAACAGGTAATCTTAAAGTTGGTAATGCCAATAAAATTCAGATTACGGTTAAAGGAACAATTCCAGCTGCACAAACAAATGCAACAATTACAAATACAGCAACAGCAACTCCTGTTGAAACTGGTACGCCAGTAAACTCTAATGCGGTAAGCACAGCGATTTCTAACAAGAGCAATATTTCTATTGTAAAATCTGCTCCAGTATCTATAAACGCAGGTGAAACGGTAAACTATACTTTACTTGTAAAAAATACAGGACCAAGTAACGCCTTAAATGCGAATATTACAGATGCAATTCCTGCAGATATTCAAAATGTAAGCTGGACAGCCGTTGCAAATGGTGCGGCAAATGTAATTTTTGGGGCATCAGGAAATGGAAATGCAGTTAGCGTAAAAGCGAATCTTCCGGTGGGCGATGCAAATACTGTTATTGTACAAATTACAGGAAAACTGAATCCGGCATTTACAGGAAACTCTTTAACCAATACGGCTTCGGTTATTCCTACAGAAACAGGAAATCCAACAGTAAATTCAAACACAACCACTACGGCTGTAAGCAAACAAGCTGATTTAAGAATCTCGAAAACGGGACCTTCAAATTTATTTGCTGGTGAGCAGGCAACTTATACCATTACGGTAGAAAACCAGGGACCTGGTGATGTTACGGGCGCAGTAATTAACGATGTACTTTCGGCATCAATTATTAATGCAAACTGGACAGTTGCAACAGCGGGCGCCGCTACAACAAATGTAAGCAGTGGTACAGGTAATGTAAATTTAACTGCAGCACTTAAGGCAGGTGGTACTGATAAAGTTATTATTACATTAATTGGTACAGTTGATCCAGCGTTTGCAGGTGCAACCTTAACCAATACTGCAACTGCGGTTCCGCCAGTAGGCGTTACAGATCCAACACCGGCAAGTGCAACGGTTGTAACTAATATTGCTCGCAAGGCTAACGTTAGAATCGTAAAATCTGGTCCGGCAAATGCCAAGGCAGGAGAGGAAATAAACTATACTTTAAGAATTACCAACCAGGGACCAAGTACTGCAACGGCAACTAAAATTGTTGATGCTTTACCAAGCTCAATAAATGCAGGATCAATTACCTGGACGGCAACGGCAACTTCAGGATCGAGCGTTAGTGCTGCTTCTGGTACAGGAAATATAAACTTAACAGCAGATATTGCACCTAACACGGGTATAATTGAAGTTAAAATAAAAGGTATTGTTAGTGCATCTCTATTAGATGGTACGCCAATTTCTAATACAGCTACGGCAACGGTAGCAGCATCAATTAACGATCCGGAAACGGCGAATAATACCTCTACTTTTAATACTATAATAGATAACGATCCGAACTTTACAATTGCAAAATCTGGTCCTGCAAATGCAAACGTAGGCGATCAGATTACCTACACCATTTTAATTAAAAATACTGGTGCTGGCGATATTACTGATGCATTTATTGTTGATAATGTGCCAGATGATGTACAGGTATTAAACTGGATTGCTGAAGTAAATGGAGTTGCGGTAATTAAGTCTGGATCTGCTTCGGCGGGTACCTCAAACAGTATTTTAACTGTAGGCGATATTCCGGCAGGAAACAATAACATATTAATTACTGTAAACGGTATTATTAAACAAACAGCGGGCTCATCTTTCACAAACAAGGCAGAGGCAACCTCTGGTCAGGTTAAAGAAAGTTCGGTAACTACAAGTGTAAACAGATCTACAGATATTGCCGTAATTAAGGCTGGTCCGCAACAAGTAGCTGCTGGCGAAAATATAACATACACCGTAAATGTGTATAATAATGGCTCAGTAGATGTTGATGATATAATAGTTAACGACAATGTAAATCCATTGCTAAACAATGTAACCTGGAGTGCTGCTGCAACTGGTAATGCTACCATTACTTCTACAGCAAATGGGGTAGGTAATGCGGTGCAATTAAAAGGTAATATTGGTGGCGGACAAGGAAACTTTATAACCGTAACCATAAAGGGTAAAGTTCCATCAAATGCAGTCTTAGGGCCGTTAACAAACACGGCTACAGTAACTTTGCCTGCTGCAATAACCGATTACAACACTTCAAATAATACATCGTTAGTAAGTACAAATGTAATTAGTACGCCTACATTGGTAGTACAAAAAACTGGCCCAGCTACAGCAAATGCTGGTAACCAAATTACTTATAAAATTAAGGTAGATAATACAGGCCCAAGTGATGCTACAGCTGTAAACATTACGGATGCATTACAGGCTGAAATTACAAATGCACAATGGACAGCAACCAACAATGGTACTGCTGCTGTTATAAATGGTACAACAACTGGAACAGGTAATATTGCAATAAATGCAAATATTCCAGTAGGTGCATCTGTTGTTATAGATATAACAGGAACCATTAACCCTAATTTTGCAGGAACAATTAAAAATACTGCAAATGCTAAAATAGGTACTAATCCAACGGTTTCTTCGCCAGAGGTAAGTACAACGGTAAGTAAATTAACCAACCTAACAATTACAAAATCTGCACCATTAACGTTAAGTGCTGGGCAACCAATTGTGTATGTTGTGGAGGTAGGCAATAACGGACCAAGTAACGCAGCTGCTGCGGTAATAACAGATAATATTCCAGCAACTATCCTTAACCCAACCTGGGCAACAACAGTTGCTGGTGGTGCGTTAGTTACCGCAAATGGAACGGGAACAGGAAATGCATTATCTTTAACAGGGAACATTCCGGCAGGAGGAAAAATTTATGTAACCATCAATGGTACTTTAGCTTCAAATGCAAGTGGAACGGTTTCAAATATAGCAACAGTTACACCATCAGAGCCTGGAAATAATCCGGTAACTTCTAATCCGGCGGTAACCACGGTAAAACAAACACCTAATTTATTGTTAACAAAATCTGCTCCAACGGCTTCTTCTGGTGGCAGCGGCATAACTTATGCCCTTAAGTTAAGTAATGCAGGCCCATCTGATGCTTTGGGTACAATTTTAGCAGATGCCGTTCCTAGCAACGTTCAAAACGTAAGTTGGATAGGTACTGCAACAAATGGTGCAAGTATAATAACAGGCAGTACCGGTTCTGGTAACAATGTTTCTTTAACCGCAAATATTCCGGCAAATGGAAGTATAGATGTTATCGTTACTGGAACAATTAACCCATTATTTAAAAGCACTTTGGTAAATACAGCTACGGCAACCCCTGCTGAGCCTGGTATTCAACCATCACAAAGTACGGCTTCTACAGTTGTAACACCTTCTGTGGATTTAGTGATTTCAAAAAGTGGTCCTTCAAATGTTTCAGCAGGCACTATAATAAACTATCAGATTGTAGTTAAAAATAACGGTCCAAGTACCGCTTTAAATTCCGCAATTGCAGATATAGTTCCGGCTCAAATTAGCAATGTAGAATGGACTGCAACGGCTGAGGGTGCTACAGCAATTTTATCTGGTCAGCAAGGTACAGGCAACACTATTGCGATAAATGCAAACTTGCCTGCTGCTAGTACAGATCGTATTGTAATTGATATTAAAGGAACGGTTTCGCCAGCCTTTAGTGGAAACCTAAGCAATACAGCAAGCGTTACGCCAGCAGAAACAGGTACAGCTGTAAACTCAACCCCAGTGGTAACAGCGGTGAGCAGGCAACCAATTATTAAAATAACCAAAGGCGGACCTGCAGTACTTAGATCTGGCAATAAAATTAGTTATCTAATTAATGTTGTAAATGAAGGTACAGGTGATGCATTAAATCTTTCGATTGCTGATGCTGCACCAGTTGCACTAAATAATGTAAGCTGGACAGTTCAAAACAGCGGAGCGGCAACAACATCTGTTGCAAGTGGAAGTGGTGATATTAATTTAATTGCAAACCTTCCGGCAGGTGCTGCAAATGGAATAAACATTTATGTAAGTGGCGATATTCCATCAACTTTCGATGGTACAATTTTAAACTCTGTTACTGCGCAACCATCTGAGGCTGGTGCAACAACGGCAACATCTTCCGTTTCTACTTCTGTTTATCGTTCGTCGTTAACCTTAGTAAAAACAGCGTTAAATACAGTAAATAAAGCAGGCGATGTAATAAATTATGAGTTAAATATTAACAACACGGGAACATCTGCATTAACCAATTTGGTTATTGAAGATCAAGGTGCTGATGCAGGCAGTATTACACCTGCAACCATTGCTAGCTTAGCAGCGGGTGCAAACGTAAAAGTAACCGCAAAACATACAGTTACACAAGCTGATGTAGATAAAGGAAGCTTTAGTAATAGTGCTTCGGTAACATCAAAAGCACCAGATGCATCAGAAGTAAGTGATATTTCTGGAATTACAGCAACGGATGATTTACCAACCGTAGTTCAAATTGTACCTGCACCAGGTGTAACCTTAGTTAAAACTGTGGTAGGGGCAGTTCCAAACCAAGCAGGACAAACATTAAACTACAACCTTACCGTTAAAAATACAGGTAATATTACGCTGAGCAATTTAGTGGTAACAGATGCTAATGCAATTGTAGCAGGAAGTCCTATTAGTACATTGGCACCAGGGGCGAGTGTAACCATTACAGCAAGCCATGTATTGAGCCAATCTGATGTAGATGCCGGAATATATTCTAACACTGCAGAAGTTACGGCAAGTCCGGCAATTGGTACAAATATCTCAGATAAATCTGGTACGGATGAAACCAATGATACGCCAACGGTAGCAACAATTGTATCAAATGGATCAATGAGCTTAACTAAAGTTGCAAATAATACAGGTACAAAAGCTGGCGATGTAATTAATTATACCATTGTAGTTAAAAATACAGGAAACGTAACTTTAGGTAATGTTGCCGTAAGTGATGCAGGAGCAGATGCAGGCTCAATCCTTCCGGCAAGCGTTGCAATATTAGCACCAAATGCTACCGCAACCCTTACAGCGAAACATACATTAACACAAGCAGAAGTTGATAATGGAAGTTATAGCAACCAGGCTTCAGTTTCTGGAAATGATCCAAAAGGAAATACGGTTTCTAACAATAAATCTGACGACCCGAATACACCAGCGGTTGATGATGCAACGGTAGTAACCATTATTCCGAATGCGGCAATGACATTAACCAAAGTTGCAGATAATACGGGCAGCAAGGCTGGCGATGTAATCAATTATACCATTGTAGTTAAAAACACTGGAAACGTAACTTTATCAAATGTTGCTGTAAGTGATGCAGGAGCAGATGCAGGTTCAATCCTTCCGGCTAGTATTTCAAGTTTAGCGCCTAATGCTACGGCAACCGTTAAAGCAAAACATACGCTAACACAAGCTGAAATTGATAATGGAAGTTACAGCAATCAGGCAAGTATTTCTGGAAATAATCCAAAAGGGAATACAGTTTCTACGCCAAAATCTGATGATCCGAATACACCAGCGGTTGATGATGCAACGGTAATAACCATTCTTCCGAATGCTGCAATGACATTAACCAAAGTAGCAGATAATACAGGAAGTAAAGCTGGTGATATTATAAATTATACCATTGTAGTTAAAAATACTGGTAACGTAACTTTATCAAACGTAGCGGTAAGTGATGCAGGTGCGGATTTGGGATCAATCCTTCCGGTAAGTATTGCAAGTATAGCACCAAATGCTACGGCAACCGTAACCGCTAAACATACATTAACACAAGCAGAAGTTGATAATGGAAGTTATACTAACCAAGCGTCGGTTTCTGGCAATGATCCAAAAGGAAATACGGTTTCTAACCCTAAATCTGACGATCCAAATACACCAGCGGTTGATGATGCAACGGTAATAAACATTATTCCAAATGCTACAATGAGTTTAACTAAGGTAGCAGATAATACGGGAAGCAAAGTGGGCGATATAATTACGTATACCATTTTGGTTAAAAATACTGGAAATGTAACTTTATCAAACATAGCAGTAAGTGATGCAGGGGCAGATGTAGGCTCAATTCTTCCGGCTAGTATTGCAAGTTTAGCACCAAATGCAACGGCAACCGTTAAAGCTAAACATACTTTAACACAGGCTGAGGTTGATAATGGAAGCTATAGTAACCAGGCTTCAGTGTCTGGAAATAATCCAAAAGGAGGTACGGTTTCTAACCCTAAATCTGATGACCCGAATACACCAGCGGTTGATGATGCAACGGTTGTAAACATTATTCCAAATGCTACAATGACATTAACCAAAGTAGCGGATAATACAGGCAGCAAAGCGGGTGATGTAATTAACTATACCATTGTAGTTAAAAACACAGGAAATGTAACTTTATCAAACGTTATAGTAAGTGATGCAGGGGCAGATACAGGCTCAATTCTTCCGGCTAGTATTGCAAGTTTAGCACCAAATGCAACAGCAACAGTTAAGGCTAAACATACTTTAACACAGGCTGAGGTTGATAATGGAAGCTACAGTAATCAGGCATCGGTTTCTGCAAATAATCCAAAAGGAGGTACGGTTTCTAACCCTAAATCTGATGACCCGAATACACCAGCAATTGATGATGCTACAATAAGTAAAATAATTTCTACTCCTGCGGTTACAATGGTAAAAACCGGCGTATTAAGCACAGATGGAAATAGCATTACATATAGCTTCACAATTAAAAATACTGGAAATGTAACGGTATCATCTATTACAATTACAGATGCGAAAATTGGTTTAACCAGAACATTAAACAAAGTGTTAGCACCAGGCGCATCAACAGTAGAAACCGCTGTTTATACCTTAACACAAGCAGATAAAAATGCCGGAAATGTAACTAACAGTGCAAAGGTTGTGGTACAGGCACCTAACGGACAATCGGTAAGTGATTTATCTGGAACTGCCGAAAATAACGATACGCCAACAGTAACTATTGTACCAGAAAAAGGAGCAATCTCATTGGTTAAAACGGCAGCTTTTAGTGGCAACCAGATTACCTATACCTTCACAATTAAAAACTTAGGTAACGTAACCTTGGATGTAGTTCAATTAACAGATGCCAAATTAGGCTTTGCCAACAAAGTGATAAGCATACCAGGTGGTTTAAACCCAGGTGCTACAGTAACGGTAACCGAAGTTTACACTTTAACGCAGGCTGATAAAGATTTGGGTACTGTAAGTAATACGGCATCAGTTAAAGCCAAAACTCCATCATCAGCTGATGTTCAGGATGTATCAGGAACGGCAGAAGGGAATAATACCCCAACGGTAATTACTGTTCCTAAATCGCCAGTGGCAATAAATGACAAGGCAGAAACTCAGGCAAATGCGCAAATCATAATAAAAGTGCTTGATAATGATGATCCAGGTAACTCTACTTTAGATAAACTGGGTATAGAAATTATGGAGCAACCAAAACATGGAACGGTAAAAATAAATGCTGACGGAACAATTACCTATATGCCAAACCCTGGTTATACAGGAACGGATGTATTTAGCTACCGCGTTAAAGATGCCTATGGTTATTACACCAACGTAGCATCTGCAACTATTCAAATCAATTTCTTTGATGTAACGGTGCCAACACTTTTCACCCCGAATGGCGATGGTATTAATGATACATTCGAAATAAGAGGCTTAGATCAATATCAGGCAAATGAATTAACGATTGTAAACAGATATGGAAATGAAGTATATCGTGCTAAAAACTATCAAAACACCTGGACGGGTGAGGGCTTGAACGAGGGAACTTATTTCTATCTATTAAAAGTGAAGAGAATTGGTAGTAACGAGTTCGAAATTAAAAAAGGATATATAACGCTGATTAGAACATTTAAAAAGTAAAATGAGCCGGGATGTTTTGGCTTTCCAAAACATCCCATTTCAATCAGTAGATATTAAAATAAAATTTTCCATGAAAAAAATATTATTATTCATTACACTTTCTTTAGTACTGCTATGCAGATCGGCAATTGCCCAACAAGATGCCCAGTATAGCCAGTACATGTTTAACGGAATTTACATTAATCCAGCTTATGCCGGATATAAGGAAGTGTTAAACGTGCATAGTTTTTATCGTAGTCAGTGGACGGGCATTAATGGGGCACCAAAAAGTATGTCGCTTGCGGTAGATGCCATTGCTAATGATGGCAACGTTGGTTTAGCACTTCAGGTGGCGAGTGATAAGCTTGGTGCACAAACCAATTTAAGTGTATATGGAAATTATGCATACCGTATTAGAATGAATGACGATGGAAGCTCTCGCCTTGCATTAGGTTTGGGGGTTGGTATGGTTAATTTAGCGATAGATGGTTCAATGCTTAACCCTAATGATGTAGAAATAAATCAACCGGTGGGTACACAAAGTACGATAGTGCCCGATGCAAGGGCAGGGGTTTACTTTTCTAACGATAGGTTTTACGCAGGTTTCTCTGCCGATAATTTAATTGCGCAATACATTAACATTGATAAATATGCATTTATTCCACAGCCCAAACCCCACTATTATTTAACAGCAGGAGCTTTATTTCCTTTAAACGAAGATTTTCAGATTAAACCTTCATTTCTAATTAAAGATGATAGAGGCGGACCAACAAGTTTAGATATTAATGCATTTTTAATGATAAAGGATGCAATCTGGATTGGCGGCTCTTACCGTACTGGAATTAAGCTTTACGACAAAAGTTATCTGCAAAAAGATCTTTCTACCCGAAATTCAGCCGTGGCAGCCATACAATTATTTCCTTCAGAAAAAATTAGAATCGGATACGGTTATGATTTTTCAATTGGCCCATTGCAAGGATATAGCGGTGGTACACACGAAATTTCTGTAGCCTTTTCTTTTGGTAGATCGGATGTTAGAATGGCTACCCCAAGGGTTTTCTAATTGTATAGTAGAGCTTAAACCGTAAACATGAAAGATAAAACTAATGATAATAACATCAGAATTATTGTTGCCCAGCCACAAGAAATTGTTTACCGCGGACTAAAAGATTTGCTTTCTACATTTTGGAAAAAAACACAGATTGTTCATGTAACTTCTATGGAAAAACTGGTTGTACAACTTAAGAATAATCCAAACATTGTGTTTATAGATCCACAACTAAAAGGAATAGAAGGGAAAAACTTTATTAATGATTTAAAAGCCGTAAATAACATCACTAAAATTCTTGTGTTTTCATCTCTTAACGAAATGATTTATGCAATTCCATTATTGAAAGCTGGAGCCGATGGTTTTTTATCTAAAAATGCAACCGAATCAGAAATATTAGTTGCCATTACCACGCTGCTTGCAGGCAGCCGATACTCGAGCCAAAAAATTAAGGAAGTATTGTTTGATGGCATTTTAAGAGGCGGTGATGAAAGCGATTACTTAAGGCTTTCTAACAAAGAATTAATCGTTGCCGAATACCTTGCCAATGGATTTAGTGTTTTGGAAATTGCAAATACAATGAAACTGCAAAAAGGAACAATAAGCACATTTAAAAATAGAATTTTCAAAAAGTTAAAAATTTCCAATGTAATTGACCTCGCTGGAAAAATGAAAACTTACGAAAAATAAAATATGATTAACCGGACTCAGGTCTTTTTACATCTCAAAATAATGAAGAAAATTATATCAGGTATATCGCTTTTAGCTTATGGCGTAGTGGCTTTCAGCTTTTCGGCAAAAGCACAATATGTGATTAAAGATGCCGATAAACAGTACGAGTTGTACAATTATAGCAAGGCAATTGATCTTTATGAGCAAGCCTATAAAAAGAAAGAAACTTTACATGCAGCAGAGCGTTTAGCCAATGCTTATAGTTTTGTAAATAATTATGTACAGGCCGAAAGTTGGTACGCAATTGCATCTAAAATGCCCAACAGCAAACCCGAAAATACATTGGGTTATGCTAAAGCCTTGCAAAGTAATTCAAAATATTCTGAAGCCAAAGTTCAATATTTAAACTATGCAGATCAAAATAAAAAGGTCTCTCAAAAGCAATTGGCGGTGTGGGTTGCTTCCTGCGATTCTGCGATAAAATGGATGAAATTTCCAAAACAGGTGGAACTAATCAACCAAAAGGCTTTAAATACCCAACAATCTGATTGGGGCGCAGTAAGCTATCAAGGTACTCTTGTTTTTACTTCCGATAGGATAAACAGCGGTTTGACAACAAAAGAAAGCAAAGGCTTTTTAAAATTCGATGGTACCAAAATGCCCGATAAAAAAACTTACGGGTGGACTGGTAACGGTTATTTGAAACTGTACATTAAATCTAAAACGGATAGTTTGCAACTTTTTCCAATTAAAACAGGAACCAATTACCACGTAGGTGCTGCAAGTTTTACTGCCGACGGAAAAACCATGTATTTTACCATGACGAAAATTCCTGGTGATTTAGAAAAAGTAAAGAACATGCCAAGTACTGTAAATGTAGAAATTTATAGCAGTACCAAAGATGCCAACGGCAACTGGAGCGAGCCTGTTTCGTTTCCATACAACAACGTTAACAACTATTCTGTAGGTGATCCTTTTATTTCTACTGATGGTAATAGCCTATATTTTGCTTCCAACATGCCAGGTGGTAAAGGTGGTACAGATATTTATGTTTGTCTTAAAACCGATGCTGGCGAATGGGGAAAACCTGTAAATCTGGAAGAAATTAATACTGAGGGTAATGAACGTAGTCCTGCTTTTGATGCTAACAACAATTTGTTTTTTGCGAGTGATGGTCGTGTAGGAATGGGAGGTTTAGACATTTTTAGAGCGCTGAGAAATGGTGCTGGCATTGGCCAGGTAGAAAACTTAGGGTATCCTTTTAATTCGCCACATGATGATTTCGGCTTTAGTTTGAATGATAAAGATGGAATTGCGTACCTATCTTCAAATCGCAATGGCGGTGTAGGTAGCGATGATATTTATGCGGTTGATAGAAACATGGTTTTAGCTTTTAAACTTGAAGGACGTGTTTACGATAAGAAAAGTAACCAACCAATTAGTGGTGCAATTGTAACGCTAGCAAAAGTAAATGGTAGCGAGCTTAAAGTTGAAACGGATGAAAATGGTGGTTATAAATTTAACCTTTCAAAAAACTCAGAATATAATGTAAGTGCCGAAAAAACGGCTTATAGATCTGACGTAGAAAATTTAGCAACAATTGGTTTAACTACTTCGCAGGTACTTCAGCAAAACCTCTATCTTGAAGCTATTGAGATTAATAAAGGCATTAGATTAGAAAACATTTACTACGATTTTGATAAGTGGAATATCCGTGCAGATGCTGCGGTTGAACTGGATAAACTGGTTAAGATTATGAAAGATAATCCAACCATTTGGATTGAGCTTGGATCTCATACCGATAGTAGAGGAAAGGATAGTTACAACTTAAAACTGTCGCAAAAAAGGGCAGAATCAGCAGTTGATTATATCATTTCAAAAGGAATTGATAAAAACAGAATTACTGCTAAAGGCTATGGCGAAACGCAATTGCTAAATGCTTGCGCCAATGGGGTAGAATGTAGCGAAACCGAACACCAGCTAAATAGAAGAACTGAGTTTAAAATCGTTAAATAAAAACTCTATTAGCAGCAGTATAAAATATATTTTTAGGGTAACGCTCTCAAATTAACGTTCTCCATTTTTATATTTAAATTGCTAAACGACCGTTATTGCGAACTAAAAACTGTTCGCAATAACGGTCGTTTTGTTATAAGTAGATTTCAGTTGGGCCAATTTTGCCCGATTAATAAAAATCATTAATATATTTGCCGCGTGAACAAAGTTGTAATTTTCTTCCTGTTCCCGGTATTAATCTTTAGCACTTCTGTACGTGAAGTATTAAAGATGCCCCAACTTATAGTACATTTTATTCAGCATCATCAATTAAACTCGCAAATTAGCTTTATCGATTTTTTAGAAATGCATTACATCGGAGAGGATCAGGATGATAATGACGATGAGGAAGATATGAAGTTGCCATTCAAAAAATTAGATGGTCACCACGTAATCTCCATCGGCGTCCCTTCCGAAAAATTTATTCTTCTAAAAGCCGCCTGCTTAAATCTTTTAGTAGATTCTTCCATCGCTTACGAGCAAATATATAGTAGTCCTACTTTTGGAAGTCTTTTCCGCCCGCCAATTGCATTAGCATAGTTTTATATCTATTTCCAGTTTTCTTTCAAGGAGCAATTTTGCAGTCACCTTGAATAATATGTCGATCCATTTAAAATAATTTATTATGCTAAATAAGATTATCGGCTTTTCCGTGCGGAATAAGCTGATCATTGCCTTATTTGTTCTCTCCCTTGTGGGTTGGGGAACTTATGAGGTTACAAAATTACCCATTGATGCCCTTCCTGATATTACCGATAATCAGGTGCAAGTAATCACCGTTTCACCATCTTTAGGTGCACCGGATATCGAACGACTAATTACTTTTCCTATAGAACAAGCTTGTAGCAGCATTTCAGGACTTAAGCAAATCAGGAGTTTTTCCCGTTTCGGACTTTCTCTTGTTACCATCGTTTTTAACGAAGAAACAGATGTTTACTGGGCAAGGCAACAAATTGCCGAGCGATTGCAACAAGTTCAACAAGAAATTCCACAAGGAATCGGTTCGCCAGCAATGGCTCCGGTTTCAACGGGTTTAGGAGAAATTTATCAATATGTTGTCCGTCCGAAAAAAGGATATGAAGGCAAATATGATGAACAAGCACTCCGCACCATTCAAGATTGGATTGTTCGCCGTCAATTACTGGGTACACCCGGTGTGGCAGAGGTTTCAAGCTTTGGTGGTAAACTAAAGCAATATGAAGTTGCAGTTAGGCAAGACCAACTTAAAGCCTATGGGCTTACCATTGCTGAAATTTTTGATGCCTTAGAAAAAAACAATGAAAATACAGGCGGTGCTTATATAGAAAAAGGCCCAACAGTACTTTATATAAGAAGTGAGGGCTTAACAACAAGTCTTGCCGATATTGAAAAGATTGTTGTAAAAACACTAAATAATGGTATGCCTGTACTATTGGGGCAGGTAGCCAAGGTACAATATGGTTCGGCTATTCGATATGGTGCCATGACATATAATGCACAGGGTGAAGTTGCCGGAGCAGTTGTAATGATGCTGAAAGGCGAAAATTCATCTGTTGTAGTTAAACGTGTAAAAGATAAGATTGCTGAAATACAAAAGATGGTGCCCGAAGGTGTTGTTGTTGAGCCTTTTTTAGATAGAACCAAAATGGTAGATAATGCAATTAGCACTGTAGAAACCAATTTAATGGAAGGTGCATTGATTGTAATTTTTGTATTGGTTTTCTTCCTTGGAAATTTGCGTGCAGGCTTAATCGTGTCTTCTGTTATTCCATTATCAATGCTTTTTGCCATTATTTTAATGAATAAGTTTGGCGTAGGAGGAAATTTAATGTCGCTTGGAGCAATAGATTTTGGCCTCATTGTAGATGGTTCAGTAATTGTTGTTGAAGCCATTCTTCATCGTTTTTCACATAGCAAACACTTTCGATCACTTAATAGAATAGATCAGAATCAAATGGATACGGAGGTTGAAAAATCTACAGGCTCTATGATTAAATCTGCCGTATTCAGTCAAATAATTATTCTAATCGTTTACCTGCCAATTTTATCATTAGAAGGTATTGAAGGTAAAATGTTTAAGCCAATGGCATGGACAATTGCCTTTGCAATATTGGGAGCGTTTATTCTATCAATTACTTATGTACCAATGATGTCTGCACTATGCTTAAATAAAACCATCAGTCATAAAAAGAATCTTACAGATAAATTAATGGCTTGGTTGGAGCGCAGGTATCAACCAATTTTAAGTAAAGTACTTCAGTTCCCAAAAACTATTTTGGCGGTTACCATTTCATTATTTGCTATTTCCGTTTTCGTAATGGGTACACTGGGTGGTGAGTTTATTCCCCAGCTGGAGGAAGGTGATTTTGCTGTAGAAACCCGCTTGCTTACTGGAAGTAATCTGAATAATACGATTGAAACCACACAAAAAGCATCAAAAATCCTATTAGATCAATTTCCTGAAGTGCAGAAAATTGTAACCAAAATTGGTAGTGCCGAAGTGCCAACAGATCCAATGCCTTTTGAAGCTGGAGATATGATGGTGATTTTAAAACCTAAAAAGGAATGGACTTCTGCAACTTCTTTTCCTGAGTTAAGTGCAAAAATGACAAAGGCCGTTGAAGTTATTCCAGGCATAACGGTAGGTTTTCAGTTTCCGGTACAAATGCGTTTTAATGAGCTAATGACGGGTGCTAGGCAAGATGTAGTTTGTAAAATATTTGGCGAGGATTTGGATTCTCTCGCAAATTATGCAAAACGTTTGGGTAGCATTATTGGAACGGTTAAAGGTGCTATTAATGTGTATGAAGAACAAGTTACCGGTATGCCACAAGTTGTAATTAAATATAATAGAGATGGCATGGCGAAGTATGGAATAAACGTTGCCGATGTAAACCGCGTAGTAAATACCGCCTTCGCCGGGCAAATTGCAGGGCAGGTTTATGAGGGCGAAAAACGTTTTGATATGGTCGTTCGCTTGGATGAGGCTGCCAGAAAAAACATAAAAGATGTTGAAGATTTAATGGTGCTAACCCAATCAGGCACGCAAGTACCTTTAAGTATGGTTGCCAATATTGAAGAGGTAGAAGGTGTAAACCAAATACAAAGAGAAGATACCAAAAGACGGATTATTGTAGGTTTTAACGTTAAGGATCGCGATGTGCAATCTATTGTGGAAGAACTGCAACAAAAGGCAGGGCAACAGCTCAACCTATCCAAAGGATATACCATTTCTTACGGTGGCTCTTTTGAAAATATGACGGCGGCTAAATCCCGATTGGCAATTGTTGTACCTATTGCGTTACTACTAATTTTTCTGCTCCTTTATTTTGCTTTTAGCTCGGTAAAGCAAGGTTTACTTATTTATACAGCTATTCCTTTATCTGCCACCGGAGGGATATTTGCCCTTTGGATAAGAGATTTACCTTTCAGTATTTCTGCTGGAGTTGGCTTTATTGCTCTGTTTGGTGTTGCTGTACTAAACGGAATTTTACTGGTAACAGAGTTTAACAGACTTAAAAAAGAAGGATGGACAGATGTTAAGCGCATCGTTATTCATGCAACAAAATCCAAACTCCGTGCAGTATTAATGACAGCGCTCGTGCCATCATTAGGTTTTATTCCAATGGCCATAAGTACTGGTGCCGGTGGTGCAGTACAAAAACCACTTGCAACAGTTGTAATCGGTGGTTTATTGGTATCAACCATGCTTACATTATTCGTTTTACCCATGTTATACATCTTATTTGAAAAAGGCTTCGGTTATTTTAAACCAAAAAGTAAACTCGCTATAATTGCTGTATTAATTTGTTTAGGAACAACACAGTCTAACGCACAACAAATTAATCTTCAGGCTGCCCTAGATACTGCAATGAAAAACAATGTATTGTTACAGGTTGCTAAAACAGACATTGAATATTATAAGCAACTCACTAAAAATAGTTTTGATGTTTCTAAAACTGCTATCAGTTTTGATTACGGTAAGTTTAACAGTTTGGCAAATGATAATAAGTTTTCGGTGGTGCAAAGTCTTGATTTTCCAACAGTTTATAGCAGGCAAAATGCCGTACATAAAACTAATGTTCAAATTAGTGAAGCACAATTAAGTGGCAAGCAATTAGATCTTAAAGCAGAAGTTAAATCCACCTATTTCGATATTGTATTGTTACGCCAAAAACATAAACTATTAATTTGGGCGGATAGCGTTTATAGTGCTTTTCTTGATAAATCATCGCAAAGGTTTAAATCTGGCGATGTTGATGTATTAGAGCTTCGCACGGCAGAAAACCAAAAACAGCAAATCCGTAATCAATTGGATTTGTTAAATATGGATTATGAGCAAAGCTTAACAAGGTTTAGGTTTTTACTAAACAGCAGTCTTAATTTAGAGCCAACAGGTGATAGTTTTATTTACGCTTTTAATTTAATAACCAATCAACAGGCAGAAAACAATCCAATGCTTAAGCTCGGTGAGGCACAATTGGAATTAGCCAAAAAACAAAAGGCATTAGAAGGAAGTAAGCTATTGCCAAATCTAAGTTTTGGGTATAACAACTCTAGCATTATTGGTTGGCAAACCAACAGTATTGGTGCCGAGCAATATTTTAATGGTAATAAAAGATTTTCTTCTGTAAGTATTGGTGTTGGCATTCCTGTTTTTTTTGGTACCCAACAATCGAGAATCAAAGCTTCAAAAATTGCAATACACCAAAAGCAGCAAGAGCTAGAGTTACAGAAGAAAACCCTTTATCACCAATTGGAAAATGCCGTTTATCGCTATAAACAGTTAAATAATGTAATAAAATCCTATCAGAAAGTTTCATTAGCAAACGCTGGCGATATTATTAAAACAGCATCTGATAAATTAAATGCAGGAGAAATTGCTTACCTGGATTGGGTTATATTAATTAATCAATCTATACAACTTAAGGCAGAATATTTTGATAAGGTACAGCAGCTAAATAATGCTGCATTTGAAATAGAAAAATTAACGGCAACAGATAAATAACACAAAATGAAACATAAATTAAAAGTCGGAATTGTTTTTATAGCCGTTTTAATGGCATGCGGTAATCCAGATAAAAATGAAAAAACAGTTACTACGACACAGCCCATAAAAGTTAATGCAGATGAAGTACAACTCAGTGCAGAACAGGTTAAAAATGCAGGTATCCAATCAGGCAAGTTAGAATTGAAGGGCATGCACAATACCATTAATGTAAATGGAGTGGTAGATGTACCACCAGAAAATACCTATTCGGTAAGTGTACCCATGGGCGGATATATTAAACAAATGAATCTTATTCCTGGTATGTTGGTTAAAAGAGGAGCGGTGCTTGCAACGGTAGAAGATCAGCAATACATTCAATTGCAACAAGATTACCTGACCTCAAAAAACAAGCTTAAGTTTGCTTCAGCAGATTATATCAGACAGAAAGGGTTAAACCAAACAAAAGCAACGAGTGATAAAATTTTTCAGCAAACAGAAAGTGAATTTAATAACCAGAAGGTTTTAGTAAAAGCCTTGGCAGAAAAATTAAGATTGATTGGCATTAATCCTTCAAACTTAACTGAAGATAATATAACCAGAAACATTAAGGTTTATGCACCTATTAGTGGCTATGTTACCAAGGTTAACATTAATGCAGGTAAATATGTAAATGCGGCTGATGTGCTTTTTGAGTTAATTAGTCCGGGGGCTTTGCATGCAAGTCTTACTGTATTTGAGCGTGATGCCGCAAACTTAAAAGTAGGGCAGGAGATTATTTGTACAACAACTGCCAATCCTGATAAAAAATATATAGCTAAAGTACATTTGATAACTCCGAATATAGAGGGTGATAGAACAACGAGTGTGCATTGTGATATAGAAAATGCAGATAGTAAGCTATTACCAGGAACATTTTTAAATGCGGCAATTTCAGTTTCAAATGCAATGGTTGAGGCCGCCCCAGAAGATGCAATTGTAAAATGGGAAAATAAAAATTATGTATTTGAAGATCTAGGAAACAATCGGTATAAAATGATTCCTGTAGAAACAGGAGCAAATTTAGATGGCTTTACAGAAATTAAAACTAAAGCTAAACCCGCAAATATTGTAACCAAAAATGCTTACTCCATTTTAATGAAAATGAAAAATAGTGGAGAAGAAGGATAGTCAATTTTTTATCTAAAATAAAATTAAGCACGTTCAATTTGCCCCAGTAAATTGAACGTGCTTCCATTAAATCAAATCCATTCTTTCGGCAATTCTACAAGCCTCAAAAGAATTGCTTACCCTAAGTTTTTCTAAAATATTTTGACGGTGCCTGTTTACCGTGTTAATGCTAATAGATAATACATCAGCAACCTCCTTACTCATTTTTCCCTTTCTTATCAGTTGTAATATTTCCTTTTCTCGGGTTGATAATAGCTTGCTATAATCTTTTTGATCGGGCTTAATAGATACTCCAGTTGCAGAATTTAAAATCACACCGTTTAGTGCATCTTCGGTAGCCTCACTATAAGAAAGATTGTACAAACAAAGCGCTAACCATAAGCTACCATCCTCTGCGCTGCTTATGTAAAACATACGATGCTCAATAATAATATACTTACCAACTTTATTAAGCATTCTAATTTTACTTTTAACCTGGTAATCTGATCTTTCAATAAGCGGCAAACCTTTAAGCATATTAAAAAACTTTAGTTCCAGCAAGTGTTTATCAATTAGATCATCCGGGTGGATTTTACTAAAAATATCATCCTCCCAAATTGAGTTAATCTCCTCAGATGCATACCTTTCTTCAAAACCCAGTTCTCTTGCTACTCTGCCATTATAAATATAACTTTTATTGGCTCTCATATCACTCAGTACAGCAATAGCATTCTCTATCCTGGCGTACATAGCTGCCATATGTTGGTAATGCGGTATACTTACCAGTTTATTATGATCCTCGGCGAAGGGTTGTTTTAATAGTTTTTCATTCAGGGTATTAACAATATTCATTTTAATATGGTTATTAATCAGTATTGGAGGGCAGCCAATGGGGTTTTACATTTGTAAACTAAAACTAACATATGGTTATTAACACAAAACAACAAATGAAAAAAATTATTTTGAGCATCGTTGCTTTCATAACGGTACAAACGGGCTTTGCCCAAACACTGGAGAAAATGCAATGGTTTAACGAACCTAAAAAATGGGAAATTAAAAATAATGCCCTAACCATGCAGGTAACACCACAAAGTGATTACTGGAGAATTTCTCATTATGGATTTACCGTTGATGATGCTCCATTTTATTACAGTACTTACGGTGGTGAGTTTGAAGTAAAAGTTAAGATTACCGGAAATTATAAAGCACGCTTCGATCAAATGGGCTTAATGCTGCGTACAGATCACGAAAATTATATCAAGGCCGGAATTGAATTTGTGGATGGTAAATATAATTTAAGTACCGTAGTAACTCATAAAACCAGCGATTGGAGCGTAATTACTATAGATAAAGTGCCAGATTTTGTATGGATAAAAGCCGTACGTAGATTGGATGCCGTGGAAATATTTTATTCTTATGATGATAAAAACTATATCCTGATGCGCAACGCTTACCTGCAAGATAACAGACCTGTAATGGTTGGCTTTATGGCAGCCAGTCCAGATGGAAATGGATTTAACGCTAAGTTTGAAAACTTTGAAGTAAAGCAATTACCCGATCAGCGTAGATTGGAATGGTTAAAAAAGAACGCAAATTAACAATCTCCTTCCCAGGGCTTTTACCCTGGGAAAAACTACCTGTTTAAGGAAGAATATGTTTTTGATTAGAATTTTATTAAATTGTGTTAGTTCAATTTAATTTTACCTAATATGAAAACTACTCATTACCTAACTCTTGTTTTGTGCATGTTATCCTTTGGAGCATGTAGCATCTTTAAAAAATCGCCCACTCCGGGAGATCAAAACCCTCCGCAAACCAATGTAATTACAGATCGTAAATGGAAATTGGTAGAGCTTAATGGCAAACCCGTAGCAGATAAAGTAAATGGTAAGGAACCATTCTTAATGCTTCAAAAAAGCGATAACCGTTATTCTGCATCTGGTGGCTGTAATGGAATAGGAGGTAATTTTACATTTCAAGATAACGGAAGAATAAAATTCTCTCAGGGCATGTCAACCATGATGGCTTGCGAAAACATGGAGATAGAAAACGGACTTAGCAAAGCATTAATTACTGCTGATAACTATACCATTAGTGGCGATAATTTATCCTTAAATAAAGCTAGAATGGCACCTTTAGCTCGTTTTAAAGCCATAAAGTAGATTAACATTATTCTGTTGATTTTTAACTTAATGAAAACTTAATAAAACAAGTTATAACTTAATATTGCCTTAACGTACAGCGGTATTTAAGCCATTAAATTTGCGGTAAAGAGTTTCTCTTCATCCCGCATGTTTAAAGAAATAAAAGATTTACAGGACACTGATTTATTAAAAAGGTATAAAAATGGCGATGCAGCCGCTTATGATATTCTTTTTAAAAGATATTATGCCGAACTGTATAAATATGCCCTTAAAAATGTAAGAGGTACTTGTATTGCCGAAGAGCTTACCATGGATGTTATGCTAGGTTTATGGAAAAAGCAGGGCGATATTCAAATCGATTTAAATTTAAAGGCTTATTTATACCGCTCGGTTAAAAATGCCCTATATAACCATTACCGTAAAAAAATATTGGCAACGGTTTCTTTAGATGAAGAAATTGAAATTAATGCAGTACAATCACGACCAACAGATGATGCTATTATTTATTCGGAACTGGAAAAAATATATCATCAAAAACTTGGTGAATTAAGTCCTGCCCGCCGTAAGGTTTATCAAATGAGCAGGGAAGAAAATAAAACCTATGCAGAAATAGCAAAGGATATGAATCTTTCTATCAATACGGTAGAAAATTATATGGTTGCCGCTTTGGGGTTCTTCCGACAGCACATTAAGGAGCATGCAGATTTTACCCTTCTGATTATTATATTAACACTATTTTAAGCCTCTTAGCTCAATTAAATAGTCTTTTCAAACCTCCGCAGGTTTTAAAAACCTGCGAGATTTATTAATGACCAACAACCCTCAATTTCCAACCTGGCAAACGGTTATTAATAAATTCTAATATTTTTTTCATTTCCATAGGTGGTCTATTAAAAAGATGGTGTTATGTCTATTGAAGAACAACATCAATGGATTACAAAGAAGAAAAAAAAGCACTAATCAGAAAATACATTAACGGAATTAGTACGGCCAGTGAAACTGCTGAGCTTAAAAGGTTAATGTCTGAGTATGATTTATCTTCACTTTTTGATGAGGTGATGGATGAGCTTTCTTCAGTTACTACTAAAAACCTACCCGATGATGAACCTGATGCAGATGCTGCTTTGTTAAGGTTTAAAAACCATTTATCATCAGAAAATACTGATCCGCTTCCTGTGCAGCAAAAATTAAGAGCCCACGATATTAGGCGATACTTATCTTATGCAGCAGCTATATTGGTTGTATTTGGTTCAATTTCATTTTTTATGCTGGCTCGCTTAAATCAAAAACCTGTAGAGGTTGCGATTACTTATGAGCATTTTGAAAATCCAAATGGCAAGCGTTCTAAAATTACACTTCCCGATCAATCAATAGTATATCTTGGTGCAGGGAGTAAGCTTACTTTTCCCACCCGCTTTAATGCCAAAATACGTGAAATTAATTTGGTTGGAGAAGCGTTTTTCGAGGTAACTAAAAACCCCAAGAAGCCTTTTATTATTCATACCTCGAATATTGTAACCAAGGTTTTAGGTACCTCATTTAAGGTTGATGCCTTTGCAAATAAGCCTGTAAGTGTATTGGTAAGCACAGGTAAGGTAAGAGTAGATAGAGAAGTAAATAAAAAACTAGAATCTATAGCCGTGCTTTTACCCGGTGAAGCCGTTACCTGGAATGAAAAGCTTAAAAGTAAGGAGCTAAAAAATGTTTCTATAAGTGATGTTAAAGATTGGAAAAATGGTAAGCTGGTTTTCAGAAAAACTAAACTGGCAGATATTGCTTCCATTTTAGAAAGATGGTACAATGTGGAGATTAAAATTAACAGTCATTCTATTGCCGAAAAACAAATCAGGGTTAATTTAACAACCGATGTGCCTTTGAGTAAACTAATTAAAATACTCAGTATAGCAGGCAATTTCAAATATCAAATTAATGAAAATAAGGTGACCATTTTTTAGTAAGAAAGGAATTGGATGTAAATATTTAGACTCAAACAAAAAACGTCCCCCTTTAAAGGAGGACGCGTAAATCATCAGCGGACTGGCTGTTTTCGAAGACCCGTCAATCCACGATAAAGTATTAATAGATATCCGCCCGAGGGCGAAAAATCATAACGAATCAAAAATATGCAAAAAGTATTACATCTGCATGTTTCTTTTCAATATGTAAAGCAACTTCAAAGTGTTGTAAACCATGCTAAAAAGAAACTGAGGCAGATGGCTGATAACAATCTGCTAGCAGATAAAATTTATTTCTTTATGAAATGCTCTTTTCTAGTGATCCTTGTAAACCTTACCGGCTTAGGTGTACTTTTTGCCAGTAGCGTATCAGGTCAGGATCTTAATCAGAAAATTAAACTAAAGCTTGAAGCTGCAACTATAGAAAATAGTTTGGCTACGGTAGAAAAGCAGAGTAATATACAAATTAACGTAGCCGTAAGCCTGTTGAGCAAAGTAAGCAAAAAGGTAAACCTCAATACAGAAAACATTACCGTTGCCGAGGCACTAAACAATATACTAGCCAATACAAACCTAAAATATAGCGTGGTAGAAGGTTATGTGGTTATTACCCGCAAACCTGTACCGATTTTAATTACAGGTATTGTTTTCGATGAGAAAAATAAGGAAACACTTATTGGTGTAAGTATAAAAGTTAAGGGTGGTGCAGGTGCGGCATCAACAGATGTAAATGGAAAGTTTCGCATTACCGTGCCAGAAGGTGGCGCTACACTTGTTGTTTCTTATATGGGTTATATTACCCGCGAAATTAAAGTAGATGCGAACACAAAGGAGCTAAGTATCGCTTTAAAAGCCTCATCCACTCAGTTAAATGAGGTAATGGTGCAAGCACGTAGAAAAGGGAATACTGAAATTGCCGTGTTGGATGAGCGTAAAAAATCTGCGATTGTACAAGACGCAATTTCTGCCCAGTTAATAGAACGTACCGGAAGCATTACAACTACACAAGCCTTACAACGTGTTTCGGGCGTAACCGTAACCGATGATAAATATGTAGCCATCCGCGGTTTAGGAGATAGGAGTGTTATTGGCCAGTTAAATGGTGTACGTTTAGCTTCTTCTGATCCTGATCGTAGTACCATTCCTTTAGATTTAGTGCCAGCATCCTTATTGGATAATATTACCATTTATAAAACGGTAACTCCGGATAAACCTGCCGATGCTGCCGCTGGTATTGTAGAGCTTAAAACTAAATCGGTACCAGAAAAAGAAACCTTTGAAATTATTGCTCAATCTGGAATAAACTCTAATGTTGGCATCGGCGGACAATATAATAGTTTCTGGAACAGTGATATGGGGGCTTTTGGCAATAAAATCAATCAGAAAAACCTGAGTGAAGATTTTAAAAACCTTTCTAAGCAATATCCTAATGGTTTAGGGTCTATTCAAAGCATGATTGCCAACAGCAATTATAGTCCTACGGCTTATCAAGAGGTAAAACGCATAAATAACATTATGCAATCTTTTGATCCTGTAATGACAACCCAATACAAAAAAGCACCGTTAAATCAGCTTTATTCTGCTACTTATGGCAACAGCTTTAATGTTTTTAAAAAGCATAAACTTGGTTTAATACTAGGCGGTAACTATTATCGTCGCATTACCGATATAAGCGGTGGCGATTTAACTCAATACAGTATTTATCAAGGTGTAGTAACCGGAAATCCAGATGTTTATAGTCCGCGTAATATTCCAAATTACATTACACCAAACAGTTTATTTATGGGTAAATACCAAACCTATAAAGAAAACACCGGTGTAGAAACTTTAAACTATGGAACTTTGGTGGGAGTTACTTACCGCTTTAATCGCCGTAACGAAATTAGTATGCAGTATTTGGGCAGCTGGGGTGGCGAAACTAAGGCTACCAATCTATCTGGTAGATACGAATATACGGGCTTACCTGGTGAAGTAAAAACAACAACTTACTCGCTTAAACAAACCTTTAGAAACTTAAATACCTTTAACTTACAGGGAGAGCACAAGTTTTTTGATAAAGAATTGTCACCACGTTTAAGTTATAACATAGCCAGTTCAAGATCAAAGCAAAATGATCCCGATTTCCGTTTCGCCAGTCTTGCAGATTATACCCCACGTGGTGGCGGTTATTACACCGTAGGATCAGGCAATAGTGCACCAGCCACGGTTTATAGCAAACACCTTTATGCCTTAACTTCTGGTTATGTAAATGGTTTTGGTCCTTACGGCATTATTCAGGCAGAACCCAATGGAAGAAGATGGCGAAATCTTGATGAGAAAAATTATAATTACAAAGGTGATTTAACCATTCCTTTTAAGCTTTTAGGACAAAAACAGGAGTTTAAAACCGGAGTAAATTATTTGTTTAGGGATAGAACTTTTAATGAAAATCAACTTTTCTTACCAGGATCTAACTTTACAAGCAACAAATCTTTACCACTTTATGGTGCCGAAGGTAACCTAAATCGCTTGGTAGGTAACGAATTTATTGGTGTTAAACTTCCTACGGGCAACCAGGGAGAAGGTATGATGCCGATAGGTGGCTTCTTATACAACAGTCAAAAATCGCCAAACAATTATACTGGTTATTTTGAAACCAATGCCTTTTATGGAATGGTAGATTTAAAGTTAACAGAAAAACTACGTATTGCAGGTGGTGTACGCTTCGAAATGACCAATATTGGTTCATCAGTTGATACAGCAGGCGTATTTTTAGATCCTTCGCTTACTGCGGGTGGTGCAAACGGAAGTAAAATTCCGCTTAATCCTATTAACCCAAACTCGGTGTATAAAACGGGTTATAAACCATTTTACTCTGTTAACGCAACTTATACGTTAAACGAAAATATGAATTTCCGTGGTGCTTACAACACTACATTAGCCCGACCAGAACTAAGGGAAATAACCAATGTTTTTGAGTTTGATGCCTTTCAAATGGGGCTTGTAGTTGGTAATCCAAATCTTAAAAATCAGTTTACTCAAAACCTGGATTTCCGCTGGGAATGGTTTCCAGAAAAAGGAGAGGTATTAGCTTTATCGGCATTTGGAAAACGTATAGAAAACCAATTGGTTAAGGTTTTTAGTTTGCAAACCGCAGGTTTAGCGGCAACCTATCCTGAGTTTCCAACTATCCAGTTTCAAAACGACCCTAACGTAGGTAGAGTTTGGGGTATTGAAATAGAAGTAGTAAAAAGTTTGGGTAACATTTGGGATCCCTTGAAGAATTTCTACTTCGGCTCTAACTTATTATTGGCGCAAAGTGATATTAAAAAAACACCAGAACGCTATGAAGCCATTCGCTCTCTTGATCGTTACACACCAAAAAATAGTCCGCTTTTTGAGCAGGCACCATACTCTATAAATGCTTGGTTAAACTATGAAAATCCAAAATCAGGATCAGATTTTACCTTAACCTTTAATGTAGTTGGCGAGCGTTTGGTACAAATTAACCTAACAGGAGAGCCTGATTTATACACCCGTCCGGTGCCAGTTTTAGATTTTGTATTTAGCCAACGCCTTACTAAAAATGTAAAATTTAAAGGCTACGCTAAAAACATTCTTAACCCAAATATTAAAACTGTTTATGCCAACCCGCAAACAGGCGGTAAATGGTACGGTAACGAATACATTAACAGAAGTTATACCCGTGGCGCCGAAATTATGTTGGGCTTTACCTATAATCTATTTAAATAATGAATAAGATAAATTATAAACTCTTCAGCCTGCTATGCTTCAGTATTATGCTACTGTTTCAGGCCTGTAAAAAGGATAAGGTTGATTTTGAATCAGATAATCGGATAATAACCCAAAATAGAATTAACTCTACCGTAAGGATTGTTAATGTTACAGGCTATAATCAGGTTATTGCTAATGGCGATAGTTTAACCAATTTTATTGTAAGAACTCCAAATGCATCCAATAGTAAGCAATATCCAGGAACATCATACTTCCCGCAAAACGGACAATTAGGTGCAACATGGTTTGTACCTCAAGATTTGTTTAATGCGCAGGAAATAGTAAAACTGGATTTTATGGTCAGAAGTTATGCGCCCACTGGGATAGGTGCCTTAAAACTTGATGCAAAAAACGACTATAACAACCCGACTGATTACTTTTTGGTACCCGCTTTTATAATGGATGGTCAACAAGATGTGGTTCCAATTACAAGGAGCGTTACTGCACCATCAAAACCAGATCATTTTAAAATTAGAATAGTAAACCTTTCTGGAGTAATTAAAAACCCAGCTAATAGTGGTAGCGGCAGGCAGGAAGATGTGAGCGGAAATGTATCATTAGCCTATGCAGATGGTACTTTAGTTGATGCTAAAACGAATAACATTAGCCAGGTAAATAAAGCATCAGAATATATAGAACTTCCTTACGGTACCTATCAGTTTAAAGTGTTAACAACAGATGGAAGGCAAATTTCTGCTTTAAGTAATGGTTTTGATGGAGTTACATTAATAGATCCACCAACTTCTACTATTCCAATTGATTTGATGAATACCACAGGATTAACCTATGCGCCCATTCAAACTTATCAGCCAGGCGGTATTTATACCATTTTAGTTGCCCCGCAAAAATTTAATTATCCCATTAATGATATTGGTGAAACATCAGTTACTTATCAAAACTCGTTTCAGGTAATTGCCGACAATAGCCCAGCAGCAAATAACACTTATTTTAGGGTACAGGGTGTTAATGGGTTTAATGCTCAAAATATAAGTTTTAAGGTAGATGGTAAAACAATAGCCAGCAACCTAAGTTTTGGTACCGCCGGTGCCTACTCAAACCTTATTCAAGGAAACCACACCGTTGAAGCTGTAGATGCTTCGGGCAAAGTTATTGCAAGTGCAAATCAGGTTCTTCGCCCGGCACAAAACTATACAGCATGGCTGTATGCAGATCAGGCTGGTGCCGCAAAATTGCTGCTTGTAGCCAACGATTTAAGCGGTACAACTTATCTTGGAGCAGATGATGACGCAACATATAGCCGCAACCAATACCGTTACTTTTTCTTTAAAAGGTTTTTAAATCTTTCAATCGGGAATCCATATATCACTTTTACGCAAAGTAACGGGCAATCCTCTTCAGATACTAACGATAATCCGAATGCCGGTGTAAACCTTCAACCAGGCTTGCCACTATATGAGCGCCCTTATATAAGCAACCTTTACACACAAAAAGTATTTGAAATTATGGCTTACAGATCCAAACCTAATGTGGTACCAGGCATATGGGCCAGCGATATTGATGTGTTAAAAAACGATGCTTTTATTGCCGATAAATCCCTTTATCAAAAAGTAGGCAGACCATTACCTGTACAAGAACCCGGCATTTACACGGTGGGTTTAATCGGGCAATCAGGCGAGGGTAGTACCCCAGCAAACAAGGCTAGAATGATCATTATAAAACATAATAAATAATGAAAAACGAGAGATTAAATAATAGAAATATAAAAACTGGATTTGAGCAATTGGCTTGGCTTTTTGCAATAAGCTTTATCCTGCTTAATGCAGGCTGCGTTAAGGTAGAGTACAGCAAAATAGATGATCCGGCTTATTTGCGAGTGTTCAATAACCTTAATTATGTGCAAACATTAGGTAGTAAAGATAATAAAGTGCCGTTTTTTTGTATGCTGATTAATCCGGTAATTGATGGAAATGGCATACCAACAAGCGCAGAAATTGTAGGCGATTTTTTAGATCAGCGTGATGATTATGCCCCGCCTTATCCATCACACATTGGTAACAGTACATCGGTTAATAATCCCGAATATCCTGGTAAGCAAAATGTTTTGGTTGGACCAATTTTAAACGGTTTCGATTTAAGTAGCTGGGCACAAGTACCCTCTGGCAAGGTGCGCATTATGTTTCTTTACCGACCTAAAAACACCGTATCGTTTTTTCAATTAGAGCCTCAATTGAAGAAAGATATTATGATAGATACTACCATTAATTTAACCAGTAAAGAGGTTTATACATTACACCTGTTGCAAAAAGATTTTGTAACCAAAAGAACTGGTATGTTATTGCGTCAGGAAAATTTTCAAAAGCTATCATTATCAGATTCATTGACTTATGTGAATTTTTACAATATGAGTGCCAAGGGTTATTGGGAAGCGGATAAATCACTAAAAGCAGATAATTTTTTAATGGCAAGTTTTCAGGGAGGAATGAAAGATGATATGAACATTTTTCTATCACTTTATGAAGATCAAGGCATTTTAAGTCCGAGTGGTGCAACCATACCCGGTTTTAAAGGTAAGTATTTAGCCAATGTAAAGCTAAATACAGCAACGGGAGATGTAAGTCCGTACGTAAGTTTCCCTATTTGGGCAAGTAAAAAGGCAAATGGCATTACGACAAACATTTGGCAAAGGTTTGATTTTTTTGTGCCAGGAATGGATATCACCAACAACCCATTTTATATAGCCTCGGTTGATAATGGTGGTAATTGGGTATCAGTTAACTGCCTGCTTAATGGTAAAATAAGGATGACCGACAATGATAATGCGGCAATATTGCCCAATCTGCTGGTAAATATTCACTCCGGAGTAAATAATCCTAAAACTTTTGCCACGGTAAATACTATAGAAGTGGTAAATGGCAAAGTTTACTTAACAACCATTCAAAGAAAATATGCACCGCCCATTTACTAAAAACATGATTTCAATGAAAAAACTAAACAATTTCAATCATAACAATACAGTTTTGCTAAAGGGTAGGGCACTTTTTGTATGGGCAATGGCTTTACAATTTCTGTTTTTTGCTGGTTGTAAGCACGATGACTTATCGGTGCCCTTACCCAATGAGAACCTCCGCCCGGCAAGTGATTTCATAAAGAATAATTATGAAATGAATTTATTTTATGCAGCACTTAAAAAGGTGGGTTATGTAGATAAATTAAATGGCGAAGGCCCTTTTACCATTCTAGCCCCATCAGATGCGGCTTTTAATGCACTGGGCATTTTTAATGCAGCAGATTTCGATAAAATGAATGTAGATAGCCTTAGAAAAGTAATTGGTTACCATGTTTTGCCCCGCAAATTAAGGTTAAGCGATATTCCAAATAACGGTGTTGATGTGCGTTATGCTACTTTAGAAGGAACTGAACTTTATGCTACACTAGCATCAAACTATCCCAATAATCCAAATCCTGAAAACGACCTTTATTTTAGTGGTATAAAAGTTAACCGTAAGGATGTGGTTTTAGCCAATGGCATTTTACACCTTTTATATGGGGTAATGAAGCCTAATTTTAAAAAAACTACGCAGCAATGGTTAGCTGAACATGCAGATTACAGCGTTTTTGTAAAAGGCTTAAAAAAGTTTAACCTATGGGATCAGCTCAATACAAATGCACAATTTACAATTTTTGCACCGAATAATACGGCGTTAGAAAATGTAGGCATTACCGAAGCATCTTTAAACGCTATGGATCCAAGTAAATACATCGGCGATTTACTTTTTGGCGCTTACCTTTTGTATGATAGGCATTTCTTTATTTCAGATTCGGAAGCATTTGCCATTATCAATGCCAATGGGGCTTATAACTACTATCTACACAACAGCAATTACTATATGAATTTTGGGAGTTACAGGGCAAATGTTAGCACAAGTTATTATGGTCTTACCCTTCGCACCGGATCATCTTTTAGCGATGTTATTGTGAAAACCGTAACAAGCGATTTACCAGCCAAAAATGATAATGTATGCAGTAATGGGGTAATTCATCATTTAATTGATGGATTGGTTACCCCAGATCAAGCAATTAAGAAATAATATATCATAAATAAATATGAGAAATTTAAAAAAACTAGGTTCGGCAATGCTGTTGGTAAGTATGTTTTTATTAAGTGCTTGCTCTAAAACAGAATTTTTGCCTGATCCGGAAGGTGCTCAGATTCCTTTTCAAAATAATGCCACACAAACTGTAGATGAATTATTGGCTGCATCGCCAGCAAAACTCTATTACACCGCATGGCAAAAAAGCAACATCAAAAATGTACTTAAACAAAATAGTAATAAGCTTGTATTCACGGTTTTTGCACCTAATGATGCCGCTATGCAAGCTGCGGGATTAACAGCAAGTGTAATAAACCAAATGCCTGTTGCCGAGCTTGATAGCTTAATGATGTTTTACACCACTATAGGTTATATTACTAAAGAAGAACTGAAGCTAAGAAACGATAATTTTATTGTTAAAACACTGCTAACACACCTAGGTTTATATTTGCCATATTATGAAGGTAATGCTCAGGGTACAACAGGTTATGATGATTATTATTACAAACATTATGTAGCCCTAAAAGGTGATGACCTTTTAATGAACGGTAAAAATGTAGGTAAAGCTAATTATTTGCCAGCAACAAATGGTGGCGTTTACTTGATAGAAAAAACCATTCAAAAACCAGATAAGACTATACTTGAGGCTTTAAAAGCTGATGGCAGATTTACCATATTCATCGAGTCGCAGCGCTTAACAGACGAAATGTTTCTGACTAAAATTAGTGCCGATATTGAAGCCTTATTTGGCGTAGTAATAGAGGATGAGGATATAATGAGAGATTATGCTTCCAGACGTCTGTTTTACAAAAAAGATTGGGGAATTAATCCGCCGATATATCAGGGCTACATTGGGCCAAACATAACGGTATCTACATTATTTGCTCCAACGGATGAAGCTTTCCATAAAGCAGGCTTTCAAACCGCTGCTGATGTAGTAGAGTTTAATAAACGCAGTGCCTCCACTGTTTTTTTTGATGATGGTATTTATCAGGCAGCAGGCGGCTACCCTATGGATACCGTATATAATTACCACCGCAACTGGGGTAGAATTGTTCAACCTGCTTCTCCCAACGGAGATAAAGCTATTAATAATGCAACAGTTTTTTACAGCAACGTTTTAAATCCTGCACTTAATAATTACCTGGTAAATGCCGGCGGAAACGTAACCCTAGAGTATGCTTATAAAATGCCTTTAGAATTTTCTGTAAACAATAATACGTCTCAATTAAAGGTTAAAGGCTCCGAGTTTCCAGCTGCTACAGTTATAGATGGTGATATTAATACCTTAAATGGGCCCATACACGTGGTAGATAGATTGCTTTTTCCTAAAGGATTTAAATTAAAATAAAACATGGCACAGCAAATTAATCTATATAAAAAGAACAGCTTATTTTCTTTATTGCTGGTAGCCATTTTGGGTGCCGGGTGTAGTAAAGATGATAATAAGCTAAGCAATTACGATAACAATAAAATTAACCTTGTTATAACCGATAACTTTAATCTTTCTGCTTTTAGCGCCGCTTTAAAACGAAGTGGTTTGGATAAAGATTTGCAAGATGGAACCGGGCCATATACAGCTTTAGTGCCTTCTGATGAGGCTTTTAATAAGGCAGGTTATCCCAACCCAGTTAGCGTTTTAACGGCGAACCCAACCATCATTTCTCGTATTGCTTATTACCATACGCTTGATGGGAAATATGAACTTAATAAATTGCCTTTCCTGTTTAATCAGGAAATCCGCTCTCGTGGTGGTAAATTATACGCAACACATTGGATAAAGGGAAAAGATACCGTATTAACAATAAATGGCTCACGAATTATATCGCAGAACATCCCGGCATCAAACGGATTAATTCAGGTAATTGATCGTTTGCTAACCCCATATTTGCACGATTTACTGAGCGATGCAGTCTCAGCAGAATCCAGTATCACACTGTTTACACAAGCTTTAAAAAATTCGGGCCTATTGCAAACGGTAAATGAAACAGGACCTTACACCATTTTTGCACCTAATAACCAAGCAATGCAAGCGATGGGCTACACGAGTTTAGAGCAAATTAATAATACTGATAAAGATGTGTTAAAGCGTTTAGTAAACTATCACATTGTGAAAGATAGACGCTTTATTTATGATTATATCTTAAGTACGGGATCTACAAACACCAGCCGCCAGGCCATGCTCGATGGTAATTCGGTTTCCATAACGCTAACACCAGACCCCAGCGCACCCGGGAGTTTTAATGGAATAACGTTAAAGGGAATTGGAAATACAACAAATGTAAAATTAGTTAAACAAGATATCCTGGCGGGTAATGGTGTATTACACATTATAGATGCTGCTTTGCGAATTACTCAATAAGAAGCTAAATCGCAAATAATTAAAATTAAACTGATGAAGAAAATTATATATTCAACACCCGTCTTTTTGCACAGTGTATTAGCGCAGCTGCATAAAGTAGGGGTTAAAATTATTGTAATATGCGCTTTAATACTAACTTCTTTTTACGGTATAGCGCAAGAAACAAGCGGCTCATTAACGGGCCAAGTTAAAGATGCAAAGGGCGTGGCAATTCCTGGTGCAACAGTTGTAGCAGTTCATACTCCATCGGGTACCCGCTATGCAATTTCTGCAGATAAAGATGGCCGCTACTTTTTAAATAATTTAAGAATCGGCGCTCCTTATACCTTAACTGTTTCTACAATGGGACTTAAAACCGAAATACTTAATGATATTTCCGTTCGTTTAGGTGGCAGTCAGCAGGTAAATTTTGTGCTGCAAGAGGATGCACAAGAGCTTAGCACAGTAGTGGTATCAGGCAGAAGTAAACCAAAACAAAAAGCTGATAATTATGGAACAGGCAAAAATATTAGTGCCGAGCAGGTTAAAAACATGCCAACCATTAATCGCAGCATTACAGATATTACCCGTTTAACACCTCAAGGAAGCCGTGATAATAGTTTTGGTGGTACCAACTTTCGTTACAACAACGTAACCATTGATGGTGCGGTAAATAACGATGCCATAGGTTTTAGTCCCTCGCTAGGCGGTCAAACAGGTACATCGGGCATGAATGGCAGTAGCACCAGAACCAACCCCGTTTCTTTAGATGCCATCGAAGATATGCAGGTTTATCTGGCTCCGTTTGATGTTAAAATAGGGAACTTTACAGGAGGCTCGGTAAATGCCGTAACCCGAAGTGGTACCAATAAAGTAAGTGGCTCTGTTTATGGTTTTGGGCGCAATGCATCCATTACAGGCAATGATCGCATTGGTAGCCTTGGTAAAATGAATAATGATTTTCAGGATTATCAAGCAGGTTTCCGCATAGGTTTCCCGATTATTAAAAACAAACTGTTCTTTTTTAGTAATGAAGAGATTACCCACCGTCAAGATCCTACACAATTATTTGTAGGTACAAAAGAAACAAGTCATATTCTTAGCATAGCCGATGCGGATTTAATTAGCAATGCTGTAAAAACCCGCTATGGTAATACTTTTGATGCTGGTACAGCAGGTGTTTATACCAACTGGAGTAAATCACAAAAGTTTTTTAACCGCCTAGATTGGAACATCAATGATAAACATCAACTGGCAATTAGAAATAATACCATTTTTAGTAAAGCCACACACATGGATCGAGATCAACAGGATTTCCGTTTCAGCAGCATGGCTTTTCAGCAAGAAAATAATCAAACCAGCACTGTAGCTGAATTAAAGAGCCGTTTTAATAATGAGCTTTCGGGTAATTTATTGGTAGGCTTTACTCATGTAAGCGACAGCCGTGATCCTTTAAGCGATCCCACTTTACCACAGGTTCAAATTATGGGGCGTACACCCGGTACAACCATTTATTTAGGAACAGATAGAGAAGCGAGTATTTTTAATATGAAGCAAAAAACATGGGAATTTACCGCAAACTTAAATTGGACAAAGGGCCGACATAAGTTTTTAATAGGTACTCATAATGAGCTTTATAATATACAATATGGCTTTGTTAACGCTTGGAATGGTCGTGTAGATTATCAAAGTATTGAAGATTTTATAAGCAATAATCCTTATCGTGTTAGGGGCAGCTACAATTACACCAATAACAGCCGAGATTATTTATTGGCTAATCCTGCTGCCGATTTTAATGTAAACATGTACAGCTTATACCTACAGGATGAAATTAGAATTAGTGATAAGCTGCGTATTACTCCAGGTTTACGAGCCGATTTAGTGAATTTACCAACCATGCCACAACTGAGTGATAAAGTGCGTGATATTATGGCCGATCCTAATTTTGGTAATACTTATACTTACACACCACTAAACAGGATAGAAAATAAGTTTTTAAATAAAATTCAGTTATCGCCACGTTTAGGTTTCAGGTATGATGCATTGGGCAATCAGAAACTAATTGTAAGGGGTGGTGCAGGGTTATTTACCGGCCGGATTCCCTTTGCATGGTTAGCCTACGCTTATTACAATACAGGAAATAACTTTGGTGCTTTTGATCAAAGAGCAGACCAACAGCCTTTTGCGGCAGGTAGCGATGCCATTAAGCCAAGCCCTAACGGTATTGGTAATTTTATTGAGCAAAACGGTGCCGTAATTAACAATCCAAATAGCGGGCGCACACAAATAGATTTGGTTGATAATGGCTTTGTAATGCCCCAGGTTTTTCGTGGCAGCTTAGGAATAGATTACGAAACAGAAGGCGATTGGCGCTTTACTGCAGAAGGCATGTATACCAAAAGCTTAAAGGATGTATTGTTTCAGCAACTAAATACTAAAGATAACCCACTTTATTACGGTTACGACAAAGAAAAACAACAACCAGTTTACAGTGGAACAGTTGATCCTCGTTTTTCTAACATATATCTGTTAAGCAATACCAGCCAGGGCTATCGTTATAGCCTAACCGGATCAATTGCTAAAACATTTGTTAAGGCTTTAAATATCAGTGCTTCGTATACCTATGGAGAATCAAAAGATTTAAGTAACGGTGTGCGTAATTCAATGGAAAGTAATTGGCAGTTAAACCAAGCTTTGGTACCAAATAATCCAGCGTTAAGCTACAGTAATTTCGATACTCGCCACCGTATTGTATCCAGTATTAGCTTTAACCACGAGTGGAAAAAGGCAGGTAGAACTACCGCAAGTTTATTCTTCAGTGCACAATCAGGCAGCCCGTTTAGTTACGGTATTGTAAACAGCAGTATTCAAGGCTTATCGCAGCAAGTAAGTTTGGCTTATATTCCGCAACGCGAAGAAGCCATTCGTTTTTTTAAAGATCTGCCAACGCAAACCGCTGAACAGCAAGCTGCAGCATTTAACCAGTTTATTGATGGAAACGAGTATTTAAGCAGTAGAAGAGGTAATTTTACCGAGCGTAATAAAGGGCGTACTCCATGGAATATACAAGCAGATTTACACCTGGCGCATGAACTTTTTGTAAATAGTGCTAAATCGCAATCGTTAAGTTTAAATGTAGATATTATAAATTTAACCAATTTGATTAATAAAACTTGGGGCATACAGTATTTCTCTCCAAACACATTTAACTCAACAAGCAGTGTGGGTTTAACGCCAACATTGTTTCCACCACAGCAAAATGCAGGTAATTATCCTGTATTTACCTTCAGCAACCCTGGCCAGCCATATAGTATTGATTATTTCGGTTCAAGAACGCAAATGCAACTGGGCTTAAGATATAGCTTTTAACATAAAAATTAAATCAAATGATTATTAAACATAAGTGGAATTTAAGTATCGGATTGATGCTATTTTTTATGCTCATCATCGGTGCCTGCAAAAAAGATAAAACTGAATCTGTAGCGGTAGCATTTAAAATAGAAAGCTATTACCCAAATAGTGGTAATGCAGGTACGCTGGTTACCATTACCGGCAAAGGGTTTGGTACAGATCTTAGTAAATATTCTGCCACCATTTCGGGTAAAACAGCTGAAGTTATCAGTGCCACTACCGAAGCCGTAGTTATTCGGATGCCCGAAGGTGGAACAACAGGAGCACTTGCCTTAAAATATGATGCGCAAAGTTTTAATATTGGTGCCTACACCTATCAGGATTTAACGATTACAGCGGTATTGCCAGCAAATGGTCCAGCTGGTTCTCAAATTAGAATTACAGGCGCCGGCTTTAGCAGTACCACCAGTCCGGCTACGGTTTTTATTAATGGTAAAGCCGCTTTGGTTGTAAGCGTATCCGATAATTTAATTGTTGCAGAAGTTCCTGCGGATGCCGGCTTTGGTCCAATAATGGTAAAAGTTAACGGAAAGGAAGCTAAAGGGCAGAATTTTACCTATCAGTCCATTAGCTCAATTAAACCTTTAAGTGGCGGCAAAAACACAAAAGTAACCATTAAGGGTATAGGCTTTGAAGAGTTGGCAGCAGATAATATTGTCGATTTTAACGGAACATCAGCCACTGTTTTAGAAGCCACAACAGAACAACTGATTGTACTTGTGCCTGATGGTGTTAAAACGGGCCCCTTATCGGTAAATATAAACGGACAAAAAACAACCGGACCCATATTTACTGTAGTTGCACCACCAACTATTCAGTTTGTTAGCCCGCTCAGCGGACCAAAAGATATACAAATGACCATTTCAGGTGCTTTGTTTAGTACTGTATTAGATGAAAATAAGGTTTTTATAAATGGTGTTTCAGTTCCAATTCAATCCGCTACTGAAAGTGAATTAAAACTTGTAATTCCAGGCGGTACGGGCAGCGGAGTTGTAAGAGTAATTGTAAACGACCAGGCTGTTGATGGACCGCAATTTAAAGATCAAACTTTAGGTATTGCTTCAGTTAGTCCTGATAATGGTTTGGCTGGCACAACTGTTACTATTAAAGGTTCGGGCTTTAGTACTATTGCGGCAAATAATAAAGTTTATTTTAATGGCGTATTGGCTAATGTAAAAACAGCGACAGAAAATAGCTTGGTGTTGGATGCACCAACGGGATTAACCACAGGCGATTTAAAAGTTATGGTTGGCACTCAGGAAGCCATTGCACCACAGCAATTTAGAAGGGCAGGAGTAGAAACGTTAGCTGGCGGACCAAATAGCAACACTTTTGGTCGTTTTATGGCAGGAATAGCTATTGATAACAACGGGAATATTTACGTAACGGATAGATCTAACAATGTGGTGAAAAAGATTACCGCTAGCGGTACGGTTAGTACGTTACAGGCAAATGGTGCCGATATAATTTTTGATACCCCTTACGGAATCATTCTCGATAAGCAGAATAACATTTATGTATCTGACATCGGTCGAAACCAAATTAGAAAAATTACTCCAACTGGGCAGAATACGGTATATGCCTCGGGCTTTGCACCAGGTTTAATGACGTTTGATAACGCTGGAAACCTTTTGGTAAATATTGTTAGCGCTTACGCAGGTATGAATAAAGTAAATACTGCTGGTGCTTTTTCAAAAGTGGTAGGTCCTTTTTGGCCAATTGCGCATAGTGCTGTAGATGCCGCCGGAAATCTTTATTATGTAGATTCTGGTTCGAGTAGCAATAACGCTATTTCTCGTATTGGCACAGACGGCGTAAATACAGGCTATTTTGTTGGAAGCTCTGATGGCGCATATAATGATGGAATTGGAACTCAAGCAGCTTTTAATAGTATTTCTGGAGGTTTATTTTTATATGGCACAGGCAAATTAATTGCAGGAGATAGGTTTAATTATGCCATCAGAGAAATTGATATCAACAGTAGAAAGGTTTCTACTTTACTTAAATTATCTTACGGATATGCAAATGGTTCATTTAATGAAGCAAAAATAGGATCAATGGAGGATATGGCAGTTGATAAAGATGGAACTATTTATGTTTTAGATGCAGAGAATAAAGCCATTAGAAAGATCTTTTTGAAATAGTTTTTTTATTGGGTAGCCCGGGGAGCCAATTGCGCTTCCTGGGTTTTTTGTCATTAAATAAATTGCGAAAACTAAAAACCTCATTTGTTTGTATCTTTAATTATAAAGCATTTTCATCCAGTTTATTTAATGGAACATATATTATGGAACCAATTGAAAGAAGAAAATTTATAGGATTAACCCTAACTGCTGCAGGCGCAATAACTTTAGGTAGTATCGGCGGCTTGCCACTAAGTGCATTTGCCACCGAAGTTGATAGCGGAGATAAAAACAAAGAAGCATTTATTTTTGCTCAAGATCCTTTGCCATATTCGTATGCGGCATTAGAGCCTTATATTGATGCAATGACAATGGAAATTCATTACACCAAACACCACGCAACATATATTAAAAATATAAATGAAGCCATTAAGGCAGAAAACTTAAATTATAAAAATGCTGTAGATTTTTTTGCGCATGTGTCGGGCATGTCGGCAAAGGCAAGAAACAATGCAGGCGGAGCATGGAATCATAATTTTTTCTGGGCATCCATGAAACCTACACCTTCGGGTCTTCCTCAAGGAAAACTAAAAACGGCAATTGAAAGTACCTTTGGCTCTATAGATGCGTTTAAAGCTGAATTTACAAAGGCGGCGCTAGGGCAATTTGGCTCTGGTTGGGCTTGGTTAATTTCTGATAAAGGAAAGCTAAAAATCATTGGTACATCAAATCAAGATAACCCTTTAATGGATAATGCCGCTGTAAAAGGTACACCACTTTTGGCAATTGATGTATGGGAACATGCTTATTATCTAAAATATCAAAATAAACGCAATGATTATATTGCTGCATTTTGGAACGTTGTTAATTGGGAACAAGTAACAAAACGGTTTTCTTAACACATTACAATAAAGTAAATTAATGATTTTTACAGCAGGGTAATCCAATGGATATCCTGCTTTTTTTATGTCAATCAAAAATCAATTATTTAATACAATTATTCAATTTGGTTTGTAATATGCCAAAGTTTAGTATATTTGTGCCGAGAGCGTTAATTTAGATGCGGGTGTAAGGTTTAGGCTTTATACCCGTTTTTTTTTGAAATCAAAATTTTTGATGTTTCAAAACCAACGAATTTAAAATTATATTTAACCCTTAAATGTGGTTACGGTTAATAAATAGGTGTTAAAACCTGTTTTATTTAATACCTAAGGCACTATCCAAAATTGTAATACTTTATTATTCCTCGTAAAATATATTAATACGCCTGTCAGTTTTAGAAGATTTATTTGCAATCACTCGCTTTATTTAACCCTTAATTCAAGATTTTTTTTCTGCTATTCTGACTAAGAATATATTTTTTAGATTATTATTTTTAATCAGTCTAAATAGTATTAGCTTTGCCGAAATTTAAATCCATGAAACAGCTATACATAAAGCATTTTACCACAGTTCTTTTCATATTATTTTCTACGGCATTATTTGCACAAAACAAGGCCAGCATTAGTGGTATCGTGTTAGATTCTTTAGGCAATAAGATTCCTTATGCCAATATTCAAATTAGGAAACACAATCTTAAAACAAGTACAAATAAAGCGGGAGAGTTTTTACTTTCTGGGGTACCAGTTGGTACGCAACAAATTAAAATATCTAGTACAGGTTTTAATCAGCTAGAGCAAAATATAGTGGTAAACTTAAATGATACCACTAAAATTACTTTTATTTTAAAGGAGCAAAGCGAAGGATTGAATGATGTTATCGTATCTGCCAGCCGCAGACCTGAATCATTATCTCAAACGCCATCATCCGTTACGGTTTTAACAGCTAAAGAGCTTAATACACAATCTACAATTAGTCCTAATTTAGCCAATATTCTATCTTACAGCGTACCAGGATTAGGTTTTTCTACTAATCAAACTGGAAATTCAGGACAAACATTAAGGGGTAGAAACGTATTGGTTTTAATAGATGGGATTCCACAATCCACACCATTAAGAGCAGGTGGAAGAGATATTAGAAGTATCGATCCTTCAGTAATTGAACGTGTAGAAGTTATTAAAGGTGCTACAGCAATTTATGGTAATGGCGCCGAAGGTGGTTTAATAAACTACATCACTAAAAAGGCAGATCAGGGAAAATCTTTTGGTGGTTATTCGCAGGCAGGCATAACAGGCAACTTTAAAGGCGATAGTACAATAGGCTACCGTTTCTCACAACAATTATATGGTAAAGCTGGAAAAATGGATTTTCTGGTAAGTGGTATGTACGAAAAATCGGGTGTATACCGTGATGCAGAAGGCCTGGTAATTTCACCAGAATATGGTTTGGGAGAAACAAAATCTTACAATGGTTTTGTTAAGCTAGGTTATAATTTTACACCCAAACAACGCTTGCAATTAATGTATAACTATTTTAGTTCAAGACAGCACTCTCTTTACATAACTAAAGAAGGCGTTTACGGTCAATCTCCGGCAATTGGTATTTACGGCGTAAGAAAAGGTGAGGATGAGGGTACACGCTACAACCACAATGCCAACTTACAATATACTAATCAGCAAATTTTTGGTAAAACCGATTTAACAGCAAATTTATACTATCAGGATTTTTATACCATTTATTCTAATTCTGCGGCATTTTTCGGTAGCGGCCAATCTGCCATTACTTCAACCAAAAAAGGTGGTAGAGTAAATTTAAATACACCTTTAAAAGTATCTGAAGGAGTATTATTCCAACTAAACTATGGATTGGATTTAATGAATGATAAAACAGCACAAAGCTTAACTGATGGTAGGATATGGGTGCCAGATATGAACATGATAAACTTTGCACCATATTTGCAGGCATCAACAACTTTATTTAATGATTTAACGATTAAGGGAGGTTTAAGGGCAGAAAACATAAACATTAATGTAGATGATTTTAACACCCTTGCTACAGGTGCAAATGGTGCAGGTAGCATTGCCGTAAAAGGTGGTAAATTAAATTATAATGCATTGGTGTTTAATGCTGGTGCGCGTTATTCTAAGTATAAATATTTTAATCCTTTTGTTAGCTATGCTCAATCTTTTTCAGTATTTGAATTGGGTAGAGTTTTAAGGGCTGCCAAAAGTAATACGTTATCTCAGCTAGAAACTAAGCCAATTATTGTAAATAACTACGAGGCTGGTTTTAGCAGCACCATTGGCAAGCTTAATTTTAGTGCAGCATATTACTACAGTACCTCTAAATTAGGTGCCAACTTGTTAGAAGTTAATGGTACTTATATTTCGCAAAGAATTCCGGAAGAAGTATATGGATTCGAAATTCAGGCAGATTATCAAATATTAAAAGATTTGAGTGTTGGTGGTAACTATGCACAAGTAGAAGGTAAAGGCGATGTAGATAATGATGGTAAATTTGATGGTGATAAAGATGTTTACTTAAACACCACTCGTATACCTCCATCAAAAACTACTGTATATTTAAAGTATGCTGGCATTAAGAATTTAACGCTTGATGTTAACTGGATGCGTGTTGGCAACAGAGATCGCTTTAAACCAAATGCTGCAGGAAAATATTTAATTGGTGAAGGACCTGTAAAAGCATTCAACTTATTTAATGTGGCTGCCGCATATCAGGTTATTCAACCTTTAAGAGTTTCATTAGGTGTAGAAAATCTGCTAAATAAAGTTTATTACCCAGCCATTTCTCAATTTTATGGTAGCGGTATTAATTATGTAAGAGGTAACGGACGCAGATTTAATTTAGCCGTAGGGTATTCTTTTTAAAAGAAGAAAGAACTTAAGTCGAAAAATTTAGACTGGTGCCCCATGAAAAATAAGCCTTTGTAGGTTTAAATAATTGGGGCATCAGCATAAATAAACACTTAAATTAGAATCTACATTTTGCCCAATTATTTTTTAATACTTAATTTATGTCTGAAATTTAACGTAAATTAAGGCATGAAAAAAATACTTGCCTATGCATTAGCCATTATACTAAATATTGCATTTTATTTCTTTTTATCCGTTGTAGATGCCTTTGCTGTATTTGTCGTTTTTGGAGAAGGGCAGCAAAGTGATAAATATTCAATCTGGGTATCTGTTTTCTTTCTTTTATTACAAATATTAATTCTGTATTGGCTCTATAAAAAACAATTTCTTATAAGAGATAAAACCTTGCTCATTGTTAATACGGTTATTACAATTTTGCTATTCTTATTTTTTGTAGTTTACCTTTCTGGTACTTTTTAAAGCCCAATAAATCAATGCTGGCTGAAAAAACAAACGTAAAAATCTTTTACCATCGGTATTTAAGCCAAATGCACTTCTGTTGTGGGTAAATTGAGAAATATTGCCAGGGAAAACTAAAACGAATAATGCAGCTGCCAAATTTCCTATAGTTTTTCGTTGTTTTACTGGGGCCAACGCTAAGGCAGTACCCATCGCAATTTCTACAAAACCAGAATAAACTACAGTATCATCTTTTTTTAAAGGAACCCAATCTGGTACTTGTGCCTGGAAAGGTTTCCTCGCAAAGCTTAAATGACTAATTCCTGCAAAAACTAAACCTGCACCCAGCGCTATACGAGCAATATTTTTAATGCTTTCTTCTTTCATAATGTTATTCTTTAACGCATTTTTTGTAATCGTCAATCTAATAGAAATTCATTTAGTAGAACAGCAGTTAAATAACTATTGTTTGGTGAAGGCAGATATCTTTAAAACATAAACTACAGCTCAGTGTTGTTATCTTTAACCAATTTGATTACACACGCTTCTTAACCAAATCATGGAAACATCTAAAGATAAAGATTGGCGTTTTAAACTGCACGAGGTTATTTATGAATCGAATACGCCAGCAGGTAAAGCCTTTGATGTAGGTTTGCTAATCGCAATTTTAGCCAGCATTGTTGTAGTAATGTTGGATAGTGTAGTGCATATTCATCAACAATATGGCAAGTTGTTTAGCCATTTAGAATGGATTTTTTCTATTCTGTTTACCATAGAATATATATTAAGATTAATCTGCATCAAAAAGCCCATTCGCTACGTTTTAAGTCCGCTAGGTATAATAGATTTAATTGCTTTAATTCCATCTTACCTGAGTATATTTTTTGTTGGCGCTCAATCACTTCTTGTTTTTAGGGCTTTACGATTGCTACGGGTTTTCCGAATTTTTAAACTGGGACATTTTCTAACGGAGATCAATTTTTTAACACAGGCTTTAAAAGGCAGTGTTCGCAAAATCAGTATATTTTTATTAACGGTTTTAACATTAACAGTTATTCTTGGCTCAATAATGTACTTGGTAGAGAAACGTGAAAATGGTTTTTCTAATATCCCTGAAAGTGTTTATTGGGCCATTGTTACCATTACCACAGTAGGTTATGGTGATATTTCTCCTGTTACACCAACCGGTAAGTTTGTGGCTTCAGTAGTGATGTTAATCGGTTACTCAATTATTGCCGTACCAACAGGCATCCTTACGCATGATTTGGCTATGGCTTCCAGACAGAAGAAAGAACTGCCAGAATCTTGTCCATCATGCAGTAGGGAAGGTCACGATACGGACGCCGAATTTTGTAAATATTGTGGCGCACCTTTATTTAGAGATTAATTTTTTGTGGCTATTTGGCATCATAAAAAGCATATTTCAGGAAAAATATTAATCACACTGTAGCATTTTCTCTATGCATATCGTTTAAGGAATAAAGCCAATATAAATCGATATGAAAAAAACATTAAAGTTAGCTGCTCTACTGCTTGTGTATTCAGCTTTATTTTTTGCATGTAAAAAGAAAACTGAAAATGCACCTTTTGATCCGCTTAAAGGTACCTGGGTAGAAACTCCAGCGCAAAATTATAAAAGGATAGTTAAATTTAATGATGGAGGGAAATTTTCTATGCATATGAGTAATACTGCCGATGCAAACTATATGTTAATATTAAATGGAACTTATACTGTGCAAGGCGAAAATTTAATAGTAAAGATTACAGAGCAACAAGAAAAGCAAGGCAATGGGCAAATCGTTACAACAATTGTTAATCAAAGTGATTTATTTGAAAAAGGAACTTTTAGCATAATTAATACGGTGCTTACGTTAACTTATACTTCTTATCCAGCTGATGCACCAGTAAGAACACAAGTGAAATTTAATAAAGTTATTGCTATAGATTAGCGTTGATTAAAATTTTTAAAAGGTCATAAATTGCTTAGAATTTGCAATTTATGACCTTTTTTGTTTGTAAGATTAATTCGTTCATCATTATTTATATTTGTGATAATTGTATCAGCAAACCAGTTTAAATTATTAATATGTTTAAAAGAAAGTTACCCATCTACGTTATTCTTGCTCTTTTAATGTTGATTATAAATATGCCAGTTTGGGCGCAAAACAACCTTAAAATTATTCTCATTAGGCATGCTGAAAAACCTGCCCAAGGCGATAATCTTAATTGCCAGGGTTTAAATAGATCCATACAGCTACCGTCTGTTATTGTTAAAAAATTTGGCGTTCCGAATTATGTTTACGTTCCTAATTTAAGTGCAGGTAAAGGAACAAAACGCTCAAGGGCTTTTCAAACGGTTTTGCCTTTATCCATTAAATATAATTTGACCATAAATTCGTCATTTGATGTAGAAGATGGCAAAAATTTGGTGAGTGACATTACCACAAAAAAAGGAACGGTTTTAATTTGTTGGGAACATAAAGAACTAACGAAAATTATGAAGGCTCTTGGTGTAAAATCAGGAAATATAAAATGGGATGACGGTGATTATGATAGCATTTGGACCGTTAACTACCAAAACGGAAAAGCAATATTTAGTATAGATAAAGAAAACCTTAAACCTAAAAATAATTGTGCTTATTAAGTGTTGATATAAAGGTTATTATGTGCTTTAGTGCTGTTCTAAAGCTAATTATTGAAAAGTTTTTTGTTCAGGATCGATCAAAAATTACTAAGTTTATGGCAACAGATATTTAAGCCGAAACCGAACAATTTATTACGTTTGCAACTTTCAATATTTTCTACTCCCGATAGTCTAAAAGCGCAAGATCGCAACTTAACCATTTGCTTAATTGAAGCGGCTCATTATGTAATGGCACTCAATTTTATGGATGAGTTTTCGCTGTTATACATTACACTAAACCAAACAGAACGCTCTGCCAAAGGCGGATTTCGCTTTGTTAGAAACGGGCACCTTAAAATGCATCCAATGGTTTACGATCATTTGGCGCTCATTAGTATATCTGGCATATGTGCTGCAACCATTGATACTCATGGATTAGAAGTGGTAACCACAGAGCGTAATAATTTCCCGATAGATTCTACTCTTTTAGTAATGGCAAATTGCGAGGAAGATTATGCTAACTTTAAACGCTTGGTGAGCCCAATATCCCGTCATTTTTTACTTCCTGCACGAGAAGTGCAGTGGAGTACCATGTTAGCCGCTTTTAACTTTTTTACAGTACCCGGTGTTTGGAAAAGTGTTGAGCTTATTGCTAGTTTATTAATGGAAAGTTCGGATGATAAACTTATGCATGCAGATATTTTGACTAAACTTAAAACGGCCGATTATTATGCAGATTTATGTGTAGCAATGGATCATTTGAGGGCTTTACGGTATCCATTATCAAAAACTGTATTAAAGGTTAGCATCGGTTAATTTTCCTTAAAAAAGTTCATTAGTGCCCAGGTAACTGTTAATCCATTTTATAATTTCTCTGCCATGATCTGTAGCATTTCCTATGCCAACACCCTTTATAGCAGCTAATTGCTCTGTAGATTTTGGTAGCTTTTCTGCAATAAGCTGCAAAACCTGTTCAGAAAGTATGGTGTGTTCAGCTACATTTCTTTTTTCACTTACAGCTTTTCTCCATGTAAGTAAATCTTGATATAGAAGTGGATTAATGATCTTTTTTGGAGCTTCAACTTTTTTAGCAGCTACAACCTTTTGCGCAATTTCCTTAATGCTTCCTGCATGGTATGCTTCCATATAAATTGCCGGACTAAAATCAGACCACGAAATTTTAAATAATTCTAACTTAATATTTAAGGCATTGAAGCAATAATTTAACAGATTTAATATTTTTTCCGAATGCTCGTCCCGATAGATTTTTAATTTATGAAACTCGGTTAACTCCTTTAAAATGGTTTCAATTTTTGGTATAAAATAAGCTGAAGCCTTTTTTAATCGCTCAATAAATAAGCTTTGGGCTTTAAAACTGCTGTTTTCGGGTATTTTAGAGCGTTCCTGATTTTTAAATTGATTGGCAATTTTAATCACTTCAGTTTCCAATATTCTGCTGCAATGATCTATTAATTTACGAAAAGCGCTATTTTCTATGGTATGATTAAAATTCGATGATTTAAGCTGTATCCAATGATTTTGAATGGCTTGAAAATCAAGTAAATCATCAATTAAGCTCCATTCAAATGCAATTTGGTAAAAGTCGAGTTGCTGCTGGTCGGGCTTTTTCTTTGTTGATTCCTTTGTAAATTTTATAACGCCAGCATCAGTAATAATATTCTCCATTTTAACTGGAGATTTAAGTACCAATCCCTCCAAACTTCTGCACCTACTTAGTGCCACATACGCTTGCCCGTGGGTAAAAGACGAACTTACATCAACTATGGCTTGCTCAAATGTTAACCCCTGACTTTTATGCACGGTTATAGCCCATGCAAGTTTAAAAGGATATTGAGAAAAAGTACCTGTATTTACTTCATTAATCTTATTTTCTTCTTGATTAAGATTGTATTTAAGGTTTTGCCATTCTTCTGGAATTACTTCCAGTTCAGATGCATCATCTATAAATTGCACTTTAACCGAATCGCTGTTAATAGCTAAAATTTTTGCGGCTTTACCATTATAAAATTGCTTTTTACCTGAAGAATCATTTTTGATAAACATTACTTGTGCGCCAACTTTCAATTGCAATATTTCATCAACAGGGTAGGCGTCTTTAGGGAAATCACCAGAAACAACGGCTTGATGCAAGTATATTTCTCCTTCTAATTTTTCTAAACATTCCTGGTTTATTTGCGTAACCAAATGGTTATGAGTAGTTAAGGTAACGTATTCATCTTTCCAAACCTGATCTAAACTAGGGTCGTAGCGTTTATTAAGCTCATTAAGTAAATCCAAACTCAATGTATTTTCTCTGATGCCATTTAAAATGTCGAGAAAAACTGGATCAGACTGGCGGTAAACTTTATCCAGCTGGAAAGTAGTTAACTGAATGGAGCGCAGTACAAGGCTATCAAAAAAGTAAGGACTGGAATAATAAGCTCTGAGGATATGCCAGGCATCATGTGCAATTGGAGAAAGTTGGTAAAGATCGCCAATCATTAAAAGTTGCACGCCGCCAAAAGGACGTGATGATGCCTTAACAGTACGCAGAGCATGATCTATAAAATCAATTAAATCAGCTCTAACCATACTAATTTCATCAATAATGAGCAAATCAAGGCACCTTAATAATTTTATTTTATCCTCAGAATATCGAACTTCCTGTGTCGGTATTTCACCTTGTTTTACAGGAATAAGCGGGCCAAATGGAATTTGGAAAAAGGAGTGAAGCGTTACACCACCTGCATTAATTGCAGCAACAGCAGTAGGTGCAACAATAGCAAAGTTTTTTTCTGTTGTACTTTTAATGTGGCGAAGTAGGGTTGTTTTTCCAGTACCGGCTTTTCCTGTTAAGAAAATAGGTTGATTTGTTTGCTTAAGAAAATCGAGTATGAGCTTATCGTTCAATGTTGTGCAATTATTACAAGGTTTTTATATTGCCCTGCCTGTTTATGATTAGCCAAATATATGTTTAAGGCAATTGTTAGCTGTTTTTACAAAGATGCCCCGAAAATTTTTAATCAACATCATTTAAACGTTTATTTTTTTGTTGATTGTATTTTGGCTAAAAATACAATCATTTTTTATTTTTATCGCTAAAAATATTAGTATATATTTGTGCGGTAATAATATTAATTGGTTAACAAATAATGTGTTCATCCGCACATGAGAATTGAAAATCCCGAAAATTTATTAGCTCAATCACTAGATTTTATAGAAAAAACAGATCAAAATGTTGTTAAAACTATAAAAACTAAGGGATATTACGTACGGGAAACCGCCTGGCACAGAAATTGGAAACTGGCTTTCCCGGATGATTATCGAGAAATTAGTTTTTACGATGATAAAATCGGAGAAACCCATCGTGCAGATGTGCATACACCTTCAGGGTTTACACTTGAGTTTCAAAATTCTCCAATAACAATAACGGAACTTACCAGTAGAGAGGCGTTTTATCCCAAACTGGTATGGGTATTAAATGGCAAAAAATTTAAAGGTTTCAGGATATTAAAGAACTTGCCAGATGTAGACGATCCTGCTTTGGATAATTATGAATTTTGCCATAGCGATCATCTTTCAATGGTTCGAAAATCGGAAGTTTTAATGGGATTAGAAAAGCCTAAAGTCCTTAACTTTTATCACCCCGAAATTAAAAAAGTAGCCATAACAACACATTATTATTCGTATTGCTGGAAACAACCGCATGCGGTATGGTTTATGGCTAAAGCACCAATTATTGTAGATTTGGGCGGTCACTTTTTATATGAACTTAGAAAGAGAAAGCAGGTTTCTGGAGATTATGCTTATTTAAAACTAATAACCAGAAAATCTTTTATCGATCAGTATTTGTAATCAAAAATATCGGATATGCTTGCCCTTTTTCTGTGGGAATCTACCTTTGTAAAACAAGTAGATTGAGAACACAATAAGCCCAATTCCGGATGCCAAATAAGATAAAACTTCAATTTCTGCATGTGCAAAAAAGAAGTAAAATAATATTACTGCAAGGCAAAATGCAAGGGCGCTGATTAGATAGAGTAGGATTGATTTAAAATTCATGATTAGCGTTTTTTATAAAACGAGCATGAAATCGTAATCGCTACATTTAAAACAATTTATTTTAACCACAAATAATGAATATACACGGATAAAAACTTAATGGGTGGTTTAAGATTAAAAGCGTTAAAGTAGAAATTCCTACCTTTGTAATTGATATGATTACAACCAATTGTGCATGCTGCTCTGGCTTAAGTTATGAGAATTGTTGCATGCCTTTTCATCAAAATAAAACCCTTCCGGCAAGTGCAGAAGCATTAATGCGATCGCGTTATTGTGCATATGCGCTTCATTTAATAGATTATCTGGTAGAAACTACTCACAAAAGCCAGCGTCATCTACATTCCAAAAAAGAGATAAAAGCTTGGGCAGTTTCAAATACTTGGCTAAAGCTAGAAATTTGTGATACTGCACCAAACATTGTAGAGTTTAAAGCTTTTTATCAAAATAATTTTCAATTGCACATCCATCATGAGCGTTCTACTTTTAAGCTCGATCAAGGAAAATGGTATTACGTTAGCGGGCAATTTTTTGGCTAATCTCTATTTCCACTTTTCGCTTGTCTGATGGTATTATTATCCTTCAGGTTAAAGCGATAAACAAAAGTTAAACGATAGCGAGCTGCATTAGAATTACTCAGTTGGTTAAAAACATAGTTTTCGCCAGTGGTGGTTGTTTTCGTTTTACGGGAGTTTAAAATATTTGTTCCATCAAAACTTACGGTAGCTTTATCGGTAAAAATATTTCTGCTTAAACCAATATCAAAATTATGTATTGCTGCCATATGTGCTTGGGCATTATTTCTTGGTCCGGTAAAATTATATCTAGTTTGTACATTTAAAATTTTCGGATACTTAATTTGCGAACTTAATCTTCCTGTTAAAATTTGCCCATTAAAGTTAAAATCCTGATTTAAATAAAGCCCTTTCTGTTTAAAATTATAAGCATTAATCTCTGCATTAATTTGCAACCATTTTAATGGATTATAAAGTAAAGAAAGTTCTATTCCATTTCTAATTTCACGTTCGATATTTACTGGTGTTGTATAAAAAATACCATCGTTTCTATACGTGTAATCCTGAATAAAACCACTGTTATTTTGGTAATATATAGATGGATTAAAAGTTAAAGTACCCCAGTTTTTTAAGAATCCGATTTCGAAAACATCTGCATATGATGGGTTAAGATTGGGGTTACCAATGTATTGTGAGTTTAAATCTGTGAGTTCATTAAACGGGTAAATCATCCAAAGTGACGGACGATTGATGCGCTTGCTGTAACTAAACTGTGCCGAAGAAGTTTCGGTAATTTGATAGCCTAAATTTAGTGCAGGGAAAACTCGGGTATAATTTTTATCATTTCTATAAGTGCCTACACGATCTTTGATACTTATTTTAGTAAGCTCACTACGTAAACCAAGCATGTACGAAAACTTTTTTCCCTTGTTACTTACCTGTGCATAGGCGCTACCAATAAGTTCATCATATTCTAGTTTGTTATCAATATTGTTGTAAATAAACCATTCATCACCTTGTTGCTGTTCAGCATTAAAATCAGTTATTACACTTCTTTGTTCGGCTTTTAAACCAACTTCCAGCATTGTTTTTTCATTTAGAGGTTGTTCTAAATCTGTTTTTAGTAAAAAATCCTTGCTTGATCCGATTGAACTGGTACGTATTCCTGGTAAGTTTTCAGTAGTTGGAAATATTTTCTGTGTGTTTAAAATCCAATTCTTGTCACTATTCCAAAAATCATATTGCATATCTACAGTAAATTTCTTTCTGGTATCTTCAAAAGTTCGGGTATAGTTAAATTCGATCTGATTGTAATCGCGTTTCTCCCACGATTCACCATTCCTAACCAATGTATTATCACCATCGTTACCGCTGTACTGATAATTTAAAATACTTTTATCATGATCGTGAGTAGCATTTTTTAGATAAGCAGCTGTTATAACATTGTGGTTATTAATTAAATAATCAATGCCCAAATAAATTAATTTGGCATCATCATGGCGCTTTTCATCTTGTGTTTGATTGAGGGAATTGGTTTGTCCGTTGCTAATAGAAGTTTGGTTGCTGCTATAAAATCCTTTATAATCAGATAGTCGAATGCCAAGGGTTGAGAAAAAGTTTATTTTATCAGATTTATAATTTAAACTTGGGTTAACACGGGTTTCATTAGGAATGCCACCAACTACTTTAAGCTGCCCGTTAAAGCCACCAGCTTTATTCTTTTTAAGTATAATATTGAGGATTCCGGCAGATCCAGCAACATCATATCTGGAAGAAGGATTGGTAATTACTTCAATCTTTTCAATTAAACCAGCAGGAATCTGATCCAAAGAATTACTTTGAGTAAGCCCAGATTGACGCCCGTTAATTAACACTGTAACGTTACTGTTGCCACGCAAACTTACTGCACCTTCGGGGCTAACGGCAACAGAAGGTACACTATTTAAAATATCATTAACAGAACCGCTTTGCGCAAGAATATCCTTACCAACTTCGAATACTTTTTTACCAAGTTTTAAGCTGATTCCAGGTTTTTCTGCCGTAACGGAAACCTCACTTAATACCCTCGCATCTTGTACTAAAGTTACGGTGCCTAAATCCGCTTTATGCGAAGTTGTACTTAAAGTAATTGTTCTATTTAAGGTTTGATAGCCCATCAAGCTAAATTGAAGGTTAAGATTTCCTAACGGCAAACCTTCCAACCGGAAAATGCCTTTGTCATCACTAATTACGGTTAAAATGTTTTTAGCATTTATATCTTTCACGCTTACGGTTACATAGGGTAATGGAAATACATCCTTTTTATCGGCTAGTTTTCCGCTGATAATTCCATTAGAAATTGTTTGGGTATTTACTATTTGAGCGTAAACTTTATTGCCAATAGTGAAGGCTAAAAATAGAATGAGCAGTTTTTTCATGCCGCAAGATTAAGCTGGCAAATGTTTTTATAAAGAATAAAACATGCGAACGGCTCTATATCCTTTCAAAATGCATTATTGTGTGTTAAATTCGACTTAACTTTACAGTATGTTTAAATTTCGCTTCTTACTGCTTTTGATATTCTTTTTACCATCGTGCAAACAGGATGTAAATTACGAGTATGGAGATACTTTTTATAAAAGTGGCGATGATTTGCAATGGGCAAAAAAAAGCTTTAACGCAAAAGATTGGGGAAAAGAACCTACAAATGAAAGTGAAGTTTTTTGGGCAAGAGTTAATGTAGAAATACTAAACAGAGCATCTGGAGATAGCATTCCACTTGGTTTACAAATACATGGTTTTGGATCTTTTGATGTGTATTGGGATGGCGTTTTAATTGGTAAAAACGGACAGTTTGCAAGAGATAAGCTCCATGAAATTCCTGGTACCGAAATGAGTGATTTTATGGTGCCAGATTCCCTCGCAAAAACAGGTTCACATACGCTGTCACTTCGCGGTTCGCAACATTATAACCCTAACGAATTAAGAAGTATTGATGTGAAGTTGCAATATTATAAAGCCATGATTGAGCGTCCGCTCGTTATTATGTCTTTTATGAATTTAATGGCAGGTGCTTTTTTTGTTGCAGCTTTTTATTACTTTTTTTTATACATCAATAGCAGCAAAAAGGAATTGGATATTTTAATATTCGGTGTTATCTGTTTGTTGTTTTTTGCCTTATTAATTGCAGAATATATTAAGTTTTACATCACTATTCCTTATAATCATTTTTATACCCGGCTGGAAATTATTGGCTGGCTTACCTTTTCCATTTCTTTGCTGGTTCCATTTTATTTTACCATTCAGTTTTACTTTAAGCGAAAGTTTTTGCTGCTTGGTGTGCAATTAATTGTACTGATTGGGATGTATGTATACCACTATAAACACTACGATATGACAGCCAGGCTGTTTAGCTATACCATGTGGTTTACTTCCTTAATTATAGTTTTAACCGCATTATTTAATAAAATTAAAGGAGCGGGCGTTGTGCTTATTTGCTTAATAACCAGTGCGGTAGTTAGCTATTTTATTGTTTATGATTTTGTTCTTTTTATTTGCTTTACGCTGATTGTTTTATCAATGCTTTATTTGCACACCATTAGAACCAAGCTGCTCGAAAAAGAACATCAATCTTCTATCTTATTGTCATCTAGATTAAAGCTTGAACTTTTGAAAAAGAATATTCAGCCCCATTTTATAAAAAATACTTTAACCTCCATGATCGACTGGATTGAAGAATCGCCAAAGGATGGTGTTATTTTTATTCAGGCATTGGCAAAGGAGTTTGATATTTTAAATGAGATTGCCGATCAAACACTAATTCCAGTTTCTAAAGAGATTGAGCTTTGTAAAACACATTTACAAGTAATGCAATTCCGCAAAGAAATTAATTACCAATGGGAGCAAGCAGGCATAGATGATAATGATTTAATTCCACCAGCCATTATTCATACCGTTTTAGAAAACGGAATTACACATAGTATGCCTACCCAAAACGGGGAAATAATTTTTAAATTAAGCTTTGAAAAAACAGACAAAAGCAAAGAATATAAACTCCTTACCATAGCCAGGAACAGGAAAAAACTTAAGGAAAAGAATACTGGCACAGGTTTCCAATATATTGCGGCCAGATTAACGGAGAGCTATGATGATAAATGGACTTTTGAATCTACTGCGGTACCACAGGGTTGGTTAACTTCAATAAAAATAGACGCTTAATTATGAAGATACTGATTGTTGAAGATGAAGCCCGAATTGCCAAGAGGGTAGAGCGTATGACCCGTGATTTTTTCGGATCGACGATTGAAAGTCTTGTCGTTTGCGAATCTGTAAGCAGTGGCTTGCGTCATTTAAATGATGAAACACCTGATCTTTTATTGTTGGATTTAAATTTAAACGGTGAAGATGGCTTCGATTTGGTGAAAAGTATGGTTGCTGGTGCTTTTCATTGCATAATAATTTCTGCTTATACAGATAGAGCAATTACTGCATTTGCTTACGGTGTGCTGGATTTTGTGCCAAAGCCATTCGATCAGGAACGCCTTGAAATAGCTTTTAAACGGCTTCAGCCAGGCGTAAAAAGAGAAGGGAATTTGGAATATTTAGCCGTTCGAAAATCAGGCTCTATTGCCCTAATCAATATTAAAGAGATAAGATATATTAAAGGTGCAGGCATTTATACAGAACTACATTTGCTTAATGGAAAAAAGGAATTGCACGATAAATCTCTTGAGCGGCTTGAGCAATTACTTCCATCATCTTTTGAAAGGATTCATAAATCCTATATCGTTCCAATAGATCAGGTTGAAAAAATTATTGTACAAACTGGAGGTAAATATTCTTTGGAATTAAAGAATGAAGAATTGCTTCCAATCGGAAGATCAAAATACAAGGAACTGAGGCAAAAAATAGTTTAAAAATGCTACAAGCTCAGTACAATCTTTAATTTGTTATCCTGAGCTTGTAGATTAAATTTCATTTTAAATTAAGAGTTTAACAACGCAGGTTTTCCGTCAGCATAAACATAATCCATGTTAATTGGCTCCCTGGTCGACCAAAATTCCGAATCGATACTATTTACTTTTTTTACAATACGGGCAACGTCTGCATCATCATTTAATATAATTTTAAGGCTGTTCTCTCCGGTTTGCTCAACATCCTTGATGTCATCTGCCAATGCGGTTTCTTTTAATATGCTAATCATGCTTTTCATATTAATTTAACCTTTTTAAAGGCATAATGGTTTCAACAAATTTAAATTAATCGCATGCAAAAACCACAGCCGCAATTAAGCGTTATCAGCATGTTCAGGGTGCGAAAGGTGGTTCTCAATCTCTCCTGCAATTTGATTTATTTCCAAAGTATTTAGATGCAATTCCGGTCGGTTTTGCTCATTATGCTGATAATCAAAAGGAGGTAAATCACCAGGTTCAATTTCATCTTCAGGCACTAATTCCCATTCGGTACCACGGTTGCGGATAGCGCCAATAATACCACCAAAATAAATGATTTTATAATAATCATCCTCCGGCAATATGGTTAAAGTTAAATTGTGCTGTTTATGGATAATATGGATGTTGAAAGGGTTCATAATCCCATAACATTTCAGATGTATTTTGGTTTTAAAATAATTTATAGTCCACAATTTGTTAAAGTAACTTAATATAGCTTATACCAACTTTGCTTAGTTTTTTTACGATTAAGTTTATTGTATTTACGAATTAGCATGACATTTGTCAAACTTTGTATTTTTCTTTATACAATTTTATTGCTTTTCAAAACGGCTTTCACTTACTCAAATAAGCATATTTATATAGTTAAGTACGCTTTTGGGCTACATTTGTTGAAAATTATGAGCTTAAGGTATTTGATTATAATTTTTCTTTTTTCATACATTTGATTTAAGCAAACTATAATCGTTTCTTATATCATTAAACTAAAAAATATAAGGTCTAACTAGCCTTATCAAATTACCATGCAGATATAATTCTATATTCCGCGTGATAATTTATTTTTAGCCTTTTTGATGTTCGAAAAGGTTAAAACTTGAATACTCTTCATCCTTATTATTAATTTTATGAATTCTAACAGACGCTCTTTCCTAAAGAGAAATGTCGTGCTTGGCGGTGGTCTGCTTTTGGCGGGATCATTAGATACGCTGGGAAACGTAACGCAAAAGATCAATACCCTTTCTTCGGGCACTAAAAACATAAACATTAGGTATACAAATGATCTTTGCGGACAAACGGAAGCTGTTTTAAAAGATTTGGGTGGACTAAATGCCATTGAGGCTAGTTTAAAAAATCAGGAAGAACGTGCTTTGTTTTTTGATGCCGGAGGGTTTATAAATCCATCGCAAAGCTTTAAGAAACAGCTTAAGGGGATTGATGTAATGAACAAGCTTAACTACCATGCCGTAAACGTTAGTAAAGCAGAACTTGCGGGTGGCATTAATCAATTAATAAAGCTGGTACCTTATCTTAATTTCCCTTTGGTAAGCGCCAACTATCATTTCGATGCACCATTATTAAATCATGCGGTTGCACCCTTCATTACGTTTAAGCATGGTAAGTTTAAAATTGGCGTAACGGGTGTGGGTGCTGCTGTTGAAATAGAAGGTTTAACGGTTTCTAACCCACATACAGCTTTAAAAAAGGTAAGTAATTTATTAAAGGAAACGCATCAATGCGATTTCATAATTTGTTTAACCCATTTAGGGGTAGATGGCGATTCTGAATTTGATAATAAAAGCTTAACCGAGCAATCGGCGCAGGTAGATTTGTTTATTGGAGGCCAGCAAGCAGGGCAAATAAAAGGACTTATTGTGGTTAAAAACGCCACTAATCACGATACTTTTTTAAGCAATAACCATCCTAATGGTTTAGCATTATCTCACATAACCTTCAGTTTTAATGAAAATGCCGAAAAGATAGGGGTGGTGCTCGAGCATGAAATACCAAGTTTGTTTAAACAAACAAGTTTGGCCAAAATGAAAGATTTTAATATGCACAACAATACGATATAAGCACATGGAAAGATTTGACTCCACTCCTTTTATGGGAGAAATAATGATGGTTGCTTTTAATTTTGCGCCAAAAAACTGGGCTTTATGTAATGGTCAGTTATTGCCGATTAATCAAAATCAGCCACTGTTCGCACTTCTGGGTACAACTTATGGTGGCGACGGTAGAGTTAATTTTGGACTCCCAAATTTAGCTGGTAAAGTTCCAATTCACATGGGTAATGGTTATACTTTAGGACAAACAGGCGGCGAGGAGTCACATGTTTTAACTGCTCAAGAAATTCCAACACATAGTCATTCGCTTACTGCAACTAATTTAGCGGCAAAAGTAGGTGGAACACCAGATACATCAGACCCAATTAATAATTACTTTGCCAATAAGGCTGGATTAACCACAAGATTTAGTAAGCGGCCGGATTCACTGGCACAAGCAAATGGTTTGGTTACAACTTCTGCTGGCGCAAATCAAGGGCATACCAATATTATGCCTTCTTTAACAATAACTTTTGTAATTGCTCTTCAAGGCATATTTCCATCAAGAAATTAATATTATGGCATCAGAAGCATTCGTAGCAGAAATTTCAATAGTAGCTTTCAACTTTGCACCAAGGGGGTGGGCAACATGTGACGGGCAGTTATTGCCCTTATCGCAAAATACAGCACTTTTTTCTTTATTAGGTACCACGTACGGAGGAGATGGAAGAACAACCTTTGGTTTGCCAAATATGCAGGGGCTAGCACCAATGGGGCCAGGACAGGGGCAAGGGTTATCCTTACACGATTTAGGAGAAACTGGTGGTGAGGCTAATACATCTCTGCAGTTAAATCAATTACCATCACATACACATAATGTTGTGCCCGTTTTAAAAACAGGTGGAACAGCAACATCTGTAAATCCAGATAATGCAATGCCCGCAGTGGCACTAAATAATGAATTAATTTATTCTACCACTGCAGGGGCTGGTACCATGAAACCCATGGATATTACCACTCAAAATACAAATCCATTTAATGGTGGAGGGCAGCCACATAATAATATGCAGCCTTACCTTACACTCAATTTTATTATCGCATTGCAGGGAATTTTTCCCTCAAGATCTTAAATTATAAACTATGTCATATGTAGGAGAAATCAGAATGTTTGCCGGAAATTTTGCACCGGCAGGTTGGCTATTTTGTAGTGGACAAGTACTGCCAATTTCTGAAAATGAAACACTCTTTAATTTAATCGGTACCACTTATGGTGGCGATGGTGAGTCGACATTTGCACTACCAAATTTACAATCTCGTATTCCGGTTCATTGGGGCTCGGGTTCTTTTAATCAACTTGCGCTAAACCTGGGTGTAGAACAAGTAGCACTAAGTAGCAATCAAATGCCTTTGCATACCCATGATATTGATGGGCCTCAAATGCCATATCGTGGAGATGGGCCTGGTAATACTCCCGATCCACTTAATAATGGATTAGGCATTGGTACGGGCAAAAAATACTATGCCCCTGGTGCATCTACAGGTAAAATGGGACCGCTTTCAGGCTCTTTAAGCATTTCGCCTAATTTAGGTAATGCAACGCACAGTAATATGCAGCCTTATATCTGCGTAAATTTTATTATTTCCCTTTACGGAATTTTTCCAAGTCAAACTTAATAAATGAAGATAGGTTTACTACTTCCAGGTTCATCAACACATCCCTTATTACCGCACAATTTAGTTGGCGGTATTAATGCGGCATTATCAACATACCAGCTAACAGATCAATTTGAGTTTTTTACAGCTTTTATTGGGTTTGGAACGGATGAAAATTTAATTAGCAAAGAGGCTAATGAACTCTTTATGATGAAGCAAATTGATGTATTAATTGTTTTTGCCGATGAACCTAAAATACAAAAGCTTTATCCGCTAGCAAATGCATTAAAAAAGCAACTTATCATAGTTAATCATGGCGCACAATTTAACGCACTTAATAATGGCGATTATGTTGCTTATCATACTTTAAATGGAGTATTAAGTAGCTACTTAACAGGTAACGAAGCCAAAAAGAATTATGAAAAAGCATTAATAGTTTCCTCATTTTATGATGGCGGATACTCCATTATGCAATCCATGGTTGATGGCTTTTTAACATCTGAAGAAGAATTAATTGGAAACTTTATCCTAAAACATGTTTTAAAGGAATTTGATACATCTGTACTTAAACAGTCGCTTATTGCAGATAAAAACCCCTTGTTATGTGCTTTAAGCGGTGATTTAGTTGAAGCCTTTTTTAACCAAATGAATGATTTAGAGGGAGCTGAAACTGTAAAGATATTTGCTTCATCCGTATTGGTAGAAGAAACTTCATTATTAGATAGTCAAATTAATTTTCCGATTACTGGTTATACCTGCTGGCACCCAAATATTGAAACCACCGAAAATGCAAAACTAAGTGCTGCATTTGAGGCCGCTAATGGAAGAGCCGCTAATGCCGTTGCTGCTTTAGGTTGGGATACCGCACTTATTTTAATGCACATTAAAAATAGCCAGCAGAAAGGCAATGCCTGCTTCGCCGGTTTAAATATAGAAGCCGCAAAGGGCAAACTTACTTTTGACACTCATACCAATCGTTTTATCTCCAGTCAATACCTTGCAAATTATGAGCCAGGAGGTAAGTTTCAGTATTCAGATTCACTAAACGATGCAGAAATACTATCTGCATGGGAAAATATAATAAACAAACATCCCGATGGAGCAAATGCCGGTTGGGTTAATACATATCTCTGTTCCTAATAACAATATTCGCTCATGAAAAGAATAGCCATTCTTGCGCTTAAGTATTCGCTTATACTAAGCTTATTTCTTTGCTTTAAACTAAATGTTCAGGCTCAGGCAACTTGTCCACTCTTAAAAGGGGATATTTTTATTAGCGCCTATGACATGGCAGATGACCAAAATGATGGAACAACAAAGGATGATAGATTTTCTTTTGTTATGCTTAAAAAAGTTAATGCAGGTCAGATTATCTTCTTTACAGATTTTGGCTACATTAATGCTTCCAATCAATTTCAAACTAGCGCAAAAGCAGTTAGTGATGGTATAATAAAGTGGACTGCTGATAAAGATTATGAAGCTGGAACAGAGATTATAATCAACTGTAAGTTTACACTTAAAGCTACCTTAAAAGATAATAGTACAGCGGCGGGTACAGTTGTGGGCATGATGGAATCTTACAATACACGCGTTCTTTACCCTGGTGATCCTAAAGAATACATGAGTTTGGCAGAATTTTCGGGAGATCAAATATTTGCTTTCCTTTTGCCTGCTACCAATAGTGCTAACGATTTTACAACAGGCATTACTTTTTTAGCAGGTGTTTCTGCAAACGTTTCAAGTGGAGGTTGGGCAACCAATTTATCCGTTAATGTATTGGATGCTTCTCTTTCTGAATTACCTACACAGTTAAATTCGGGTGCACAAAATATCACATTAAGTTTTGATAATAATGATGGTTCAGATGGTTTTGCCAATGATGGTTTTGCTGGCAGACATAAAAATAAAATCACCAATACAGCCACAGCAATATTAACTAATGCAAATACACCAGCAAACTGGGAATATGCTTCAAATTTTTATCCTGATCCTAATTTTGTTCCATTATTAACGGCTGCAAATTATGCCTTAAGTCCATTAACACTTAGTATAGTTGCTGATCGTTTAAATATTTGTCGTAGCACATCAACCACGTTTTCAGTGGTAACAACAAATGCATGTTCTTATCAATGGCAAACCAGAACATCGGCAGGAACCTTTGCTGATATTACAAATGGTGGTATTTATAGCAACGCAACAACAAGTACCTTAACCATTAGTAACGTTACGGCTGTTGATGGAAACTATTACAGAGTTTTAGTTAGAGGTAACGGAGGTCCGCAAACATCTAACGAAGGCAGGTTAACTACTGTTGATCCATTAATTGTATTAACATCGGCAGCATTACCCGCTAGTTTTAAAGGCGTGGCTTACCCAAATCAAACTATTGGTATAGTTAGTGGAGGTGTGCCACCATATACTTTTAGCTATTCTGGTACTTTACCTCCAGGATTAAGTTTATCGCCAACAACAGGTTTAATTTCTGGTACGCCAAACTCAATTGGTACGTTTAACTTTACAGTAATGGCAACTAGTGCGTGTAGTAGCACAGGGTTTCAGCCATTCTCTATTGTTATAAAAGAAATTGTAGTTTCACCTACAACATTAGCCAACCCTACAGTAGGGCAAGCTTACGCACAAACCGTAACAGCAACAGGCGGAGTAACCCCTTATACCTATTCAATTTTAAGCGGTGCACTACCTGCAGGCTTAACGTTATCTCCCTCAACAGGTAATATCTCTGGAACACCTACAGCAGCAGGTACCTTTAACTTTACGGTTAATGCTACGGATGCATCTTTAGCACCAGGACCATATTCGGGATTTACCAATTATAGCATTGTAAGCAATATACCAACAATTGTGATAGACCAGGTTGGCATGCCTTCAGCAACTGCTGGCGCTGTTTACAACCAATCGCTAACCGCTAGTGGGGGTACAGCACCTTATGCGTTTATCATTAGTGGTGGCACACTACCTCCAGGACTTACTTTAAACACTAACGGAGTGTTAACAGGTACACCTAAAGCTTCAGGAAGTTTTACATTTTCTGTTAGAGCAACTGATTCATCTACAGGTACAGGTTCGCCTTTTTCTGGAACAAGAGTTTATTCTGTTGTGGTTGGTGCGCCAATAATAACAATTGACCCAGTTACACTCCCTAATTCTAAAATCGGTACAGCTTATACACAAACGGTAGTAGCCAGTGGTGGTACCGCATCTTATGTTTACTCCATAACAAGCGGTACATTACCTGCCGGAATTTCTTTTAGCTCTTTAGGTACTTTTAATGGAACACCAATAGCTGGTGGCACTTTTAACTTTACTATATCGGCAATTGATGCAACAACAGGAACCGGTGCACCATTCGCAGGTTCAAGAGCATATACATTAACTGTTGATGCACCAACAATTTCTATTGCACCAACAATTTTGCCAACTCCAATTGCAGGTTCAAGCTATAGCCAAACCATAACTGCATCTGGCGGAACTAGTGGTTATAGTTATGCCATAACATCGGGCGCTTTACCTGCAGGCATTACACTCAGTTCTAATGGAATAATTTCTGGTATCGCTACAACAACAGGAACTTTCAATTTTATAATTTCTGCTACAGATGCATCAGCAGGTGCTGGCCCATATACAGGTTCAAGAGTATTTACTCTTAATGTTGCTGCGCCAGTTATAAGTGTTACTCCTGTATTGCTTCCATCAGCTAGTATTGCAGGGGCATATACTCAAAGTTTATCAGCTACAGGGGGTACAGCGCCTTATACTTATGCAATAACAGCAGGTTCATTACCAGCCGGAATTACCTTAAGCACCGCAGGTGTATTGAGTGGAACACCAACTGGTGGTGGCATATTTAACTTTACCGTTGCCGCTAGTGATGCAACAGCAGGAGGAACATATAGTGGATTAAGAAGCTACTCCTTAAATGTAAATGCGCCAGCAATAACGCTTTCTTTAACAGCAGCAACGGTAACGGTAGGCGTTCCATATAGTCGAAATTTATCAGCTTCAGGTGGTACAGCTCCTTATACTTATGCCATAACGGGAGGTTCATTACCAAGCGGACTTACTTTAGCATCTAACGGTGTAATTAGTGGAACGCCGACTGCTGGGGGTAGTTTTAACTTTACTGCTACAGCTACAGATAACTCTACAGGCGCCGGGCCGTACAGCGGATCTCAGTCATACGCAATGTCGGTAGGAGCACCAACAATTACGATTAGCCCTGCAATATTACCAAGTGGAGTAGCCGGAGTTGCTTATTTGCCTACAGGCCTTACGGCAAGTGGTGGTACTGCGCCCTACACTTATACCTTATCATTAGGCTCATTACCAACGGGATTATCCTTAAGTACAGGAGGCATACTAAGTGGCACACCAACTGCATCAGGAACATTTAACTTTACCATTAAGGCTACTGATGCCTCAACCGGATCAGGTCCGTTCACTTCTTTAAAGTCATATACCGTAACAATAGGAGCACCAACAATTATAGTTACGCCAATCACGTTAGCAATGGCAACGTTAGGTACTCCATATAGCCAAGCTCTAAGTGCAAGTGGTGGTACGGCTCCTTACAATTATACTGTATCATCAGGTGCATTACCTACAGGATTATCTTTAAGTACGGGAGGGGTAATTACAGGAACCCCAACGGCTTTAGGTAATTATACTTTTACCATTAATGCTTTAGATCAAACAACAGGATTAGGACCATTTAATGGGTCAAAGAATTATATACTTTCAATTCAGTTTGCTCCTAAAATAACATCTGCAACTTATGATGCTTCAACGGGGACTTTAGTGGTAACAGGAACAGGTTTTCCACCATCTAGTCCAACAGCAGATATTTCCAAACTAATTGTAAAAGCAAATGGATTTACCTATCCGCTAACGGCAGCTACGGTAAGCAACTCAAGTGCAACATCATTTACGGTAACATTAAACGCTACCGATAGACTTGCCATTATGCTCAATAAAAACGGTACAACAGGAGTAGATGGATCAACTTATAATTTATCAGCTGCTACTGATTGGTTTAGTGGTGCCCCTACAGATGGAACAGGAGGCGTAATTACGGTAAATAATGTGGGTCTACCAACCATTTCTTCAGCTGTTTATAATGCATCAACTTCAATACTTACCGTTACTGGAACAAACTTAATTGCTTATCCAGGTGCCGGAAATGATGTTGCTGTAAACAAACTTTCAATTACTGCTGAAGGGCGCACTTATACCTTAACAAGTGCTGATGTAGAATTAAGCAATGCTACAACATTCGCGGTAACACTTAATAATGCAGATCAGCTAATACTTAAACCACTATTTAATAAAAACGGAACCTCATCAACAAACGGTATTATTTATAACATTGCAGCTGCGGATGATTGGCTTAAAGCAGCAGATCCATCCCTTAACATTGCCGATTTAACTGCTAATGGCATTACCGTTAATGGTGTTGTTGCGCCAACCATTACATCAGCCACCTATCAAGCCACAACAGGCGTGCTAACGGTTACAGGTAATAATTTATTGAGTTTAAATGGTGCGGCAAACGATATTGTTGCTTCTAAATTTATAATAACTGGAGAGGGAGGTACAACTTATGCACTTACCAATACTCCAGATGTAGATATTACCAATACCACTACCTTTACTTTAACATTAAGTACTACAGATCAGGCGGCGGTTAATGCAATTGTAAATAAAAACGGAACTTCATCAACAAATGGTGATGTTTATAATCTTGCAGCTACAGAAGATTGGGCAGCAGGTGCTGATGCAGCGGTTGCCGTTGCAGATCTTAATGGCAACGGAATTAATGTAAGCGGGGTGGAAGTACCAGCTATAACATCGGCTATTTATGATGCAGCTTCAGGGCAGCTTGTGGTAACTGGAACAGGATTTCTTTTCCTTACTGGAAATGCAAATGATATTGTAGCAAGTAAGTTTTCATTTACGGGGCAAGGAGGTAGTTCTTATACTTTAACAAATACACCAAATGTTGATATTACATCATCAACCCAATTTACATTAACATTAAGCGCTACAGATAAAGCTGCAGTAAAACCATTATTAAATAAAAATGGAACATCATCAAGAGGCGGTACAACCTACAACCTTGCTGCATTAGAAGATTGGAATGCGGGTGCTGATGCAGCTGTAAACATTGCTGATCTTGTAAACCCTTTAACAGCAGTTAATGCTTTATCAACAGTTGCTGATCTTAATGGTTTAACCACCTCTGCAGGAAGTTTAAACCCTGTTTTTACAACCAATACTACCGCTTATAATGTAAGTACGGTTACAGCCAGTAGCACTGCAACCGTAACCGCTGTTTTAACTGATTTAACCGCCACAATGGAGGTAAATGTTAACGGAGGTTCATATGCTGCTTTAAGCAATAATACTACTTCTGTAAGTTTACCATTAAATTTTGGAAGCAACATTATCAACGTTAAGGTTACGGCAGAAGATGCTTCTGTAAAAATATATACACTTACCGTTAACAGACCAAATGCCAGTCAAACCATTACTTTAGCACCAACAGCAAGTGTGGCTTATGGTACACCAGATTATGATCCGGGAGCAACCAGTACAACAGCTGCAATTAATGCCATTACTTATACTAGTTCTAATAATAGCGTTGCTACAATTGTAAATGGTAAAATCCATATTATTGGTTTAGGTACTACAAATATTATTGCAAAACAAGGTGGAAGCTTAGGTTTTGATGCCGCACCAGATGCGCAACAGGTTTTAACAGTTAATAAAGGAACGGCCTCTATTGCACTTAGCAATTTGGCACAAATTTATGATGGTACCGCAAAAAGCGCTACTGCTGTAACTACACCTGCTGGTTTAAGTGGAGTAAGCTTAAGCTACAATGGCTCTGCAACTTTACCCACATCAGCAGGAACTTATGCTGTTGTAGGGAGCCTGAACAATGCCAATTATGCGGCTCCGAACGTTACAGGAAGTTTAGTAATAGCCCCTAAGGGGATTACGGTAACGGCAGATGCCAAGAGTAAAACCTATGGTTCTGCAGATCCGGCTTTAAGTTATACAGTTGCTGCAGGCTCACTGGTGGGTACAGATGCAATTACCGGATCATTAAGCCGTGCAACGGGCGAGAATGTGGGCACTTATTTAATAAGCCAGAACACGCTTACTGCAGGGAGTAACTATACCATTACCTACA
>NZ_RQRS01000025.1 GCF_004335085.1 Pedobacter nototheniae | reverse complement strand
CTGCAAAGGTAGCAATCTTTTATTCAATCGCAACTTTTATTTGAAAATAATTATCGCTCTCTCTTTTCAACCACTCACCCTCTTTTCCTCTTCCTCCGAAGCGGGTTGCAAAAGTAGAAAAATTATCTAAAACAGCAAAACTAACCAACCCTTTATTTCACCCAAACAACCTAACAGCATGGTTTTCAACCTTAAAAAATAAATCATAATCCCAAACTTTAATCCCTTATAAGTGTTTCAAGCGGTTTTGTAAAAAGAAATGAAGTGGTTATACCTAATTAATAGGTTTTAGAAAGGATAGGATTTTGAGTTTTGGTCATCAATCTATGTTACATAAACCCGACCTGAATGGAAAACCCGTATCCCGATTTTTATCGGGAATGGATTTGAAATGGTGGGCGGGACTAAACTTTAATAGTACCACCCAAACTTGATTTCCAAAAAAATAGATTTTAATATTGTCCAGTGGTTAATAAAACCAGCGTGCACGCTTCTACAGGTTCTATATTATGTTGATCTAAAAGTTTTTCAAGCTCATAGTTTTCTGTGCCTGGATTGAAGATTACACGTTTTGGCTTTGTTGCTAAAATATAATCGTGGTATTGTGCTTGCAAAGCGGGGCCAATATATAAGGTTATCGTATCTATATCTTGATGAATTTCTTCTGGCTTTTCAATTTCTACACCTGCGACTTCTCCTTTTTTAATTCCTACGTTTACGAAATCGTGATTAAAACGCTTCAACATGTGTGCAGCTTTGTAAGCGTAACGGGTAGGATCTGGCGATGCGCCTATAATTAATGTTTTTTTCATTTTAAAATTTTGAAAGTATTGCAATTTGTCCTGCGTGATAAGCGTGATGTTGAACTAAGCCATTTAATAATTCTATTTTATCTATCCCTTTGCCTAATGCGGGATTACTTTCTGACTTTACCCACTCATGCCAATCCTGATCTTTAATAGAATCGCAAATGCGAATTAGTTCTTCATTGGCTATTTTGAAATCAAAAATAATCTTCTCCCAGCCTTGAATAGTTTTATTTTGAGCTATTGGCCAATCGCCAAGGGCAGGTTCTGAAGCTATCTTATTAAGTAGTCTGGCCGATACTTCTTCTGTCCAACTGGTTAAATGTAAAGTAATTTCGGCGATAGAGTGTGCATCAACAATGAAATATTTGAATGCGTTTTCAGGTTTTACCTGATTTAATATTTGCATAATATGGCTACCGTGCCATGCATCACCATTATATGCTTTCCTTAATTCAGCCGTAATATTAAACATACTGAAAGAACAATTGGGTTAATATAATGTTTGTTTATATTGTTGATAATATAGCGTTGGCACAATTAATTCCATCAATGGCGGCTGAAACAATACCACCGGCATAGCCAGCTCCTTCGGCACATGGGTATAAACCAGAAACTTGTGGGTGCTGAAAACTCTCTTTATCTCGAGGAATACGAACTGGTGATGAGGTACGGCTTTCTACACCAACCAAAATAGCTTCATTGGTGTAATAACCTCTAATTTTATTTCCAAATAATGGAAGCGCTGCTTTTAAACTTTCGGATACAAACTCTGGCAAAACATTATCCAGCATTACACTTTTTGTGCCTGGGAGGTATGAATTCTTTGGTAAATCTATAGATAGCTTATTATTTACAAAATCTACCATTCGTTGTGCAGGTGCAACCAAGTTACCTCCGCCAGCTTCGAAAGCTAATTTTTCAATTTCTGACTGAAAATTTAACATCCGCAACGGGTCATAACCTTGTACATCATTTAAAGTTACTTGTACAACTGTACCGGAATTTGCATATGGATTGTTCCTTTTTGAAGGCGACCATCCATTAACTACAATTTCATTTTCTCCTGTTGCGCAAGGGGCGATAATTCCACCGGGGCACATACAAAAAGAAAACACGCCACGAGCGCCTACCTGCTCTACCAAACTATAATAGGCTGGTGGTAAAAATTCTGAACGGGTATCGCAATGGTATTGTGCAGTATCTATAATATTTTGGGGATGCTCAATACGAACGCCTAATGCAAAGGGCTTAGCTTCTATTAAGATGTTTTTTCGATTTAATAACTCGTATACATCTCTGGCCGAATGCCCGGTTGCTAAAATAATATGATCGGCAAATAATTTATCTTCGAAGTTTACTTCTATTCCTTTAACTTTTCCAAATTCGACCAATATATCTGTCATTTGGGTATCGAACATCACTTCGCCACCTGCATTTAATATGGTATCTTTTATAGAAGTAATAATATGTGGCAATTTATTGGTACCAATATGTGGGCGGGCATCAACCAAAATATCCTGTTCGGCACCGTGGCTCACAAAAACCTGCAATACTTTATTAATATCACCACGCTTATTGGATCTGGTATATAGTTTACCATCTGAATAGGTTCCTGCGCCACCTTCGCCATAGCAATAATTGGATTCTGTATTTACTAAACCTTGTTTATTTATAGCTGCTAAATCTCTTCGGCGCTGTTTTACATCTTTACCGCGTTCGATAATGATGGGTTTTAAACCGTTTTCTATACACTGAAGTGCGGCAAATAAGCCAGCTGGACCTGCGCCCACAATAATTACAGGCTTGCCATTACTGACATTTTGATAGTTTACGGTATAATCTTCTGCAATTCTTTCTTCATCAATATAAGCCCTCACTTGCAAACGGTAAATCACTTTCCTGGAACGTGCATCAATAGACCTTTTAAGGATTTCGTAGCTTTTAATGCTATTTAAAGGCAGTTTTAAAGATTCTGCAAGTTTCTGAGTGATTGCTTCTGATTGCTCAACCTGATGTGGGAGCAAAGTAATTTCGATTTCTTTCTGCATAATAATGTCAGGTATTTATCCCGAAGTGTAACAAAGGTACAGATTTTGTAATCTAATTTGTAAATTGACCTTAAATTCAATTTGAAAATAAAACAAATATCATAAAGATGAAAAAATTAGTTTTTGGAATTTTAGCTGCCGTGATTGCAGTTAGCACACTAAGTTCATGCGGATACAACAGCATGGTTAAACTTGATGAAAATGTAAAATCTAAATGGGGAACTGTACAAACCCAATATCAAAGAAGGGCAGATTTAATTCCAAACTTAGTGAGTACTGTAAAAGGTGCAGCTAAATTTGAACAAGGAACTTTAACTGCAGTTGTTGAGGCTCGTGCTAAAGCAACACAAATGACGGTTAAGGCAGATGAGTTAACGCCAGAAAACATTCAAAAATATCAAGCTGCTCAAGGTCAGTTAAGCCAGGCGCTAGGTAAATTATTATCAATTACCGAAAACTATCCTGAATTAAAAGCAACTCAACAATTTAGTGATTTATCTGCACAATTAGAGAGTACCGAAAACAGAATTACTGTTGCACGTAAAGATTTTAATGATGCTGTACAGGAATACAATAGTAAAATAAGATCTTTCCCTACCAATTTAACAGCTGGTATGTTCGGGTTTAAAGCTAAAGGTTACTTTGAAGCTGATGCAACTGCTAAAGATGCACCGAAAGTAGAATTTTAATTTTAAGCAAAAAAAATTAAGGGTAATGCGTGTTTTATTAAACGTGCATTACCCTTTTTACTTCATTATAAAAGAAAGATATGTCTTTATTTTCAGATATTGAACAGGATAAAATAGCAAAAGCCATTGCTGATGCTGAGCAGGCAACATCTGGCGAAATCCGTATTGCAATAGATAAACATTGTGAGGGTGATGCTTATGAAAAAGCGATAGACTATTTCGCAAAGCTGGATATGGATAAAACAGCGCAACGCAACGGTGTATTAATTTATTTGGCTCACGCCGATCATAAATTTGCCATTATTGGCGATACAGGTATAAATCGTGTTGTGCCTGATAATTTTTGGGAAACTACCAAAGTTGCAATGAATGCGCACTTTGCTACTGGTAATTTAGCCGATGGTATTGTTGCGGGCGTGGCATTGGCAGGTGAAAAACTGGCTCTATTTTTTCCATACCAAGTGGGAGATATAAATGAGTTACCTAATGATATTGTATATATGGATAAACTGGATAATAACTAAACAATGAAAAAATTACTTCTTTTATCGCTGTTTAGTTTAATTTTCTGCTTTGCTTTTGCACAAGATTTCCCTGAGAAACCATCAACATTAGTTAATGATTACGCAAATGTGTTATCGCCGGGACAGAAACAGCAATTGGAACAAAAACTGGTTGCTTTTGATGATTCATCTTCTACTCAAATTGCCATTGCTATTATTAAATCTGTTGGCGATTATGATATTAATGAATATGCGGTTGAACTTGGTCGTAAATGGGGCGTTGGCCAAAATGGAAAGAACAATGGCATAATGATCGTTGTTGCAGTTGGCGATCGTAAAATATCTATTCAAACCGGATATGGTGTTGAAGGTGCTTTACCTGATGTTTATGCAAAACGCATTATAGAAAATGATATAAAACCTAATTTTAAAGCTGGAAATTATTTTCAAGGTTTAGATGATGGCACTACCTCTATTATAAAATACACTAAAGGCGAGTATAAAAACGACAACCCTAAGGTTTCATCTGGCAAAGGGGGTTCAGGGAGTGTTATTGTGGTAATCATAATTATCATTGTAATTATCATAATAATCAGCAAAGGTGGTGGTGGTAATAGTGAAGTAATCGGCAGTCGGGGTGCATCCAACGCATTATTCTGGGCTATGCTTTTTGGAAGCGGTGGTCGTGGAGGCGGTGGTAGCGGCTGGGGAGGCGGAGGCTCATCCGGCGGTGGCGGTGGATTTGGTGGTTTTGGAGGAGGAAGCTTTGGTGGTGGTGGCTCAAGTGGCAGCTGGTAAAAAAATCCTTATTCAATTTTAAGCGTTAATAATTTATGTATAAAAGAGATTTAGTTACTGCCGAAATTCAAAAACTTGCTCAAGCTTTAGCCCGAATAATTGGCTTAAAACTAGAAGGCAAAAAAGAAGAATCTGATTTTTTGTTTTCCAGTACTCTGGAAGAGGAATTTGAACTTTCGTATTCGAATTTATTAGAAATTAGTGATGATGAGTTTCATAAGTTCCTGATTGAAAAAGAGTTCTCAGCAGATAAATTGGAGTTATTAAGCAAGCTTTTTTATACTCACATCGATCACTTCGAAAACATAAAAGAAACTCAAATCGTTGCTCAAAAGTTATTGGCACTTTATCAGTTTATTGAAAAACAACACCACATCCAATCTTTTGAAGGTTTATCAAGACAAAGGCAAATTAAAAGCTTTTTAGAAAAATACAGTTAATATATGATTATTGAAAAATGGCGTAAAATCGCTTCAAAATATTTAGTTAAAGAAAAGTGGGCAACATTAAGGGTTGATACTTGTGAGCTACAGGGTGGTGCAGTTAAAGATGATTACTACGTTTTAGAATATCCAAACTGGGTAAATGCAGTTGCACTTACAGCAGAGGGAAAAGTTATTTTAGTAAGACAATACCGCCATGCAGCAGATATTATTTCATTAGAAGTTCCTGGTGGAGTAATTGATGGAGATGAAAAACCAGAATTTGCCATTAAACGTGAATTGCAGGAAGAAACCGGATATACTTTTAAAACCTGTAAACAAATTGCAGAACTTTATCCAAATCCGGCAACATCTACCAATAAAACCTTTACTTATTTTTTAACTGGCGGTGTAAAAACCCACGATCAGCATTTGGATGAACACGAAATTTTAAATGTGGAAGAATATACAGTTGAAGAAGTAAAACAATTGTTAAAGGACAATAAAATTGCCCAGGCTTTGCATGTTGCAGCTTTGCATTACGGATTGGCAGAATTGAGTTAATTACAATTTTGGCCACACAAAATAAAGCCCCTTAACCTTTGGTTTTAAGGGGCTTGTTTTTTTATTTAATATTTCGATCGCTTTTTCTAAATACATCTCATCGTTCAACATTGCATCATTTGTTAAGTTTTCAATTTTAACATCAGGCTGTATTCCCTCTCCCATTTTTGAATATTCTTTTCGGTTTCTATCTATTAAATTCCCTTCTGTAAGTACCATGAAAGCTCCGTCAGTTAATTTATGTTCTTGATTGGAAGACGTTAAACCATTTGTTGGCACACCGATAAAAGTTGCATTTTTTTGCCCTACAAATAAAGCTGAAACAAATTCGCCACTACTGGCTGTTTTTCTATTTATTAAAACAACTATTGGTTTATCTTTTATTTTAATTTTTCGGTTAACAAGTTTAAAGGTATGTGCAATTTCCTGGTCTTCATAAAAATTATCTTTTTGGTAATCAATAAAATGATTTGTTCCAGCACCATCTTTCCAACCAATTGCCTGGTTTTGATTTACAAAGGGAGCAATTGCAGCATACATTGGGGCCAACATTCCACCATCGTTATCTCTCAGATCTATAATCCATCCTACTGGGTTTTGTTTTTCAAGTTGTTTTATTTTATTTCTAAAAGAATCGGCAAACTCATTCCATTCAACAAAATTATAGCTGTAAAATTGCGGCAAAGAAATATAGGCGTATTTGTTTCTTAAAAATGCAGATTTTATTTCAGGAAATTGTTGTCCTGTTGCTCTGTAGCCCATAAGATAGCTTTTAACCATTTCCGGCGGGAAAAATTTGGAATGGCTATCGCCTAATTTCCCAAGTGATGCAAGGATCACCGGATATAAATCCCTAATTGTTTTTGAATCCGCAGCAGCAAGATAAGCTTCACTATAAATTTGATTCCAGTTAATTTTATGGCTATTTACCGATCTCTTCTTCATCAAATTTAAAGCCGTTTGTAAATAATTTTTTAAGCTATCGTCATTCTTCTTTAAATTGAAATTAGATTTAGCGATAGAAGAAATGCCTACAAGAATTAGTATTATGAATAGAATTTGTTTTTTCATGGTTTAAATTTTTAAATCTGATTAAAAATAAAGTCAACTATTGAACTTCTTTTATAGCATAATCCAATAGAGTATCTTTCCCGGTAAGAATATCGGATGGAGTTGGATGAATAATTTTATCTATTCTTACTCCTTTCCCTTGTGCTGATGTACCATCTGGATAATAAATTGCATTTCCAGTAAAATGAACCTGATAATTCCCTGGGATGTTAATGTATTTTTCATCTCCATCTGCCCCCGAAGTTTGCTCACCTATTGTTTTGGCATTAGGAAACATAGACTGTAGATCCATCGTTTCCCACTCGGATAAACTTCGTGTTTGAGCATTCACGATGATCATTACCTTACCCGTATATTTAAACTGTTCGGGCGTAACAGTGATGCTGTGGTAGGTAGCCGGAAGATTATTCCAATCAAAAGTACCAACGTTGTTTAAGTTTGATTTATAATATTTAGCAAATCTATCCTCCGGCCTTCCAAATTTTTTATATAAATAGGTATAAATAAAGCCAGACCACTGTGGGTAGCCTCGCATATCAAAAATTATAGCTTTTTGTTTAACTGTCAGATTAAAAATTGAATCCATTTCACTGTCCCTTTTTTCATCATCACTTTTGAATAGTTGAATAATTTTATCAATGTTAAAATAGGCAATATCATTTTTCAGGAGCATAAACCCTTTTAATGAATCAGAAACTTCAGATTTATTTTTTAAATAATTATTGATTTTCTCAGCAACATCCTTATTTCTCACGTTTAAAAAATCTATTGAAACTTGTTTTCTGTGGTTATTTCTTAATAATTTTAAGTTAAATGTGGCATTATCTGCGCTCCAAATGAAATTGGTGGGAAAAGAATTAATTTTCGAGATTAAAGTATTTTTATTTGAAGCACCAAGTAATTTCCCTAAAGTATCTATTCTGGAAGGAATGGATGCCCCATTAATTTCCGTAATCCAATCTCCCAACTCGATTCCAGCTTTAGCACAAAGCTCAGGATATATAATTTTGGTTACTAAAATCTTATTATCAATAATTTTATAATCAAACGGCGGATAAAATGTGTTTTTAAAAATTTCACTTCTAAATTTTAAACTCGAGTAAAATCTATTATAAGCATGAGAATCGTTTAGGTTTGCAACAATTTTCAAAATCAATATCTCGTAATCCTTCCGGGAAGCACACTTTTTAAATAATGGAATATTTCTCTTCATCACCACATCCCATTTTTCCTTCATTAAAGTATGGTGTGGGTATAAATAATCTATAGCGCCTTGTAGTTTTGCCAAAGCCAAAAGCCTCATGGGCTCAGGAAGGTTTTCTGACGCGGCAAAATCGTATATCTTTTCGTTTGGAATTTCTGTATTATAATTAAGTAATGGTAAGTAATGATGATTTTTAACATCGCGATTATTATACACTTGCAACAATAGACTTTTCAGATTATCACTAACAATTTTATTGTCTACATACCATTTATGCAAAGGATTAATTTTGATGATATTTTTAATGGAAACGTCTGTTTTAATATCTTCTCTTAATAAACCGATTTCATTAATGGTATTAATTAGCGTTTGGTTAATTGCCGGTTGCGTATTAATATTTTCCACCAGCTTTTGTTTAGCAAGAAAAAATGAATCTGCATTAATTTTACCCGAAGCAAATGCTGGATGGTAATATTTAAGAAAATTCCAGGTTTTGATAAAAATTAAGTATTTATCAGCTTCACTAATGGTTTGAGCATTTATTGTAAAAAAGCTTAAACTTAATAACGTCGTGTATATAATCCTTTTCATAACATAATTTTATTTCTTCCAAAACTGCAAACTAAAAGGAAGCACGAAAGACTACGATTGACCAAGAGGTTTTTTCTATTGATGAAAAGGCAAAAAGCCACAAAAAACAATTGAACCTTAAATAAATACTTTTGGTGTATAAATTTTGGGCATTGATACTTTACAGAAGGTACTTATTGGTTGATTATACTATTTTTAGAAAAAATTATCCATGAAAAGATCCCATTTTATTTATTTTCATATTGGCTATTGGCTAATTTTATGGCTTAAAGAGCTGCTTTTTGGTTTCCAAACCTATAACATAACGGAATTCTCCTTTTCTGGCGTTTCTGGAATTTTAACAGTAAAATTAATTACCCTAATTTTTCCGCTTTGTGTATTTTATATCAACTACCTTTTACTCGTTCCAAAGCTAATTAGGCCTAAGAGGATTATACTGTACGTTGTTTTTGTTTTTATACTTTTTGCTGCGCTTTCTCCACTCCACCAATATATTTATGGTTACATCTTGCCTAAAAAATTCGGTTGGTATTCTTACATGTATGTGGATAAGCTAACTTTTTGGCTTTCCTTTCAAACCTTATTGTTCGAAAACTATGTGTATATTTTCTTTAGTATTGCCATTAGCTATGTAAATGATTTTTTTGAAACACAGAAAAAGCAACAGGAACTAGCTAAAGAGCAGGCTTTAACAGAATTGGCTTACTTAAAATCGCAGATCAATCCACATTTCCTGTTTAATACTTTGAATGATATTTATGCGCTTACTTACCAACAGGCCAAGCAGGCACCAGAAGCCGTTTTAAAACTATCGGCCTTGTTACGCTATATGCTCAAAGAAAGTAACGACCAGTTTGCTTCCATAGAAAAAGAAATTAGTTACCTTAAAAATGTAATCGAATTATTTGAAATTGGGCAAAAGGGAATGACTAATATTCATCTGGAAATTACCGGAACATTAACTCAACAGCAAATTGCTCCATTAATTTTAATCAACTTTATTGAAAACGCATTTAAGCATGGGGTTATTAATGATTCCGAAAATCCAATTCAAATTATTGTTTCAATTACCAGCAGTCATTTAGATTTTAAAGTGGTAAATAAAAAGAATGGTGATCAAAAGGATAAGACTGGTGGCATTGGTTTGGCAAACGTGCAAAGAAGACTTGCTTTAATTTATCCAAATAAACATCAACTTAAAATTACTGATGAAAATGATACTTTTACAGTTACCCTAAAACTAGATTGGATATGATTCGTTGCATTGTTGTTGATGATAAGCCTTTAGCTATTGATATTTTAAATGATTACGTTGGCAAAGTGCCAGATTTAAGTTTGGTTTTCAGTAGCACAAATCCATTAGAAGCACTTGAATACGTAATGAAAAATGATGTAGATCTTGTTTTTCTCGATATCCAAATGCCACAGCTAAATGGTGTACAATTTATGAAAATTGTAAGTGGAAAATGTAAAGTAGTATTAACCACCGCTTATTCGGAATATGCTTTGGATGGTTTTGAAAATGATGCGATAGATTATTTACTCAAACCAATTTCATTTGAACGTTTTTACAAGGCCGTTCAAAAAGCGCAGCATTATTTTGATTCTGTACCACAGGTTAAAGTTGAGCAAGTAAGCACAACTGTGAAGGAAAAGGATTTTATCTTCGTTAAAACAGAATACAAACTTGTTAAAATAAATACTGAAGATATTTTATATGTGGAGGGAATGCAAAATTATGTTGCAATACATACCAAAACTGAAAAAATTATGTCTTTACAAAACATTAAAAAAACCGAAGAACAACTTCCAAAAAAACAGTTTGTAAGAGTACATAAATCTTATATCGTTGCGGTAAATAAAATAGTAAGTATTGAGCGGAGTAGAATTTACATTGGAGATGCCATTATTCCACTTGGCGATGTTTACAAGGATGAGTTTTATAATATAATTGAGGCGAAAAATTGAGAAACATTCCTATCAAAAAGGGCTTCTATAAAATTACAACATAAAAAAAGTCCCGATTTGCACCGGGACTTTTCATATAAACGAGCAAATATTTAGCTCATTTTTAATTTTTTCTGAATATCGTGTACGTAAGCTTTAAATTTCTTATCGGTATCAATTAAATCCTCAACGGTTTGGCAAGCGTAGATTACAGTACTGTGATCGCGACCACCGAAGAAAGCTCCAATTGTTTTTAAAGATGATTTAGTATGGCTTTTTGATAAGTACATTGAAATTTGACGGGCTTGTACAATCTCACGCTTACGTGTTTGAGATTTAACCATATCAACAGGTACTTCGAAATATTCGCAAACCAATTTCTGAATGTATTCCATCGAAATCTCTTTTGAAGTATTCTTGATGAAGTTTTTCAACATTTGCTTAGCCAAGCTTAAATCAATTTCCTTTTTGTTTAAGGTAGCTTGCGCCAATAATGAAACCATTGCACCTTCTAGTTCACGTACGTTGTTATCAATATTGTGGGCAACATATTCTACAACTTCCCCAGGTAACTCAATACCATCTGCATACATTTTCTTTCTTAAAATGGCAATACGAGTTTCCAAATCAGGGATTTGTAAATCAGCAGAAAGTCCCCATTTAAAACGGCTTAACAAGCGTTCTTCTAAACCGGCTAAATCTTTTGGTGCTTTATCTGATGTAAGAATTACTTGTTTACCAGATTGGTGTAAGTGATTAAAGATGTGGAAGAAAATATCCTGAGTTTTTTCCTTACCAGCAAAGTTGTGTACATCATCCATGATGATAACATCCATTGCTTGATAAAAATTAACGAAATCGTTAATAGTATTGTTTTTCAGGGAATCCACAAACTGTTGGCAAAATTTCTCACAGCTTACATAAATAACCAGCTTATCAGGCATGGTTGCTTTTATCTCATTTCCTATGGCTTGTGCAAGGTGGGTTTTACCCAAACCTACTCCACCATAAATCATTAATGGGTTAAATGAGGTGCCACCAGGTTTTGCTGCTACAGCATAACCTGCTGAACGAGCTAAACGGTTACAATCGCCCTCTATGTAATTATCAAAAGTATAATTAGAGTTTAATTGAGGGTCTACATTTAATTTTTTTAATCCAGGAATGATGAATGGATTTTTAATGTCTTTGTTAATAGAAACTGGAATAGGCATTGATTGCGACTTTGCTTCTGCTCCGTTTCCGTTAGATGGCATATTGGTTGTATAAGGATTACCGCTGTTAGATGATTTATCTACAACGATGTTATATTCCAGGCGCCCATCTTCTCCAAGTTGTTTTTTTACAGTTTTACGTAATAATCCTACGTAGTGTTCTTCAAGCCATTCGTAAAAGAATAAACTCGGTACCTGAATGGTTAAAACCTTACCTTCTAATTTAAGGGCTGTTATTGGCTCGAACCAAGTTTTGAAACTTTGGTTCGGAATGTTATCCTTAATAATTTGAAGACAGTTCTTCCACACTTCTGTACAAGTTTTTTCCATTGCGATTTCTATAATTTATTGGTTTACAGTGCCGATTCGGTAATCCGAGATGGATCGTTTCGGGACTACGAATATTGAGAAAATTATCAACATTTTAAACAAAAATTTCAAATATTTCGTAACATCTTCATAAGCAGCAATCTATCATCTTCAACCTGAATTTTTAGTGTGGATAACTATTTATCCACATCGGTTTTCCACATCATGATGGCTTTTGTCCCTATTTCCGTTATATCGTTATAAACTGGCTGCTGGAAAGCAAATTCTAAGCCATATGCACATTAGTAGACATTTTTTTTGCTATTTCTTAACTAAAAAACTCAAACTCACTGAATATCAAAGCTATTATTTAAATTAAGAATTTGCAGAAAATAGCGTTGTTCAGTTTATTCAAAAATACACTGTGGATTCATTTCCATACCGATGATAAGTTAGAAAGAGATTATTAGATTTTCAAGTATTATTATTGTCCTTAATATTCGCCAAAAACTGCTCTAAGTACATCTGCAATCTCACCCAGTGTGGCATACTTTTCTACGGCATCAATAATTAGCGGCATTAGGTTAGCATTCGTTTCGGCCGCTTGAGCTAATTTATCCAAAGCCAGTTTAACTTCTGCAGCATTTCTATTCGCTTTTAAATACTCCAATTTTTCCGTTTGCAGTTTACGGATAGAATCATCTATATTAAATACCTCGGTAAGCCCTTCCTCCTCTTGTGTAAACTTATTTACCCCCACTAAAACTCTTTCACCACTTTCTACTTCGGTTTGGTATTGATAAGCTGCACCAGAAATTTCATTTTGCATGTAATCGCTTTCTATTGCATTAACAGATCCACCCATGGCATCTATCTTATCTATATATAACCAGGCAGCTGCTTCTACCTCATCAGTTAGGTTCTCCACAAAAAAGGATCCCGCTAAAGGATCAACTGTATCCGTTACGCCACTTTCAAAACCTATAATTTGTTGGGTACGCAAGGCAATCTTAGCCGCAGACTCTGTTGGCAAGGAAAGCGCTTCATCATAACCATTGGTATGTAAAGACTGTGTACCACCCAAAACGGCTGCCATGGCTTGGTTACTTACCCTAATTACATTATTTAAAGGTTGTTGTGCAGTTAATGTCGACCCACCGGTTTGCGTATGAAAACGCAGCATTTGCGCTTTTATATCGGTAGCGCCAAGGTCTTTGGTAATTTTTGCCCACATTCTTCTGGCAGCCCTAAACTTAGCAATCTCTTCAAAAAAGTTATTGTGGCAATTGAAAAAGAAGGACAATCGCTTTGCGAAAACGTTAATATCCAAACCTTTATCGAGCGCTGCTTTTAAATAGGTTTTACCATTTGCCAAGGTAAAAGCGAGTTCTTGTACCGCTGTTGATCCTGCTTCTCTAATATGATAACCCGAAATAGAAATGGTATTCCACTTTGGCACCTCTTTACTGCAATACTCAAAAATATCGGTAATTAACCGCATGGATGGTTTTGGCGGATAGATATAAGTACCCCTCGCGGCATACTCCTTTAATATATCATTTTGTATAGTGCCAGAGATTTGCTTTAAATCTGCACCTTGTTTTTTAGCCAATGCAATATACATCGCCAATAAAATTGATGCTGTTGCATTGATCGTCATTGAGGTTGTGATATTTTTTAGCTCAATGCCATCAAATAAAATCTCTATATCTTTTAATGAATCAATGGCTACACCAACTTTTCCTACTTCACCATCGGCCATTTCATGATCAGAATCATAGCCAATTTGTGTTGGCAAATCAAAAGCCACAGAAAGACCGGTTGTACCTTGCGCCAATAAATAATGATAACGCTTGTTTGATTCTTCCGCAGTAGAAAAACCCGCATACTGCCGCATGGTCCACAAACGTCCTCTGTACATGTCCTTTTGTATCCCCCGGGTAAAAGGAAATTCGCCTGGCTTCTCATCCATTGATCTGGCGGTAGTATATAATTCCTTAATTTCTATACCAGAAGTGGTTGTATGCTTATTCTCACTCATACTTATATTTGGTTATTGGCTATAAACGACTAATTGAAAAACATACAATTAAACGATTTAAAAATTTACTGTTCTTAAAACATTCGTTGAATGTCTTTTTTAATCAACTCTATGGTTAAATCATATGGATTTTCATCAATCGAGGCCATATGATTTAATATTGCTTTACTCAGCTCTATTCCATTTGCATCAGCTGGCAGGCCTTGCACTGCATTGTTAATCATAGCAATGGTATCATCCTTAAGTTTCCTCACCACATTCCAAGTAATACTATCTACATAAAGCTGTTGAGTAATATTATGCTGATATTCGGATCGCACTTCATTTAAAATTCCTGCTTGTAGTACGCTTAAACCAATACCTTGCTGATGTAGGCGAACCAATAAATTAGCTGGGTTTATTCGATCTGTAAAAATGATTAATCTTTCGTGAGCCTGTAATCTTAATGGTAAAAGATGAGCGCTGGCTTCTTTATTAATTTCTAGAGTTTTAAGATTAAAAAACCGTTGTATATCGGCCTTAAGGATATAATAAACTGCCATAAAGGCGATAAAGATGCCAGCAAATAAAATAGCTACATCGGTTACAATTTGTTGTATATTCATTGGTATTGTTTAACTACGGTAATTTTAACACCCGCATAAAAGCAAAAATGTGCATTATTATTTATATTTGTATCAGTTAAAATTTAAATAACATGAGCACAACAGTTGATACAGCATTTGCACCGGTAAGTTTTTCTGAAAACGCAGCAAAAGAGTTATATAAATTAAAAGATCAGCAAGAAATTGGCGAAGATTTTGGCTTACGTGTTGGCGTTGAGGGTGGCGGTTGCGCAGGGATGAACTACGTTTTAGGCTTCGACCAGAAAAAAGATGGCGATCAGGAGTTTTTTATTGATGGAATTAAAGTTTTCATGAATAAAGCTCACCAAATGTATTTAATGGGTATGATGATTGATTGGCAAGATGGATTAAACTCTCGTGGTTTTACTTTTGTTAATCCAAATGCAACCAGTACTTGCGGCTGTGGCACAAGTTTTTCTGCATAAACAAAATATTATTGTAACATATAGTGCGGTCCCCTTGTCTAAACATTGGGACTTTTTTATTTTTAAGGCAAATTGTCCGCATTTTGCACCCATCGCTATACGCTAAATAAATGAATTACAGAGAAAATATCAGGCTGGCATTAGAATCAATTAAAGGCAATCGTTTACGCACAATGTTAACAGCTTTAATTATTGCCATTGGTTTAATGGCTTTAGTTGGTATTTTAACTACGCTTGATGCTGTTAAAAAAAGTATGACTGAGGCATTTAGCAGTATGGGGGCTAATTCATTTACAATTAGAAACCGTGGTACTGGTATTAGAATTGGCGGCCCAGGTAAGCGCCCTAAACCTTTTAAAGAAATTAGGTATGAAGATGCCGTACGATTTAAAGATAGCTTAAACACCCCCGCAACTGTTGCCGTAAGTGTTTTTGCCAGCGGTGGCTCTACCGTAAAATATGGTAGCTTAAAAACCAATCCAAACATTAATGTACAAGGTATTGATGAAAATGGCTTGCCTGCACAAGGCTTAAGTCTTTCTGAAGGTAGAAATTTCAGTAAATCTGAAGTACAAATGGGTTCTAATGTTTGCATTGTTGGTGGCGACGTTGTAGATAAGCTTTTCAAAAATGCTGATCCGATGGATAAATTGATTAATGTTGGAAATAACAGATTTAAAATCGTTGGAATTTTAGCTAAAAAAGGCTCCAGTATGGGTTTTAGTGGTGATAGAGCTGTTTATGTACCTTTGCTAAAAGCGAAGCAAATTAATGCAAATGCAAATCCATCCTATACCATAACAGTAATGGTACCTAATAACGACATTATGGATAACGTTATTGGAGAATCTACCGCATTATTTAGAAATATTAGGAAAGTAAAAGTTTCGGAAACCAATAATTTTGAGATTACAAAGAGTGATGCTATTGCACAAACCTTATTCGAAAACCTTGCTTTTGTTGCCGTTGGGGGTGTTGCCATTGGAATTATAACCCTAATTGGTGCATCAATAGGATTAATGAATATTATGCTGGTTTCGGTAACAGAACGTACTCGTGAAATTGGTATTAGAAAAGCCATTGGTGCTAATCCACAGGTTATTCGCCGTCAATTTTTAATAGAAGCTGTAGTAATTTGTTTAATGGGCGGTGCGTTAGGAATTTTTCTGGGCATACTTCTCGGTAACATTATATCACTGGCAATGGGCGGTGCATTTATAATTCCATGGATGTTTATTATCGGCGGATTTCTTTTATGCGTATTGGTTGGTATTGGCTCTGGCTACTACCCTGCTAAAAAAGCTTCTAAATTAGATCCTGTTGAAGCATTAAGATACGAGTAATATACTTTTTGAAGACAGTTAAAATATTAACGATCATTTTAAAGCAAAATATTATTTAATTGATGCTGGGTTAAAAGTCTTTGCATTTCTACTGTTTTTAAACTTTCTTCCATTGCTGCGGCATGTTTTAAATGGTGCATATCGCTCCCTATAAAATCTATCATGTGGTTTTCTACCATTTCCAGGGCTACCTTTTTTGCTCCAGAACCATAGTAACCCGTTAGCGCAATAGAGTTTAACTGCAATAAACACCCTGTTTCCTTAATTTGATGATATTTCTCAAAAGAACCATAGTAATAAGGATATCTTTCAGGATGTGCCAATACAGGTTTGTACCCACTATCCTGCATGGTTTTTATAAAATCAATTAAGTTTTGTGGTGCGTTTATATAAGAAAGTTCAAAAAGTACGTAGTTATTGCCGAAGGTTAGTACCTCCTTTTGTTTAATTTTTTTTTCTAAAGTTTCATCCAAGTAGTATTCAGCGGCAGCATCAACCTCCAAATCCAGTTGCACTTCATGTAAACCTTTTCTTAAAATATCTAATCCTCTATTAATGGTATCAGGTGTATTCCGAAAATAATCGGCCATAATATGCGGCGTAGCAATTAATTTTTTAAACCCGAGTTGTTTAAATTTTTTCGCCAGTAATAAAGAATCTCCGATGGTTTGAGCACCATCATCAATACCGGGTATGATGTGCGAATGCATATCCGTACCGATATTCGAAAAGTTAAATTCGGGTACTATTTTTTTCTTCTTAAATAAACCGAACATAATAGTGCTATTAAAATTAAATTTTACAATTCTTTTGGGATGTTTGATGATTCAGCGGCCGAAGCCATTTTTGAAGTATAAATTTTATTCAGCAATTGATTTACCTCTCCGCTTAAATCAAACTGTAGATCTTCGTGAAGCTTTTTAAACTTATTTAAGGTTACCGCAACTGTTTTTAAGTAGTAAACGGAAAATAAGATCATAAAATCCCGATAGGAAAGGATTTTACCTTTATAGGCTATCGGGATTATATTTAAAATGTAGATTTTGAGTTCAACCTCTCCAACTGCATCTTTTGTAACTTTATAAAAATGGTTAACAGAAGTAATCATTTTTCTAACCTTAACCAACGCTTCCTTTGCATTTAAGTTTTTAAGTTCAGAAATTTGATCTGCAACATCTGCTTTTATCTTTTCCTTCCGATCTTCGAGATCAGTCTCATCTTCCAATAATTTATAATGAAGATGCTCTGTAAGCACTTTATCTTTAGCAACCAAACGCAACAGCAACTTATCCTTCTCCTTTATGGGCAAGTCTGTTATCGCTAGTTTTAAATCTTTGTGCTCAGCAAGTTTCATCTAAAAAGGATTTGCTTTAATGTAATTTTCCCACTCCCAAGCAGAACGCATCATTTCATTAATATCCAAATTAGCTTTCCAGCCCAACTCTTCATTGGATTTTTTTACATCACCATAAATTTGAATAATATCACCAGCCCTTCTCGGTCCAATTTTATAATCCAACTTGGCATTGGTTGATTTTTCGAAGGCAGCAATAATTTCTAAAACAGAAGTTCCCTTGCCCGTTCCTACGTTAAACACCTCATAATTAGAAGCACCTTTATTATCTTCAAGGCGATTTATTGCCGCAACATGCGCTTTGGCTAAATCAACAACATGAATATAATCACGAATGGCCGAACCATCCGGGGTATCATAATCATCACCATAAACCGTTATCGGACCACGTTTGCCAATAGCTGATTGGGTAATGAAAGGAACCAAGTTTGCCGGTACTCCGTTAGGTAATTCGCCAATTAAAGCAGTTTCATGTGCCCCAACAGGATTAAAATAACGCAAAGCGATTACATTTAAATCTGGTGTTACCGCAGCTGTTTCTTCTAAAATCTCTTCGGCAATTTGCTTAGTATTACCATAAGGAGATTCGGCCTTCTTTACTGGCGCTGCTTCTGTTACTGGTAAAGTATCAGGCTGACCGTAAACGGTACAAGATGAAGAAAAAACGAAGTTTATTTTTTTGTTGAAAGAGGTGAGCAGGTTAATTAAGCTATAAAAATTATTTTTATAATATTTTAAGGGTTGCTCTACTGATTCGCCAACGGCTTTGTAAGCTGCAAAGTGAATAATTCCACTAATATCAGTATGGTTTTCTGCAAATTCCTGAACTGCTTTATCATCCTGTAAATCAATTTCATGGAAATCATGCCATTTACCTGTAATAGCATGGAGCTGGGTTAAAATTTTAATGTTTGAGTTAGAAAGGTTATCCAAAATAACAACCTCATAACCTGCATTGTGTAATTCTACTACGGTGTGCGAACCAATGTAACCAGTACCGCCGGTAACCAATATTTTAGCCATTTTAACGATTGAATGTTGTGAAATCTTTATGTTCTATTTTTTGTAATGCTTCTGCCGGTAACGACTTGAAGTATTCATATGTAATTTTAAGACCTTCTGCTCTGCCAATTTTTGGCTCCCATCCCAACAATGCTTTTGCTTTTGTAATATCCGGTCTACGTTGTTTCGGATCATCTTGAGGCAACTCTTTATAAATAATTTTTTGTGATGTGCCTGTCAGCTTGATTATTTCCTCGCAAAATTGCTTAATCGTAATCTCATCTGGGTTGCCAATGTTTACAGGCTGTGCATAATCAGACATTAGTAAGCGGTAAATGCCTTCTATCAAATCATCTACATAACAAAATGAACGGGTTTGTGTGCCATCACCAAAAACGGTTAAATCTTCGCCTCTTAATGCCTGACCAATAAATGCTGGTAAAACTCGTCCATCATTTAGGCGCATTCTCGGTCCGTAGGTGTTAAAAATGCGTACAATTCTGGTTTCTACTCCATGAAAGGTATGGTAAGCCATGGTTATAGCTTCCTGAAAACGCTTTGCCTCATCATAAACACCACGGGGCCCAACAGGGTTTACATTACCCCAATATTCTTCGGGTTGTGGGTTTACACTCGGATCGCCATATACTTCTGATGTGGAAGCAATTAACATTCTTGCTCCTTTTGCCCTTGCAAGCCCTAATAAATTATGTGTTCCTAATGAGCCTACTTTTAAGGTTTGAATCGGAATTTTTAAGTAATCTATCGGACTGGCTGGTGAGGCAAAGTGCAGAATATAATCCAGCTCACCGGGAATATGTACAAATTTGGAAACATCGTGGTTATAAAACTCGAAGTTTTCCAAATTAAAAAGGTGTTCAATATTAGCAAGATCGCCTGTAATCAGGTTATCCATACCAATCACATGGTAATCTTCCTTTATAAAACGATCGCAAAGGTGCGAACCTAAAAATCCGGCGGCTCCTGTAATCAGAATTCTTTTACGACTCATCTTAATCAATTAATTTTCTGCCAATACTGTTATAATAGTAACCTAAATCGATCATTTTTGGAAGATCGTATAAGTTACGTCCATCAAAAATTACCTTAGCTTTAATCTTACTTTCTATTTTATCAAAATCAGGGTTACGGAAAACCGACCATTCTGTAGCAATTAACAAGGCATCTGCATTTTCTAACGCTTCGTATTGGTTCTTAGCATAAATTACCTGGTCGCCAATGGTTTGTTTTACATTTTCCATCGCTTCAGGATCAAATACGGTAATGGTTGCTCCATGTTTTACCAATGCATCAATAATATATAAAGCAGGTGCCTCTCTAATGTCATCAGTTTCTGGCTTAAAGGCCAATCCCCAAAGGGCAAAATGCTTACCCTGAATATCATTTTTATAATATTTCAACACTTTATCAACCAGAATGGTTTTCTGTCTTTCGTTTACGGTAATAACAGATTTCAAAATTTGAAAGTCGTATTGGTAATCATCAGAAGATTTTACCAATGCCTGTACATCCTTAGGGAAACATGAACCGCCATAACCTACACCTGGAAAAAGGAAGCGTTTACCAATACGATCGTCTGATCCAATGCCTCTTCTTACCGCATCAACATCAGCACCAACCAATTCGCAAAGGTTGGCAATTTCGTTCATAAAGGTAATTTTAGTTGCAAGAAAAGAGTTTGCAGCATATTTTGTTAGCTCTGATGAACGCTCATCCATAAATAAAATTGGGTTGCCCTGGCGTACATATGGAGCATAAAGATCGGTCATTATTTTAATTGCCTTTTCGCTTCTTGTTCCTAATACTACTCGATCTGGCTTCATGAAATCCTCAACGGCTACACCTTCACGCAAAAACTCTGGGTTAGAAACTACATCAACTTCAATATGGGTGTTTTCAGTAAAAACTGCTTTCACTTTATCTGCGGTTCCAACTGGAACGGTAGATTTGTTGATAATGATTTTATATTCGGTAATCAGTTTTGAAATGTCTTTCGCTGCACCTAAAATATAAGATAAATCTGCAGCACCATCACCACCCGGAGGCGTTGGCAAAGCCATAAAAATTATCTGCGATTTGGATACTGCTTCCGCAAGATCTGTTGTAAATAACAACCTACCCTGCTCTATATTTCTGTGAAAAAGTAAATCCAAACCTGGTTCGTAAATGGGCACTTCCCCATTTTGCATTTGCTTTACCTTTGCTTCGTTTATATCAACACAAATAACATCATTCCCGGTTTCGGCTAAACAAGTTCCGGTAACCAAACCTACGTATCCGGTACCAATTACGGCTATCTTCATCTATTTTTAAGCTTTTTAAATATATTCGTTTTATATTGCCACGAAGATAAGAAATTATTACACTCAATGCTTTTGCTTTACACAATAGGAATTAGATTTTACGGACTTATTATTAGTATTTTTTCACTTTTTAACCACAAGGCGAAATTATTTATCAGCGGGCGGAAGGATATCTTTAATCAAATTGTAGGAAAAATTAATCCTTCTGAAAAACATATTTGGTTTCATTTTGCTTCTTTAGGAGAGTTTGAACAAGGCAGACCTGTACTAGAGAAATTAAAAAATCAGTTTCCAACAAAGAAAATTGTGGTTACCTTCTTTTCTCCATCTGGTTATGAAATTAGAAAAAATTATGCCCTTGCAGATGTTTTTTATTTGCCACTAGATACGCCTGGAAATGCGAAAAGATTTATAAAAAGCATTAACCCTGAGATGGCAATTTTTACCAAATATGAATTTTGGCATTTCTATTTTAAAGCACTGAAAGAAAATAATATCCCTCTTTATATTATCTCAGGCATATTTAGAGAAAAACAGACCTTTTTTAAATGGTACGGTAATTTTTATAGAAATATTATTAAAAACGTTACTTATTTCTTCGTTCAAAATGAGGAAAGTGAAAGGCTTTTAAAATCTATTGGGTTAAATAATGTTACAATAAGTGGCGATACACGCTTTGATCGGGTTTATGAAAATGCACAAGCGCCAAAAAAGCTAACCGAAATAGAGGCGTTTATTGGAAATAACCCTGCCATTATTTGTGGAAGTACCTGGCCCGAGGATGAAAAGCTTTTATCAGCCTTACCAAAAAAATACCCCAACTGGAAATTCATTATTGCGCCACATGAAATTGATGAAAATCATATAGATAGCATAGAAAAACAGTTTACCGAAAATAGTGTACGTTTTTCAGTTTTAAATGCAACGAATAAAACATCAAATACCACATTCCAAACGCTCATTATTGATAACATCGGCATGCTTTCTTCTTTGTACCAGTATGGAAAACTGGCTTACATTGGGGGCGGTTTTGGTGCAGGAATCCACAATACGCTAGAGGCAGCAGCTTTTGGATTACCTGTAATTTTTGGCCCTAAATATCAAAAATTTCAAGAAGCTAAAGATTTAATCTCACTCAATGCCGCTAAAAGTATTGCCTCAGTTGATGAATTAATTCAAGCCTTCCAATACTTTAAAGAAAATACGAGCGCCTCCGCTACGGCAAAAAATTATGTGGCTGACCAAAAAGGTGCGACAGAAATTATTCTTAAAAAGATTTATAATGAAGAATAATACGAGCAATTATTATTTTTTGTCTTGGAAACTATTGTCAGTAGCTTTTGGCTAACATAGTCCCGCCCTTTGCTAAATCCCGATCGCAAATTAAATCAAATGTGCTACGGAGATAAAACACCAAACACAGTTTATTGAACAGAACCACACAGGTATAATTTAGCGTTGGCACGAGTATAACTAAGCGTTGGCACGAGTATAACTAGCATTGGCAAGAGTATAACTAAGCGTTGGCACGAGTATAACTAGCGTTGGCACGAACATAACTAGCGTTGGCACGAGTATATCTAGCGTTGGCACGGATATAACTAGCGTTGGCACGAGTATATCTAGCGTTGGCACGAGTATAACTGGCGTTCGCACGAGTATAACTAGCGTTGGCACGAGTATAACTAGCGTTGGCACGAGTATAACTAGCGTTGGCACGAGTATAACTAGCGTTGGCACGAGTATAACTAGCGTTTTATTCCGCTGGTTGATGATTATCACCAATCACTTAAAAGCCATATAATTAGAAAGCTGAGTATTCATCAACCCAACTTTGCCAAGGAATTAAATGATCGCAAATTAAACCAAGTGTGTTACGGTGACAGCACCTAGCATAGGCTTAAGAGATATTAAGGAGTACGTATACTTAAATTTGATCTACTCTAATCCATTCCATTCCTGCTGCAATGGCAGCCTGAACGCCGGGATCACCATCTTCAAAAACCATACATTTTGCTGGGTTTACGCCAAGTAATTCGGCTGCAGCTAAAAATGGATCAGCAAATGGTTTTCCTCTTTCAGTTTCGCCAGAGCAAACCAAAACTTCAACCAAGGGTAGTAAACCTAAAACAGTTAAAGTTTTCTCTACTGTTTTTCTGCTCCCTCCAGATACAACACCAATTTTAACTTTACCTGCATTCTTTTTCAAATGCTCGGCAACAAACTCTATTGGCTTTGTTTCTAAAATAAAATTATCAAAAAACTCTATTGATTTTTCGTGCGAAAAGGTATCAGGTAATTCTACTCCATAACGGCGACCAATTTCCTGGCTCACTAAAACAGTTGGCCAACCGGCAAGCTCATCAATAATTGCAGTATCTAAATCTATATTGTATTTAGATGCTACATTTTTATACGATAGCTTGTGTGCACCCATATTATCGGCAAGGGTACCATCACAATCGTATAAAAAAGCTTCATAATCACCCGATGTTAATTGATTTAATATGGCGAGTTTCTCTAATTCTGTTTTCAAAGTATATTATTTATAGCATTAACGCAACTGTTTGTTACTTCATCAACTGTTGAGGAGGCGTTAATGGTAATGGTATTTTTTTCTGTAGGTAAGGGTTCTTCCAGTGTTTCAAACTGACTTTCTAAAAGGCCTTTAGGCATAAAATGACCTACTCTATTCTGCAATCGATCTGCAATTTCCTCGAAGCTGGATTTCAAGTAAATAAATTGAGTTTCGCCATTAATATCTTCCCGTAAAATATCACGGTAAGCTTTTTTTAAGGCAGAGCATGCCATGATTAGCATTTCTTCTTTTTCGAGATGTTCGGAAGCAATTTTACCGAGGTTATTTAACCACGGAATCCGATCTGCATCTGTTAAAGGAATACCCGAACTCATTTTTATAATATTTGCCGAAGGGTGAAAATCATCTGCATCAATAAATTCGGCATTCATTTTTTCGGCAACGTGTTTTCCAATAACGGTTTTTCCGCTACCCGATACGCCCATTAAAATGATGCAGCCCCTCGTCATACTAATTTACCATTCCTGCCAATGCTTCAATAAACACTGGGCTATCGTTTAAACTTTCTACCAATTGCACATGCTCGCCACCTAGTGCTTTAAATTCTTCATGATATTCTACTGTAATTTCATAAAGAGTTTCTAAACAATCGGCAACAAACGCAGGACTAAAAACCAATAAACGTTTTTTACCTTCAGCAGCAAGTTTCTTTAAAATATCTGTGGTATATGGTTGCACCCAAGGTTCTTTACCTAAACGGGATTGAAAACAAACGGTATAATTCTCTTTGGCAATGCCTAATTCTTGTGCAATTAACCTAGCTGTATCATGACCTTGTGCCGAATAACAAAATTTATTGGTATCATTTAATGTTTGGCAGCAATCGGCACTCTTTAAACAATAACTTCCTGTATGGTCGCACTTTAAAAGCTGACGCTCTGGTAACCCGTGGAAACTAAATAAAATATGATCATAAGTTTCTGGCTGATGTTTCCTTGCGTTTTCGGCAAAAACTTTAATCATCAATTCATTATCATGAAAAGAATTAATGAATGATATTGGTGGTACCGTTGCCCATTTACCTACCAACTCCATAACCAATTGCATTACTGAGCCCGTGCTTGCTGATGCATATTGAGGAAATAGCGGTATAACCTGAATACTTTCTACCAAACCAGCTTTTAAATTTGCCAAAGCAGTTTCAATAGATGGACTTTGATAGCGCATGGCAAGTTCTACATGGTAATCATCACCCAATCTATCCTGCAACATGCTAGCTTGTAGCTTGCTAAAATACAAAAGTGGTGAACCTTTCTCATTCCAGATTTCTTTATAAAGCTTTGCAGTTTTAGGACTGCGAAATGGAACTATAATTCCTTTTACTAATAAAGTTCTGTTTAATTTTGGTATATCGATCACACGTTCGTCCATTAAAAACTGATCTAAATATTTTTTTACATCAGAAACTGCAGGACTATCAGGAGTGCCTAAATTAACGAGTAGAATTCCCTTTTTGCTCATTTAATAAGAATATGATTTGTTGCGCAAATATCGCTTTTTTATTTTTTTATACCTATCCAAAAAATGTGACGGCCGACATTTTTAAGTCAAATTTCTATCAGGTTATAAGTTATATGATTAAGGTGGTAGAACATTTAAAATTATCATTTGTTTTCTAATCAGCAGATAAATTCAGTATTAACACTAGAGTATAGAAACGCACAAAGTTGAAAGCTTTAGTTGATTATTTAACTTCTAAGTGGCACCATTAATTAACCCCTCAACTTTTACTTTTATACAATTGCCACCAGGGTGTACCTGGTTTTTGGTGATGCTCCAAATGATAGCCGAAGAAATAACAGCTTATAAATGCATAAAAATGATTTTTGCGAAGCGTTGAGGATTGATATTCATTATCGTGCTCTCCTTTATGGGGCTGGTATGTTCCGAAATAAAACAACTGGAAAGTGCTTAACAGGGCTGGCAATACCCAAAAAATTAAGAGGTTTTGTTGCGGAATCCAAATTTTTAAAACATTAAAGGCAACAGCCATAATAATAAGCTGTACAATTGTTATATAATTCCACATAAAGCTTAAATACCATTTCCAAAAACCGTGTGCAGCATAATCAGGATCATCATGAGTATGTACATGGTTGTGGTGTTTATGGTGCTTATTATACAATTGCTTGTAAAAAAACCCCGCATATAGAAATACAGATAGGTAGCCTATAAAATTATTAATGGTTTTGTTGGCCGAAATTGTTCCATGCATGGCATCATGAGCGGTTATAAACAAACCTGTATATAAATGCATTTGCACTAAAACCATTAAATAAACCAATGGATTGCTCCAGGTAAAATTCCAGTTTAAAAGGAAAAAAAGAGAACTAAACCAACAGAGAATTACTATTAGTGCTATTATTAAACCTGTAAGTTTATTTAACTTTTTCAATAGCTGTTCTTTATTAGGTTAAGTTTAAACAGCAGGAAACAAAAAAAGATTTTGTTAAAATGTTTCTAAGGCTGCTTTAACTTTTTCCATCAACCACATTGGAGTAGATGTTGCACCGCAAATACCAACTTTATCATTTGCATTAAACCAGCTTTGCTCTAACTCTTCAACATTGGAAACGAAATAAGAATGCTCATTATGTTTTTTACAAACATCATAAAGCACTTTCCCGTTGGATGATTTTTTACCCGAAACAAAAACGATTTTATCATAATGACTTACAAAATCTTCCAGCTCCTCGTAACGGTTACTTACTTGCCTGCAAATGGTATCATTGGCTTTTACTTCGTAACCACGACTCAATAATTCATCTTTAATGTGATAAAATTTATCGGTACTTTTTGTCGTTTGGCTATACAATGTAAATTTAGAAGGTAACTCTACGTTATCAAGTTCTGCTAAATCCTGAAAAACAATGGCTTTACCATCTGTTTGACCTTGTAAACCGATAACTTCTGCATGGCCATGTTTACCAAAAATCAGAATTTGTTCGTCATCATCATGTGAGTTTTTAATTCTGTTTTGCAGCTTTAAAACCACCGGGCAAGAAGCATCAATTAGAGTAAGGTTATTTTCTAACGCCAATTGATAGGTTGAAGGAGCTTCACCATGTGCCCTTATTAAAACCTTTTCGTTTTTCAGGGTTTTTAAAACTTCATGATCAATGATTTTCAATCCGCGATCGGTTAGTCTTTCCACTTCTTCATCGTTATGAACAATATCTCCAAGGCAGTATAAATATCCTTCGCTATCTAAAATATCTTCAGCCATTTCTATAGCGTAAACTACGCCGAAACAGAAGCCTGATGATTTATCTATGGTAACTTGTAAGTTATTGCTCATTATTGTACAAAATTAAGCAAAAATATTTGATCCGGTTGTCATGTATAAGACAACAAAAAATATGAGCTGGGCAACAAACATTGTGGTACCTATATACTTTTGCTGTTTTAAATCCAGTGCGTAATAAAATTTCAGCAGAATTACAGACACTATAAACCAGGCGACAAAGTTTTGCCCCGGAATTTCATGATTATCCCATTGCCAGTAATCGAATTTCATGGCTACCGGTTCCAGAAAAAAATCTAGTGTAATTAAAATTAAGCCACCAAGTAGAGAGGCTAATATTGTATTTCTAATTTTAAGGCTTTTCATCATTTGGCCAACACTAAAAATAAGGATTACCCAATTTACCCCCATTAAAAGTGGAACAGCTGCTAATTTATATCCTAATGTAGTTCCATAATAATAACTACCAAAAATTTTACCTGTATTAACGCCTAGCACTTCAACCAAAAAACCGCATAAAAATACGCCACAAACAAATAGCGCCAATCTTTTAACATTAGCGTTGTAGGTAAATATAATTACCGCAAACATAAGCAGTAAATGAAAAGGAACCATTTTTATAAAGTATGGTTGCGCCGCAGGAATTATGAAACCCAATAAACCAACCAAATGAAAAATGATGATTACAGCAACTGCTACTTTTTTTACTTTTAAATCGGTCTTATCCTTCTGCCCTTCCATGTGCCTGTTTTAAAAATGTGTTTTTTGATAGAAATAATAGAAATAATTAAAAAAAATAACATCTGTATCGGGTGCAAAATGATATTAATAAAAGCATTTTGTCCTGATAAATAAGAGATCATCAATCTACTTAAAACAATTAAAGTTATGGGTAATATGAGCAGCGTAATATTAAAGTTAAACACTAAAACCAACGGACCTATAATTACCAAAAGCTGGTAAAGTAATAAGATTATGATGTTATTACCAAAACCTGCAAGCAAATTTTTACTAAATCCGTTTAAACATTCGTTCAGGTTTTTATACATTCTACAGTAAATCATGCCGTTAGCCAACAAAGCTTCTGCTTTATATTTTTCTTGTTTTACAAGCTTCAACAATTCAACATCCTCTACAACCTGCCCTTTTACTAAACGATGCCACTTATTTTCTTGATAATTTGCCGCATTAAAAAACATGCACTGCCCGCTGGCTGCAGAAAACGCAGGGTTTTTAGATAATTTGACTAACCTTAATGGCAATAGGTTTAAAAGTATAAAATGCATTAAAGGAACGGTAAGCTTTTCGCCTATAGAAAGCATTTGCTGATTGGTAAATAAACTTAATAAAGTCAATTGCCCAAGTTCCATTCTATAAATTAAACTATTAATCAGTCCGATTTTAATCTGCTCATCCGCATCTACAAATAGTAAATATTTACCTGTTGCTATTTCACTTAACTGGTGGCAAGCATAGTTTTTCCCTAACCAGCCTTCGGGTAATTTTTTCCCTTTTATAATACTAAATTGAGGATTATCGGCACAAAAATTCTTTACAACCGAGAAAGTATTGTCGCTAGAGTGGTCATCTAAAACTATGACTTCATAATTGGTATAATCTTGCTCTTTTATAGATTGAAGGAGCGCTATTATATTTTCCTCTTCATCTCTGGCCGGAATAAGGATGGAAACTTTATATTGAAAGTGTTTAATTACCCGTGGTAATTTGGGATTGGAAATAAAATTGAAAACGGTTACAGAAAACCGAATCACTAAAAAAATAAGGACAACTTGAATAAAAATGGTCATTCGATAATTTGTGTTTGTTTAACAACCGAATGCTCATAATGTTTATTGTACGCACTTTTAAGTAATTGTAAACTAATATACTCTTCGCTTTCCCAATGTTGTAGATAAGTAGTTGCGGTGGGCTTACGCTTAGAAAAGTAATCGATAAGTGTTGCCGCGAAAATAATATTGATCTTTTTTTGGCTTGCATTAATCATTTGCATTACGCCTTTTTCAAAACTAATACTTTTAAGGTGGTTGGAGTGAAGTTTGCCTTGCGGAAATACAAGAACCAAATTTTCAGGGTTATCTAGAAGATTACCTGCATAATTTAAGGTTTCTAAAACATCCTTACCTTTTGTTTCAGCAGCAAAAGCACCCAAATATTTTAAGAAACTTACTTTTTTATAATTTTCAGCATTTACGAGAACATGAAATTGCTTTTTGAAAATCTTCTTATTGATGTAGAAAATAAAGAATCCATCCCACCAACTAAAATGATTTGCCAACAATAAAATTGAATCATCTTTTTTAAATACTGGATGATCGAAATTAAAGGAAGAAAAATCCTTTTTAATAATATACTGGATATACCATGAAAAAAAATTGTAGATAATTGTATTTTTCCTGGGGTGATGCATGCAGGGAAATTGCAAAAAAATAGCCTGAAATGCAAATTTCCCTTTAAATTACGTGCTTACAAGACAAAAGTTAAAATCTATTGATAAATTATAAAGAGATTCTACCCGACAATCAAGTATCAGACTTTATTAGATGCTTTTGGAAATCTGATTCGCTGGAAGACGATTCTGATTACACAATACTCCCAAATGGCTACTTCGACTTAATCATTGAATTTAGAGAAAATAAAATCGATAGAATAAAAATTACAGGCATATGGACCGTTCCAATTGATGTAAAAACAATAAAGGATACTAAATTACTTTGTGTTCGATTTAAACCATTAGCAGCTGAATACTTATTTAAAATGAATTTTAGATCATTAATAAATTCATCCACTACACTTCCATTAAATTTCTGGAATTTGGACAATTTAAATTCAAATAAGTTTGATGAATTTATTCGCTACATTTCAAATCATATCAAGTTCATCATTTCTAATGCTAAAAATATTGATGAAAGAAAAAGAAATCTTTTCGATTTGGTTTTTAAAAAAAATAACTTCACAGTTAAATACGTTTCCGAAAAAACTTTTTGGGGGAGCAGGCAGATCAATAGATACTTTAAAAAACAGTATGGTTTTTCATTAAAAACTTATTTAGACATCATCCGTTTTAATTCTATTTATGAAGAAATCGCGAAAGATAATAAAGGCTTAAAAGCTGGTTATTTTGATCAGCCTCATTTTATTAGGGAAATAAAAAAATATACTGGCTTTACGCCGAGGCAATTATCTAAAAATAAAAACGACCGATTTATACAATTATCTTTCTTAAAATTCGGATAGTTTTGACTTATAAAGTTGAATTTTAAGTATTATGATTATAAAGAACAATGCGCTCGCAATAAATTCCATTTTAATTGCAATTTGTGTTACTATAATTGGATTAATCCTACATGAATCTGCTCACTTTATAACGGCAGGTTATTTTAATTTAAACCCAGAACTGCACAGTAATTATGTAAAACTTGGGCGCACAACAAATGAATCGAAAATAGTTATTATTGCTTCTGCAGGCCCTTTTTTTTCATTAATTTTTGGTTTGTTATTAACCTATATTTCAACAAATTTTATAAGAGCTTCTCTATTAAAATTATTTACATTATGGTTAGGCGCAGAAAATTTAATCATTTTTTTTGGTTACATTCTAATCGCTCCATTTGTGAAAAATGGTGATACAGGAAAAGTTTTTGAGTATTTAGGAATTCCGACTTACGCCTCTATCGTTATTGCCATTATCTTTTATGTTCTAATCAAATGGTTATTTGCGAAATTTTCAGTAGAGTTTAGATTCTATAAAAACGAAGATCAATTTAACCTGAAAGAGAATGGCCTGCAGCTTTTTATTTATCCAATTTTTGCATCAGTATTAACTATGACACTCTTAAGTTTGCCCATTGCAAACTGGATTATCATTCTGCCTACAACTTTAATGCCTTTAAGCTACCTCATCACATTCAAGGCATACAAGAAACTTAAGATTAATTCTCCTCAAATTAAGATCAATAAAATATCGAAGCTCTTAATAGTTTTAACAATCTTATTGATTATTTTATTTAAATATTTACGCTAGAAAATATGAGTTTAACTTAAATAAACGCGATCTTCTTCACCTTCTACATCCATTACTACATCTACGTGTTCTTTTAAAACTGTGGCCAATTCTAAACCAACAAAATCTGTTGCAATAGGGAAAATTTTATGACTTCTATCTACCAAAACTACCGTACGGATTTTTTTGTGTGGTGTATTTAAGAAAACACCTAAACCATAAGCCAGCGTTTTGCCGCTATTTAATACATCATCAACCAAAATAATCACTTTATTTTTCCAGTGACTTTCATCCAAATCGGTTTTAGCAATCAGTTTACTACTATCGCGTTCTAAATCAATCCTCAATAACACAATTTTAAAACCAGCAATTTTTTTAAGCACTTTTTCAAGTCTTAAAGCCAACTTATAGCCTCTATCCCAAATACCAGCCAATACAATTTCCTTTTCGTTCAGGTTATCTTCCAGAATTTGATAAGCAATACGGTTAATTTTTTGCTGAATTTGTTTTTTGTTAAGAATGAGTAATTGTGATGTAGCCATTTTATTAAGTGGATTGAATACAAAAAGAACGATTTTAAGGCTGAATGCCAAACTATTTCAAAAATAATTTAAAATGTTTGCAACGTTTTGCACCTATTTACGTCTAATCAATAAACCTTAACCAAATAAAGGAAGAAAAACCATAAACACTAAATACATCCTCATGAAAAAAATGATTAAATCATCAGCCTTTTTGTTTTTAATAACCATTAGCAGTCACTTTGCTATGGCACAAGACAATAAAAATGTAGCTGTAAAGGGCTTCAACAGCGTTACAATAAGTAGCGGCATTGATCTTTATTTAACACAAAATGGGTCAGAAAGCTTAAACATTAAAGGAGATGCGGAGGTACTAAAAAACATTGTTGTAGAGCAAAATGGCGGCAATTTAACCATAAAAATGAAGGATGGAATAAGCTGGGGAGGCATGTTTAAAAAGCAAATAATTAAAGCTTACCTTAATTATAAAACGTTAAATGCGCTTACAGCTTCAGGTGGATCGGATGTATTTACAGAAGGAACCATGAAAGCAGATAAATTATCAATCAGATCATCAGGAGGTGCAGACCTTAAATTAAGCTTGGTTTGTAATGATTTAACCCTTCAAAGCAGTGGCGGTAGCGATGTGGATTTAAAAGGTAAGGCAGAAAACTTAAGCGTACAAGCCAGTGGCGGTAGCGATATTGATGCTTATGAGTTTGTTGCTGAATATGCAAAAGTAACGGCCTCTGGCGGTTCTGATGTTAATATTTCAGTAAATAAAGGCTTAGAAGCTGGAGCAAGTGGCGGTGCCGATGTTCATTTTAAAGGAAATGCATCTCTTAAAAAAACATCATCATCTAAAAGTGGTGAAGTTAAAAGAGTAAATTAATAAAATAGGTTTAGTTAATGATTCCGCTGCGTTTGTGGATGCAACGCAGCGTTTCTATTTTTATAGAATTCATTAATCGAGAAATAAATTTCCTACAACCTAAATAAAATTATCCTCTACTCTTTTTGTAAGGATAATAAACAAAGTTTGCGCCTTCTGGTACCACAACAAATAAGCACATAAAGTTTTCTGGTTTTTTATATGTTTTTAAAAACGACTCTTTACGCTCTTTATTAATAATTCCTTTTTCTACAAACTCTTCCAAAGTAGACGCCTGAATTGTCCAATCGGTATTTAATTCTTCTTTATTTAAAATAATTTCACCAATATTAACCTGGTGCTGATGTGCAATAAAAATTGGGTGAGCGGATATCCCTTCGACCATAATTTCTATAGCAACCTCTTTTATAGATTCAGAATAAAATTCTAAATCCTTTTCTAAGCTCAATAACGGACTTTGCTGTTTCTCTGTCCCACTATCTTCTGGCGTTGCGCCTAATAATTCTTCTCTATCCATACTTAGCTAATTATTGAAGTTTGAATGAATGCTTTGTTAAATGTATAATAACAAGTCACTCAATCTTAAATTCAACTCTTCTCTCAATTTATTTTTTATTTCAATCTTAATAGCACTACATTTTCCACATGTTGCGTATGCGGAAACATATCTACTGGTTTAATGCGTTCAACATTATACTTTAAACTTAGCAATTCCAGATCGCGTGCTTGTGTAGCTGCATTACAACTCACATAAACAATTTTTTCGGCTTCCATTTCTAGTAATCTTTGCACAACATCAGCATGCATACCAGCTCTCGGCGGGTCGGTAATTACCACATCAGGCTTACCATGATCTACAATAAATTGGGCTGTCAAAATATCCTTCATATCGCCTGCATAAAAAATGGTATTTTCAATTCCGTTTAAGGCAGAATTAAATTTAGCATCTTCAATAGCCGTAGGTACATACTCTACACCAACAACCTGTTTTACATTTTTGGCTACAAAGTTTGCAATTGTTCCAGCGCCAGTGTATAAATCGTAAACCAGTTCATCACCTTTAAAATCGGCAAATTCTCTAGTTATTTTATACAACTCAAACGCTTGATCAGAGTTTGTTTGATAAAAAGATTTTACTCCAATTTTAAATCGGATGCCATCCATTTCTTCAAAAATATGATCTCTGCCAGAGAAGGTAATTACTTCCTGATCAAAAATGGTATCATTCTTCTTCTGATTGATAATATAAAGTAGTGAAGTAATTTGAGGAAATTCTGACTTTAAAAAGTTCATTAAACCATCAACTTGCTCCTGCTCAGGGTAAGCGAATATAACTGCCACCATCACTTCTCCAGTTGTTGAAGTACGAATAATCAGATTACGTAAAACGCCCTCGTGATTACGCAAATCGTAAAACGACAATTGATTTTCTGTTGCATATTTACGAACTGCATTACGAATTTGATTCGAAGGTTCATCTTGCAGATAGCAATGTTCTATATCTAAAATTTTATCAAAGCGTAAAGGCACATGAAAACCAAGGGCATTCATATCAAAATCCTCTTCACGTTCGATATCTGTTTTTTCTAACCAGCGTTTGTTAGAAAAAGTAAATTCTAATTTATTACGGTAATACCTGTTTTTAACAGAACCTAAAATGGGTTCGGCCGAAGAAGTATCGATTTTGCCAAGACGTTGTAAAGCAGCCTCAACATTTTTTTGCTTAAATTTTAATTGAGAATCGTAGCCCATATGTTGCCATTTGCAACCACCACAGGTTCCGAAATGAGGGCAAAAAGGATCTGTTCTTAATGCAGATTTTTCATGCAGTTGTTCAATTACTGCTTCCGCAAAGTTTTTTTTCTTTTTAGTTAATCTTACATCAACAATATCGCCGGGAACGGCTTTATCAACAAAAATAACTAATTCGTCTGCCTTGCCTACACCTTTTCCTTCTTCTGCAATATCAATAATGTGTACACTAGGAATTATAGTTACCGTACCGGGTTTTCTTCTGCTCATTATACCGCAAATATAAGGAAAAGGCCTTAAAGGTTAAGGGCTGATGATATAACGATCTTATTTTAAACTTAAAATAATAGCAATAACCTACCACACAAGTAAAATTTTACTTGTTATTTCTAATAAAATGAATGATTATTGACCAATAAATTTTAATGCTGCACCCCAAAAGCCGCCTAACCAATTAAAATTTAGGTCAAATTTCTCATCGATCTGTACTGAAAACTCTAAAACTTCTTTGCTCATGATAAAAAACCTCCCTATTTGCACAATTATACAAAATTCAGACCAAAAACCGAAACGGTACAAATTAATTTTTAGTTAATTTTACGTTAGGATTCTATTTCATCGTTAAGAAATCAAAAAAAATATAACACTACAGATTATCAAACAGTTATTTGATTCCTTAATATTATTTTGTAACTTAATGTATCATTTCACATAAAAAGGAGGTTCATCATGAACGTTATCCGTAAAATTGAACATTGGGGCGATGTTCATCAATCAAAATGGCTTGATTTTTTAAGAATCATTCTCGGTCTGGTTATCTTTGGCAAAGGTGTTTCATTTATTAGTGATACCTCTACTTTGCAAAATCTAATTACCCAAAACAATGTATTTGGTTTTTCTAGCATGTTAATTAGTGTTGCCATTCACATTATAGCGTTTGCACACTTGGTTGGAGGTATTTTAATTACCTTAGGCTTAGTTACGCGTTTTGCTGTAGTAATTCAAATTCCAATTTTACTGTTTGCTGTCTTTTTTGTTAACCTTACCCATGGTTTTTCCATGCTCAATTCAGAGTTATGGTTATCCATATTGGTATTATTTATGTTAATATTGTTTTGGGTAGTTGGCTCCGGACCACTTTCAGTAGATGAAGGTTTAAAAAATAAAACCGGAAAACGTTACGATTAGTCCTCAGGATTAATTGCTATAATTTTTCTTAGTATCTTTCGGCTTTAGTTTTAATATGAAAACAAAGATACTTTTAGCACTGCTTTTTGCGGGAATAGCAACGTACGCCCAAAGTCCGGCAGACCCATATTTTAAATTAACCCGAGCGGGTTTTAATGAAAAGAACGCCTTTGAAACAACGGCTTTTGTAGAAAAATATTTCAGGGTACCAGGCAATACAGGGTTTAATGCAAGTATTAAACAAGTAGAAAGCATTTTAAAAAAAGCAGGCTTTGTAGAGCAAAAACAAAATGAGTTTGAAGCTCCGTTAACATATAGAATTGAGAAACGGGCAATGAAAAACAACACTTGGGAGCCCGTTGATGCAAACATTGAAATAATTGGAGAATCTACCCCTTTAATTTCTTATAAAACAAATCGCAATATGATTCCGATCAATTGTGGCTCTACTCCTGCTGGCGGTGCTATTGGAGAAGTTGTTTTCATTTCCAAAATAGTGCCTTCAGAAATTGAGAAAATGGACTTAAAAGGAAAAATCATTTTTTCTGAATCACATCCTGGCAGATTACTTTCTATTGCAGCAAAAGCCGGAGCTATTGGTGTTTTGGGCTATTCTATGCCGAAATATACACAACCAGAAATTCATCAAACATCCATACAGTTTAGCAGTATGAAAGCTAATAGCGAAGTTTGGACGCTACTTTTATCATACGCCGCAAAGGAAAAGTTAAAATCAGCTTGTGAAAAAGGTACTGTTAAACTTAAGGTAAATATTGAAACTAAAATTTATCCTTCGGAAGAGTTAACAATAGTTGCCAACGTAAAAGGAAGTGTAAAACAGGATGAACGTTTTGTATTTAGTGCACACGTACAAGAGCCTGGTGCTAATGATAACGCAAGCGGAGTTGGTACTTTAGCGGAAATGGCTCGTTTAACTGCTGAATTATATCAGGCGAAAAAGATAAAACCTTTACGTACACTAACATTTTTATGGGGCGATGAAATTGTTTCTACCAGACGCTATATTACCGACGACACCGTTAGGGCAAAAGGAATTTTATGGGGTATGAGCCTTGACATGGTTGGAGAGGACACTAAAAAAACAGGAGGTTCATTTCTCATAGAAAAGATGCCTGATCCTTCAGCAATATGGACTCGTGGAACGGATAAACATACAGAATGGGGTGCTGGAGATGTTAAGGAAAAAGATCTTTTCCCTCATTACTTTAATGATTTTATTTTCGATATATGTAAAGCACAAGGCAAATTTGCCAACTGGACAGTAAACTATAATCCTTTTGAGGGTGGAAGCGACCATACTCCTTTTCTTCAAAATAAAATACCTGGTTTATTGATGTGGCATTTTACTGATGTTTTTTACCATACCGATAACGACCGCATTGATAAAGTATCGCCTATTGAAATGAAAAATGTTGGCATAAGTGGTTTAACAGCGGCCTATACCTTAGTTAATGCAGATGAAAATACTGCAAGCGCAACAGTAACACAAGTTAAAAACGACGCTTTAGTTCGTTTAAAAACCGAGTTTGAACTGAGTAAAAAAGCAATTTCTGAAGGTAAATCCGCAGCAGAAGAAAGGCATATTATCGAAGTTTGGAGCAAATGGTATGTAAATGCATTGGCAACAATTAATAAAATGCCTGTTAAAGCCGAAACAACCAGAGTAGGTTCTGCAATAAAATTTGCCGTTAACGAAGTTGAGAAGCAAACTAATATTTATTTAGAAGCATTGAAGTAAACAAATTAATTGCGATAATTCTTTGTCTGTCTATTACGTGGCAAACTTATTTAAAAACGGCTAACTATTACTTTAAATCTGCTAATCTACCTTAGTTAAATGTCTCAATCAAAAGCGATTATTATTGGTGCAGGTATTGCTGGCATTGCTTCTGCTATACGTATGGCTGCAAAAGGCTATTCTGTTGATGTTTACGAAGCGAGCAATAATCCAGGGGGAAAACTTAACCAGCTAAATTTAAATGATTTTAGGTTTGATGCCGGGCCTAGTCTTTTTACGATGCCCCAATATGTGGATGAACTTTTTAAAATAGCAAATAAGAATCCTGCTGAATATTTTGAGTATGAGAAACTGGATGAAATTTGCAGATATTTTTACGAAGATGGTTTGAAGTTAACGGCTTACGCTGACCTTAACTTATTTGCACAGGAGATACAGGAAAAAACAAATTCGACCGCAGCGGAAATTGCTCAATTTTTAAAGAAAAGTGAAACCATTTACAACGTTACACATAAGGTTTTCCTGAAAAGGAGTTTACATAAAATTAAAAGCTATTTGCATTTTGACACAATCAAATCTATATTAAGTTTTAGTAAAATTGATGCTTTTAGAACGCAAAACCAAGCAAATAAAGTTTTCTTTAATGACGACAGAGTAGTACAACTTTTTAATAGATACGCCACTTATAATGGCTCAAATCCATATCAAGCTCCAGCTACGTTAAATATAATCCCTCATTTCGAATATCATTTTGGCGCATTTTTACCAAAAAGGGGAATGTATAGCATAACTACATCTCTGGTAAAATTGGCAGAAGATTTGGGTGTAAAATTTCATTATAACTGTAAGGTTGAAGAAATTCTTTATTCGGATGAACAACCTTTAAAGGTAACGGGCATAAAGTTAGGAAATTCGGTTTTGCTAGCGGATGTAGTGGTTTCTAATCTTGATATTTGGTTTACTTATAAAAATCTGCTTAAAGAAATACCTCATCCAAAAAAACTTTTACAGCAGGAGCGCAGTAGTTCTGCCTTAATTTTTTACTGGGGTATAAAGGGCAATTATAACAGCCTGGGGCTTCATAACATTTTGTTTTCAGCAAATTATCAGGATGAATTTAATGCCATATGGAGAGACAAAACTATTTGTAATGACCCCACTATTTATATTAACATCACATCAAAACATATTAAAGGTGATGCACCAAAAGATTGTGAAAACTGGTTTGTGATGATTAATGTACCATCTAATAATGGTCAGAATTGGGATGTACTGATTCAGGAAGCCAAATTAAATATCATAAAAAAGATCAATAGAATTTTAAAAGCAGATATTGAACAAAACATAGTTTGCGAAGAAATTCTTGATCCCAGAAGCATAGAAAGTAAAACGGGCTCTTATCAAGGTTCATTGTATGGAAATAGTTCTAACAATCAATTTTCGGCTTTTTTAAGGCATCCTAATTTTATTTCAAAAATAAAAAATCTTTATTTCTGCGGCGGCAGCGTGCACCCAGGTGGAGGAATCCCATTGGCTTTACTATCGGCTAAGATTATTGATAACGAGATTAAAGCTTTTTAATCGCTTTATAAAATTTTATCCACCCAGTGGATAACACCATAAATAAAAGAGCTACAACATATTCCATTCTTAAATATAATAAGAATTACGCTAATTTGAAAAACAATAATTTTTAAAAAGTTAAATTTGTGTACTGTCCATGCATTATTTGCATGTTTTCATTCAAAATAAAATAATATGAATTTTCACACACGTAAATGGATAAAACCTGAAGATTTAAACCCAAATGGCGGTTTGTTTGGTGGTAGTCTTTTAAAATGGATCGATGAAGAGGCGGCTATTTATGCTATTGTTCAATTAGAAAATCCAAAAGTTGTGACAAAGTATATGTCTGAAATTAACTTTGTTAGCTCAGGAAAGCTAGGTGACATTATTGAAATGGGTATAACGGCAACAAATTTCGGCAATACATCAATCACTATGTGTTGCGAGGTAAGAAATAAAATTACCCGCAAAAGCATTCTGACTATTGATAAGATTGTTTTTGTAAATATTAACGATTACGGTGAACCTACGCCTCATGGAAAAACGAAAATTAAATATATTGAGGAGCAATTTGAGCAGGAAAACGAGAGTAAAGTTTAGTTGTGTAAAGCAGATTTAGGTAAGCTTGTGCTTTGCTTTTAATTCTGCTTCCAGCTTTTCTGCATCCAAATCAAATGCATTGACAATAATTTGCGCTTTGGTATAAAAAGGATCACGTTCCTGAAGTTTCATTTTTATAAATTCAAGAAGTTGTTCATCGTCCATATCTTTTATCAATGGGCGTTTTTGGCGGTTGTGTAATCTTGATACCAGAGCAGCAGGCTCCATGTGCAGATAAATTGTTGCACCGTTTTGGTTCATCCATTCCATATTATCAAAAAAACATGGTAAACCGCCTCCAGTTGCAACCACGCAGGTTTCAGGATAATTAAAAGTTTTTAAAGTTTCGCGCTCCAAATTTCGAAAGCCACTTTCGCCAAATTCAGCAAAATATTCTGCAATGGTTTTACCCGTTGCTTGCACAATTTCTGCATCAAGATCTATCACTGGGCAATTTAAATGATTTGCCAGTTGCTTTGCTTTTGTGCTTTTACCGCAGCCCATAAATCCTATAAGGAAAATCTTCATAATTGATGATCTCGTTTTAACATGATATAATCCGTTACCGGTGGTTTTAAACCTGCTTTTTTAAATAAAGTAGCAATTTGGGCACGATGATAAGTAGAATGATTTAATAAATGAAATAAAATTTCTTCTGCCTTATTCTGATATTGATCGCCTTTGGAATTAGAATAATTAATTACCTGATTTAAAGGGATGTTTTTTAGTATTTCTCTGATTTGAATAAAATTATCTATTGACATTTTTTCAAAGGAATCTTTAGGCTGAATTTGCCACACATCGTAGAGCGGTTTGTCTCCAATAATACGCTTGCCCCATATATGTTGCGCATTTAATACATGACTAAATAATTTTTCTGCCTCGGGCATGGCAATAATTGTGGAGTTGAAAACAGAAATAATCCTTTGATCTGCAGCTTCAGTATAGTTTACAATTTCTTCTAACATGCCTTAACTTAATTTCACTCTTGGATCTACGTAAGCATATAAAATATCTACCAGAATATTAATTATTACAAACACAAAAGCAATAAATAATATAGAACCCATTACCACAGGAAAATCAGACATTTCTAAAGCTGTTACCGTTGTGCGACCTAGCCCATTATATCCAAAAATATATTCTACAAAGAATGAGCCTGCCAGCAAAGAAGCAAACCAACCCGAAATTGCTGTAATTACTGGATTTAATGCGTTTTTTAAGGCATGTTTATATATTATAGCATTTTTACTAAGTCCTTTTGCTCTTGCTGTACGGATATAATCTTGAGCCAATACATCGAGCATTGCACTTCGGGTTAATTGCACAATTATAGCTAAAGGTCTAAGGCCTAAAGTAACCATGGGTAGCCACAAATTTCTTAGGGTAAGTATTTCACCTTTAAAAGGATCGTAACTATATAAACTACCACTCATTCTTAAACCTGTGTAATTACTTAAAACAAAGCCAAAGAGCCAGGCAATAATAATTCCTGCGAAAAACGATGGGGCGGATATTCCTAAAATGGCAAAACTATTTGCGGCTTTATCTATCCAACTATCTTTGTATACGGCAGATAATACTCCTAAGAAAACTCCTATTAACGTTGCAAAAATCATGGCGGTAAGTGCCAGTACAAAAGTATTGGGTACCGTTTCAGAAAGTATTGCGGTAACATCTCTTTTAGTTTGATAAGAACTTCGCAGGTATGGCCATTTAAATACTAAAGCTTTTTCACCAAAGCCTAATATTTTTGCATAATGATATTTTTGTTGTGTTGCAGCATTATTATCTAAAACACTTACAGGAGAAAGATCATTTACGTAAAGAATAAACTGTACAGGTTTGGATCGATCCAAGCCAAATTCTTTTCTAACGGCTTCTAAAGATTGAACATCGGCTCGCTGCCCCATCGTCATTCTTGCCGGATCGCCGGGTAAAATATTAAACAATAAAAAAACGATTAGCACAACACCAGCCATTACAGCTAATCCATATAAAAGTTTTTTTAAGGCATAACGAAACATCATTATTTACCGAAATATTTTTTAGAAAGTTCATCAAATGACGGCATATTATGATAATGCCATTTATTAACTACTACACCATTTTTTAAAAGTAATATACCAGGATTTGCCCTCACCATACTTTTTAAAGGAACAGCATCAGCAAAAAACACTTCTGAGAAAAGATTATTTTGCTTTATAAATTCAGCAGCGTCCTGTGCAGAATTAGAGGTTAATAAAACCGTACGAATATTAAATTGCTGCGTTGCATTTATAGCCAAAGCATTTAAATCGCCTATTGCTTTTAAATTAGTATCGTGTAAGTTATAGGCAACAAAAACCAAGCTGTAATATGGGTTTTCAATTAATTCTTTGGTATAATCCGTACCTGAGGCATCGGTAATAATTAAATCTTTAATTTTTGGAGAAAAGCCTTCTTTAATTAATTTTTTAGTCGGCTCACCTATAATTTCCCAATTATTATCTTTCCAAATCTCCGTTTTAAGGTAATCCTTATCACTCATATCTTTCTCTTCCTTAGTTTTTTTATTCTTCAGGTGATACATGATCTGATATTCATCGGGTTTTTCTCCTGGAGGGATAACCATAAGTGACGGAATATGTACTCCCACTTTATAAGGGAGAAAATCTATAATCGGTAAAAAGTTGTAAGTAAACAAGCCAAAAAATAAAGAGGCAAAAGTAACTATAAGAGCTATATTTCGCTGTGTTGAAGGTTTAATTGTTACTGGATTAATAAACTCTTTTTTAAAGAAAATATAGAGGATTAAAACCAGCAAAATTAAGTCCTTACCAAAAGATTGCCACGGGGTAAGCGGAATGGCATCACCAAAGCAACCGCAACTAGTTACCACTTTAAATGCTGCAGAAACAAATGTTAAAAGGGTAAAAAATATAATTAAAAGTAATAAACCCCAAGCTACTTTTTTACCCCAGAAACCTAAAAGTAGTAAGGCACCTAAAACAATTTCTAAAGTACACAGTAAAATAGCAATACCTGTAGCCATTCCACTGAGAAAATCCATATGAAAAACTTCAAAATACTCTTGCAGTTTATAGCCAAACCCAAGTGGATCGTTTGCTTTTATTAATCCTGAGAAAATAAAAAGCGCACCTACAAAAATTCTTGAAATGGTTAATAGCGTATTTTTCATAGAGTACAATTATTTTTTATGGTTCTTTACGGTTAAATTCTGGAAACACGACCAACGTGATGTGCTTCTTATTAAAAACCTAAGCGGTTCCTAGCTTAATCAAAGCAAATACCGAATAGTTTAACATATCCTGGTAGTTTGCCTTTACCCCTTCTGAAGCAAGTGTTTGCCCTTCGTTATCTTCAATTTGTTTAACTCTGAATATCTTCATTAAAATCAAATCTGTTAAAGAGCTCACTCGCATATCTCTCCAAGCCTCTCCGTAATCGTGATTTTTAGCAAACATTAAATCCTTTGTTTCGGTTACTTTTTCATTAAAAGAATCTTCAACAAATTGGTAAGGAAGTTCTGTTGGGTCGGTATCTGTTAACTCTAATTGCATCATCGCAATTACACAATAGTTAATAATACCAATGTATTCTGAAGTGATATTTTCTCCAACCTTACTAATTTTTTTTTCTTCTAAAGTACGGATTCTTTGTGCTTTAATAAAAATCTGATCGGTGATAGAGCTTGGTCTTAAAATGCGCCATGCGGTACCATAATCTTTAGTTTTCTTTAAAAATAATGATCTGCAAACGCTGATTACTTGATCAAATTCTGTAGAGGTATTTGTTTCTGCCAAAGCCAATTATTATTTAGTTTTTAGTGTATTTTTGTATCGAAAAAACAAAAGCTAAAGATACATTTTTAAAGCGAAACCCAAATCCCGAAAGGGTTTATTATGCCACAAAAAAACTTTTTTGAACCTAAGCAAAGTATTAATATCAAAGGCAAACTAATTGATTTGTCTAAGCCCAAAGTAATGGGCATTTTAAATATTACTCCTGATTCCTTTTACAGTAACAGCCGAACAAATTCTATTGATGAAGCTTTAAAAAAGACCGAACAGTTTTTAAATGAGGGCGCTACTTTTATTGATATTGGTGGCTATTCTTCCAGACCAGGTGCTAAAGATGTTGAAGCGAATGAGGAAATTGACAGGCTTGTTCCAGTTATTGAAGCTTTAGTAAAAACATTTCCTGAAGCTATAATTTCTGTGGATACTTTTAGAGCAAAGGTTGCTGAAAATACAATTTTAGCCGGTGCGCACATCATAAATGATATTGCTGCTGGTGATATGGACGAATTGATGTTTGAAACCGTTGCGCGTTTACAAGTACCCTATATTATAATGCATATGCAGGGCACGCCTCAAACCATGCAGCAAAATCCTGTTTATCAAAATGTTTTATTAGAAGTTATTGATTATTTGGCAAAGAAAATTGCAGCGCTTAAAGCCTTAAAAGTTCATGACATAATTATTGATCCCGGTTTTGGATTTGGTAAAACGATTGCGCATAATTATGAACTACTAAATCAAATGCAGGAATTTAAAATATTGCAGTTGCCTGTGCTGGTTGGCTTTTCACGAAAAGGCATGATCCATAAAGTTTTAAAAATAACAGCTGCAGAATCCTTAAACGGAACCAGTGTACTAAACACCATTGCCTTGCAAAAAGGTGCTGGTATTTTAAGGGTTCATGATGTTAAAGAAGCTGTAGAGTGCGTAGAATTGATTGCACAGTTAGGTTAAATTCACTCATTGCTTTAAGCCAATTTCTTAAAGCAAAACAACCATTTTAAGCATACAAAGATGCTCTTACTTTGGACTAAGGACTTAATTTCATAAATTGCCTGTGATGAAAACAGCATTAGATTTCGATTTTGTAAAATTTACAGTTACCGATGTTATAGATATTGTACTGGTTGCACTGCTCATCTACTATGTTTACACGCTTATTCGCAACACGTTAGCTGTAAATTTATTGGTAGGAATGCTTATCATCGCCATTTTTTATAGAGTGGTTGATGCCTTGCATATGAAGCTTTTAACTGCCATCATAGAGAAATTTATGAGCGTGGGTATTATTGCATTAATTGTAATTTTTCATCCAGAAATTCGACGTTTCCTTTTATTGATTGGAAAAAATGCTTTTTTACAAAAGAACAAAGCTTGGTGGGGTTATTTATTTGGGCGTAAGGAAATAGAAAGAAACAACCTGGCCCGTATAAAACCAATTATTGATGCCTGTAAAAGCATGAAAAAAACCAGAACGGGTGCTTTAATTGTGTTTGTTAAGTTTTACGATGAACAATTTTTCGCCAATAGCTGTGAGGTTGTGGATGCGAAAATTTCAAAACGCTTATTAGAAAGTATATTTCAAAAAAATAGCCCGCTGCATGATGGAGCTGTTGTTATTTCAGAAAATAAAATTAAAAGTGCCAGTTGCATTCTACCTTTAACGGATAACGACCAACTGCCTGCGCAATTCGGATTAAGACATAGAGCTGGCATTGGTGTTTCGGAAACTACAGACGCTGTGGCGGTTATTATATCAGAAGAAACTGGAGAAATATCTTACGCTAAGCAAGGTAGAGTAAGAATGAATGTTTCTTTTGGTGAGCTTGAAAAATTGCTCAATAAAGATTTTTAATCAATCCCAAATCCCCTTTTCAGGAGATTTGGGAAAATACTTTTAGCAATATTGCTCAAATGCACCGATTAAATTATCAGCAATCATTTGCGCTGGTCTACCTTCAATTTGATGGCGCTCAATCATATGCACCAATTTACCATCTTTAAACAAAGCCATAGCTGGCGAAGATGGAGGGAAAGGCATCATGTAATTTCTAGCTTGATCTACTGCTTCTTTTTCCATTCCTGCAAATACAGTAACCAATTTATCAGGGTGTTTTTCATGAGCTGCTGCTGCTCTTGCTGCAGGGCGAGCATTTGCTGCCGCACAACCACAAACTGAATTTACAACCACTAAAACGGTTCCTTCACCTTTAATTGCCTGATCTACTTCTTCTGCATTTTTTAATTCTTCAAAACCTACGTTAGTTAATTCCTTACGCATTGGTTCTACTAAATATTCTGGATACATTTATCTTCGTTTTTATTATTTACAATTTCAACGTACAAAAATAAGAAAATCGAACAGTAGAAACTGTTCGATTTATATTTTTAAGGTAAAATTAAAAAGTTATAAGTCTCTTACTGAAGACCTTTTTGTTGCAATAACTCTTTCATCATCTGAGGATCTCTAAGTGCAGCCCATCCAAAAATTGCAATAGATACAACTAAAAGAATGATGTATAATGCGCTTAAAACAACACCTATGATGGCACAAATTTTACCTGCTTTGGTATTTTTATAAGATGATAATGAATAGCCATTAGGGTTAAGGTTATATTTTTTAATATCCCCATTTGATAAAACCCAAGCAATAATTCCAAATACCAAACCTATACCGTAGCAGCAACAGCCTGGAATAGATAAAATACCTAAAACTAATGCAATAGTAGCATTAGGCAAATTCGGTTGTCCCATTCCTCCTCCGAACTGACCAAATGGTGGTGGTTGTTGAAATGGTGGTGGCTGGCCAGGACCATTACTTATTGGTTCTACAGCATTTGATTCGTTCCTAATTGGCTCGATTGGTTGATTTTCTTGTTCTTCAGACATAGCTAATTTAGTAATTGGTGGTTGTATATTTTGTAAATGTAATTGATTATAATAATTACTGCAACACCTGCAAATACAATTTTTATCAACTGTGCGCCAAATTTAAAATCGAATTTAAGGTGTAATAGCGTAAAAATAACGATAAAAATTAAGGGTATAGTTGCCGGATATAATTTAAATGACTCAACAATATTTCCTTTAAACAAACTTATAACAGACCGCTGCAAACCACAACCCGGGCAATCTACCCCAAAGTGAGCCTTTAACGGGCAAGTTAAAAGGTGATGACTCAGCCAATCTAAAAAACCACTATCCTGATGCGCCATCTAAACTAATGATATTGTCTTGCTGATCTTTCCAGATTTTATATTTCTCCAAATCTTTTACAACTTGTTTATAAACCAAATTTAAAATAAATACGTCATCTATAAAACCCAATACAGGAATAAAATCGGGAACCACATCAATTGGCGAGAGGAAATAAATTAAGCCGCCAATAATTGCTATAATAGATCTTTTAGGTATCTCGGTGTAATTACCATTTACATAATCCTTAGAAACTGCAAACAATAATAACAGTTTAGTCCAAATCCCCTCCAAATCTCCTTTATTGGTTACCGCTTTACCCAATGCATCCTGAATGGTCTGCTTAGCCTTATTTTTATCATTCAATACAACCGTAGCTTTATCTTCTGATTTTTTAAAGAAATCTAATATTTTTTGCCTGTTCAATTTCATAATAAGTCTATTACAAATTAACGGCCAAAAGCATCATAATTGTCTTCGGCATATTTCACAAAACGATCAATCAACTTTATATTCTTACTTTCTAAAGGCGTTATATCGTTATCTACATTATTTGAGATGGGTACATACCAATCCACGGGATCGAAAAAGTTTCTATAAGTTACTTTCTTAAAAGCATAACCATGTCTGGCAAAAATAGTATTCTTAATAATTTGTAAATCCAATTTACGAAGGTTTTTTAAGTCACTCTCCTTTAACGCCATAGTTGATGCATTTAATACAAAAATTTGTTTGGAAGCGCTTCGATAAAAAGCGTTAGTCATAGTGTCTACTTTGCCATCATCTAGGGTATCTAAACGATCAATCACTTTATGATCTGTCCAATCTATATAGTCAATTTCATTCGGAAGCATAAGGTTTGCATTATAAACGAACTGTTTTTTCTGCAATTTATATTTCTTTTTTGGCCACTTTAAATTGGTTTTATAAGCAGACCAAACACCTTTTAAAGTATCTCCATCTAATTTAATTTCAAAGCGCCCGTCGTATTTATCTGTTCCCGGCTCATCTAAAATAAAGGTAATTTTGCCCCCATCATCAGAAAGTTTGCCCAATAAAGGTCGGCTATTGCCTGATACCACGCTTTGTGCAATTACAGTATCTTTGGTTATTCTTTTAATTACAAGGTTTAGTTTAGGCGTAGCGTCAGACATGTCTCCTTCGTATTCATCTTCTGTATCCACAAGAAAATCACCCACCCAAAAACCATATAATTCTTTATGGATTTCTGCTTGTGCTACAGGAGATTCAGTTTTCTGATTTGTTTTTTTCTTCTCTTTACAAGAAAATATAACGATTGAGAGGAGTGCGATAAATAAGAGTTTTTTCATTAGTTAGATTAATTACGTAGAGTATGATGTACTTAGTTATATAATTTGTCTTTTAATAAGCCATTCGGCAAGTAATAAATTAGGTATCCAGCCCAACCAAGCTATAATTTGGTAAACATCCATTGGCGCCGGATGAAATAAATATACTAAAATTACCTTCCACAGGCGTAAAGTGATAGCAGAACAAGTTAATGCAAAACTTCGCCACATGTACTTTTTATGATTAATAACATCACGTTTCAAAATGAGAATAATGGCTTTTATTGTAAAATAAAACCATAAAATACCAAGTAAAACAAATGAAACCTTTGATATTATGCCACCATTTGCAAAACAACCAATAAATATGCCAGATGGTGCTGCAAGTAGCAATACTACTGCTGAGTAGAAATAACCTAAAACCCTGTGAACTCTTTTGTAGCCAAATTGAATTTTAGAATTGAATTGTGTAAACCCTGCAAACAGCACAAAAATAGCGCTATAAACATGAATGTAAAATATAGGTAAATAAGCTTTTATACTGTTTACTTCTGTTTGTTTTATTTGCAGGAAGGCGATTTCACTATCCGCCGGGATGTAACGCAATGTTATTTGGAGCATTAAAATAAAGAAATACGCAAAAAATAGCACCCATATAAGTTGTGTATAATTTAGGTATTTCTTCATGCGCCATTTCTAAGGTTTCTTATTAAAAAGGAGAAGTAATTTTCTATCAAACGTTATTGGAACAAGCGTTGCATTAACTACGTCATCTTCATAAAGTTGTTTTTTAACAGGGTCGAAAACAAATCTTGCTATAATCGGCATTCGGTCCGTATAACTTTCGTGAAGGTTAAAATCGTATGTTTTAGAATAATTTTGAGATAAATCTGCCTTAGGATTAGGACTACTTTCCAACATTAAACCAAATGACTGACCGCCATTTTTAACAACTCTTTCGTAAAGGCCTTTGGTATATTGCTTGTATTTGGATGAACTTTCTACAATTTTATAAGCAATACTAGCTTTATAACTTTCTTTTGTTTGGGCAAAAACACGGATTGATAAAAAGCAGATCATCAAAAAAATGAAAATTCCTCTGGTCATATAATTAACGATTAGATTTAATCATTTCTAAAATATCATCTACATATTTACGCTCATTTGCCAAGCGTGGCACCTTATGCTGTCCACCTAATTTATCTTTAGCTTTTAACCAATTATAAAAAGTATTTTCTGGTGCATTATGCACTTGAGGGCGACGCAGAGCCATATCTTTAAAACGTTTAGCATCGTAATCAGAATTTACCTCTCTTAAGGTTTGATCCATTACATCCACAAACTTTTCAAAATCATGTGGTTGTTTATCAAACTCAATAATCCACTCATGCCCCCCCGCTTGCTCTCCCTTAAAATAAATTGGCCCAGCAGTATAATCTTTAATTTCGGCGCCAGTTTCTAAACATGCCTTTGTTAGCGCCTGTTCAGCATTATCAATAATTACTTCTTCGCCAAAAGCATTAATAAAATGTTTAGTTCTTCCAGTAATTTTTATTCTATAAGGAGATAAAGACGTAAATTGAATGGTATCGCCAATCATATAGCGCCATAAACCACCGTTTGTAGAAATTACAATTGCATAATTTTTATAAAGTTCTACTTCTCCCAAAAGTAGAGCAGCAGGGTTTTCGTCATGAATATTTTCCATTGGAATAAATTCATAAAAGATGCCGTAATCCAGCATTAACAACATTTCTTCAGAATTATCCTGATCTTGAATACCAAAAAAACCTTCGGATGCATTATAAGTTTCCAGATAATACATTTCATCTGATGGAATGAGTTGTTTAAACTGCTCTCGGTAGGGCGCAAAATTTACTGCCCCGTGCACATAAAGCTCTAAATTTGGCCACACTTCTAGTAAATTGCTTTTACCAGTAAGTTCTAAAACTTTTTTAGCAAGCACAATTGTCCATGTTGGTACGCCAGAAATACTGGTTACATTTTCCTGAATGGTGGCTTCGGCCATCCGATCCATTTTTATTTCGTAATTATCCATCAAAGCGATGGACATATCTGGTGTACGATAATATTCAGCCCAAATTGGCAGGTTTTTAATCAAAACAGCTGATAAATCACCATAAAAGCAATCTTCATTTAATTGATTTACCTGATGACTTCCGCCTAAAACCAAACCTTTTCCAGTAAACATTTGATTATCTGGGCGGTTATTACAGTAAATGGAAAGCATATCTTTACCGCCCTTGAAGTGGCATTCTTCGAGGCTTTCTTCTGAAACAGGAATAAATTTGCTTCTATCACTCGTTGTGCCTGATGATTTTGCGAACCATTTAATATCGGAAGGCCAAAGAATATTTTGCTCCCCCGCCAACATCCTTTCGATGTAAGGTTTTAGGGTATCATAATTTTGAATTGGAACACGTTCCTGATATTGTTGGGGCGTTAAAATAGATTTGTAATCGTATAGTTTGCCCCATTCTGTATTTTCCGCACTATCAATAAGTGTATGAAACCACTCTTCCTGAACATCGTGCGGGTATTTCATAAAAAGCTCGATCTGATGGATCCGCTTTTTCATTAACCAGGTAAAAATCGAATTTACAAATGCCATGTGCTTAAAAGAAAATTAAAAATTCTTTCGTTTTAAAACGAAGTTAGAGCCCAAATATACTTTTCTAACCATTTCATTTTCTGCCAGAACTTCGGGCACTCCTTGCTCCAAAATTTTCCCTTCGAAAAGTAAATATGCTCTATCAGTAATAGAAAGAGTTTCTTGCACATTGTGATCGGTAATCAGAATGCCTATGTTTTTATGTTTTAGCTTGGCTACTATGGATTGAATTTCTTCTACCGCAATTGGATCTACCCCGGCAAATGGCTCATCCAAAAGAATAAAATTAGGATTTGCAGCTAATGCCCTAGCAATTTCCGTTCTACGGCGCTCTCCTCCTGATAGTAAATCGCCACGATTTTTACGAACTTTATGCAAGCTAAATTCATTAATTAGCTCTTCTAACTTATCGCGTTGCTCTTCTTTGCTCATTTTGCTCATTTCCAAAATGGCCAAAATATTTTCTTCAACAGTAAGTTTTCTAAAAACCGAAGCTTCCTGCGCTAAATAACCTATACCTTTTTGTGCCCGGCGATACATGGCATCTTCGGTAATATCTTCATCTTCTAAATAAATACGACCTTGATTTGGCTTGATTAAACCTACAATCATATAAAATGAAGTCGTTTTTCCCGCACCATTCGGACCTAAAAGTCCAACAATTTCTCCCTGACTTACGTTAAAAGAAACATCATTAACAACGGTACGTTGCTTATATTTTTTAACGAGGTTTTCGGCTCTTAAGATCATATATTTTATTAGTAACCATCAAAACTACCTAATTACAAAGGAGCTGAAACAATTTCAGTTGATGATTTATTTTATATTTTAAATAACTTTTATTCCTTTAATATTTAGCTGCAAACGTCTTTTTTCCCGCCATATATTTTCTTCAATAGTATAACAAACAGAAAAAGGAACTTTTGGTTGTAAAAGGTTTTCAAATTCTGCTAAACCAAATGCAATGCCTTCAAAAATACTGGAATTTTGTTGTTTTATATTAATTTTTAAATGATTTGCTCCAACTGCCATGGCTCGTTGTGCGAGGTATACATTGTGTGTTACAAAAACTGGCGACATGTTTTCGGGTCCAAATGGACCCATTTGCGATAAAATTCTAAAAAACTTACCATCAATCTGAGCTAGTTCTATTTCAGCATCAATCTTAATCATTGGCGTTAATAGTTCTTTCGTTATGCTGGCGGCTACAATTTCTTCAAACTTATCAGATAATGCATTTACATTATCTTGTTGCATGGTTAAGCCCGCAGCAAATTTGTGCCCACCATATTGGTCGAGCAAATCTGCGCAGCCGCTTAATGCTTCATATAAATCAAAACCAGCAACCGAGCGGCACGAACCAGCCACCAAACCGTTAGATTTTGTAAGTACAATAGTTGGTCGATAATATTTTTCCGTTAATCGGGAAGCCACAATTCCAATTACACCTTTATGCCAGTTTTCATTAAAAACAACGGTTGTTTTCCGGTTAATTAAAATCTCACTTTCATCAATTAAAGCAAGGGCTTCACGGGTAATATCCTGGTCGAAAGTTTTTCGTTCTGTGTTTTTTAGATTAATTAATTCACTTTGTTCAGCAGCATTTACCTCTTCATCACACAGCAGCATTGCCACAGCATGCTTTGCATGATCTATGCGCCCTGCAGCATTAATTCTAGGTCCTAAAGTAAAAACAACATCTGTAATGGTATAATTTTCGGTTTTACCAGAAATCTCCATTAAGGATTTTAAGCCCTGGCAAGGGTTCGTATTCAGTTTCCGTAATCCATAATAAGCCAGAATCCTATTTTCGCCAACAACAGGAACAATATCTGCAGCAATACTTACCATAACTAAATCAAGATATTGCAGATAAGTGTTTTGGGGTAAATTATGTTTCTGAGCGTAAGCCTGAGCCAATTTAAAACCTATTCCGCAGCCAGCGAGCTCTTTAAAAGGATATTCGCAATCGTTTCTTTTTGGATCTAAAACGGCAATTGCTTTCGGCAATTCATCACCTGGTAAGTGGTGATCGCAAATAATAAAATCTATATTAAAACTGTTGGCGTAATCAATTTTATCAATGGACTTTATGCCGCAATCTAAGGCAATAATTAACGAAAATCCATTGGCGCGTGCATAATCAATTCCAGCGGTAGAGATACCATAACCTTCTAAGTAGCGATCTGGAATATAGTATTCTATATTTTTAGTAAGTTGAGAAAAAAAGCTATAAGCCAAAGCAACAGAGGTTGTTCCATCTACATCATAATCACCATAGATAAGAATTTTCTCTCCATTAGTCATTGCTTTTTCAATACGATTGATGGCTATATCCATATCCTTCATTAAAAAAGGATCGTGAAGATGATCGATTTGTGGTCTGAAAAAATCCTTAGCCTGATCGAAATCGCAAATATTTCTATTAACTAAAATTTCAGCAAGTGAGCGATCTATGTTAAGTTGTTCAGCTATTGTTGTTACGGTATCATCATTACACTTTGATGCCAGCACCCATCTTTTTTCCATCTATTATTGTTTCCGAACAGTAAATATACATTTTAATTGATACTCTTACCAGCCCTTCAGGTGGTTCAAAATATACAATTCAAAAACATAATACGGAAAATATTGGTATTTACTTATTTAGAATTGCCTGGATATTCTTTAAAAAGTTTTAAAAGATGCTCTTTTTGGTTTGCAAATTTGCTTTCATCAATCAAGTTTACTCGTTCGGATGGATCCCAGGATAGATTGAAAAGCTCAACTAATTCCTGATTATCCTTTTTAGTGATTCGTAATTTCCAATCACCATCTTTTACGCCTTCCAAAACATAATTGTGATAATAAATTGGACGGTGTACTTTTTGATCATTTTTATTGGTTAATAAACCCGAAACCGATTCTCCATCATAAACTTTATCCGGAAGTTTAGTCTTTGTCCACTCGGCAATTGTAGGAAAAACATCTAAATTAGAAAATGGCTTTGTTAGCTGTCCATCGGCTATTGTATGTCCTTTCCAATATACAATAAATGGAACACGATGCCCGCCCTCATAAGAAATTGCTTTTGAACCTCTAAAAATACCTGCAGAACCTACATGATAAAACTTGGTAAAACCATCTTCATACATTCTTGATGGCGCATTAATCCAAGGTCCATTATCGCTTGTAAAGATAAAAATGGTATTATCGGCTTGTCCGGATGCCATAACCTGTTTCCAAATTTGTGCTAAAGCGGCATCCATATCTTCAATCACATCGCCAAGTTCGCCCCCAGCAGATGGTTTTTTTCTAGTTTTTTGGGCGGCAAAAGCAACAGGCAAATGTGGCATATTTTGAGCCAGATATAAAAAGAAAGGTTTTTTACTCTTCGTACTCCTCTTTATAAAATCGATTGATTCTTTTGTGTATAAACCAATTAAAGCACTATCCTGAGGTTTATAAATTTCGGGTTTAGTGTTTCTGAATATTTTAATCGTTGTATCTGTTTTTACATAAGGTGCTCGGTAATCATGACTGTAAAGCATGCCATAAAATTCATCGAAACCTTTTTTATTTGGCAATGAAATACCATGATCTCCCAGGTGCCATTTACCAACCAAAGCGGTATTATAACCTGATGTTTTTAACATTTGGGCAATGGTAACTTCATCCTCAGGCATACCACGCTTATCGCCTGGGCCAATTGGAAAAGGCAAATCCATACGACTACAATATCTGCCCGTTAATAGTGAGGCCCGTGATGGCGTACAGGTTGGTGAGGTAGTTACAAAATTGGTAGCCTTAACACCTTTACTTGCCATGCCATCTAAAAAGGGAGTTTTTATTAAGGGGTTTCCATAGCACGAGATATCACTATAGCCCATATCATCAGCCAAAACAATAATTACATTAGGCTTTTGTTGTGCAAATAATCCGTTAATTAAACTAAAAAGGAGTACAAAAATTGGTAAAGCTCTTTTCATGAAAATAATTTGCTTGAAATTTAGGAATGATTTTTTACAATAAAAGGAAGTAACCAGGCTTTTACCAAAACGATAGTGCAAATAGATTGTTAACTTTGCACTGAAACAATAAATCTTAATATTTTGCAAGTTTACACCTTATTCGAAGGAACTTATTCTGTTGATGCCAGCAAAAAATTTGTTCCGTTTGACCCCGCCATACATAGTTTTAAAGATAGACCAGCATCTTTGTTTATAAATGTTCAACCCTTTTTAGTTGAGCTTAAAAATGACCTTGTTTTATTTGATACCGGTTTAGGTTTTAGTGATGAACAGGGTGAATTGATTTTGCATAAGAATATTAGAAATGCTGGCTTCGATCCTACCGATGTAACCAAAGTTTTAATGTCGCACTTACATTACGATCATTCTGGTGGCATGGTGCATAAACTGAGAGATAAAACGGAGTTGAGTTTTCCTGATGCGGAATATGTAATCAATCGCGGCGAATGGGAAACGGCTTTTAGTAGCACTTCTACTTCTTACCATACCGATATTTTTGATTTTGTACAGCGAAATGCCCAGTTACATTTTATTGAGGGAGATGGTAATTTGGATGAAACAATAAGCTACGAGTTTACAGGAGCACATTGTCCAAACCATCAGGTTTTTCTATTAACAGAAGGTAATCAGAAGGTATTTTTTGGTGGCGATGTTTTGCCTGAACCTGAAGAACTCGTTAAAAACTTTATTGCTAAATATGATTTCGACGGACGAAAAGCCATGGAACTTCGCAAGGAATTTGGTAAAAGAGCTGCTGCAGAAAACTGGGAATGTCTATTTTATCATGGTAAAAGTGCTGCTACAGGTTTTGTTGATGAAGTTGAAGGTGGTTTTAGAATAAGATAAGAAGACCAAAGCGGAAAGACTAAAGAGAAAAGACTAAAGAGCCAAGACTAAAGAGAAAAGCAACTAAACATGAATTAGTTAAAACCTTACTTTAGCTAATGGGGAACTTTGCAACCTTAGTTTCTTGTATTGAATTAAGTTCCTAAACCTGATCGTAGCGATATACTTTTGTCTGTTATAATGAGCTCTTGCGAAGAATAAGACAAAAGATTTAATGGAGAGCGGGAACAAACATTAATAATTATTCTGCAATTGCTTTTCATAATCTTAAAAACTATAAAAACAAAAAGATCTCGACAAACACCGAGATCTTTTACCTTTAACGCTCATCATTCAAGGATGAGATAGGGCCTTATTTTTTAGCTACTAATTTCACGCTTATTTCAAAGTTATCATCAATCGCTTTGTCGCCAATGCTATCGAAGAAAGATTTTGAACCATATCTGATGTCATATTTAGTTCTATCAACTAAAATTTTACCAGCTAAAGCAGAAACAGTACCATCAGCATTTACTGCTACAGTTGCAGGGAAAGTTAATGGTTTAGTAATGCCTTTAATAGTTAAGTTACCTGAAACTGTTACGTTTGCACCTGAACCCGCAACTTTAGTAATTACGAAAGTTGAAGTTGGGAACTTAGCTGTACCGAAAAAATCATCTGCTTTTAAGTGGCCTTCTAATTTTTCGCTACCATCAGCATCTTTAATTGAGTTCATATCAATGGTGAAAGTACCACCAGTAACATTTTTACCATCAACATTTAATGATCCTGATTTTAAAGTGATTGTTCCGTTGTGAGAACCTGTTACTTTTTTACCAATCCAAGTGATGGTTGATTTTGCTGCATCAACAGTGTAAGTAACTGGTTTTGTAGGGTTTTTAAAAGCTGACAATGCTACTACTGCCACTAATAAAAAGATTGAGCTGATTTTTAATTTCATTTTCTGGTTTTTTAATTTTTGTAAAGGTATGCAAATGGTCTATCTCTTGTTATTGACCTATGTTAAGATTTTAAAATTAATTAGAATTATTTTAATTAAGTGGATAGACTAAAAAATTATCCTGAAGGTTTAATTGGTTGTACGCTATTTTTAATTTTTAGTTAAAACAAGTGCATCGAAACATTACATAACAATTAGTAGCTATAAAAATTATCATCTATATTGCTCTATCTTTTAACGCAAATCATGAATTTACCTCAAATTTTAATCTTATCCAGGTTTTTAAGTGCGCCAATAATTATTGCTTCTGCATACTTTATGGGCGAAAGTTCAAAAATTTTAATTGTTGTGCTGATGTATATTGGATTGCTAACAGATATTTTTGATGGAATTATTGCACGTAAACAAAATATATCAACGGAGAAACTAAGAAGATTAGATAGTCAAACAGACTTAATTTTTTGGCTTTCTATTGCTGTTGCTACGTGGATTTTACGAGCAGATATTCTTAAAGATAATTTAACAGGCATCTGGATTATCCTGATGATGGAAGCACTTTGCTACGTAATAAGCCTCATTAAGTTTAAAAAAGAAACTTGTACGCATTCCATCATTTCAAAAATATGGGGTATTACACTTCTTATAGCCTTTACAGGCTTAATTGGATTTAATCAGGCAGGTTTTACGTTCTACTTAACACTTATTGTTGGATTGATTAGCCACTTAGATGTTATACTTATTATTTTAATTCTTCCGGAGTGGAAACATGATATTCCAAGTTTTTATCACGCCATTCAAATCCGAAAAGGGAAAGAAATTAAACGAAATAAATTATTTAACGGTTAAATATTAAATGATGAAACCTTCTAAAAAAGCAAGTGAGAATAATCTTTCGGCCAATCTTAAAAAAGGAATAGAAGAGCTATCTGGCGTATCAATGGATAACGTAAGAGTTCATTATAATTCTGACAAGCCAGAAAAACTTAGTGCGGATACTTTTGCTCAAGGAGCTAATATTCATGTGGGGCCTAATCAGGAAAATCATCTGCCTCACGAAGCCTGGCACGTAGTACAACAGAAGCAAGGCAGAGTTAAACCAACAGGAGCTGTACAATCTTCAAACACAGAAGTAAATGAGCGTGATGATCTGGAAAAAATTGCCGATGAAATGGGTAAGAAAGCGGTAAAAATATCCAGGGAGTAAGTTTTCCCCTCAGGTGTAAAAAACTGAAAATCAAAATCTAATAATGGGTATCTACCAAGAATTTCATCGGTATAGATTCTTCTTTTTATAGGCTCATTTCATATATTAGTGTATCATTTACTAATTATTTTTTTAATTATATCTAAACCTATATTTAATCGCCAACCGGATTAATATTGCTTATTGTAAACTAAAACATAAGATAATGGGAGAACTACTATTCGAAATTAAAAGTCGAAAATCCTTAATAATTGTTCATTGCATTATTTCCTTTGCTGTAGCGCTTATAGCCATTGGATACAGCGTTTCTGTATGGGCGCAAATGGGAACTGGCTTTAAAATTTTTGTACTACTTATAGCTGCATTATGCTTGTGGTATGGCTACGATAGGGTAAATACCTTAAAAAGTAAAATTTCCTTTTATAGTGATGGAATGATTATTCATAAAGGATCATCTACAAAAACATTAATGCTAGCAGATATTAAAAGCTATAAATATGTTCAGAAACGTGATGAATTTGAATTCATTTTCACCAAAACGGATGATAGTACTATCGAACTAAGTTCTGATGATTATGAAAACTTAACCACTTCGCTTGATAAATACGGCAAAATGGTTGATTTTGAACTTAGAACCTCTTTCAGTAACCAATAAATTTAAATATATGCCTCTTTCATTAATCATTACCCTAATTGTTATTGTTGCCGCCGTGCCCATTGCATACGGCTTTTTTATCGGCAAAAAATTAAACGACTTTTTAAAAAACAACCCCTCAAAGGCTTTTATTGCCTTTCTTGGTAGCGAACGCCGAGAGGGCGTTTATGTGCATCGGGTTTTAAGCCAAAGCTTGGATAACGAGTACAAAAGAACCGCCTTAGGACAAATGAGTGGTTTTACTGTAAACGCTGGCGAAGTTGAACTAGAAATTGAATGGATTTCTCAAAGCCATAATGTTGTGCTAAATAAGATAACTTATACCTACAATGGTAAAGTGCAACAGAAGTTTTTTACTGAGCCTGGCAAAAAGTATACATTAAAATATGATAAGAAAACACAGCAGTTCTTTTTGAAAGGCTAATTTTTTAATCAAAAAAAATCTGCAAGTTTTATGAAATGAATTCACAAAACTTGCAGATGGTTATTTAAAATCCTCTAAATTCTCCTTTATTAAGGTACAATTTCCTCTAAGTAACTTTCAACCGGTGGACAAGCACAAATTAATGAACGATCTCCATGACTATCATTTACTCTACCAACCGATGGCCAGAACTTACGCTCTAACACATAAGGAAGCGGGAAAGCAGCAGTTTGACGGCTGTAGGCGTGCTCCCATTCATTTGCAGTAATTACAGCAACGGTATGTGGTGCATTTTTTAAAGGGTTATCAATTTTATCAAGTGTACCGTTTTCTACTTCAGTAATTTCTTTCTTAATTGAAATTAAAGCATCGCAGAAACGATCTAACTCATGCTTAGGCTCAGATTCTGTAGGCTCAACCATTAAAGTACCAGCAACTGGGAATGAAACCGTTGGTGCGTGGAAACCATAATCCATTAAACGTTTTGCAATATCAGTTACCTCAATTCCAAAAGCTTTGAAAGAACGGCAATCTAAAATCATTTCGTGCGCACAACGCCCTTGAGCACCTGAGTAAAGTACAGGATAATGCTGCTCTAAACGGGCTTTCATGTAGTTTGCATTTAAGATGGCGTATTTGGTTGCATTGGTTAAACCTTCGCTACCCATCATTGCAATATAAGCGTGAGAAATAATTAAAATTGATGCAGAACCCCATGGTGCAGATGAAACTGCTGAAATTGATTTTCCTTTATCAATATCTACCACAGCGTGACCAGGAAGATAAGGAACCAAATGTTTTGCAACACCGATTGGACCCATACCAGGACCACCACCACCGTGAGGGATACAGAAGGTTTTATGTAAGTTTAAGTGGCAAACATCAGCACCAATATTAGCCGGACTTGTTAAGCCAACTTGTGCGTTCATATTTGCACCATCCATATAAACCTGTCCGCCGTTAGCGTGGATAGTTTCACAAATTTCTACAATACTTTCTTCAAATACACCGTGCGTTGATGGATAAGTTACCATTAAGCATGATAAATTAGCTGCATGTAATTCGGCTTTAGCTTTTAAATCTTCAACATCAATGTTTCCATTTTCTAAAGATTTAACCACAACAATTTTCATATCAGCCATTGCTGCTGAAGCTGGATTTGTACCGTGTGCTGAAGCAGGAATTAACGCTACGTTACGGTGGAAATCGCCACGATCCTGATGATAGGCACGAATAACCATTAAGCCAGCATATTCTCCTTGTGCACCTGCATTTGGCTGCAAGCTCATAGCCGCAAAACCCGTAATTTCACTTAACCATTTATCCAATTCATTAAAAACTGAATAATAACCCAATACCTGATCTGCTGGCGCAAATGGGTGTACACGACCGAAGTGAGACCAGGTAACTGGAATCATTTCTGCTGTAGCATTTAATTTCATGGTGCAGCTACCCAAAGCAATCATAGAGTGGCAAAGCGATAAATCTTTTGCTTCTAATGATTTAATATAACGCAACATTTCATGTTCTGAATGGTGCGAATTAAAAACTGGGTGTGTTAAATAAGCAGAAGTACGTTGTAAAGCCGAAGGAATTACAGTTTCTACTTGTTCAATAACCTCAACCTGATCTGCTGCTACTGCTTTAACTTTAGCAAAGATTTTAGCCAAAAGCTGTACATCTTCGAAAGTGCTGGTTTCATCAAAAGAGATGGTTACTGTATTGCCAGTATAATTTAAATTGATTTCGTTATCCAAACATACAGAGTGGATGCCTCCTTTTAATTCGCCTAAATCGAAACGGATGGTATCAAAATAAGCTGAATTTAATTGCTCGAAACCTAAGTTTTTAAGTGTTGCAGCTAAGCTAATTGCTAATGCATGTGTACGCTCAGCAATGGCTTTTAAACCTTTAGGACCATGATAAGCAGCATAAAAACCAGCCATAATAGCTAATAAAGCTTGTGCTGTACAAATGTTTGATGTTGCTTTATCTCTACGAATGTGTTGCTCACGTGTTTGTAAAGCCATACGTAAAGCATAATCGCCATGGCTATCAATAGTTACACCAATAATACGACCTGGGATTGAGCGTTTATACTCATCTTTTGTTGCAAAAAATGCAGCATGTGGGCCACCAAAGCCCATTGGTATACCTAAACGTTGCGTTGTACCTACTACAATATCCGCACCCCACTCGCCCGGAGGCGTTAATAGCGTTAAGCTTAAAATATCAGCGGCAACGGTTAATTTAATATTTTGGTTGTGCAATGATGAAGCAAAAGCTGCGTAATCATAAACCTCACCATTACCAGCTGGATACTGGATAATTGCACCAAAAAAATCTTCAGTTGGTTGAAAAGTTTTATGATCGCCAATTACAAGCTCAATGCCATAAGGATTAGCACGTGTTTTTAAAATATCTATTGTTTGAGCAAAAACCAATTCTGACACGAAGAACTTCTTCGCAGCCTGGTTTTTACGTGTACTATATTGCATAAACATAGCCTCTGCCGCAGCAGTACCCTCATCTAATAAAGATGCATTTGCAATTTCCATACCTGTTAAATCAATAACCATTGTTTGGAAATTTAATAAAGCCTGTAAACGACCTTGGGCAATTTCAGCCTGGTAAGGCGTATATTGAGTGTACCATCCTGGATTTTCAAATACGTTACGCAGAATTACTCCTGGTGTAATGGTATCGTAATAACCCTGACCAATAAAGCTTTTGAAAACTTTATTCAATAATGAAGTTTGCTTTAAGGTATTCAGATATTCAGTTTCTGATTTCGCTGCAGGCAAATTTAAAGCTTGTTTTAACCTGATTTTTTGCGGAACAGTTTGTTCTATTAGCTCATCAATAGAATTTACGCCAACAGTTTGCAACATTTCGGCAGTATCTGCCTCATTTGGCGCAATATGACGGTTTTGAAAATCTTCCTTGTAATGGATATTTAAGCTCATGCGGTATGAATAATAAATTTCGTGCAAAGATACGTAAATAGCACCTATTTTTAAGCATCAAGGATGAGCTAAAACGTCATATTTTGACACATAAAATAAACTGTAAAATCTATATTTTCAGTAGGCTTTAGTTATAAAAAACATTCTATTATATGCTCAATGTTTTATAAAATATACTTTTAATGGAAAGATTAAATATTTTGTTAATGAATTAATAATCTATAATCTTCATTTTTGTTGCTGAATTAATTCAAAGCTTTTCGATTTTTATATCTTTAAAAAAAATAATCTGCCATTTTAAAATGTCAAAAAACACAAATAATGTAGCACTTTTGGTGCACGCATGCGACAGATACGAGTTTTTATACAAAGGCTTTGATTACTTTTTTTCTTCAAACTGGGATTTTAACGCCAATTGCAATTACTATTTTGCTACTGAAGAAATTGATACAACGGTTAACAACTTTGAAAATATTAAATCAGGGAAAGGTGCATGGGCAGATCGCCTTGCCTTTTTATTAAAAAATAAAATAAAGGAAGACTACATTTTATATTTTCAGGAAGATATGTGGTTAAGCAAGCCTGTTGATGCTCAATTTTTCAATCAACTTTTTGATTTAGCGATAAAAAATGATTGGAAACAAGTTAAGCTCCATAGCACTGAAATTTATAAAACCAACCAAACTGCAATATTTATTGATGGATTAAATGTGGCTGAGGTAGATAACCATAGATCAGACTTTTTAATGTCGCACCAAATTACACTTTGGAAAAAGGACTATTTGCTTGCTCAGCTGCATAAAAATGAGCACCCTTGGCGCAATGAAAGAAAGGGTACTAAACGGTTGAAAAAGTTAAATCCTCAAATTTTCCACATTGATTACTTTGCAGAGAATGGTTGCAGGGAAATTAATCAGAACAAGGAAGCGAATGTTAGAAGTGAATATTTTGCTGTTTCATTTAACAGCACTTTAAATTTTAATGTTTTGGAGTATATAAAAAGGTTAAATGGGGCTAAAGCTGAGCAGAAAAAATATGCTGCCGAGTTGCAAAATCATTATGATAACAACCTTACTCACGATGGTAAGCCGAAGCCACAAAAGCAAGATATTTTTAAGAGATTTAAAAACTGGTTCTTAAATAAAAAAGCCTAACCATACATTTTACAAGTATCATTAGGCTTAGCTTTAAATTTCATTAATCTTATTTCTGCACTTTCCAGCCTTCATCCTTACTTAACTTAAGCTTATAAGTTTTGGTAATGAAGTTGCTGTTTTTGTTTGCTTCTTTATCAAAAGGTTCAAAATCTGTTGTTTTCATTTTTAATGAAACCGTTACTTTAGCAGTGCTTGAATTTACCTGTTCAAAATCTACAGGTTTCTCATCTGATAAAAGATATTCGATAACCCTAACTGTGGCTTTATCACCATCTTGTTTTAAAACCAAGGGGCTTGCTTTATCCGTTAATGTAATTTGATAAACATAGCTGCTATCCTTTGATAGAAACTTTTTCTTTGCCTCTTTCAAACTCAAGGTAACCAAACCTTTGCTGGCTAATGTTTTATACTTGCCAAGTTCAAACAAATCATTTGTACCGCTAAATTTTATTTCACCAAACTTAAATCTGGCGGTTTTATATTCAGGGTTAGCCTTTAAATAATCAGTAATTACCTCTCCGGCTTCATTTTGGTTAATGGTAGTTTTGTTTTTACACGCGGCTAAACCAATTATGATAAAGGATAGAATATAAATGGTATATTTTTTCATGTTTTTATATTAAGCTGTTTAAAGATATTTAATTTTTTATTCTAACCGCAAAGAACGCTAAGTTTTTCGCTAAGGAAAAGAAGCTTTTTACCACAGAGAGAAAGAGATTTCACAGAGAGCATCCAAAAAAAACTCAGCGCCTTTGCGCCTTCACTATATTCGCTTTGTATTAAAAAACGGAATTATTTCCTTTTGAGATACGCTAAATTAGGCAAAATCATGGCAGATAAAATTATGGCTACTCCAACCCACCGTAAAAACGAAACCTGTTCTTGCAATACCAATCCCGCCATAACAATGGCAACAGGTAATTCGGCAGCGCTCAAAATAGAGCTTAGTGCCGTACCTACTCTGGGCACACCTTCTGCATAAAATAATGGAGGAATTACAGTGCCAAAAACAGCAATAATTAAACCCCATTTTAATAAACTTCCGCCTAATGCGCCATTAAATAAAAATGCTGGTGGAAAAATTATGAAAATTAATATACAAGCGCCAGTTATCATTAACGCACTTTTCTTTAATACAGGATATTCTGTACCTATTCTACCGCTTAACATTAAAAATCCTGCATAGCAAAGTGCTGCAAGTAAACCAAAACCAATACCTACTAAATTAAGGGTTTCTAACTTTGCCTCTACCATTCCGCTTGCTAAAACAGTGCCGCCCAATACCAATAAAATAGCCACAAATTGCAATGCTGTTGGTTTTTTCTTAAAAATAATCAGCTCCATTAAAATACTCATCCATATAAATTGCATTAACAAAATAATGGCTACAGAGTTGGGCACCAGCTTTACGCATTGATAATAAAATATACTAACCAAACCTGTACAACATCCGGCAAGCATCATTTTCCACCACGGAGTTTTAATAGTTATTTCTTTTGCTTTGTACGCAGATGTTTTAGTTTGAAAAAAAAATAGTACCCATAAAATTACAGCACCAAAAAATGCCTGAGCACCCGTTACATCACCCAAATTATAACCATCGTGGTAAGCTAGTTTTACAAATGTAGAGAGGATACCGAAACTACAGGCACCGAAAAATACAAGGAGAATTCCTTTTAACATATAACAATTTATTGATTACCAGAGTTAAAACCTGGTGTTTATTTATTTAATAATGGCTTCTTTAACCTACCAACGACCAGATTATACCGTTGTACCCCTAAAGAACCTTCCCGACGACTGGATTCTCTCCAGCAGAGCCTCGGATGAGCTCCCGACGACCGGATTCTCTCCAGCGGAGCCTCAGATAAGCTCCCGACGACCGGATTCTCTCCAGCGGATCCTCAGATAAGCTCCCGACGACCGGATTCTCTCCAGCAGAGCCTCAGATAAGCTCCCGACGACTGGATTCTCTCCAGCGGAGCCTCAGATAAGCTCCCGACGACTGGATTCTCTCCAGCGGAGCCTCAGATAAGCTCCCGACGACCGGATTCTCTCCAGCAGAGCCTCAGATAAGCTCCCGACGACCGGATTCTCTCCAGCGGAGCCTCAGATAAGCTCCCGACGACCGGATTCTCTCCAGCGGAGCCTCAGATAAGCTCCCGACACCATATTTGTGCCTATCTTGGTTAAAGCCTATAGAAAGACTCTACTATTTACGCCAGTTGTTGCAAATATTTATGAATAGTGGTTTCTAACCCCAGGTAAAGTGCATCGCTAACTAGAGCATGCCCAATTGAAACTTCCAACAAACCTGGAATACTTTGTCCGAAATAGTGCAGGTTATGCAAATCTAAATCGTGCCCGGCATTAATGCCCAAACCCAATGCATTTGCTTTATGCGCTGCCGCGATGTATGAAACGATTGCCTTTTCACGATCAGCATAATAATTATGTGCATAAGCCTCGGTGTATAGCTCAATTCGATCTGTTCCTGTTTCTGCAGCACCTTCTATCATTTCAACAACAGGATCAACAAAAATAGAAACCCTGATGCCTTCCTTTTGAAAAACAGCAACCATTTCTTTCAAATAATCTTTATGCTTTAGGGTATCCCAACCGTGGTTGGAGGTAATTTGTCCTTCAGTATCAGGCACTAAAGTAACTTGTGCAGGTTTATTTGCAAGCACAAGATCAACAAACTTATCTTCCTTACAATTGCCTTCAATATTAAATTCTGTTGCAATAACTGCTTTTAAATCGTAAACATCCTGATAGCGAATATGGCGTTCATCGGGGCGTGGGTGCACCGTGATACCCTGTGCGCCAAAACGCTCACAATCAAGTGCAACTTTTACCAAATCAGGATTATTGCCGCCACGACTGTTGCGAAGGGTTGCAATTTTATTGATATTAACGGAAAGCTTTGTCATGAAGCAAAGATAGGGCTTTAGCTTTCTTAATCTAATTGCTTCAAGAATTTTGACATTTTTATTCTCATATTTGTTATTTCAAATGAATATAGCTGAGAATAAATTATATAAATTTTTAATTGCGCTTATTGTAATCGTGAGTGTAATTGCGCTTTTTGGCGATGTAATGGAGAACGATTCGTCACTTTATGCATCTATTGCCAAAAACATGGTTTTAAGAAACGACTGGTCTAACCTATATGTTAGAGGGGCAGATTGGCTTGATAAACCACACTTAACCTTTTGGCTTTCTGCCATTTCTTTTAAGTTTTTCGGCATTAATGCTTTTGCTTTTAAGCTTCCATCATTTCTATTTGGTTTACTTGGAGCGTGGTATTTATATAAATTTGCCAAAGATTTATATGATGAGCAAATTGGCTTAATTAGTGCATTGATTTTTTTAACTGCACTGCATATTTTGGTATCTACCTTTGATGTACGTGCCGAGGTTTACATTACTACTTTTACATTAGCATCTATTTACCATTATTACAAGGCACATTATTTTTCTTTTTGGCACATTATTGCAGGCTCACTTGCCGCTGCCTGTGCCATTATGATTAAAGGAATATTTGTTTTAATTCCAGTTTTTGCAGGTTTTATTATTTATTGGGCATTTACAGGTCAGCTTAAGCAATTACTAAAACTGAAGTGGTGGCTTGCCGTGCTACTTATATTCGTTTTCATTATTCCAGAATTATACACTTTATACACTCAGTTTGATTTACATCCAGAGCGTTTGGTATTTGATAAAACAAATGTATCGGGCTTAAAATTTTTCTTTTGGGATAGCCAGTTTGGTCGTTTTTTTAATAATGGTCCAATCAAAGGCAGGGGCGATATTTCTTTCTTCTTTCACACAACTTTATGGGCTTTCTTACCATGGTCTATATTGTTTTATGCAGCTGTGATTAATCTTTTAAAAAAGAAAAACAGAATTACTTTACCCGCCGAAACCATTATTATTTGGGCAAGTGCTGCCGTAACTTTCTTAATTTTTTCGTTGTCAAAATTTCAACTTCCACATTACATTTTAATCATATTTCCGCAGTTTGCAATTATAACCGCATTATATCTTAAAGGATTAGGAGAAAAGGCATCGAAGATATTTTCAGTTATTCAAAATTCAATCTATATTTTGGTTGTAATTTTACTTTCGGCTCTGGCTATTTTTTACAATCTAGACTATAAGTATGTTGTAATTGGAATATTAGTTTTAATTACTGGAGTTGCATTTGCATTATTTAAAGGTAACTCTGTTGATCGTATCATTGCCAGGAATACCCTTTTATCGGTAAGCTTAATGATTTTTCTTTCAGGTTTTTTCTACCCTTCGGTAATGAAATACGAAGCAGGAATGCAAGCAGCAAAGTGGTTAAATAAAAACCATCCCGAAGGCAAAGCAGCCGTACTGATGAATGGAGACTCTTATTCGTTTGATTTTTATGCTAAAGGCGACCCCAAATACTTTTGGAGTTATGAACAACTCGATCAAGCACAAAATAAAAATGAGCTTATTATTTACCTGCCTGAAACAGAAATAGCAAATCTTAAAAACAAGTATCAGGTAGAGGTTTTAAAAGATTTTGATTATTACCGTGTCACAAAATTAAGTGGTAATTTCATTAATCCTAAAACACGTGCAGAAACTCTGGTTAAATATTATTTGGTAAAAATACATTAAGCATGAACTTATTTTACCGCATTTTAAAGTTCGGATTAACAGGCTTGCTAGGTATGGCGATAGACTTTGGCGCAACTTGGCTTTGTAAAGAGCAACTTAAAATAAATAAATATATTGCCAATGCAATTGGCTTTACGCTTGCTGTAACCAATAATTATTTAATCAATCGCGTTTGGACTTTCGAGAGTACAAATACACACTGGGGAACAGAATTTAGTAAGTTTTTGGTAGTAAGCCTTATTGGTTTAGGACTAAATACGTTTATTATTTACCTTTTTCACCAAAGAAAAAACGGTACAAATTTTTATGTATCTAAATTTTTCGCGATTGTAATTGTATTTATTTGGAACTTCCTAGCGAATATGTTGTTTACATTTAAGTAACATTTTTACCAATAAAGTAAAAAACAACAAGCCAAATTAATCCCTTTATAAGGAAGAATAGGAAGCCTATAAGTCCTACCCTTTTAAACCATAATTTAACTTTTTCTTTATTCATGGCGATGCTGGTAAAGATAATAGATTTGATCTAAATTAGAAAGATTTTAAATAAGGAAATATGAATTCATCTAAAGCCCCGCTCCTTCTCTTACTCTGTTTCTTCACGTTAACAAATTATGTTGTAGCCCAAAACTTTGATGCCATAAAACGGTATAAAGTAAACTATGCGCTGGCAACTAAAAACAACGAAAAGTTAATAGCACTGCGCAGTTTTGTAAACGATAATCAGAAATATTTACTACTCGTTAATCCACAAAATTTTGCAACAAAAGTTGATTTAGCCAATCAGTATACCACCAGTAGCTTACAATATTCGAATGTTTTAGCAATTTTTAAAAACACCGCCTATATTAAATCCATAGAAGCTGCTGCTCAAAAGGATCTTCAACTTCAAAATGCGGGTATAGATTATTCTATTCCCAATGAAAAGGGAATTACCTTAACCATTGATCTTTGCCCATCACACAAAACATTGGATAGAGTAATTTTTCAATCTGTTTTTGAAGAGTTTAAAAAGATAGAACAGCCTGCGCCGCTAGCTATTTCAGTTTCGGGTAAGTGGATGATTAAACATCAAGACGATTTAAACTGGTTGAAGGGTTTTGCCGATAGAAAGGAATTGGATATTACCTGGATAAACCATTCTTATAACCATGAAGTAAATAAATTGCCCCTTGCAGAAAATTTTTTGTTGGCGCCAGGAACAAACTTAGATATTGAGGTTTTGGAAAATGAAAAGCTGATGTTAAAAAATGGCTTAACACCATCTGTATTTTTCCGTTTTCCCGGTTTGGTATCTGATAAAACTATTGTAGAAAAAATCGAAGCTTATGGATTAATTCCTATTGGTAGCGACGCTTGGTTAGCTAAGGGCCAACAGCCAAATGCCGGAAGCATTGTACTTATTCACGGTAATGGCAACGAAGAAATTGGCGTTAAAGATTTTATTCAGCTATTGAAAAGTAAGCAAACGGATGTAAAAAACAAACAGTGGTTACTTTTTGATTTAAGGCAAGGGCTAGAAAAGGAATTTGATTGATTCTGTGTTTTAACCGCATAAAACACAGAAGAAAAGAAATGAATAACGCAAAGCTGGGTTTAGATGATTCTAAAATCTAGCTTGCCCATCTTTGCGTAAAACTTTATTTTGCTTTCAGTAAAACTACTTTTTAAGTGGCAATAATTTAATTTCTTTTGCTTTAAAGCGATTATTTACAATTTCGCCTGTTACCTCTGCTTTACTTACCGCGTTACAGAAACCGTGTTCGCCATGTGCATCTCCAAAATCATCAATGCTTTTGCCATCAACGAAATAAGGTTTACCATCAATGCGAACAGCCAGCTCACAATCTTTACCTTTCATTTTAAACTGACATTCGCCACAGGCAATTTCCACCACCTGATTTTTAACAACTTTTGTTGCTTCAGCTTTTTTTGGTGCAGTTTGAGCACTTGCAGCAAGGCTAAATAAACCTATAACAAATGTGAATATTAAGTTTTTCATGTTGATTATTTTTTTTCAAATGTAGGTTTTTCTGTTGCAAAAGAATCGCAGTTTTTTGTAAATAAACCTGATTGCCGTGAAAAGATTTCGATTCTTCATCGAAACTTGTAACATAAAGCAGGGCTGCAAATTACCAAGCATTACTGAACGATCATTTTCAAAATATTTTTTTAGCCACAGAAGGCACGGAAGTTCAAATCTTTCGACAGGCTCAAGATGACAAGCAAAATAAAAAAGGGATATGCAAAATGCACATCCCTTTTTTGGTATTAAGAATCTCGATTCTGAAAACAGAATCAGGATTTATTAGTAACGATATTCGTCTGATTTAAACGGACCTTCTACCGGAACACCGATATAATCAGCTTGGTGCTGATCTAAAACATCTAACTCTACACCGATTTTTTCTAAGTGTAAACGGGCAACTTTTTCATCTAAATACTTAGGCAAAACATAAACTTTGTTTTCGTATTTATCTGTGTTTGTCCAAAGTTCTAATTGAGCTAAAGTTTGGTTAGTAAATGAGTTACTCATTACAAAACTTGGGTGGCCAGTTGCACAGCCTAAGTTAACTAAACGACCTTCGGCTAATAAAATAATGTCTTTACCTTCAATTGTATATTTATCAACCTGAGGTTTAATTTCGACCTTAGTTGAACCGTAATTAGCGTTTAACCAAGCAACATCAATTTCGTTATCGAAGTGACCGATGTTACAAACGATCGCTTTATCTTTCATGGTTAAGAAATGTTCGCCACGAACAATATCACGGTTACCTGTAGTGGTTACAATAATATCAGCTTCTTTAACAGCTGTAGCGAATTTTTTAACTTCGTAACCTTCCATTGCAGCTTGTAAAGCACAAATTGGGTCAATTTCAGTAACGATAACACGTACACCTTGTGAGCTTAAAGATTCTGCAGAACCTTTACCTACATCACCATAACCGCAAACAACAGCTACTTTACCAGCCATCATTACGTCTGTTGCACGACGAATTGCATCAACTAATGATTCGCGACATCCGTATTTGTTATCAAATTTAGATTTAGTTACTGAATCGTTTACATTGATTGCAGGTAAGTGCAATGTTCCGTTTTTCATACGCTCATACAAACGGTGAACACCAGTTGTAGTTTCTTCCGATAAACCTTTGATTGCCGCAATTAACTCAGGATATTTATCAAAAACCATGTTGGTTAAATCACCACCATCGTCTAAGATCATATTTAATGGTTGTTGCTCCGGACCGAAGTGTAAAGTTTGTTCAATACACCAGTCAAATTCTTGCTCATTTAAACCTTTCCAAGCATAAACCTGAATACCAGCAGCAGCAATTGCAGCCGCAGCGTGATCTTGAGTTGAGAAAATATTACATGATGACCAGGTAACTTCAGCACCTAAAGCCACTAATGTTTCAATTAATACCGCAGTTTGGATAGTCATGTGCAAACAGCCTGCAATACGAGCTCCTTTTAGCGGTTGTGTTGGACCGAATTCTTTACGTAAACTCATTAAACCTGGCATTTCTGCTTCGGCTAATTCGATTTCTTTACGGCCCCATTCTGCCAGTGAAATGTCCTTAACTTTGTAAGGGATATAAGTTGTCTCTACTGATGACATAATTTATTGTTTTTAAATGTGATGCAAAGTTACCACATAGCTTTGTGAAAGCCAAATTATAGCGGGTTTGATAAATGTAAAATAGCTGTAAACGATTGATAAAGAAAAATATTTGGTTTTGTCGTTTATGTAAAATGCCCCAAAAAGCAAGAAGCTATTTAGGGCATTTAACAGGTTATTATTTTATGCTCAATCTGGATCAGGCTCCAGCGGTGGGCAACTTATAAAGTTACATTTAAGATATTGTATAGGCAATGCGCATTCTGGAGGTTCACAAAGTGCTTGTGATTGGTCGTTACCTCCTAAAATTTTTTTCATCTCACTTTTTGTGAGCGTTTTGTTTTTAGAATTTCTCATGAAGTGTAATTTAGGTTTTGAATATTTAGTTAATTGAATTTACAAAATAACAGATATAAATAAGTCTTATATGCAGCTAATTAACTACAAAAAATGCTTTTATTTAATCAGATAGGAGTAAATACTCATTTTAAAAATCGGCTTTTATCAAATTAGACTAGATGATTGGAGTTAAAGTTTGATGCTAATAGTTGTGGTGCCTCTTTCTAAAAGCCATTTTGAAGTGCAGGTGATAGTCCTACAGATTATTAGATAGATTTGATTTTTTTGCAACAAAATGGGCATATAAGTTGCTTACATGCCCAATAACTGGTATTAGAAAATTATCTTTGAACTCTCACACCTGTATAAACTTCTTCGTTCGGTGTATTTGGGAATAGTGTTAAATCTACATCAATAAAATTTCCTTTTAGTCCAATTAAATAAATACCTGAGTAGTCAGTAATTTCGGTTAATACACCATTGGTGTTTTTAACAACGCTTGTAATAGCACCATCCTGTCCTTCTACCTGATAAATGCCACTAGTTAATGTAATTGTTCCTAAATAGCCATTTATAATTGTTGGATTAGATGGTTGACCTGGTGGAATGTAGGTTTGACTAACAATACTAACATGTGTTGGTGAAGTTGGATCTTTAATAAACTGACCGGTAATTAAAATTATACCATCTGCGGCACCTCCATATCTTGCAACTGTAAAAGATGGTGCGGAGAGATTTCCTGCAGGAGCATTTAATATCCAGTAATGCCAATCATTATAATACATGCTTAATGCTGTTCCTATGCCATTTACAAATGTTCCAAAAAAAGCTGAAAAGCGAGAGTCTTCTTGCATAAATGTTATTAAATTATTGGCACTAGTTGGCCCACCAAATGATGGAGCCCAACTCTGACCATACTCGGCGGCTGTTACCGATATTGGATAAGTAAAACTAGAACCAAAGTTTAATCCTCCTGCGTAAGCTGTTTTGTATTCGCCATTTTCATAGACAACTGGCACGGCTGTAGCACCTGGATTATCACCAGGTAATGTCGCCTTCCGTCCGTTTTTAATTGAGGCTGACGAATAAGATTCTGTTTGATTCATGTCTTTTTTACATGAAATGATTAAGCATAGCCCAGCGAAGGCCGTTAAAATTAGATTTTTTCTCATAAACTTTAAATATAAAATTTCTAACAAAATACAAGAAAGTAAAATAAAAAATACGCAGTAACGACTATTTTACACCAAAACCTGTATCAGAAATATCATTATAATTAATAGTCTATCCGTTTTTTAAATGAGATAATTTTTATTTCGATCTAATATGTCCATTTACCTTTCTCAAACAATTCTGAATTAACACTGAGGCCAATATTTTAATATATTTACAACATGAAAAACTTATTCCTACTTATTATAATTACCACATTATTTGGTTGCAGTAAAAAAGATAATGTTGTTACCAGACAAGGCATTGATGTTGAATTTACCAAAGATTACACTTTTACTGATGGTGTAAGCGCCAACAGACCTTTTAATGTAGCCACAATGTTAATTTGGAAAGCTGAAGGAAAAAGTTTCACCTATAATGGACTTACAGATAAAGCAAACGCTTACGATAATGTTTCGAAAACAAATGTTGCAGCGGATTATACCTTCGCAAATATAAAAAGTCAGGTAATTGAGCTACCTGCTGGTCAATATTTTTTAGCTATTCTTACTGATGATACCGAAGCACCAAAATCTGCTTATTCATTTACCTCTTTCTCACTTAAAGCTGGTGCGTTTGTTCCGGTTAAGAAAAACGTAACTGCCATGCCGAGCAACGCTTATACCGCTTGGTAATCAGCAGGAAAACCTAAAATATAAAGCATAAAAAAAGCCTGTCATTGCTGATAGGCTTTAGTATTCCTGAAAAGTGGAAGCTTTCAGGGACGCTGCAAATATAGTCTTTTAAACTGATTTCGGCAAACAGCTTCTTCAATTTTTACTTTTAAACCTTTAAAAAAGGCTTATTCAAATCAATGCAAATAAAATTTAATGGTACAATCCATTAAGATCAATCCCTCTACAAAAACCAACAACAGAAAACAAAACTTTGATTTTCAGGTAATTATTTCTTAAATTGAGATAACCAAATCTAAAGTTATGAAAACCGTTAAACAGCTTCTTGACACTAAACAAGTTCAAATATTTTCTGTACGTGAACAAATTTCTGTTCTGGATGCATTAAAAGTAATGACAGAAAAAAACATTAGCGCTTTGCTGGTGATGGAGGGCAATCAGTTATCGGGCATTTTTACTGAACGGGATTATGCCAGAAAAATCATTCTTCATGGTAAATCTTCAAAAGATACACTAATCAAGGAAGCCATGACGGCTAATCCAATCGCTATAAAAATGACCGATAGCATTGATTACTGCATGGAATTAATGACAGACAAACACATTCGTCATTTACCCGTTGTAGAAAACAATGAAGTTAAAGGCATGGTATCAATTGGTGATGTTGTAAAGTTTATTATTGCAGATCAAAAGCAAACTATTTCTCAATTGGAAAGCTATATTAGTGGATAACTATTTCCACCTCCACTCGCCTGCGATGGTTAATGGCTCTTTCAAATTTTGGGATTCTAAAAAGGTTTTTAACTCTTCATCATTTTGTATGCCAACTGGAATATTTGGTGTATTTGCCAAAGCATAAGCGAGCATAGCACTATAACGTACTGTATTTTTTAATTCTTGTTCATCAACCAATTTAAAGCTATCCCCATCTGAATGGTAATACGGACCTGAATTATTAGGCAATTTACCACCAAAGCCACCGCCAGTAGGAATTCCTTCTAACATAAACGGTTGATGATCGCTGTGTAAACCTGCGCCCGCCTGAAATAAGTTTTTAAAACCTGTATCTATTTTAACAATTTCTGCTCCCCAAGTAGTAAATAGTTCTTTCATTTCAGCACGTGAAGTTGAAAAACCTTTAGGATCATTTGTCATATCGTAATTAAGCATAAACTTAACCTGATTTAAAGTACCTGCTTTTTTAGCCTGTTCTATATAAGCCTTTGAGCCTAGTAAGCCTTGCTCCTCACCCATAAATAAAACAAATTCTACAGTACGTTTTGTCTTTAAGTTTAGCTTTTTGAAGGTACGAGCCATATCCATAATTGCGAAAGAACCAATTCCATTATCAATAGCGCCTGTAGCTAAATCCCAACTATCCAGGTGGCCGCCAACAACAATTTTATCATTAGGCATTTCGGTGCCTTTAAAAGTTGCAATAACATTTCTAGCTTTAATCATTCCAGAAAAGTTGGTCATTGTAATATGTGCTAGTTGAGGCTGAGATTTCAGTTTCTCTTTAAGTGCCATACCTGCTTCTAATCCAATACAAACTGCAGGAATAGGAATAAGCTTGCCCGTTACCGAAGCGGTTCCTGTTAAAAGCACACCATCTTTAACTGTATTAATAATAATTACACCAATTGCGCCATGTTTGGTTGCTATTGCTGTTTTTTCTGATCGATGCAAAGATTTCGTTCCGGCGGGAGAGCCTGGTAAAACACCTAAGTAAATTAGCGCTATTTTACCCTTAAACTGATCGGGATTAGCTTGATAATCGCTTTCCAATCCATTACCAGCGTCAACAATGTTTCCGCTTACATCCGCATTAACTGGTGAATGTGCAAGCGTAACGGCTTTAATTTTTACTAAGCTATTTTTATCGGCACCTATTTCTACACTCAAGGTTTTCCTGTTCCAACTTTCTACTTCAAATGGTTGAAATTTAACGTCACAACCATAAGATTTCAATAAATCAAAAGCATACTTTTCTGCTCGTGCTCCATTTGATGAGCCTGTTAAACGGTGACCAATGGTTTCTGTTTCGAATCTTAATGTTTGGTAAGCTTTGGAGTTCTTTTGAACACCTGCATTAATCTGAGTAAAAGCAGTGCTGAAATTATCTTGGGCTTTAACAAATAACGAAGTGCAAATTAAGCCTGCGGCGAAAAGGTATTTCATAAAGAATAGTTTAGTGGGCTGAAAGTACAAATTTTAGTTTCGTAATTTTAGCTGTAACGGTTATTTTGCTTTTGCAAGCCAAATATTTAAACTATGTGCTTCACTTTCTTTTTCGGAAAAACCAGCGATGCTACAATGCTAATTACCAAAATGGCTACTATAATAATTAGAGAATGTTCTGTTGTAAAGCCCCACTTTTCTAGGTAATTATGCCCAAGCATTTTTACACCAATAAAACTTAACAATACCGCTAAACCAGTTTTTAAATAATGGAATTTATGGATAATATTAACCAGTAGGAAGAACATAGAACGTAACCCCATAATGGCAAATATATTAGAAAAGAATACGATGTAAGGATCTTTGGTTACCGCAAAAATGGCTGGAATAGAATCTACAGCGAATAATAAATCCGTAAACTCTACAATTAGTAAAACCAAAAATAAAGGGGTAACCATTCTTTTATGGTTAATTTTTACAAAGAAATTTTTGCCTTCGTATTTTGGGTGTATGGCGAAAATTTTCGAGGCCCACCTAACCACGGGATGCTTTTCTGGATCTATTTTTTCATCTTCTTCTTTACTGAAAAACATTCTAACACCGGTAAACACTAGGAATGCACCAAATACATATAATATCCATGCAAACTTGGTAATTAATGCTGCTCCAACAAAAATGAAGATAAAACGCATGATAATTGCGCCCAAAATACCCCAGAATAGCACACGGTGATAATATTTTTCTTCTACAGCAAAAGCTGAAAATATTAAAACAATTACAAATATATTATCAACAGAAAGCGCATATTCAATAACGTAACCGGTTAAAAACTCCAAACCAAGGTTTTGCTTGTAAATAGCTAAACTCTGGTCAAAATCATCAGGAATAAGTTTAATGTGGTGTTGATGTTTAACAACAATTTCTTTAAGATGAGCAAAATCCCTTATTCCATGCAATTGATGACCTTCTGTTAATAGCAAATAATAGAATCCTAAAGCTAAGGCAACCATAATTAAACTCATGATACCAGCTTGTTTCAAGCTAACTACATGTTCTTTTCTGCTAAAAAGGCCTAAATCTAAGGCCAATATTAGTACAATAAATAGAAGGAAACCTATGCTGAAAATTAATTCGTTGCTCATTATTATTTTTTACGTTCTGTAGTATATAGTACAAGTTGTTCTAAACCTGTTCTTGCTTCTCCGGCTTCAAATTGGTGTAAAATATCAAAAGCTTCTTGCTGATATTCTAACATTTTCTGGTTGGCATAATAAACGCCTTCCTTCTCATTTACGAAATCAATAATCGTTTGTATCTTAATTGGGTCGTCCTGATGGTTTTTCACCAAATTAATAATCTTTTTCCGTTCGGCCTTTTCTGCTTTGTTTAGAGCATAAATTAAGGGAAGTGTTACTTTCTTTTCTTTAATATCTATGCCTAATGGTTTCCCTACATCATCTGTACCAAAATCGAAAGTATCATCTTTAATTTGGAAAGCTATTCCTACCTTTTCACCAAACAGGCGCATTTTCTCAATTGTAGCATCATCAGCACCCGAAGATGCCGCTCCTGCTGCACAACAAGAGGCTATTAATGAAGCTGTTTTCTGGCGGATTACATCAAAATATAATTCTTCAGAAATATCCATTCTCCGTACCTTTTCTACTTGCAGCAATTCGCCTTCGCTCATTTGCTTTACCGCTTCAGATACAATTTGTAACAAACGATGCTCGTTATTGTTTACCGATAACAGCAAACCTTTAGCTAAAAGATAATCGCCTACTAAAACAGCAATTTTATTTTTCCATAAAGCATTGATGGAAAAAAAACCACGTCGCTCATAAGCATTATCTACCACATCATCATGCACCAGCGTTGCTGTGTGTAAAAGCTCAACCAAAGCAGCACCACGATGTGTAGATTCTGTAATGCCACCACATAGTTTTGCAGCAAAAAACACGAACATTGGCCGCATTTGCTTGCCTTTTTGCTTAACAATATAATGAGTTATCCTATCCAGCAATGGTGCATCGCTGTGCATAGATTCTTTAAAGGTTTTTTCAAACGCTTTAATATCGGCTGCAATGGGTGTTTTTATTTGATCTATTCCCGGCATTAAATGGAAAAAATTTTGATTGCAAACTTAGGTTAATTTCCCATAAAAGTTTACATTTAATAAAAACTATGCGATAAAAGCCTTTCGAAATTATATTTATACTTTAAAAATGCTCAATCGTACTTCAAAGTTTTGAAAACACAATCTCTCCTCAAATGAAAAAACGCTACAAAATCCTGCTGGGTCTTTCGGTTATAATAATCGGTACTTACTTTGCAGGACCTAAGCCTAAGAAGCCAATTTACAATGAAACTCCAGTTAAAGTTCCCGAAATTAAAGATCTTGAAAACTACGTTAAATCTATAGAGAGTCTTCATAAAATTAAACCTGGAAATGAGGCAGAAATTGTTTGGGCTGATTCTTCGCACCAGCAAACAGAATATGCAATTGTTTATTTACACGGTTTTTCTGCCTCTAAAACAGAGGGAAATCCTGTTCATTTAAATCTTGCTAAAAAACTAAAAGCCAATCTTTACCTGGCTCGTTTAGCAGATCACGGCATTGATACCATTGCACCAATGCAATATCTTACCGCAGATAGGCTTTGGGAAACGAGTAAGCAGGCGTATGCTATTGGACAGAAATTAGGCAAAAAGGTAATTTTAGTAGGTACTTCAACCGGCGGAACCGTTGCAATTAAACTTGCTGCTACTTTTCCTGAGATTAATAGCCTGATTTTGATTTCGCCAAATGTTGCAATTAATGATAAAAACGCGTGGCTATTAAATGATCCATGGGGATTACAAATTGCCAGAACAGTAACCGGAAGTGATGAACGTAAAACTGAAGGCAGAACCGAAGAGTATAAAAAATATTGGTATACAAATTACCGATTGGAATCTGTGGTGGAACTTGAAGAGTTGGTAGAAACCACCATGACAAAACGTGTTTTCGAAAAAGTTAAACAACCAGTTTTAATGATTTATTACTATAAAAACGAGTTAGAACAAGATCCTGTCGTACGTATAGATGCCATGCTTAAAATGTACGATGACCTTGGAACGCCATCAAACCTGAAACGTAAAGTTGCAATTCCTAATGGCGGCAATCATGTATTAGGATCTTATATTACTTCTAAAGATTTACCTTCGGTAGAAAAAGCAATAGAGAGTTTTGTCGGCAATCAGTTAAAAATCCCTATTTGGTAAACTTGAAGCGGTTTAAAAAATGGATTTACACAAAAAACTTTTTCTATGCAACTCGGTATTATTTGCGGGCAATTATTACGCTAAATAATGTTTTTAAACCTGTATTGAAGTGGCATCCCGATTTTTCATCGGGATATAGCGGAAAGCAGGAACAATGTTTCAATAGAGTTGCTGACTCCGCTTTCCAAAAAGCCTTTCTTTTTAAGCGTTATTTGGAAATGAACGGCTTGTAGTGCTTAGCAAATTGTAGCCCCGCTCCCATTGCTGCCCGATAAAGAATCGGGGCATTCATTAAGATCGGGTTTAGCTACAAAAGTCTGTACAAAAAACAAGGCTTTACACAAAAAACTTCTTCTGTGTAAAGCATTGCTTCTGAGTTAAAAAACTCTACAGTTTTATCTTAACAAAATAAAGTCTGTTTCTATCAACAGTATTAGTTAGTGGAAGTATTTTTTGAGCAAATGAACCATTGGCACCTGGCACAACACCAAAATCATCATCGTTAGAAATAACCAATGTATTCCCATTAATTAAAGCTAAGCCTTCTGCTTTATCGTGTGGGTAAATAGAGGGTAAATCTTTTAACAAATCTAAAACAAGCGATTTAGAAACAGGAACAATGCCTGCTGAGGTTAGTCCAGCAAGATCTTTCAATTCTTCTACTGTTTTACCGTTGTAAAGTTTTCCATTGGCACCATTTGTGGCATCAGATACATCTGTTGCACCAGATAAGTTAATTTTAAATACCCTTTTAAAAGTCGCTGGTGATGTAGGTGCACCACCATAATCGCCATCTCTTTCGATGGTTAAAAAGGTAGTGGCGTTTATAGCAACAATTTCACTAACGCCCGTTAAAGAGGCATTATCCATTAGATAAACATATTGTTTGGTTGCAGCAGTTGCAATTTCGAAAGTTAAAATTCTTAATACAACCGAACCACTCATTGCCGCAGTTGTTGGGTTTTGCATAGGCGATTGCATAATACCTACCAAAGTTTTTCCATCAGGTGTAATGGTTAAGCCTTCCATGCCCCGATTGGCTTTTCTTTTGGTAAATACAGCCGGAATACTTCTTCCACCTGTTCCATTACCGTAAGGATTTATTCTTTCTATGGTTTTTCCTGTTGCATCAACATGCAATAAATGCGGCCCGTATTCGTCACTTAACCAAAAACTACCATCATTTAAACGCACCATCCCTTCAGGATCCAAACCATCAATACTTGGTGTTAAGGTTTTGCCTGTTAAATCTACAGCAATTTCTCCTGTAGAACCTGAGCCTACTGGATTTGGCAACCCATTAAGCTTTACACCTGAGGCATTTTTTAATTCTATGGTTTGTTCTAAAATAAGTTTACCATCTTTTAAACGAAATTTTCCAATTTGAGGCGCAAAATCCGGAAGTCCGAATACTTTTACATCTTTTGCAGTTCCATCGGCATTTGGACCTCTATCTGTTAGCATATAAAATACATCTGGCGAGGCTGGATCAGCCGCAACCGCAGAGCCAAAACCTCCGTTGTAAACTTTTACGCCGTTCGAAGCTTCAAGTAAAACCTTAGGATCTGATGCCTCGGCCATTGCCGGATAACTGATTTCTTGTTTGGGGATTTCACCTGAGTTACTTTTTCTGCATGCGCTTATTATAGCTAGCATCGACATTATGCCGAACAATAAATTTCTTTTCATTTAGTAGATAATTAGCATTTGGTTATTTTAATCCGAATGGAACAAAATTATCCAGGCTATATTACCGTACTGTTAAAGTTTATACCGAGGTGTATTAAATATTTATTAAATTAATGATTGAAGTTGTTTAATAACCTGAGTTCCTTTTAGTATTTATTCATATTGAACAATTTTAGCTCCACTAGCTGAGTCGATCGTCCTGCTGAATTTATTTCAGCATCTTTCCTGCCAAAATAGACCCTGAACTAAATTCAGGGTGACGGAGTAAAATATTTAGACAAGATCTAAACAGTTTCTAAGTTTAAACAATCTCGTTGTATCGTTTTATGTATTGAGCATATTTTGGGTCAGGTCAATTTTCTGGAGAGGCGATTTTATGCAAAAAGTTTTTCTAATGTAAACAGGATACTTAGATCACCATTTAGATGGTACGGTGATAACACCGATCACAGGTAGAAGTTGAATCTATTAGGTATTAATAGAGCCTATTAAGTATTAAATCCAAGCTATTAGCCTGAGTTTAATAATTATTGCTCAATGCGATATAATGATAGTTTTTTAATTTTTATAGCTGATCGTTAGAAGAACCACAGGCTTGCTTTACAAATAATTAATATGTTTCATTTGGAAATGAACAGACGGTATTACTTGGCAATTGTAGTCCCGCTCCCGTTACTGCCCCGATAAAGAATCGGTGGCATTCACTCAGATCCGGGTTTAGATACAAAGGTTTGTTCTCCGTTCCTAAACCTGAGTGCAGCGGCATCCCCGATTTTTTCTATCGGGATACAGCGGAAGACAGGGCTTAAATTGCCATGCCAATCGAAGCGTTCATTTCCAAATTCTAATATTTAACGAGAATAACCAAAACTTAACAAAAACAATTAGCAGCTAATAGTTAATTACGCTCCCCAACTTTTTTACTTGACACCATATTTTTCATAATCATTTCGGCATGCACTCTAGAGTTCTCTATAAATAATTTATGAGTATCCATTCCGCCACAAACCACGCCAGCAAGGTATAACCCTTTTACATTGGTTTCCATGGTTTCTTCGTTATAAACCGGGCAAAGGCTTTCTGGTAAATCGATACCAAATTTTCTTAGCATGCTAAAATCAGGCTGATAACCCGTCATTGCGATAACGAAATCATTTTTGATTGTTTTAATTCCTTCTGGAGTTTTGATATCAACTTCACCTTCTCTAATTTCAATAAGTTCTGAATTGAAATGTGCTATAACTTCTCCTTCTTTAATCCTATTTTGAATATCTGGGCGAACCCAATATTTCACATGAGGACCAAGTTCTCCGCTTCTCACTACCAAGGTAACATTTGCACCCTTTCGATAGGTTTCCAAAGCGGCATCAACACCCGAATTATTTGCGCCTACAACCACAACATTTTGAAACGCATATAAGTGTGGGTCTTTATAATAATGGGTTACTTTTGGCAAATCCTCACCAGGAATATTCATCAACAGGGGAACATCGTAAAAACCTGTTGAAACAATTACGTGCTTTGCTTTATAATTTGCCTTTGCTGTTGATATTTCAAAAATACCATCATCGTTCTTTTTAACCTGGTTTACCCTTTCGAATAAATTAATATTCAGGTTAAATTTCTCAGCTACACGTCGGTAATATTCTACGGCTTCGTTACGGTTAGGTTTAGGGCTTATAGTTACAAACGGAACACCACCAATCTCTAGTTTCTGAGAAGTGGAAAAGAAAGTCATAAACACCGGATAATTATACAAACTGTTAACCAATGCGCCTTTTTCTATAATAACATAGCTTAAGCCAGCTTTTTGTGCTTCAATTGCACAAGCCATCCCTATGGGGCCAGCACCAATAATTAATACATCGAATTGCGTGTTCTGTTCGTTTAACATTAGAGTTTATTTCCTATCGTTGTAAATAAAATTACTTCGTTACTTGCAATATCGATAGCATTAAACTTTCATTGCCTTACTTGGACAGGCAAAATCGGTTCTTTTTAAGCCTGTATTTTTTATTGCGCCATAGCCACCAGCAACATCAATCACGTTTTCTACACCACGAGATTTTAAAATTGAAGCGGCAATCATAGAACGATATCCGCCAGCACAGTGAATGTAATAAGTAGATTTTGAATTAATTTCGCTTGTCCAGTCGTTAATGTAATCCAACGGACGACTTAATGTAAATTCTAAGTGTTCGGATTCATATTCGCCAGGTTTACGAACATCAAGCGCTGTAATTTCTCCATTGTTAACTACTTGTTCAAAGGCATCAGCCGAGATAGATTCAATGTTATCAACTTCTTTATTAGCCGATTTCCAGTTTTCAAAACCACCATCTAAATAACCAATGGCGCTATCATAACCTACACGGGTTAAGCGGGTAATGGTTTCTTGCTCTTTACCTTCATCAGTAATTAATAAAATAGGCTGCTGCAAATCTGTAATTAAAGCGCCAACCCAAGGGGCAAATTGCCCATTTAACCCAATGTTTATTGAGTTTGGAATAAAGCCTTTTGCAAAAACCTGAGGATCGCGGGTATCAAGTACAATGGCTCCAGTTTGGTTTGCAGTATCTTCAAATTGTTGAGGAGATAAAGCATTTAATCCTTTTTCAAAAACCTCATCGATACTTTCTACTCCACCTTTATTAATGGCGGCATTTTTAGCAAAATATTGCGGTGGTGGCAAAATCCCATCCGTTACTTCTTGTATAAACTGCTCTTTAGTTGCTGCTTTTAAAGCGTAATTTACTTCCTTTTGATGGCCTAAAGTATCAAAAGTTTCCTTACTCATACTTTTACCGCATGCAGAGCCTGCGCCATGAGCCGGATAAACAATGATATCATTTGCCAAGGGTTTAATCTTATCATTTAACGAATCGTAAAGCATACCTGCTAAATCTTCCATCGTTAAGTTTCCTTTTTGAGCTAAATCTGGTCGGCCAACGTCACCAATAAAAAGGGTATCACCACTAAAAATACAGTGATCTTTACCGTTTTCATCTGTTAATAAATAAGTTGTAGATTCAAGCGTGTGCCCCGGTGTATGAAGAGCGGTAATGGTTAGGGCTCCTATTTTAAATTGCTCGCCATCTTTAGCAATGTGTGCTTTAAAGGCTGTTTTTGCTGTAGGACCGTAAACAATTTCTGCACCCGATTTTTCAGCTAAATCAACGTGACCGGATACAAAATCTGCATGAAAATGTGTTTCAAATATATATTTGATCGTTGCATTAGCCTTTTCAGCCTTTTTTAAATAGGTACCAACTTCTCTCAGTGGATCAATAATTGCAGCTTCACCATTACTTTCTATATAATATGCAGCCTCAGCTAAACAGCCAGTATATATTTGCTCTATTTTCATTTTATGAATATCTGTATCAACAATTAAGGGCAAAACAGTTTACGCTTCATCTCCTTAACCTTTGCAAGCAAAAATAGGGCTAAATACTTACAACCGGAATGACTTTCGTCATAATTGCAGAAGTTTTACTTAATGAAAGTATAGTTGAATAAAGCTTAACGCACTATTTTAACCAGTTTTAGTGTGTTAATTCGCCTCGCAGCGATTGCTCCATTAATTTACAACTTTCTTCAATGGATAAATTTAGTCCCATTACAAACATAAGTTTAGTTACGGTAGCTTCAAAAGTCATATCATAGCCACTTAAAACGCCCATTTGTTGCAGTTTTTTACTGGTTTCATAACGTCCTAATTGAACCGAACCTTTTTTACATTGAGAAATATCTACTATAATTTTGCCACTTGTAATGGCATGTTGCAAACAATCAATAAACCACTCCGCAGTTGTAGTATTGCCTGATCCAAAGGTTTCTAAAACAATTGCATCAACTTCTGAGTGTGTTATAGCCTTTACTGCTTGTGGCGTTATACCTGGATATAATTTTAAAACGCCAATATTAGAATTGAAATTGGTATTTATTTTAAGGGCTTCGCCCGAATTTTTAAGTACAAAGTTTTTATGAAACTCTAAATGAACGCCTGCCTCTGCCAAAATTGGATAGTTTGGAGAACGAAAAGCCTCAAACTTTTCCGAATTGTATTTAATAGATCTATTTCCTCTAAAAAGTTGTGAATCGAAATAAATGCAAACTTCTGGAACAAAAGATTTGCCACCTTTTTTCATTGCAGCAATTTCCAATGCAGTAATTAAATTTTCTTTTGCATCGGTTCTAATTTCTCCAATTGGAAGTTGAGAACCCGTTAATACGACTGGTTTATTCAGGTTTTCGAGCATAAAACTTAATGCAGAAGCTGTAAACGCCATCGTATCAGAACCATGAAGAATTACAAAACCTTCATAATGATCGTATTGATCGTAAATAAGTTGTGCAATGGTTTTCCATATTTCGGGATCCATATTTGACGAATCTAAAACAGGATTAAAAGAGTGCACATCCAAATGATAATCCAACCGCTTTAGCTCGGGAACATTTTCTTTGATTTGTTCAAAATTAAAGGGCACTAAAGTTCCCTTAACTGGATCGTTTACCATACCGATTGTGCCACCGGTATAAATTATTAAAATTTTGGTCATTTGGCTTAGTGAAGTTGCTCAGCACAAATAAACTAAAAAAATATAAATGATGAAGCTTAATTTTCAAATTAACAACAAAAACAGCTAAAAAGATCATTAAATTACAAATTCAATAATAAATGTTATATAATTTTGCATTTATAATAAATCAACAAACCATTATCTGAAGCTGATTTAAGTAGCTTAACTATATGAAATGTGCTGCAGCAAGTTTAGTATAGCGATTATGTAAGAAACTTAAACTCCAAAAATTTTCTTTGAATTTTCTGTCGTTACACTTGCTATTTCTTCGATAGAAACGTTGTAAATATCCGCAAGCTTTTGAGCTACATAAATTAGATAACTACTTTCATTTGGTTTACCACGAAAGGGAACTGGCGCCAAATAAGGAGAATCGGTTTCCAAAACTAAATGCTGCAAAGGTACATCGGCAAGCACAAGATCTAAACCCGCTTTTTTATAAGTAACAACACCACCAATACCTAAATAAAAATTTAAATCGATGGCTTGTTTGGCTTGCTCAATGTTACCGGTAAAGCAATGAAAAATGCCTCGAAGTTTTTCATCACGCTCACTTTCTAACAGTTCAAAAACTTCATCAAAAGCCTCACGACAGTGAATTACGATAGGCAAACCTAAATTTTTAGCCCAGTGTATTTGTTTGCGGAAAGCATCCTGTTGGATAGCCAACGTTGTTTTATCCCAATATAAATCTATTCCAATCTCTCCAATTGCATATATTTTACGTCCCTCAATGCTTTTATAAATTTCCTCAAGTTGTGTTAAATAATCCTCTTTAACATCACAAGGGTGAAGCCCAGCCATAGCAAAGCAGTTATTGGGATGTTTGGCTACCAAATCATCAATCATTGCAATTGAGGCTACGTCTACATTCGGCAAAAACAAGCGATTCACATCGTTTTCGAAACAACGCTCTATCAGTTGTGCTTGCTTTTCAGCATCTTGCTCGTAATATATATGGGTATGAGTATCGGTAAAAATCATTTTTTTAATAAATAATGGCTGGTTGAAACAAGGTTTTGGGCAAGAAACAATCTTTAACAAACGTAGATTCTTTTAACGCCTTATGACTGCTTCGAACTTAACATTGACAATTTATTTTTCAACTGCCTTCTTTGTTTTTTTAGTTACTTTCTTTTCAGGTTTTTGATTTTCTAATTCGCTTTCTAGCTTTTGACCATCTTCCATTTCCTTTTTCAAAAACTTTCCAGTTAAGCTAATTGGGTTTTGGATTAAGCCTTCAGGCGTACCTTCAAATAAAATCCTTCCACCGCCTGCACCGCCTTCTTCTCCAAGATCAATAACCCAATCGGCAACTTTAACCACATCCAAATTATGTTCAATAACCAAAATGGTATTCCCTTTATCAACAAGTTCGTTTAATACGCCCAGCAATACATTAATATCTTCAAAGTGTAAACCTGTTGTTGGCTCATCCAGAATATAGAATGTTTTTCCAGTATCTTTTTTAGATAGTTCTGTTGCCAGTTTAACACGCTGCGCCTCCCCTCCTGATAAAGTAACCGATGATTGACCCAGGGTGATATAGCCTAAACCAACATCTTTTAAAGTTTTAATCTTTCTGTAAATGATTGGAATATTTTCGAAGAATACACAAGCATCTTCAATACTCATATCCAAAACATCGCTAATTGATTTGCCACGGAAGCGAACTTCCAGTGTTTCGCGGTTATATCTTTTACCACCACATTCTTCGCAAGGAACTTGAACATCCGGCAAGAAATTCATTTCAATAACTTTTAATCCTGCTCCCTGACAAGTTTCGCAACGACCACCTTTTACATTGAAAGAGAAGCGCCCTGGTTTGTATCCTCTAATTTTCGCTTCTGGCAATTGCACAAACAGGTTTCTTATATCAGAGAAAACGCCAGTATAAGTTGAAGGATTTGAGCGTGGCGTACGGCCAATTGGTGCTTGATCGATTTCAATTACCTTATCAATTTCCTTTAAACCACTAATTTTTTCATAAGGAAGCGGTTGTTTCTTTGCTCTAAAAAAGTGATGATTTAAGATAGGATACAGCGTTTCGGTAATTAAACTTGATTTTCCACTTCCCGAAACTCCCGTTACAGCAATAAATTTCCCCAATGGAAAATCAACAGAAACTTCTTTTAAATTATGTCCTGTAGCCTTAATGATGGATAATTTATGTCCATTACCTTTTCTTCTGGTTTTAGGCGTTTCAATTCTCTTCTTTCCATTAAGATAAGCGGCTGTTAATGTTTTAGATTTAAGAATATCTTGAGCTGTGCCTTCGGCAACAACCGTTCCGCCATGAATACCTGCTCCCGGACCAATATCAATTACCCAATCGGCTTCCAAAATCATGTCTTTATCGTGCTCTACCACCAAAACGGTATTGCCTAAATCACGAAGGTTTTTTAACGCATTAATTAAACGTTCGTTATCCCTTTGGTGTAATCCGATGCTTGGCTCATCCAAAATATACATCACATTCATTAGCTGCGAACCAATTTGCGTAGCCAAACGAATCCTTTGTGCTTCCCCTCCTGATAAAGTTCTGGCTGTTCTATCTAATGTTAAATAAGTTAAACCCACATCGGTTAAAAAACCAATACGTGCCTTTATCTCCTTTAAAATTTCTTTTGCTATAATGTTCTGGCGCTCGGTTAAACGTTGATCCACATCTTCAAACCAAGATCTTAAATGGTTTACATCCATAGAGGCGAGGTCGAAAATATTCATTCCATCAACTTTAAAGTGCAAACTTTCTTTTTTCAATCTGGCGCCATTACATTCAGGACAGGTTTTTAATTTTCGGAAAGATTCCATATCATCAACCGCACCTTCGCCTCTTTTTTCATTTTGCTCTTCAAGCATTTTAATAATGCCATCAAACGTGATATTATAATTTTGAACGTTCCATTTATTATACTCAACCGCTACGTTAATTAAATCGTTAGAGCCATTTAGGATAATATTAATAACATCATCGCCCAATTTTTCAATCGGTGTAGATAAAGAAAAACTATACTTTTTTGCCAACGCTTTTAACACCTGGAACATCCAGGTATCGCGGTATTCGCCAAGCGGCGCTAAGCCACCGTTTAAAATACTAAGCTTTGGATTTGGAATAACGGTTTCCTTATCCACCACGAAAATGTACCCTAAGCCATCACAACGCTCGCAGGCGCCGTAAGGTGAGTTAAAAGAAAAACTGTTGGGTTGTGGCTCATCGTAAGAAATACCCGTTGTTGGGCACATTAAAAACTTACTAAAATGGGCTACATTATTATCCTTATCGCTGATTTTAATTACACCCTTGCCCATTTTCATGGCAATTTGTAAGGAATCTAACAAGCGTTTTTTATCTTTCTGATCAACAATCAATCGATCAATTACGACTTCAATATCGTGAATCTTATATCTATCGACCTGCATTTTTGCAGTAATATCTTTTATATCACCATCAACACGTACTTTAACATAACCCTGCTTACGGATTTGCTCAAAAAGTTCGCGGTAATGCCCTTTTCTGCCCTTAACTACCGGAGCAAGGATATTTACGGCTACGCCATCAAATTTATTATAGATATTTTGCAAAATCTGATCTTCGCTCATGCGCTCCATTTTCTCCCCTGTGTTGTAAGAGTATGCATCGGCAACACGTGCATAAAGCAATCGCATAAAATCGTAAATCTCGGTAATTGTACCTACGGTAGAGCGAGGATTTTTACTGGTGGTTTTTTGCTCAATGGCAATAACCGGACTCAAACCAGAAACTTTATCTACATCAGGACGCTCCATGCCGCCCATAAACTGGCGACTATAAGCGCTGAAAGTTTCCATATATCTCCGCTGTCCTTCAGCATAAATGGTATCAAAAGCTAATGAAGATTTCCCGCTACCACTTAAACCAGTAATTACAACTAGCTGATTGCGGGGAAAACTAACATCAATATTTTTTAAATTATGTACCCTGGCACCGTAAACTTCAACATCTTTTTGCTCTCCAAGATCTATAGATTCTTTGCTCATATATTTTAAAAAAATTTGAGGAATTAGGCTTCAAAAACAAACCAAATTCCAATCCGCAAAATTGCTAAAAATTTTATCAATTTGAAAGTCTAAACCAATCATTATTAAGGTTTCAATGTCATAATGTTTAGGCTTATTTTTAGTGAGACTATCCACCACATCAAAACCCTAATATCTAACCCGATTTTCAAAATGAATATTGCAGCTAGTAAGCCATAATAACGCTATTAATGAGCTAACGGTTTTGTGTTTTTAGAGAAATGTAATAAACAGTATAAACAGGTTTACAGCCAGAACAACAGCAATCATTATTTCAAACTTTTTTATTCTAGAGTTATCGCCGCAATAAAATTAGCATTAAAGAAAATGACTATTGGACCGTTGAGGAAGAAAACCAACAAACTAAGAATTGAATTATTTAAAGAAGCACTCGTATTTTTAAGTTATAATTAATAGATTTATAACAACTTACATTAAACGCTAACTTAATTTATGAAAACCAACAAATCCCTTTCCCGCAACGAAATGAAAAACATTATGGGCGGCCTTGAAACTTATTATCCGCTGTGCCCAATCTGCTACGATTTTTGTATCGGACCAAATTACCTTCAAAAAAACTGCGTTGAAAACCCATGCCCAGTATTGTATGATCCCAACAATCCTGATCCATGTCATCCAGTATTAATTGACCAATAAAAAAATAAGGCTGCGATGTGATCGCAGCCTTATTTGCTTTTTATATTTTATTAAACTACCACTCTAAAGTAGTTTCATTTTCTGTAGGATGCCCGGTGCAAACCAAAACCCTTCCTTTTGCAAGTTCATCATCAGTAAGCACCTCATTATAATCCATGCGCACACCACCTTTTGTACAATTGGTTACGCAAGTGCTGCACATACCAGCATGACAACTGTAAGGAAGCTTTATTTTATGCTCAAGTGCTACATCCAATATCCTTTTAGGCCACGGAATATCCAAATGGTATTTTTCGCCCTGAAACTTTAAAATAACTGAATAAGTATTTTTATCGACCACCTTTTCTGCAGAGCCGTCGTCTTCATCTATTTCATCTTCTGGCAGCACAAAAGTTTCTCTTTTAATTTGTTTAATATCGTAGCCCATTCCCAATAAAGTAATCCTACACAAATCCATATAAATAATTGGTCCGCAGGTATAAAAAAGGGCATTATTGCGATTAAACTTTAAATTTTCTTTCAGCAAACGCTCAATATAAAATTTATTTAACCTAGCAGTCATTAAATTTTTGCTATTGCTAAAAACGTAGATAATTTTTAATCTTTCAGGATATTTTAGTTGCCAATCATTTAGTTCATCAAAAAATAAGGTATCTTCTTTTGATTTGTTGCTATATATTAAAGTAATAAGCGATTTTTTTTCGGTAACTAATGCTGTTTTTAAGATGGAAAATAATGGAGTAATCCCGACACCTGCTGCAAATAAAAAAACATCTTTTTCTAAATCATCAGGCACATAACTAAACATACCTTGTGGCTCTTGCGCCAAAAGCACATCACCTACCGCAGTTTTATGGTGCAAAAGCCTGGATATTTCACCATTTTCTACTCTTTTAACAGTAATTGATAATGGTTCATCAGCATCAGGAGAACTATTAAAGGAATAAGAACGCCTGATTTCTTTATGCTTCCCTTGAAAAATTAATGAAATAAACTGACCAGCTAAATATTTTGGATACTCTTTTTCTACAGGTTTTAATTGAAAAGTTATGTTCTCTCCCGGTTGATTAATGATTTTATCTATTTTCAGTTTGTACATCTTTTCAAAAATAAAAAAAATTAGCAACGCAAAATATGAATCATAAAAAAAGAGGTTGTCTCAAAAAGGCAACCTCTTTTTGTTGATAAAAGATTCAATTTTCAAGTTTTAAAATTTGTTTTATTGTATTGAATTTCAGATATTTAAGTATAAATAATTGAGATTTATGCCAGTCCA
>NZ_RQRS01000024.1 GCF_004335085.1 Pedobacter nototheniae | reverse complement strand
GGTTTGCTTTTTCTGTTTTTTACCAAACTGAGGAAGAAATAAACATTTCTAGCCAGCAACAAGCAAATAACACACTGGATTTATTTACACACAAAAAAAGCTGCCTCGTTTATTTTGAGACAGCTTCTTTACCAAATGCTTGTCTTTTATTTTTTATTATTCGGCGTTATATGCCAATAGTTGTTTTGGTTTTTCATAACCATAACGAACAGGATTTTCCATAATCTGTTTCATAGAAATTAGCTTATAAACGTAGCCACCGGTTTCGCGGTTTAGTTTCATTTTATAATAATTATCCTGATTTTGATCATTGATTTGCCTGCGTAAACGGCCATCGCCAACATTATATGCCGCAGCAACTAATGTCCAGCTTTCTAAACCACTATACATTTCTTTAATGTATTTGCATGCTGCAATAGTAGATTTGCGCAAGTTGTAACGTTCATCAACCTTACCATTTACTTTTAAGCCATACATGCGAGCGGTGCCAGGCATAAACTGCCAAATTCCGGCTGCGCCCTTTGGCGATACGCCACCTTGCAAACCGGATTCAACCAGTGCAACGTATTTAAAATCATTAGGAATACCGTAAGCGGCCAAAATAGGCTCAATTATCGGAAACCACTCTGCTGCTTTTCTGTGTAAGCGATGCGTTTGCAGATTACCATAAGTGTGTGCTGCAAGAACTTTTTTCATTTTACTTTCTACCTTTTTATCGCCTAATGGCAGGGTTTCTTCAGCAAAATTTAACTGGGCCATTAAAGATACAGATTCTTCTTTCGGACTTTCAGTTGTGGGTATTGTAGTGTTTAATTTTTCTTCTTTTAAAAGACTTTTTTGTGCTAAGGGCATTTGGTAAGCGAACACTTTTGCCATAATAAATAATGCTGCCACTATTACAAATGGTACTATGTGTTTCTTTAACATCTTCCTCCTTTTTTTGGTGAACTTATAAAAAACGTTGGCAAAGGTAAAAAATAATAGTCAGATTACCAAGCAGTTACAAAAAATAGAGTCAAAATCAGGCTTTAAAGTACTTTAAACGTGGGTTTTAGATTTTGATTTTCACTCAATTTTTCTTATTTTAGAGGCTATTTTTTGATCAAATTTTTACGCTTCTCAAAATTGTATTATTCATCAATTTTGCATAAATTTGCAGCCCGCATTTTTGATGTGGTTAAAAGCGTATCATGATAAATAAAAACAACAGGAACAGTCGGGATGACAAGTCCAAACCGGGCAGCCGGAGAAGCGAAGGCAAAAGTTATTCAGCCGGATCAGAAAAAAAAGGTAGCTCTGAAGACAGAGACAGCAAATTCAAAAAATCATCCGATCAAAGAGAGGGTTCCCGCCCAAGAACATCAGGAGGTAAAGATTTCAAATCTAAATCTTTCGGAGACAAAAAAGATTTCAAACCAAGAACTGGAGATCGTGATTTCAAATCGAGAGATGGAGAATCAAAAGGATTCAAATTTGGTGATCGTGAGTTTAAATCAAAAGATTCTACTTCAAGAAGTAGTGATCGCGATTTTAAACCAAGAGAAGGCGGATCAAGAGATTACAAACCGAGAACTGGCGATCGTGACTTTAAATCGAGAGATGGCGGATCACGTGATTTTAAACCAAGAGAAGGTGGATCAAGAGATTACAAACCGAGAACAGGAGATAGAGACTTTAAATCGAAAGATGGTGCAAGAGATTATAAACCAAGAACAGGAGACAGAGATTTCAAATCTAAGGATAGAGATTCGAGAGATTTTAAACCGAAAACTGGCGACAGAGACTTCAAATCAAGAGACGGAGGATCAAAAGGATTTAAACCTTGGGAAGGAAAATCTGACGGTTTCAAGCCAAGTGCTGGAAGTTCAAGAGATGTAAAACCAAGAGAAGGTGCTGATAGCAGACCGTTTAGAAAACGTGAAGAATCACAACCTAGAGATACCGAATTTAATCGCCCGGAAAGAACAGTTATTGCCCCTGTTCGTAAAACAAATGAAGATAAAGGCTTAATTCGCCTAAATAGATATATTTCAAACGCAGGTATTTGTTCTCGCCGTAAGGCCGATGAGTTAATCGCTGCTGGTATTATTACTGTAAACGGTGAAGCTGTTACAGAACTTGGCCACAAGGTTGATCCAGCTAAAGATCAGGTTCGTTATAATGGCGAATTGCTTAAGCGTGAGAAAAAAGTTTATGTACTATTAAACAAACCTAAGGATTATATTACCACCACGGATGACCCACAGGAGCGCCGTACGGTAATGCAGTTGGTTGATAAAGCTAGTCGTGAACGTATTTATCCAGTTGGTCGCTTAGATCGCAACACAACAGGCTTACTATTAATGACCAACGATGGTGATTTAGCAGATAAATTATCTCACCCAAAAAACGGAATCACTAAAATTTATAACGTAGAATTAGACAAATCTTTATCACAAGGCGATTTAAATAAAATTGCTTTCGGTTTAGAGCTTGAGGATGGTTTAATTAAGCCAGATAACATTTCTTACGTTTCTGGTGGAACAAAAAAAGAAGTTGGCATTCAAATTCACAGTGGCAAAAACCGCATCGTACGTCGTATTTTCGAACATTTAGGTTATAATGTAGAAAAATTAGATCGTGTAGTTTATGGTAATTTGACTAAAAAAGATCTACCAAGAGGAAGATGGCGTTATCTTGAAGAGCATGAGCTTATTCAAATTAAACATCTAATCAGATAATATAGAAGGCAATCGAAAGGTTGCCTTTTTTGTTTACATCACAGCAACTCAGTACTGATTGTTTTTGTTAAGTTTTTCTCATATTTGTTTATATCAATAAATATTATGAAAAAGATCGGCTCCCTATTTTTCTTCGTCGCAATTTCAGTTATGGCATTTGCGCAGAAAAAACAAACCACATACAACCTTATTGTTGGCACTTACACCAACACCGGCAAAAGTGAAGGCATTTATACCTATAGCTTTAATACCCTTACTGCAGATACTAAGTTAAAAAGCGTTACTAAAGATGTTGCAAACCCAAGCTATTTAGCTTTAAACCCTAATGGTAAATTTGTTTACGCAGTTAATGAAACCGGGAATACCAGTGCAGTGAGTGCATTTACTTTTAACGCAGCAAGCGGAAAACTTAATTTCATAAATAAGCAAGAAAGCCATGGTGCCGATCCATGTTACATCACCGTTGATAACCAAAATGTAATTATTGCCAATTATAGTGGCGGAAGCCTAGCCGTATTTGGTCGAAATGCTGACGGCTCCTTAACCGAACCCAAACAGATTATCCAACATACTGGAAAAAGTATAGACCCAAAAGGCAGGCAGCAAAGTGCACACGTACATATGGTAAAATTTACACCTGACCATAAATATTTGATATGTAATGATTTAGGCGAAGACCAAACGTACATATATAATTACAACCCAAACAGTAAGGACCGGATTTTAACAGTTAAAAACGTACTAAAAACGAATGCTGGCACTGGTCCAAGACATATTACTTTTAGCCCAAATGGAAAGTTTGCTTATTTAGCTCACGAGTTTAATGGCAGCATTACTGGCTTTGTTTATTCAAATGGGAATCTTAAAAAGATACAAGAAATTGGAACAACAGAGAAAAGTTTTACCGGGAAAATTGATGGAGCTGATATCCACGTTTCGGCAGATGGAAAATTTCTTTACGAAACCAATCGTGGCGATGCCAATTCAATTTCAGTGTTCTCTATTCTATCAACGGGTATTTTAAAACATATTGAAACTGTGAGCACTTTAGGTAAAGGCCCAAGAAATTTCAGTATAGATCCAAGTGGCAATTTTTTATTGGTTGCCCATCAATATACTAATGATGTTGTAATTTTTAACCGTAATAAAATTTCAGGCAAATTAACAGATAGCGGCAAGCGTATTGAAGTAGGCGCTCCTGTTTGCCTTGTTTTTAGCAAATAATATAACATCAATGGAAAACTTTGATTGGACAAAATTCACCATTAGAATTGCTGTTAAGGCAACAATTGATGAAGTTTATGCGGCTTGGTCAACTCCAGTTGAAATTGAGAAGTGGTTTTTAAGTCATGCAGAGTTTTCTGATGAAAATAATGTTCTATTAAGCAAAACTCAGCAGGCTTTAAAAGGCGATCGTTATAAATGGGTTTGGTATCTTTATAACGATATAGAATTTGGCACCATAACTGAAGCCAACGAAAAAGACTTTTTCCAATTCACGTTTGCAGGCAATTGCTTGGTTGAAATAAATTTACGTGAAGAATTTGAATATACTATTGTTGAACTTACCCAGAAAAATATTCCAACGGATGAAAATTCTAAAAGGAATATTCGCCTGGGTTGCCACAATGGCTGGTCTTTTTACTTAATTAATTTAAAATCGGTTTTAGAAGGTGGATTGGATTTAAGAAACAAAGACAATCGGTTTAAACCTATGCTAAATAATTAATAGATGGTCAGAGGAGAGCTATTGCTGCAAGAAGGTTATAGAAAAAATCAAAACAAGTTGATTAAGTTTTTTCTAATTGCAACATTTTTCTTCAGCTTTATTTCTTCTTCTAACCTAAGTTATTCTGTTCAAACACAACAACAATATAATCAAACAGAATGTGTAAATACCGATATAACCAAATTCAGAAAACGTTATATTGGTTATTATCAGAAAGCAAATCTTCAATCTTATTCAACTCCTTATCACCTTTATAAAACATATTTTTTGTTGTTTTTTAATAGACAAATGTTGGCTTATTTCAATAAGCTGATTCAGGAAAATAAGAAACTTATTTTTTTAAAAACTCAATTATTTTATAAAATAATCAAACCTACTTTAAGTCATGAATTTGCTATTTAAGCAATTCTATTTTTAAAGAAAGATATGATTAACCAATAAGAACTTCTCACTAGTAAGAGATTTTGTTATTTAACTATAAAATATGAAAGGCGCAAAAAAGCTGCTCAGGCTTATTGCTTTGGTTTTTCTTTTCCTATTGGCTTCTATCGGCGTGGGTTTAGGTGGCGGGATTCCTATCCCCTCCTCAGGTAGAAAAGAAAACAATATAGAAATTGTAACAGAGCGTAAGGAAACTAAAGAAGATGATAAAGAGGAAATTCCTTAAAATATCAATACTGAATTAAACAAAAAAGGCTCACCAAATGGTAAGCCTTTTTTGTTTTACTTATTTCTTATTAAGCAGGCTCAGCTACTTTAGCAACGTTACGATAAGGGAAAGAGTTACAGATGTGGCGACGTGCAAAACGACCTGGCGAATCTGCATTTACCAATTTAATGTAAATTGCTCTTGGCACATCAAAATACTCATAAGCACTTCCATCAAAAAACTGAATGTTTAAAACGGATTGTTTGTATTCAAAATCTAAAATATTAGAATTTGTAATGGTTTGAGTATACGATTCTATATTTTGCTCACGAGTTTCTGGCGCAATACTAACCAGGAAATGATAAGCTTCGATGATGTCTTTACTTCTTGCCTCTGCCGCTAATCTCTCTTCTTCTACCTGAAATTTATCTGGATGGCATTCTTTCATCAAAGTACGGTAAACCGACTTAAGCGCTGCAAGCTCGGCCGTTTTATCCACGTTCAAAAGCTTTCTGTAATCTACTATTTTTTTCATTTGCCGCAAAGGTACGATTTATAATGATTTGATTTTGAGAAAGTTTTGTTTTAACAATTATTTATTATAGCCTTAAAAACTTACTGGAATTAAATATTTTGAAAAACAAGCAATTAGCGGATACGAATGATATTATTTTCAAATTTTAAGGCATAAAAAAACCTGCAACAAATAGCTGCAGGTTTTTATTAAAATGTTAAATATTTATTTAGGCAAACCGTTTTCAGGTTTCACTTCTTCTAAAATTGGAGTATCTATGGATTTTACTGTCGTGTGCATTACATCGTTTTTCTGCTCGAAAATTACAATGTCATTTTTACCTTCTTTTAACCAGCAACCTGGAACGTAAAGCGTTTGCTGAGGGCCAACGCTCCAGTAACGACCAATATTAATGCCATTAATAAACACAATACCTTTACCCCAATCACGCATATCAAGAAATGTATCACCAGTTTTGGATAAAGAAAAACTTCCTTCATAAATAGCTGGTTTTCCCGCCGTTGCAGTATTTTTAGCCGAAGCTAAATTAGGTACAACATCCATTGGTAATTTATACATATCCCAATTTCCGGTAATGGTTTGTCCGTTAATAATTACTGGAGAAATGATTCCTTTTGTACTATTGATAATTTTAGCACCGTAGTTAATGCGCCCCATATTTTCTACTACAATATCCAAAACAGCATTAAATGGAATATCTATTTCGCAGTCGTATTTTTTATAGTAGCTGTTTAATTCTGCAACCTTAGTGCCATTAACATAAACAATTGCATAATCTCTCAAACCAGCCAATTCTAATTTTCCATTAATAGGTTGATTAAATTTTTTGCTGTACCAAACATAACCATGTCCTTGATTTAAAGCTTCAAAAGTTAAAGGTTTATCATCATTTACAGGTGTTATCTTATTCTTAACATCCTCCAAATCAACAGCTTTCGTTAAAGTGATATTCGGGATAGAAATTACTGGAATTTTTGCGGGAATAGCAGGAGTTTCAGGCTTTTTAAGTAAATCTCTTAAAGCGTTATATTTTTCACTAGCCCACCCAGCCTCGCTAATTGGTGCGTCGTAATCGTAGCTTGTTAAATCTGGCTGAATATCATGTTTGTTATCATAATTTGCGCCCGAAGTAAAACCAAAGTTTGTACCGCCGTGCACCATATAATAGTTAAATGATACGCCACCATCTAAATACTTTTGCGTTTGCTTAACTACGGCTTGCGTAGAAACTTTAGGAAAAGGCTCTGCCCAATGATCCAACCAACCTGGATAAAATTCTGCAACCATGTACGGCCCTTTACCGCCATTGTATTTATTTACCAACTCTTTAAGCTTGGCTACATCATCTTCGCCATTTGCAGTTGGTAAGGCTCCAGGCAATGCGCCACCTTCAAAAAGCCAGCTACCATCTGATGTAAAAAACGGCACATTAAAACCAACATCTTTTAACTGCTGAAATACAGCCGCACTATATTTTTTATGATCTTCTAAAGAAATATCTTTACGTTGAGCCACGTATGAACCAAATTCATTTTCGCCCTGCACCATTACAATTGGGCCTCCGTTGGTTACCAAAAGATTTTTAACCTGACCGTATAATGCGGTAAAATATGCTTTTGTTGCCGCTAAATATTGCGGATTGTTATCACGAATAACCATACCTGGTACTTTTTGTAAAAACCATGGATAGCCACCAAATTCCCATTCGGCACATACATATGGTCCTGGGCGAAGAATAACAAATAAACCTTCTTCCTGGGCAGTTTTAATGTATTCGGTAATATCTCGGTTATCCGATTTAAAATCCCAAACACCAGGCGCTGTTTCATGGTAATTCCAAAAAACATAGGTAGCAACGGCGTTTAAGCCCATTGCTTTCATCATTTTTAAGCGATGACGCCAATAAGGTTTTGGAATACGGGCATAATGCATTTCCCCGCTATGAATTTGAACAGGTTTACCATCCAACAGGAAATTACCATCCGCAATGGCGAAAGTGTGTTTAGTGTTCTTTTTAGTTTGGGCATTAACATTTGCTGCGAGCGTTAGCAGCAGCGCAAAAGCAATTAAAGTGGTCTTCATTTGTGTTTAAGTTGTTACAAATATTTTTCTTATTCGGCTGTAAAACCGAAACTTTGGAAGTATTTTGAGGTTAAAAATTATGATTTCGGCTAAAAAACCATCTAAATTCTTCTGAAAAAGACAAACGTTTGATCTTGTTCTACGTTATCCAATCGAAGATTATTTTTTCACAAAACAGCCTCCAAAGCCTAAATATAAGCTTTTAACCTACTTAAAACCAAATTCTAATATTTTGCTTGTAATGATTTTTCTATTACTTCCTTATAGAAATCAACGTAAGATGGTAGGATTTTCTTTAAATCGAAATCTTGCGCTCTTTTAAATGCGTTTTCTTTAAACTGTTTCAGCGTAGCATCATCCTTTAAAATTTCAATCGCATGTGATGCCATATCATCAACATCACCAACATTACTCATAAAACCACAAAAGCCATCTACATTTAACTCTGGCAAACCGCCTGCATTTGTGGTAATTACAGGAACTTTGCAAGCCATAGCCTCTAAGGCTGCCAATCCAAAACTTTCAGATTCTGATGGCATTAAGAATAAATCCGAAACGGAAAGAATTTCTTCAATAGCATCTTGTTTACCTAAAAAGCGCACATGATCGCAAATACCTAAAGTACGGCAAAGTTGCTCATCATAAACTCTTTCTGGCCCATCGCCTACCATTAATAGTTTAGATGGAATTTCTGCTTGTACTTTTTCAAAAATCCGAATCACATCTGCCGTGCGTTTTACCTTTCTAAAATTGCTGGTATGGATTAAAATTCTTTCGTTATTAGGTGCAATAGCCTTTTTAAAGTGATCTTTTGCTTGTAAACTGAAACGACTAAAATCTATAAAGTTGGGAATAACCTTAATATCCTTGGTAATTTCGAAGTGTTTAAAGGTATCTTCTTTCAAATCTTGAGATACCGTAGTTACGCCATCACTTTGATTAATAGAGAAAGTTACCACAGGTTTATAGGTTGGATCTTTACCTACCAACGTAATATCAGTACCGTGTAAAGTGGTTACAACTGGAATATGAATACCATAACTGGCTAATATTTGCTTTGCCATAAATGCCGCAGATGCGTGAGGAATGGCGTAATGTACGTGCAAAACATCCAATTGTTCAAACCGAACAACATCTACCAATTTACTGGCCAGCGCCGATTCGTAAGGGGCATAATCAAACAATGGGTAATCCCGAACGGAAACCTCATGATAAAATAAATTAGCAGAGAAGAAATCGAGCCTTGCGGGCTGGCTGTAGGTTATAAAATGAACCTGATGACCTTCGTTAGCCAAAGCCTTTCCCAATTCTGTTGCTACCACGCCGCTACCGCCAAAAGTGGGGTAACAAACAATTCCTATCTTCATTTTAAAATGTATTGTTGTTAGCACAAATGTAGCCGATTTTAGTCTATTATGCATGTCGGTATAATGCAATAATAAAGTCGAGGTATTAGGTAGAGATTACGTAATTTAAAGCAATAAAAACTTGAATATTTTTAAACAAAAAAAGCCCCAAAAATGGGGCTTTCTAATATTTTAGCTTAATTAAATTTTGCTCATTTCATCTTTAATAACCAGTAATAATTCATTTGGTCTTTGAGTACCAATAAAATATTCTAAACCATCCCTATCAGTTAAAACTACCGCATCTTTGCCCGAAGAATAAAAGCGAATGGTACCTTTTGTATGTAAGTTATAAACTGGATTATTAAAAAAATAGCGACTGTAAATGCCTTTACGCACATCAACAATACTATTTAAATCTATTTTAACTTTTTTGGTGGTCCAAAGTCCATCTAAAATTAAACTTTTATTATCCACCACTATTTTATACTGAATAAGGAATAGTAAAATCATTGAAACGCCAATAATACCAAAACCCACTACTAAGAAAAGATCTTGTGTATTATCACGATCGCGTTCGTAAACATAGGCGGCAAAACAAAATGCAGCCATAATCAGCCTAATAAATATGCGAACATAATCTCTGCCGATGTATTGTTTTTCTATATATGCGTACTTGCTTTCCAATTAATTTATTTTGAGTTCGAATATAACAACTTTTTTGGTTGCCTTAGTTAGTTTATAGCGGTTATCCTGGCGCATACCAGCAACCCAAATTACCTCGCCGTTGCCGTTAATTAATATTGGCGTTATTTCCTTTAAGTGCAAAGGTAACTTCTCATTGATAAAAAAGTCGCTTATTTTCTTAAAATTACGCATTCCCAAAGGAATAAATTTATCTCCATGTTGCCAACTTCTTAATACCAAAGGAAAAATAAGCTTATCAAAATCTGCAAAAGCCTTATTTTTTACCGTTTCAAAGGCTAAGTTATCTGAAAACGATACTTTGATTTCGTTTCCCATAAAATTAACTTTTTCCGTTGCTGGATGAATAATTTGATGCTCCTGATTTAAATTTGCTCTTTCGGCAATAATTAAATGTTTACGATCGATAATGGCCTGATGGCTTTCACTAAAAAAATGCGTTCCACTTAAAGCATGAATACTACTTAGAATTTCTGCTACTACTAAATTTGTAAAATTGAAAGGCTTTAATAACTCAAAAAGCAATAGTTGCCTAGGTTTTAATGCAATTATATCATCCAAAGCAATATAAATACCATCAGTTTTGTTTTGAAGTAATGCATTTGATAAAACTTCAACCTGCGTTTTGAGAAAAGTTTCAATTTCAGAGAATCTAGCAATATTTTGAGCAAAGGTATTCTCGAGATTAGGGTTTATTTCCTTCAAATACGGTATAACCTCTAGCCGGAGCTTATTTCGAGTATAGTCTGTACTTTTGTTAGATCCATCTTCAACATAATCTATATGATTACTTTCAATAAGCTGATCTATTTCCGCTCTGTTTAAAAACAGTAATGGCCGGATTAAAAAATCTCTTTTAGGTAAAATACCATGCAAACCACTAATTCCTGTACCACGCACTAAATTAATTAAAACGGTTTCTATTGCGTCGTTTTGGTGCTGTGCTAGGGCAATATAATGGTAGCCTTCAGTTTTGCGGAGTGTTTCAAACCATTGGTAACGCAAATCTCTGGCAGCCATTTGGGTAGAAATTTTATGTTGAGATGCATATTTTTTTGTTTCAAAATGCGTTACATAAAATGGAACATCGAAATTGTGGGCTAACATTTTAACAAAATGTTCATCTCGCTGGGCTTCTTCACCACGTAAATTAAAATTGCAATGTGCTACACCAACGCGAATGCCGAGTGCTTTAAAAAGATGCAACATTAAAACTGAATCCCGACCGCCACTTACTGCTAAAAGAATTTTATCATCTTTTGTAAACAACTGTTCTTTGCTGATAAAATCCTGAAATTGCTGTAAGGGTAACATTCATCAAAAATATTTAATTTTAACTGTTATTCCGAACGTTCGGAACAAAAAACTAACTTTGTAGGGTGCAAAAATTATTTGTCTTTTTATTTTTACTGATTAGCCCCGTTTTATTATTCGGTCAGCAAAAAGGATCGGTTATTAAAATTCTTTCTTACGCTCAAATCCAGGGTGATTTCAAGAAAAAGATTAACTATCTTAAAAATCCCGTTTTTCAACAAGATAATGCTACCCTTACTTGTGATAGTGCTGTTTATTACAGTGAACGCAATTACTTTGAGGCGTACAAAAACGTACATATAAACCAGTTAACCACTGATATTTATTCAGATCAGCTGGAATATGATGGGAATAAAAAACATGCACATTTAACAGGAAATGTTAAAATGACTGATCCTAAATCGGTTTTAACGACTAATATCCTGGATTATGATATGGTTAGTAAAATTGGAACTTATACCACAGGCGGAAAAATTGTAACGCAGGATGTAACCCTCACCAGTAAAAACGGATACTATTTTAACACCAGTAGCGATTCATATTTCAGGTATAATGTATTGGTGCTTACACCGCAGGCAACGATAAAATCGGATACGATGCGCTATAACCTAGATACCAAATGGACTTATTTCTACGGTCCAACCAATATTAAAGGTAAGGATGATAATTTATATACCGAAAATGGTGCCTACAATACAACCACTGAGGATGCCTATTTTGGTAAGAAGAACTTGTATACTCAAGGTACCAGATCTTTAAAAGGAGATAGCTTATATTATTACGGTAAAATTGGTTATGGAAAAGCCGTAAAAAACATTGTTTTTTCTGACACAAAGGATAAAATGAAAATGTTCGGCGATTTGGGCTATTACTATAAAATAGATCAACGAACTTTAGTAACCAGAAATGCATATTTAGGTATCGGTACTGAAGATTCTATTTTAGTAAAAGGGAAAAAGCGACCGGATAGTTTATGGCTTGGTGCAGATACGTTGGAAACTCAAATGGTTTTGCAAAAAACAATAAAACTGGTTCCTAAAATATCCATTAAGGCAGATAACCAGGTGGGCGATGATGATGAAGATGGTGGTGCTAAAAAGGAAAAGGGTGAACCGAAAATTGGAAATAATCCAAAAAACATAGAAGATAAAAAGATACCGCTAGATAAAAAAGAGGGAAATAAGAAATCTAAAAGTAAGCCTAAAGATGACGATAATTTAAAGGATAAAATTGATGTCCTTTCCAAAAAAAACGTCGATAGTTTAAAATCAAAAGTAGATTCTATACCAATTAATTTACTGAAGGCTAAAACTGACAGCTTAAAAAAAGATCCTGTATTGAAAGCAAAGGTTGATTCTGCTATAAAAAATATTCCTAAAATTAAGCCTGATAGCATCGTTAAAAGTTTAAATAAAGCATCTATAACCCAATCGTCAAATAAGCTGATTAATAATATTAAAACAACAGGCTTAAAAACAGATACCGCTAAATTTAATCCGGCTGATACCGTTCAGGCAAGGATTATAAAAGCCTACCACGGTGTTAAAATCTATAAAAGCAATATACAGGCTAAAACCGACAGCTTATTTTATACCAGCGGCGATTCTACCCTGCGATGCTTTATCAATCCAATCATTTGGTCGGAAGGATCACAGCAGGTTGGTGATACAATTTACGTGCAGTTTAAAAAGAATAAGTTAAATAATCTTCAAGCCTTTAGAAATGCTTTTTTAGTGAATACACCAGCAGATTCACTTCGTTTTAACCAAATTAAAGGGAGATTTATGACAGGTTTCTTTGCAGACGGAAAGCTTAAAAACCTTTATGTGGATGGTAACGCAGAAAGTATTTATTATACACAGGATGATAGCACCAAAGTATATAAAGAAATGAACCAGACGGTGAGTAGCCGTATAAAGTTTGTGTTTAAGGAGAACGATATTGATGATATTGTTTATATAAAAAGCATCGAGGGTGCCCTAAATCCAGAAAACACTGTTAAAAAGGATAACGTTTTAAAAGGTTTTTCTTGGAAGCCTACCGAAAGACCAAAATCTAAGAAGGATGCTATTGGCTCATCAGAAAAGATGATGCGCAAATCGAAACCTAAGATCCCAGCAAAAAAAGTAACTCCTGTACCTGCTGCAGCAACAAAACCAAGTGCGCCGCCCGCAAAAACTGATGTACCAAAAGATTCTGTCGATAAAGGAAAAATAGCACAAAAGCCTTTAGCCAAACCCGATACAACAAACTTTGGAATTAAGCCAATATTCCCAAAAAAGGATAGTATAAAAGTAATTAAAGAGAAAGATTTAAAGGTACAGTAAACTCATAATCAGCCTAAAACCGCCATCCTGAACCTATTTTAAGCAATATTAGTTGGAATTTATATGCACAAATATAGAAGCATGCGGTGGGTATGTTTCTGTACTTTTCAGATTATCCAGCACTTTCCTTCAGAAAATCAATCATCTTTTTTAGAGCAATGCCACGGTGGCTGATTTTATTTTTTTCTTCCAAGCGCATTTCAGCAAAGGTAATATCATAACCATTTGGTTCAAAAATCGGGTCATAACCAAAACCCTCAACACCACTTAATTCAGTACGAATGGTACCTTCTACTACCCCTTCAAAAAAATGATTTTCTCCATTTTGCATCAATGAAATCACCGTCTTAAATCTTGCCTTTCTATTTTCAACACCATTCAATTTTTCTAAAACAAGATTTATATTATCCATACTATCTCGCGTACCAGCATAACGGGCAGAATAAACACCAGGCTCATTATTTAAGGCCTCAATTTCCAAACCACTATCATCTGCAAAGCAATCTAAATCATAATGCTCTACAACATATTTGCTTTTTAATGCAGCATTACCGGCAAAAGTTTCTTCTGTTTCAGGAATATCGGTAAAACAGCCAATATCCTGTAGATTAAGCACTTCATATTTTCCTTGAAGGGCAGAACGAATTTCAGCTGTTTTATGTTGATTATTGGTCGCGAAGACTAGCTTATTCATGAATATAATTTTGATTAAAAGGAATAGAATGTGAAGGCAACTATAGTTTTTTCAAGTTACCCCAAAGAGATTTTTTTGCATTTAAATCACCATCGAGTTCGTGCAGTTCAGGTGCAAAAATCATTCGGGTAGTTTCGTGTACAATAATTTCGTGCTGCCACTTTAAATTTAAGTTCAAATCAGTTGTAGCCACTCCAAAAGCCAGCATTAATTGAGGCTTAAAAAACTGATGTAACTCTATAAAGTTAGTTCCGCTATAATTTGCATAATTAAGCAAAGCGAAATCTGGAGTGGCAAGTTCCACAGCCTTAACAATTTTACGAAGTAATTCTCGGCCTTGTTCCGTGCTTACATCGTTATTTTTATCATTAACTAAAATTAGTACCGCTTTCTTATTACCACCTAAAAACTTAAACACTTTTTCTGCTGCGGGCTCTTCTACAACAGGTGTTTTTACGCCATTTTCAGGGTATGCTTTAACTGGATTTTCGCTTTTATTTAAAGAAATACCCTCATTTACAACATTTTGAACAGGTTGATTGGCAGCTGTTTTAAAATCTACCTGAGGTTCTAAAACAGGCTCCAAACGAACTGCAGGCTCTATTTTAACGCTTTTATCTTCTACTAAAAAAACATCTTCAGTAAAAAATAAACGTAAAGCATTAGCATTGTTGGTAACCTGGTTTTCCATTCGTATTTTTGTAGTATAATAATTTCTGTTAAAATTAGTTAAATATCTTATAATAGCGCCGCTAATTGTTACTTTTATCCATTAAAATTTATAGAGTCTTCTGCGTGAGAAAAGCTTATTGCTTGTTTGTTCTTAGCCTGGTTTATAACATTTCTACTGCACAAAATGTAGCCACCATTAACGGCAAAGCATTAAGTAGCAAGGAGTTTATCTGGACTTACAAAAAGAGCCATAATGGGAACATTAGTTCTGATTATGAAAACTTGAAGGCTTATTTAAATTTATATATTAATTTTAAATTAAAAGTTTTGGATGCCCGTGAGATGGGATTAGATAAAAACCCAACCTATCTCGAAGAAATTAAAACTTATGAAGATGCTTTAGTTACCCATAAAAAGGCAACATCGAGCGGTAAAGATTTTAATTACCTAATAAATGAATACCGCGAAGGTGTTTTGATGTTTAATGTATCTGAAGAAAAAATCTGGAACAAAGCCCAGGAAGATGAACAGGCCATTAGCGAGTTTTATACGAATAACAAACAAAACTATAATAAACCATTAGCAGAGATAAGAGGGCACGTTGTTGCCGATTATCAACAGGCTTTGGAAGAAAAATGGCTTAAAAGCCTTAAAGATAAATATCAGGTTAAGGTTAACGAAAGTGAATTAAAAAAGCTTGCCAAGCTGTAATTTAAAGCATTAGTTAATTAAACCATTAATATTAAATTTGCAAAATATAATAAATAGAATGAAGAAAGTTTCTTTAGTAGCAATTGCTCTAATTAGCATGTTTTTTAATGGCTTCGCCCAAAAGCATAATATTGATAAAGTTGCTGCTGTAGTAGGTAATAACATCATCCTGCTGTCAGATTTAAACCAACAATACACCCAATATCTTTATCAAGGCAACCCGCCCAATACCGATATTAAATGTAGAATTTTACAAAATACCTTAACGCAAAAATTGCTTAAACAACAGGCAGAAATTGACTCGGTAATGGTTGAAGATAACCAGGTTGATGACGAGGTAAATAAACGTATGCGTTATAGTATGCAACGTGCAGGCGGACAAGAGCGCTTGGAACAATTCTTAAACAAATCTATTCTTCAATATAAAGATGAGATAAGACCATCGGTAAAAGATGAGTTGATTGCACAAAAAATGCAAGGTAAAATTACCGAAAATATCAACGTTACACCTATGGAGGTTGAAAAATACTTCAAAACTTTAGGTGATAGTATTCCTGAATTTAATACAGAAGTTGAGGTTGGAGAAATTGTTTTAAACCCACAATTAAGTAAAGCCGAAAAACAAAGATTCCACGATAAAATTGAAGCTTTGCGCTTACGTGTTAAAAGTGGTGATGACTTTGGTGTTTTAGCAAAAACATACTCTGAAGATCCAGGATCATCCGCTGATGGTGGTGATTTAGGTTTTTTTGATAGAAGTACAATGGCAAAAGAATTTACAGCCTGGGCTTTTAAATTAAAAGCAGGAGAAATTTCGCCAGTTTTTGAAACCGAATTTGGTTTCCATATCTTACAGGTGATCGAACGCCGTGGAGAACAAGTGCATGCACGCCACATCTTAATCAGACCTCAAACTACACCTGAAAGTTTAACTCGTTTAAAACTTCATGCAGATAGTATTTACAATAGAATAATCGGTAATAAATTAACTTTTGCTGCAGCTGCTAACTTATATTCTGATGATAAGGAAACTAAGTATAATGGTGGTATGATGCTTAACGCTGAAAATGTACAAGCTAGAAGCACTATTATTCCAGTTGATAAATTAGACCCAGCAGTGTTTTTAGTTATAGATACAATGAAAGTTGGTGGTATTTCTAAACCAGATTTATTTTCATCTCCTGATGGTAAACAAGGTTACCGTATTTTATATTTAAAATCTAAAATACCACCACACAAAGCAAACTTAGTTCAGGATTTTCCAAAAATTAGAGACGCTGCACAAAGTGATAAAATTAATCGTACTTTAAGCGAGTGGTTTGAAAAACGTCGTGAAAGTACTTACATTAAAATTGACGATGAATTTAACACCTGCAACGAATTAAAAATTTGGACTAAACACACAGCCGCAAAATAAAATAAATGCAGTATAAGAACGAAGTAGAAGCTGTTGATGCGCTTCACCAATCTTTCGACAATATTAAAGCCGAGATAGGCAAAGTTGTAGTTGGACAGGATGATGTCATTAAATCTGTTTTAATCGCCATTTTTAGCAATGGGCATTGCCTATTGGTTGGTGTACCAGGATTAGCCAAAACTTTATTGGTACAAACCGTTGCTGCCGTTCTTGATCTTAATTTTAATCGTATTCAATTCACACCTGATTTAATGCCAAGCGACATTATCGGTGCTGAAATTTTAGGAGAAGACAGGCACTTTAAATTTATAAAAGGGCCTGTTTTTTCTAATATCATCCTTGCCGATGAAATTAATCGTACTCCTCCAAAAACTCAGGCTGCCCTTTTGGAAGCCATGCAGGAGAAATCTGTTACCGCAGCCGGACAAACACATGTTTTGCCTAAACCATTTTTTGTTTTAGCCACACAAAATCCAATTGAGCAAGAGGGTACCTATCCCCTACCAGAAGCGCAATTAGATCGTTTTATGTTTAACATTCAATTAAATTATCCTGCTTTTGCAGATGAACTTAATATTGTTAAAAATACCACAAGTAATAAAAGCGTTCAATTACAAAAAATTATTCAGGCAGAGGACATTCAGTATTTCCAAAAGCTGATTCGTGATATTCCAGTAACTGATAATGTATTGGAATACGCAGTTAAATTGGCGTCTAAAACTCGTCCAAATAGTGAGTTTGCAACTGATGCTGTTAACAAATACATAAGTTGGGGCGCTGGTCCTCGTGCATCGCAATTTTTAGTATTAGGTGCTAAATGCCACGCGGCAATTTCGGGTAAATATGCTCCTGATATTGAAGATGTGCAAGCTGTTGCCGAACCAATTTTACGTCACCGTATTGTGCGTAACTACCGTGCAGAAGCTGAAGGCTTATCAATCGAAAAGATTATTAAAGATCTTTTATAAAATTAATCTTCCTTTATAAAGTTCTATACCTTATTAAACCTCAAGCGTTGAGGTTCGTTTATATTTTCATCAGTTTATATAATTTAATATCTTTAAACTATAACCGTTTAAACATTAAAACAATTCCTATGAAAATTAAAACATTAACCATCCTACTTTTACAACTACTAACCTTTACTGCATTTGCCCAAAAAAGCGCCGGTTTAAACTCCTTATTAAACCAAAATGGAGAATTCATTTTCCCTCAAACACCCGCTAAAATTTCGGCTGCCTTAAATGCTAAAACCGTTTTTTACGAAGATGCCAACGAAGAACAATATGCTAAATGGCTTACAAAATCAGGCTTAGAACTTTATTGCAGTCTTGGAAAAAACAAAAGCATAAATGAAATGTCATTCGATATTCCTGACGATAAATTTGTAGTTGTTTCGGGCTTACCATTTGGATTAACAATGAATAAGACAACGATTCAGGAAAGTGTTGCTAAGTTTAGTAAGTACAACGCTAAAAAAGAAAAACTTGGTGAAGGCAGCTTATTTTCAGGTGGTGCAAAACTTACCTTTAAAAAGGAAAAACATTATGTTACACTTCTTTTTGACAATAAAAACCTTTTAAAATCCTTATCCATTACTACAGAACTTATCGATCCTGCAGCAAATTAATTCTACAATTCTAATAGATAATAATCAATCATCGAGGTAAAAAATTATATTTGTTTTGATGATTGATTCCAACAAACCTCATGGTGCAATTGCTGCACTTTTAGATGAATATAAAAAAGCAATTGACGAATTAATTGTCATTATAACTCCTTTAAGTTCTTCTCAACTTACCAGAATTATTGACCCTAACGCAACAGACACAGATTGCAGATCGATACAAACCATTTTAAGTCACGTTGTTTCCTCTTCATACAGTTATTCAGTTTATATAGAAAATTGGATTGGCATAGATACAACTAGGCCGGATTATTTCATTGGAGATGAGATTGCTGCATATATTGAAAAGTTAAATTTAGCCTTCAACTATTGTGAAAACTTATTTATTAAAAATCCAACTATCGTTTTGGAAGAGTTTAATAATGATAAAAAAATTAATACTCGTTGGGGGCAACAATATGATGTAGATCAGTTGATGGAACACGCTATTGTTCATGTTTTAAGACATAGAAGGCAGATCAAAAACATCATAAAAAATAATTTTTAAACTGTTCATTTTCAAAAAACTGGCAAGCAAAAATTCCATTCTAAAAAAAGCTGAAATCATTATTGAAAGTAGAGTTTTTACAAGGGTACTTAAAAGAGAAAGGGATCAACTGAAGATCAAAATGAAAATGAATTATACTTATTATGGTAATGCAATAAATTATCTAAGTACTTCTATTTATTAAAAACGAAGAAATCTCTAATTAGAAACTTAAAGAGCTTTATAAAGTCTTTATATTTTAAACATTGTTATTATCTTTATCCTAATTTTCAAAACAGATTATTAATTCAAAAAATATAGATATGTCAAGTCACGATACACATAAACCATCTTTGGAAACTAAAGGCATTTGGGCACTACCTTTAACTGCCTGGATTCTTGTTTTAATATTAGTTTTTGCTTTTACAAGACCAATATTTAACCATGAAGAGGCTGCACCGGCTCACGAAAAAACTGAAGCACACCACTAAGCTGCATTAACAATTTTTAGTTATTTAACTTAATATTGTAAGGAAATAAAAAAAGCGATGAGATTCATCGCTTTTTTTGTGGCAAAATTTAATCAAATTGCTTCATTAAGTTGGGATAATCGGTAATAATACCGTCAACACCCAAGCTTTTAAAATATTCAATTTCCTTTAAGGTATTTACGGTCCATGGAATAATCTTAATACCCATTTCATGGCATCTATCTACCAACCCTTTTCCTACCAAAACAGAATATGGGCTATAAATAGTTGGTTTAAAACCTAGTTTTTCAATATAATCCTCGAATGGTTCTTTTTCATCAATTAGCAAGGAAGTTTGAATTTTCGGATATTTTTCATGCAAATACTGAAGTGTTCTCATATCAAAGGACTCAATAATTACGCGTTTAGATATTTTTTTCTGGTTAACGATTTCCATAATTAGATCTACAAATTCCGCTGGTTCTGGCTGAAACTCATTATCGCCATTTTTTATGGTTTTAGTTTCAATGCTATACACAGGTTTAGCTAGCTTATTTTCCTTAACATAGGCTTCAACGGCATCAATAGTTTCAGAAAGCAAAGGTTTGTAAGCCTTAAATTTCATTTGCCCAGGAAAACGTGCATGAACTTTACTGCCTACATCAAATTTCTTAACTTCTTCATAATCCATTTTATAGATGTTGAAGTTTTTCTGATCTTTAAAAGTAATGGCCTTACCGTTAGGTTGTAAAGAAATTTCGTTATTAAAATAAGGCTCTTGAGATAATACAACTTGTTTATCTTTGGATATAACGGCATCCATTTCTAAGGTCGTTACGCCCAAATCTAAAGCTTTTAACATCCCTTGAACCGTATTTTCGGGCATTATGCCACGGCAACCAGCTTTACCTTGTACGTCAAATTTTTGTTTTTGAGCAATAGCAGTTAAACTAAAAAAAGAGAGTACGCCGATAACTAAAATCCTATTTTTTATGTGTTTCAATTCTTTTTAAATTAGGTTTATACCATTTTATTATATTGCCTTTACTATCCAATAAAACTTGTTTGTTGCTTGTAGTCCAGGCTAATCTTTGTTTCCCTTTAAGGTCATTTACTTTCTTAAATTTCTGACCTGAGTGGTTAATAAAACCAACTTCATGACCCCCACTCCAATACCAGTGTTCTCCTTCTCTTACTTTATGCCCACCAATTGTATATTCTGCCAGCCCGTTTTTAAACGGTGTTACAAAATCAAATGTTGCCGGAATTACCTTTTTATACTTCGCATTTGCGAAACCAATTTTATTATTTTCAACAAAGCGAAACAATCCTTCTTCAATATAATCAGGACCGTTATCGTAAATAAAAGGCCTGAGAATATGCTTTCCAGTTCTATCAATTACCAACAAGCCCGAATCTTTTAAGCTTACAGTTGTAAAATCATAAAGTGTATCAACATCGCCATATCCGGTATATCTTGCAGGAATAATTACATCTCCTTTTAGATTTTTATAGCCAATTAAAACCTTTCCTGCAATAGTATCATTAAAAGAAATTAAGTAGTCTTTTTGCTTTTTCTGTGCGATTGCAAAAAAACAAATCAGCATTAATATTATGGTAATTATTTTTCTCAAATTGATTTTATCAGGGCCGTAATTTACAAATAAAGGCATAAAAAAAGGGCCACTTTTTTTAAAGATAGCCCCTTTTAAAATTCACATTAAATTATCTTTCAGCAGGTACAAAAGCTTGTACAATTAAGTTCCAGCTATGATCTGCGGCTTTTTCGTAAATAAAAACGTAGTTAAAGCTTTCGCGTAAATCAGTTTTATAATCGATAGTTGCTACTCCATAAGTATAGGCAAAATCGCTACCTAGAGATTTATCTGCACCAGTGGTTTTTAAATTGATCTTATCAATCATTCCGTTGTAAAAGGCAAGGATTTTTCCTTTACCTTCAATGGCTTCATTACCTGGAAAAAGTAAACGAGCATCAGCCGTTAAAAAACCTCCAAAAGCAGCAATACCGTGTGTTTTTAACATCGTATTTAACGTTTTCTCTGTGGTTAAAATAATATCACGACTAGCCTTTAGCTCTTTTTCATTTCTAAATTTTGGTAAGAAATGATCTTTAGGTTCAACAAAATTATCATTTACCTTATTTAAAGGTTTGTTGCTTGAAGTTCCTAAATCAATAGCCAATTTCCATTTACCGTTTTCGGCTTTCCAAATGGATAAATATTGTCCATATTTTTTCTCGGCACCATCTATTTGATATGGACCTGTTGTAAAGCCCCAATCGCCACTGCGTGATACTCTAGCTAAATTTGGTTCCCAGGTAACCCCATTTATTCCTTTATCTTGCGATGTATAAAAAGTTTTAGCACTAACAGGATTTGGTCTAAAAACCAATGCATTTGCAGATGAATATTCTAAATAAGATTCTTTATCTCCATTTTTAGCAATTGATTTAGCAAAATCTTTCTCTGCGCTGACAAGAGATTTAGTTGTTCCATCACTTTTTTGAGCAAAGGCGCTAACGGCTAAAGCAACAGCTATTGTTGTTGAAAATAATTTCTTCATGAGTTGTTTAATGTTATGTTTGGCGAATATAAAATTTTCTTTTGTCTGTTTTTTTTAAAAGTAATTAACAAATACACAATTTATTTTTCGCGATAGATGGTTTCAAGCACAGTTTGACCTGTAGCTTTAAGTGTATTTTTGTCAATATTTGCCAAATTATCTAATTGAGTATGCCAGTTGATATAAAAGCCACCGTTATCGTTGTAATGAATAATATCTATGCATGGTACAGCAGCTTTATTTACCCAAACATGGTCATCAACCAATCTTCCTGATGGGATATTTACAAAATAGGATGCATAGCCAATTTCATTTCCAATATCCCAAACCTTTTTTACCACATCAGGAGCGGCAGTTCTTGATATTTCATCTTGGGTAAATTGTGCGTTTCCACCGCCTACCATATCCAAATTAATGCCGTAAATCGCTTTATAGCCCGTTGCTGCGGCATTTTTAGCCCAATATTGTGATCCTAAGCACCACGTAATTTCATCAGGAGATTCATCATTAGCTTTCCCATAATCTTCCAGATCCCAAAGCACAAAGTCTACACCAACATTGGGTTGCTTTTGTTGAATTTGACGAGCCATTTCTAGAATAACACCTACTCCACTCCCACCGTCATTTGCTGCATCAAAAGGTTTATTATGATTTGCAGGGTCAGTATCTTGATCAGAAAACGGACGAGCATCCCAATGGGCAGTAATTAAAACCCGATTCTTTTTATCTGGATTAAAACTTGCCAATATATTTTTTAGCTCAAAGCTTTTACCGTCATAAGTAGATGTTTTTTCACCTTGAATTTTAACAGTTGCTCCAAATGATTTTAACTTTTTAACCAGATAATCTGCACATTTTTGGTGTGCAGCTGTCCCAGGGATTCTAGGTCCGAAATCTACTTGTGCTTTGGTAAAAGCATAAGCACTATCAGCATTAAATTCAGGAGAAACCAATTTAACTTCCTGAGGCGTTGAAGTGGTTTCTTCTGTTGTTTTTTTTGTATCCTTACATGCCTGCAAACCGATAAGGGCAATTACAGGCAATATTAAAAGTTTTTTATTCATCATTATATTATTGCAGTTATCTAAAGAAACCAAGCAATTTGGCCTCAGCAACTACGCCTTACTCCATGTTGTACCTTCTTTACTATCTTTTAATTGGATACCCAAATCTTGTAAACCTATTCTAATCTTATCAGATGTAGCGTAATCCTTATTTTCTTTGGCTTCTTTTCTAATGTTGATAATCATATCCAAAACACCATTTAAATCGGTATTACTGCTTTCTTCATCTTTCAAACCTAAAATATCGAAAACAAAATCCTGCATCAGCTGAATTAATTTCTCTAAAGCTTCAGCAGAAATTTTGGCTTTACCATCATAAACTGTATTAATAATTCGAACGGCTTCAAACAATTCGGCAATTAATACCGGACTATTAAAATCATCATTCATGGCTACGATGCACTTTTCTTTTAACGCATCGATGTCAAAATCATTTTGTTCAGATGGAGATAATTTTTCAAGTAAATTAACAGCACTCATTAACCGGCGGAAACCTTTCTCTGAGGCATCAAGTGCATCATTAGAAAAATCTAAAGTACTACGGTAATGTGCTTGTAGCATAAAGAATTTAACCGTCATTGGACTATATCCCTTTCTTAACAAAGGATGATTTCCGGTAAATAATTCAAACGGTAGGAAACCATTACCTGCTGATTTAGACATTCTGGTTCCATTAACCGTAAGCATATTGGTGTGCATCCAATATTTTGCTGGCTGGTGATGACTGCATGCTTCAGATTGAGCAATTTCATTGGTATGATGTGTTGCTGCCAAATCCATACCACCACCATGAATATCAAATTCTTCACCTAAATATTTAGCACTCATGGCAGAACACTCAATGTGCCAACCCGGAAATCCCATTCCCCACGGCGATTGCCATTGCATTAAGGTTTCAGGCTTAGCTTTAATCCAAAGTGCAAAATCTAAACGACCGCGTTTTTCATCTTGTCCACCAAGTTCGCGGGTATTATTTAACATATCTTCCAAATTGCGGTTGGTTAATATGGTGTAATTATAGCTTTTACTGTATTTCTCTACATCAAAATATACGTTACCGTCAATTTCATAACCGTAACCATTTTCAATAATTACCTTAATCATTTCTATCTGCTCAATAATATGACCAGTAGCCGTGGGCTCGATACTTGGCGGCAAAGTATTAAACATGCGCAAAACATCATGGAAACCTAATGTGTATTTCTGCACAATTTCCATAGGCTCTAACTGCTCTAGTTTAGCTCGTTTTGCAAATTTGTCATCTCCCTCATCTCTATCTCCTTCCAAATGGCCGGCATCGGTAATATTACGTACATAACGAACTTTAAAGCCTGAATATTTAAGGTATCTAAAAATTAAATCGAAAGATATAAAGGTGCGACAATTGCCCAAATGCACATCGCTATAAACAGTTGGACCGCAAACATACATCCCAACATTGGGTGCATTTAAGGGTTCGAAAATTTCTTTTTTACGGGATAATGTGTTGTAAAGCTGCAAGCCTGTATTCATATTGCAAATGTAATATTTACTGCCGGAAAGTTTAAGATATGCTAATTGTTTAGTTGGATAAATTGCTTAATTGACATTTGATCAATCAAATGTGGCATAAAATATTAATAAGCTGCCCAAAGGGATCTCTTGTATAAAACCTTCTAACGCCCCAAGGCTCATCAATAGGGCCATATTCAATTGAGAAACCTGCTACTTTTATGCGTTCTAAAATTTCTTCTAAATTATCAACTTCAATAGATAAGTTTGGCGTAGGTGTTCCTGAACCACCTTCGGCTGCAAAGCTGACTTGAATATCCATTTTTTGATTATTATCTCCATAAGTCACAATCCAACCGTGGTTCATTAATAAATCCAATCCTAAAATATCCTGATAAAAAGATGCAGCCTTTTCTACATCCAAAGTGTTAATATTTGAAACGATACGCTTAACCATGAGAATAAAATTATTGCCGTAATTTACGTTTTTAAACAAAAAAATCCCGTGACAAAAATCACGGGATCCATATTAAACCTCAAAAATTAACTCTTTAGTTTTGATTTAAAAACTTTTTCAAGCTTTTCTAGTTTTGGCAAAATCACCAATCTGCAGTAAGGGGCATCACCATTTCTTTTGTAATAGTTTTGATGATAATTTTCTGCCACATAAAATGGTTTTTCGGCTTCAATAGCAGTTACAACAGGCTTACCGTAAGCATTTGTTTTATTTAACTCTGCTTTATATTTTTCTGCCAATTGCTTTTGTTCATCATTATTGTAAAAAATTACAGAACGATATTGAGTACCACTATCTGCGCCCTGACGGTTTAAAGTTGTTGGATCGTGGCTCTTCCAAAAAACTTCCAATAAATCAGAATAGCTTATTACCTGCGGATTATAAGTTATTTGCAAAACCTCAGCATGCCCTGTAAAACCAGTACAAACTTCTTCATAAGTGGGATTTGCCAATTTACCGCCCTCGTAACCAGATTTTACTGAAACAACACCCTTTAATTTTTGAAAGATGGCTTCTGTACACCAAAAACATCCCATACCAAATGTTGCTTTCTCAGTTTTTTTGCCTTGGGCATTTGCCTGGTTTAAGGCTAAAACTGCTAATAAAATTAAAATTATTCTTTTCATAATGTGTGTGCCTTCTACAAGCAATTTATCGTAATCAACAATTTCTTTCTTTAACTAATTATACGAAATAAAAACAGCTAAAGTTTTTATCTGTTTAATAATGGATTTTATATGACAAACGCCAAAATCCAGTAATTAAAAGCAAATTGTTAATAACTTAAACAACTGTTTATCAAAATTTTAAATTCAAAAAATACAACAACAACGCACTTATCAACAATTCTTTTTTAAATTCGTAACACAATAAAATATAAAAATATGTCTACACCTTATATCCCTTGTTTAGATTTAGGCTCGTACATTAACGGCAACGAACAAGAACGCAAAAAATTTTCTGATGAACTTGGTCGTGCTTTTAACGATTCGGGTTTTGTTACCATTACCAATCATGGCTTAAGCCAAGATTTGATTGATAAACTTTACGAAAATATTAAAGCGGCTTTTGCTTTACCGGTAGAGACTAAACGTAAATATGAAAAACCTGAACTTGCTGGTCAGCGTGGTTACACAAGCGCCGGCAAAGAAACGGCTAAAGGTGCAAAAACGCCAGACTTAAAAGAGTTTTGGCAAATTGGACAGGAAGTTACAGATGGCGATCCGGTGAAAGATGAATATCCTGACAATGAGGTTTTAGAAGAATTACCAGATTTTAATAAAGTTACTGGCGATATTTACAGGAAGCTACAGGAAAATGGAACTTACCTTTTACGTGCCATTGCAACCTATTTAGAGTTGCCTATTGATTATTTCGATAAGCATGTTCACAATGGGAACTCTATTTTAAGAGGTATTCATTATTTCCCAATTGAAAACCCTGAGTTGATTCCTGATGATGCCGTACGTGCGGGTGCCCATGAAGATATTAATTTAATTACCTTATTAATTGGAGCTAGTGCTGATGGTTTAGAAGTTTTAACCCGCAGCAATGAGTGGCTGCCAATTAAAGCGCACCATACGGATATTGTGGTAAATGTGGGCGATATGTTGCAACGTTTAACCAATAACAAATTAAAATCTACTACGCATAGAGTTGTTAATCCTCCACGCGAATTGATGAAAACTTCACGTTTTTCGGTTCCTTTCTTCTTACACCCTCGCAGTGATATGGATTTAACAAGTTTACCATCAACCATTGATGCTGAACACCCAAAAGTGTATAGTGATATGACTGCTGGCGAATATCTTGACGAAAGATTAAGAGAGATTGGATTAAAAAAATAGTTCAATCCTAATCAAAAAAACATAAAGCGCCGAAGAAATTTGGCGCTTTTTTTATTACCTTTTAAAATGCATAAAACAGATTTAAATATTTTCGCTGAAATAGAAGGAATAGGTGCCGCATCAGGTTTATTCCTAAATCACGATTTACTATATGTTATTGGCGATAACAGCGGTTATTTAAATCAATACAATGTTAAAACAGGCGTTTTAAATAAAATACAAATCTTACCGACATCAGATTTAAGACCGCTTGAAAATATTCCAAAGGCACAAAAACCCGATTTTGAAGTACTTTGTAATTTCGGCAACACCTTATACATTTTAGGTTCGGGCTCCAGACCTGAAAGAAATTCATTGATTGAATATGATTTACTAACTGGGACTATAACCACAACTAATCTTCACGAAACTTATAAATTACTAAAGGCTGAATCACTTATTGATGACCAGAATTTTAATATCGAAGGGGCTATTTTTACTGGAGAAGAATGGTTTCTTTTTAATCGTGGCAATGGATTAAATTCTAAAAACGGGATATTCAAAATCGCCGACAGAAAATTAGTGAATGCAAAAAAAGTTAGCTTTCATCCGATTGCACTTCCTAACATTAAACACATAAATGCTTCTTTTACTGATGCCATACTCCACAATGGCGATATTTATTTTATAGCTGCTGCTGAAGATACAACGTCAACCTTTAACGATGGAGAAATATTAGGCAGTTTTATTGGCAGCATAAACTCAAAATCCTTAAAGATAAATTTTGCGCATAAAATTAGCGGCAATCATAAGTTTGAAGGCATTTCTCTTTTTAAAAGCTCAGAGAATTCTATTGAATTTCTGTTGTGTGAAGATAGAGATACGGAAGAACTGAAAACGACAATTTATAAACTTGTGTTAAGCCATTATTAAACTTAGTGCTTTTTTTGTTTTTATAAAATCTGTTTCATTACTTTAGATTTCGGTTTTTGTTGTAATTCCGTAAAACCCCTAATCTCTCCTAAATTTTCTTATATTTTTAACGCTTATTATAAAACCAATGACTAAAAGATTAACACTCTGCTTATTTCTATTATTAATTACAAAACTGACTTTTTCACAAACTTCAACGGTAAAGGAAAAATATTGGGACTATACTCAGGTTAGAATGGTGCCGGGGCAACAAAAAGAAGCCATAACGAAGGCGTTAGATCTTTTAGAGCATAAAACCGAATTAAATGAAAAACAAATTGCCAATATAAATTTCCATTTGGGTCGCCTTTATGAAGAAACCGGGCAACCAGAAAAATCAGTTCCTTATTACAAAGATTGCATTAAAATTGTACCAGGGTATTATGTTCCTTACAGAGCACTTGCCGCTATGAGGTTAGAAAAAGCTAATATCTTATCAGGCAAATTAAATGAAGCAGGTAAGCAAAAAAATATTCCATTATACAATCAATATTTGGCAGAATACAAAAAAGAAGCTTTAATTACTTTATCATACCTGGAAAAAGCACAGGCTTGCGATCCGGATGAAGAAACATTAGCAATGATTAATTTCTATTACAAAAGTATAAAAGCCCCTCAATCCATTACTACATTAGATACCAGACTTAAAAAGCTAGCAGAAAACTGCGTAACACTTTTGGATGATGAATAATAAAAAAGGGTAAGATTTTAGTCTTACCCTTTTTTATGTTTTATTTCTTAGAATCATCAATGGCTTTATTCACAACATCCTGAATACGACCTCTGATTTTTAAATTAGATAACTTATCCGTTACGGTTGGATTAACACGATTTGATAAGAATATATAAACTAATCCTCTCGAAGGATCAACCCAAACACATGTGCCAGTATAACCTGTATGCCCATAAGTTTGTGGCGAGGCCAAATTTGAAGGATAATGTTTGGTACTATCTGGATCCCAGCGATCGAACCCTAAACCACGTCGGCTTACATTAGATTGCTTTGAGGTAAACATATCTACCGTTTGAGCTTTAAAATATTGCGTACCGCCATATGTACCACGGTTTAACAGCATTTGATAAAAAATAGCCATATCATTACTATTTGCAAATAAACCAGCATGACCAGAAACACCACCTGCTAAAGCCGCTCCCTGATCGTGCACATAACCTACAAGTAATGTTTTTCTAAAATATTTATCATCTTCCGTAGGTATAATTTGTTCGGGCTTAAATCTGTTTCTTGGTAAAAAGCCTGCCATTTGCATCCCCAATGGTTTGTAAAAGTTTTCGTTTACATATTGGTTAAGTGGCTCTTCACTAATGTGCTCAACAATATCTTTCATAACGTACATACTAATGTCGCTATAAACATATTGCCCACGGGTTTTAATTGGAGAATTAAGCATTTTAGGCCACATAAAATCTTTAAAGAAGCCCTTTTTAATGTAATAATTATCTGCAACCTTTGTTGGAAAAGCGGCAGAAGAATCTCTACTATAATCGCCGGTTTTTACATAATCATGAAAAGGAATGTAGGGAATAAAGCCTGCCTGATGCAGCATTACTTCTCTAACCTGAATATTACTCATTGGTGTAGTACGTGCCTTTGGAATATAGGCGGCAATATTGGTATCCAATTTTAGTTTGGCTTCTTCAAATAAACGCATTACAGCTGGAGTAGTTGCCGTAATTTTAGTAACAGATGCTAAATCGAAAATATCAGTTACTTTATCAGGTACATTATCCGTGTAAGTATGATTTCCGTAAGCTTTATTAAAAATCACCTTACCATCTTTAGCTACTAAAACAACTAAACCAGGTGTTGCCTTTTGGCTTATCGCCTCGGCAGCAATATCATCTATCTCTTTTAAGCTATTGGAGTTTAAGCCAGCATCTTCAGGCACTGTATATTTTAAACGTGTTGCAACGGTGGTATAACCAGAGCCAATGGTATACTTGCCCGAGTAATTTGTAGTTAGCTTATTGCTGGCACCAATCCCTCCAAAAATATACTGAGGCACTATAGCTGCGGCATCCGCAGAATTATCTTGCGTCCATATTATAGGCATTTTAAGTAAATCGAACGATTTCAAACCTATTCCATCTCCAAAAAAGGAAATAATAACCTTTTTAGTTTTACTAATGTTATTTATAAAATTAACATACTTGGCCTTATTTATATTTTGATTATCAACAGAAACTAGAATAGTATTAAAGTATTTCAAGTCATCTTCTAAATCATTTAAGTTTGAAGTATCTGGATAAGAAACTGCTGAAAAGGACGTTACTTGATCATATTTATTTGCCAAACTATCAAAAACCGAACTAAAAGCAAACCCAAGGCTTACAGATGCTATAGTTTTTTTATCTAATGATTTTAATGGAATTATAGAATCTTGATTATTTAGTAGAACCGTTTTACGGGCAATTTCATTATTAATGGTTAATTTCTTTTCATTTTGAGCGTGCTCCTGTGCACAAGCCATAAGGCATAAAACATTAAAGAAACTTGCAGCCGCCAGGATGAACAATCTATTTCGCTTCATATACTTTTTCTCCGTTCAGGTAGGTTTTTAAAACTTTGGTTTTTAGTAATTGTTGTGGTGTTGATTTTAAAATATCGGCGTCTAAAATAACAAAATCGGCAAGCTTTCCAGCTTCAATACTTCCTTTTTCTTTTTCTTCAAAATTAGCTTTAGCGGCCCAAATGGTCATTCCTTTTAAAGCTTCTTCAGGTGTAAGGGCATTTTCCATTTGAAAACCTCCTGCCGGAAAACCTTTTGCATCTTCTCTTACCGTTGCAGCATAAAACGTTAATAATGGATTAATGTTTTCGACAGGAAAATCTGTTCCAAGTGGAATCCATCCATTTTGTTTTAATAACTGTTTGTAAGCGTACGCATCTTTTAATCGTTTAGCACCCAAACGTTGGCCCGCCCAATACATATCGGATGTGGCGTGAGTTGGCTGTACCGAAGGAATAATGCTCGCTTTTCCAAACAAATTAAAATCATTTGCATTAATTACCTGTGCATGTTCTATACGCCAACGTTTATCGTTTTTACCCTTTAAAACTTTATTATAAATATTTAACATCACACGATTTGCAGAATCACCGATGGCATGTGTACACATTTGAAAATTATGTTCGGCAATTTTGATGGCAACTTCTTCAAAATGCTTCTTATCACTCAACAAAAAGCCACTCTTACCTGGCATATCACTATAAGGATGTAAAAGACAAGCCCCACGAGAGCCTAAAGCACCATCTGCATAAACTTTAAAAGCCCTTACATTTAATCGATCAGTTTTAATTGCACCTCGTTTAAATAGATAATCATAGTTTTGCGGCGCATCGCTCAGCATTATATACAACCGCATTTTTAACTTATTGGCAGACTGTAGTTTCTCTATAAAATCTACAGCTTCAAAGCCCAATCCACAGTCATCAATTGTTGTTAAGCCAGCGGCGAAGCAATTTCGTTGTGCATCAAGCAATATTTTTTCTGCTTGTTTGGCATCAGGAGAAGGAATTTTCTTTTCAACCAATGAAACAGCATTATCAATCAAAACGCCAGTTAGCTTACCATTTTTTGTAAGCATATCTCCTCCAATTAACTTTTCAGCTTGCTTTATTCCAGCTTCATCCAATGCTTTTTGATTAGCTACAGCTGCATGTCCATCAATACGATTTAAAAACACAGGCCGATTAGGAAACAATTTATTCAGCTGCTCATTTGTTGGAAAAGATTTATCCGCCCAATCGTTTTGATCCCAGCCATTGCCAATTAGCCAACCATCGGGATGCGTTTTTGCAAAAGCAACTAAACGTTGGCCTACTTCTTCCCAAGATTTGGTTTCTCGTAAATCAGCCGTTTGCAAACTTTGTCCGTAACCAAAAAAATGTGCATGGGCATCTATAAAACCTGGATAAACAACTTTTCCTGTTGCATCAATTTCATCTGTTGCGGTATATTGTTTTCTAATTTCCTCGCTTTTTCCAATAGCCAAAATTTTACCATCTTTTACCGCAAAGGCTTCAACCGTATCGAAGTTTGAATTTACGGTGTAAACTTTAGTGTTGTAAATAATTAAATCGGCTTTTTTCTTACTACAAGCAGTTAAAAAAGCAATAACAATTAGTGCGTAGCTTAAGGATTTCATATTGATAAAGATAGAAAATTGAATTTAGTTTGCTTTGTAAATTCGGTTATACAGAAAAGCATTTTAAAACTGAACGTGTAAAATTTAATCTTAAATAATAAACCTAATGGCAAAAGTAACGGTCGATTTTTATCAAAACCTTAGTAAAAAGCGAGAAACAATTTTCAAAAATCCGTAAGCTTGTAAAATTTGGAAATGAACGGATTTAGCATTTTACTTAAAGCAGTCCCGCTCACGTTTCTGCCCAGATAAAAATCTGTAGCATTCACTCAGATCGGGTTTACAAATAAGTGATTGGTGATGAATAAGTCGATTTGCTCCATTCATTTTACGACAAAAACGGTGTACTTAAACCCGATTGCAGCGGCAGCTCCCGATTTTTCATCGGGACTATAGCGAAAAGCGGGGAGCAATTTTCAAAAGATTCACAGACTTTGCTTTCCAAAAAATAAACATGTGCAAATAAATAGACTAAAGATATGGATTCGGGTCGCTTTTACTTTTTTATCAAAGCGGCTAATTTTAAAGCTTTAACTACAGTCATTTATGTGTTGAGTTTTAAACAAAGCACCAGCCTTAAGCTTATTTTGTATAATTTAGCAATTTCACATTGCCTTTATACATGACTGATATTATTCATTTATTACCTGATGCTGTTGCCAACCAGATTGCTGCCGGAGAAGTTGTTCAAAGACCTGCTTCTGCGGTAAAAGAATTGCTTGAAAATTCTATTGATGCCGGAGCAGATAAAATCCAACTGGTGATAAAAGATGCAGGTAAAGCATTAATTCAGATCATTGATAATGGCTGTGGTATGAGCGTTACCGATGCCAGAATGTGCTTTGAGCGCCATGCAACTTCTAAGGTAAAAAAGGCCGAAGATTTGTTTGCCATTCGTACTATGGGTTTCCGTGGCGAGGCAATGGCATCTATTGCAGCCATTGCGCAGGTTGAAATGAAAACCCGAAGGCATGAGGATGAAATTGGCACTTGCATTAGTATTGAAGGTGCTCAAATTATTAATCAGGAACCTGTAGCAACTTCACCAGGCACACAAATAGCCATTAAAAATTTATTCTTTAATACCCCTGCCAGAAGAAATTTCTTAAAGAGCAATCCGGTAGAAATGCGCCATATTATTGACGAGTTTCAACGTGTGGCTTTAGCTCATCCAGCTGTATTTTTTAGCTTGCACCATGATGGCGTAGAGATTTTTAATTTACCAAAAGGAAATTTAAAGCAACGTATTGTTCATTTGTTTGGCAACAATTATAACGAACGTTTAGTTCCTGTTGAAGAGGATACAACCATTATTAACCTAAAAGGATATATTGGAAAACCTGCCTTCGCTAAAAAAACAAGGGGAGAGCAGTTTTTCTTCGTAAACAATCGTTTTATTAAAGATCCGTATTTAAATCATGCAGTAAGTTCGGCTTTTGAAGATCTTTTACCTGATGACAGTTATCCACTTTATGTTTTATTTATAGAAATTGATCCTGCAAAAATTGATGTTAACGTTCATCCAACCAAAACAGAAATAAAATACCTTGATGAGAAATCTATTTACGCCATTTTAAAATCGGCTGTAAAAAGATCAATCGGTCGTTATAATATTGCGCCAACGCTTGATTTTGATCAGGAAACTGGTTTCAGCAATATGATTACACCAAAAGCGGTGGAAGATATTGTTCCACCAAGCATTAACTTTAATCCTGATTTTAACCCTTTTGCAAGTGATAAAAGCGAAGTTGGTTTGGGTTATACTACTGCGGCTAATAGCGCACCAAGAAGTTATGAAGCCAAACCAAGTACTAAAAACTGGGGTTCATTGTATGAAGTAACGCAACAACCTACTGTAGAACAAACTTCATTTTATGCTGATGATACTGTTTTAGAAACTAAGCAAAAGCAATATATGCAGTTGCACAATCGCTATATTGTATCTCAAATTAAATCGGGTTTAATGGTTATCGATCAGCAAATGGCACATGAGCGAATCCTTTACGAGCGATTTCTCGTACATCTTGATGATCGCAAAGGGGCTTCACAGCAAAGTTTATTTCCGCAAACGATAACCTTAAACGCCAATGATTTTGAATTGGCTAAAAGTTTATTGGATGATATAAAAAGTTTAGGCTTTGATGTACGCGAATTTGGTAAAAACACGTTAGTGGTTGAAGGTATTCCTGTTGATTTAGGCAGCAGTAATATAAATGAAACGCAATTATTTGAACAGCTTATTGAGGGCTTTAAAAACTCACAACAAGAACTTAAATTAAACAAACGTGATAGCTTGGCCCGCAGTTTAGCAAAAAATAGTGCTATAAAAGCAGGAACAGCACTAAGTCAGGAAGAAATGAACACCCTTATTGATGAGCTTTTTGGCTGCAAAACACCTAACTTTAGCGTAAGTGGAAAACCAATTATACAAACCATTACTTTGGCAGAGCTGGATAAGAAATTTGAAAAGTAATAAGTAAAATGAAGCGAAAAGCTTTAAATAAGCTTAATTAGAATAACAATACCATAAATGAACAACATACATATACCACCAGTAGTAAAAAACCTGCTGATTATTAATATTCTATTTTTTGCAGCTACACTAGTATTTAACCAAAATGGTACTTATCCTTTGATTAATTGGTTTGCTGTCTACTTCTTTAACTCTCCAAAGTTTCAAATCTGGCAACCCATAACATACATGTTTATGCATAGTCCACAAAACTATTTCCATATCATATTTAATATGTTTGCTCTATATAGTTTTGGAAGCTTATTAGAAACCAGATGGGGAAGTAAAAAATTTATAATATTTTATCTTTTAACAGGACTTGGTGCACTAGCCCTTCAATGGGCCGTTCAATCTTACGAAATATATTCAGTAACTGGGCATTGGATTTCAGACATAACGATTTATGTACCTAAGAGTAAAGATGAATTTAAATTATTGGGGGAAATTTATTTTGGCCCCATGTTAGGTGCTTCTGGTGCCATTTTTGGACTTTTAGTTGCCTTCGGAATGCTTTATCCTAATGCAGAACTTTTAATTATGTTTATTCCGGTTCCGGTTAAAGCTAAGTACATTATCCCTGTTTATATTTTAATAGAACTTTCTTTAGGTGTAGCACAAATACAAGGTGATTCTATTGCCCATTATGCACACTTAGGTGGCGCTTTAATTGGATTTATTCTGGTTAAATTATGGAAGGATAAAAAAGATAATTTTTATACGCTGTATGAATAACAATATTTTTAAGGATTTAAAGTTTAAAATATTCCAATCGGATAATCCACTGTTTTTTTACATTGGTATAAATGTTATTTTATTTGTGGTACCTGCCTTAATATCAGTTTTCTGCTTATTGGGTGGTATACCATTTAATATATATACTTGGATTGGCGAATATCTGGGCTTACCTGCAGCATTATCGGCATTGCCTACTCATTTTTATACGGCAATTACTTATATGTTTTTTCATGCTGGCTTTTTGCACTTACTTTTTAATATGATAGGTCTTTTCTGGTTCGGAAACATATTTATGAACTTTCTAAAAGCCCGACAATTTCATTTTATTTACATAGCAGGAGGTTTAGCAGGTGCCGTTTTTTATGTAGCTGCGTTTAATATTTTTCCATTTTTTGCCTCTTCTATAAATTCTGCTATTCTTATTGGAGCATCAGCAGCAGTTATGGCTATAATTGTGGCTACAGCTACCCTGGTTCCTAATTACTCAATTTTTTTAATGTTTTTTGGAGAGGTTAAAATTAAATATCTAGCAATAGTGTATATTATTTTAGATATTATAGGCATTACTTCTTCAAATGCTGGTGGAAGTTTGGCGCATTTAGGTGGTGCATTTTTAGGCTTTGCTTTTATTAAAAGCCTGCAAAGCGGAACTGACTGGAGCAAATTATTTGAGCGCAAGCCTAAACTAAGAGTAGTTAGAAATGAACAACCAATTAAAAAAGCAGAGTTTAAAGGTGTATCTCAACAGGAAATTGATGCCATTTTAGATAAAATTTCTACCTCTGGTTATGATAAATTATCAGCAGTAGAGAAAGAAAAACTTTTTAAAGCGAGTAAAGATTAATGGCAAAAAAGAAATATAGTTTCTTTGATAAATTACTTATACCCATTGCTATTGTATTGGCTATTTTTCTGCTGCTTGGTACTTTGGCAGGAAGTATGGATCCTCGCAAGCATGCAATAATTGCCTTTTTTGGGTTGGCTTACCCTTTCTCGCTACTAGGAAATGTTATCCTTCTAATTTGGTGGTCGCTCAATAAAAAGTGGCTTTTTGCAATTCTTACTTTAGCCGTAATTGCTTTTGGTTATAAAACCCTTAGGGCTACACTTGCTTTTGGTGGTAGCGAAGGGCGTGCCGAAAAATCAGAGGGCAGCATCAGAATGATGACTTATAACGTACACAGTTTTAAACTTTATGGAGAAAATAATACTGAATCTGTAAAAGAAAAAATGTTGAAAGTTGTTAAAGATCAAAACCCTGATATTATTTGCTTTCAGGAATTTTATACGCGTTATAAAGGCTCTTTTGATACAATTGATAGCTTAAAAGCCTTATTAAACACTAAGTATTATTATTTTGTACCCACTAATAAAAACGAGTACGAGGCAAATGGTTTAGCTATTTTTTCTAAATACAAAATCATAAATACTGGTAAAATACCATTTGAACAAGGCATTGCTGGCAATATGAGCATTTATGCAGATTTACAAATGGGCTTAAAAACTTTAAGAATTTATAACGTACATTTTCAATCTATCTCTTTCGAAAAACAGGATTACGATTATTTGGATAAGGTAAAAGAAATGAACACCGAGATTCAGCCATCAAAAAGAATTTTAAAAATGCTTAAAAGTGCATTCCTAAAAAGAAGCAATCAGGTGGATATTATGAAGAAAGAAATGGCGACCTGTGAAACGCCATATTTAATTGCCGGCGATTTTAACGATACACCTGCTTCGTATGTAGTTACTCAAATTACAACAGGTTTAAACAACGCGTTTATTAAAAAAGGCTCAGGCTTGGGTAGAACTTATAATGGCAAATTTCCTAACTTCCAAATAGATTATATTGCCACCAGCAAGCAACTGGAAATTCTAAATTACCACATCACACAGGCTAAACTATCAGATCATTTCCCTGTGCGCAGTGATATTAAATTTTTGCCTAATTAAAATTTTAATTCAGTATCCTTTAAGATAGTGCTGGTAATTCTTACCATACATCAACAAAGAGTGTTAAGTTATTAGTGATATTTGTTTCATTAATAGAAAATAAAAAACTTATAATATGAGCTTAATAGATGCCCTAAACTGGCGTTATGCCGTTAAAAAAATGAATGGTCAGCCAGTTGATCAAGAAAAGGTTGATAAAATTATAGCCGCTGCGCATTTAGCGCCTACTTCATCTGGCTTACAACCTTTTAAAGTTATCGTGATTACGAACCAAGAGTTGAAAGAAAAAATTGCTCCAATTGCTTTTAACCAATCACAAATTATAGATTCTTCTCACCTATTGGTTTTTGCTGCTAGCGAAAATTATACGGAAGAAGGAATTGATAACGTTTTTAGCAGAATGAATGCTGAGCGTGGCTTACCTGAAAATGCAACTGATGCATATAAAGCACAGTTAAAAGGTATGATCTTATCAAGAACGGCTGAAGAAAACTTTAATCACGCTGCTCGCCAGGCTTACATTGGTTTTGGTATTGCAATTGCTGAGGCTGCAAGCTTACAGGTAGATGCTACTCCAATGGAAGGTTTTAATGGCCCTGAATTAGATAAATTATTAGGATTGGATAAACAAGGTTTACGTAGTGTTACTTTACTTCCTTTAGGGCATCGCGATGCTGAAGGTGATTGGTTAGTAAATCTTAAAAAAGTACGTACGCCTTTAAACGAGTTTTTAATTGAGTATAAATAATTTAACATTTTGCAGTTTTTATCATTGCATTAAAAAGGTTGCCCATAAAGCAACCTTTTTTTTTGTTTAAACGCTCATCATGCCTAACAAATCTTGAATTGGTTTAGCAACCTTTTTAATTCGCCAACAAGTCCAAACCACTGTTTCTTCTTTAAGCTCCCAATCGGCATGGTCAAGTTTTCGGGAGGCACAATCAAATCCTACCCACTTTCTTAAATAGAAAAATTGCAAGCCGACACTTTTGTTTCTTTTGGTGACAAAAGAAAAAGAAACCACCGTGGCAGAGAAAAAAGAATTGTCTTGCCAGACGGGCTTTGTACCTTTTTCTTAACAAAAAGGTACCCAAAAGTCAGGGCTTGCATCCTTTCTTGCATAGCAACATTATAATTCTGACTGCAGTAATATGAGGCTTAGCCCAACACGCAATCCTGCGCTCGCTGCATATTCCTTTGGTTATTCGTAAAACGGAGTAGGTACAAAGAATTCCAATGAGCTATTCTGCGAAATGCTGCTATGCCCAGGCGTAATCGGAGATGATAGTCATATAATTGAAGTTAGTTTAGCGATCGCGTATCCTCCCTTACAAGTCCAAACCAATGTTTTTTCTTTAAGCTCCCAATCGGCATGGTCAATTATTCCGGGAGCACAAGCAAAGCATACCTACGGCCTTAAATAGAAAAATTGCAAGCCGACACTTTGTTTCTTTTTGTGACAAAAGAAAAGAAGCCTCAGTAGCAGTGGAACTCCGCATTATTTTAATGTAAAAAAGTGTTAAACCTGATAACATTTTAGGTGCTCTATTTATAATTGGATATATTTACCTCTTAGTATTTAATTTCCAATTCATGAAGATTTTTAGAGTTTTATTAATATTAGTTGCCTTTATATCAGTACTAAACCTTAGTTCATCGGCACAAACCGATACCATTAGCATTAATACCATAATTAATAAAACCAATAAAGTTTTAAACGACTATCCTGCAGAAAAAATTTACTTGCATTTTGATAAGCCTTATTATGCCGTAGCAGATACCATCTGGTTTAAAGCTTATGTTACCGAGAATCAAAATTTTCTCTCAGGATTAAGTAAAATCATATATGTTGATGTAATCAATCAACGAGATTCACTTATTCAAACCATAAAATTACCCCTCACTGATGGCACAGCTAGTGGTAACATTCCATTAGATCAGGTAAATTATAAACAAGGCAATTATCATCTTCGTGCTTATACCATGTGGATGCTAAATGCAAGTGATCCAGCTTTTTTCAATAAAGCCTTTTTTGTGGGTGAGGCAATTGATAAAGAAGTTAAAACAAATATTACGCTGAAAAATTCTTCTACAGATAAACAGGAAAAGATTGATGCACGCGTCCAATTTAAAGATGCAAACAATAAACCATATGCCAACAGAAATGTAAGCTGGCAAGTGGTTACAAGCTATACTGTAATTGCTAAAGGTAGAGGAACTACAGATGCCAATGGCTTTTTAACTATTAATATGACAGCTAATCAAAAAGCTGAATATCAATTACAAAAGGGCCAATTAATTACCAGTATCAATACAACAGAAAAAGATGTAATTACTAATAGCTTTCCTTTAAAAACGGCTATTGTAAGTAAGGATATTCAGTTTTTCCCTGAGGGTGGCAAACTAGTTGCTGGGTTAACTACTAAAGTTGCCTTTAAAGCAATTAAAAGCGATGGTTTGGGTATTAGCGCTAAAGGTATTGTAACGGATAATGATGGGAAACAAGTAGCAGTTTTTACAGCTCAACATTTGGGCATGGGCACTTTTACATTAGCGGCCGAAGCTGGTAAAACCTATAAAGCTGCCGTAACTTATTCGGATGGTACAACGCAAAATGCTACATTGCCAGCTGTAGATGCTTCAGGTATTACCATTGTGGCCGACAATAGTAATCCAGAGAATATAATTGTAAAAATTGCTTCTAATGAGGTATTTTTTCAACAAAATCAAGGCAAGAAGTTTTACCTAATTGCACAAAGCAAAGGGGTTATTTGCTACGGCGCACAAACTGCACTTTCAAGTAAGGAATATTCTACATCTATTTTAAAATCTAAGTTTCCGGCAGGTATTGCTCAATTTACTCTATTTGCTGAAAACGGTAAACCCCTTAGTGAGCGAATTATTTTTGTACAACATAAAAGTGGTTTAACCTTAAATGTAACTAGTCCATTGCCAGCTTATGGCGTAAAGAAAAAGGTTAAAATTAATTTAGCGGCTAAAAAAGATGCATTACCAGTTGCAGGCAATTTCTCAGTTTCTGTTATTGATGAAACTAAAGTTCCTTTTAATGAAGATGGAGCCAGCACCATTTTTACTGGCTTATTATTGAGTAGTGATGTTAAAGGTTACATTGAAAAACCTAATTATTACTTTAACAATACCGATGCTAAGAAGAGTGCAGATTTAGATGTTCTTTTGTTAACTCAGGGTTACCGTAGTTATTCTTATACTGATATTATTGCAGGCAAATTACCTAAAGTTGATTTTTTACCTGAGCAAGGTATTGAGGTAACAGGTATTTTAAGAATGGCTAATGGTATTCCGGTAAGAAAAGGAGCGCTTTTATTAACAGTTCCTGATAAACGCCTTAATTTAGAAGGCACTACAGATCCAGTTGGCAATTTTAAATTTTCTAACCTTGTTTTTAACGATTCATCTAAGGTTACCATTACTGCAAAATATAATACAAACTATAAGGCGATGGTAATTAGTTTAAATGGATCGCCTACCCCAACCATTAGCAGAAGCTTAAATGCACCTGAAGAAGTTTTAAATATAGATAGTGCCTTAACAACCTATCTGGCAAATAGTCAAAAACAATATTCTTATCTGCATACATTGAAAGATATTACCATTAAAGGTGCAGCAATACCTAAGGTAAGCCATAAAGATTACCCTGCATTAACTGGATTAAGTCAAATAGCCGATCATGAAATTTCTGGAGATAGACTTACAGGCTGTAATTTATTAATTAATTGCCTGCAAACTATGCTTCCGGGGGTAACGTTTGTGGATAATAATTTTTATGTTTCTAGAGATTATAACGCTGGCAAAAAAATACCGATGGGCGTATTTATAAATGGAATGATGATGGATGTAAACCAACTGAATACGCTAGAAGCTGGCAATATAGAATCAGTAGAAGTATTTTTAAGAGATGAACTTGGTCTTGTAAACAGGGCAAACAACGTAAATGGCGTTATTGTGGTTAATCAGAAAAAAGCTCCAAAGGGTACTAAGATTTCGAAAAGTCAATTGCTAGATATGTTACCTAAAAATTACGAAATTACATTTTCGCCACAGGGTTATAATAAAGATCGTCAATTTTATGTGCCAAAATATGATGTGCCAGCGAACTTAAACCGTAATGATTTAAGAACAACAATTTACTGGAATCCTAAAGTAATAACAGATGCAAGTGGAAATGCTTCTTTTGAGTTTTACAATGCTGATGGCAGAGGACAGTATAAAGTTGTAGTTGAAGGAATTGATGGAAGTGGCAATTTAGGTCGCTCGGTTTTTAAATATACTGTAAAGTAATATTTAGTTTATATATTTTCTACACAATGCCGGATGTTTTCACCCGGCATTTTTTTTTAATTCTTCTCCACCTAATCTTATATTTTAAAGAACAATAAGCAGAATAAGAATATTTCCACTTTAAATTCGAAGTATAGATTTATACAAATTCTCAGCAGAATTATTATTTTTGATATAAAATCATCCCATATGAAACAGCTCTGCGTATTGGCTATTGCCACAATTCTATCATTAAACGTTTATGCTCAATCCAAAACCAATCTGAAATTGGATATCATCCAAAAGATTAATGGAGAGGAACTAAAAGGGAAAGTAACTAAAATAACTCCCGATGATGTTTCTTTTGTATACCAAGGTGAAACCTTAGAGTATGTATTAAAAAAATCAGAAATTTTAAAAATTATTCATGCCAGTGGCAGAGTGGAAATCTTTAATCAGCAATCTTTACCTGCACAAGAACGTCAAAAAGATGTAGTATCCATGTCTGCAACACCTGTAGATCACCACAATAAAATTGCCATTTTACCTTTCACTTTCCTTATGGATAACCAGCAAGGCGCTGATCAAGTTGGCTACAAGGCACAAGAAGATGCTTATGGAATATTAAGTCAACATTCAGCTGGTTACACTATTCTTGATCCGAGAACAACCAACGCAATGCTTATTCAGGCAGGTGTAACCAAAGAAAAGCTAATGGGCTTTACGATGAAGAATATCTGCGATATTTTGGGCGTCGAATACATTATAGATGGTGCGGTTTTACAAACTAAAGGTTATCAAACCAGTTATTCGGGCGGTAGTTCGGATACCAAAGTTAAAAGAGATGATGGGGACAAGGTTAAAGGTGTTTCGAGCTCTAATTCTAGCTATAGCAATGCTGCCCAACGTTATGAGGTAAGTGTAAGCTTGCATATTTATATGGATAATAACGCCAGTATTTACAACCAAAGCCACAAAGCATTTTTCACTAATGTAGATGGTTCTTACAGCAATCCGTTAGAATATTTATTAAAAAGATGTCCTCTATATAGAAAATAATCTGGATAAATATTAAAAAACTATTTTCATTTTAGGTCGAAAAGCTGCATTTAACAGAAGTAATTGCAGCTTTTTTGTTATTTAACCTCGTAAGGCAAAGGCTCCCCTTTTAAGCCTGCAATAATATTTTTCGCAATAATATTGGCCATTGCTGTCCTGGTTTCTATTGTTGCCGAACCTATATGTGGTAGTATAGCTACATTTTCCATATTTAATAAAGGATTGTCTTTTTGCATAGGCTCAGGATTGGTTACGTCCAAACCGGCACCCCATATTTCTCCTATTTGTAAAGCCTCCAGTAAATCACTTTCGTTATGAATTCCTCCTCTAGCGGTATTAATGAAGATAGAAGATGGTTTCATTTGTTTAAAAACTGTCGATGTAAATTTATCTTTAGTTTCGGGAGTTAGTGCAGTATGAACCGAGAGTATATCGCTTTGCGCTAAAAGTTCTTCAAAGGAAACATATTTTGCTCCAATGGCTTTCTCAGCTTCATCATTGCGATTTCTATTATGATAAATTACAGGCATTTGGTAAGCGCCAATACATTTTTTAGCCATCTCCAGCCCTATTTTCCCCATACCAAAAATACCTAGTGTTTTGCCGTTTAACTCAACGCCTAATTCTCGTACAGGTTCATAATTACGCCATTGCCCGTTAATAATTTTTTTATGAAGATAAAATGCTTTTCTTGAAACAGCAAGCATTAACAAAAAGGCGGTATCTGCCGTGGCGCCACTTAAAACACCTGGTGTGTTACCAATTGGGATGTTTAATTTTTTTGCTTCTTTAATATCTACTTTATCAAAACCTACGGAGTGCAATGCTATTACTTTTAAATGCTTGCAGGCATTTAAAAAGTCTGCGTTGATTTTGTTAGGACCAACACTAATTAGGGCATCGTTTTGTTTACAAGCATTAATCAATTCTTCTGCTGTAATTTGTCTGCCCTCTTTCCATTGGGTAATGGAGATATTGTTTTCTTCGAGTAGTTTTATGCCGCTTTCGGCTATGTTGCCGCTTATAAATACTTTCATCATATTTTAACAAAGGTAGTTTTATTGAAGTTTTATTAATCGTCATTTTTTTTACTACTCTTTTAATTTACTAATAAATTTAAAGTACTGTTTCTTCGTTAAGCCCCAAATCGGCATAGTCAATTATTCGGGTAGCACAGTCTAATCCCACCCACTGCCTTAAACAGAAAAATTGCAAGCCGACAATTTTTGGTTCTTTTTGTTGTCAAAAAGAATAAAGCCACCGCGGCAGCGGAATAAAGATTTGTCTTGCCAGACAGGCTTCGTACCTTTTTCTTAACAAAAAGGTACCCAAAAGTCAAGGCTGGCACCCTTTCTTACATAGCACCATTATAATTCTGACTGCAGTAATATGAGGCTTAGCCCAAAACACAATCCTGCGCCCGCTGCATATTCCTTTGGTTATTCGTAAAACGAATTAAGTACAAGAATTATAATGAGCTATGCTGCGAAATGCTGCTATGCCTGGCGTAATCGGGAAGGATAGTGATTTTAATTAAAGTTAGTTTAGCGATTGCTTAAAACACTAACAAATCCAAACCACTGTTTCTTCGTTAAGCTCCCAATCGGCATGGTCAATTATTCGGGAAGCACAATCCAAGCCTACCCACTACCTTAAACAGAAAAATTGCAAGCCGACAATTTTTGGTTCTTTTTGTTGTCAAAAAGAATAAAGCCACCGCGGCAGCGGAATAAAGATTTGTCTTGCCAGACGGGCGTAATCGGAAAAGATGGTAAATAATTGAAAGTTAGTTTAGCGATCGCTTAAAACACTAACAAGTCCAAACCACTGTTTCTTCGTTAAGCTCCCAATCGGCATGGTCAATTATTCGGGAAGCACAATCAAAGCCCACTCACTACCTTAAACAGAAAAATTGCGAGCCGACAATTTTTGGTTCTTTTTGTTGTCAAAAAGAATAAGGCCCCCGCGGCAGCGGAAAACATTGTCTTGCCAGACAGGCATCGTACCTTTTTCTTAACAAAAAGGTAACCAAAAGTCAAGGCTGGCACCCTTCTTGCATAGCAGCATTATAATTCTTAAAGCAGTAATATGAGGCTTAACCCAATTCGCAATCCCAACCCTCGCTGCATATTCCTTTGGTTATTCGGATAATGAAAATAAGTACAAGAATTATAATGAGCTATCCTGCGAAATGCTGCTATGCCTGGGCGTAATCGGAAAAGATGGTAAATAATTGAAAGTTAGTTTAGCGATCGCTTAAAATACTAACAAGTCCAAACTACTGTTTCTTCGTTAAGCTTCCAATCGGCATGGTCAATTATTCGGGAAGCACAATCCAAGCCTACCCACTGCCTTAAACAGAAAAATTGCAAGCCGACAATTTTTGGTTCTTTTTGTTGTCAAAAAGAATAAAGCCACCGCGGCGGCGGAATAAAGATTTGTCTTGCCAGACGGGACAGCGGAAAAGAAGAATTATTTAATAAATTACCAGAAATAAACTCATGGTTAATAAACAAACGATTTTAACCCTCAAACTAATTAAGGTACAGTGATACTAATTTTCTGATAAGTATGAGCAGAAAAATAGCCCAAAGCATTATTTGAAATGTTCGAAGTAGGATTTGACGGAGTTGTTCCCTGATTTGGTCCTCTACCAGATTGTTGACTCAAAGCATACCAATATTTAAAAATATTAACATCAATACATTCCATTTCTACACTCACTTTATCTCCAGTTTTAAGTCCATCATCATTATCATCACTTTCTTCATAATACAATTGCAAACGAAGTTTATTTCCATTGGTTAAGCGATCATCATTTACATAAACACGATTAGAAAGCACGCCATTTACATATAAATAGAAGTGGTAATAATTTGCATCCATTACAGGGTCGACAAGATAAGCCGCAGCAGTTTTACGTTCTTTACCAAAAAAGCTATTGCTAATAACGCCAACAGAATCTAATTTAACGGTTTGTGGCATTGTAGAGCTAGCTGTATAACTTTTACTTTCGGCATTTACCTTTAAGCTATACGTTAAACCAGGAATCCCCCTCATTCTATTGATGTATAAACCCGGTTCTTTTTCTACAAAAACATAGTTGACACCCTTGCTATCGGTTACCGTTACGGTTGCTCCACTTACTTTAGGATAAATACTTTGATCGCTATAGCCTACAGATTTAGTAATTCTTATTTGCTGATCTGCCAATTTATCGCTGATATTCGCTTCAATAACCATTTGTGCTTCAGCATTATCAGTGTTAATACTAATAATTTTCTTGCACGAAGTTAAACACAAACAAAGGATGGCAAAATATAGAGTTAATGTTTTCATGTTGCTAAAATTTAAAGTTCCAGGTTACAGATGGAATCATTCCAAAGAGCGAAGTTTGTTCGGCTACTGTTTTTGTTGAATCTTTTGGATCGTTAATAAACTCAATTGAGTATGGATTTTTGCGTCCAAGAGCATTATAAATTCCAAAATTCCAGCTAGATTGATAGCGTCCTGTATGCTTGCCTTCTAGTGTAGCGCTTAAATCAAGACGCATATTGTATGGCATTCTTCCTGCATTTCTTTGGGTATAATAGTACATAGTTTGGTTGCCTACGCTGTATTTGCCTGCCGGAAAAGTAACGGCATTACCTGTACTGTAAATAAAACTCGAAGAGAATGTCCAGCGTTTATTCAAATTATAAATCCCTACAACAGATATATCGTGGGTTCTATCCTGACGAGCTGGAAAATAATTTCCGTTATTTAATTCTGCAAATTTTCTTTCGGTACGAGAAAGTGTATAACCAACCCAACCATTTAACTTTCCAAATTTCTTTTTGAAAAATAGTTCCATTCCGTAAGCTCTTCCAGTGCCATAAAGCAATTCTGACTCCACATTAGAATTGGCAATTAACTGTGCTGCATTTTTATAATCTATTTGATTCTGCATCCATTTATAATAGATTTCGCCTGAAAGTTCATAATTATTTTCCTCCAGGTTTTTAAAATAACCTAAAGCAATCTGATCGGCAATTTCAGGTTTAATATTATTGCTGCTTAACACATATTGATCTGTTGGCGAACTTGATGTAGCATTAGTTAAAATGTGAATGTTTTGTGTGTTTCGATTGTATGAAGCTTTAATAGAATTTTGCTCATTAAATAAATAGCTTACCGAAAAGCGAGGTTCTAAATTAAGATAGTTTTTATAAAACTTGCCACTTTCTACATGATCTATCTTACTGATATTCCCATTCTCATCGTATTTACCAAAATTAACCGGCCCCATTAAAGAAAATGCAGACAAACGTACTCCGTACAGAAAATTTAATTTATCGTTCACTGCCCACTCATCAGAAATGTAAATAGCAGATTCGAGACCATAACGTTTTTCTTGTGTTAATGAATTTACTTGCGATTCTTGCGAGGTGGAGGTAATATCTATTGGAGAAATACGATGTTGGGTAGAATTTAAACCAAATCGAAGCGTGTGTTTATTACTAAAATATTGAAAATCCTCTTTAAAGTTAAAATCCCTTACTAAAGAAGTTGCCTTAAAATTGGTTGCATCATTAAGCAAGCGAACCGTATAATTATAGTTATTGTAAATTAAAGAGGTATTTGAAAATAACCTTGCATTAAAAATGTGATTTAAGCGAATGGTAGTGGTTACATTGCCCCAATTATTTTCAAAAAGATCTTTCACCCCAATATTATCCTTCCCGAAATACCCAGAAATGTAAATAGTGTTTTTATCGTTTATTTTATAATTGGCTTTCGCATTAATATCATAAAAATTTAAAGTGCTTCCATTTATGGATGAATCTGGGGAGGCTTTTAGAAACAAATCAATATAAGTTCTGCGAAAGCTAACCATAAAAGAACCTCTATCCTTTACAATTGGTCCCTCGGCCTTTAATCGTGAGGCGATTAAGCCAATGCCACCCTGAAATTTAAATTCCTTATTATTTCCGTCGTCCATTTTAACATCTAAAACAGAAGATAAACGACCACCATATTGCGCTGGCATACCACCTTTATATAGGCTTACATCTTTAATTGCATCGGCATTAAAGGTAGAGAAGAAACCAAGTAAATGCGATGAATTATATACAACCGCCTCATCAAGCATAATTAAATTCTGATCTGCGGCACCACCTCTAACATAAAAACCGGTATTGCCCTCTCCACCAGATTTTACACCTGGTAATAGCTGAATTGTTTTTAAAACATCTTTTTCGCCCAATAAAACTGGAATAGAATTAAGCGATTTCATATCTACTCTTTCTAACCCCATTTGTGCGCTTTTCACATTTTCATTTTTGCGATTGCTGGCACTTACCACTACTTCTCCTAGTTCATTTGCACTTTTTAACTCCTCATTTAGCTTAATATCCTTGTCTAAATTAATGCTTTTAGTAATGGAATTATAGCCTGTATAACTGATAGTTACCGTATAAGTACCAGCTGGTTGCGATAAAGCATAATAGCCATAACCATTAGTTTGTGTGCCTGCTGTAGTGTTTCCCGCTAATTTAATTGTTGCACCAATTAAGGTTTCTCCAGTACTGGCATCGCGAATGGTACCACTTAAAGTAAACTTATTTTGTGCAATTGAAGAACTACCTAAAAGGAAAAGCAAGAAAAAGGGTAAGTAAAATTTTAAGGGCATATCTAACGAGAATCTTATTGAGATTGATGCCAAATGTACGAATTACAACTTCTTAAAAAACATAAATGCAAGACATTGAATGTTAAATAGCGCCTTTTAACCTAACAAATTATGTAAAATTTACTTAGCAGGATAAATACCGATATGATGCGAACGCAAAAGATAAGGACTTACTTGATCCTGACCGGCCTTTTGGAAACTTATTAACTTTGAGGGTTGCTTTGGCATGTGGCAGTCAATACAATTATCTTTTAAAACCCCTTTAGCTAAGGTAATTGCACTATGTTGGGTTGTTTGGTGGCAGCTTATGCAACGTTGACTATAAAGTTGCATATTCCCTTTAACACTTTCGTGCGTATTATGGCAAGATTGGCAAGTCATGGTTTCACTTTTCCGATAGCACATACTGCCCATTAACATGGCGGTTTGGTTGCCGTGCACATCTGGATTAGCTCCTCCAAAGGAAACAAAATCCTGAAAATAATAAGCATCGAGATCATCGCCGGGCTGGAAACCAAAAACCGATTGCTGGGGTAAAACATTATTTCCAGAATGGCATACGCCACAGGCGTCCATTTTTTGCTTGCGGCTTAATGTTTTATAAATGGTTATAAATTTAGCTTTCTTTTCTTCAGGATTTTCCATGTGAAAAACAACATGTTGCTTGCCTGGCCCATGACAGCGCTCGCAATCTATCCCATAAATTAAGGATCCCTTTTCCATTTCTTCATCCAAAACCAAAGAGGTTTTTTGGGTAATCTTTTTTTCTACGTAACTGCCGTGACACTCCAAACAACGACTAGTTATGCCACGACTATAATAAATTTTATCCATTGGAAAACCAGGACTATTTGCCCAGTTATTTATAGATGAAAAATAAGACAGCGGCAATTCAAATAGCTTCTTGTCTTTCCAGTAGCCATAAGTAAAGGCTTTTTCTCCTGATCCAAATTGAATATCAAAACGCTCTGCATGGGTTTTCTTTCCATTTTCATAAGCAACCTGATATATTCCATCTTTTCTTTTTTCCACTACAACACGCATATGGTCGTTATAAGAAAAGGAGTTAGAATCTGGTGCAAAAACTTTTAATAAATCTTTATTAACGATTGGTTTAGAGGTTAAACCGTGCGGACTGTGCGCATAAGATTGAGAAAGAGCCGCATGGCATTTTATGCACGTTGCGGCTCCGGTATAATTTTCTCCCCGAATATCTTTTGGCAATTTATCGGCTACGCTCATACATCTCGATAAAATAATAACGGCCACAACAATGGTAGCAAAGATAATGAGGATGCGCTTAAAGCCTTTCAAGGGATGTTTTGTTATTTTAAAAACTGAATATAGCTAAAATTATAACCACCTGTATCTGTTATCACTCTTATGCTTTGCTTACCGGCATTTAATGGAATATTTTTAATTTCGAAGGGTATAAAGGTTTTGCTATTTCCTGTATTTGGGATACTAATGTCGCTTGCTACAATTTTACCATTTACGGCTATTGATATTTTCCCTTCATTTTGACTGGAAGCCGTATTTAATTTTAAGTTATAATTTCCTTTCTTCTCTACTGAAACGGTGTATTGCAACCACTCTCCTTTTTCAATATTGGTTACATAATACTTTTCATACTTTGTAGAATCCTTTAAAATATCAACACCATCATTACGATAAATGCGACCACGGTTGCCTGCACCTCTTTTCCCTGTAGATACATGATAATCGGCGGTATCGGTATCGAAATAAGCATAACCATTTCTTCCTAAATCGTAATCTACAGCGTTAATTATTGTATTATTTTTTATCAAATTAGCTTTAAAAGGCTTGGTTTCGGTAGAAAATGGCTGACGGATCATGGCATCAATCACATCTTTATGGATAATTGTATTTTCTAATTTCACATAGGTAGCCAATTCCATTAAGCCGCTGTAAACATTGCTTTCTTTTGGTTTATTGCCACCTTCATTCATATACCTAACCACACTATCGTAATTTGGATTAGATTTTATTTCCATTGGATTATTGAACCCAATCTTTTTTAGGGGCCACCATGACCAGCCTATATTATTTTTTTCTAAAAGCTGAATAGCATCGGTGAACCAAACATTAGAATTTTCTCCAGTTTCGCCCAACCATACCGGAACATTTTGTTCATCTCTAGCTTTTATTATATGCGCAATGGAAGCCTCATCATTATAATTCCAGTATTTATGATAACTCAAAACCATATTTTTATCCCAAACCGGAAAAATACCATTGTAATTATTACCCCATCCATTGCCCTCAATAATGATAATGTGTTTCTGATCTACTTTACGAATGGCTTCAGTAATATCAACCATCAGTTTTTTTAAAGGAGCATTTAATTTTTCTTTAGTCCCGTTTTTATCTTCTTCTAAATTCTGGAAGCCCCAATTTGGTTCATTTAAAATATCATAAGCACCAATGTAAGGCTCATTTTTATAGCGCTCGGCTAGTTTTACCCAAAGTGCAATGGTTTTTTGCTGGTTGGCTTCACTATCCCAAAGGGATGGCTTTGAAGGATCTCTATCTGCAATATTTAAATCGCTCCCTTGCCCACCAGGTGCCGCATGTAAATCTAAAATTAAGTACATATTGTTGGCCTTACACCAAGAAAGCAAACTATCTGTTAAAGCAAATCCTTTTTCCAACCACGTGTTTTGCCCCGCAACAGGCTCTTTATCAACAGGCAAGGTGTACAAATTATAATGTATTGGTAAGCGAACGGAATTAAAGCCCCATGCTTTTAAAGAGTCTATATCTATTTTACGGGTATGATTGCTTAACCATGCATCATAAAATTCTTGCGTTTGCTTGGTGCCCATTAAATCTTCCAAACGTTCGCGAATTCTATATTGCTGTGCATCTTTATTAATTTTAAGCATATAGCCTTCTTGCAACATCCAACCACCTAAACCAATGCCCCGAAGCAGAACATTTTCACCTTTTTCATTTATTATTTTTTTGCCTTCAACTTTTAGAAAACCTTGAGCGAAGCCGTTTAAAGATAGTGTAACAAGTAAAAAAAGGAAGCTTAATAATTTTGAAGCATTTAAACTAAAAACGGAGCGAATCTTGATTGTTTTTTGTGACATAAGAAATTTTGATTACGTAAAATATAAAACGGGATTAATAAATAGCTACCAAATATAAGTTCCAACAGCGCCTTTATCCAGATTTGCAGCAAGTATTTTGCCTTTAAAACTAATATTGAATTTTGCTGTTTCTTTGCCGGTATTGGCTACAATAAGCACCATTTTACCGTCGGGAGTTTTAAAAGCAACGTTAGATAAATCGTTAAATTCAGTAGATGAAATACGTACCGAACCTGGACGAACAAATTTTGAAGCATGCGCAACAGAGTAATAAGCAAGGTTTCTACTCACTACATCTTTATCAATGGTAACTGCGCCTTGGCAAGTTGGGCATCCACCTCTATCTGTAAAAGGTTTATTTTCAGAATCGGCTGCTAAATTCCATTCCAATACATTGCGACTCCAGTTTCTGGTTGCACCAATAATTAACCTTTTAACAGGACCTGTAATATTAATATTTGTACTTCCGGGACGGTCAACAACCATTTGCTCAGAAAAATAAATGTTTTTATTGGGGTGTGCATTATGTACATCCGTTAATGCTTCTATTTTACCACCATATAAATGAAATGCAGAGCCATCAATATATTTAGCCGCCTGTGGATCATTTAAAATTGTAATGGGGTAATCCGGTCGATCGGCATTATGATCGTAAATAATAATTTTAGTTTTAATCCCTGCCTTTGCAAATGCAGGTCCGAGGTTATTTTTAACAAATGTAGCCTGTTCTGGTGCTGGCATTAGCAAACTTGGATTATTTCCAGGATGGAGTGGTTCATTTTGAACGGTAACAGCATCTATAACAATACCTTCTTTTTTCATTTCTTGCACATAGCGCACAAAGTATTTAGCATAGGCATCATAATATTCGGGCTTTAACATACCGCCTCGGGCATCGTAAGTGGTTTTCATCCATAAAGGAGGAGACCATGGCGAACCCAATATTTTAATTTTAGGATTAATTGCCAGAATTTCCTTCATTACTGGAATCACATCATTTTTATCTAAACCTAAATCAAATTTACTTTGCTGTAAATCTGTTTGCCCTTCAGGAAGATCATTATAAGAGAACACTTTTTCATTTAAATCTGATGCACCAATGCTTAAACGGATATAACTTACACCAATGTTATTCCCATCGGTTGCAAATAATTCTTTAAGTAATGCGGCTCTTGCCCCAGCAGACATATTGATAATGTGCTGAGCGCTACCACCTGTTAATGAATATCCAAAACCATCAATGGATTGAAAAATCTCCTCATCATTAACCAAAATAGTAGGCTGATTATTTTTTTCTGTAGTGAACTTTAATGGAAGATCTTGTTTCGCAAATAAAATAGATTTATCAGCTTTTGTGAGCCAAAGCTGTGGGGTAGTTTGTGCCTGACTGGAAAAGGATAATGTAGCCAATAAGCATGTTAATGGGAGAACGAAAAGTTTGTTTATCATCATAAAAATCAAATAAGAAATGGAGACAGCAGAAGGTTATAAAAAACAGGAAGAGTTTTTTAGTGCCTCTCCCTGTCAACAATTAACCGTAATTTAAATTATTTTGTACCACCCCATTCTTTACTTTGGAGTATTTTAGTGTTATTTAATTCAGCCTGTGGAATTGGCAAAGTTTCATTTTTATTTGCTTTAAAACCTTTAAAGGCAAGTTTAGTAGGTGCGAGTCCCCATCTAACTAAATCAAACCATCTTTGTCCTTCAGCAACCAACTCTAGGCGTCTTTCTTTCATAATGTTATCCATTGTTACTTCAACAGGGTTTAAACCTACGCGAGCTCTAACGGCATTAAAGAAAATATACGCTCTTGTACCAGCACCAACAGCAGCGCCACTTTTTAATAATGCTTCAGCTTCCATTAAGTAAGTATCTGCCAACCGTATTTCGTACATATTCTGACCAAAGTTTAACTCCAACTGCCCAATGGCAGCTTTAGTAGAAACCCTTCCAGCGTATTTTTCAACAAAATATCCGGTATTATCATTAGCGTGCTTATAAGTAACAATTTTAGCCTTTTCTAAACTATCTAAATTGGCAACTGTTGGTTTATTACGGGGATCGTAATGAATTAAGTCAAACAATTCCTTGGTAATTGGCATTACACTCCAGCCTGAAACATAATCAGGTGCCTGCGCTGCAATTACAGGAACATAACTACGTGGGCCTACTAAAATGCCCATCACATTACCCTCTCGGCTACCAACGTTACTCCAGCCCATGTTGGATGTAGTATTGTAGCTAAGCTCTAAGATAGATTCGGAATTGAACTTATTTTTCCAGTTCCATAAATCAGCAAAGTTTGGTAATAATTTATAGCCATAAACACTTACACCAGGCGCTGAACCATTAACTAAGGCAAATTCTGCGGCAGCTGGCCCCCATTTTTCTTGCCATAAATAAACTTTACCTAAAACGGCGTGTACTGCACCTTGATTTAAACGGCCAGCATCAGCAATAGGAATTGTTGCAGGGAGTGCGGCTAGTGCATCGGTTAAATCTACTTCAATTTGTTTGTAAACATCTGCAGGGGCTGCTTGCGTAACATCAAACATGGCAGAAGGTTCTACAGGCGATAATATTAGCGGTACATTTTTAAAAATACGCACTAAATCAAAATAAAATATAGCACGCAATGCTTTCGCCTCGGCAATATATCTTGCTTTTGTAGATGCATCCATAGAAATGCCTTCAATTTTTTTCATCAAAACATTTGCCCGATAAATTCCGGTAAAGCCTTTACCCCATAAATAACTTGGGGCGCCGGATAATGAATTTACGGTGTAATTGTTCATCGCTTGCAAATCTCCCAAATCTGATGGAGAATCGGCGCCAGCATAATGATCATCTGAAGCTGAACTAAATAGATTAAGTTTTGTTAGATAACCACCAGATTGATTACCCAACTGATCGTAAACGGCTACTAAACCGGTAAAAGCTTGCTGTTGGTTTTGATAATAACTTGTTTCCAAAATACGTTCGCGTGGATTTACATCCAGTTGTTTTTGACAAGAAACCATTAGTTGTGAAGCGGTTAATAGGGCTGCAATAGCTAAAATATTCTTTTTCATTTTAATTTTTTTTAGAATCCAACATTTAAACCTACCATGAACGAACGGGCTTGTGGATAGATTCCTCTATCTACACCTAACACAGTACCACCAATTTCAGGATCGTAACCTGTGTATTTTGTAATCGTCCAAAGGTTTTCACTCATTAGATATACACGAACTTTTTGTGCTCCGATTTTCTTAATAAAATTTCCCGGAAGGTTATAACCAATTTGTAGGGTTTTTAAACGGAAGTAATCTCCTTTTTCCAAATATTTTTGAGAGAATTTGGTATAGTTTCCATTTAAATCTTTATCCGCTACACGAGGCGTAGTGGTTGATGGATTTGTAGGAGTCCATCTATCCAGAATTGATTTTTGCCAGTTACCGTAAGTTACATCTAAACGTCTTAATCCCTGGAAAATCATATTGCCTCCAACCCCATTGCCAAATGCAACAAAATCAAAGTTTTTGTAAGCTAGGTTAATGGTAATCCCATAAGTATATTTAGGAAGTGGGCTACCCAAATAGGTACGATCGGCAGCATTTATAGTTTCGTTGCCATCTAGGTTTTCAAATTTAATATCTCCAGGCTTTGCTGAAGGTTGCAGAATTGTACCACCTGGCCCTCTATAGGCATCAATTTCAGCTTGTGATTGAAAAATGCCAATCATATTGTAGCCGAAAAACTCATTAAATGAGCGGTCAAGTCCGGTGCGGGTAAAGTTACCCATACCTTGAAAACTCTGTGCATTGTCTTCAATAAATTCTCTACCGGGCAATAACTTGGTAACTTTATTTTTTAAGGTTGAAATATTAGCATTAATACCTAAGTTAAGTTCACCAATTTTCTTTCTGTAGCCTATTTCAAACTCGATACCTGTGTTTTGCATATCACCAACGTTTTCGGCGGCACCACCTGCGGCACCTAAATAAAGCGGAATAGAAGGAGTTTGCAATACACCTACTGTTTTCTTTTTAAAGTAAGATGCGCTGATGGTAAAATCAGTAAATAAAGTTGCATCTAAACCAATATCTGTTTGGCGTGTTTCTTCCCATTTCAAATTAGGATTTGATAAAGCAGCAGGGCTCCATCCAATGGTACTTACATCAGTAGTGCCAAAAGTATAATTCCTACCGCTGTTTACTAATGATACATAACTAAAATCGCCAATCGCATCGTTACCTGTAATACCATAACTACCACGTAGTTTTAAGAAATTAACAACTTTGTTTGTTGGCCAGAAACTTTCTTTTGTAGGTACCCATCCAAGTGATGCTGAAGGGAAATAACCGAAACGATTATTTGTACCGAAACGTGAAGAACCATCACGACGCATAATACCCGTAAACAAATATTTTTCGTCATAATCATAAGTAACACGGGTAAATAAAGAGTTAACTACGTGTAAAGTTCCATCACTACCGTCACCTTGAATATCGGCAGTAGCAGGTTTATAGTTTAAATTACCTTGATAAAAATTTTGTGCAATTACGTTGTTAAACCTCACATTTAAGCCACGGTTATTGTTATCCATATAATAACCTTGTCCAAAAAGGGCATATGCATGGTGTTTGCCAAAGTTTTTAGAATAACTTATCGTGTTTTCCCAGTTATAGTTTAATGTTTGGTTCATTTCACGATAAAAATTTGCCTTTGTATTTGTATTCGATGGACTTAACCAGAATAAGGGCGTAAAAGATTCTGAACCATAAAAAGCTATTTTAGTTCCTAATGATGACCTAAACTTCAAATTTTTTATAGGCTCAATATCAAGAAAAGCATTACCTACAATATTATGATCCCATCCATAATTACCTAATCTGGTTTGGATATAGGCTAGCGGATTACTCATTTCCTGACCAACAGGACCTGAAATACCATATGGGAAACCTGTTGCCGGATCTCTAATAATATTTGCAATTGTATAAGGAGATTTGGTAATAGCGGTTGGATCGGTTTGAATAACTGGAGTAATTGGATCCAGGTGAATTGCCGAACTCAAAGGACCACCAAATTCGCTGTTGGTATTGCCTAATGAACTGTTTACAGAGTGGCTATAGCCTAAATTTTGACCAAAACTAATCCATTTAGCTGGTTTAAAGGTAGAGTTAATCCGAACATTGGCTCTGTTAAAATCAGAAATTGGTGTGGCAACAATACCTTGTTGTTCTATGTAACCAAATGAAGTATAAAATGTATACTTATCGCTTCCACCAGAAACACTGAATTCGTGAGTCTGTCTGCGGGCATCATCATTAAACACAACAGATTGCCAATCCGTACCTTCTCCATAATTAGTAGTAGCTGAATAAGGAAGTGCAAAAGCATTGCCTGAGGTTGGATCATAGCTATTGGTATAAGCTTCATTCCTAATCATAGCATATTCGTTTGCATTTAATAGTTTTAGTTTTTTAGCAGGCGCTTGTGTACCGTAAAATCCATTGTAATTAATGGCTAAGCGCCCTTCTTTACCTTTTTTAGTAGAGATAATAATTACCCCATTTGCAGCACGGGCACCATAAATAGCTTGTGAAGCTGCATCTTTTAAAACCTCAATAGATTCAATATCCGATTGATTTAAATAACCAATACCGCCATTATCAACAATTACTCCATCAACAACCCAAAGTGGATCATTATTACCAGATGAAGCGAAAGAAGTAAATCCCCTTACCCTAACTGTTGAAGCAGATCCTGGCTGGCCATTACCACTAGCAATGGTTAAACCTGATGTTCTACCCTGTAAAGCTTGCTCTACTCTATTGATAGGCATGGTTTCTAAATCCTTAGCTTTTACGCTAGAAATTGAACCGGTTACTAAAGCTTTTTTCTGCGTACCATAGCCCACTACAACTACTTCGCTTAATTCTTTAGTATCGGCAAGTAAATCCACATTAATAGTAGATGAAGTAACGGTTACCGTTTTGCTTATCATACCAATTAAATTGAATGTTAATTTTGCGCCATTTGCAGCCTGAATTGAAAACCGACCTTGGGCATCTGTAGAGGTGGCCTTTTGCGTTCCTTCTACTTTTATGGTTACCCCAGGAAGCGGCAACCCTTCTTTTTGATCTGTTACTTTTCCTGTAACTGTTATATCCTGTGCCTTTAAAGCGAATGGAAATACCATGATACAGTAAATGAAGAATACGAATGTAAATCTTCCTCTCATAGAAATAGTTTTTAGTTAATGATTTGGTTAGCTCGAGTGCCTGCACAGCAGTTGCAACTCAAATCAAATCTAATGGAGGAAAATTATTTTAGTCTATTTCAAGTCTACTACACAAACCATACAAAAGACCATTTTAAGGCAAAAAGAATATCATTTAGCACCTACATAAGCACTACAAAACAAAAATAAACAACTGTAAAACAAACAGTTAATCAAAACACCGAAAAATTACTACTTTCTATTTAAAAATAGGTTTCAAGCATAGCGCATAACTTCTTTAAGATGTTTTTTGCCTCGAAATGCCGATTAAAAATTCATATAGATTAATCTCTGGCTTTAGTTGAAGTTTTTTTCTTAACCGATATCTTCCTACCTCAACAGCTTTTATAGTTACATTCATTAATTGCGCCATTTCCTTAGTAGAAAGATTCATTGATAAATAGGCGCAGAATTTCAAATCATTCTGACTCAAATCGGGATAAAGATCTTTAAGCTTATTAAAAAACTCTGTATTTACATGATTAAAATGCACACTCAAATGGTCCAGTTCCTGATCTTTCTTTTCCACATCGCGAATTAAGCGAATTAAGTGCCTAAAGTTTGGAGAACTTTCAGACAGATCCTGACTTTTAATTACCGAAGAAATAACTTCCTTTATTTTTGCCAGTACTTTACCTCGTTGCACCAAATGCATCGTCATTGTAGATAGTTCCTTATTTTTATAATTTACATCAGCCTCTAGCTTTTCATTTTTAAGGCGTACAATTTCCTTTTCAGTCCTATCCAACTCCAGTTGGTGCAGGTAATTCATCCTTTCCTGCTCTTTTAAATGTTTATTTTTTTGCCAGCGGATAATTAACCTTACCAATAAAACAAGTAATGCTAAGTAAAATATTTTCATCCAGATGGAATTATACCAAGCGGGCAAAACTTCAAAAGTATAACTCACCACTTCTGATTCATTTCCGGCATCTGTTCTGGCTTTTATATTAAACGTGTATTTCCCGGCCGGAAGATTGGTATAATCTTTTTCGCTTTTTACATTCCACGCTGACCATTGATCGTCAAAACCAACCAATTGATAGCTAAAATTTATGTTTTTTTCATGTTCAAAAAGTGTAGATGAAAACTCAAAATGTACCGAGTTTAAAGCATTCTTAATCTTGATAATTTCTTTTAAATCCTGCTTATTTACAATTTCCCCTTTTTGAACAAAATATCCACCAAAAATATTACTATCGACAGTAAGCAATTTTACGGCGCCTAAAAGCACAACAGGCTTGGTAATATTTTCTATATACTTATCATAATTAATGTGGTAAGCCCCTTTATTTGCTCCAATAAATATGTTTTTTTTATCAAAAGCATAAATAGATTCAAAACCACCCACTACTTTGCCATCCAACTCAGGCAGATAAAATACACTGAAAGGATTATTGCCTGATGGTTTACTAAAATCTACAACACCAACCTTTTTATTAGTAACAAACCAAATATTCCCTTCATTATCTTCTTTTAAATATTGAATGGAAACACCATTGAGGGCATTTTTAAGCAGCTTTAATCTAATAAATTTTTGGTGTTCAATATCGTATTCATAAACGCCATCAACAGTAGCTATAACCACTCTATTTTTAACCCGATAAACATAATTGTACAATTTTGATGGTAACCCTTCCCTTGTAGAAAACATTTTGGTATGGATTACTCTTTTATGATCGGCGCTAAGCTCTATTTTATAAACACCGTGATAAGGATGCGAAGCCCAAATGTTATCATTATTATCAACCACAATAAAACGCAACGTTTCTGCAATACCTTCTATTTTGCCGCCATTGGTAAAGGTTCCGTTTGCATAATTTAATTTTTGTAAACCCCAATAGGTTCCTGCTAAAACATCAGATGTAGGTAAAACATTTTGTAATGACTGAAACATCCACGTACCGGGTAGCGTGTAAAGCGGTTTTGCAATATTATCCTGAATTAAGGAAGTACCTTCTTCATGGGCCATCAATAACTGGTTATTAATCTCATCCAAACCCCAAACCTGACCTTTTGTATTTTTTACCTCTTCAAAATTTGATGTTGAATAACTTAAATCCTTTACATTAGAATTAATAGGCGTACGGTACAAACCGTTGGAAGTACCAATATATAGCGATTGATTAAACTTACGGAAAGCGTAACTTGTTATTTGTTTATTCCGATCAGGATAAATGTTTTTAATGGCACTATTTATGGCTACATAAGCAACTCCATCATCAAGCGCCAGCCACATATTTTCATCCTGATCTAAAAGAAGACCTCGTACATTATTATTTTGTAAACCTTCTCTATAGTTATATTTCTGTACCAGCTCTCCCTTTTTATTCATAATATATACCCCTCCGGATGTGGTACCTACGGCATAAAGATTAGCGCTCATCTGACTTGCATAAAAAATGCGGTCGTTTACAAAAACTGCATCCAATTGCGTGTGTAACGGGGTAAGCTTGTTATTGTGAATTAGAAAAAAACCTCTTTTTAAGGTAGAAACCAAAAGTGTATCTTTCCCATAAGGCATAATAGAAGTAACAGAAGCAGTTTTTAAAACTGTATCTGTACAATAGGGTTTCCAAACTTCCTTATCATAAATCATAATGCCAGCACCTTTGGATTGTGTCAAAACCTGCTTATTTACGTAACCCAGGTATAACCACGTTGCATTAGGTTTATAGCTTTTAATTGCTCCATCTTTATAGTGAAGTACTGCATTGGTAGAACGGAAGAAAACTTCGTCATTAACAATAGCGATATCCCATATATCGGCAAATTTACGTTGTGGCTCCGGCAACAAATTCAATAAGGATGTATACCTTAGAATACCACGTGCATCAGGAAAAAAATAACCAAGTTCATCCTGCCCGCCAACATAAATTTTATTTTTAGAGTCTATTCCAATTGATCGTACAGATGTATAATTGGGCAAACGATGCAAGTTCCAATACCGTCCGTTAAACGTTAGCAATCCCTCATTATTTCCAAAATATAAAATGCCATGCTTATCTTGCTTTACATCCCAGTTTTGAATGCCACCATGATAATGTTCATTATTGTAATTTACAATCTGAGGAGTTCCTAATAAATCTTGAGCATAGGATTTAATATTCGCCAAAAAGATACATGCAATAAGTATAATTTTTTTCATGATTAGCAGGGAGGAATTTTGCAATAATAAATATATAATTTTAATTATAGTATCGACATTAATTATGGTGGATATTCGGTTTTAAAGTGCAAAAATTATAAATTGCAAACCCTATTAATTCGAAATCCATTATGTTATATCTGCTTAGAACCGCTTGTTTAAAGCTCTTTTTATTCTGCCTGTTTTCATTGGTTTACTTCTCCATTAACGCACAAGAAAACGCGGTAGTTAAAATTTCTAACGGCTATTTAAAAGGGATTAAAGAAGAAAAAAGCTATATTTTTAAAGGTATTCCTTATGCAGAAGCACCTATAGATTCATTGAGATTTAAAGCACCAAAGCCTAAAATTAATTGGACAGATACACTGGCTTGTCAAACATTTGGCAATGCAGCCGCACAGTTTGATGGCAACAGCAAAACTGTAAAGGGAAGCGAAGATTGCCTTAAACTAAATGTATATACGCCGGCACTAAATACAAAGAAAAAAATGGCGGTTTTGGTTTGGGTGCATGGTGGCGGCATGACTAACGGATCTGGATCAAGTCAAAACGGGCATGCTTTTGCAGATGTAGATAGCATCGTTACGGTGACCATTAATTATCGCCTTGGTATTTTTGGCTTTTTATACCTGGCTGATAAAAATTATGCATACTCAACTGCTGGCAATAATGGTTTGCTAGATTTAATGATGTCTTTAACCTGGATTAAAAATAATATTGAGGCTTTTGGAGGAGATCCAAATCAGGTTACTGTTATAGGAGAATCTGCAGGTGCAAAACTAACCAGCACTTTATTATTAACACCCGCAGCTAAAAATTTGTACCATCAACTGATATTAGAAAGCGGTGGTGTACAATGTGTAAGGGATATTAAAACAGCAAGAGCTATACGCACCAGACTAGTAAAAAAATTAAATCTACATAAGCCCGAAGATCTTTTAAGTTTATCAACAAAGGATTTAATTAGTGCACAAAATGAAGTATGCAAAGGGGCTCAGGGCACAAATTATTTCGGGCCAGTGGCTGATGGATTAATTATTTCGGGCAACCCATACGATTATATAATCAAAAATACGGCAAAGGAAAAGCGCTTCCTAATTGGCACCAATAAAGTGGAAAGCCGCATGTTTATGGATATGGATAAACGGTTATACCACCCAAATAAAAAGGTTTTAAAAGATTGGTTCGGGAAAAATGCAGGTCTAATTTTAAAAGATTTCAAGAAAAATGAAAGGCAATTCGGTACGGACTCAGCAGCAAAAATTACGCTTACACAATACATGTATACCATGCATAGCTATAGGTTGGCTAACAAACTATCAACCGTTAACAACAATATTTGGATGTATCGATTTGATTTAAGTAAAGATGGAAAACCTGCAACACACGCTGCAGAATTACCTTATGTTTGGTTTTCGGCAAATCAATCTCAGCAAAAAATTAATACAAATCTTGCAACAGTAATGCATCAATACTGGGTTAGCTTTATTAAAGGACAAAAACCGGTTCAAAATAAAAATACCGACACAACTTTAAGCTGGCCGGTATATCAAAAAAATTTGAAGCAGGTTATAATTTTTGATCAAAACAGTAGAACAGAAACTTTAGCACATGTTTTTGATGATCCTAAATTTCCTGCTGCATGCTTTATTTTAAGGTAAAAATTAGTTTTTAATCAATTTGGGTTCAATCGCTTTGCGCCAAATTGCATAACCCTGAGCATTCATATGCAACATATCTTCTAAAAACAACTCTGGTCTTAAAGCACCTGTTTTTGTTAGCATAGGTTTAAAAATATCAACAAACACAACATTTTGCTGTCCGGCTAAATACTTTTCAATTAATTGGTTTGAGGCAATTGCTTTTGCTCTAAACTTATCCCGGCTAGGGCTTGGTTTAATAGAGATATAAACAATTGGTGTATTTGGCAATTTAGCTCTAATTGATTTATATAAATTTATCGTTCTGTTTAAAACGGTATCTGGCGTTACCTTTTCATCAGGTAAATCATTTTCTCCAACGTACAATACAATCTGGCGTGGCTGATAAGGAAAGACAATATCTTTAAGGTAAAACGTAATATCGTTAATTACTGCACCGCCAATACCGCGGTTTAGGCCATTATATTTCGCAAAAACCTGTGTTAAATCGTCCCATTTCCTAATAGATGAACTACCAACGAAAAGTACAGGATTAACAGGTGCCTTGTACATGGCATCATAATGTTTAATGGCTTGTACATCATCCCAATATGCAGGCTTTTTTTGTGCGAAAGCAGAAATACTAAGAAAAAAAATTAGGCTAAAAACTATAAGGTATCTTCTCATACAACTTGTAAATAAATTAATAAACTTCAAAGGTACAAATTATGCTTGCAAGCATTCCTGTATTTGGGTTTTATCACAATCTTGTTATGCTCAAAATTAGAGAACCAAATAATTTGATCTTTCGAAAAATTATAAATTAGTATACTTTCAATGGTTAAATAATTAATTTAGACGATGCTAAAAATCACTTCTCTTATATCCATCCTGGTGTTAATCAACACTTCACTATTTGCACAATCTAAAAAAGCAGATAGTCTTTACAAAGCCAAAAATTATGCTGAAGCTGGTAAATATTACCTAATTAATGCCGCCCAAACTGATTTTAAAGGTTCAAAAAAAGGTTATTATTACAATGCGGCTTGCTCTTATGCGCTTGCCGGAAAAACAGATAGTGCAGTTGTTTTACTTAAAGATGCCATTGCCAGTGGCTATAATAATGTAGATCAAATTAAAAAAGATACTGATTTTACTACCCTTCGTGAGTTACCAGACTGGGATAAAATTTTAAATTCTGTAAAAGTTAAAACATCTACTTTTACTGGCGATCCAAATCAGGTAAAATTGGTTACTTCTGATATTCATAACTTTTGGAAAGCCTATGATCTGGCCAAAAAAGATACTGCAAATCGTTTAAATATTTTTAAAAAGTATTATGTAGACCCAGGCTCTGACGGAATGCAGGATTATTTTGCAACAAAGGTTTGGACTATGAAAGGTTTTATTAATTCTCAAGATAAAAAACCAAAGTTTTATGCAGCCATAAGGAAGAACACTTACCTGGTTGATGCTCAAAAACCAATGATGGTAAAAAGCTTTAAAAAGTTTAAAGAAATTTATCCCGATGCTCGGTTCCCTTCAATTTATTTTGTAATTGGTTCATTTAATTCTGGTGGTACCGTATCAGATACAGGCCTATTGATTGGATTAGATCAATCTGCTGGCAGCGATGATATTCCATTGGATGAACTAACGCTTTGGCAACGCAATAATTTGGGTAAAGTAAATGGAATGCCTTATTTAATTGCGCATGAATTAATCCATTTTAACCAAAAAGATGTAGCCAGAGATACCACACTTTTGGGTGGTGCTTTGGTTGAAGGAATGGCTGATTTTATTGGCGAGTTAATTTCTGGCAAAAACGCCAATGCACGTTTGCATGTTTGGGCTAAAGGAAAGGAACAGCAGGTTTGGACAGATTTCAGAAAAGAAATGTATTTAAACAGGGCTAAAAACTGGATCGGAAATGGAGGTCAGGAAACAGCTGAAAAACCTGCAGATTTAGGTTACTGGATCGGCTACCAAATTTGTAAAGCTTATTATGATAAGAGTGCTGATAAAAATCAAGCAATTTATGATATGCTGAACATTAAAGATTATAAAGTTTTTTACGAAAAAAGTGGTGCAGCCAATCTTTATAAGCAATAATAATTATATCGTTACCCTGATACAGTTTGGGGTAACGGTTTAAACAGGTTCTTTTTTATTTAGCCATTTTACCAGTAGCGGTAAAGTAAGGCCCTGACCAATTAGTGTGAAAAGAACCACCACTACAGATATAAAAATAATGGCATTACGCTGCGGAAATGGCGATCCATCACCTAAAGTAACAGGCAAACCGATGGCGATTGCTAAAGAAACAATGCCACGCATACCAGACCAGCTGATGATTAAGCTATTTTTAAGATCGAGCAAAGCACTTTCAGTAATTTTATGTTTGCCTTTACTAAATGCCTTTTGAAGATTAAATTGTTGTAAAAACATTCTTCCCATACGCAATACTAGTGCAACAATGGTAATCATAAAACCGTAACCGATGTAGGTATAAACGCTGGCTTCGCTAATATTTTTTATTAAATAAGGAAATTGAAGTCCGATGAGGATAAAAATTAATCCGTTTAACAAGAAAATAATTATATCCCAAATGGATTTCGATTGATGCTTTAAACCATCAGGAAAAACCTTTCTACTAAATCTCGAAATGCCTAAACCCAAAACAACAACGGCAATTACCCCAGATACATGTAATGCCTCTGCCATTAAGTAAGAAATAAAGGGCATAATTAACATAAAACTAATTACCACAAGGTTGTTATCTTTTATTCGCTGAATAATAAAAGCCAATATTTTACTCATTACCATGCCAACCAGAAAACCACCGCCCATTAAAACAACAAACTCTAATGAAGCTTTCCAAAGCACAAAAGCCGAACCAGTAACCGCAGCCACCGCAAACCGATAGGCAACCAAAGCTGATGCGTCATTTACCAAACTCTCTCCCTCTAAAATAGTAGTCGTTTTATGTTCTAATCCAAGTCCTTTTGTAATGCTCATTGCTGCTACCGCATCCGTTGCAGAAAGAATAGCGCCGAGCACAAAAGATAATGGCCAGGTCATTCCTGGAATAAAGTAATGCGCAAATACCGCGATAGCTAGTGTGGTTAAAAAAACCAGTGAAATGGCGAGTGTACTTATGGTATTAATATTGGTTTTAAACTCCTTAAATGAAATGTTAAATGCGGCATCATACAATAATGGTGGTAGGAAAATTAAGAATACAACTTCGGAGTTTAGTGTAATATTTGGCAAAGATGGAATAAACCCAATTGCGATGCCAGCAACAATCAATAAAATTGGATAGGGCAGCTTAATTTTATCCGCAAGGGCTGATAAGCCAATCATAATCCCCATAATAAGTAGAACAATACTATAATTTTCCATCTTTTATGTTTTTTGCAGGATTATAATTCATCTGATTATTATTTATAACTAAAAAAGCTACACATTTAGTGAAGCTTTTATTAGGCTAAATATACAAATATCAAATAAAGCACCTAAAATTAATTAGGCAATTATCGTTTAAGGTAAACTTTGAATAAAAGCTTCTGCTTCTACCCTTGCTTGCTTACAAACTTCATTTATTGTTTCTATATGTGCTTTAAGTTCTTTAGGTACACTATAATCTTTAAGTGCCTGCAAATGCGTTTCAAGCTTATTTCCTAAACCCATAATGTAGATTGTAGATAGCATACTATGTGCAACGGGTTGTATTTTAGCATAATCGGCGGTTTTAAAATATTGATTTAATTGCTCCGATTCCTGAATGGAAAGTTCTATAAATTGTTTAGCCAATTCTTTTTGAAAATTAGTATCACCCATACTTAACTCCTTTAAATAATCCAGATTAATTACACTAAACTCTTGGCTATTAAAGGCTGAAGAAGCTTGGTTTAAGAGATCATATTTATTAGTCATCGTATATATATTTGTTATTTAAAGAATTTGCATTCTTTTGTTTAGCGAAGATTTGTAAGCATCAGAAACTGGAACAAAGTTTTTATTAATAATTAAGGTGCCCCCTTCAATTGTATCAATTTTGCTCACATTAATGATAAACGAACGATGTACTCTCGAAAATAAATCTGGAGAGAGTTTATCCTCAACAGATTTTAATGAAGAATGGATGGTGTAAATTTTATCGGCATCGTATATTTTAACATAATCCCCTTTTGCCTCCAGGAAACAAATATCACTCAGTTTTAACCGCCTGATTACACCAGCGTCACGAATAAAAATAAATTCATCCTTTTTTGTTTCTATAAATAAAGTTCTGCTTTTATATATTTCACGGGCTTTAACAATGGCTTTTAAGAAACGCGCTGGCGCTACTGGCTTTAAAATAAAATCGACTACATTTAAATCAAAAGCATCGGCAGCATAATCTTTCTTAGAACTGATAAAAATAATTAAGGGTTTTATATCGCCTAAGCCCTCAACTAGCTCCAAACCCGTAATGCCGGGCATTTCCACATCTAGTAACAGTAAATCTATTTTATGATTGGCAATTTGTTGATAGGCTTCCGTTGCATTCATACATTCGCCAACCAACGTTAATGATCCTTCCATTTCCACTAAATGCTTTAATGCACTAAGGGCAATTTTGTTGTCGTCAACAATTAGGCAGTTCATTTTATAGGGAGGATTTTTAGCATTATAAATTTAAGGATATCGGTATGGTTAAAACACAATTACATACAAATGAATAAAATGAACAGCTTGAAAATTTCCAAAGTTTAAATTGACCTGTTCAACTCCAGTTTTTGCCTATCTACCGATAGTTGGTAGGTTGCCCAATGGATCAACACTAAATTTGCGCCAACAATTTCAAAACATAAAAAATTATGAGTATCCTTAAAAAAGTCCTTTTTACTGCAATTAGTATATTATCAGTTTATGCAAGTCAGGCACAAATTACATTTAAACAGCCTGTTAGTTATAAATTAAAAAATGGAATGAATGTTATCATTTCGGAAAATAATCAATCGTCAAAAGCTTATTCGAATTTCACATTAGATACCCGCAGTCTTAAAAACAGAAAAGATGGCGTGGCCGAATTATTAGTTGCCATGATGGGAGAAAGTGCTGAAAAAAACGAAAACATTAATTTTAAAGATCGTACTGGTAACATGACTACCACAAATGCAAATTTTGATGAAGAACTACAAAATTTATCAGCAGCTGTACAAAACATTACCTTAAATCAAAAAAACTTTAATAATGCTAAAGCAAAATTAATGTTAAGCTTAAAAACGCAAGATTATGATTATGATGGAACGGTAAATGAAAACTCTGTAATGGCTCTTTCTTTATCAGATGTAACTGATTTTTATAATCAAATTACACCTGCAAACTTTTACCTTACAGTTGCTGGAAATGTACACGCTGATGATGCGAAAACATCAATTAAAAAAGCATTCGGTAACTGGAATAAAAAAACACAAAAAGATCACGATATAGAAATTGCAGAATAAAATTTGTCAATCTCGTACACATAAAAACCTTTCCACTTTTGGAAAGGTTTTTTTATTTTTAAGCACATAAGAACCAAATATTATTGATTCCTTTAAAACAATATTTTTTTTTCAAAAAAAAATATTTTACATTAACGAGTCAATTTATACGCCTCAATTTTACTCTAAATGAAAGACCTAGCGCTTAAAACATTATCCAAAAGGGATTATTCAATTACCATTAAGATTTCAAAAACCATAACCTTTTTCTTAGCCTTACAGCTTTTGTTTTTAACGGCTAATTCTCAGGAAAAAACTTTAACTAGTGCTTTTTTAAAACAAAAATTTGAAAATTATACAACTGATAAAAGAGAGGATCATTTATTTTTACATGTTGATAAAACTCTTTATACCAATAATGAGCAAATATGGTTTACAGGTTACTTAATAAATGCATCCAATACACAGAACAACCATAATTTTTTATGTGTTTATTTATGCCGAGAAGGAGATAAGGAAATTCAACTTCAACATAGGTTTGTGATGGAAAATGGAATAAGCTTTGGAAACTTAACCTTGCCCGACTCAATAGCGCCTGGGAATTATAATTTAATGGCATACACTAACGTAATTGATAAAAACAATAAACCAATTGCACTATTCAAACAGCCAATCACTATCAAATCGATAACAGAAGAGCCATTTAAAGTCACCGCTAGTTTAGATAAACCTGAAGAGAAAAATTTCATTAAAATTAAGGTTGATGTGGCGATTGATCCTAAAGAGAAGAAAAAACCTGAAGTATATTTTATAGATAAGAATTTCAAAAAGGAATTGATTAAGGCGGATTCGATTGGAAAGTTTTTTGTTACCGTACCTACAACAGAATTAGCGGTTTACAAAGCTAACTTTTTAGTTACTGTAAAATATAAAAACCAGATTAAACACCTCCAAGTAGATCTACCTAAACCTAAAGAAGAACAAATAAGTGTGAAATTTTATCCAGAAGGCGGTTACTTAATAAATGGTATTGTTAATGTTGTAGGCTGGGAAGTAAAAGGAACTGAGGGAAACCAGATAAATACAAAAGCTATTTTATATCGTGGTAACGATATTGTTGATACTATAAAAACTGAAGGATATGGGATTGGAAAGTTTAAAATTATTCCTAACTCCGAATATGAGTATAGCATTAAATTAATTGATAGTGGACGTATACAATCGAACAGTTATTTTTTACCTAAAACAACTTCTACTGGAATCGCCTTAAATATTAAAAATGCTGTAGTTAATGATACTTTGAGCGTTAATATAATGAGCAATAAAAATCAAAGGATACAGGTTTTAGTACATAACTACTCGGAAATTTTTGCCAGCTTGCCATTAAAAGTTTCACCAGGTAAACTAAACTTTAATATAGACCTGAAAGCTATGCCTAAGGGAATTGGCACGATAACAATAATTGATAGCCTTGATAGACCAATTATTGAAAGACTTTTCTTTGCTCATTATAATAAAAAAAATAATGTAACCGTTACCACAAATCAGAATAGTTATAAAATTAAAGATTCTACCAATGTTAAAGTAAAATTTGATGATTTTAAAAATGAAAAACTCACTAAAGGCTTAGTGTCTATTGCTATTGTACAAAATAATAGAGTAGAATCTGACAAACAAAGACAAATTGAAAGTTATTTACTAATTGGCAATGAATTAAAAAATATTTCTAATACAGAATCAAACATTAGTTATCAGAACCATAGCTATTTAGAAAACATTTTACTTGTTAAAGGTTGGAGAAAATTCACATGGCTTGGGCTCATAAGTTCAAATACGCCTGCTGCAAGCGATACACTGAGAAGTATAGCATTTACAGGAAATCTGCTTTATTTTGAAAAACCATTAAAAGTTCCAAAATTTCTAACACTAGTTAGTGACAGTTCATATAAGCTTATTAACACAGACAAATTGGGTAATTTCACATTGTCATATGATGAATTACTTGTGAGTCAGGACAAAAAAATATGGTTAATGGTTAACGAGAAAAATAAGGATGGGTATAAGATTAATTTTAATAATCCCTCTATACAAATTAGCCAATATTTTGAGCCGGAATTATTTGTTAACTATGTAAACAAATATAGTACAAATGCCAATTTTCAAAATAAAAAAACAATAAATCTAAACGATGTTACCATTAACGGTAGTTACAATAACTTGTTATATAAAGCGCCTATACCAAACGTGAAAACAAATTTATGTGGAGATTATTTTTGCGCTGGCCGACATTTAAACTGTCAGATTGTAAGCCATCTTGGTCACACTAGTGTTCCTAAAGAAGGAGATTTTTATATTCCTTTATCGGGAAAAACATATACAACTGCACCTATTTCAGCAGGTAATTCTAGAATATATCAAGTGGCGATTACAGTTGATCGCATAAAATATGCAGGTTGTTATTTAGAAAGACTTCCTGTTAATGAACTTTCTAAAATCAATGGGATCGAAATATCTAGGGATTTTTATCAAGATAAGGAAGCTGAAAAACACGATGAGAATAATTATCTATCTACAATTTATTGGAATCACGGGATTTTATTAAATGAAAATGGTGAAGTAAATTTTTCTTTTATTAATGGTAGCATCCCAGATAAGTTTAAAATAATAATACAAGGAGTTGATGGCAATAATAATCCCCTTTTTGCAGAAAAGGAATTCAATGTAAATAAAAATTAAACTGAGCATTCACCTATCAAAACGCAAACGAAACTCCAATATGCGGTGCTTTAATTTAAGTGACCCCGCAGGGATTCGAACCCTGGACCCAATGATTAAGAGTCATTTGCTCTACCAGCTGAGCTACGAAGTCATTATAAACAAATATAACATTATCCATCAATAAGTTACAACTTACAAAACCTTCAACATTATCTTATTTCATACTACTCTTGCTAAGTTATCTGCATAAAACTATATTTATACCGCTATTACTTACCACAACAAGTAAAGCGACTAAACTGAGTTAATATGAAAAAGTACATTTTAATATGTTTGTTATTTGCTACAATAACAAGTTTCGCACAAAACACCATCAACAATTATAAATATGTAATTGTGCCCGAAAAATTTAATTTTCTAAAGGAGAATAATCAATATAATTTGAATAGCCTCGTTAAACTTATTTTAGAGGAAAAAGGCTTTACCGTTTACTATGATAATGCTGAACTGCCAACCGAAATTGCCAACAATAAATGCAGTGCTTTGGTAGCCGATTTATTAGAAAAAAATACCATGTTTACTACCAATGTAACCTTTTTACTAAAAGATTGTAAAGGCAATGTTCTTTTTAAAAGTAAAGAAGGCAAAAGCAGAGAGAAAGAGTATAAGGTATCTTACAACCTAGCTTTAAGAGAGGCTTTTACTTCTTTAAATGAGGTACAATATACTTACACGGCAAGCACAAATGTTAGCGAGCAGCCAACCAATGTTGTTGCAACTGTTACGCCACCTGTTGCAACAACAAAACCTATTACTACAACAGCAGTTATGCAAACGCCAGCTGCGGAAGTAAAACAAGCTGACGGAACGCTTTATGCACAGCCAATTAATAACGGATATCAATTAATTAATACTGCGCCTAAAATTGTTTTAACCTTATTAAAAACCTCGGTTCCTGATTATTTCATTGCAAATAATGGCACCACAAACGGTATAGTTTTAAAGAAAAATGGAGATTGGTTTTTTGAGTATTATCAAAATGATAAGTTAGTTGGAGAAAAACTTTTAATAAAATTTTAGTAATCTTCGGTAATTACCGAAAACAAAAAAGGGGCGCTATCTCAGCGCTCCTACAAAATAAATAAGTATAAATATTTTCCTGTTTTTTACAGGCAGATGTACTTATAAAACTCCATTTAAACCAAAAGGTTTTATCTTTTTTAAAAAATCTATTTTTGGGTTAAAAGTTTATTTGCGCCTTCGGCTATTCTCTTTACCTGCAAATAACCGCTAGCGGTACTTCCTGCTTTATTAAAATTAATTTCCAGGTTGCCTGGTTCGGATTTTAAAGAAATCTTTTCTCCATTCTGAATCGTTATAACTACGTCCAAATGTTTATCCAACGATAATTTATTATTTAATGCTGAATCCAGATATTTTTCAAGTTTTTCAGTTTTACTATCAGGATATTCGGCTTTAAAATTATAGGAGTTGTTGCTATCTCTAATGGCAACATTCAAGTTATTACTACGCTGGCTGCAACTAAAGTTTAATGTACAAAGTACGATTGATGTAATGTAGATTAAAAATTTCATGTCTTTATTTAGTTAAGTTTTATAATTAATTATCCTCCGGCTCTGCCTTTAATATCATCCGTAGCCGTATTTCTAGTTCTTTCTGATTTTACATTCTGATTTCCAAATGCATAGCTAATACTAAAATAGGCTCTTCTACTAATGTAATGATTCACCACCATCATATTTATATTCTGATAAGCCAATTTTCCTTCCCAGTGATTGGTCAAAAATATATCATCCACGTTTAATTTAAACTTAAGCTTCTTGTTCAGCATACTTTTTTGCAGCCCTGCGTTTAGTGCGTACTGTGGAATTGTAGTTTGCTCTACTCCAGAAACTGTTGGCGAATTATACCAGAAATTAATTTCGAAGCTAAAGTTTTTCGGTAATGTGAAAGAGCTTGAAGTATATAAATTAAATGCAGCCTTACTGGCTTTATAGGCAGCACCTTCTAAATTGCCATCATTAAATTTGTTATAAAATAAGCTTCCACTGTTTTGTAAATTCCACCAACTAAAAATTCTAACGGGAACATAAATATTTGCCGAAAAATTCTGAGATCTACCTAAATTTTCACGGATTACACTAATTATCCTTGTTGCATCATCCTGCTTACTAATTTGTGTAATCATATCACGTGTATCAGAATAACTTAAACTAAACGAAGCTTGCTTATAGCTATATGCCACCTGAAAATTATCCGTAAACTGAGGTTTTAAGTATGGATTTCCTTGATCTACAGCCAATGGGTCCATATAAAATACAAATGGATTTAATTGTTGATAGTTTGGTCTATCTACCCTCCTACTATAAGAATAACGGATATTATTATCTTTATTTAGCTTTTGATTAACAAAGATCGTTGGAAATAACGACAGGTAATTTCTATTTACTTGTTTATTATCGGTCACAGAATTTCCTTTTGAATTGGTATGTTCAGCCCTTAAACCTATTTGGATTTGCCATTTATCCCATTCTTTTGAAAAATTAGTATATGCCGCATTAATATTTTCTTTATAGATAAAATAATTCGATTTACCCGAATCATTTTGCCATACACCGCCAACAAATTGTTCTGAAATAAAATCATTTTTAGTTACCACATAACTGCTTTTTAAACCCGCTTCAATTTTCATTGTTTTAGAAATCGGTAAAGTCAAATCTGTTTTTGCTGCATATACATTAATCTTGGCATCAGTTGAGTTTTTTAAAGTTGTATTATTTGTAGGGGTACCATTTGCATCCAAATAACTTGCTAAAAAGTTTTCGTCCTTCTTATTGTTAAAACCTGAGTAATCTGCATCGAAAGTAATGCTCTTACCATCCTTATTATAGTCGTGCTTAATATTGAAATTTGCAGTTATATTACTCGTTGGAAACTCTGAATTTGCATTTTGAACAATGGAGCTGGAGTTTGCTATACCATTTTTCATTTCATTAATATTTGTGTTGCTCAAATTGCTCAATTTAGAACTTACCGTGTTTGCATCTACCATTATGCCAAAAACTGTTTTTTCAGATGCATAATAATCTGCCCCCAATTTCCCTAAATAAGCAACACCAGTATTCTGACGATCGAAATTTTGTGTCAATAAACTTGCTAAACCATCAGATTGTGTAGTACGTGTTAAAAAAGTGTTGTTAAAGTTTACCTTTCTATTCACGTTTCCATTTCCGAAAATATTCCACTTACCCTCTCTATGGTTTAAATTTAAATTTAACGCACCACGATATAAATCACTGGGCGCATTGGGTATAATCCCACGACCAAGGTTTGCAGATACAGTTCCATTTGTACCGTAAGCCTTATTTCTTTTAAGTTTAATATTAATAATTCCTGCATTACCTGCGGCATCATATTTAGATGATGGGTTGGTAATGAGCTCAATTGTAGAAATTTGATCGCTACTCATATTGCCTAATAATGCGGTAACATCTGCACCAGAAAGGTAGTTGGCTTTTCCATCAATCATAATCATTACACCTGATTTATTATTGAGCTTAATTTGGTCACTCTGACGGTCTATTTGTACACCAGGTGCCTTTTCGAGCACATCTAATACGCTTCCGCCACTTGCTACAATACTGTTTTCCACATTTAAAACTGTTTTATCTATTTGGTGCTCAATAAAAGGTCTTTTACCTTGTACACTTACTTCATTCAATTGCTTAGTGGTACTTTCTATTACAATTGAAGGAATATTTAAATTACCATTAACACTAATCTTCGCCGTTTTTTTAGTTTTATAACCAACCATAGAAACGCTAAGCACGTAATCTCCACTTTTTACTTGATCTATTATAAAGTCGCCATCTGGATTTGTAGATACACTTTTAACCACATTTGTATCAGGAAAATTTAACAACTTAACAATTGCAAAAGCTACTGTTTGATTTTTTTCATCAACAACTTTACCTGAAAGTTTGCTGTTTTTTTGGGCAAAAGAAGTCCCCCATGCCAAAAGGCATGTAATTAGCATAAAGAAAGTTTTCATATTATATTTTTTTTAGCACCAATTTGTCAGTTAACCAATTGGTGCCTGGTAAGATTTATTTTTTTGTATCGCGTTAAAATTTGTAGGTCACCTTTATAAATTACTCACTTACTTCGACGTTAATTTTTAGATTTGGGTTACAGGTGTTTTCTAATTATTTTCTTGATTTTCTTCAATCGGTTTCGGATGATCTATTTCGTACTTACATTTTAGCCCTTCATCAGTCATAATCCAAGTACTAAAATCGTCGCTGTTATTTTGATTGTCATTACAACTCCAAGCATAAAAATTATTGATGTAACGATAAGCATCCTGTTTTAAAACCAGCTTGGTTCCTACTGGTACTTTTAAAGTTAAACTAACTTCTTGTGCTCTCCAGTTTACGTTCTTTTTAAGCTGCAGCCTCGGACTAAACATTAAAACATTATCGTTAATTGTATAGCTATAAGCAATATTTTGTGCATTTTGTAAAGCTATTTTAAAAGTTTTCCCTTGTGAAGTATAAGTTTGTGTTAAACTTGTTTTACCACTTTCACTTTTCTCAATATTGATTCGAATATTTTTTGGAGCTCTAAAGGGATTATCTTCAGGATTATCTAACACTTTTCTATCCTTAAAAGAATCAGGCCCGATATGAAAGGATACACTATCCTCCCGACTGAACAGCATACTTTTATCAATGTCGATAGCGTAAAGTGGTAATGTTTTTAAGTCAGTAGTCTGGATTATTTCTGCATGTTCCTTAAATTCAGATGAGATTTTTGCAGTGTAATATCCCGTAATAGCTACTCCAGCAAGCCAAACAATTAATAAACCGTAAGAAAGTGTTTTATTAATAGCTTGTTTATTAAAGGCAACGCGAATAGAAAAGAGAACTAATGCTAAAATTGGAACAAAAAGAACGGTAAAGGCCGATAAAAGTAAAATGTCTCTATAACCGTAATTAATAATCGATAGCGGGAAATAATCATAAGCATTACCATCATAAAAGCCTAAAAATGCTGCCGCAGATATAATTAGGCTTATTAAAAACAATATTCCAAAAACTACAATAAATAATGCAATTAACTTAAAAATAACTTTTCCAGTACCTGATATAAAGCGAGCAAGCCACTCAAAAAATTCGCCAATAACTAAGCCGAAACGTGCAAATATTGGTTGTGCATGTGCATTAACTTCTTTTAGTCGATCTCTAACAGCTTCCAATTCTTCATCCAGATTTTTTTGAAATCCTTGAAGATTAGCAGGCTCTCCCTTCATTTCCATTTTCTCTAATCGAGATTTAGCTTTTGGCATAATAATCCAAAGTAATGCATAAACTAAAAGTCCAAATCCACCAATACATGCAATTAAAAATGTTCCTAATCTAACCCATTTTGCCTCAATGTTTACGTAATGCGCTATACCCGAGCAAACTCCAGCTACAACACGATCATCCATATCACGGTATAATTTCTTTTCAGCGTGATATTGATAATTTGTATGCATTACAGGTTCTTCTTCGCCCTCCTCAACTGTATCAAAATCTTGAACGCGACCCATTTGACCGATTACAAAATTTACATTGGCTAAATCGACTACTTGTTTTTTCTGCTCTTCCAATTGTTCAGTAAGCAGTTCAACAATTCTATTTTCTATATCTGTTACAATTTCCAAATCATCTGCATGATTGGCAAAATGTTGTTTTACTTCAGCTAAATATGCTTTTAAGAGTTCGTAGGCACTTTCTTCTATGTGAATGATGGTATTGCCTATATTTATGATGATGGTCTTTTCCATTTCTATTTGATTTAAAATTATGAATTGGCTCCTTTTTGTGAGATCCCCACGGCATAAGCCAATTCCTGCCAGGTTTGATCCAGTTGAGATAAAATATCTTTTCCTACTTCCGTTAGGGTGTAATATTTTCTTGGCGGACCAGAAGTAGATTCTACCCAATTATAACCCAATAAGCCATTATTTTTAAGCCTGGTTAGTAATGGATACAATGTTCCCTCTACAACTAAGAGTTTTGCCGACCTCAATTCAGCAATTATATCTGAGGCGTATATCTCTCCTCGGGAGATTATCGATAAAACACAATATTCCAGAATTCCCTTCCGCATTTGTGTTTGCGTATTTTCTGCTATCATAATACAAAGATATATGTTTTATAATGTACTATGCAATACATAGTACTAAAATAAATAAAAGAACACACGCAAATTATTGATAATCAGTATAATAAAATTATTTGTATTTTTGAAAAAAAATTATTTCACATATAAAATCAATAAAAAAGCTATTAATATATAAATACTATAGATTTAATATATTTTAATATTTTTGCATTATTCTAATTTATTTTCATGAAGAAATCTATTGCCAGCATTGTTGCTGAAGCAAACGAAAAAGGCGAAGGCACACTTAAAAGAACGCTTGGCCCAATTAATTTAATTTTAATTGGAGTTGGTTTAACGCTTGGTGCTGGTTTATTTTCTATAACGGGCCTTGCTGCAGCAAATCATTCTGGCCCTGCTGTAACATTATCCTTTGTAATTGCAGCTCTTGGTTGTGGTTTTGCAGCCTTATGTTATGCAGAATTTGCATCTATGATTCCTGTCGCGGGTAGCGCGTATACTTACTCTTATGCCACCATGGGCGAACTTTTTGCCTGGATTATTGGCTGGGATTTAGTTTTAGAATATTCCGTAGGTTGTGCAACAGTAGCCATCAGTTGGTCGCAATATTTAACACGCTTTTTAGCAAGTATTCACATTTACCTCCCTCCACAGTTAACCCTCTCTCCTTTTGAAACTGGAAAACTTGCCGATGGAACATCCGTACATGGTATTATTAATATTCCAGCGGCATTGGTGGTTGTACTTATGACAACCATTTTAATTCGTGGCACAAAAGGTTCTGCAATTGTAAACGGAATCATTGTATTTTTAAAAGTAGGTGTGGTGCTGGTATTTATAGCACTTGGCTGGCAATATATAGACCCTGCGAACTATCATCCATACATTCCAGAAAATACAGGAACGTTTGGCCAGTTTGGTTGGAGTGGTGTTTTACGTGGCGCCGGATTAGTTTTTTTCGTATTTATTGGTTTTGACGCCGTTGCAGCCTCAGCTCAGGAAACTAAAAATCCTGCCCGAGATTTACCTATTGGAATTATTGGATCTTTGGTGGTTTGTACCGTTTTATTTGGCTTATTTGGTCACGTAATGACTGGTTTAGCTAACTATAAAGAATTTGCAAATAGTGGCGCACCAGTGGCAATAGCCATTGAAAAAACACCATATGCTTGGTTAAGCCAAGCAATTATTTTAGCGATTTTAATTGGTTATACTTCTGTAATATTAATTGATTTAATGGCGCAATCGCGAATGTTTTATTCCATTAGTAAGGATGGATTATTACCTAAAATATTTTCAGATGTACATCCAAAATTTAAGACACCATGGAAATCCAATATTATGCTTTGCATCTTTATTGCTTTATTTGCGGCTTTTGTACCAATTAACGTTGTTGGCGAAATGACTAGCATTGGTACATTACTAGCCTTTTTAATGGTTTGTGTAGGCATTTTAATTCTTCGTAAAACTGATCCTGACGCCAAACGCCCTTTTAAAGTTCCGTTAGTTCCGCTTATTCCCATTTTAGGAATTTTAACCTGTATTGCCATGATGATTTTCCTACCTTGGGAAACTTGGCTAAGACTTGCAGTTTGGTTAATTATTGGTCTCGTTATATATTTCTGGTATGGAAAAAAGAATAGTAAACTAAAAGCTGATACTGATAAAGTTATAGAAGAACAATAAACTGAGCTAATTTGATGTAGTAAAATAGACACACTGTTTACAACAAAAGGGTACATTTTTTAGTAAGAATGTACCCTTTTTTATATTAAAGTAACTTTGCAATAACATAAATATCAGTTATTTAACATAAAAAATAAGTTATTAACATTTTAACATTTATTTCTGTGTTTGGCTTAACATTTGTTTTATGAAAAATAACCTATAAAACATTTTACCATGATTATCAAATTAGACACATCCATTTTCAGGCTTTCCAGAGCGAAAGATGAAAGTTTAAAAAAAGAAGTAAAACCACTTACCAGGGCAGAATGGATTAATGCTGATAGAGTTGTAATGGCTGCTTTATTCTTGATCGCTATTTTAGGTTCAGTTTTCTTTTAAAAGTCTTCGTTAATTATTTCTTTGTTAATCATAACGGCGGCCATTGTACCTGCAGCAGTTACGCCACCAAGAGATCTAAATAATGAAGCGCAATCTCCAGCTGCAAAAACGCCAGAAATAGGTGTTCTATAAAATTCATCAACCTTTATTGTTCCATTCTCGGTTATTTCACAATTTAATTGCTCATATAACTCGCCTTTCTGTGCAATTTCTGGTCTGGCGTAAATAGCAACCAACGGCAGTTTTTTACCATTTTTAAAAACTACACTTTGTAAGTTTCCATCCTTGTGCACAATCTCAGCCAATTCATCTTCAATAATTTCAATAAATTTTTCCTTTAGCTTATTGATTTGCTCTTCGCTAAACTCTGCCTTTCCGTTTGTTAGCACAACCAATTCTTTATTCCAGTTGTATAAGTTTTTAGCCATATCAAATGCATGCTCACCATTCATTAAGAGACCTATTTTCTGATTCTTAACCTCATAACCGTGACAATAAGGACAATGTAAAACCGAAATTCCCCAGCAATTAGAAAAGCCTTTTATATTAGGCATAATATCTTTTAAACCGCTTGATAATAGAATTTTTCGACAGCTAAACACAGTTCCATTTTCAACTTCAACAATAAAACCATCATCCTTTTTAAAAGCAGAAACAGCTTTCGTATCTAAGAAATTTACGTTTAAGTATTTGGCAACTTCAAGTCTTGCTTTTTTTGAAATATCAGCAGGCTTTTCTCCGTCGTGCGTCAAAAAATTATGCGAATGCGGTGATAGTGCGTTGCAAGGTTGTTGATCGTCTATGACTAAAACTTTTCTTAAAGATCGGCCTAAAGTAAGTGCAGCTGACAAACCGGCGTAACTGCCTCCAATTATAATTACATCAAAATCCATAATAGTATCTTTTATACAAAGATCAATTTTTAGATTTCAAAAGCAACATGGTTGCATAAAAGAATTGTCATTTTTAATTTTTCTCAAAAACAATTGCCTTAATAAAATTGCCGTAATAATATCGCTCATCAATTTTTACGTATCCTTTTAATAAGAAATAGGGCTGAATATCAACTAAATCAGAAGCTTCGACAATTTTCAAAATCTTAAAAAAAATATACATTGCCTTGAGTAGAATAAACTTCCACCATTTTCCATTTCCTTTGTTTAAGGTAAAATCTACCAAAAACCAAAGCCCACTAATTCTCAGGAAGGAATTTAACTTGTCAAAAATTAATACCGCACGCTGCTGACTAAAATTATCAAATAGAAAGGGTGTTAAAATTACATCGAAGCTTAATGTAGATTGAAAATCTTCTATACCGACATGCACAAAGTCAACCTTATTATTTTTAATGTTTCGCTTTTTAGAAAGCGCAATCATCTTTTCTGATATTTCCACATAAACGATGTGTAATCCTTCATCAAAAATTTCGGTTATCTTTTCTAAAATCCATCCCGTACCGCCACCTACAATTAAGATGGAATTATTTTTTTTTATATATTTTAATTGATTAATCTGTGCGTTTAATTGCGCTTTAAAGAATATTAATCTGCTAAGTACATCATAATGATTGGCTATTTTATCGTAATTATTTACCACTTGACTAACTGTTTAAATTGCAAAATTTATATTAACCATTTTTATTGATTAATCGATTACCAACAAATAATTAAGCTTAATGTACAAACTGCATTCCTATAATGCCACAAACCGCTTTGAACAAGATTAGCCCATCAATAACCATTAAATAATATAAAATATTTTTTCGTTTGTGCATAGAATAGGCAATGTAAATGGTTAGAATAAAGGGTAAAACATTAAAAAATACCTGCAATAAACCAAAACCCTTAAAATAAGCAAAAATGAATAAAGAAATTAGTCCTATCACTAAAAGGGGAATTAAAACATAAAAAATTGTTCGGCGTAATCCATATCTAACTACAAAAGTTCTGAGATGTTTGTTTGCGTCGCTTGGGTAATCTTTAATATCAAATATGATGGCATTGACGGTGCAAAACATCCAGTTTTTAATAAACAACCAAGTCCACAAAAGTGGGTCATGGTAACCGATACCTGTTTCTATCTTTAACATAATTAGAGGCAGCACATTTGCGCAGCAGGCCCATACAAAACCAATTACAAAAGCTTTAAGCCAGCCAGTATTGCGGAGATTAAACTTCAAAAAAGATCGTGGAAGTAAGCCATAGTACAAACCCCCGGCTATAACAATAACCACTATCGCAACCCAATAGCTTATAGGTAGTTTAAGGATATTATGGTAATTATTATAGAGCAAGTTTATTGCAAGTAGTAAGCAAGTTGTAAAAAGAATTGCCTGGCTCCAATTGATAAATGTTTTATGTTTATAATACCATTGATTGCGTGGATTTGTTAAGGATGGCTGTATAGAAACCTTATTATAAGCATAAGTATAGTATATAATTGGTGCCAAAAACAATAATGCGAAGTAATTTAAGGAATTGTAAGGCAGCCGAAGTTGTTGGGTAGCTTCTATGGTAAGGGCAACAGCTAATATTCCTACGAAGTAGTTTCCGAAGAAAATAAAGCGAACAATTTTATTACCCATTTACGTTAAACAAATATTTGAGCCAATTTCGCATATAAATTTGAATAAGCTAAATAATTGTTGGTTTTACACTAAAATAAAGAGGATTATTAAATGGCAGAACAAATAGATTAGTATTAAGTAATCAAATTTATCAGCTTTTCTACCATCTTTCTACTTTTCCATTTCTTAATTTGTTTTTTCTCGAAGCTGAGCTTCGGGCTTAGTTTTAAAAACTTCAGTCCACACAATTTTCCAATCGCCTGTATGACCAGTAAAACCTGAATGATTTGTATTATGTTTTTTTAAGCGATTTTCGAGATCAGAACTTGATCCAATATAATACCTATTCCGTAAGACTGAATACAAAATATAGGCAGAACACATGCTTAAAGATAACAATTAGATTTGCATACTTGAAGAGAAAAATTTGAGAATCGAGAGGTTAAAACTCCTGTGAATAAATTTAATTGAAGAATCTTTTAAACTAAAAAAGCCTTCCAGAACTACTGAAAGGCTTAGTGTGGGAAATGAGGGGTTCGAACCCCCGACCCCCTCGGTGTAAACGAGGTGCTCTGAACCAGCTGAGCTAATTTCCCTTTTTAGGGTATTCCAAACTTAGTGTAAAAAAGCCTTTCAGTTTAAGTGAAAGGCTTTTTTGTGGGAAATGAGGGGTTCGAACCCCCGACCCCCTCGGTGTAAACGAGGTGCTCTGAACCAGCTGAGCTAATTTCCCTTTCTCCGTTTGGGAATGCAAATATAGCGCTATAAAATTGTTGTGCAAATATTTTTTTCATTTTTATCAGGACAATAATGTTTCCAAGATTTTATGCGACTGCACTTCTCCAAATGAGGCAGTATGTAAGGTATAGAATACCAATATCTTATCTAATAGAAATCTGCGTTGAATGTTACTAAATTTTATTTCAAATATTTTTTCTAACGGTGCATTAAAAAGTGAAATAAAGCGCAAAGCATCCTCTAATTCGAGATAATTACTATGAATTGGTGGTCGCGAAACAAACTCTCCTTCTTGTAAATCGAAATAATTTTGATCATTTCTTCGTCTATCGTTAGGAGAAAAACCTAAAAACCTGGTTAATTTCAGTAAAAATGAGAGGTGAAAATTGGGGTTTACATCAGCACTTTCGTCAAACCATGCTATAGAATTAAAAATATAATCGAACAAACTTTCATCTGCTGATTGTTGTCTGATGCTTTTATAAAGCACTTCGTTTAAAAAAATAGTGATGCTACTTTTAATTACATCATACGGAATGGTTTTAAAAACCGGTGTTTGCCTAACCTCTGATACGCGTTGAATATTGGTATTTATTTTATGGTAAACTACCATATCCAATAAATGAAGAGACTGAAGCATGTTCATTTTAATCTTTGCCCTAGGCTTTTTAACGCCATTTATCAGGTAAGACTGCATGCCAAATTTATCAGTAAAAACCTGCACAACTACGCTAGTTTCGCTGTAATTTGTGGTTTTTAAAACTATACCTCTAACTTTATGTAGCATACCTGTAAAACAATTTTTTCAAAAGTATGTTATTTGTGCAAATTTAAATACGCAAAAAATATTCCTCGTTTGCAAATAAGGTTTAGTTTTGTCGTTATTACTTTAAATTAAAACTAAACTTCGCATGTGGGTTAAGCTATCGAGATTCATCCTTCAGAACAGAATTGCTATCATCGTATTTTTTTTATTGGGCACTATTTTTATGGCTTGGCAGGCCAAAAATGTTAAACTTTCTTATACAGGAAGTAAAATTTTACCCGTTACGGATAGCGCTTTTATAAAGTACAATGCTTTTAAAAAGCAATTTGGAGAAGATGGGAGCATAATGGTTGTTGGAATACAATCGACAGATATTTTCAAAAAAGAAATTTATAATCAATGGGTTCAGCTCTCCAATGAAATTCAAAAGTTAAAGGGCATTAAACAGGTTTTATCAACAGGAAGGATTTTTCAACTTGAAAAAGATACCGTTAATCAAAAATTTGCACTAAAGCCTTTACCTGGTGGCTTAGTTAAAACGGATGCGGAGATGGATTCCATCAAAAACTCTTTGTACAATACACCATTTTTTGAAGGCAAAGTTTTTAATAAATCAAATGCCACTTTAATGGCTATAACATTTGATACTAAAATATTAAATACAGCTGCAAGAAATCCGATTTTAAAACAGATTGAGGAAAAAGCTAAAGCGTTTCAAAAATCAACTAAAATTCAGGTTCACATTTCAGGTTTACCATACATTCGTACTGCGGTAAGTAAATTGGTAAGTAATGAATTTGTTCTTTTTTTAGGTTTATCCATTTTAGTTTCGGCGATTATATTAATGTTATTTTTCAGGAAATTCTACGCCGTATTCTTTCCTATTTTGGTTGTAATTATGGGGGTAATCTGGAGTATTGGAACTTTGGTTCTATTCGGCTTCGAACTCACCATTTTAACAGGATTAATTCCACCGCTTATTGTAATTATTGGTATCCCTAATAGTATTTTATTACTGAATAAATACCAGAATGAATTAAGAAAAGATGGTGATAAACAGAGGGCTTTAAGCATTACGATAGAAAGGATTGCCGTAACAACTTTAATTGCAAACATAACTGCAGCTATTGGTTTTGGTGTATTATATTTTACTGGAAGTGAACTGTTAATGCAATTTGGTAGTGTTGCATCAATAAATGTAATGGTTACCTGGTTAATGTGTTTATGCCTTGTACCAATTATTTTTAGTTACTTACCTGCGCCAAAATTAAAAGCACAAAACCATGTTGAGGAAGGATTTTTACATCGCATTTTAGTAGGCACGGACAAGTTGGTTCAAAACAAAAGTGGCTTAATTTATATTGGCACTATTATAATAGCCATTGTTGCTTTTTTAGGTGTAATGAAAATTAATGTGAACGGCTATGTTGTGGATGATTTACCTAAAAACTCTGAAATTTTAACTGATCTTAAGTTCTTCGAGAAAAATTTTGAGGGCATTCTGCCTTTAGAGGTTAGCGTTGATACTAAAAGAAAAAATGGTGTTTTAAATCTGACAAACCTAAAAAGAATTGAAAAACTGGAAAATATGATTTCGGCATATCCGGAATTTTCAACTCCGCTTTCATTAAATATGGGTTTAAAATACGCAACACAGGCTTTCTACAATAATGATTCTACCTATTTCCGTTTGCCCGATAATATGGAGAAAAACTTCATTTTGGCCTACATTGCCAATGGTGGTAAAGGAAATGCAAGTTTATTAAATAATTTTATTGATAAGGATAAACAAAGTACAAGATTAAGTTTTCAAATGGCGGATGTGGGTTCGAAAAGACTTGATGCAATTTTACTGGAACTAAAACCAAGGATTGATAGCATTTTGCCTCCGGCTAAATTCGATGTGGAACTTACCGGTTCGAGCATTATCTTCTCGAAGGGTACAGATTATATGCTTAAACATTTAGTTGAAAGTATTGCCCTTGCTATCGTATTAATTTCTTTATTACGACTGGCTCAGTTCAAAAGCCTGGGCATTATGTTTATTTCATTATTACCTAATATCGTTCCACTAATTATTACAGCTGGAATTATGGGATATTTCGGAATTTCATTAAAACCATCAACTATTTTAATCTTTACGATTGCTTTTGGTTTGGCCTCCGATCAAACAATTTACTTTTTAACCCGCTATCAACAAGAATTAAATTTAACCAATTTTCCGGTGAGCAAAGTAATCACAGACACGATAACTGAAACAGGGGTAAGTATGACGCATATTGCATTAATTCTCTTTTTCGGTTTCGGTATCTTTACAGCATCTACATTCGGCGGAACCGTAGTTTTGGGCTTACTACTATCAATTACTTTATTTGTAGCCTTAATTTTTAACCTTACCTTATTACCTGCCTTGGTTTTATGGCTGGATAAAAAGAAAGTTAGAAAAATTATTTCTGCTGAAGATTTAGCCAAAAACCCAACTGAATTTGACCATTAAAATCAAATAAAAAGGCAGGTTTATAAACGCATCATAAACCTGCCTTTTTTTTATTATAACAACAAAAGACCTACACTCCAACCCAACCATCCTGTGTAGTTAGTATTACTGAAAGAGAAATTTTTATGCTTTTCTTGCAACAATCCATAATTACCAATCTTTTCATTTTGCTTTGTGTAATACACATTTAATGATGGGCCACCTTGTATGGCAAGCCATTTACTCAGCTTAATATTTATGGGTAATTCTACTTTATTTAAAAGATTAAAATTATCCCAATTACCCTGATAAACATATTGCGCACTTAACTCTGGATTAATAGATAATCTTTTATAGACGTTAAGTTCGGTTCCAAAACCCAAGCCGCCTGTATAAAGTTTTGATGATGATTTATTATCAATTCCAACCATTAACATATTATATAAATGCTTACTACCACCTTTATAAACAAAATTTATAGGCGTAGTTTCATTAGTGCCGAATCCTATTTTATGATAGCCATTCATGGCTATATTTACTAAACCTATTGAATAACCATCGTTTTTCCCTGAAAAATTAATCAAGCCAACTTGTACACCTTTTAAAGTTTTCGCATAATTAAAAGGGGCTAGTTGTAATCCGTTAGCAGTTTTTGCAGTAATATTAGTTAAAGATGCAACTGCAAAACCGTTTACTTCTTTATTATAATTAGCAACACCTGCAATTTGAAATCCCGAACTTCTTCCATTTACAGCATTTCCGAAAACCCCAATTTGAAACCCTCTTTTATCACCTTTTACATGGTTAAATGTAGAAATCTGAACACCATCCGCATCTCCACCAATAGAGTTAAGACCTACAGAAACCTGCATTCCATTCATACTTCCCTTAACTCTGTTGTACACTCCGGCAACTTGAACACCTCGCATATTTTTACCAATTTGATTATAACCCAATCCTATTTGTAATGCATTGGAATTTCCCAGCACCGAATTAAAAAAACCTGCAATTTGTGTTCCCTGCACATTTCCGCCAACCAAGTTAAAAGCACCGGCAAACTGAAAATAACGCACATTAGTTTTGTTAATATTAAAAACGAGTCCTATTTCCATCCCATCAACTCCGGCACTATATGCGCCTATAGCATTAAACGAAAAATTATTAACCACTTGTCCACTTAGCGAGCCATGAGAATTTATTCCCGGAACGAGGGCAAATTGTATCGGTGCTTCAGAAATTAGGCCACCTAGATTAACAGATTGAATCCGTTGAGCTGTTGTAATAAATGCTTTACCTAAGTCAGTTCGTTCCACATCAAATAAATCGCCATCTACAAAACGTTCGTTTGTTTTATTATCGGTTCGGTCATCCGCAGATTCACTAATATTTATTTCTGCCAAGAAATAATTGGTTACTACTTTATAATTTTCTTTAGTAACCGTAAGAGCAATTGGTTGTGTTATATTTTTTAACCGCATCGAGAAATAGCCATTTTCATCAGAAAGCTGAGATTGAAGCAGAAATTTTTCATAAATACTTGCATTTTTTATCGCCTCACCCGTATGTTTATCTACAATTTGCCCCGTAATGGAGTAAGATTCGGCATTGCCTGAAGATTCTTTTACCATTAAAAGCAATTCGTTTGGCGCATATCTTATAATTACAAAATTGCCAGATTGATGGTATTCATATCTTTGATTTAGTATGAAATCAAGTGCATCAGAAATCGTTAAATTATTTTTTCGGATATTAATTACGCTATCCAAAGGCATAATAGTACTGTTGTAAGAAAACCTAAACTCGCCTTTTTGCTCAATCATACTCAGCACTTTTTTAAGGGGTTGATTTTCGATCTGCAACGAAATTTTCCGATTTAAAGTGGTTTGTGCATTTACCGCAAATGAGATACGAATAAGCAGGAAAAGGATAAACCAAAATTTGGTATAGAAATGCATGTGGAGATTAATTTATTTTAACTCGATAACTCCATTTTTTGTAACCACCTTAATTTTGAAAGTCTGGGCAATTATATTTAAAATTTCGTTCAACGGTTCATTTTTAAAAACGGTACTAATGGGTAATGATTTAATTTTAGGGTTATTGATAATGATATTGGCTTTAAACTTTTCGTTTAGTACCGGCACAAGTTCATCCAAAGGTGTATTATCACAAACCAACTCATTGGTATAATAATAGTTATAGAGTTTACCATTGTTAATAGCTTTATTTAAATGAGCTTGATTAGATTGTAGTTGCACACGTTCGCCCGCAATTAGACGAACACTATCTTTAGCATTATTCACTTTAACAATCCCAGTTTCTACAATTACAATCGTTTGGCCATTAATACTTTTAACGTTAAAAGAGGTACCTACAACGGTAACGGTTACATCATTTACTTTAATAATAAAAGGCTTTGACTTATTCGGTTCAACTTTAAAAAATGCTTCTCCTTTAAGATTAACAGCTCTATTTTTAGTAAAAAAACCTCCTTTAAAAGTTAGTGATGATTCTTTATTTAAAATTGCAACAGATCCATCAGGAAGAGATTTTGTAAGTATATTGTTTGCCGATTGAACATTTACATTACTTGCAATTGTGTTTAAATACACAAACCAACCCAAACCACAAACTACCGTAATGATGGCGGCAATGCGGAAAAACTTCAAAAACCCATTGCTTTTATTCTGCTGAATTAAACGTATATTTAATCGCTCTAATGCTTCATACTCGTTAATACTTTCATCATGCTGAAGTTTACTTTTCTCCAGAATAGTTTGTAAATCCTCAAAATATTTTTGATTTAAAGGATGCTCGTTTACCCACTTATCTACCTCAAAACGCTCCATTTCCGAAGCCTCATTTAGCAAATATTTGGCGAGTAAATCGTCATTTATATATGTATACTTTTCATCCATACGCTCACATCAAATAAATGAATAAGAAAATTAGAAAATCGACCATTTTTAAACGGAGAATTTTCAGGGCCTTACCCATTTGGTTTTCTACTGTTTTTATCGAAATGTTTAATGCATCAGCAATTTGCTGATATTTAAGCTGCTCAAAGCGACTTAATTGAAACACTTCCCTACATTTTTCGGGCAATTCATTAATTGCAACATGGATGTTTCGTTCCAATTCTGCCGCCATTAAATCTTTATTTAAATTGCCCATTTCATTTTTAGCCGAATCTGCGTAATGCAGATCAAATTTCGAACGCACTTTTTTATGTTTCAAGTAATTTAAACTTTCGTTGTGTACAGCCCGATAGAGAAATGATTTTAAATATCCATCTGTTTTAAGCTGCTCTCTTTTGGTCCATATTCTCACAAAAACATTTTGTACAATCTCTTCAGCATCATCACGATCTTTCACAATAGCACTGGCATAGGCATGCAAACTTTTAAAATGTTTAATAAAAACATCGTCAAAGGCAAGCTTATTTCCTTGTTTAATTAGTGCTATAAGATTGGTATCTTTACTTTCCAAGTGAGTTAATAAGATTGTTATTTGGTTTTTTTTATTCTTTATTGACCTATCTACTTCTGCTAAACATTCAAAATTGCTTTCAATTTACGTCTTATAATCACTTCTTTTAAAAATCCTGGAATAATTTTATCGAGTATCATCAAAAAGCGGTTAGCTATACCAGGAATAATTTCCTTTTGCCCTTTTAGCACGCCGTTTATTGCAGCTTTTGCTACAAACTCCGGCTCCAATATTGTTGCCTTTGCTATTCCTTTTAAACTGTGATTAAGCACTAACAATTCAGGTTTGGTATTAATGCCACCAGGGCTAAGTAAGCTAATACTCACTTTTGTGCCACTCAATTCTAACTGCAAACATCTGGTAAAATAACCAATAAATGATTTTGTTGCCCCGTAAACTTGTTTTTTAGGCACAATAAAATGACCACCTAAACTGCCCACATTTAAAATATAATTCTGCTCGTTTTTATTAATATGATTCAAAAATAAACGCGTTAACAATACCGTACTCGTGATATTTAAATCGATTTGTGTTTTGTAAAAATTAATGTTCTTTTCCTCAAACCACGACCAATTTCCAAGTCCGGCGTTATTAATCAACAAATTAATTTTAACTTGATGTTCGCTTAATTCTTTAAAAATATCATAGGCTGAATTAGTATCAGTTAAATCTTTCTCAATACAAAAAACCTTGCAATTAAAGTTTAAGCGTAAATAATTAGCTAGGTGATCCAGACCGCTATTTGGTAAAGAAACCAAAACCAAATCCATACCTCTGCCAGCAAGTTCTAAAGCAAAAGATTTCCCCAAACCTTCGCTTGCTCCGGTTACTAAAGCGGTTAACTTTTCCATAATATGTTTTTTTGTAAATGTTCAATAGTTTTACCAATCCCTATTGTAAATGGGGTTATCCTATAATTTAATTCGGTAATGGCTTTATTGCTATTGTATTGCTGGTTGCAGTTTAACCGATCAGCAAACTCTGGTAAAAAGTAGGGTGTCAAATTTAATAAGCGGGTTTTAAATGCTTCAAACTGGCTATATGCTTTAATTATCCTTACCGGAATTTTAAACAGATTTCGATTTTTCCCAGTAATTCTTCTTAGCGTTTCGAAAAAACTATTGAAGCAAATATCCTCTCCACCCAAAATATATCTTTCCCCATTACGACCATTCTCCATGGCTGAAACATGCCCGTTCACCACGTCATCAACAAAAACATAATTCGCAATTGCATTTCCATCACCAGGAATAAAATGCCAAGTACCGTTTATATAACCACTCACCATTTTACTAACGGTATTGCTATCCGTTACAGGACCATCGCCATAAACTCTTGACGGATTTACGATAACAACATCTAATCCCTTTTTTACATATTCTTTTACTTCAAGCTCTGCCAAATATTTTGTTCTTTCATAATTTATTGCAAAACCGACTGCACGAGGGTCATTCTCAGAAATTGGCAAATTTAAGGTTGGTCCCCAAACACCACAAGTTGATGTATGTACAACCCGTTCTACCCCTAGTTTTAAGGCGCAGGCCAATACATTTCGCGTACCTAATACATTGACATTATAGAAATCTTGTTCATTTTTACACCACATTTTAGCCATTGCTGCCGTGTGATAAACCTGATAGCAATCTTTCATTGCATTTTCCAAACTTTCAACTTCCAAAATATCACCTTTTACAAATTGAATATTTCGATGTGGTATAAGATATGGATGGTGAATGTTTCTGCACAATGCAACTACATCGTAGCCCATTTCCGCAAGAGTTAAACTCAATTTTCGACCAATAAAGCCTGATGCACCTGTAACCAGAACTTTAATGTATTTATTATTTACAGCCTCCATAATTAAACCCGCTCCATTTTAATAGTATACAAAGAATGATTGACTGTTACGGTTTTGCAAACGCCATCTTCAAATAAATAGTCGTTGTAATTTCCATCTGGTAGAGTGATTCTATATTGGTGATTTCCCTTTTTTTGAATAGATACAAAACATTGAAAGTTGTCAGAATATACTTCAGCAATACCTACAGGCTCTTTGGTGTACAAAAGCATCATATTATAGCTAATAGTCTGTTTTATTGTACTTATTTTTTTTCCAGACTGAAGTTGATAAACTTCATTTTGCAGATTTGTTTTTTTAGAGTCTTTAGTATCCCCATTAACGGTTCTGTTTACATCTGATGAAATTAATCTGCCGTTTTTAAAATGCGCAACATCCTCTGTTTCTACATCAATTTTAAAAATAAAACGAGTATTTACCTTTGAAGTAATTTTTAGAAATGTATTACTCCCCTCATCCTTCTGATTAAAATACATTTGACCGATAACCTCGCCATTTCGCTTAACATTATACCTACTACTTTGCTGTTGTGCAGGTAATTGTGAGGTAACAATCATAAAAACAATGGTCATTACTTGAATTTTTAAAGCTGATGCTTTTCTAATTAATGTTCTTTTGTGGATTTTGGGTGCAATGTATTTTTTGCATAACCAAATAATAAGTGCTGGTATCATATTATCTCTGTTAGGTTGTTTAGAGCTAATACAATCGTGATTAAATTTACCCCTATGTGGGCTGGTTATTTTCTGATAGCCGCGGACTTATTTTTCTGTTTAAGGCAGTGGGTGGGATTTGCTTGTGCTTCCCGAATAATTGACCATGCCGATTTAGAGGTTACGAAGAAACAGTGCTTTGGATTAGTTAGTGCGTTAGATGTATAGCTAAGCAAACTTTAAATTATATTACTGAATTATCCGATTACGCCCAGGCATAGCAGCATTTCGCAGAATAGCTCATTGGAATTCTTGTACTTACTTTCATTATCCGAAGAACCAAAGGAATATGCAGCGGGCGCAGGATTATGTGCTGGGCTAAGCTTCATATTACTGCTGTCGGAATTATAATGCTGCTATGCAAGAAAGGGTGCAAGCCTTGACTTTTGGGTACCTTTTTGTTAAGAAAAAGGGACGAAGCCCGTCTGGCAAGACAAACCTTTATTCCGCTGCCGCGGGGGCCTTATTCTTTTTGACAACAAAAAGAACCAAAAATTGTCGGCTCGCAATTTTTCTGTTTAAGGCAGTGGGTGGGATTTGCTTGTGCCTCCCGAATAATTGACCATGCCGATTTAGAGGTTACGAAGAAACAGTGGTTTGGACTTGTTAGTGAGTTAGGCAATCGCTAAACTAACTTTCGGTTATATTTTATCCCTTTCCGATTACGCCCAGGCATAGCAGCATTTCGTAGGATAGCTCATTATAATTCTTGCACTTAATACCGTTTTACGAATAACCAAAGGAATATGTAGCGGGCGCAGGATTGAGTGTTGGGCTAAGCCTCATATTACTGCTCTCAGAATTATAATGTTGTTATGCAAGAAAGGATGCAAGCCTTGACTTTTGGGTACCTTTTTGTTAAGAAAAAGGTACAAAGCCCGTCTGGCAAGACAAATCTTTTTTCCGCTGCCACAGGGGCTTCTCTTCTTTGGGCAACCAAAGAAGCAAAGTTGTCGGCTCGCAATTTTTCTGTTCAAGGCAGTGGGTGGGCTTTGGCTGTGCTTCCCGAATAATTGACCATGCCGATGGAGAGCTTAATTAAAAAACAGTGTTTTGGACTTATTGGTTGGTTAGACGATCGCTAAACTAACTTTCAATTATACCCCAAAATTTTCAATAAGAACACACCAAATAATTGATTACTATTCTACAGTAGGCTTTTCCTCCTCATCCTCTTTAATTTCAACTGTTGGATCAGTTAAAATTTCAGCATTGCCATCCTCATCTTTTTTGGCGAATAAAATAGGATATAGAAACCACAATGCTCCAATAATAAGCAAAACACCTGATAGCATTTCGAAATAAATACTTCCTCTTACTTCATGTGCGTCCATAATTTTGTAAGCAACGAATGAAAGTATCCCAGCTATAATAACAAATACAGCCTTCTGTAACTTTAGGAGCTTGATCATGGAATTTTCTTTTTAAGGGTAATGATATGAATTAAAACAAACAATAATCCAATTAGTTCAAGAAAACCACAAAAATAAAAACCATATAAAACAAAATCACGGTTTGTAGGATTAATCACGGCTACAATCGGCAAAGCCACAACAGCGACAACCATTAACGTAATTCCGATATTGAATAATTTCATGGGCAAAAGTATTTACAGCTAAAACTACCAAAATTCGGTCAAAAACTTTAACTTTGCATCCTTATTTTTTTTGAAGTTACTTGATTGATGTATAGGGAATTTAAACAATTAGACCTTGCCAAAATAGGGCAGGAAATATTAGATTTTTGGAAAGAAGAAAACATATTCGAAAAGAGTATTTCTTCCCGTCCGAAATCAAATCCGTTTACTTTTTATGAGGGTCCGCCGTCTGCCAATGGTATGCCGGGGATTCACCACGTAATGGCTCGTGCAATTAAGGATATTTTTTGCCGTTACAAAACAGTTAAAGGTTTTCAGGTAAAACGTAAAGCTGGATGGGATACCCACGGATTGCCTGTTGAACTTGGTACTGAAAAGGAATTGGGCATTACTAAAGAAGATATTGGTAAAACCATCTCTATAGAAGATTATAACGAAGCCTGTAAAAAAACAGTAATGCGCTACACCGATGTGTGGAACGATTTAACCGAAAAAATGGGCTATTGGGTAGATATGGATGATCCATACATTACCTATAAATCTAAATACATGGAATCGGTATGGTGGCTTTTAAAACAAATTTACGATAAAGGATTATTGTATAAAGGCTATACCATTCAACCATATTCGCCAAAAGCTGGAACAGGTTTAAGCTCTCACGAGGTGAACCAGCCAGGCGCTTACCGTGATGTAACCGACACCACAATTGTTGCACAGTTTAAAACTATAGCAACAAGCTTACCTTCGTTCTTACAACCATACGGTGATATTTATTTGATGGCATGGACAACAACTCCATGGACTTTACCATCAAATACAGCTCTAACTGTTGGTCCAAAAATCGATTATGTTTTAGTAAAAACTTTTAATCAGTATACATTCCTTCCAACAAATGTAATTCTAGCGAAAAACCTGGTTGGAAAACAATTCAGCAAAACCTTCTTCGAAAGCAATGAAGCAGAAGATTTTACAAACTTTAAGGCTGGTGATAAGAAAATACCTTATCAAATTCTTGCTGAATGTAAGGGAACTGAATTGGTTGGAATTAAATATGAGCAACTTTTATCTTACGCATTACCATATAACAACCCTGAAAATGCTTTTCGCGTAATTTCTGGAGATTTTGTAACCACAGAAGACGGTACTGGAATTGTACATACTGCACCTACTTTTGGTGCAGATGATGCTAAAGTTGCTAAAGAAGCTGTTCCTGAAGTGCCACCAATGTTGGTAATGGATGATAACGATATTCTTGTGCCATTAGTGGATTTGCAAGGAAAATTTACCAAGCATGTTGGTCCTTTTGCAGGAAAGTATGTAAAAAATGAATATTACAATACTGGCGAAGCACCTGAGAAATCAGTCGACGTAGAAATCGCAATTTTATTAAAAGAAGAAAATAAAGCTTTTAAAGTAGAAAAATATGTGCACAGTTATCCGCATAGTTGGAGAACTGATGAACCGCTTTTATATTATCCGCTAGATTCTTGGTTTATTAAAGTTACTGACATTAAAGATAGAATGTTCGATCTTAATGAAACCATCAACTGGAAACCAAAATCTACTGGCGAAGGCCGTTTCGGAAACTGGCTAAAAAATGCCAACGACTGGAATTTATCGCGCTCAAGATATTGGGGTATTCCTTTACCAATTTGGAGAACCGAAGATAAAAAAGAAGAGATAATTATTGGTTCAGTTGAAGAATTGTACCATGCTATAGAAAAATCAATCGAAGCTGGTTTCCAGAAAGAAAATCCTTTTAAAGGGTTCGAAATAGGAAATATGTCTGAGGAAAATTATAACCTGATTGATTTGCACAAGAATGTAGTTGATGAGCTAATTTTAGTATCTCCATCAGGTAAACCAATGAACCGCGAAAGTGATTTAATTGATGTTTGGTTTGATTCAGGTGCAATGCCTTACGCGCAATGGCATTATCCTTTTGAAAACAAGGAAAAGATTGATGGCAACGAAGATTTTCCTGCAGATTTTATAGCAGAAGGTGTAGATCAAACTCGTGGTTGGTTTTACACCCTCCACGCAATATCTTCGTTGGTTTTTGACAAGGTAGCCTATAAAAATGTGGTATCAAACGGTTTGGTACTGGATAAAAATGGGCAAAAAATGTCTAAACGCTTAGGTAATGCAGCCGATCCATTCCAAACCATTAACGAGTATGGCGCTGATGCTACCCGTTGGTACATGATTTCTAATGCAAACCCATGGGATAACTTAAAATTTGATATTGAAGGAATTGCTGAAGTTCGCCGTAAATTTTTCGGCACACTTTACAATACTTATAATTTCTTTGCTTTATATGCCAACATCGATAAATTCGAAATTGACAAAAACAATTTAAGCAAGGTTGAAGATAGAACAGAGTTAGATCGTTGGATTTTATCGTTATTACAAAACCTAATTAACGAAGTTGATGAGGCTTATAACGCTTACGAACCTACGAAAGCAACAAGATCTATTCAGGCTTTTGTTGATGAACATTTAAGTAATTGGTACATCCGTTTAAGTCGTCGCCGTTTTTGGAAAGGTGAAATGACAGATGATAAACGTGCCGCTTACGAAACGCTTTATACTTGTTTAGAAACCCTAACACAGTTAATGAGTCCTGTTGCACCGTTCTTCGCCGATTGGTTGTACAGAAATTTAACAGTAACGGATAAACAAGCAGAACAATCTGTTCACTTAACATTGTGGAACGATGCCGATGCAAGTTTAATAGATAATGCTTTAAATGAACGGATGCTTTATGCGCAGGATATTTCTTCGATGGTTTTATCACTACGTAAAAAATCGAGCATTAATGTTCGTCAGCCATTAGAGAAGATTTTAATTCCTTCTTTAAATGGAGATTTCGAGCAAAAAATATCAAAAGTTGCCGATTATATTTTATCTGAAACAAATGTTAAGCATATTGAGTTTATAACCGACACGCATGGCATTGTTAAGAAAAAATTAAAACCTAACTTTAAATCGTTAGGCAAGAAAGTTGGTAAGGATATGAGTATCGTTAAAGAGGCTTTAGAAAACGCTTCCCAGGATGATATACAACTTCTGGAAACTGAAGGTAATTTAACCATTAAAGGAAGTAACGATGCAGAATTTGTGATCGACTTAAATGGCGATGTAGAAGTATTTGCAGAAGATATCCCAGGATGGCAGGTTACAAACATTGGTAATCTTACTGTTGCACTGGATGTTACCATAACTGAAGAATTAAAACAAGAAGGTATTTCGAGAGAACTTGTTAACCGTATTCAGAATTTACGTAAAGAATTAAACTTTGAAGTGACCGATAGGATTAAAGTTAGGTTACAAAATGATAACTTAGTGGCAGCTGCAGTTGCTAAAAACAAAGATTACATTTGCGCGGAAATCTTAGCAGACGAATTTGAATTAACAGATGCTGTAAATGATGCAAACAAAATCGTTATCGATGATGTTGAGTTAAGCATTTCAGTAAATAAAATATAAAGAAATCCATTAATTAGTAAATTAAATCAATAACATGGAAAACAGTAACAAAACACGCTACTCAGACAGTGAACTACAAGAATTTAAAGAATTAATTCAAGATAAATTACGTGTTGCAAAAGAAGAACTTAACTCCTTAACAACTTCATTAAGCAACCCTAATGCAAACGGCACTGAAGACACTTCTGGCGCTTACAAAACATTAGAAGATGGTTCGGCAACTATGGAAAAAGAACAAATTAATCAATTAGCTGCTCGTCAGAAAAAATTTATTGATAACCTTGAAGCCGCTTTGGTTCGTATTGAAAACAAAACTTATGGCATTTGCCGCGAAACTGGTAAATTAATTCAAAAAGAACGTTTACGTGCAGTTCCGCATGCAACTTTAAGTATGGAAGCTAAATTAAAGCAAGGTTAATGAAAGGCTATACAAAACCTTTAATCCTGATCTTTCTGGTTTTATTGGCCGATCAGGCTCTTAAAACCTGGATCAAAACACATATGTACTTAGGCCAGGAATTTAATATTATTGGTAAGTGGTTTATCATTCACTTTACCGAAAATAATGGAATGGCCTTTGGAATGGAATTTGGAGGTGAGTTCGGTAAACTAGCTCTATCTTTATTTCGCATCGCTGCCGTAGCCGGAATTGGTTATGGTTTGCATTATTTAATTAAACAAAAATATCATCGCGGTTTAATTTTGAACGTTGCTTTGATTTTTTCTGGTGCACTCGGTAATATCATTGATTCCGTTTTTTATGGGAAAATATATGGTTATGAAAGCTGGTTTCACGGTCGTGTAGTAGATATGATTTACTTCCCGATTGCTCAAGGTCATTTTCCAAATTGGCTACCAATTTGGGGAGGAGAAGAATTTGTGTTCTTCAGACCTGTTTTTAACCTTGCTGACGCCGCAATTTCAATTGGTGTAATACTTATCTTAATTTTCCAAAAAAATTACTTTAAAGAAGACGTAAAGGATGATGTTAGCATTAACAGCGAAATTGTAGAAGATTAAGTTATTTTCATGATCAGCTTGTCCATAGAACAACAAACAAAAAAGTCCATTTCTTAATTGAAATGGACTTTTTTGTTTAATAATTGTAGCGCATATCATTGCTACACACAAAGTATTTCTAAAGGCTTTAATAAAGTCAATTTTATAGATAATAATATAAATAATTAAATTAGCATGCATTTCTAATGTTTATAGCCTTGAAACGGCAATTAGCATAACCTCATTAAATAATTATATGATTAATTTCTTAGATATATCTTACCTCAAAACTGGAAATGCAACACAAGTAAAAGCTTATTATATTCTAAAGAATAACGAAATCTTAAATAAACTTAAAGCATTCTCACCCATTCTTGTTGGCACTATTCCAATAAATATCGATATCGAAGGAAGCGATTTAGATATTGTTTGCTATGTTCAAAATAATGAAGAATTTAAACATAAGCTAAAGTTGTATTTTGGTAATGAAAAAGACTTTTTAATCTCTGAAAATCAAAAATACAATGCCATTAAAGTTAATTTTTTTCTTGAGAATTTTGAGATCGAAATATTTGGTCAGAATATACCAACGCAAGAACAAAATGCCTATCTCCATATGCTTATTGAACATAAGTTGCTATTAAAAAAAGGTGAAAATTTCAGAAAAGAAATTATTGCGCTAAAAAAACAAGGTTACAAGACAGAACCTGCATTTGCTAAACTCCTCGGGCTAAGAGGGAATCCTTATCAAGCACTTTTGAATTACTGATGAGCAGCTTTTAGCGGATCTATTTAAAAGTATTCAGGAGATATTCAGGAAAGGGATGTGCAGTATTTAATGGGTGCTGTAGTCCCGCCCTTCATTGCAATCTTTTTGGATAAGCTTTGGTAAAATTGAGGGATCTTAACCAAAAAGGATTTACATTCCGGTCAGGTTTAAGCTGAAGGGCATTGGTAGCAGCGGGAGATGAGAAAAGATAGGGCAAACTCCAGGGTTAAACCACAGTGCTTTCCTTGTTGGTTTAAATTTCCTATAAACTAAGAAAACCCTTGCGACATTAAGTTGCAAGGGTTTCTTTTAAGATTTGGCACCGACCTACTCTCCCACGTGTTACCGCAGTACCATCGGCTCTGGTGGGCTTAACTTCTCTGTTCGGAATG
>NZ_RQRS01000023.1 GCF_004335085.1 Pedobacter nototheniae | reverse complement strand
TATAAACCACTTAATATTACACGGCCCAAAGCATCATACTTGGTAAACAACCATTCTTTTGGTGATTTAGCTGCTTGTACGGCATCCTGACTGAATACCACCTGATCCAAGGGGTTATAAACCATATATTCCCATCCCTTACCCGGAATCTTCTTTTCAACTAAACGTTTACGCCCGTCATAATGATAGCCATAAATAAAGTTGTTAAAGTTGGTATCGCTTTCAGTGAAAGAGGTAACCGGGCTTTGCCCGTTTTCATTTACTGCGGGAGGCAATACATATCTTAAATTTCCATAATCATCGTAAACGTAATAGGTAGAAAGGCTTTTGCTGTTGGTTTCCCAAGTCCTTTTTAATACCACATGCCCTTCAAAATCTTTAAACTCTTCAACCGTGCCCATCTTATCATCTGCTGGTTTCCAGTTCTCATCTTTGGAAATCGTTTTATATAGTTTGCCCGGCAGGTAAAATCCTGCACTTGCCCCGTTATCGGCCGCGTTTATCGTCCAGAGTTTAACTTCGTTCAATGCATTTGTTCCATAATCCATTTTTACCGTATGCCCCGCTAAACTGTTTGGTGCAGGTTGCCAGGCTAATCCTGGGGCGCCTTGTTCCAATACCCGGTTTAAGGGGCTGGCCTCAAATACTGTTTGGCTAAAAGGCGTAGAGATAATCGGGATGCCGCTTGTGGCAGGCTGGCTGAGGTAAAAAGAAGATTGCCCGGTTAGTGCATCAGCCCGGTAGCTGCCGTTGCTTCCTGTACTGGCGGCATAGGGCAGGTATTTAAATTGTTCACGTCCAAAGGCATCGTAAACCACAGGCTGCACCAGATCTTTTCCTGTAGGGCTGCCTTGCACCGTAACAGTTTGTAGCGGCCGGCCCAAGCCATCAAAGTATTGGATGGTTTGATTTTCATCGCATACCAGTCTTGCGTTACCCAACGTGGCTTCGGTTACGCCACGCTGTTTAAATATTCGGGTTAAAACATAGTTTTGGTTGCTGCTCGGTAAGGAGACCAAAGGAAAACAGTTCTGCAGGCTTTTACCTGTCGTATAAATCCGAACGTTACCTGTAGCATGGAAACCGTCGGTTAAGGTTACACTTAAGGGGGCGGTAATCTCTGCCTCACCATTATAAGTACTTACTGTTTTATGGTCTTGTGCCTTTAAGCCAAAACCACTGAGCAGTAAAAGGAGAACGGAACTATAATTTAAATATCTTTTCATGAGGCGCTAGTTTTTATAATGGTAGGCATTGTTTTTAATGATATTACCGTTTTGGTCTTTAACATTTTTTAACCGCTGAAATTCATCATACTCATAATAAGTAGTAAGGCCTTTTGTATCGGTACTACTCGTCATTCCAACCAATGGTTTATAAGTATAAGTTGTGATTTGGGCATCGGGCAAGCCTGTTCTTAAAGGAGCTAAAAAAGCCTTAACTTCCGCATCTGTAGGGTTAGAGTTGCTGAAATTATTAACTACAGTTGCACCTCCCAAAACATTCTCCACCGTAGCATAATCTGCATTCTTAATCTCGGCAATTGGGTATTGGGTATTGTAACTATATAAATATGTAGTTTTGGTGCCTTTAACATTATTTAAACTAAGAAGATTCCCAACATTATCATAGTTTATGAAAGATAACCTTTCCTCCATAACCTGATCAGTCGTGGATAATTTACTGATTTTTGATGGCATAACCAATGTTCCAAAATTATCATAACCATTTGCCTCTTTGGATACAAGCTGATTATTAACAAAAACTGATTTTTCTAAAACTGCATCATTTACCATCTTGTTTTTTAATAGATCAGCGCCATAACTTCCATCCGTATAATCAACAGGATATTTAATTAATTCTGTATTAATCAGACCTCTACTACTAATTTGTTCTGTTTTACTATTTAATAAATTAGCCGCGTTTTGGGTATAAGAAACCTGGGTCGTTAAAATCATTCCTCCGTCATACATTTTAGTTTCGGTGGTATCAAGATGCATCCAACCTGTACTGACATTATATACATCATGACTAAAATCATCTAATAATGATATCGATCTAAAGTTTTTTAATGTTGTTTTGAGCCCAAAACCATAGCTACTGCCAGATGGATTGTACAATGCGTATTTATTCCTCACTTCCTTTTTTAAAACATATGCATTGTCTTTAAAGCCATAAGTTCTTTCATTCTGTAGCATTCCATTAAAAAAATCTCGGTTATCGGCCGGAGCAAAAGGTAGCTGATTACTTGGCTGGGTAAAAACTGGCGGGGCATATACATACTCATTTTTACCTAATACTCCATATTTATCAATGTATTCGGTAATTTGAGCATAACCCACCGGATTACCATTGGTTGTACCCAGCCCTGTATTGGATACTGCGGTAACACAAAGCCACTGACAATATGCACTTATTCCATTATAATTAAGAACATTATATTTATAGTAAGGCACACTAAGAATAGTTCCGCTAGATTCATTCGAAGCATTAAATTTCGTATAGCTATATCGCTTGGTAAAAGTTTGACTGCTATTAGGCTCAAAATTATCTATCTGTTTAATTCTCAACCCACCAACTTTAACATTATGAGCGGTTAATGGATTTTCTCTAAAAGATTCGGGCCAGGTTAATACAAAGCTAAAGTTTTGAATTTTGGTCTGAGGATTTGGAATGAAACTGTAATCTGCTGTTACTCTATAATTTCCTTTTTTAAGGAAATATGTTTTCCCGTAACTTGCCTGATTGATTTGAATACTCGTTCCATTAGGGTAATATAATCTAATATCTGGACAACTAAACCCAGTACCAGTACAACCAAAACTACCGCTAAGTTTTGCGAAAATACCGCCGCTACCTAAAAAGTCTTCACTGATTACAAATGCTTTCTCAAAGTAGGTGTCCGTATAAGATTGTCCATTTAAAAAAAACACCTTATCCGTGTATTTTAAATCAAAATCGGCAGGTAATGAATACGCAGTATTATTTTCATAAGTAAAAGACGTACTTCCGCCAGTTGGATAGCTGATTTTCTGAAGCACAGCAGCTTGGGCATAAGTCTCATCAATTTGCTTATTGGCTCCAGGAATACTTACATAAGTATTACTAGCTACATTATAATAATAATCAGCCGGTGTAAAAAGATCGTTATTAGATGAATTATTAAAGTATCCCCAATGATCTTGATCGTAAGAAAGTCGATGCGGAAGGTCAATGGGATTATAAGTAAATGTATAACTGCCTAACGCTCCGTTACCAACGCCAACTTTATCTAAAAACAAACGTTTACCATATTCAACACCATAAGGAGAATTGAAAGAATTTGTATAGCGATAGCTAAAATTGTAAGATTTAATCACTTCATCCTTTAAATTTTTAACAAGCATCTGATCAAGTACTTTGTCGCCTGGCAGATCTTCTCTGGCTGCACCTGCAATGAAATCAATATAACCTCCAGAAAAGCGGATTTTCTTAATACGCAAGGCACTAACCGTGGTTACAGTATAACTTTCTCCGGAAGAGGGTACATTACAGCCTTGATCAAACGCAATATATTTACTGCGGCTGCCAATAGAACGCTGTGTATACCAAAAACCCTCGTAATCAAAATAAATCGTTTCTGAGGTGTTTTTATCTACAATCTGAGACAAATACCAACTGCTGGCAAAAGTTTGATTTGATTTTGGCGTTGTGCCAATACTAGTTTGTGCACCTGCCTTTGTAGTAGATGTATAAGCTGTTTCTTCCCGATCTAAAAAGTAATAATCATGCCCAGAATTATCAGATATTTTCCATCCATATTTTCCATTCACAGTTACCCATTCAATTTTATTCTTTTTAACTGGCGCTTCTTGTATGGTGCCATCATATCCATAAAAAAACTTCCCCGCACCATTAGGGTAATTAAAAAAGAAAATATCAGGTTCTGCATCTGTCCTTCCATCCATTACTCGATTCAAATAATCAACTGATACTCCTTCAGACATTCCTCCAGCCATAAATGAGGCTATTTCCTGCCGAGCAGAGCTAGTGCTATAACCTATAGCCGATTCATCAGGCATTCCTACTAATTGACGAGTTATAACACCGCCTGCATTAAGGCTCCATTGCAACCCAACCCAGGGGGCCACACCTTCTACCTTTACACCAGATGAATTATAGCTCAAGGATATGGGTATACTTAAACTTTTAGTTTGAATAGTATATAAAGGAATCGTAATATCAGCTTGCCCAGTATACATGCTTACCTGACTTTCTCCATACGCACCTAACGAAGCCGCGTTTGGTGAAGCAGGAATAATTGGATTGGGGTTAGGGAGTTTTTCAGGAGCAACCTGGGCATGGGTATATTATATTTAATAAAAATACAATAAATAGTAAGGGCGTTTTAGATGAGATCATTTTTAAAAAATTTTAAGAATAGCTTATTTTTATTAGAAAATGGTAGAATTTATTTATTGAAACCGTTTTTTTTAATGCATTGACTTTCAAAATATTAATTAATAACTTAAATTATTTTGCTGAATTTTTAGTTTAATGCAAACCTTAATCAATTAAATAGAAACAGTATACTTAGTTGATTGCGCCGCTAAAAAGTTGGCATCAAATGGTGGATCCCAATTAGCGATAAAAAAAATGAAAATGGCTTTAATAAAACCTGGAGAATTTTTTGAAAACTTAAATTTTTAAATTTCCCTTGATTGAGCGTTAAGAGATTCATCTGTGTCTTAAAGTAATTTTACTATTTAATTTGGGGATGATTCAGCCAAGATAACTGTTGATTTAGACAAAACCAAAATACAAGCAAATATTTTTCAAACTTTAAAAAGCGATCAAATAATAAGAAACCTGAGGATAAGTAGATAAAATATTTATTATTGAAAATATTCTATTTGTTTTGATTTATTTCAAAACAAATTAAACTGTAGTATTTCAAAATGTAAATCACCTCTAATAAATCATAGCACATAAATTATTCAAGCAATATTGTAATCGTTATAATACAATATCCTAAAAACTTGTATTCCATGGAGATAAATACTATTTTTGAAATACGTAAATCCTTATTATCAACTTTTTGCCGAATACTACACCAATAACTCAATCTTTTGAAGAATTGTTTAGCAATAGCTATGCGAAGCTGTGCCATTTTGCAATGCAATTTGTTAAAGATGATGAGGCTGCAAAGGATATTGTGCAAGAAACCTTTGTAATGTATTGGAACAGGAAGGATGAAATAGATGCCCAAAGTGTACCAATAATGGGATTTTTATATTCATCTGTTAGAAATGCCTGCTTAAACAAACTGCGCAGACAAAAATTAGAAACCGTTTTTTTAAACAAACAGGAAGAAGAACCAGCTGAGGAAGCAATTGCTTTAAATGCAATGATTAGAACAGAGGTAATTGCTGAATTGGCTTTGATAATTTCGACGTTACCAGAAAATTGTCAGCGAATTTTTAAAATGGGATATTTAGAAGGACTCAAAAACCAACAAATTGCAGATAAACTGGGTATAAGCATTAATACCGTTAAAACTCAAAAAAAACGCGGTTTACAGTTATTAAAAGTGCGTTTAAATCCTGACTTTTTTGCTCTTATTTCAGTTTTTCTAATAAATATCCGTTAATCAGAAAAATATTTTCATTTCCTTTCACCCCTTTTTCTTTTTCAGGTTTATTATAATAGACTATGAAAAAGCATCAGCCCTCTCCAGATACAGCTTCACTTATAATAAAGTTTTTAAAGAACGAACTGCAAGGTCCGGAAAAAGAAAATTTTGAAAAATGGCGTGCCGCTAATCCAGAAAATGAATCACTAGTAGAATCTTTTCGGGATACCGCAACTGTACAAAAGGAAATTGATTACTTTAATGCAGTAGATGTAAAAGCCGGCTGGGAGGCCATTAACGCTAAAATTACCACTCCATCTAAATCATTTCAATGGCACAAACTGGTACGCTATAGCGCAGCAGCAGTTTTATTACTTTCTATCGGTATAGGAACTTACCTCTACACATCACAAAATAACCAGCAAAATATTGCCCAGCTTGGAAAAGTTTATGATATTTTGCCTGGAAGCTCAAAAGCAACTTTAAGCATGAGCGATGGCTCACTCATAAACCTGAGCAATGCATCTATGCAAATTAATGGTAAAGATGGATCAAACATCGACGCCAAATCGGGTGTGTTGGCGTTCAAAAATGGAACGCACCAAAAAGGATTTAACCAATTAAGAACACCAAAAGCTGGAGAGTATCAAATGGTCCTTCCTGATGGTACAAAAGTATGGTTAAATGCGGCCTCTACCCTTACATTTCCTGTTAGCTTTAATAAAAACGAACGTAGGGTTGAATTAAATGGCGAGGCTTATTTTGAAGTAGCCCACAACAAAGCGCTTCCATTTGTGGTGGCGTTTAACCAAACAGAGGTTGAGGTTTTAGGAACACATTTCAACATTAGTTCTTATGATAAAGCGAGTAAAACTACGTTGCTTGAGGGTGCCGTTAAAATTCGCGAAGGAAACCATCAAACCGTTTTAAAACCTGGTGAAGAAGCTGATATCAGCAACAATAAGTTTGAAGTTACTAAAGTAGATACTTACAAATCCATTGCATGGAAAGAAGGCATATTTTATTTCAACAATGATGATTTAACCAGTATTCTAGATCAGGTTGCCAGATGGTATGATGTAAAAATTGAATACAAAGGCAATATAGGCAACAAAAAATATAGTGGAAACATACGTAGGCAAGCAACCCTAAACCAAGTGCTTGAAATGCTTAATGCTGTAAGTGGCGTTAATTTCACCTTATCTGAAAGAACTGTAACCGTTAATTTTCAACAATAAAATACACACCCTAAACCAATCAACTATGTAATAAACCGATACTTCCCCTAAACTTTCAGAATACACTAAAAAAGAAATCCGGAAACACTGCAATGTTCCCGGAAGTAATAATGTGCTGTTCTGTTTTGATGATTTCGAATTCAACCAATTAAAAACCAACACGTACAAAAATATGAAACATTTCCTTCCCGGCAAGTGCACGGGAATATACAGGTCATTTAATAGAAACACGCTATTAGTTATGAGGTTAACTCTTTTTTTATTAATTGCCGGCACACTGGCGGTTAGAGCCACTGGATACGCCCAAAAAGTAACCTTATCTGTTCGCAATGCAGATATGGAGCGTGTATGTTTAGACATAAAAAAGCAAAGTGGCTTTTTCTTTTTATACGATGCCGATGTACTAAAAAAATCAGGTCTGGTAAGTTTAGAGCTTAAAAATGCAGATTTAACTCTAGCATTGCAACAGCTTACCAATGGCAAGGCTTTAAACTATCGCATTATTGATAAAACAGTAATTATCAGCGAATTAAAACCTAATGGAAAGCACCAACAAGATGATATTACCATAAAGGGAACTGTTAAATCAAAGGAAGCTCCTGGCCAACCAGATTTAACCATGCCCGGGGTAATTGTTATGGTTAAAGGCTCCAACAAGGTGGCTTCTACAGATAATAATGGCTCGTTTACCATTCAGGCACCTGCTAATGCTACCCTTGTATTTTCTATGCTTGGTTATGGAACCAAAGAGGTACCTGTAAACGGCAATAAAATTATTAATGTTGTATTGCTGCAAACGGCGAGTGATTTGCAAGAAGTAATTGTAACTGCTTACGGTACTTCTGAAAAAAAGGAAAACCAAATTGGAAGTGCCGCTGTGGTAACAAGCAAAGATTTGGAACGTAAACCTAGCAATAGAATCGACCAGCTTGTAGAAGGGCTTGTTGTTGGTTTACAAAACGAAGTACAAGATGGAACTGCCAGCAGTGCAAGACCAAGATATCAAACCAGAATTCGTGGAGAAGCTTCTTTTGGTGCATCAAACGAGCCACTTTGGGTTTTGGATGGTATCCCCATTAAAACAGGTAACGAAACCAACCAAATTTTGGGTACAAATACCAGTATTAGTCCGCTAACCTATTTAAACCCAAATGATATAGAATCTGTTGTGGTTTTAAAAGATGCTACGGCAACTTCTATTTATGGTGCTGATGGCTCAAATGGTGTAATTTTAATTACCACAAAAAAAGGTGCTGCCAATCAAAATTCTATTAATTATAGTTTCAGAACAGGAATTAACCTAATTACCAATAACAAATTTCATGTTTTAAATGGCGCCGAATACAGAGAGTTGTTTACGGAATCTTATCGCAATAATACCTCATTAGACCAAAGTAAAATGCCTGATTTTGGAAATACGAGTACCGATTGGTATGATGTATTTTTTAGAACCGGAGTAACCACCCAACATGATGTTTCTTTTTCTGGTGGAACAGAAAAAACCCGTTATTATATATCAGGAGCATATTATAATGAAAAACCAATCATGATTAAAAACCAAACGCAAAGGTTTTCGAGCAGAATTAATATAGATCAAAAAATTAATAAATCGATCAATATGTTTTTCCGCTTAGGTGCTTCATATAACATTAACAATATTTTTAATCCTGGTAATAGCTATTACATTAACAGGCCGATAGATAGTCCGTTTAACCCTGATGGAAGTTATGTTTTAAAGTTTTATAATAAACTGGCTGATGCTGAATATAATGACAACAGACAAAAAGCAACTGCTATTGAAGGGAATATTGGTGGTCAGATTAAGATTTTACCATCACTTACTTTTACCACTACCAACGGTATTGACTACACTAAAATTAAAGAAAACATTTACAGTTCTATGTTTGCTTATAGCGATAGAGGTGTTGGTTACGCGTTGAAAGGGAATACTAAAAATTTTAACTGGAACTCTCAACAACGTCTTAATTATGATAAAACAATTGGTAAGCATGAGTTTTCAGCGTTGCTAGGTGCGGAAGCTAAAAGTGAAGATCGGGATACTTACGGTAGCAATGGTTCAGGATTTGTTTCTGATGACATTAGAGATGTAAACCTTGCCAAAGTAATTAAATATACTTACTCAGGTGATGAAAAAACTGGTATTTCTTATTATGGACAGCTTAGATATACTTTATCGAGCAAATACAGCTTATTAGGAAGTTTTAGAAGAGATGCAAGTTCTGATTTTGGATCTGACGTAAAATGGGCAACATTTAATTCAATCGGTGGTTCATGGACAATCAGCAACGAGAAATTTTGGAACATTAAGCAGATTGATTTCGCCAAGCTTAAATTAAGTTATGGTACAAATGGAAACTCCCGAATTGGTGCCTACAAATCAAAAGGGATTTATGATTTTTTAACAAGCGACCAATATAATGGTTTGCAAGGTGCTGTAATGAGTTCTGGAGAAAACCCTCTCCTATCTTGGGAAACTACTTACATTGTAAATGGAGGACTTAGCCTTGGTTTATTTAAAAGAATATCCATGGAAGTAGAGTTTTATCAAAACATTACAAAAGGCATGCTGGATGCTGTTGATGTTACCCGTACTACAGGCTTTACCAGGATTTTACAAAATATTGGTTCAGTTAAAAACAGTGGAATTGAGTTAACCTTAAACACGCAAAATATTATTAGAAAGAATTTTGAGTGGAGAACTAAATTTAACATCGCACACAACAGAAACAAGATTTTAAAATTGTACAATGGCAACGATAAAATTTTAGATAAAGTTATCAGACGAGTTGGAGAAGATGCCAATACATTTTACCTGGTTAGGTGGGCAGGTGTTGATCCTCGTGATGGTAATCCGCTTTGGTATGATGCTAAAGGTAATATTACCAGAGAATTTGATTTAAATAACCGTGTTGCCGTTGGTTCATCTACACCCGATGTTTTTGGCGGAATGACTAATACCATCCAATATAAAAACTTCTCTCTTTCTGCCCTTATGATTTATAATGTTGGGGGTTATGCTTTTAGTGATTTGCAAAGAGATTCTGAATCGGATGGCCGTAATTTATTTGACAACAATCAATCTGCCAATCTATTAGATCGTTGGAGAGAACCGGGAGATTTAGCCAATATTCCCAAATCAGTTTTAAATGCAAATGAAAACAACGCACGAAACTCTACACGCTTTTTGCATAAAAAAACCAGTTTACGTTTACAAAACGTGAGCGTAAATTATGCCTTCTCAAATACTTTGGTTAAGAAAATTAATTTACAACGTGCAAGTGTTTATTTCCAAGCAGATAACGTAGGTTTTTGGACACCTTATAGCAGTTCTTCAGACCGTAACGATTACAAAAACTCATTTAATCCTTATCCACGACCACTTGTTCTTTCATTTGGTTTAAATGTTGGCTTATAATTTATAATTGAGATGAAAAAAATTATCTATACAATAGCATTACTGGTTATACTTTGCAGCACATTAGTTTCCTGCAAAAAATTCCTCGAAAAGCAACCCATTGGGAAAATCGGTAAAGAAACCCTTTTTGAAACCGTAGATGGCGCAAAAATGGCCACGCTGGGTTCTTATAATTTAATGCTCACCTATTACAAAAATAATTTCGGAATGTATGGTGATGCCGCCTCCGATAATTTAATTAGTGGTAGCAGAGCATCTGCCATGCTACAGCAATACAATTTTCAAAGTACATCAACTGATGATGCTTTTGCTGTTGGTACAATTTGGTTAAACATTTACGAAACCATTAATAGCGCCAATAATATTTTAGTAGCAATACCTACGCTTAAAACAAAGTTTCCAGAACAAACTAAAACGCTGGATTCTATTTATGGTCAAGCTTTGGTTATAAGAGCAATTGGTCATTTTGATTTAACCAGAGTTTATGCGCAACCCTATAATTTTACAGGAGATGCTTCACATTTAGGCATTCCTGTGCTAACTAAAACACCTGCGCCAGGAGAACTTATCGCCAGAAAAACAGTAAAGGAAACATATACCCAAATTATCCAAGATTTAACGGATGCCATTCCATTTTTGCAGCAATATGCAAACCACAATACGCAAACGGGCATAACTTATCAGGCTGCATTAGCTTTATTATCAAGAGTATATTTATACAAAGGCGATTGGGCACAATGCATTAGCTACTCAGACCGTGTAATTAACGATGCGGCTTACAAACTTGTGGATGGAAACAGTTATAAAGCCTTCTTCAACACGTATTTTAGCAATAATGTTGGCTCAAAAACCGAAGGGATTTTTCAATTAACAAATAATGGCTTCAATGTTTCAGCATCGAGCATGTTTTCAATCTATTCTGATGCAACTTCTGCTCAATATTCTTCTTCGGTAAAAGTTAGAACTCTTTTTGATAGTGATGATATTAGATTAACCACCATGTTTTATACGCCCACTGCTGGCGATAACGCAGGCAAACCCCTTACCAGAAAGTATGGCGATGGCAGTGTAACTACGCTTACACCGCAGCTTGTTCAGGTAATTCGCTTATCAGAAATTTATTTAAACCGTGCCGAAGCCAAGTGGAATTTGCAACAATATGCACAAGCAGCAGAAGATATTCGTATTATTTCTCAACGTGCGCATCCAAGTAGAACCATCACCATAAATTACGTTTCTAATGATGATTTATACAAGCAAATTGCAAACGAAAGAAACCGTGAACTTTGCTTTGAAGGTCACCGCTTTTTTGATCTCGCAAGGCGAAAAGAAAACCTTCAACGCGGTACAGATTGCAATGCTACAACCTGTAGTCTAAATTACCCAAACAACAAGTTTGTACTGCCAATTCCATCTAAAGAGGTTGAGGCAAATAAAGCAATGATTCAAAACCCGGGATATTAGAATTAAGAAGATGAAAAATAAAATAATTGGTTTAATGGCGCTGGGCTTAGGCTTTGCAATCATGATAACTGCCTGCAAAAAAGAAACTACACCTTATAATAATCCATTTTTTCACATTATGGTTGATAATAAAAGTGCAGTTGAAGTACTTTCCAACCGTAAGGATACGGTAAACTACAATGTTTATTTAAGTGCCGAATTACAGTTTGACCCCATAAATGTACAATACCAGGTAACTATTGGCGACGGCTTAAAAGAAGGGCGGGATTTTGAATTAATAACCAAGGGAACCACCCTAACCTTTCCACAAGGAATATTTGAACGCCCCATAAAAATTGCCTGGAAAGAAGCGGCGTTAGATGCTACAAAAGATAATACCATCACCATTTCATTAATCAGTAATAGCAAAAATTACACATTGGGGCTTCCAGGTCCAGATCAATTACAGAAAAAACTGGTGATTACTAAAAAATAAAGAATAGATGAAGAAGAATATAAAATTTACACTGTTATTAGCCCTTTGCGCATCATTAACAGCCATTAATACATTTGCCCAACAATTAATACAAGATCCTAACCTACTTACAGGAAAGCTTAAAAATGGCTTTACCTACTACATTTATAAAAGCGACAAGGCAAAAGGAAATTCTGTTTTAAGGCTATTTGTAAACGCAGGCTCACTTCAGGAAGATCCCGATCAACTTGGGTTGGCGCATTTTATTGAGCACATGGCATTCAATGGAACCAAACATTATTCTAAAAATGATGTAATTGAGTTTCTTGAATCTAAGGGTGTAAAATTTGGTGCTGACTTAAATGCTCATACCAGTTTTGATGAAACCGTTTATAAGATCAGTATCAATACCAAAGACGAAAAAAACCTTGAAAAATCTATTGATATAATGGGTGATTGGGCTTTTGGAGTAACTTTTGATAGCCATGAAATTGACAAAGAACGCGGTGTAGTTATCGAAGAATGGAGAAGTAAGCAAGGTGCAGAAAATAGATTAAGAGAACAGTATTTACCTGTTTTATTTAACAAATCGAGATATGCAGAACGTTTACCAATTGGCAAAGTAGATATTTTAAAAACCTTTAAACGCCAGCGTATTGTCGATTTTTATGAAAAATGGTACCGTCCAGATTTAATGTCTATTGCTGTAGTAACGGATATTGACCCTAAAAAAGTAGAACAATACATTAAGGCAGAGTTTACTCAATACCAAAGTAAAAGCAAGGCTCCACGGGTTTATTATGAGTTACCAGCGCATCGCGATACCCTTTTCTCCATCATTACAGATAAAGAAGCCCGATCCATTGATTTGAGCATGTTCAATAAAATTAAATCTTTTGGTGCCATTAAAACAGAACAAGATTACAAAACACAATTAACCAAATCATTTTTTAATGCACTTGCCAAAAACCGCTTCAGCAGAATTGCACAACTTCAAAATACATATAATGATGGTGGAATTTCTGTAAGCAATATTGTATTAAAAAATGGTATTGTAGCAGGAAGTGTTTCATTATTTCACGATCAAATTAACGAAGGTATAGCCCAATATTTAAAAGAAGCGCAACGCATTGCCCGTTATGGCTTTACCAGCGATGAAGTAAATAAATTTAAGGCAGAATATATTTCAATCATCAAGCGTGCAGCCTCAGCTGAAGATAAAACACAGCCCGAAGCTTATACAAATGATATTCATGATCTTTTTTACAACGGAAGTACCATGTTATCAAGAGCAGAACGCAATAAATTAGCCTTAAAATATGCCACAGAAATCGACTCTACATCTCTCCTAAATTTCTTTAAATCGGTAAATAAACCGGGCAATACCGTTGTACTATTAACCGCACCAGAAAAAGATGCTAAAAATTTACCCTCAGTAGCTAGCCTAAAAGCTATGTTTGCAAAGGCTGTTTCAGCAAAAATTGCCCCGTGGACGGATAGCCTTACCGTGCCTGCTAAATTATTAGCAAAAGAACCCACAGCTGGAAAAGTAGTTAAAGAAGAAAATATTGCAGCCGTTGGTGTAACCAAATGGACATTATCAAACGGAACAACTGTTTACCTTAAACCAACTACAGAGAAAAAAAATTATATCTCCCTTTCAGGTTTCAGACGTGGAGGAATTTATGCTTTAGATTCTACTCAGTTTGTAACAGCACAATTTGTTAAACCAGTAACAGGATTAAGCGGTGCCGGAGAATTTAGTCGCCGGGCACTAACCCAATACCTGGCAGGCAATTCAGCATCTGCAACTTTAGTATTATCTACTACCCGAGAAGGTGTTGTAGGCAGTGCCGATTGGAAAGATGCTAAAACCATGTTTCAATTGCTTTATTTAAAATGGAATTTCCCCAATGCAGATCCGGTAACTTTTGAGCAAAGCAAAAGAAAAAGTATAGAAACTTTAGAAAACAATAAACAATCACCTAGTTATGCTTACAATAAAGCTTTGGCCGAGTTATTAAAAGGTGATGACGATTATACTTCAGATGTTTCGCCTGAACGCATAAACAAGGAAGTTAATTTTAATGAAATCATCCCTATTTTTAAAAGTCGATTCGGTTCTGCAAAAGATTTTCAGTTTGTAATTGTGGGTGGCTTTAATCCCGATAGCATTAAACCATTGGTAGAGCAATATCTTGGCGGATTACCAACAGGCGATTACAACAATAAGTTTGAATACAAAGGCCCTATTGCGACAGATACAGCCAAAGATGTTTTGGTTTATGCAGGTGCAGCTCCAAAAAGTACCGTAAACTTATTTTACCAAAGCAATAAGGTGAACTACGATTACCCTGAAATTTTAGTACAAACACTTTTACAGGAAGTATTAAAAGTAAAACTACGTTTAAACCTTCGCGAAGAAAATTCTGGTGTTTATGGCGTTGGTGTTTCTATTTCATCAACAAGCATTCCTGCTCCACTAATTCGTTCAAGAATTACTTTCGGCTGTGCGCCAGAATCAGCAGATTTTTTAATTAAACAAGCACAAATTGAGGTTAATAAAGTTGCCAATGACCCTAACTACTTCATTAGCGATTTAAATAACATTAAAGTACAACAAATAGATGGCTATAAAAAACAGGCAGATAAAAACCTTTTTTGGAGTTCATCACTAAGAAATCAATTTTATTTCGGCTTTAAAGATTTTAGCTATTTCAATGATTACGAAAGCATGATTAATAAAATTACGCCAGCAATGGTTTCTGCCTACGCAAAAAAATACCTGGTAGAAACTCCTGTAATAAAAGCAGTTTTAATGCCCGAAAAATCTAAACCAATTAATTAAGCAACCGATGAAAAATATTAAAACTAAAACAGCACTATTCCTGCTCCTTATGGTGGGCATATTCGGAGCTTGCAAAAAGAATCCGCTTTCTTACAGTAAAGATATTGTAGCCTTTAAATTTATTGTAAAGGATGATCTTGGTGTAGATAAAGAATATAATGGCGTAATTTCTAACAATGAAATTGTGGTTTCCTTACCCATAAATATAGATGTAACCGACTTAAAAGCAAGCTTTACCATTAACAATGAACGTACAATTGTTATGGTAGGAAACCAAGTACAGGAAAGTGGCATATCAGAACAAAACTTTACAAACCCAATAAAGTATAATGTTAAGGCAGAAGATAAAAGCATAAAAAGCTATACCGTAAGCGTAGATAAAAAGGTTTCACTTAAAGCTTTCGGGTTTTATAAAGAGGATAACCCTACATTAACAACTGATTATATTGGTATTATTAAAGGTTTAGCTGTGCAGGTTAGCCTACCAGAAACTGTTAATTTAACCACATTAGTTGCCCGTTTTGAAACTTCTACTGGCGCAATCCTAAAAGTTAATACAACCACTCAAGAGAGTAAAAAAACACCTAACGATTTTACCAATACAGTGGTTTATACCTTTACAGAATCATCCTTACCAGCGCCCTTAAATTATACAGTTTCAATATCAATTTTAGGAAGGCAATGGAGTTTAATGAGTGCCAATTTAACTGGATTAACTACTGCTGTAGGCATAAAAATAGCGGTAAATCCAATTACTAATTATCCTTATTTCATTTATCAGCGCAGCGGAAAAGATGAAGACGGTGTCGCAATTCCTACCGATAATAAAAAAATAGCGGTAATTGGTTATTCTGGCTCAAGCTGGGCAAATGTTGGCCCTGCAACCGGTGTTTCTGATTTTAGAGCTGATGTACCTGGAATTGCTTTTAGTACCGAAGGTGTGCCATATATTGCTTATAAAGATTACCTAAACGGCGATCAAAAAGCAACGGTTCAAAAATTTAATGGCTCCGCATGGACAGTTGTGGGTACCAGTCGCTTTACCCCTATTAAAGTTGATTATTTATCACTTGCGCTATCTTCAACCGATGTTCCAACAATAGCGATGGCTAAAAACGGCACAGATGCATCTGGTGTTCCTGCCAGAGGTTTATATGTAACCAATTATGGCTCATCATGGAATGCAATTACCCCTCCAGGTGGCATAACTGTTTTTTACGATCAGATTATCAGAGGCTTGGATGGAAAAATTTATGTGGGCATAATGGATAGAAGTACCGGTGTAAATAAACCATCACTATATAAATACGATAATAACGTTTGGAGTGCTGTTGGGCAAACATCCTTTACAGCTCCTGATGGGATGGTGGGTTTTCAAACCGTAAGCATTGCTATTGATAAAAATGGCGAAGCTTACCTCGCCTTTCAGGTTGCACCTTCATCCGGTAGGTTAAACCATGTAATGAAATTCAATAAATCAGCAGGTACCTGGCAAGAACTTGGTAGCCCAGTATCAAGCGGTGGCGAGAAGGATAAATTTGTTCTTTTAGTTGATGGTGATGGCGTGCTGTATTTCGCTTATGCAAATGCATCTTCAGTTTCTGTAAAAACCTTTAATAAGGAAACCAACAACTGGAATACCGAAAGAAAGGTAATTAAAGAAAAAGTTAACGAATTTGATATGCAGGTAGCTCCCGATGGAACGATTTATTTAGTGGCTAGTATTGCTGCAGATAATAAAACCGTAGCTTATAAATACGCCAAGTAAAATTTTTAATAATTAATGCTCCACCCATCATAAAGAAATTTATGGTGGGTTTTTTATTTAACAAAATGATAACCTTAAATGAATATTTTTTGCTTTTTAATGGCAGGAATGAATATAAGTTTACACTTTTGTTGGAAATTTAATCAGATCAACTTATACTACATTGAAGGAAGAAAACGAAAAGCCTGAAAAGCAAAAGCTTCAAAGGGGTTTACAAAACAGGCATATCCAATTAATTGCCCTTGGTGGTGCCATTGGTACTGGCTTATTTTTAGGTATAGGCCCTGCGGCTGTACTTGCTGGTCCATCTGTAATTTTAGGTTACGCACTTGCCGGCATTATTGCATTTTTTATTATGCGCCAGCTTGGCGAAATGGTTGTAGAAGAACCAGTTTCGGGCAGTTTTAGTCATTTTGCATATAAATATTGGGGTTCTTTTCCTGGTTTTGCATCTGGCTGGAATTATTGGGTACTCTATATTTTGGTAAGCATGTCTGAATTAACTGCAATTGGAATTTATGTACATTTCTGGTGGCCCGAAGTGCCTTTATGGACATCAAGTTTATTCTTTTTTGTTGCCATAAATGCTTTAAACTTAACCTCTGTAAAAGTTTATGGCGAAGCCGAATTTTGGTTCTCCATAATTAAAGTAGTTGCAATTATTGCCATGATTATTTTTGGCGTTTATTTATTATTAAGCGGCTCTGGCGGAGAACATGCCTCGGTTACCAACCTTTGGAATGATGGTGGCTTTTTTGCCAAAGGCTTATTAAATGACGATGGAAAAGGGCATTACCAGGGTTTATTTGCCGCAATTGCCTTAATTATGTTTTCTTTTGGTGGTTTAGAATTAATCGGAATTACTGCTGCAGAAGCTGAACAACCAGAAAAAACAATCCCTAAAGCTACCAACCAGGTAATTTATAGAATCCTTATTTTTTATGTTGGCGCCTTGGTTATTTTGTTTTCACTTTCTCCATGGAAAAGCATCACAACAGATAGTAGCCCCTTTGTAATGGTTTTTGAAAGCTTAAAAGGATTTCAATTTACACTTGCAGGCAAAACCATTTATTTTACCAGCATAATTGCCAATGTGCTTAATTTGATTGTTTTAACAGCTGCATTATCCGTTTACAACAGTTGCGTATATAGCAATAGCCGCATGCTTTATGGCTTGGCAGAACAAGGTAATGCCCCTGCTTTTTTATCTAAATTAAACAAAAGCCATGTTCCTGTTAAAGCAATTTTAGTATCAGGATTATTTGCTGCCATATGCATTATTATTAACAAACTGATTCCTAAAGAAGCACTTGAAATTTTAATGTCTTTAGTGGTTTCTTCTCTTATTATTAACTGGTTAATGATAAGTATTACACACTTAAAATTTAAAAAAGCAAAACAAGCAGCTGGCATTAAAACCAAATTCCCATCTTTTATTTATCCACTTTCAAATTATATCTGTCTTATATTTTTAGTAGGCATATTGGTAATGATGTGGATAACAGGATTAAAAATCTCTGTAGAGCTAATTCCAGGCTGGTTAATCCTTTTATACCTATGTTATTTAGTGGTGAATAAAAGAAAGCAAAAAATTCAAAATAAGCAGGCTTAAATTATAATAGTTAAGCCTAAAAATGCCTGTAGTTTAATTGTAATTACAGGCATTTTTTTATGGTAAAAGTTTGTTGTTAATGGCAAATGTTGTAAGCTGACTAACACTATTTACACCCATTTTTTTAAAAATATTTTTACGGTGAGTTTTCACAGTATGCTCAGATATAAATAGTTTATCAGCAATATTGGCACTTGTTAAGCCATTTACAATTAACTTAATAATTTCAATTTCCCTTTCGCTTAAATTGTATACAGGATGGTTGTTTGGCTCAAGAAAATCATTAACATTATCAAAATAAGATTTGCTACTCATCACCCTTTCAATGGCATCCAAAAGATCTTTACTTCCCCTACTTTTAAGTAAACAACCATCTGCCCCTGCTTTAATTAATTGGTTTACATAAGTTTTTTCAGGAAACATGGTTAAAATAATCACCTTAGTTGTTGGGTAATTCTTTTTAACCCATTCTGTACACTGTATGCCGTTCATTTTAGGCATATTTATATCCATAATCACCACATCTGCACGCCTGTTCAGCATTAAATTAATCAATGCCTCACCATCTGCTGCTTTACCTATAATTTTTAATGCCGGTTGTGCCTTTAAAATCTCAATTAATCCATCAACCACTATCGCGTGGTCATCGGCTATATAAACAGTTGTTTCGTTCATAAATTACCTAATTCTAAAATATAAGTCGTTCCATTACTGGTAGAGTCGAACGTAAGTTTGCCATTAACATAACCAACACGAGAGTTTATATTGCTAATTCCCATTCCGTTAGAAACATTATTCATTTCAAAACCTTTACCATTATCTTCATAAATCAAGGTAATTTCCTTTTCTATCAAACTAATTTCCAGCCTTACCTCTGTAGCCATGGCATGCTTTAAAGTATTGGTAAATAACTCCTGAATAATTCTGTAAAGCTGTATGGAAATGCCTTCGGCAATAGGTTGCGCCAAATCTACAATGGCTGTTACCTTTATTTTACCCGAATCGCTAATCGCTTCGCAAAGCTGCTCTACAGCAACCTTTAACCCAAAACCAGATAAAGTTCTTAAATCCAATGCATGCGAAAGCTTTCTAATTTCATCACCAAGGTTTTCTGTCAAAACATTAATTTTATTATTTAGCGTTTTAATCTCCTCAAAATCTTCCTTTGCTACAGCCAAATCACTATATATTTTTAACGTAGCCAGTAAGCCACCAACATTATCGTGTAATTCTTCTGCAATGCGTTTTCGTTCTCGTTCTTGCGCTTCTATTAAAGAATAAACTGATTGAAGTTCTTGCTGTTGCATTAATTTTTCTATCTCACGATATGCATTGGCTTTAACAGAAAGCTTACGTTGATAAATGTATACGAAATAAATAATGGCAATCATCATCAACACCATTGATGAAGTTCCGAGGATGAGGTAAATCAGTTCCGACATTGTAAACGGGTTAGTAATAAGCCATAACTGATGATTATATTTTTTAAAATATTGGAAACCGATTGAAATACCCAGGCATTATTAAAAAAACCTTCTGGCTTGCCAGATAATATTTCTGTACCCATTAAATAGGTAAATAACGACCCTGATGCATAGATTAGCAAACCCGCGGCAATAATAAATACTGGTCTTTGTTCTAGCGGGGTATAATCTTCATCATCCTGATATAGTTTATGAAAATAAAGCAAACCCATAATGATTAATAAAAGCATGTTTAATGTCCACGCAACAGAGTTAAACGTATAAATATTTTGTATAAAAAGTGTATTAATAGCATTAAACACCAATAAAACCACAATACCCCAATAATTTATACGCCTGAGAATAAGGTAACTGTAAAAGCAATAAACCAATGATATTTCTACAAAAGCCAGCACGTGATATACCGGCATACTGTTAAAGTATAATTCTGCCAATACTAAACTAAAAATTTTAAGCGATGCAGATATTATGAAAAAGATGCCTATTAAATTATAAGGCATCTTTTTTTGAGCGAAAAAAATCCAGCAGATTAACGGTAAGGATTCAGATACATCAGATATTGAAGATATAGAAAAAATGATTTCCTTAAAGCTTACCATACGCAATATTTACTCTTATCTTCTGATTTATAAACATTTGAAGATAGATAAAATATGACGTTCTTTATTTTTGCTTAACAGATTTATATATAATTTTTCTTCTTTTGTTCGTATAAAGTCAACCCACATTGGTTTGGGCAAGGTCTCGACTCACCAAGAATAAATTCTTCCCCCCGGGCACTTTTATCATTTAAAGATACTTCATCCTTAACATCATAAAAGTCGGTGCCATCACACTTTACTGGTAGTATAAATAAATCTTTAAAACAACCATCTTTTGGATCCAGAGGGAAGTCGGCATCATTGCGTTGAGAATAAGCGTAATAAATACGAATACCTTTAATATCTTCATTTTGTGCAGCCGTATCATTGTATTTATCAATATTGGCTAATAATGTTTTAAGCTTGTTTAAACCAAATGTGTGCCCATAAATCAATCCTTCATCACTAGGATCAGGAATACGTTCGGTTTGGAAATATTCTTTCAAATAGGCTTCCGCCGTGCCCGAGGAAATAAAATTACCTGCATTTTCTAAATTTACCGCCATACGATCACAAGCAGTAACATTTAATTTTTCTTCAATTGAATTTGACATGTTAATTTATTTTAAGGTTTATAATTATTTATAATAAAAACACAAGTGCCTTATCTCTATTTAAATCTTTAGCTTAACCAAAAATCAATCTAAAACGAGAGTTATACAATACCCCTACAGTGGTATATTTTTCTATGCAAACTGCTCTATAATAAATAGCCTTATTGATAATTTTTTATGATGTATTGCTTCACGCCCTCACTTCAGTTCACAAAAAACGATAGCCTTAAATGATCTTAAATGTCTTATATGGTTTTAATATAATTCTCATGCAATTCTTTTATCCGCTGCCGCGGGGGCTTTATTCTTTTTGACAACAAAAAGAACCAAAAATTGCCGGCTCGCAATTTTTCTGTTTAAGGCAGTGGGTGGGCTTTGATCGTGCTCCCCGAATAATTGACCATGCCGATGGAGAGCTTAACTAAAAAACAGTGGTTTGGACTTGTTAGTGGATTAAGCGTGCTATAACAACGGTTTATAATATTTCTTTACGTCTTTGCGAGGCACGAAGCAATCTTACCCAACAATAGATTATTATGATTTTATCATGTATTGCTTCACGCCCTCACTTCAATTCGCAAAAAAACGATAGCCTTAAATGATCTTAAATGTCTTATATGGTTTTAATATAATTCTCATGCAATTCTTTTATCCGCTAGCCGCGGGGGCTTTCTCTTCTTTGGGCAACCAAAGAAGCAAAGTTGCCGGCTCGCAATTTTTCTGTTTAAGGCAGTGGGTGGGCTTTGATCGTGCTCCCCGAATAATTGACCATGCCGATTGAAAGCTTAACTAAAAAACAGTGGTTTGGATTTGTTAGTGTGTTAAGCGTATTGCTATAACAACGGTTTATAATATTTCTTTACGTCTTTGCGAGGCACGAAGCAATCTTACCCAACAGTAGATAATTATGATTTTATCATGTATTGCTTTCCCTCTCACTTTAATTCACAAAAAAACGATAGCCTTAAATGTTCTTAAATGTCTTATATGCTTTTAATATAATTTTCATGCATTTCTTTTATCCGCTAGCCGCGGGGGGCTTTATTCTTTTTGACAACAAAAAGAACCAAAAATTGTCGGCTCGCAATTTTTCTTTTTAAGGCAGTGGGTGGGCTTTGATTGTACTCCCCGAATAATTGACCATGCCGATGGAGAGCTTTACTAAAAAACAGTGGTTTGGATTTGTTAGGGTGTTAAGGGTATTGCTATAAAAACGGTTCATAATATTTCTTTACCGTCTTTGCGAGGCACGAAGCAATCTTACCCAACAGTGGATAATTATGATTTTAGCATGTATTGCTTCATGCCTCCCATTGCTTCAATTCGCAAAAAAACGATAGCCTTAAATGTCTTATATGGTTTTAATGTAATTCTCATGCATTTCTTTTCCGCTAGCCGCGGGGGCTTTATTCTTTTTGACAACAAAAAGAACCAAAAATTGTCGGCTCGCAATTTTTCTGTTTAAGGCAGTGGGTGGGCTTTGATCGTGCTTCCCGAATAATTGACCATGCCGATTGAAAGCTTAACAAAAAACAGTACTTTGGATTTGTTAGGGTGTTAAGCGTATTGTTATAAAAACGGTTCATAATATTTCGTTACGTCTTTGCGAAGCACAAGCAATTATTTCCAACTAATACTAAAGGACAAGCGCTTATTAATTAATTTAATTTCAATATTTAATTAAAGAACAAAAATTAACATTACTTTACATACCGAATCACCCTACAAACTGTAAGTTTATTTTTAATCTCTGTTCGTATTTAATAATTACAAATACTTACACCACATTGTCCCTTTTAATTACTTACAATCATTACAATTCTTTCATATCATTAAAAATTAGGCAAAGCGGTTGCAAACGTTCTGTTAAGATAACCAATACTGGGGTTTCCAGTTTCGCTAAAGCCGGCCATGCGTAAAAGGCAGCAAAATAATCATACAAATAAATAATTTAAAGAAACAACATGCCAATTACCAATTTAAACAACACGCATTTAACATTAGATGCAGTTACAGCCGCAAAAGATGCTTTAACAAAGCTTGAAGATTCATTAAGCTTAATTACAACCAACCTGGTTGCAGAAGAACGCCAAAAATACGGTAGCATTAACGAGCAAAATAAACTACTTGTAAATAAAGTGCAGGATTACCAACAAAGCCAACCACAATTGGGTACTACGCAGGTAGATTGGGCTGAGTTTGCCAGAGATTACAGCAGCCGTTTATTAATGGAAAGTTTAATTGCCAGATTGGAGAGCATTACGATCAGATTACATAATGCTAAAACACTGCACGATTATGATAACTATCAGGCGGCACTTGTAGATTATGGCTATACCAATTTTATGGCTGGTACAGGCGCCGATGCATACGAAATTAAATTTAACGACTTGAAACAGTTTTTTGGTAGAACGAAACCTGCTCAAACCAGTACCAACCTATAAAATACTAGTCTGGATAGGTGCTGAAGTGCTCCGTTGCGGTTGTTAACCCCAACGGAGTAATTTTAAACCCCAACCGAGGGGTTCCTAACCGTAAATTTGGGGTACTTAACCTCAAGTTTTACGTTAAGCAACCCCAAATTATATGTAAAGAACCTAAACGGAACAGTATAGAACCCCAACACATATATCCTGACCCCTATCGGAGCGGTTAGTAACCAAAAAGTTTCGGTTTATAACCTATAATTTATGGTTACACAACGCCAAATTATAAATTAATAACCCTAATGGGTGCTCTAGGAAGCTCAAATTATATATTTAGAACCTTAGCCCAATAGTGCAAAAGAGCAAATTATAGGTTCTCTCCTTAAGTGTATGTTTTTTTGAAGCCAATTAAACGTAAATCACTAGTTAACAATATTTAGTATTAACTAAAATACCACCAATTTCTATAATAATACCACTAAGGAGGTATTGTTTGCCGCCAGGCATAGTAGGTAATTTTGAATAAACAAACTCAAAATCACTTTACAAAATGAAAACTCTACGCTCAATTTTTATACTGGCAGTATGCTGGTGTAATATATCGATGGCACAAACCGCCGGAGATGTTTTGGAACACGGAATTAAAATCCAACCAGATAAAAAAATCTTCTTCTACTACGATCAAAACGACTTTAAAGTTTATGTAGGTAAAAGCCTTGAAGACAAAACAAATGCAGCAAATTTTCTACCCGTTAAAGACTCCACAATTTACTTAATACAAGGCAATGGCATTAACCTTTATATGCGCCCAGTAAATCCTTTAAATTATAGCTATACTGGAGTAAGCACATTAGTAGTAGATCCAGTTAGAGAAGCCGCTACAAAGGCTTTAGGCTCTATTGGCGATGTTCTTGAAACAGCAATGGATTCAGACAAACTTAAAACAGTAACTAAAAACCTGGGCACCCTGGATTCTGGACAGGGAGCTAGTGCATGCGCAAAATCGGAAACAATTATATTAGAGCTGAATTCGATAAAAAAACTACTCGAAATTGATAAAAAAACAAGTCAAATAACCATTTTCAAAGATTTAAAAGAACTTGATTTCATAAATGAGCAAGAAACAATAGATAGTGTTAAAAACATAGCGATAAGAATTAGTGTTATTGGAAATCATTATTCATCAATTGAAAAAAAAATTAATGAACTACAAGATGAAATTAAATCTTATGAATGTCCAAATGAAGATCTTTATGTAAAAAAATATGTTTTCAATGGCGTTCTTGATAAGTTATCAGCTGCGAATAACGAGCAGAAAAAGAGGCTTGATAATTTAACAGCAGTATTCAATCTGGTTAAAAAAGCGCAACAAACAGCCAGTAAAGGTGGCAATGCTTCAGGATTAAGCTGGTGTTTCCAATTAAATAATGCATTACCAGCAGATGGTAAAATTTCTATCTATGATGTTTCTTTAAAAGAAACTGGATATAAACTATCCGACGATCAGGAAATTGTTGCGGCGGCAACAAAAGATAAGTTAAAAAAGACTTTAAGGATTAGAGAGTTTAATCGTTTTATACCTGAAGTTTACGTTGGTACAGCCTTTACATTTATAAAATATAATACTTACGGAACAGTAACGGATGCAACCGGACAGCAGTTTATTGGAACGCCTACAGAAAATAGGCTTCGAAACTTTAATGTTGTTACAATGATTAATTTTAATTACTTCATTGAAAAATCAGACTTACATCCATTTTTTCAAATCGGCGCAGGTATTAATACTGGTATTCCAGCATTTTTAACAGGTGCAGGTATACGTATTAATTCGAACGGACTTAAAAGATTGGCCGTATCTGGTGGTATTGCAATGACGTGGATAAAAGAATTAGATAAACTTAAGGTTGGCGATAAGATATCAGGAACGGATGATATTGAAAAAGATTTACAATATCAGTTTACATGGCCACCTAAACCTTACATCGCTTTGCAATATAAGTTTTAACAAGATATTGAGATTTTCATTTTAAAAAAGCATCCAAGTTTAGGATGCTTTTTTTTAACTAAAACAACCAAAGTATAGCCATCAACGCTGTTATAGAAATTATAATCCAAAGAATTAATCCTTGCAATAAAGGCTTTAAACCAACACTTTTTAAAATGGTGAAGGATAAGCCACTTCCGATTAAAAATAAGGTTAGCGTTAAGCCTATTTTTGATAAATACACCACGTATGGCGCCAACAAATGGATGGATGAGAAGTAAGTATTTGCAAGCAGGGCCAATATAAAAAGACCAATAAAATAAGGCACTTGTACTTTAGAGCGATTGCCTTTAAACAATAAAATGGCTAAAAATGTTAAGGGTACAATCCACAAAGCACGGGCAAGTTTTACTGTTGTCGCAATTTCTAAAGCCTGCGCACCATATCTATTTGCTGCCCCTACTACCGAGCTGGTATCGTGTATGGCAATTGCACACCACATGCCAAATTGGGTTTGAGTAAGATTAAACGCATGCCCTATAACTGGAAAAACAAATAAAGCAACCGCATTTAAAACAAACACAATACCTAAGGCTACAGAAATTTGTTTTTCTTCGGCATTAATTGCTGGTGATATTGCTGCAATGGCACTGCCACCACAAATTGCAGTTCCGGCAGAGATTAGAAACGAAGTTTTTTGATCGTTTTTCATCAATTTTCCTAATAAATAACCCGCACTTAATACCAATAAAATTGAACAAACAGTTAGTAAAAATCCAGATCGCCCTGCATGCAAAGCAGTTGTAATATTCATGCCGAAGCCTAAACCTACAACAGATATTTTTAACAGAAAATTTGTAGCCTTATGGTTATATATCGGGAAAGGATGTTTGAGAATTTGAGCATAAAATATACCCATAACTAAGGCAACTGGTGCCGTAATAATTGGAAAAAGACATAAGCCTGCCCCTGCTAAAAAAATAATTTTATTTGCACCATAAGGTAGCTTTAAAGAACTACTGGTTAGGATAGATTTAAACGTTTTCATATTCTTTGTTTTGTTGTACAAAGGACATGTTTGTTTAATAACCAATCAAATACCAAATATTAATCTTTCATTACCTCAGGTTATAATGATTGATGGCGAAACTTAAAAAAGTTTGGCTTAAAGCATCCTGCATGCCGTGTAAATAGATAAAATAGAAATAACGCTCAATGCTTAAACCCTTTACATCTATAATGGTTAAATCGCCATTATGCAGCTCTTTAGCTACGGCATGCACTGAAATAAAAGCTAAGCATGGCGAAAATGATAAATAAGACTTTATCGCTTCTGTACTACCTAAATGGACATCTACATTAAGATTTGAGAGATTTAAGCCAATTTCTTTTAAAGCATAATCAATTACATCAAGCGTACCAGAACCCTGTTCTCTTAATACAAATCGCTCTTTAAGAAGTTCTTCTGGTTTAATTTCTATTTTTTGAGCAAGTGGATGTGTTTTACTGCATACCAACACAATCTCATCTTTAATAAACTCGGTATAACTAATTTGCTGATTTTTTATATGCCCTTCAACAATGGCAATATCAATATCCTTATTTAAAATGGCTTCTTCTATTTGTTGGGTATTACCATTAATGAGTAGCACTTTAGTTTTTTCAAAACGATTTTTAAAATCTGCAATTAATGGTACAATTACATATTGAGCAATTGTAGAACTTGCACCTAGCCGCAGCAATCCCTCCTGCTGTTGTACTAAAGCCAACATTTCGAACTCAATATTTCTATATATCGCAGATAAATTTTCTGCATACTTATATAAAATTTTGCCCGCTTCGGTAAGCTTTATTCTGTTCCCGTTTCTATCGAATAGCTTGTTTTTATACTGCTTTTCTAATTCCTTTATATGCTTGGTTACTGCAGGCTGGGTAATAAACAATTGATTAGCAGCCCTGCTAAAACTTAACTCTTTAGCAACTGTATAAAAAACCTCTAATCGAAAATCTGCCATTAATTAAGAATCGAATTTTTATTTAAGAAAAACATAAAGATATTAATTCTCATCAGTAGAAGATGATTAACCTGCCATATTACAGCCCATAAATATTATTAAATATAAGTTTCTACAATTAAGCAAATATTTTCGTGTAAAAAACTAATGTAAAATCATACAAAAAACAAGCTACAACAACTACAAAATTAATTTCATGTAAAAAACCGTTATTGATACTTTGTAAATAAAAAGTTACCCTAAATTTGATTAATCATCCCAAAAGAAATGTTGTCTACCTTAATTTTAAAATACAATGGGATAAAACCGCCTTTCAAATAATACTAATCGTATTATTAAATCCACCAAAAAACAAAACAAAATATCGTTTTTTTTAATAGTCATTATTTTTTTCATCTAAATTTTAACCTCTACTACGCCTATGCAATAAGATCAAATTCAAAATAAATTTCTAACTAACCATTACCCCATGAAAACTAACTTATTAAAATCAAAACTAAGCTATCTGCTTATTTTCCTAGCTGGAACCGCTGTTGCCATCAGCTGCAAAAAAAACAATAATTCAAACACTCTGCCCGAGGAGGAAACAACGGAGTTAACAAAAACAGAACTATCTGCCATTGCAAAAGCAGGCTTTTCGCCCTTTAATGTGATCAAAAAAGATGGTGGATATCTTGTAGAGGGTGATATTTTTTTGGATGCAAAAAACATTGCTAATCAACAGGCCATTGTAAGCGATTTAAGAAACAATAAAACCAGTACAGAGCAGTACCGAACAACTAATATTGTAAGTGTGAATACTTCAAGAGAGTTGAAAATTAAGGTAGATGCAGGTGCTTCTCAAACTGTATTTAGTAATGCTACAACCGAAGCCATTAAACGTTATAACGACCTTAAGCTTAAATTAACTTTTAGACTTTTAGGGGCTGCTTCTACAGAAACCGCAGACATTGTTATTAATGGAGCCGATTTAGGTACTGCATCAAATGGAGGTACAATACTAGGTCAATCTGCTGGTTTTCCTAGCGGCGGTAACCCTGCTTCGCCAATTAAATTAAGCAATGTTGTATATAACGCTAATTACAATAATAACAACCTGTTAGCCACAGTAATTGCGCACGAGATAGGCCATGCAATCGGTTTTAGACATACTGATTACATGAACAGAGCATATAGCTGTGGTGCATCCTTTAGTGCAGCTACCGTAAAGCAATACAAAAAACTATATCCTACACGTAATTTAGAGAATGAAGAGGATTTAAGTTTTATTATTAGTGATATGAATGGCACTGCAAACGATAGTCCGGGTGCAATATTAATACCAGGAACACCTTCAAACCCTGATCCAAAATCGTGGATGTTGGCTTGTTCAGATGGCACCAATCGCCCATTTACTACTTATGATTTGGTTGCGATTAAAGGACTTTATCCAGTAAAATAACGAACCATATTTGATCTTATAGAATGGGTAGCGGAGAAATCGGCTACCCATTTTTTTGCAAATAATTGCAAAAACTATTCATTATACAACTTCATTTTCAGCCAAATTTCTAACGGATCGAAATAAAGCGCTAACCTCATTCCAGCTGTTCACCCGTTCATGCCTATCGATATTGCTATTATGTGCTGCACTGAACATAATGGCTTTACCTTTACAAAAATCGAGGTTTTTGCAGTGGTCATCAATCAAATAATCGGTATCAATTACGCTTTTATCACCACACATAATAATATTTCTCCAGGATATAAAAGGAAAATGCTCCTTTAACCATTCAAATTTTTCAAAAAGTGAAAGAGGAAATTCCATTGCAGCCGTTACAATATAAACTTCAAAATGTTGCATCAGTTCTTTTACTACTTCAACAGCATTTGGCATTACTGGCAAAGTGCGAAAAAACCCCGCTGTGTTTATAAACCTCCAAATGGCATCTTTATCAGGAAAAGCCTCAGGTTCAGGCTTGCCAAGCATCTCTTCGCGGGTAATTAAAACGCCATAATCTCTATAGTACCATTCTATAAATTGGGCTTCTATATCTGCCAAAACACCGTCCATGTCTATAGCAATTGTTGGTTTCTTATCTTTCATTTTGCAATTATTTGCAACAAATATATTAATTATTGCAAAATATTGCATTATATCGCAAAAATTAATTTTTATATTTGTTTAATGATAAAGGCAGAAAGACAGGATTTAATCCTCGAACATTTATTAAAAGATAAGAAAGTATTACTTGATCAAATTAGCAAGGTGCTTAAGGTATCAGAGGATACGGTACGACGAGATATTAAAGAATTATCTGATAAGGGGTTGCTTAAAGCTGTTAGAGGGGGTGCTATCCAGCGTTCTTCTATGCCTATTCATTTTAAAGACAGGCAGAATATTGATGTTGCACATAAAAAAATAATTGCTGAAAAGGTATTGGAGTACATCAAACCAGGAATGGTTTTACTGGTAGATTCAGGCACTTCTGCCCTTGCTGTTGTATCAAATTTACCAAAAGATATTGCCCTTACAGTAGTTACAAATAGCTTTCCTGTTGCTTCTGTTCTGGAAGATCATGAAAAAATAGAAGTTCTTTTTATTGGTGGTATGCTAAATAAAGTTTCATTTTCTACTACAGGATATGAAACCATTCAAGCCATTAGAAACATTAGGGCTGATTTATGTTTATTAGGAATTTGCAGTATTGATTTAAACTTAGGCGTTACCGGTGCAGAATATGAAGATAGTTTGATTAAGAGAGTAATGGTAGAAACATCAAAATGCACCATTGCGCTTTCAACTTCTGATAAGTTAGGAACATCTGACTCGTTTTATATTTGTGCAGCAAATTCACTCAACATCATCATTACAGAAGCTGATCCAAAATCGGTTAATTTAAGTGCATATATTGGTGCAGGTATAGAAATCAGGTAAGAAAAAATCCTACCCTATTTGCTAAAAACAATTTTACTAGAAATTAATTCAAAAGGAAAAATATTCCAACTGAATTACCATTTAAATCTTAAAAACTTCGAAAATTTTACCCTTTTTTACTGCCAAATATTACGCAGAAAACGCTAAAACCACCAAGAATAAATACCACTCCAAGAATAAAATTTACTGTATCTCCCATTCTGTAAGGTAGAGAAATCATTTTATAAAAAATTACATTTTCCTGATTAAATTCAATAAATAATCTTCCCATTAAGTTTAAACCTACTTTTTAACACTATAAAGCAACTATTTAAAATAAATAATCACTACAGGTTGTAAGAAAGTTTAATCTGTAAGTACAATTTCGATCCATCGATTATTATAAGTTGTTGTGATTTGTTCAATATTTAGAGCGGAGATATATTTCGTAGCTTTTCTAAAATAGATAATTACTTTTGTTACTATGCTAAAAATAGGAATCGCAGAGGATGACATCAAAATAGCATCTCTTTTAAAATCTGCACTGGAAGAAAATGGCTATGAAACTGTTGTTGTAAACAACGGCATGGATGCACTGGAATTATTTTCTTCCCAAACTTTCAACTTGTTAATTTTAGATATTATGATGCCTGGAATAAATGGGTTGGATCTTTGCAAACAACTAAGAAAGAGCGATCGGCAAACACCTATTTTGATGTTAACGGCACTAGGCACCATTGATGACAAAGTTACCGGCCTTGAAACTGGTGCTGATGATTATTTGGTAAAACCATTCCATTTAAAAGAATTATTAGCAAGAGTTGCGGCCTTACTGAGGCGACAGGAAACCCAAACTTTAAAAAATGAACACGAGTTGTGTTTCGAAGATTTATGCCTTAATACCTACAACAAGGAAGTAAAAAGAGCAGGTATCCCTATTGATTTAACAGCGAAGGAATATATTTTACTAGAGCTTTTTCTTCGCAACCCTAACCGTTTACTTTCTCGGCAATTTATAGCAGAACAAGCTTGGGATATTAGCTTTGAAACAGGTACAAATGTTATTGATGTGTATATTAATTTTTTACGCAAGAAAATAGAAAAGGGCTTTGATAGAAAATTGATCCACACCAAAATAAACATGGGGTATATTTTAAAATAGATGAATGAAAATAAAAGATAGACTGTCTCTTTATTTTACGTTAATAAGTACTACCATGCTACTGGCAGTGCTTTGCACCATTTATTTCACTTTTTTAAAGTTTTTAGAGGCTGATTTTTTCACTCGTTTAACCGATAGAACAATGGTTACGGCAAAACTTTATCTGGAAGCTGATGAAATTTCAAGAGATGCCTTGAATAAAGTAAGGCACCAGTATTTAGAAAAATTAAATGGTGAAGTTATACGTGTATACGACTCAAAAAATAAGGCCACTTTTATTGGTGATTCTGCACAATATTGGACTAGTGTAACGATTGATAAAGTAAGAAAGGCAGGCAAAATTCAATTTAAGGATGGACAGAAACAGGTTGTAGGAATTTATTATAAGGATAACCAGGGTGATTTTGTAATTCTAGCTTCAGCAATTGACCAAAGCAGTCATTATCGGCTAGATAAATTACTAAAAATTATGGTTGTTGTATTTTTACTCATTTCATTAATTTTATTAATATCAGGTCGTTGGGTTGCCAGCAGAATGCTTTTACCGCTTCAAAGATTAATGAAGGAAGTAAAAATGGCTAACTCAGGTAATATGGAATTTAGAGTTAGAGAGGAAGATAATAAAGATGAAATAAGTTTGCTGGCTCATAGTTTTAACCAGCTCATGGAAGAATTGGAACAAGCTTTTATCTTACAAAAAACTTTTGTTGCCAATGCTTCTCACGAATTAAGAACACCAATTACAAGGGTTATAATGACTGCAGAGCTTGCCCTAAGCAAAGAAAGAGAAAAGGAAGACTATAAAAAAGTGCTTCAATCTATTTTAGAAGATTCGGGCAAAATGGATCACATTATTACAGGTTTGCTTACCCTTGCCCGTACCGATTTGGAACTTGCAACTTCGCATCTGGTAGCTGTTAAGCTGAATGAAACGCTTTTTGCCATTCAACAAGATTGGAAGAACAATTATGGTTTTAACTTGATCGTTAATACAAAATACGATCAAAAAGATCAGCCAATTATTACAGCAAACCCCATTTTACTTAATATAGCATTGAATAATATTATTTCTAATGCGTTTAAATTCTCAGAAAATCAACCTGTTGAATGCACTTTAGAAAGCAATTTAACAGAATGGATTTTAAGCGTTAAAGACAATGGTATTGGCATTGCCGAAAGCGAAAAAGAAGAAATTTTTAAACCTTTTTATAGTCGCTCAGATAAGCAAAAGGGAGAAGGCATGGGTTTATATATGGCATCAAAAATAGTTGCACTTTTTAAGGGGAAAATAGAAATAAACTCTTCAAAAAGTGAAGGAAGTTCCTTTATTATTCGTTTCCCAAAACTTTAATCCCGTTTTAATCTGCGTTTAATTTCGGTTTAATTCGCTACGGATAGCTTTGCCGAATGAAGATTATCCGAATACTTTTTGCATGTGTATTTATACTAGCCGCACAGGTTGGTTATGCCCAAAAAGATAGTTTAAAGCTAGATTTAATGCAGGCAGAACGTCTGTTTCTATCCAACAATTATGATCTTATTGCTTCTAATTATGAAATTGACCAGGCAAAAGCAGAAATTATTACGGCGAAATTATTTGACAACCCTGAGTTGAGTTATGAAAATCTTTTTTATAACCATGAAACTAAAAAGTTTTTAGAAACATCTTACGCTACAGGGCAATATAGCGTACAAATTGCCCAGCTATTTAAGCTTGCCGGTAAACGAAATAAAAATATAAAACTTGCTCAGGCTGGTGTTAAACTTGCAGAATTTGAATATTTCGACCTCATCAGAACATTGCGTTTTCAGTTAAGAAATACTTTTTATAAAACTTATTATTCCGAGCAAACTTTAAAAGTTTATGAGCAACAAATTAACTCTAGTCAGCAGTTGCTAAAAGCTTACGAGCAGCAATTGGCTATGGGAAATGTTGCTTTAAAAGATATAATCAGAATTAAATCCCTAATGATTAGTCTTAAAGCCGAGAAAACGGAGTTATTAAATAACCTGGAAGATAATTATAGGGATCTTAAAATTTTATGTGGCATCCAGGCAAATCAAAGCATTAGCCTAACGTTGCCTGCAACAATTAATGAACCGTTGATTGAAAAAATCCCCTATGCCGTGTTATTGGATTCTGCACAAACCAATCGTGCCGATTTAAAACTTGCAAAAGCCACTTTACTTTACAATGAAACCAATTTAAAACTTCAAAAAGCTATGGCTGTGCCTGATGTAGAAATATCACTCAGCTATGATTTAAAGGGTAATTATCCGGATAAGTACACAGGCTTAGGTGTTAAAATTCCCCTTCCACTTTTTAATAGAAACCAAGGAGAAATAAAAAAGGCTAAAATAGGAATTGATGCTGCTACAAGTAACATTAAAAAATCGCAGTCACTTTTAGAAAATGAAGTTTACAATAGTTATAAAACAGCACTTAGGGTAGAGCGGCAACATGCGGATATAGACCCAAAGTTTAGCGCAGATTTCGATTTGTTGTTAAGTGGCCTAATCAAAAACTTTCGGAGTAGAAATGTAAGCTTAATAGAATTTATTGACTTGTACGATGCTTATAAAGAAAGTACTATTCAACTTAACAATCTTCAATATGAGCGTATGAGCACCCGAGAAGAAATTAATTATGTAACTGGTTCAAATATCTTCAAATAAACAATATGGCTAATCAAAACAAAAATATAGTGGCGGTTTTACTTCTTTCTACCATTGGTTTAAACTTTGCCTGCAATAAGCAAAGAACAGCTACAACGGCAGAAAAATTTGTCATTACTGATTCCTTGCTTAATCGCCTCCAAATGGATACTGTACAACAGGCAAACAGCAAAACGGATTTAACTTTCTCTGCTAAAATTACGGCCGATGAGGAGCACAAATCGGATATTTTCCCAATGGTTAGCGGAACTTTGCATCAAATAAATGTAAAGCTCGGCGATCAGGTTAAGCAAGGGCAAACTTTAGCAACACTTTCAAGCTCGGAAATGGCTGGCTTTGATAAGGAAGCCATTGCTGCATCAGCCGAATTGAGAAATGCCGAGCGCACGTTAAAACAAGCAGAACAACTTTTTGAAAGTGGAATATCTTCTGCTAAAGAGCTGGAAGAAGCTAAAAGTGACTATCAAATTAAAAAAGCAGAAGTTAAAAGAGCCAGTTTGGTCCTTAAATTAAATGGTGGCAGTAAAAGTGGAACATACAGTATCAAATCGCCAATAAATGGCTTTATTATTCAAAAAAATGTAACCAGCAATATGCAGCTTCGAGGAGATAATGATAAAAATTTATTCACCGTTGCTGATCTTTCTACCGTTTGGGCGATGATTAATATTTATGAATCAGACATTTCTCGCATCCATCAGGGAGATGAAGTAAGCATCTCCCTGTTATCCTACCCAGATAAAGAATTTAAGGGCAAAATTGACAAAATATATAACATGATTGATCAGGATAGTAAAGTAATGAATGCCCGTGTAACCATTTCAAATCCTGGCTTTTTGCTTAAACCGGGTATGCTTGCAACCGTAAAAGTTGCAGCTACTTCTGGTAGTAACTTGCCTGTTGTAAACTCTCGTGCCGTTATTTTTGACGAGAATAAAAACTACGTTTTAGTGCTTAATCCCGAACGAAAAGTAAGCATTCGGGAAATTGAAATCGGACGTAAAACAGCTGATAAAATTTATGTAAAAAAGGGCTTAAATCCTGGCGAACAGGTTATTTCTTCGAAGCAGGTTTTTCTGTTTGAAAGCCTTAAAAACTAAATCCAAATTTCTTACTATATAATTCTGCTGTAATGAATAAATTCATTAAGAATATCATCGGTTTTGCCTTAAAAAACAAATATTTTATATTTTTTGCCACATTTATACTGATTCTTGCAGGCTATTTAAGCTTCAAAAATACAACAATCGATGCCTTCCCGGATGTAACCAATACCAACATTACCATTATTACGCAATGGCCCGGAAGAAGTGCCGAGGAAGTGGAGAAATTTGTAACCCGACCGCTAGAAATAGCAATGAACCCTACTGAAAAGCGAACCAGTATCCGTTCCTCTTCTTTATTTGGTTTATCTATTGTTAAGGTAACTTTTGAAGATGACGTAAACTATGCTGAAGCCAGGGTGCAGGTAAATAATCACCTGACCGAAGCCGATCTTCCAGCAGGCATTCAACCAGAAGTGCAGCCACCTTATGGCCCAACTGGAGAGATTTTTAGATACACCCTTAAAAGCGATAAAAAATCTGTTAGAGAGCTTAAAACTCTTCAAGATTGGGTGGTTCAACGAGAATTGTTATCCGTTTCGGGTATTGCTGATGTAGTAAGTTTTGGTGGGGAGGTTAAAACCTATCAAATTACCGTAGATCCGCAAAAAGCAATACAATACGGAGTAAGTGCTACCGAATTGTTTGAGGCTGTATCAAAAAGTAATATTAATGTAGGTGGTGATGTTATTATTCAAAGCGGACAAGCTTATGTAGTACGAGGAATTGGCGTTTTAAATAATATAGATGAGATTAGAAATGTAGTAGTTGATAATGTTAATGGCACCCCTGTTTATGTAAAAACCATTGCTGATGTGTCTGAATCTGCATTACCAAGACTTGGGCAAGTTGGTCGCGACTATGATCCTGATGTGGTTGAGGGCATTATTGTGATGCGCAAAGGGGGTAATCCAAGTGAAGTAATTGCTAGATTAAAGGAAAAAATAGCCTATATTAATAAAAACGTACTACCAGAAGACGTAAAAATCGATCCGTTTTATGATCGCGAAGATCTGGTAAATTATTCTGTGCATACAGTTATGGGCAACATGCTTGAGGGCATTTTGTTTGTAACCTTCATTGTATTCCTTTTTATGGCAAATTGGCGTACAACATTAATCGTTTCAATTGTAATTCCACTTTCCCTATTATTCGCGTTTATTTGCCTAAAGCTAAAGGGTATGCCTGCCAATTTACTCTCTATGGGCGCAATAGATTTCGGAATTATTATAGATGGAGCCGTAGTAATGGTTGAAGGAATTTTTGTTGCGCTAGATTATCAGGCCAGAAAAGCAGGTATGGATCGCTTTAATAAAATGAGTAAACTGGGCTTTATAAAAAAGGCTTGCATGGAAAATGCAAAAGGTATAATGTTTGCCAAACTCATCATTATTACTGGGTTACTTCCCATATTTACCTTTGAAAAAGTAGAAGGAAAAATGTTTTCACCATTGGCATGGACATTAAGCTTTGCCTTACTTGGTGCTTTAATTTTAACATTTACACTGGTACCTGCTTTGGCAAGTGTATTATTAAAGAAAGATGTAAAAGAAAAACACAATATCTTTTTAGAATTTATTACCAAACAAACCTTGAGGTTTTATGATGCCTGTTTTAAAAGAAAAAAACTCGCTTTTACAGTCTCAATTGTTATCCTACTGGTTGGAATATCAAGTTTTAAGTTTTTAGGGACCGAATTTTTGCCAAGCTTGGATGAAGGCTCTATTTATGTGCGTGCAACAGGGCCTTTGAGTATTTCACTTGATGAAACTAAAAAACTCTCTAATGATATCCGTAAGATTTTTTTAAGTTTTGAGGAAGTAAAACAAGTAATGTCGCAAACCGGGCGACCGAATGATGGAACTGATGCAACAGGTTTTTATAATATGGAGTTTCATGTAGATATTTACCCGAAAAAAGAGTGGAAAAGAAAGCAGAGTAAAGAGGAACTGGTAGAACGAATGCAGGAGAAGCTGAAGGGGTTTCCGGGTATTACGCTTAACTTTTCACAACCCATTTCTGATAATGTTGAAGAGGCCGTATCAGGTGTTAAAGGCTCTATTGTTGTTAAAATGTTTGGTGATGATTTTCACTTCATAGAAAAAGAGGAAGAAAAAATTGAATCGATTTTAAAAACTGTTGATGGTATTGAAGATTTAGGAATCCTTAGAAACCTCGGTCAGCCAGAACTCCAGATTAACCTCGATCAGAAAAAAATGGCTCTTTATGGGGTAAGTACTGCCGATGCAAATGCGGTTATAGAAATGGCAATTGGAGGAAAAGCAGCCACACAAATTTATGAAGGTGAACGCAAATTCGATTTGATTATCCGCTATCCTGAAGATTTTAGAAACGATGAAAGCTCAATCAGTAAACTAAGAATCCCTACCCTTTCTGGCTCCAATGTGCAATTGGGAGAAATCTCTTCCATTCGTAAAATTACTGGTCCAAGTATGATTTATCGAGATAAACACCAACGTTACGGCGCCATTAAATTTTCGATAAGAGGTAGAGATATGGGGAGCGTTATTGCAGAAGCACAGCAAAAAGTAAATGAAAAAATAAAATTACCTAAAGCTTATAAACTGGAATGGGCAGGCGATTTCGAAAATCAACAACGTGCCATCGCAAGGCTAAGTCAGGCTGTACCAATAAGCTTGTTACTAATTTTCATCATCCTATTTGTACTATTAGGAAATATTAAAGATTCATTGCTTATTTTAAATAATGTTCCCTTTGCTATGGTTGGTGGTATTTTAGCCTTACTTGCAACAGGCGTAAACTTTAATATATCGGCAGGAATTGGTTTTATTGCTCTATTTGGAATTTGTGTGCAAAATGGTGTTATTTTGATGACTCGCTTTAAACATAATATTGGAGAGCTTAAACACCATGAAAACTGGACTTTTGCAGATTCTATTAGAGATGCCATTACCAGAAGATTTAGACCAGTATTGATGACTGCAATGATGGCCGTTATTGGATTAATTCCGGCAGCTGTTTCTACCGGAATTGGTGCAGAAGCATCAAAACCTTTAGCAATTGTGGTTATTGGCGGTTTAATTACAGATACCGTATTTAATTTATTTATTTGCCCAATTGTTTTTTATTGGTCATACCGCAAAAAAGTTGAAAAAATTAAAGCAATACAGGCTTAAAATAATTGGTTTAAGAAACGAAACTTAAAGATAAATCTCCATTCTACCCCAAATTTTAAGGGAAGAATGGAGATTTGTTATTTATTACCTTTCCATGAAACCATATAAACAGATTATAGAAAAATAATTATACAGCCTTAAATTTATTAAGGATATTTGCATCAAATTTATAGATAGCCCATGCAGAATATAAAAAACGTAATTTTCGATTACGGAAACGTAATATTTGATATTGATTTCAGAATTGCTCAAAATGCATTTCAAAAACTAGGCGTTAGTGATATAGAAAATTTCTTCGCTCACAAAGGTCACAATAAAATCTTTGATGATCTTGAAACCGCTTCAATTACACCAGCAGAATTTAGAGCTGAAATTAGAAAGGCTGCAAATAATGATAACCTTACCGATCAGCAGATTGATGATGCATGGAATAGTTTATTAATTGGTACAATACAAGAAAATCACGATTTACTTTTAAAGGTTAAGGAAAAATACCGCACTTTCCTTTTAAGTAACAATAATGAAATTCATTACAATTGGATCATAAATTACCTTAAAGCAACGTTTAAAATTAATAATTACGATGATTATTTTGAACGTGCTTATTTTTCGCAACACATGAAATTGCGTAAACCTAATACCAATATTTTCGAACAGGTTATTAAAGAAAATAACTTAAACCCTGCAGAAACACTTTTTATTGATGATAGCCCGCAACACATTGAAGGTGCTAAAAAAGTAGGCTTGCAAACTTTGTTAATGACAGAGAAACCGGCTCAATTGGAAGATTTCTTAAAAAAGAATGGAATTTTATAAATAGAAAAAATGAAGGAGAAAAAATTTAAATCATTAAAGGAATTTTACCCAATCTATTTAACGGAGCATACCAATACAACATCAAGAGTTTTACATTTTATTGGAACCGGATTGGTTACCCTGGCATTTTTTACTGGTTTTCTTTTTCACGATTGGCGTTTCTTTTTAGCTATGCCAGTTTTGGGGTATGGATTTGCATGGGTTGGTCATTTTTTCTTTGAAAAAAATAAGCCCGCTACTTTTCAGTATCCGGGCTATAGCTTAGTAAGCGATTTTATCTTATTTTATGATCTATTAACAGGTAAACAATCGTTTGTAGTTAAGAAATAAAAAAGTTGGCAATTTTCAGTCGTTGGTTTCTAATAACCATCTAAAACTGAAAATTGCCAACTATTAATTATAAACCGAATTACAGTTTTCTTCTTTTTAGTTCTCTTTCAATTAAGCCAAGCTCTCTTCCTGTTTGCCCAGCAACAGAAGTATTTTCCTGAGCTCGCCTAAACAAATAAGGCATTACCGCTTTTATAGGTCCGTAAGGCACATATTTAGCTACATTATAGTTAGAATCAGCAAGGTTAAAACTTAAGTTATCGCTCATTCCTAATAATTGCGCAAAGTAAACGTGAGGATGATTATGTTCAACTTTCTTTTCTTCAAGCAAATACGTTAATAAACGACTACTTTCTTCATTATGCGTACCTGCAACAATTGCAATATCTTCAATATGATCTACACAATATCTTAATGATTCGTTATAATCATGGTCTGAAGCCGCTTTATCCGCTTGGATTGGCGAAGGATAACCCATTTCTGCAGCTCTCTTTCTTTCCTTTTCCATATAAGCACCACGCACCATTTTAACACCTAAAATAAAGCCTGCCGCCTTTGCAATTAAATGATCTGCTTTCATATCCGCCAGTTTATCATGGCGATACATTTGGTAAGTATTGTAAACGATAATACCTTCTTTATTGAATTTGCGCATCATATCCAATGCCAACTCATCAATCGTATTTTGAATCCAGGTTTCTTCCGCATCCACCATAATTGGAACTTTACGCTCATACGCTGCACGGCAAATCATTTCACAACGTAATTTAACCTTTTCAAATTCTGTGGTTTCTTCTATGCTTAAAGCTTCTTTTGCATCCAATTTCTGTAATAAGGCAAAACGACCAATTCCGGTAACTTTAAAAACTGTAATCGGAATTCTTTTATCACCGTCGGCTCTTAAAATAGTACGAATGATCTCTTCGCAAGTTTCATCAAATACTTTTTCTTCCTCCTCACCCTCAACAGAATAATCTAAAATAGTACCAACGCCACCCTTGCTCAATTGCTCTATAGCCTTATCGCATTCTGCAATAGTTTCGCCACCACAAAACTGTTGAAATATGGTTGATTTTATAGCACCTTGAATAGGCAAGCCAATGTTTAAGAAAAAATTAGTAACCGGAGGACCAACCTTTGTTAAAAAATTACTGCTAATGATTTTAAATAACCAATAAGCTTTTTTAAGTTCTCCGTTAGACTTTTGTTTAAAGGCTACTTCAGTATTATCAAAATTTGGTTGTTTATTGGGGGATATATCCATTTGGTGTGTTCATTTAGTCAAACGGATGCAAAATTATAAAAAGCATTGGCTTGTTAAAACTAAAAAACTGTAAATAATTGTATTTTTGCACAAAATGATACAATTCAAATTAGAAGGCGAATTTATTCCCTTAATTCAATTGCTTAAAGCTACTGGCTTAGTAGGCAGCGGCGGCGATGCGCAAATGGTGGTTATGGATGGCCTTGTAAAATACAATGGCGTTGTAGATTACCGTAAGCGTTTAAAAGTAAAACAGGGAGATATAGTTGAATTTGCCGAACATAAAATTGAAGTAATTTAATGGAACCACTAACCAGCGCAGGCCATAGCCTTTATTTTGAAAGTGGTTTAGCTACTTTAAAAACCTTACTTAATGAAAACAAGTACAGCAAGGTTTTTGTACTTGCCGATGAACACACCAGCGAACAATGCTTGCCTGTTTTTCAAGCCTTGCTTGATGATTATAGCGGCTTTGATTTAATTGAAACCTCTGCCGGAGAAGAAAATAAAAATATCGATTTTTGTATCGGAATTTGGAAAACCTTATTGGATTTTGAAGCAGACCGTAAAAGTTTGATGATTAACCTAGGGGGTGGCGTTATTACAGATATGGGTGGCTTTATTGCTTCAACTTATAAACGTGGTATAGATTTTATAAATGTGCCCACTACCCTTCTTTCGCAAGTGGATGCCTCTGTTGGTGGTAAAACCGGAATTGATATAGATAGCGTTAAAAATATGGTGGGTACTTTTACCCTTCCTCAATCTGTTTATATTGAAACGGAATTTTTGAAAACACTACCAGATCGTGAATTACTTTCTGGCTTTGCTGAAATGATTAAACATGGCTTAATTGCCGATAAAGCTTATTACCAAAAACTGCAAAAAAGCAATCATTTAACGCCTTCGGCTGAAGATATTTATCGCTCAGTAGAAATTAAAAATGAAGTAGTAACCATTGATCCGCATGAAAAAAACTTGCGTAAAATTTTAAACTATGGTCATACTATTGGGCATGCAGTAGAAAGTTATTCGTTAGCAAATGACGAAAAACCTTTAACCCATGGTGAAGCAATTGCAATTGGTTTTGTTACTGAAGCCTATCTATCTGTTAAAAACAGCAACCTTACCGATGCTGAATTAACAGATATTAGTCAATATATTCTTTCATTATACCCTAAATACAACATCAAAAAAGAAACTTTTGATACCTTATTGGAGTTAATGCAAAGTGATAAGAAAAATGAGGATGGCAATATTTTATTCTCACTATTAGAAAACATTGGTAAATGCACTTTTAACTGCCGTGTAAGTACCGCTGATATTTTAGGCAGTTTGGATTACTACAACAGCTTATAAAATGACAACAAGTTTTTCAAGTGGAGATATTTCTGTTGGAGCACTATTCGGTTTTGTAATTGTGCTTACCATCGTTGAAATGTATTTCAGCTATCAACACGATAAAAAATTATACACTAAAAGAGATACCTGGACTAATATTTACCTAATGACTGCTGCCGTGGTGATTAATTTAGGTATGAAAACGGCAACCTTCTTTTTACTTGATTACTGCTACCAGTTCAGGTTATTCCAAATTTCTAATGTTTGGGTTTATTGGATTGTTTTAATACTTGCTCAAGACTTTTTGTACTGGTTTTTACATACCGTTGGTCATTATGTACGTTTCTTTTGGGCAATGCACGTTACCCACCACTCATCAGAGCATTTTAACTTAACCACAGGTTTCCGTTCTACAGTTTTTGAACCATTGTATCGTGTATTCTTTTATTTGCCTTTAGCTTTTATGGGTTTTAGTGCAATGGATATTCTTTTTGCTTATTTGGTTACTCAAATTTATGGCAATCTGGTACACACACAATATAAAATCAAATTTCCTAAATGGTACGAATATGTTTTCGTTACACCATCACACCACCGCGTTCATCACGCCAGTAATGTGCGTTACTTAGACAAAAACATGGGCATGGTTTTAATTTTATGGGATAGATGGTTTGGTACCTTCCAGGCAGAATTACCTGAAGATGAAGTTAAATATGGCTTAACTACACAGCCAACGGATACAGGACCAGTTAATATTATTTTCCATGAATTTATTGCCTTAACAGCTGATGTTAAAAAAGCACCAACTTTTATGGATAAGGTAAAATATGTTTTCAACCCGCCGGGCTGGAGCCATGATGGCAGCACAAAAATTGCTAAAATTATGCAACAGGAACTACGCGATGCTGAAGAAAATGAAAAAGTTAAAAACATGAATAAACATCAGCAAGAGCTGAGTTCTACAGGTTAATAAAAAAGGGTTTGTAAAATTTACAAACCCTTTTTTAGTTAAAAATCTAGTACTTAAAAAGTAATTACTCTGTATATTCCTTTTCTTTACAAAAAGCACCTGATTGTTCAAATATCTGACGATAAGTCATTTGTTTTAATTTATTAATATCTTCTTTACTTTTATACCCTATAAAGAAACTAAAACAGCCAACTTTCCATTCTTTTTCTGTAATGTATGCGTAATTCTCTTCCAACGCTTTCATCCTTGCCGCTTCATCCTCAGAAAATTTTTGATTTAAAAAAGCATTCGCTTTATCTTCTGCTTGCTTAGCTTCTGCCTTTGCATTATTCAAAATTTCTTCATAGGTCAAACCATTTAGATTTACTTCTTTACTAAAGATTGCACCTTTCATAATTTTAGTTAATAGCAAGTTGTAATCTGCAGCAGAAACTTTTCCACTTGTTTTGATTTCTTCCAAGTCCTTAGCAGCGTTATTTGCATCAAACTTCTTAGAAAGATTTGATTTACAAGAAACTATACTAAAAACTAGCATGATAAGCATTAATTTTTTCATTTTTTTAGATTAAACGAATCGGTGGGATTACCAACTCAATGCGAAAATATAATTTTTATAGCCTAAAAAAAATCTTTGTTTTTTATACGTGAACAATAATTAGCCAAAGAAAATTAAATTTTGTTTAAAAAAATTTCATTTCCCTATTGACAAATTAAATTTTGTTTGTACATTTGGCTCAACAAGAAAAAAATGCAAAATAAAAACACATATTACAGCTTTGGTTACTTTTACTATTTTAGTGAGAGCCGGGGCTAATATGCAAAAAGATATATAACAAATATTAAATTGTATAAGAAAGTCCCGGCACAACGCCGGGACTTTTTTTGTTTAGCACAAAAATGGAAACGAAAAAACGAGTAGCAATTCAGGGTATTAAAGCATCTTTTCATGAGGAAGCCGCTTACAAATTCTTTGGTAAGGATATTGAAACTTTAGAGTGCAATTCCTTTAAAGAAACATGCGATAAACTTGAAAAAAATGATGCGGATTTTGTAGTAATGGCTATTGAAAATTCTATTGCAGGTAGTTTATTACCAAACTACACTTTAATTAGGGATTACGGTTTTTCTGTTGTTGGCGAAGTTTATCTGCCTATTCAATTGCACCTTATGGCTTTACCGGGTGTAAAGTTTGAAGATATTAAAGTGGTTACCTCTCACCCTATCGCCATCCGCCAGTGCATTGATTTCTTTTACGATTACCCGAATATTAAAATTGTTGAGAGTAATGATACCGCAGCCTGTGCCAAACGTATTCAGGAAGAAAAATTAACAGATACAATGGCTATTGCCAATAGTTTAGCTGCCGAACTTTATGGATTAAACATCCTTGAACGCCGTGTAGAATCGAACAAAAAAAATTATACCCGCTTTCTGATTCTTAAAAAAGATAAAACAGATGAGGGTAAGAAAATCAATAAAGCCTCAATTTGTTTTCAAGTTGGTCATAAAGCGGGTTCGCTAGCTACGGTGTTAAACATTTTTGCTGAACAGGAAGTAAGCTTAACAAAAATACAATCTATGCCGGTACTTGGAAAAAGAAACGAATACTACTTTTATGTGGATTTGGAGTGGCCAAGCACAGAGAAATATGATAAAGCCGTTAGAAAAGCATTAAAATATACCTCTAATTTCAATATCCTCGGAGAATACCAAAAGAATGATAAAGTTTAAGCAGTTAGCAATTTTTAGTTGACAGTTTTAACCAAACAATAAAAAACAATAAAAAACAATACAACAATTAAACAATCGAATTTAAAAATATTACAATCCATAAAAACATGAAACTTAATTTAAACATTCAGCCATTAAACACTTGGTTAAACACCAACAACGAACCTTTATTGATCTCAGGCCCATGTAGCGCAGAAACTGAAGAGCAATTATTAACTACAGCTCATTTATTGGCTGCAACCGGAAAAGTATCAGTATTAAGAGCAGGTATTTGGAAACCACGTACCCGCCCAGGAGAATTTGAAGGTATTGGAAGTATTGGTTTAGAATGGTTAAAGCGTGCAAAAGCAGAAACCGGATTACCAACTGCTGTTGAAGTTGCAAATGCAAAACACGTTGAAGAAGCTTTAGCGGCTGGTGTAGATATTTTATGGATTGGTGCTCGTTCTACTGTAAATCCATTTACGGTACAGGAAATTGCTGATGCTTTAAAAGGACATGATGTTCCAGTATTAATTAAAAACCCGGTTAATCCTGATTTACAATTATGGATTGGTGCAATTGAGCGTATCAACCAAGCAGGTATTACTAAAATTGGTGCAATTCACCGCGGTTTCTCTTCTTTCGAGAAAAGTTCTTTCCGTAACGAACCAATGTGGGAACTTGCAATCCAGTTAAAAACCCTTTGCCCTGATTTACCTATCATCAACGATCCAAGTCATATTTGTGGTAACCGTGAGTTAATCCCTTACATTTCGCAAAAAGCTTTGGATTTAGATATGCAAGGATTAATGATCGAATCTCATGTTGACCCTTCAGTTGCATGGACGGATGCTAAACAACAAGTAACACCGGCTGCCTTGGCAGAATTAGTTGATCGTTTAACAGTACGTGAACCTGAAGCACCAAACGAAGCTTTCGCTGATAAATTAGCCGATTTACGTAAAGGAATTGATAAAATTGATGATATTTTATTGCAAAAACTAGGTGAACGTATGGCAATTGTTGAGAAAATTGGTGAATTTAAACGCGATAACCAAGTAACCATTTTACAAGTTAACCGTTGGGATGCCATTATTAAAAAAGGACATGCTTTTGCTAAAGCTTTAAAATTAGATTTGAATTTTACAGAGAAATTCTTAGAATTGGTTCACGGCGAATCTATTCGCAAGCAAACTGAAATTATGAATGCTGGCAAAGCCGAAAAAGGAATTGCTGCTGAACAACATAACGAAGTTAAAGCTTAATTAAGGTAGAGGGTTGAAAGGTTTAAGATGGATGGTAAAACAACCCTAAATCTTAAAAAGAAACCCTCTCGCACAACGTCATTGCGAGGTACGAAGCAATCTTACAACGATAGCCAAGTATTCAAAAGTGGCGATATTAAATACAATGCATTGTCAGATGTAAACCATCTGGCAATTGCATTTTAAGAACAAAACAGAATAACAATGTCTAAAAATGCCTTAGTTTCTTTTAAAGGAAATAAGAATATTGATACGGAAATCCTTTTAACAGGTTCTAAAAGCGAATGCAATAGAGCCTTAATTATTAGTGCATTAAGCAAAGGGCTGGTTAAAGTAGAAAATCTTTCTAATGCAGCCGATACCGTTACCTTAAATGATATTCTAAATAAATTAGAGGTTGAAACACCTGAAACGGAAAACGAATTAAATGTTTCTGCCCAAAATTCTGAAATAGTAGATGTTGGTCCTGCAGGCACAGCAATGCGTTTTTTATCTGCTTATCTTTCTGCAAAAAATGGAAATTTCCTTTTAACAGGAACTGAGCGAATGAAGCAACGCCCAATTGGGATATTAACTGAAGCCTTAAAAAAAATTGGTGCAGATATTTCTTATGCAGAGAACGAAGGTTTTCCACCTTTAAATATCAACGGACCGCTACAACAAATTGCTTCTCAAGTTAAAATTAAAGGCGATGTAAGCAGCCAGTACATTTCAGCTTTGCTGATGATTGCCCCTATTTTACCTCAAGGCTTAACACTCGAAATTGAAGGTGAATTAACATCTAAGCCATATGTAGATATGACTTTGGATATGTTAAAATCTGTAGGGATTGAACACACCTGGAATGGAAATTTAATTACTATTGAACCACAATCCTTTAAGGCTGGTACTTTAGTTGTAGAACCAGATTGGAGCGCTGCATCTTACTGGTACAGCATTGCTGCTTTGGCAGAAGAGGCAGAAATTGGCTTACCTGCACTAAAGGATAAAAGCTTGCAGGGCGATAGTCAGATTCAGAAAATAATGAAGATTTTTGGTATCGCAACGAGTAAAACCGATACCGGAATTTCCATCAGTAATTTAGGTTTATCATTGGATAGCGTAGAGGTTTTAGATTTAAAAACCTGCCCCGATTTGGCACAAACTATTGTGGTAATTGCAGCGGCTTTGGGTAAAAACATGGCTTTTACAGGTTTGGAAACCTTAAAAATTAAAGAAACCGATAGAATTGCTGCCTTACAAAACGAGTTGGCTAAAATTGGTGTAACTTTAAAAGAGGATAATCTTGTTTATACTTTAAATTGCGATAACCTTCATTTTCCGGATAAAATTACCATTGCCACCTACGAGGATCACCGCATGGCTATGGCCTTTGCTCCTTTAGCTTTGTTAATTAACGAAGTGGAAATTGAAGAAATGCAAGTGGTAGAAAAATCGTACCCTTACTTTTGGGAAGATTTGAAAAAAGCTGGCTTTGACGTAAGTATTAAGTAGTGAAAATCTAATATCAAAATATTCAATAATTTAATCATCCTATAATTCAATTCTTAAATAATGGCAGGAAACTCATTCGGACAACTCTTTCGCATTACCACTTTTGGCGAATCTCATGGCGTTGCCATTGGCGTAATTATAGATGGCTGTCCGGCGCAATTAGATATTGACTTAGAATTTATTCAATCCGAATTGGATAAGCGTAAACCAGGGCAATCTAAAATAACCACTCAAAGAAAAGAAAGTGATACCGTACAAATTTTGTCGGGTGTTTTTGAAGGAAAAAGTACAGGTACACCTATTGCTTTGTTAATTCCGAATGAGGATCAGCGATCAAAAGATTATGGGCATAATGTGGATGTTTACCGCCCTAGCCATGCAGATTATGTTTACGATGCAAAATACGGCATTAGAGATCATCGTGGTGGTGGCCGATCATCTGCAAGGGAAACCGCAGCAAGAGTTGCAGCTGGAGCCATTGCAAAATTGTTTTTAAAACAACAGGGCATCGAAATTTTTGCCCACGTAACAGCGGTTGGAACCATTGATGCACCAAACCTTGAAAGCAATGATTTAACCGCTTTATTAGCCATTAGAGAAGATAATATTGTACGCTGTGCGGATCCGGCAACGGCACATGAAATGATTGAATTTATAGATTCGGTTAGAAAAGATGGTGATACCGTTGGCGGTAAAATTGCTTGCGTAGTTAAGGGCTGTCCTGCTGGTTTGGGCGAACCTGTTTTTGATAAACTCCATGCAGATTTAGGTAAAGCAATGCTAAGCATTAATGCTGTTCATGGTTTTGAGTATGGATCAGGCTTTGCCGGAAGCGAATTAAAGGGATCAGAGCATAATGATATTCCGCAACCAAAAGCTGCAGAAGCAAAAGCTTTTAAAACCATTACCAACCATGCCGGTGGCATTTTAGGTGGCATATCTAATGGAATGGATATTACTTTTAAAGTTGCCTTTAAACCTGTTGCAACAATTATGCACAATCAACAAACTATAAATGCTGCCGGAGAAGCTGCAGAAATTAAAGGTAAAGGTCGCCATGATCCATGTGTGGTGCCTAGAGCTGTAGTTATTGTTGAAGCTATGACCGCCTTAGTATTAGCAGATCAGTTTTTAAGAAATAAAGCCAGTATCCTTTAACATCAGAGATATAAATTCTTTGCCAATCGTATTTTAATGGTTGGCAAAGATGGCTTCGTCCTCACATTAAAAAAGTACTTCTCTTTTTAATTTTTACACTCTCCTAAACAGTTTACACAATCTAATTTACACTCTCCTGCTTATTTTTACATGATGCTCCTCGTCAGCTAAATGATGCTCCTCGTCAGTTAAATGATGCTCCTCGTTGGGTAAATGATGCTCCTCGTCAGCTAAATGATGCTCCTCGTCGGTTAAATGATGCTCCTCGTCAGCTAAATGATGCTCCTCGTCAGTTAAATGATGCTCCTCGTCGGTTAAATGATGCTCCTCGTCAGCTAAATGATTCCAGCTGTTCGAGATGTTCCGCAGGGCATCTCGAATTAATAATAAAAAGGGTTCTCTGAACCCGTAAATAGATAAAAGCTATAAAGGATCTTCAGAATTTGAAAATCCTGCTTCATCAATGGTACGAGATGCACTGAAAAAGCTAACATCTGAAACAGCTGGTTTAAATGATGCTCCTCGTTGGTTAAGTGCTTTAAAATTAATCCTGTGTTTCAGTACAATGACAAAGTTTTACCTTAATTGATGTAATTTTGAAGTATGAAATATCTTATTCCTCTTTTTTTATTGTTTAGTACAACAACATTTGCACAATCGTACAGTGATCAAATTGCATCACACCGTGAAAAATATAAACAGGATTTTATTAAGGAAAGTCATTCTCCATTAAAAGAGGCAGATTTAAAGGATCTTCATTTTTATGATGCAGATAGCGCATATAGAGTTACTGGAACAGTAGATTTACTTAAGAACGAAAAGGTTTTTAAAATGCCTACCTATGATGGTACCAGCAAAGAATTTTATCGTTTTGCGCACATTACCTTCAACCTAAATGGAGGCGCTGTTACAATGACATTGTATAAAAGCATTGCGCTGGCTGCTAACCCACTCTATAAAAATTTACTCTTTTTACCTTTTACGGATGAAACCAATAATAAGGAAACTTATGGTGGCGGACGATATATAGATTTAAGCTCGGCAGATATTAAGGATGGTAAAATTGAAGTTGATTTTAATAAAGCTTATAATCCTTATTGTGCTTATAGCGATGGCTATCGTTGTCCGGTACCGCCAGAAGAGAACGATCTTTCTTTAGAGATTAAGGCAGGAGAAAAGCTTTACTCGGGAGAAAAAAAGCATAAAAAATAGCAAAAGGCTGTGTTAATTAAAACACAGCCTTTTTGCTTACTTATTGCACTCTATTTACCTAATGATAATCTTAAATTTAATTCGAAGCTACCGTTTGTATAGCCTGATAGTGCTGAAGTTTGCGTGGTATATAAACCACTAACTAAATACTTTTTCTTAAAATCCATACCAAACCCCATGGTAGCACTTTCTGTACTGTGGTATAAACCGGTAAAAAATATTTGTTGATCTGCAATACCTACCTGCAAGCCTGCATCCCACATATTATCGAAACCACGAACGCCACGATAAGCAAATTTGGGCTCGGCTACTACTGTATTTATGCCTGCGCCTAAACTAATTTTATAACTAATTGCAGAGTAAAAAGTAGATTCATCGGCAAGTTTTATCACATCCTTTTTAAAAAAACTTTTAAGGTTCGGAATCGCTGCCTGTACCGTTAAGCTTTTGCTGGTATATGCAACCCCAAAATCGCCATCAACATAAGTTTTGCGAGAGTTGTAAAGTCCAATCATAGGATCGTTAGCATTTCCTTGCAAATCAGTTTGATCTAATCTTTGACTCATAAAACCACCCGATACACCAAAACTAAGCTGGTTACCATAGCTATCTAAATTGATATGATAAGCATAAGTAGCTACCACACGGGTTTGTCTTAATAGCCCCGATGATTCGTTGGAAACATTAAGACCTAAACCAACGCGATTAAAACCATACTCGCCAGTTATACTTTGTGATACCGGTGCACCCGGAATATTATTCCAGAGTGCACGGTAACCACCATTAATTCTAACCCCTTCAACCGAGCCTGCCAAAGCAGGGTTTGCTAAATACTGGTTCACATAATATTGTGCCCCATTTGGGTTTAATTGTGCTTTTGTTATTGTTCCAGATACTATTATAAAAAACAGTACTGCTATAATTTTATTTATTTTTTTCATTTTAGTATGCCTTTTATTGTTCTCTAACAATTGTGATAAAGCCTTTCAATCTTCCAAAGCCAGATCCAAAATCAACGATATAGTAATAAGTATCTTCTTTTAAAGGTGCACCGTTAAAAGATCCATCCCAGCTATTATCGTATCCTTTTTTAGTGTAAACTACACGTCCTGCCTTATCAAAAACCTTCACTTCATTACTTGGGTATAAATCGATGTTTTCAATTACCCACTTATCATTAAAACCATCACCGTTTGGTGTAAGTAGGTTTGTAATTTTAAGTTTAGCAAAATCTGAAGCCACGTTAATGGTAAAACTGCTGGTTTGTGTACAGCCATTTGCATTGGTAGCGGTAACAGTATAAGTAGTGTTTACGCTCGGTCTAACCGTTAAAACAGCCGTATTTTGTCCAGCAAGAATGCTATTATCAGCTCTCCATACATAAGATACACCACCTGCAGCGGTTAACTTAATGGTTTCGCCTTTACTTACATCCGTTCCTTTATCACTAGTTATTGTTACCACAGGAAGTTCGAAAACGGTAATGGTAAATGTTCTAACAAAAGTATCTACACCACCATTTGCCGTACCGCCATTATCTTTTACGGTAACGGTTACAGTAGCTGTGCCAGCGACACCTGCTTTAACTTTATAAGTTAATGTTCCGGTTGTTCCATTTTTAGCTACAGCTAAGCTTTCAAATAATGCAGCATTATTGCTAGTTACAGAAATGGTTGTTGTTTGAGCAACCTCTGGTCCTGCTGTAATACCACTTAAAGCTATCGTTTGCGCTGTTGAAGTGTAGCAAATGGTTTGGTTATTAATTGCATTAAGTGTTGGTATTTCATTTACATCCAACAAAGTGATGCTTAAGCTACGTTCAAAGCTTACACCAAATTGAGAAGTTGCTTTAACACGAATACTATAAATAGATTGTGTTTCGAAATCTAAGGCAGCAGTTGCTCTAACAATATTGCCAGATATATTAAACTTAGCATTATCATCAGCGCCAGCACCCGAAACTAAAGTATAAGTATATGTTCCTGCCGGATCGTTTGCTACCGTACTTAATGTACCAGCTGGTGCATTTGCTGCATTATTTTCATAAAGCGGCGTTGCTGCTAAGGTAATATCAGTAATTACAGAAGCTTGAACTGTTAAAGTTCCACTATTGTATGTAATAGCATAGTTATTGGATACGGCACCACCTACTGTTATTGGATAAGTACCAGGTAGAGAAGCCACATTGGCAGTAGTTGCAAGTACAGGCTGTGTATTTAAATTGCTAGCGTTTTCTCCAGCTATAAAACCATTATAACTTACTGTAAGTGCAGGATTAGCGGCACCTTGTAATTTGGTCTTATTATCTGCAGATACAATTAGCGCTTTTTTATTTATCACCAAATTGGCAGCAGTATAGGTTAGTACATAGTTGCTACTTAAAGCTAAGCTGTTTTTATTAATCTGGTACGTTCCTACCTGTTCACCAGCTACTCTACTTAAAGCACCAGTAAAGGCATCGCCACTAATTAACGGGGTTGATAAAGTGTAAGTAAGCGCTGGATCAATATCTCCATAGGTTTTGCTTTTTGCATCAGCAGTAACCACAATAGATTTTGCTGTAATGCTAAAGTTATTACCAACATAAATTATACTATAATTGGCTCCAGCAGTTAAAGAACCTTGATTAATTACATAGTTGCCTATATTATTACCAGCTACCCTGCTTAATGCTCCAGTAAAACTATCGCCGCTAATTAATGGTGCTGATGTTGTGTAAGTAAACACAGGATCAGCATCTCCATATATTTTTGTTTGACCTGCAGTTACATTAACCGTAATAATTTTAGGTGTAATATCTGCTGTTGCAGTGGATGTTAAATTTGATGTATAGTTTAAGGCATCCGTTCCATTAAGAACAATGTTTGTTACAGAAACCGTTTTGCCAATACCAACATCCTTACTATTAAAGTTGGCTACATAAGCAACAGTAAATACATCCCCAGTTAAGCGGTTATCGCCCAAAACTACTGTAGCAGTTGCATTACCATCATAAACTTTATTTACACCACTAGTGGTTACCAATAATGCTTTAGTATTAATATCCGCAACTGTATTGGCACTTGTATTAAAAGTATAGTTAGCAGCAGCTGTACCAGCTAAGGTAATGCCATTAACGGTTACAGGTTTACCCGCAGCAACGTTTTTATCTGTGAAAGAAGCATTTGTATAGGCTAGTGTTAGGTCATCGCCTGTTACTCTATTATCCGTTAAGTTAACAGTTGCACTGGTATTTCCATCATAAACTTTATTAATACCTGTTGCAGTAATTACAAGGGCTCTTTGGCCGATAGTTAAATTTGCAGCGGTATAGCTTAAATTATAATTAGCACTCAACGCAAGTGTACCTTTATTAATGCTGTAGGCACCAATATTTTCACCAGTCACCCTGGTTAAAGCACCTGTAAATGCATCGCCAGTTATTAATGGTGTTGATAAAGTATAAGTTAACTCAGGATCAACATCACCATAAGTTTTAGTTTTTGCATCTGCAATAACTGTAATTGGTTTTGTTGTAATGCTAAAATTGTTGCCAAGATAAATTAAGGCATAGTTAGTGCCAGCCGTTAAAGAACCTTGATTAATTGTATAGTTACCTATATTATTACCTAATGTTCTATTTAAAACACCTGTAAAACTATCACCAGCAAATAATGGAGCAGATGTTGTGTAAGCTAAAACAGGTTCTGCATCACCATAAACCTTTGTTTGTCCTGCGGTTGCATTGATAGTAATAATTTTAGGCGTAATATCTGCTGTTGCAGTTGATGTTAAATTTGGGGTATAGTTTGAAGCATCGGTTCCACTAAGCACAATATTTGTTACCGAAACCGTTTTGCCAGTACCAACATCCTTCGTGTTAAAATTAGCTGTATAGCCAATGTTAAATACATCACCTGCTAAACGGTTATCACCTAAAACAACTGTAGCTGCTGTAGTACCATCATAAACTTTATTTACACCGCCTGTTGTTACCAATAAAGCTTTTGGCGTAATGCTTAAGTTAGCTGCTGTAAAAGTTAAAGTATAGCTTGCACTTAAAGCCAACGTATTTTTATTAATTGCATAACTACCAACAGCCTCTCCTGCTGCTCTACCTAGTGCTCCTGTAAATGTATCTCCTGTTACCAGTGGTGAAGATAATGTATACGTTAACGGAGGATCTAAATCACCATAAACCTTAGTTTTTGCAGTTGCCGTTACAGTAATTGGCTTAGGCGAAATGGTTAAAACCTGCTGCTTATCTGTTGCTGCATTGTACGTTCCATTACCTGCCTGACTGGCTGTTATAGTAGTTGTACCAGCTTTAACTATATGAACTGTACCTGATGAAGTTACCGTGGCAACAGTTGGATCGCTTGAAACATATGTAATTGGTAAACCAGCGTTGTCGCTCGTTGCGCCAGCTGTAAAATCAACATCGCCATAAATTTTAGATGCTGTTGCAGCAAAAGTTAATGTTTGATTTGCTTTTAGTGTAGTAACCATAACCGCTTTAGAGCTTGCTCCTTGTGCATTTAATGCAGTATTGTACGCTCTTACACGGTAATAATAATTAGTATTCGGGTTTAAACCTGTAACATTATAAAGCAATACATTACTTACATCAAGGTTATTATATCCTGTTACCAAATTGGTAAAATTAGCATCTGTAGCTACATCTAAATAATATTTATTTACCGTTCCGGATGCCGGAGCGCTCCAATTTGCAGTAAAAGATTTGCTTGCCACAGGTGTAGCGGCTAATCCTGTTGGAATAATCATGGCATAACTTCCAACCCAATTTGAACTGTTGCCATTTAAAGTAAAGTTTACCAGTGTACCATTATAATTAGCGCCAGCATCATCGTTTAAGGTTGTTATAGTTGAGTTATTTCCTCCTGCATTACCTTGATCAAAGCTGTAATAAGCTATCAAATTACCAGGAACAGATGCCGTTGTACTTACCATATCTGCCTGTACATTGGCTTGCGTTAAAGCAGTATTATATATTTTTAATTCATCAATTAATCCTTTCGTAAATTGATTGAATGAATTATAACCAATTTGAAAGTTTGTACCATTGTTAAAAAGCACAGGTATAACGCCGCTATAGTTGCCGTTTCCAATTACCTCACCGTTTCCATAAATTGTGTACCCTGTTGGGGTTACAACATAAGCAACATGTAGCCATCTTCCAGGTACACGAGTAAATGGAGCATCTGCATTAGTAGTTAACCAATTAGTGCCATTACCAATATCGCCATGAAAACCATTACTATTAAATTGAATATCAAATGTGTTTCCGTTGCTAATTCTTGAACTGAAGATAACCATATCAGAAAGGTCTTCTGGTTTTAGCCATGCCTCTACTGTAAAGCTACCTTGTACCGTTGAGTTTACTGGAACATCAACACGATCTATCGGACCGGCAAAAGAAAGTGCATTAGGCTGTGTAATTTTATCAATTGTTACGGAGCCATCGCCAGGATTTGTTCCTATTGAATTTACCTGATTGCTGCCTCCATTAAAAGATCCACCGCCACCGCCGTATGCGCCACTCCAGTTCCCTGTCCAGCCGCCACCGCCACCGCCAGAATAACCGCCACCGCCGCCAGAGCCTGAATTTGAAGCACCACCGCCACCAAAGCCACCATTACCAGGACCAACGCCACCAAGCATACCATTTGCCCATTTTTCTCCGCCCTGAACTGCATTTCCAGCACTGTTACCCCCTTTACCCAAAAAGCCTGCGCCACCAGCACCAGCATTTGAACTACTACCAACGGTATTGCCTCCATCTGCTCCATTTCCACCATTCCCGCCTGAAGTACTGTTATCTGAGGCCGATCCGGCACCGCCACCGCCACCATTTATACCACCTTTTCCAGCAAAATTATTATTATATACACTTGTAGCAAATCCTCCTGAAGCACTGGTTGTAATCTGTCCTTGTGTATTTACGTTATCAGCACCACCGCCACCACCACCGGCGGCCATTAATAAAGTGGAACTTGTTGCATCAAAAATAAAACTCCCACCTGCACCTCCGCTTCCTGTACCAATTTGACCAACTACAATATTGATTACATGGCCTTGCAGCAAATTAAATTCTCCGCTTAAAGTTGCGCCCTTTCCTCCATTTGTAGCACCCTGCGCACCTTTTGCCGTAATTGTATATTTTCCATTTGCAGGAACGGTCCATGATTGAATACCACTGTTTGAGGTTACCTTACCATTTAGTGTTGTAGCCGTATAACTGGTATTAATTTGACTTTGTGTTGGGCCCAACCTTCCTGTTGCGCCAGCTGTTGTAAAATTGAATGTTTGAGCACTTGCCCCGAGCCACGTAAATAAAACGAGCAAAGGCAAAATCGGCTTAAACCACCATCGGGATAAATGTAGATTTTTAATCATATAGGGAAATAAATAGTTACAATTTGGCTTAGGAAATGAGAAAGAAACCTGAATCCTAGTTTTGGATTTTCTCCATTAAAAAAATGGTAGAGAGCGCCTTATAATAAATCCTAATCTTCAAATTTTATATTAAAAAAGAGGATTATTTTTAATTGTATATTAAACCCTATAAAAAGTATATGAGCGATTGCTTTTTGAAGAACAAGAGCGAAGAATAAATTCAAATTTTGTGCATCTTGTAGTTTTAACCATGCTAAATTTCCTTAGTTTAGATTGCTAATATTTATTAAAAACCTAAACAACACACTTTATACTCGTTTCAAAACAACATTTATTCAGTAATTATTATCTTACAAAATCTATGGATTTAATCTTTTAATTTTCTTTTAAACAATTATCTTTACGCAATCCTTAATCCATCCCATTAATGAAATATAATTGCCTCATTGTTGATGATAATGAAATAGAAAGAGATGCAATTGAAATGCACCTCCGAAAAATACCTTCCTTAAATATTGTAGATATATGTGAAAATGCATTGGAGGCCATGCAAGTTTTAAGAACGAAGAAGATTGATATTGTTTTTACCGATATTGATATGCCTGAGCTTTCCGGATTAGAACTACTTAAAAGCACATTAAATAAACCAATTTTTATCTTTATTACTTCCTATACCGAGTATGCAGTAGAAAGCTTTAACCTTGATGCACTCGATTTTATTGTAAAACCAGCCACCTTTACAAGAATTTTAAAAGCAACCAATAAGGCGATAGAATATATAACCTTGAAAAGTGCTTTAGATAGAGAACAAATCCAAAACAATAAACTTGAGGTGGATAGCGATGATTTTTTCTTTTTTAAAGAAACTAAAGGCATCAGTAAATTATATTATTCTGATGTAGTTTATGTAGAAAGCATGGGTGATTTTTCTAAAATTTATACCGAGAAAGCCATGCATGTAACTTTGGTTAACTTAAAAAATTTAGAAATTCAATTTCCTGCAAGCTCTTTTTTAAGAGTGCATAAACAATATATTGTTAACCTAAAACATATTTCTACACTTACAAACCATGAAATTCATTTGAACCATAATTTTGTAGTTCCTGTTAGTGTTACCGTTAGACAGCAATTACTAGATCAAATAAATGAAAAAACAATAACTAGATTTATAAAATAATTACTTCGGGAGTTTTACCATAAACGTACTTCCTTTTTCTTTACCGGGTAAGGCGGTAATGCTTCCGTTTAAAATACCAATAAAGCTTTTGCAAAGCAATAACCCTAAACCTGTTCCCTTTTCATTATTTGTTCCTAGTTTGCTTTTTTCCGATCTAAAAAAATCAACACTGTTAAATTTTTCTATTTGAGTTGGTTCCAAACCAATTCCATTGTCCTCCACACACAATTCAAAAAACCCAGCCGTTGTATTGGCGCTTAAAATAATTTCGCCATCATTGTGTGTGTATTTTATGGCATTACTGATCAGGTTTCTTAAAATAAGGGCTAACATATTATGATCGGTAATAACATGTAAATCTTCAGAAAAACGATTAATTATTTGAATATTCTTATTTAAAAGTTGTGGGTAAAGTGCACTGGTTACCTCCTCAGTAAGTGCTTTCACTTTTACAGTTTCAATTATTGGAACAAAACCTTGCATTTGGCTGCCTGCCCAATTTAAAAGGTTTTCCATTAGAGCAGAGGTATGTGTAAGCTGACTTTTTAACTTCTCCGCATAAGAATATAATTTCGCTGGACTTATATTTCCATTTTCCAATAGCTGAATAAAAGAGATCAACGCATTAACAGGCGTTCTCATATCATGACTTACAATACTAAAAATACGATCTTTAACATTGCCTAAATGCTCCAGTTCTTTCTTTTGCCTGTTAATAATTTGATTAAGCTTTGATGTTTTGCGCTGGTTATAATAAATCAAAAACGCGATGCATAGTAATAGAAAGACGGATATAATTAAAAATATTTTGATTTTTTTATCATATGCAATCTGCTCTTTTTGTTTAGAAATTTGCCTATCCCTTAACGAGGTAGCATACCTGGATTCGAGTTGTTTTTTTTGAAAAATTGAATTCTGAAGTTTCTGCGCATTTTCTAAATCAGCTTGTTTTTTCAAAAACGTAAGTCGCTGTAAGCTTTTTTCTTTATCGCTTAAGGAAAGTTCCTGTTTCCTTAAAATTAACTGTTGCTGCTGTTGGCTGGCTAATAAAACCTGTTTTTGTAATTCAGCAGAAGTTAAATTTTGTTTAATCTGATAATCTTTTTCTTTTACTGCAAAATCAATCTGCAATTGCTTCCTGGTAATTTCCCTTTCCTTTTCTTCATCAAAAATTTGTTTACTTACCTCAACATATTTTCTATAATAATTTAATGCCAGATCAAACGAATTTAACTTTTCGTAAATTAAACTTAAACTTAAAAGCGCATTTTTTTGCTCATCCAGCAATTCATTTTCTGTAGCAATTTTAAGCGCTTCTTTAGAAAGTTCTATAGCTTTTTGATAAGTACCAGATTTATAGTAAAAATTAGATAGAGATTGTAAAACTGTTGCTTTTGCATTTTGATCGTCATCGTTTTTACTAAATTCTAACGCTTTTTGATACGATGCCAAAGCCATATCATTTTGTAAAATGCCTTCATAAGTTTCTCCAAGTCCCAAATAAATACTTGCAGAAACACCATCATCCTTTAAAAATCCTGAAATTTTTAAAGCTTTTTGAAGGTTTGTTAATGCCAATCCAAATTTTTGATCGGGCGCAATACCCATTTTAGATAATTCGGCATTACTTGCATTTAAATACGCTCCGGCAATACTATTATAAACCACCGCAACGCCCCTATTACTTTCACCATTGGCAATAAAAACTTTTAATGCCTTTTGCAGATACTCTAAAGCCTTGCTTTGCTGATTTAAGTCTTTATAAATTTGAGCAATATTTGCATAACAACTAGCCAAATCGGCATCATTATTCATTTTTAAATAAATAGTAATTGCTTTTTGATTAACCTCCAATGATTTTGCATAATCAGGAATGCTGATGTACATGGCGCCCATATTTAAATAGGTACCCGCAACCATATCTAAATTATTGGCAATGGTAAATTTGCTTAATGCAATTTCGTAATTTTCTAATGCTTTATGGTAATTGGAAAAGCCATGATAAAACCGACCTTTTCTATAATAGGCCATCCCAATATTATTGTAAAGATTTAGTTTTTGGGCTAAAACAATTGCTTCATCCGCTACCTGCTCTGCCATAACAATATTTTGCATACGCATATATTGCCTGTAAACGCCTTCTAATTTTACTACCTTAATAGAATCTTCTTTTGGATAATTTTTATTAACCGATAAAAGACTATCTAATTTCTTTTGAGGTGTTTGGGCAATTAGATCTCCTGCAAGGAGAAAAAGAAATGCAAACGTTAAGAAAAGTTTACGCATTTATACTAAAAATTGAGCGTAACACGAGAAATACATTGGTTTCCCAATAGAAATAGGAGAAAAGTTTAGGTTGCATTAGGGATGATTTAAAGGCTTGAAGATAACATTTTTATTACAAAATAATAAAGTGAAAAATAAAAATATTAGAGCTTGTAAGAATAGGTTTTAAGCTAAAAAGCCTGATTGCATTACAATCAGGCTCAATTTATTAAATTAATTTATTTAAAAAATTGCAGGGTATTTATCTGGCTTACTTTCATGCATCATTTGATAAATGGTTTCCACAACATCATCTACAGATGGTTTACTAAAATAGTCGCCATCTGAGCCAAATGGAGGACGATGCGCTTTTGCAGTCAGTGTTTTAGGCTGTCCATCTAAGTAAAAATAACCTTTTTGTTCCTCCAATATTTTCTGTAAAATATAAGCAGATCCACCACCTGGTACATCTTCATCAACAACTAAAAGTTTATTGGTTTTTTGTAGAGAATTTGCACAAACATGATTGGTATCAAACGGCAATAAAGTTTGTGGATCAATAATTTCTACTGAAATACCCATCTGAAGCAACTCTTCTGCCGCTTCCTGTACCACTCTTAAAGTAGAGCCATAAGATACCACAGTTATATCTGTTCCTTCTTCAATAACTTCAGCTAATCCAAGTGGCACCGTAAATTCGCCGACATTATTTGGCAATTTTTCTTTTAATCTATAGCCATTTAAACACTCAATAACTACGGCAGGTTCATCCGCTCTAAATAGCGTATTGTACATTCCGGCAGCTTGTGTCATATCGCGAGGTACGCATAAATGTAATCCTCTTAAAGATCCCAACAGCATAGAAATTGGTGATCCTGAATGCCAAATACCTTCCAAACGGTGTCCTCTGGTACGTACAATCATAGGTGCTTTTTGGATTCCTTTTGTACGGTAAGCTAATGATGCTAAATCATCACTTAAAACATTGAGTGCAAAAATTAAGTAATCCAGGTATTGAATTTCAGCAATGGGCTTTAAACCACGCATGGCTAAACCAATTCCTTGCCCCATAATTGTCATTTCGCGAATACCAGTATCAGTGATTCGTAATTCACCATATTTAGCCTGCAAACCTGCAAAACCCTGGTTTACATCACCAATATTCCCTAAATCTTCACCAAAAGCAACTAATCTCTGATCGCGGGCAAAATTTTCATTAAAGCAAGCGTTTAGCACTTCCCTGCCATCAACCATTTTAGATAAATCGTCATATTGGGCTGCTACGACAGGAATATTATCAGGACGATCTTTTCCGTTTGTATGTAATTTTGAATTATATCTATCGTAGTTTAATTCATCTTGATTTTCATACCAGGTTAAAAATGCCTCACGTTCTGGAGTATTAAATTGTGCAGATAAGCGGATTGCTTTACGGGCAGCAGAAAACACTTCTCTTCGTTGCGCATCAGCGGTTGAAGCCAACTGACTGGCAATTTTAGCCAGTTCTGGCTGATGTTTTGCCAAGCCACTAATAAAATCTACAACCTGTTTTTGTTCAGGTTTAATGCTTTCTAAAAATTCATTCCAAGCTTCTTTTTGAGCATTTCGAACTAATATTTTGGCATTTTTTTCTATTTCAGCAATCTCTTCTTCTGTTACAATTGCAGATTCAAGCATCCACTCACGCATTTTCAAAATACAATCGTGCTCAGTTTCCCAAGTTAACCTGTCTTTTGATTTATAACGCTCGTGTGAGCCTGAAGTAGAGTGTCCTTGCGGCTGAGTAAGCTCCGTAACGTGAATTAAAACAGGAACATGCTCTTCTCTACATACCGCTATTGCCTTTTCATAAACCTCGCATAAAGCAGGATAATCCCAGCCTTTAACTTTATAAATTTCATAACCAAGATTATCGGCATCACGCTGAAAACCTTTTAAAACTTCAGAAATATCTTCTTTTGTAGTTTGGTATTTAGCTGGCACAGAAATACCATAAGCATCATCCCAAATGGAAATAGCCATAGGAACCTGTAAAACTCCGGCTGCGTTAATGGCTTCAAAAAATACTCCTTCTGATGTGGATGCATTACCAATAGTACCGAATGCAACCTCATTACCGCCAACAGAAAAATGTTTTAAATAATCCAGTTCTTTATTATTTCTAAATAATTTAGAAGCATAGGCAAGGCCAACTAAACGAGCCATCTGTCCTCCTGTTGGAGAAATATCAGAAGAGCTGTTTTTTATTTTTGTTAAATCATTCCAGCTTCCATCTTCATTGACAGATTTCGTTGCAAAATGGCAATTCATCTGTCGGCCGCCAGAAAAAGGATCAGCATCTGTAGCTGGATTGGCATATAATTGGGCAAAAAATTCTTTAATTGTTGATATGCCGGTAGCAAAGGCAAAGGTTTGATCTCTGTAATAGCCAGAGCGCCAATCTCCATTTTTAAAGGCTTTTGCCATAGCAATTTGTGGCACCTCTTTACCATCACCAAAAATACCAAACTTAGCCTTACCTGTTAATACTTCTCTACGACCTAAAACACTGGCCTGCCGACTCTCAAAGGCAATTTTATAATCGTTTGTAACGATAGATTTAAAATCGTTGAAACTTAATTCAGAAGCATCAATAGAATTGGTAATAAGTTTTTCATTCTGCATCATGATCTATTATTGGTTGCGGGCAAATATAAACAAAATTAAAAGTTTGCCTTTACACTAAACAGTAAAATTATATATTGGTTATTAAAATATTACTGGAATAGTTTTTGTTTTATACGTAAAACAATTAAATTTGTTTTAATAAAAAGTTTTAAAAAATATCTAAAAACATAACATGAAAAAGATCTTAGTATTATTCGCTTTTGTAATGGGTTTCGGTTTAGCATCTAAAGCACAAACTAAACCTGCTGAGTTTAAATTTGAATCAGAAACTCATGATTTCGGTAAAGTTGTTTTAAACAAACCGGTTTCATTTGATTTTAAATACACCAATACTGGTGAGGAGCCTTTAATTATTACTAAAGCTGAAGGTAGCTGTGGTTGTACTGTTCCTAAATATACTACTACACCTTTAAAACAAGGTGAAACTGGTACCATTTCGGTTACATTTAACCCTGCAGGTAGCCCAATGCCATTTACTAAAACTGTTACCATTACTTCTAACGCTAAAACACCTATTAAAGTGCTTTATATCAAAGGAGAAACTGTTGCAGCTGCATCTAAATAATTTTTAACCGATTATATTTAAAAAGTCCCGATTTTCATCGGGACTTTTTTATTTTTGTGCCATGCCAAAGATTTCACAAAAAGGCCTGCAGATGCCTGCATCGCCAATCAGAAAGTTAACGCCATTTGCCGATAAAGCTAAACAGGATGGTAAAAAGGTTTTCCATTTAAATATTGGTCAGCCAGATATTGAAACTCCAGAAGGGATGTTAAACGCCATCAAAAACATTGATTTTAATGTTTGGGCCTATACCCCATCCGAAGGAACATTAAGCTACCGTACCAAGTTAACAGAGTATTATAATAAATTAGGTTACAACATTAAACCCGAAAATATTTTAGTAACCGTTGGCGGTTCTGAGGCCATCACCATCGCCATGCAAACCTGTGTAAATGAAGGTGATGAAATTATTATTCCTGAACCTTTTTATGCAAACTACAATGGTTTTGCCTGCATGAGTAATGTAGTAGTAAAGCCAATTTTATCATATATTGAAAATGGTTTTGCGCTGCCTCCTATTGCAGAGTTTGAAAAATTAATTACCGAAAAAACAAAAGCAATCATCATCTGTAACCCTAATAACCCTACTGGATACCTATATTCAAAGGAAGAATTAGAGGCTTTAAAATCGCTTTGCTTAAAATATGATCTATTCCTATTCTCTGATGAAGCATACCGCGAATTTTGTTATGATGGCCGCGAGTTTATTTCGCCAATGCATTTAGATGGACTAGAGGAAAACGTTGTAATTATGGATACCGTTTCTAAACGTTATAGTGCTTGTGGTGCTCGTTTAGGCTGCTTAATTACTAAAAATGCAGATGTTATTGCCTCAGGATTAAAATTTGCACAAGCAAGATTAAGTCCTGGTATGGTTGAACAAATTGCTGGTAGTGCTGCTGTTGATACTCCTGATAGTTATTTTGAAAAAGTAAATACAGAATATACTTTACGCCGTGATACATTGGTTAGCCGCTTAAATAATATTGATGGCGTTTTTTGTCCTAACCCAGGTGGTGCTTTTTATGTTGTAGCAAAGTTTCCTATTGATGATGCAGACAAGTTTTGCCAATGGATTTTGGAAGAATTTAATTATAACAATCAAACTGTGATGATGGCGCCTGCTACGGGTTTTTATTCTACACCTGGCTCAGGTAAAAATGAAGTTCGTATGGCTTATGTTTTAAATATCGACGATTTAAATACGGCTATGGATTGTTTAGAGGTTGCTTTACAACAATATCCTGGTAGAACGAAATAGTTTACAATTTTCAATTTTTAGTTCAAAGTTTTAAATGCCAAATATTAGTTTACAGCTATTATTTGGCATTTTATTTGTACATTTGCCTTTGGTTAATTGTTTGATGTGTTGTCTAGAGTAGACAGCTGCAAATTGATAACTGCAAATTGAACTGGGGCCGTTCTTGGATTTGACGGGGTGGCGAAGGTTATGTTAGCATGCAGTGCGTTGTACGGAGAGCACTTAAAGTGAACGTTCACATTTTAGTTGGCGAAAATACTTACGCCTTAGCTGCTTAGTTTAGAACTAATTAGCTTTTGTCCCTCTAACTGCTGCATTGTTGGGTTAGAATCTGGGGCATCGAAACAACAAAGCTGGCCTTAACGGAGGTACGACGTAAGGTGAGATAAAGTATCTAAGGATTTAAACAAGGTCGGTTTTCAGCCCGTTTATTTCCCGACAATCAATTGAAAAATAAGCATGTAGAAGGTATAATTTATCTCACAACTGGACAAGGGTTCGACTCCCTTCGGCTCCACAAAAGCCCTGAAAGCAAAAACTTTCAGGGCTTTTTTATTTCCAAATATTAGAAAAACAATCAAACCTTAAGCTTTTTTAACAGATAAGAGTTTCCCTAATCATCTAATTATCAAAATAGTTTGACTAAATTTTCGCCCAAGCAAGTAAAAGCCAAACTAATTTTGCTAAAGAGCTTTGTAAATGTTGGACACATGAAAGTGGGACAAATGAAACACCAAACATTATTAAAAAGACATGTACAAAAATTTATAAATAATAGTTTGTACCAGCGGAATAAACTATGTCTAGCTGATAATTCCAAATTAGAAGTTTCCTCTTTTTAAGAATCTAATGTTTTACAAATTCATTACAACGGCTTATCACTAATATGCATATTTGGGTAAAACTAATCACTAAATTTGGTTGTACCCTACTAGTTAGTTTGAGTATTAAAATCCTAAAACCTAACTCAATAATTAATATGAAAGATGCCTGGACTAAAAGATGGGATGACAGATATGCAAGTGATGAATTTGCTTATGGCGAGGAACCAAATCAGTATTTAAAGGACCAAATAACTAAATTAAATACTGGAAAAATACTTTTTGCCGCCGAGGGCGAAGGTCGCAATGCCGTGTTTGCAGCTAAAATTGGTTGGGTTGTTTCAGCATTCGATATTAGTATTGAAGGACAAAGAAAAGCCTTAAAACTTGCCAAAAAAAATAATGTGGCTATTGATTATAAAATTGGAGAACTGGAAGCTTTAGGTTTTCAAGAGGAACAATTTGATGCAATCGCATTAATTTATGCCCATTTCCCTGCTGATATTAAATCTACAATTCATAATCTGCTTGATAAATATTTAGTTAAAGGTGGAATTATAATTTTTGAAGCATTTAGTAAAAGTCATGTTGATTATTTAGCAAAAAATGAAAAAGTTGGCGGCCCAAAAGATATTAATGCCTTGTTCTCAATTGAGGAAATCAAAGCAGATTTTAGCAGTTACGATTTCATAGAGTTAAAAGAAGAAGAAATTCATCTTAATGAGGGTGTTTATCATAATGGCCAAGGTTCTGTTATTAGATTTGTTGGTCAAAAAAAATAAAAATTGAAGCCCGTGATCTTTACAGCAAATAAAATGAACTTTTTAACAAAACAAACTATTCATTTTTATGTCCATCTTTGATTAGACAATATTTAGAATTTATGGAAATTAAGGTCATTATTACGGGTGCAACGGGTTTAGTTGGCGAAGGGGTTCTTTTAGAATGTTTAGAGCATCCAAGTGTTGTAGAAGTACTTATGGTTAACAGGAAACCTCACTTATTAAAGCATCCTAAGCTTAAAGAGTGCCTTATTTCAGATTTCTTAAACCTTGAAGAATATTCAGAACAATTAACTGGATACAATGCTTGTTTTTACTGCGCTGGAATTAGCTCCAATGGCTTAAATGAAAAAACCTACAGCTATATTACTTATGATATTACCCTTCATTTTGCTCAAAAAATTCTGAACTTAAATCCTGAAATCATATTTAGCTTTATTTCAGGAAGCCATACGGATGCTGAAAGCAAAGTAATGTGGGCAAAAGTTAAAGGTAAAACTGAAAACGCTCTAATGGAACTGCCTTTTAAAAAAGAATATAACTTCCGTCCGGGTATTATGAAACCAACCCCAGGGCAAAAAAATATTAAGGGCTTTTACAAAATAATCAACAATCTATATCCTTTAATTCATTTTATTTTCCCTAAACAAAGTAGTACAATGAAACAGGTAGGTTTAGCGATGATAAATAGTCTGTTGAAAGGTTATCCAAAACAAATATTGGAAATTTCGGACATCAAATTACTTGCTTCAGCCACAAATTAAGCTAGTTAAATTACCCAGAAGAACGTCAATTGAAGCTATTTGGAATGAAACCTACCCTACAGAAGTTTACGATTCTAATTTTGTGGATGAGCAGATTAATAGTTATTACAATAGCGAAAAGATTATGGGTATTTTGTTAAAACATTTGCCAGCGTAATTATTTTATCTCATTCATTGGTCTTTTTGGTCTTATTTCTTTAGTAGCTACACAAAGAACCATTCAAATACAATAAATGCACTTAAGTACGAATAATTTAAATGCTTTTCTTAGCCATAATCTCAAAAAAATAAAGACAAAAAAAATGCAGATAATTCATATTATCTGCATTTTTCGGTTGGTTGATTGGGATGATTTAATAGTTTATGCAAGTCTAACGTTAACTGCGTTTATACCTTTTTTACCATCTTGAGTATCGAAAGTTACTTTATCTCCTTCTTTAATTCCGTCTTTTAATCCTGATACGTGAACGAAAATTTGCTCACTTGTGCTGTCATCAATGATAAATCCAAAGCCTTTTGTTTCATTAAAAAATTTTACTGTACCTGTTTTCATTTTATTCTTTTTTTTGATTTTATAGTTTAAATATAAAAGTTTATTATTTAAACTTACTATAATGTAGTTTTTTTTAGGTTAAAAAAATATCAAAAGTGTATATATCTATCTTTTAATATATTCTACCCCACAACACGAACCCATCAATATTTGTTTTAAAATAGTTAAACTAACATCAATTAACTTATAATCACTGCATTTTAGGAATTTATGTAATCAATCATCGAATATATCTGCGCATATTATTTTATAAAATATTCCTAATAACGCTATAATGTAGCCAAACCATTCATATTTTTCTTTGTTATTTTTACATTGAATGTTAAAAATTTATCTTTATCATTTAATTAAAATTCAATTTTTTCTTTAGCCGTATACCAATTACTAATGAACAGCAATAACCTACGTTTTACCAGCGAACAGCTTCTTGATGTGTTAGCCCTTTCTGAAAACCCAACTGCCATTTACAGCTCGGAGCAGATGACAATTCAGGCGGCAAACGATGCTATTATAAGTTTATGGGGCAAAGACCGTAGTGTTATCGGAAAAACAATTGAAGAAGCTCTTCCTGAATTGGCAGATCAACCTTTTAAGGAAATATTTTTAAATGTGCTTCGCACTGGCGAAACTTATCAATCTGAAAATATGCCTGCCGAGCTTGAAGTTAACGGTAAAAGAAAACTTTATTATTTCGACTTTAAATACAGAGCGATTAAAAATGATGCCGGCGAAACATATTGCGTTTTAAATACTGCAGTAGATGTAACAAAACGTTATGAAAATCAAATTGCAATAAAAGAAGCTGAAGAAAGAGAGCAAGAATTAAATGAGGAGTTAGCTGCTTCAAATGAAGAACTTGCTGCTATGAATGAGGAACTTGCAGCCATGAATGAGGAGTTAAGAAGCACCAACGAAGAGCTTATTTATTCTTTTGAGCACATACAATCTCTTAATCAAAATATTACTGATAGTGAATTACAGCTAAATTTTGCTATTGATGCCGCTAATTTAGGTACCTGGGATTTAGATCCTCAAACCAATAAATTTCAAGGAAACGAAAGATTAAAAAGTTGGTTTGGACTCCAATCAGATGATAAAATCGATCTTAGTAATGCTACGGATGTAATTATAGAAAAAGATCGTGAAAAGGTTATTTCTGCAATCTCTAATGCAATGACTTTTAACTCAGGTGGCAATTTCGACATAGATTACACCATAATTAGTCCGCTAACCAATATAGAAAGAATGGTTAGAGCTAAAGGAAAGGCACTTTTTAACGAAAACCAAGAAGTAACCCGATTTAGTGGAACGCTACAAGATATTACTGAAGAAGAAAAGGTTAGACTAGCTTTAAGAGATACCACTTTAGGACTACAAATTGCTTTAGATGCTGCCAGGTTAGGTTCTTATGATCTGGATTTAACAAGTGGAATAATGATTTGCTCAGATCAATGCAAGAAAAACTTTGGTATTGAGCCTAATAAAACATTCAATTACCCTGAATTAATGGATATTATTTTACCTGAATATAAAGAATACGTTCAAAAGCAAATAAAAAATGCTTTGGATAACGACAGTATTTATCAGGCAGAATATCCGATTAGATGGGCTGATGAAAGTGAACATTGGATCAGAGCATCGGGTAAGCCCCACTATAACAGTGCAGGGAAAGCTGTTAGAATTACAGGGGTTACCTTCGATATTACCGATCAACGTAAGGACGATTTGAGAAAAAACGACTTTATAGGCATGGTTAGCCATGAACTTAAAACTCCACTCACCTCTTTAAAGGGTTATATCCAAATGTTGCAATTTAAAGCTGCAAAGAATGGCGATATCGTTACAGAGCAATCTTTGGCCAAAGCAGATTTACAAATCCATAAAATGAATACCATGATTAATGGTTTCTTAAGTGTATCAAGATTAGAATCGGGAAAGATTTTTTTAGAGAAAAGTAAATTTCAACTCGATGAGCTGGTGAGAGAGACTGTTGAAGATAATCAACTACTTTATCCAAGTTATAAAATTAAGATGGAATTTAGCGAGGCGGTTACGGTTGATGCAGATCGGGATAAAATTGGGCATGTAATTTCTAATCTTATCAGTAATGCGGCAAAGTATTCAAAACTGGATACAGAGATAACGATTAATTGTAAGGTAGAGTCTAATTTAGCTTTTGTAAGCATTAAAGATGATGGAATGGGCATTGCTTCTAGTGAAATTCCCTTTATTTTTGATCGATATTATCGTGTAAAAACAAAAACTAATATTTCTGGCTTTGGAATTGGCCTGTACCTAAGTGCTGAAATTATACAACGACATGGTGGAAAAATTGGCGTAGATAGCCAAATAGATAAAGGAAGCATATTTTGGTTTACGCTTCCTTTAAATTAATTGGTATTATTTGATTAAAGGCCTAAAGCTTGAAGAAGTTTCTCTCCAACAAGTTCTGATGAAGCAGGATTTTGTCCTGTAATTAAATTTCCATCAACAATTGCAAAACCTTTCCAATCTTCACCACGAACGTAATCTGCACCCTTACCTTTTAACATATCTTCTAACAAGTAAGGAGCCTCTGCTACGGATTTTCCAGCAATTTCCTCGCTATTAGTAAAACCTGCAACTTTTTTTCCTTTTACCAGTGGATCTCCATTCGCTGCCTTAACGTTTTCTAAAGCTGCAGGTGCATGGCAAACTAACGCTACTGGTTTACCCTCAGCATAAAAACTTTCAATAATGTGAATAGATTCTTTATTCTGAGGCAAATCCCACATTGGTCCATGTCCACCTGGATAATATACGGCATCGTAATCATTAATATTAAGGTCTGCAAGTTTTACCGTATTATTTAATCTTTCAATGGTTTCTTTATCCCCATTAAACTTTTTAACCGCATCTGTTGCAAAATCAGGCGATAAACTTTTAGGGTCAATTGGTGCCTTTCCTCCTTTTGGGGTTGCGATGGTAATTTCTACGCCCTTATCTTTTATTAAATAATATGGCGCTGCAAACTCTTCAATCCAAACACCTGTTTTGTTTCCCGTTGTTTTAACTTCATCTACAGAAGTAACTACAAATAAAATTCTTTTTGCTTTCATTTTTTTCTGATTGTTTATTAAGCCGTTTTGTCCATAACTATTAAGTGCAATAAGACTAAAAAGTACGGTAATTATTAAATTAGCTTTCATTGTTGTAAATTTTATTCAAAGATGCTTGTAAATTAGCAGTCGTTTCAAGGAAGTATATCACCAATTAGTAGTGATATACATCACAACAAACTGTTTTAAAACATTTTTTAAATATGACAATAGCCCTTAGGCAACATATAGAGCAGATTATTCCACTTACAGATGATGAATTTGATTTTATACTAAGTCATTTCCATCAAAAGAAATATAAAAAACATCAATTCCTAATTCAGGAAGGCGACGGTGTTAATCAAGAATATTTTGTAATTGATGGTTTATTAAAATCATACGTAACTCAGGGTGATGGGAAAATGCACATTATACAGTTTGCTATGGAAAATTGGTGGATTTCTGATTATCAGGCTTTGCTTTACCAAACTAAGGCAAGTTATGATATTGATTGTATAGAAGATACCACTGTGCTGGTGCTTAATGCTGAAAATAAGGAAAAACTTTGTGCGGCTTCTCATAAAATGGAGCATTTTTTCAGACAGAAAACGCTTTCTGGTTACATCGCTATGCAAAAAAGAGTGCTTTCTTTTATGGCAAATGATGCACAATCCCGATATCAACAGCTATTTGATCTTTATCCAACCTTATTTCAAAGAATTCCAAAATCTATGATTGCAGCTTATTTAGGTGTATCAAGAGAAACTCTAAGTAGATTAAAACTCACATAAATACCGCCATTTAAACAAAAAATTTATTTAAAATAAAAAGCCCTTCAATCCTGAGAGGGCTTTCTAGTTGTCTATCCCTATATAAATAGGAAAGTAAATTTAATTATTGCTTTACACATTTTTGGGTTTTGAATAAACTGAACAAATAAAATTAAGTCTGCTTATTCATTCCGAATAGTTGTGGATCTTATATATAAATATGCCATTTTCAATAAGTAATTTGCATAAGCTACGTCTTCATTACGCTCAATATAAAAGCTTATCCACCCAGATTTTTTAAAAATATGATGATCTTTCACCCTACCTTCCTCAAGTAATTTCTTTTTGACTGTTTTGCTGAACAAAATATCAAGAATGCCATTACTATGAACGTGCCCTATCTCTTTTTTATCGAGATTAAATTGCGTTCCACCAAACTTATGAAGTTTAACATTTATGTCTTTCCATGTTAAAACTTCAGTTTCAATTTCATCAATCCAATTTAATTTTTCAGGCTTGGTTAATAATATCCATATCTTAATTCCGCTATCAAACACTAATGCAGCAAGTGGTATTGATTTTAGAAAACCTAATCGGTTTACGACAAAGCCAAACATTATTTTTCGCTTAATACTTTTATGTGTTCCATAACCCTCAAATGTACATTCCTAGTCACACTTTCTGCCCAAATATCATAATACCAAGTAGGGAAAACATGTAGCTTGTACCAACTATTTCCAATTAATGTGGTGGTTCCATTTCCATTATCTTTTAATAAAAATTGACCTCTTAAAATATCAATATGGCCCATAATTTCAGGATCAAGGGGCTGATTTACAATGTCAAAAGTTAGGTTTTTGTTCACATCGAAAGTCACAATCTTTTCATCAAAAACATATCCATTGCTAAATATACATTTACGGCCAGCTCCATTTTTATAACCTGTAACAGTAGTTTGCATCGGTGATGGCATTCCAACTTTAAAAAGCCAGAAATCATTCGGTTGTTTAATTTTATCAAAAGCAACAACATTTCCCCAAATTTTAGCAGGACTAGCATTTATAATTATTTCATCTGAAACCATATTTTCATAATAATGATCCGATAGAGAATCTACAATAAAAACAACAAATAATAAGGAAAGTATACTCACATTTAAAGTTTGATTCTTTCTCCTAAACATCATTTTGCCAATAAAGACACCAGTAATAATGAATGCGAAAATAAGCGGAGATACAATAATTAAACAGATGCTTCCTTCCCCCAGAAAAGTAAAGCTAAGTAAAAGTGTAATTACTCCATTAAGAATAGAATAACCGATCAGGGATTTACTTTTTAAATTAAGATTCCGCCAAAACCAAATGCTCGTTATCCCCATTAACAACGGAATAATGACAAATTCTGAGAAAACCAATTCTCCACTCGATCTTACGTTGAGGTATTTATTTAGCCAGATTATAAAAATTGCGGCAACATTAGGTATTATAAAGCCTAACATTTTTGGGGTAATAATTCTTTTCATGAGCTTACGGTTAATTCTTTCTATGAATCAAACATAAGAAATATTACTAAACTTTCAAAAATTACTGAAAATTAAATTTAAACGTAAATTATTCGACCCCTCTTACACCTTGAACAGGTAAAACGTATACCGATGTTGATGCAGTAATGAATAGAAACGATCTGTTTTTTCCACCAAAGCAAATATTACCGGTCCAATTATCAGGAATATCGATATGGGCAATTTTATCACCGTTGGGTTTATAAATATTTACACCTTTTCCCGTTACATAAATATTGCCTTGGTTATCAAGTGTCATTCCATCCGATCCCTGGTTTAAAACTAGCTGCTGATTACTTAATGTACCATTTAAATTGATTTGATATTTGTATGTTTTGCCCGCTTTTGCATCTGCTACGTATAAAAATTTTCCATCAGGTGTACCTACAATTCCGTTGGGTTTTATCACATCATCAGCAACTATAATAGCAGTTTTTTTTCCTTTGGGGAGATAATAAACTTTTTCACCTACTATTTCAGGTGATTTACGCGTCCAATAATCTCTTTGATAATAAGGATCGGTAAAATAAATACCACCTTTTGCATCTAGCCAAATATCATTGGGACCATTTACCTTTTTACCCTCGTAATCACTAAATAAAACCTTTATTTTTTTGTGTGGATCTATAGACCATATTTCGTTATTTTCATCAGCACAGACAATCAAATTGCCTTTTTTATCGAAATAAGTTCCATTAGCTCTTCCAGTTTTATCCATGTACAAACTGAGTTTTCCATTGGTATCATACTTCCAAATTTTATCATTAGGCTGATCTGTAAAAAAAACATTGCCATCGCGATCAACAGATGCACCTTCAGTAAATTTAAACTGAGCGGAAATCAATTTTAAACTATCCTGAACAAAAATTGGAATTTGATTAGATTGTGCATATACAACTGAAAAAGTTGAAGTAAAAAATAACGTCAAAAGACTAAAACGGATCTTCATAAATTAATATTAATAGTTATGCAAGGTGCTTATTTATAAGGCACCATCCAAATAACAATTTTAATTTAATCGTTGTTAGCTTACTCTTTTACCTTTTAAAAGCATATCTAAAGCATGCTGAAGCGTTCCCGCCTTTTGTACTTCGCCTTCATTTACGAAATAGATTTCATCTGCATTTTCGATTGTATTTAATCGGTGAGCTATAATTACCAAAGTGGTTTCTTTTGAAAGTTTATTCAAAATAGTGCCCAATAGTTGCTCTGTAATAGTATCAATATTTGCTGTTGCTTCATCCAGAATTAACAAATCAGGATTACGCAAAACGGCACGCATGAAGGCTATAAGTTGCTTTTGACCAAGGCTGATACTATCGGATCCTGAGGTAACTTGTGTATTTAAACCTTCATCAAAGATGGCTAAAAGTGCATTTAAATTAGCTTCTTCAATAATATTTTTAAGTTCGTCATCACTTACATCTTTATACTGGCTGTTTCCATATAAGATATTATCCTTAACGGTTCCAGTAAATAAAAATGGTTCTTGTAAAATGAAACCAATTTTTTGAGTACGCTCTTCAGCACTAAAAGTTCTTATATCTTTACCGTTCAGAAAAACAGTTCCACTCGTCGCATCGTATAAACGGGCAATTAATGATGCCGTAGTAGTTTTACCACCTCCAGTTGGGCCAATTAAAGCGTAAGTTTTACCTTTTTCGAAAGTTAGATTAATGTTATGAAGAATTTCTTTGCCTTCATCATAAGAGAAATGTACATTCTTAAACTCAAGCAAAGAATTAGAAGAAGCTGTTTCATTACTCTCAATTTGTTTTAAATCAGTTTCTAACAATAAAATTTGAGAAATTCTATCCCAACTTGCCATAGCCACCTGGAAACTTGTCCACAAAGCAGCCAATTGCCTTAACGGATTATAAAAGTTTGTACTATATGCGATGTAACTTACCAATAAACCGATTGAAAAATCGCCGATGGAGATTAAATGAATGCCATATAAAAGTACAATAAGTTGTGCTACACTAGAAAATAAACCATAAACAGGTACAAAAATATTATTTGCTAATCCTGCGCCGATGGCTGTTTTATAGTTTTCTTTATTTGCTTCGTCAAAACGTTTTCTAAAATAATCGCGACGGTTGAAGGCAATAATCACTTTAAAATTATTCAGACTTTCCTGAATTTCAGCACTCATTCCTCCAACACTTTTTAGGTTTTTCGCATTCTTCTTTTTCACCCACGGAGATAAAACTGTTGTAAATAGAACAATTAAAACTGCTGGGGCTAAAGTTGCTGCGCCTAAATCGATATGGATAGAAAGCAAGAAAATACCTGCGCCAATCATGGTTACAATACTTCCGATAAACTGCATTAACGATTGCGAGAAAAATTGATTCAGTTTATCCGTATCATTATTTACCCTCGAAATTAAATCACCGGCTTTATTTTGACTAAAAAAAGAAACGGGTAATTCCTGTAATTTATTAAAAATGGCGTTACGCAAAGTATACAGCATGCGCTGTCCAACTCCACCCATTAATTTGGTTTGTGTATAACCTGTAACCATAGCAATGAGATACATACCCAATAAAATGGCACCAAATATTAGTACGCCATGGTATTGTTTGGTACGGATGTAAGCATCAATGGTATGCCCAAAAAGCAACGGACCTAAAAGTAATAGCCCCGAATTAACCAGAATAGCAATTAAAGCCAGCCAAAGGTTTTTTCGCTCTGCTGAAATTAATTTAAGTAATCTTTTAAGCGCTTTATATGTAGATTGCTTTTCCTGTTGTGGAGTAAGCTCGTTAAGATTGTAATTCATAATTGCTGGTACTCTGTTGTGAAGTATAAATCTGAACGTATTCTGGACTGGTTTTTAAAAGTTCCTGATGCGTTCCCTTTGCAAGAACTTCTCCTTGCATTAATAAAACAACTTGTTCATAATGCTCTACAGAGGCTATTTTTTGGGTTACTGAAAGTAAGGTTAAACCCGGATAATTGCGTTGGATATTTTCTAAAATTCTTTTTTCGGTATTATTATCTACTCGAGCCGTAAAATCATCAAGCAACAATACTTTTGGATTTACTGCAAGGGCTCTAGCAAGCATAATCCGCTGTTTTTGTCCACCGGAAAGGCTATTGCCACGCTCAGAAACAATTGTATTCAGCTTTTCGGGCAATGCATCAACAAAATCTTTTAGTTCGGCAGTTTCAATTGCTTTTTCTAAAGATTCATCTGTTACGGTATCGCTAAAAGCAATATTTTCGCGAATACTCATATTAAAAATAATACTATCCTGAAATACGAAACCAACTTGTTTATGAAAATTTTCTTGATTATAGTTTTTAATCAATTGATTATCAAAAAGTACTTCTCCGCTATTTGGTTCAATTAATCCCGTTAGTATATACAGTAATTGTGTTTTCCCAGCTGCCGTTGGTCCAATAATAGCTGTTTTTGATCCAGCTTTTACTTTAAAGGAAACATCTTTTAAAACTGGTTTTTGGCCAAATAATAAAGAAATATTTTTCATTTCTAAATCACCATTTAATTTTTCCATAATGGAACCATCATGCTTTACTTCAGCCGCATTTAATATGCTTTCTATCCTTTGATACGAAGCGGATGACTGCGCAATCACGTTGCTCATGAAGCCAATTACTAAAATTGGAAAGATCAAAATAGCCAAATAACTACTGAAAGCGGTAAACTCACCCAAGCTCATGCTATTGGTAATTACGTAATGCCCACCCAATACCAAAATGGTCAGTCCGGCAAGGTTGGAAACAAAAATAATTATGGGTATCAAGCCTGCAAACATTCTTAAAATGGATAATCCTAAATCTCTAGCTTTAGAGTTAGCATCCAAAAATTTATTATATTCTAGCTGTTGCGAGTTAATTACACGAATTAATGCAGAACCTAAAATACTTTCGTTTATTACCTTGTTTAACCAATCGATTACTTCGCGACTTTTTTTAAATAACACTTTCACTTTGCTTAATACAAAGAAAAAAGCACCACCAATTATAGGAACAATGGCAATAACACAAAGTGCCAGTTGCCAGTTAATCATTAATAGTAAAACGCTGGCACCAACGATTAAAAAGATAGATGATGCAATGGAAACAATGGCCTGAGACACAAACATTTTAATTGCATCGGCATCCGAAGTTAGGTTTGTTAATAGTTTTGATGGATTTGCCTGAATCACAAAGGCGTGGCTTTGGCGAGAAATCTGATCGGAAAGTTTTGTCCTTAAATCCCTTGCAACCCGCTCTGAAGCATAAGTTTGTACAATACTTTGCAGATAAGTAAAAATAAAAACCAGAATTATAGCACCAGAAAACTGTAATAAAATAGGTTCTACTTTAAAAGTTTTATTGGTATAGGCGTCAATTCCATGCGCAATAATTTTAGGTAGAAGTAAATTTATACCATTACTTAAAAGTGCAAAAAGTATAAGTAAGGAGATTAAACCTTTGTAAGAGCCTAGTAAGCTAAAAATACTGCTTTTTTTGGCTTCTTTTGTTTTGTCCATTTATTGAAGATACTTTGTATTCTTCAAATTTAACTGATTTATTTGAAACGAATTAAATATTATGGAAAAATAGGATTATTAGGAAGAAATACTCTTGTATTATATCGGAAGACACCATAAATCGTTTTGATTTTAATCGTGTCTTCCTGATATTTTTTAAATTGAAAAGGAGTTATTTACCTTCTTTAAGTACCATATCAATAGTAATAGCAGTGGCTACAATAGCTACTTTTTGATTATTTTCTGCATAATTAGGATCAATTGATACATTATACTTATCAGCAGTAGTAAAAACTTCTTTTAAGGCTCCAGCCCATTTTTTGCTAATTTTACCCATTTCTACTCCATTATTATTCGTAATGGTAAAATTCCAGGCTTTCCAATCACCAGAAATTTGTGCAATCTGTGCGCCCGAAGCTGGGTCAGTGATTGTAAATGTTGGTTTAAAAAATTTAAACTTCTGTTTAATCGTTCCCACTTCCACTCCAAATGGATCAGTAACTGTAATTTTCGACATCCAGAAAGTCCAGCCTCTACTTATCGTGGCCTGCAACTGATCGTTTACATCTGTAATTTCTAGTTTAAACGGCATCATTGCTTTGTTTATCAACAATGTTAATGCCTTATGCCAACCACTAATTCGTTGTTTAATAATACCAATTTGTGCGCCTTGATCGTTGTAAACTTTATACTCATTAGCGAATTTTAAGAAATTGACTTTTTCATCAATAAAATACTCGTCGCTCAGAAAGAACGTTGGAATTTGTTTACTCATTTTTTAGATTTTCCTTAGGTTAAGCCCGAAAATAACTATTTTTTGTAAACTGATTATAATTTGTTGATTAATTTTAAAAATTATCAATCCTATTTAACACCGCTTTACCAGTTAAAGATTGTTAACTTTGCAAATTGAAATTGCCATTGAAGATAATGGCTAACTAATTTGATATGATTGAGATAGGAAAATACAACGAATTACGAATTTTAAGTAAAACTGAAGCTGGATTAAACTTAACTGATGGTGATAAACTAGTGCTGTTGCCTTATGTACATGTACCTGCAGGTGCTGAAATTGGCGACAACTTAAACGTATTTGTTTTTGTACAAAAAGATGGCAGATTAACTGGAACTACACAAAAAGCATACGCCACAGTTGGCGATTTTGCTTTCCTGAAGGTTGTTTCTGATGGTGAAGATGGTGTTTTTATGGATTTAGGTATTGATAAAGATATTTATGTACCACAACGTGAGCAAAAAAGGCCAATGCAAAAAGGCTATAAATATGTAGTGTACGTTTTCCTTGATGAAGGTAACGACCGCTTATTGGCATCATCAAAATTATACGATTTTGTTGAGGAAGAGGGTTTTGATTTTGAAGAAGGTGATGAAGTTAGCCTATTAATTACTGAAGAAACCGATTTAGGCTTTAATGCCATAATTAACAATAAGTACATTGGATTACTTTACTTTAACGAGGTTTTTGTTGATGTACAACCAGGTGATGTTAGAAAAGGCTGGATTAAAAAAATTAGAGTCGAAGGTAAAATCGATTTAACCTTACAGCCTAGTGGATATGGTCATATATTAGACTCTAAAGTCATGATTATGAAAGAGTTGAAGAAAAGCAATGGTATAATTGAATTGGGTGATAAAAGTTCTCCTGATGAGATTTACCATAGATTTCAAATCAGCAAAAGTGCTTTCAAAAAAACCATTGGCTCTTTATATAAGGAGCGTTTAATTTCTATATCTGATGATGAAATTAAACTTTTGACGGATGAAGATGCTGAATAAATAAATTGAAAAGCCCTGATTTTAATTAAAATCAGGGCTTTTTTATGTCTAATTTAAGTTAAACTTATTGTTTTGAACTTTCACCGCATTGGATGCGGATACAATACCAACGATTAAAACACCAATTGCTATTGCCAAAATAACTTGGAAGGTGGAATAAATTTTAGTTCCTGAAACAAAGATTTTCGAATCGTTAATCAACTCATCTCCTACGTTGGATTGGATTTTTATTAAAGCCGATAGCTTTTTTAGTGTATTAGCTGATATTTCTCTCCCGGTTGACTCATAAATTTTACGTCCGTTTTGCAAATCAATACTGGCTATATTTAATATTTTAGACTCAAACTCCTTTTGAATGAATAATGTATTTTTTAAGTCATTAAGAAAACGTTGCTCCTGTTTCACGAGCAAAGTAAGCTGATATTTATTGATAATTGAATCTATTTTATTGTTATGCTGATTTAGTTTTAATAAGCCGTTTGCAGGTGAGATATTTTGATCGGTAAAAATTAAAATATTTTGCAGCACTGTGGTTTTCTGATATAAATTTTCGGCGATAAAATAAAGATCTGTTGCTGGTACCAACCTATCATTATACATGGAAACAAATGATTCGTTAATATTTTTAACGCTTTTATCCTCCAAAAAACGAATAAGAAGAGAGCAACACATGATACAAAAAAGTAGAAATGCGATTTTTATTTTGTTCTTAAGGCTAAAAGCAAATTTCATAATAAGTGGTTAAACTTTAAATGTAAGCATTAAAAAGTTTAACGCAAAAACAGGTTTGTAAATCAACGATAACATTACAAAAAGCATCTATTTCGAGATAAAAATATACAGGAAATGCTTAAAAATAATCTTCCTCACCTGCCGAAGCAAAAAGTTGAGGAGCAAAATTAACCAAGTATAATTCCTTTTTAGCCCTGGTAACCGCTGTGTATAACCAACGCAAAAAATCTAGATCAATCATTTCCTCCGTTAAATAACCTTGATCGGCAAAAACAGCATCCCATTGGCCGCCTTGTGCCTTATGACAAGTAACTGCATAGGCAAATTTAATTTGCAAGGCATTATAAAATGGATCTTGCTTAATGGCAAGCATCCGCTGTCTTTTATTAGCAATGTGCGAATAATCTTCATTTAATCCTTCAAAGAGTTGCTTATTTTGCTCGTAAGGTAAGTTTGCAGTCTCAATATTTAATGTATCCAGCATTACTTTACAACTTATGGCACCTGCAGATGGAAAATCCATAAACTCTAAAGTTGCTTCTGCAAAACGAAACCCATAACGCTCCTCCTCACCACGTACCCGTACCACCTTTGCCATATCGCCATTGGCAATAAAGGCTGTTTCGTCATTATCAGGAAGCCAGAAATAATTATTTCTCACAACCATAATCTGGTCTCCACCTGTTAATTCTTCTTCGCGGTACAATAACCTAGCTCTAATTTGTTGATTGTAAACATTAGCTGATTTATTGGAACGACAAACCACCAAGGTATTTTCCATTCCGTATTTGCGGTATGCATATTCCAAACCCTCTACCAAACGGGCGCCACCCATATTAAAGATATCTTTGTAGTTTTTGGTCAAAAACTTAGGTAAAGGATTTTCAGGGTTTTGAGAAATCTGCTTTCTCAGCATGGTTGCATTTGCTAAAATCCCCGATTTCTTCTCCTGTCGCACTACTTCTTTTAACTCGACAGTGCTTATGGTTAAAGCAAATTTATCTTTAAGGTATTGCTCGTTTAAGGCGGGGCTATCCAAGCTACCAACTGGTGGTAACTGAGCGGTATCTCCCACAAAAAGGAGAAAACAATTTTTGCCGTTATAAACAAACTCCAATAAATCTTTTAAAATAGATGAGCCCGCATCATTCCATTCGTCGGCAATCATGGATGCCTCATCTATAATAAAAAGTGTATTTTCTGAAAGGTTTGGGGCAATCTGAAAAAGCATTTCTGGCGAAGCTGCCGATCTTTTTCTATAAATTCTTTTGTGTACGGTAAGTGCTTTTTTTGCTGAATATTGACTCATTACCTTAGCTGCACGCCCAGTTGGGGCAAGCAACTCACTTTTTAAACCAAATTTTGGTAATGATTTTACTAAAGCAGCTACAGAGGTGGTTTTCCCTGTTCCTGCATAACCTTTTAGCACAAAACAACGGTATTCGTCTTCTTCCTGCAAAAATATGGACATACGCTCGCAAAAAAGCAATTGTTCTTTTGTTGGTGTATGATTATAGGCTTGGGCAATTAGATGACTTTTATTAAGCATTAGTGTTCTTCAAATTTTTGAGCTGCATTTCCATCATTAGTTCATTCGTAATCATCATCCTATCCTCTATTCATTCTATAATTTACTAACTCAACCACGCTCTAATTACTTAACGCCATTCTTTACAAAAGTAAGGTTTCTATACGATGCGCCATAACCATATTTTGCAGTTTACTCCAGCTAAATATTGTGAAATGACCATCCTGAGACGCAACTAAACCAATGGACTGCGGCTGATCGTTAACAAATTGCGCTACAGAAAAATGCCTTGTTCCGCCTAACTGCCCTGGGAAAAGGATTTTATCTTCTCCACCAACTATTGGCTCAGAAAATGCAATTTGTTCTACTGTTGGCTTCCCTTTTGCTCGCCCAATCTTTGCCCCGAAAGCAAGCAAATCAAACTCCTGGTTTATAATTGTAGCACCATCTACAGCCGTTAATCCTGCCAAATGTTCTACTTCCCTTCTTAATGCACCTTGAGAAAAGATTTCACTTTGATTGCCGCCTTGTTTCGCCAGATTAGATAAACCACAAAACGGTGGCTCAATTAAATATTGGATGGGATGAATGATGGATTCTTCCCATTTGGTATCGTTCTTGGGCACAATAAGGAGTGCTCCACCACGACCATGACCCCGCATGGAAACTGCAAATTGAATTAAAATATTAATCGGATCATTCCAGCTTGCCAACACGGTTAAATCTAGCAAAGCCTTTAAAATTGGTGGACAATCACGGTTTTTACAACTTGTATCATCCACAATTCTAATTTGTTCGCCCTTTAAAACGGCAACATTCGTGTATTTGCCAATACCATAAATACGGCGGTGTTTAATTACAATAAGTCCCGGTTCGGAAACATCTACAACAAAACAAAAATTAGGAATATTTAGTGTTGTGCCCCAAATATAAAGTTCACCATCTTCCTCCCATACCCCTAAATGTATTCCTGATCTTTCTATACCGGGCGCTACTTTAGTTAGGGTATTAGCATTTAAAGCCATCCTTTTAGCAAAAAGTAAGGGTTTGGAAGTTTGCGAAGGAGGCATAAAGGCAATAGATATCCTCGGCGAATGACCTTCTTCTTTTCGTAAACTACTCCAAAAAGCAACATCAATTATGGCTTCAATTGTTTTCTTATCTGGCTGCGTTGCCAAATCGATCTCGCCCTGCTCAATTGCCGTGGCGTGAAGCTTAATAAAATGTTGCTCAATTGTTGCTGCAATGGTATTAGCAGCTTTATAAGTAGGTTTATAACTCATGTTTCGAATTTAAGCCGAATATTTCTAATATTTTAAAGCAAATGGTTTGATTTAGGTAAAAAAGCGGAGTAAACCTGGAAGATGGAAAATCTAAAATCTTAATTGCAATTCTAAAATCTCAATTCCATTGCGGTTAATCCTTAAAAAATTTTACTTTTGTTTTAATGAGTAACAACAGTCTTTTATTAGTCGATCCGAATTTTAAAGCTGATGCATCAGTGAATTGCCATTTATTATTAAAGATAACGAATGATAGTTTTTCTTATGCTGTGGTAAATAAAAATGATGAACAGATTAATTTAGTTTTTGATAAACAGGCTTGTACAGATATAGAACAGGATTTAAAACTGGCTTTTGAAAACGATCGTTACCTATCTCTTAACTACGCGGCTATAAAAGTTGCGGTTCATACTTCAAACTTCATTTTTGTACCTAATGAATGGTTTGATGCCGATAACCTGGCTGTTTATTCCAAATATTTGGGTTTGGATGGCAAGGTTTATACCAGACATAATAAAGATTTGGGTTTTAATACCTTTTTTTCACTTGATGAAAAATTTGAAAATTATTTACCAAAAGACGCTGCCCTTTTTGCGCAATCAGAACCTTTATTGGCTTTATCGGGTCATTTAACAGATGAGGCTTTACTGATCGACTTTACTGCATCTTCATTTAACGTTTTATACATTAAGGATAAAAAAATAAACTTTCAAAATCATTATCAATCCGAAACAGCTGAAGAGTTTAACTACTTTTTATTGCTAATAATTGAACAATTAAACTTAAATGATGCTGTACCTGTGTATTTGGCGGGCATTATTAATGAAGATGATGATCTTTATAATTGTTTACTAAAATATTTTAACCAGCTCTATTTCTTTCTTCCAGCCGGAAATAAAAACAGTGAATTACTGGCCGATATGCCGAAGCATTATTTCAGTGGCCTGCTTGCTTTAGATTTATGCGAATAATTGGGGGTAAATTAAAAGGTATTCGTTTGCAACCGCCTGCAAATTTACCAGTTAGGCCAACTACAGATATGGCCAAAGAAGCTTTATTTAATATTTTAAATAATAAGTTCGACTTTGAAAATTGTACTGTTTTAGATCTATTTAGTGGCACTGGTAATCTTACCTTTGAATTTGCCTCTCGCAATGCGGAGAAAATTTTAGCTGTAGATTTAAATTTCGGTTGTATAAACTGGATAAAAAATACAGCAAAGCAATATGAATTTGATCAAGTTGAAGTTAGAAAAGGTGATGTTTTTAAGTTATTAAAACAACTCACGGGCAGCTATGATTTAATTTTTGCCGATCCACCTTACAACCTGCCAAATATTCCTCAAATACCTACGCTGGTGAAGGAACAACAACTTTTAAAGCCCAATGGCTTACTGGTTGTAGAGCATCAAAGCAATATGAAATTAGACAATCAACCCGGTTACACGGAAACCCGTAAATACGGAAATTCTTCTTTTAGCTTCTTTGAATTTTCTGAATAGTATACTTTAATTAGAGCTTTATCCTTTCCGCTTAAACATCTATATTTGACTTATGAAGATAGCGCTATTTCCTGGTTCTTTTGATCCTATAACCATTGCACACGTTAATATTTTACAACGTGCAACACCTCTTTTTGATAAAATTGTGGTTGGAATAGGCTTAAATAGCTCTAAGCAGAATTTTTTAAGTGCAGCGCAAAGAGAACAAATTTTAAACACTGTATTTAAAGGATATAGCAATATTGAAGTTCAAACTTATGAGGGTTTAACCGTTGACTTTTGCCGCAAAATTAATGCTAAATATATGGTTCGTGGCATCCGCTCAGCAGCCGATTTTGAATATGAAAGAGCTATTGCCCAAATCAATCAAACTATGATGCCCGAAGTAGAGACTATTCTGCTTTTAAGCAAACCCGAATACTCTGCAATTAGCTCTACCATTGTTCGCGATATTTTAAGAAACCATGGCGATGTTAGTCCGTTTGTACCACAAGAGGCTTTAGCTTTTCTTTAAAAACCACTGTTTATCAGCAATTTAATTACCAAAAAATAAAAAAAATATTTTTGTTGTAACGAATTAAAAAATCTATTACTAATGGGGTAAATCAAATTATTAGATTATGAGAACCCTAAATTTAACACGATCGAAATTCCATAAATTACTTGTATTATTAACTGTCTTTTGTGCATTTATAAGTGTATCTGCTTTTGCTCAAAACCAAAATGATGAAAATTCATTGTTATGGAAAGTTGAAGGCAATGGTTTAACTAAACCTTCTTTTATTTTCGGCACCGTACATATGATTTGTCAGGATCAATTTGTGATGCCTGATAAAGTAAAAAACGCACTGGCTAATACGGAACAAAGTTATTTAGAAATTAATTTAGCTGCACCAGATATTGCGCTACAATCGCAAAAATACATGTTCACCGATAAAAGTTTGTCTAACGAAATAAGCAAAGAAGATTATCAGTATCTGGATTCACTTGTAAAAACCAAATTAAAAACAGATTTAGCAAAATTTGATAAGGTAAAACCGATGATTATAATGGCTATGCTACTTCAGGCATCTTTTACCTGCAAAGTGGTGAGCTTCGAATCTGAAATTATTAAGCTAACTAAAGCCGCAAATAAAACAGTAAATGGTTTATCAACAGTAGAAGAACAATATTCTTTTATGGATAAAATATTCGATGCCAAGGATCTTGGTAAATACCTGAAGGAAATAAATGATACTGAAATAAATAAGCTCCTTAAACAACTTCATGAGGCTTATTTAAAAGAGGATGTTAAAACTATGGATGATTTATTAATGGGCATGAATACCACTAATCCGGAGGCTTACAAACAGTTATTACCGGTTCGAAATCATCTTTGGGCTGATCGTATCCCGGCAATTATTAAAGAAAAACCAACCATGTTTGCCATTGGTACAGGGCATTTATTAGGAACTGAAGGGGTTGTTTATTTATTGAGAGAAAAAGGTTACACTGTTACGCCCATTCATTAATCAAAACAAGTTATTTAAACGCTCACAAATCAGCTATGCCTGAAAAGACAGAACATATATTCTTAAAATTGATTAATGAGAATAAAGCCATTATCCATAAGGTTTCGAGGATGTATATGGATGATGATGAAGACAGAAGAGATTTGTTTCAGGAAATTGTAATGCAGTTGTGGAAAGCTTATCCAAGCTTTAAAGGCAACAGCAAATTTACCACATGGATGTATCGTGTGGCATTAAACACGGCACTTATTTTCTTAAAAAAGGAAACCCGAAAAGTAGATAAAACAACTCTTAACGATAATATTGATGTTGCCGATGTAAGTTACAGCTTCGATAAAGAAGAAAAACTTGCTTACCTGTATAAAGCCGTTCAAGAATTAAATTCTATTGAAAAAGCCTTGATTTTTCTGTTTTTAGAAAATCAATCTCACAAAGAAATCGCTCAAAACCTTGGTATTACCGAAGTAAATGCAAGAGTTAAATTAAACCGGACTAAAGAAAAATTACAATTCATTATAAAGAAAAATGGCTATGAATTTTGATCAATTAAAAAACGACTGGAATAAACCAGAAACAGAAGCAGCGGAAATCTCTCAGGATATGCTGGATATAAAGGAAGCACATACACCGATAGATAAAATAAGGAAGCAAATGAAATGCGAGTTTTTCTTTCAACTGGCTTCTCTACTTTTCCTAGCCTTTACACCAAGGATATTTGGCTTTCCTCCAGAAATAAAACCCGTATTTATTGTTTTTTATTCAATAATGTGTGGATTTACATCATACTATTTCTTCAAATTTTATCTTTTCTATAAACATTCTTACGATTTAAGCTTGGATACCAGAAAAAACCTTTTATGGTTTTATTATGAAATGAAGTTAAATATCGAATTATATAAAGCTTTAACTTATATACTTGGTTTTATTGCACTTTCATTTGTAACTGTTTATCTATTAATGGTTAAAGGCAGTATTTTACAACAAGTATTGGATAAAATTTCGATGGTATATATTATTTTGAATTGTTTTATAACCATTTTAATTATTGGATTGATTACAGAACTTTGGGCAAAATTTTACTATGGAAAATATGTTAAAGAGCTTAAAAAAATTATAGACAAGCTTGATAATGAATAATATGGCAAGCCCTTAAAGTAATTATCATGCTGAGCCTATCGAATTATTTAAAGCATTTCAACAGGCTCAGCATGGCGGTTTTGATTAAAAAAATTACGGTTTTACACCAGTTTACCTGCCTTTAAAACATCCATAATGGATGGGTAAGTATTTTTAATTACCGGAGCAATTTCCTTTCCGTGCAACCAAACGGCTTTATCAATGCCTTCTTCTTTTTGTGGAATTAGTTTAGGCTCGCCTTTAACCTTCATTTTGTACCAATTGGTTTTCTTCAAAGCCATTTTTCCATTGATGGGATAAACATGGTAAGTTTTACACAGTTTTTCTTCACGTTTTAAAACCTTTATACCGCACTCCTCCTCTACTTCACGAACGGCAGTTTCTTTCATATTTTCGCCATCTTCTAACTTACCTTTAGGCAAATCCCATCGTTTATTTCTAAAAATAAATAGAAAATTACCGTTTGCACTTTCAACCAGGCCACCGGCAGCTTTAATCACAATACAATCCTTTTTAAGTTTCCTAAAGGTTTCTTGTGGGTTTTTAGACAAGAAAATGTAGTTCTTTTTACTACCATTTTTCAGTTTTTTGTAAAATATTTCTAAATCAAAATCCTGTATTTCAAGTTGTTGAATTTTTTCTGTTACTTCAGGTAAAACATCTGAGATAAACAAAGTGTTATCGTTAATAAATATTCTGTAATTTTGGGCCATGTATAATAAAAGTGATATTGAATTAAAGGTAGCGGAATTTTTATTACAAATAAAGGCAATTAAATTACAACCTAATAATCCTTTTACCTGGGCGTCTGGTTGGAAATCGCCAATTTATTGCGATAACCGAATTACCTTATCCCATCCACAGGTTAGAACATTCATCCGTCAAAAACTTGCACAACTTATCCAGGAAGAATTTGGAGCAGTTGATGTAATTGCAGGAGTAGCAACAGCTGGTATTCCTCAAGGTGTGTTGGTAGCACAAGAATTGGGCTTACCTTTTATCTATGTAAGATCAAAAGCTAAAGAACATGGCACAGGTAGCCTTATTGAAGGTGAAGTTGTAGAAGGCCAACGTGTAGTAGTTATTGAAGATTTAATTTCAACAGGAAAAAGCAGCTTACAAGCTGTTGAAGCTTTGCGAAATGCAGGTCTTTCGGTAGCCGGCTTAGCAGCAATTTTTACTTACGGCTTTACACAAGCTGATGAAAATTTCGCAGCAGCAAAATGTCGTTATCAAACCCTTTCAAATTATGGTGCCTTAATTGATTATGCCGCAGAGCATAGCATTATTGCTAAAAGTGAAATGGAAATGTTGGGTAAATGGCGTTTAAACCCTTCAGAATGGGGACAAAGCGAAGCGTTAAGTTCTGAATTATAAAATACGAACTAAATATAAAATAGATAATGACAATTATTGAGAGCGCAACAGAGGTTAATCTGCCTGTTGATCAAGTTTATGCTTTCTTAGCAAACATGAACAATCATGAGCAACTGATGCCTGAAAATATTTATAACTGGTCATCTACCGAAGATGAAGCCCGTTTTACTATTCAGAACATGGCCAAACTTGCCATTAAAATTTCAAACAGAATCGAAAATCAGGAACTAACTGCAATTCCTACTGAAAAAGCGCCTTTTGATGTAGAACTTAAATGGACGGTTGCTGATAATGGAAATGGAACTACTACAGCCAAACACATTATTTCTGCCGATTTAAATATGATGATGAAAATGCTTGCTTCTGGTCCACTACAAAAGTTAGCCGATCATCAAACTCAAAAGCTAAAAGAAATTTTAGGATAGTCAAATCTAAAAATCATTGCAATTGTATAATTGCAATGATTTTTAGATTTGACTATTATATGAACACTTCGCCAAAATTGGGAAGTGTTTTTTTATTTCTAAAAAATTATTTGCCCTTCCTTAAAAGCACAAATTTTAATACCTTAGTTAGCCTAACCCAATCCCACTATGCTATCTAAATTTTTAAAATCATCTATCTTTTTATTTTGTAGCTTACCTATTTTGCCCTCAATGGCTCAATCAACGCCATCTTTAGCTGAACTAAAAACCGAATACCTTAAAAATCCTATCGGATTAGATAGCCAAAATCCTCGCTTTACCTGGAAAATGATCAACCGTGAAAAAGGATCAAAACAATCAAGCTATCGTATTTTAGTAAGTACAGATTCTGTTGCCTTACGCAATAACGAAGGAAAACTATGGAACACAGGATGGATTAATTCAGAAGCAAATCTTGCTTTTTATTCGGGGCAATTACTAAAACCTTTTACTAAATATTTTTGGAGACTTGATATTGTCAATAATGACAAAAAGAAAAACGATGCAATTACAATTTCGAGTTTCGAAACAGGAATGATAAATAGTGAAAACTGGCAGGGCGCATGGATTTCCGATACGGAGAACATAAAGTTGAAGCCCGCCCCCTATTTCCGTCATGTTTTTAATCTATCGAAGAAAATAAAATCTGCCAGAGCTTATATTGCTGCTGCTGGTTTATATGAATTATCTATAAATGGTAATAAAATCGGCAATCACCGCCTTGATCCAATGTACACCCGTTTTGATAGAAGAACTTTATATGTTACTTACGACGTAACGGAAGCTATTAATTCAGGTAAAAATGCTGTTGGTGTACTTTTGGGCAATGGCTGGTATAATCATCAATCAACAGCAGTTTGGTATTTTGATCGTGCTCCATGGCGCAACAGACCAACTTTCTGCCTTGATATAAGAATTACTTATGAGGATGGCAGTATAGAAACTATAAAATCAGGAAAAGATTGGAAAACTTCCTTAAGCCCAATTGTATTTAATAGCATTTATACGGCAGAGCATTATGATGCACGATTAGAACAAAAAGGCTGGAATACCGTCAATTTTGATGATTCAAAGTGGAAAGAAGTAATGTATCGTTCTGCCCCTTCAAAAAATATTGTAGTCCAAGCCTTGCACCCCATTCGTAATATTGAAGAAATAGCAAGCAAAAGCATCCGGAAATTTAATGATACCACTTACCTTTTTGATTTAGGAAGAAATATTTCTGGAGTAAGCAAAATAACAGTTAAAGGGCAGGCAGGAACCACATTAAAGCTAAAACATGCCGAAAGGCTTTATCCAGATGGTCATGTAGATTTATCGAATATTGATGTCCATTACCGTCCAACCGATAACCTTGATCCTTTTCAAACAGATATTTTAACCCTTAGTGGAAATGGTGAAGAAACTTTTATGCCTCACTTTAACTATAAAGGTTTTCAGTATGTGGAGGTTATTAGTTCTGCCCCAGTTGAATTAACTAAAACCAGTTTAGTTGGTTATTTTATGCATAGCGATGTTCCTGTGGTTGGAAGCATGAATTCATCAGATTCTATTTTAAATAAGATTTATTACGCCACCAATAACTCCTATTTATCAAACCTGTTTGGTTACCCGACAGATTGTCCGCAAAGAGAAAAAAATGGATGGACGGGTGACGCACAAATTGCTATAGAAACGGGTTTATATGGCTTTGATGGCATTACCGTTTACGAAAAATGGCTTGCAGATCATCGCGATGAACAACAGCCTAACGGAGTTTTACCATCTATTATTCCTACGGATGGCTGGGGCTACGAATGGGGAAATGGTCCTGATTGGACAAGCACAATTGCCATTATTCCATGGAATGTTTACCTTTTTTATGGCGACAAAAAACTACTTGCTGATTGCTATGAGAACATTAAAAAATATGTTAATCATATTGATGAAAACTATCCAACAGGATTAACAAACTGGGGTTTAGGCGACTGGGTTCCGGTTAAATCCACTACACCTGTTGAACTTACTTCTACTTGTTATTACTATGCAGATGCTTTAATACTGGCAAAAGCAGCAAAGGTTTTAGGTAAACAACAGGATTTTGAAAAGTATAGTGCATTAGCAAAAAAGATTAAAGATGCCTTTAATACAAAATATTTAAATAAAGAAGCTGGAATCTATAATAAAGGTGTGCAAACAGAATTAAGTGTACCACTTTTTTGGGGTATTGTACCTGTAGAATATAAGGCTAAAGTAGCCGAAAGTTTAGCTAAACGCGTAGAAGCTGATGGCTTTCATCTTGATGTTGGTCTTTTAGGTACAAAAGCTATTTTGAATGCGTTAAGTGAAAACGGATATGCAGAAATTGCCTATAAAGTTGCTGCTCAAAAAACGTATCCAAGCTGGGGTTGGTGGATGGAAAATGGCGCTACTACCTTGTACGAAAACTGGCCAATAGATGCTAAATCTGATATTTCTATGAACCACATTATGTTTGGAGAAATTGGTGCCTGGTTGTATAAAGGAATTGCTGGTATTAAGCCCGATGAAAGTAAACCCGGCTTTAAAAATGTTATTCTGGAACCTCACTTCATTAAGAATTTATCATTTTATGAGGCTAAACACACAAGTCCTTATGGTGAAATTATTTCCTCATGGAAAAGAAATGGAGCACAAATAAATTATACCGTTACTATACCGGCAAATTCAACTGCAACCATTATTCTACCTAAAGAAAATGACCTAAATATTTATTTAGATGGGAAAGCAGTTAATAACCTGAAGCAAAATTTGCCCTCTGGAAGTTATGTTTTTACTTGGACTAAAAATTAAGCGCAAACCTAACCTTTGTCGGCTCCGCCATTAAAAAACTCAACTACAAAAAGTATAACTAAACTAAATATAGCTAAAAGTCCATAAATCATGTTTTCAAAAATCTTCATGCACTTTAGAACAGTTTAAAACGACCATGGTTTAAATCTAATTTCTTCGTTTTACAAATTTTAACATTAACAAGGCAACAGAAGTCACCTAAAACACTATAAAAGAATAACTTAAACAAAATAAAACCATTTACACATCGCTTTTGTAATTAATATAATACATAAAATATTACAACATAGCTGGCAACTAAATGTATTTTAACTAAATCTAATTCGCTAACCATGGAAATCTACCTTCTACTTTTTGCCATTCCTTTCCTTATTTTTATTTTGGGTTTAGTATTGGCTATAATAAATTTCAAGTCAAAAAAACTTACTATAGAAGTTATTGCTTGGGCCTGCATATTAATTGTTACTTTACTTAATATAATCCTGTTTTTTAATTCTAATTCTTACGGGATTTTTTCAGCAGGCATAAGTGATAACCAAATTTTTGCCATTCCAATTTACATTGCTTTATTTCTCTTACTTCAATATCGAAGTGATCAGGCAAAAGATATTCAAACGTTTAGAGTTTATTATGTTTTAAAATCATTCTGTTTGGTTCAAATATTAGTAACACTTACATCCATTGGTTTATCAGCTTTATATTCTTATCAACCTCTGGGAATAGATAAAATAGAAAACCGACAGATTATATCCTATATATTTTCGGGCACTAATTTAATTGTATTCTCTACCCTGTTCATTTTTATAATGTACAGGTATTTTAAAACAACAACGCCTTTGCTTAATATTAAATCGATGTTTGTTGAAGGTTTTGTAATTGCCATTATAATAAATTTATTTGCAGAAATATGGAATATAATCTCGGTATATCTCCGCTTCCATAGTTTCGAATGGTTTAATATAACTTATGTATTAACCTTAATTTTTTTATCACTACTTCAGGCAGCCATAGGTACTTGGATTGCCGCTTATATCTACATCAACAAATCAGACAAAAATTCAGCATAAAACATTAAAAAACAGACGATTAGACATAACAATTAAAAAGTTACTGACGAAATTTCCGAATTGTTAAAGCAAATTGCTGTGGCATTTGTTTTGACTTAAAAGGCATATGAACTTCAACAATTTTACAATCAAAGCCCAGGAAGCAGTTCAACAGGCTTCCGAAATAGCCCAAGGCAACCAGCAACAGGCTATTGAAACGGTACATCTGTTAAAAGGTTTGCTTACTGTTGATGAAAACGTAGTTTCTTATGTATTAAAGAAACTGAATGTAAACCTTAATACTTTAAATCAAAATTTAGACCAGGAGATTGCTAAACTTCCAAAAGTAAGTGGAAGCAATGTCTATCTGTCATCAAATACCAATACCGTTTTACAAAAAGCTCAATCTTTTTTAAAAGAATTTAAAGATGAGTTTGTTTCTGTAGAACATTTATTATTAGGCCTTTTAGCTGTTAACGACAATACTTCTAAGCTATTAAAAGAGCAGGGTGTTAACGAAAAAGACCTTAAAAAAGCTATTATGGAGTTGCGCGGCGATAATCGTGTAACGGATCAAAATGCCGAAGCAACTTATCAGGCTTTAGGCAAATATGCACGTAATCTAAATGAATATGCAGAAAGCGGAAAGCTTGATCCTGTTATTGGTCGTGATGAAGAAATTAGACGTGTAATTCAGATTTTATCCCGTAGAACCAAGAATAACCCAATTTTAATTGGCGAACCTGGAGTGGGTAAAACGGCAATTGCAGAAGGTATTGCCTTCAGGATTATTAAAGGTGATGTGCCCGAAAACCTAAAAAGCAAAACCGTATATTCTTTGGATATGGGTGCCTTAATTGCAGGTGCAAAATATAAAGGTGAGTTTGAAGAAAGGTTAAAAGCTGTAGTTAAAGAGGTTACACAAAGCGATGGAGACATTATTCTGTTTATAGATGAAATTCATACTTTAGTTGGTGCAGGTGGTGGTGAAGGTGCAATGGATGCTGCAAATATTTTAAAACCTGCTTTAGCTCGTGGCGAATTAAGGGCAATTGGTGCAACAACTTTAGATGAATATCAAAAATATTTAGAAAAAGATAAAGCCCTTGAACGTCGTTTCCAAAAGGTAATGGTTGAAGAACCTGATACACAAGATGCCATTTCTATTTTGCGTGGTTTAAAAGAACGTTATGAAACACACCACAAAGTGAGGATTAAGGACGAAGCCATTATTGCCGCAGTGGAAATGAGTCAACGTTATATTTCTGACCGTTTTTTACCAGATAAAGCCATTGATTTAATGGATGAAGCTGCTTCTAAATTGAGAATGGAAATGGATAGCGTTCCTGAGAATGTGGATGCTTTAGACCGTGAGATTATGCGTTTGGAGATTGAACGTGAAGCTATTAAACGTGAAAAAGATGATCGTAAGATTAAGGAACTATCAGAAGAGATTGCAAATTTATCAGCAGAGCGAGATCAGCTTAAAGCTAAGTGGCAAGGTGAAAAAGATTTAGTTGATGCTGTAAATAACCAATTAGAACAAATTGAGCATTTTAAATTAGAAGCTGAACAGGCAGAACGTGCCGGAGATTATGGTAAAGTTGCAGAAATCCGTTATGGTAAAATTAAAGAGGCTCAAGATACAGTAGAGAAACTTAAAGCAGATTTAGAAAGTAAGCAAAGCGATAGCAGAATGCTTAAAGAAGAAGTAACTGCTGATGATATTGCAGGTGTAGTTGGCCGTTGGACAGGTATTCCTGTTACTAAATTAATTGCAGGCGAAAGAGAAAAATTGTTAAACCTTGAAGCCGAATTACATAAACGCGTAGCAGGTCAGGATGAAGCAATTGAAGCAATTTCTGATGCTATTCGTCGCTCTCGTGCTGGTTTACAGGATAAACGTAAGCCTATAGGTTCTTTTATCTTTTTAGGTACCACAGGTGTAGGTAAAACCGAACTTGCAAAAGCATTGGCAGAATTTTTATTCAACGATGAAAATGCTTTAACCCGTATTGATATGAGTGAATATCAAGAACGCCATGCAGTATCCCGTTTAATTGGTGCGCCTCCAGGATATGTTGGCTATGATGAAGGTGGACAATTAACTGAAGCGGTTAGACGTAAGCCTTACTCGGTTGTGTTATTAGATGAAATTGAAAAGGCACATCCTGATGTATTTAATATTTTATTGCAGGTTTTGGATGATGGCCGTTTAACTGATAACAAGGGAAGAACAGTAAACTTTAAAAATACCATCATTATTATGACATCCAATATTGGGGCGCATTTAATTCAGGATAATTTTAAAAATCTTGATGAAGAAAACCGTGATGAGGTGATTGCGAAAACTAAAAATGAACTTTTTGAAGTACTGAAACAAACCATTCGTCCTGAGTTTTTAAACCGTATTGATGAATTGATTATGTTTACTCCGTTAGATCGTAGCGAGATTAGAAATATTGTAAGCTTACAATTTAAGCATGTTCAAGATACATTGGCTGAAATGGGAATCCAAATGGAAGCCTCTCCTGAAGCTTTAGATTGGCTTGCACAATTAGGATACGATCCGCAGTTTGGTGCCCGCCCATTAAAACGTGTAATTCAAAAACGAATATTAAACGAATTATCAAAAGAAATACTTGCTGGCAAAATTGATAAGGAGAGCAAAATCAAGCTGGATATGTTTGATCACAACTTTGTATTCCTTAATCAGGACGCTTAAAAAAAGGTATTTTAATTTAATAATGGCTAATCGCTTTATTTTCGGATAAAGTGGTTAGCCATTTTATTTTTATACTCGATGATATATATGTAAAAATAAACTAAATAAATAGTTATTGTTTAATTTTTTTAGTTATACTTGAATAACACAAAATTAAACACACAAATGAAAAAACAATTAGCAACCATGGCCATACTATGCGCCATTGCGTTTACATCAAACGCACAAACAGAAAAAGGACAAAATTTAATTGGAGGAGCAATTGGGTATAATACTTCCAAACAATCATCACCATTAGATCGGGGCGTACCCGTGCAATCTGGCGATTATAAATCCTTTTCAATTTCTCCCCGTTACGGACATTTCTTCTCTAAAAACTTGGTTATAGGTTTAAGTGCAGGTTATTTAACTAGTAAATCTACTATTAATAGTAATGGAGCATCGGGTGGTGATATTTATTCCTATACAAGCACTGTTAAATACCATCAATTTAATGTTGGTCCTTACTTAAGGTATTATGTAGATATTGTAGATAAGTTTAAATTCTTTGGTGAATTTAATGCATCAATCGGCTTCGGTAAAAATAATAACACGATCAATCATAACTCACTCTCAACAGGAGTATCTGAAAGCTCATCAAGCAACAAATCAACCATATACAATACAACAATTAATCCAGGGTTCGCATTTTTTCCAACTAAAAAATGGGCTATAGAAATTGCTTTCCCTTTAATTTCTTATAATAAACAAAACAATAAGTCACAATTACTAAATTCGGGTATTTCGGCCAGTTCGGAAGTGTTTTCTTTTGGCTTTAATTCTTTTAGCCCTTCAATTGGCCTTAATTATCATTTCTAAAAACTATTTTATTTGGCTTAATTCTGACTGTTGATGGAGATGAAGAACTCCACTAAAGTCACATCAATAATTATAATATTTTAATTAACTCTTGACTAACACAAAATGAAAAAACAATTAATAATCATGGCCATCTTATGTGCCATTGCGTTAACATCTAATGCTCAAACAGAAAAAGGACAGAACTTAATTGGTGGTGCAATTGGCTTTAGCTCTAATAAGGCAACTCAACCAGCTAATACAAACGGAAGTAATAACCGTACAACATCTTTCTCTATTTCTCCACGTTATGGACATTTCTTTGCTAAAAATTTAGCTATAGGTATTGTTGCGGGATACATTAATAATAAAACTACTTATGATTATACTCAGACTACTGCAAATACAGTTTTAAGTCAGGATTATATTAAAACCCATGAGTTTAATGTTGGCCCATATTTGAGATATTACGTAGATATAGTTGATAAATTTAAGTTTTATGGTCAATTTAATGCTTCTATTGGTTTTGGAAAAGGCAATAATACTTACTCACCTATTAATGTTCAACTTTCTACTATTGATACCAAATTGAATAGTTACAATGTAGGTATTACTCCAGGTTTTGCATTTTTCCCTGCAAAAAGATGGGCAATAGAATTTTCTTTCCCATTGGTTGCTTACAATAAACAAACGACTAAATATCAAGTATCAAATTCAGAACTTAAATATACATCGGAAGCATTTTCTTCAGGCATCAGTTCTTTTAATCCATCTATTGGATTAAACTTTCATTTTTAAAAGATTTTAGTAAACATTTAATAAAGCCTTGGTATAATATGCCAGGGCTTTTATTTTGCCGTTGTGGATTGGGCAAATTACTTGCTTATAAGGTATTTAATAGCTAATATTGGTTACACACAAACACACACAAATGAAACTTAAATTAATTACGCCGATTAAACTCGGGGTTGTTTACTGGAGAGGTTACTCCACAAACAACAAAACAAAATGGATTAAGCAAGCAAGCTTTATGGCTTTATTGCTGGCGTGCACAATAGCTTTTATTCCTAAGGTAAATGCACAAAGTGGTAGTGAAAATTTAAAAGTAGAGTACTATCAAAGTATTTTTCCTGAGCTTAATGGAAAATTAAAATCTATTGGAAATACAAAGTTTGAATATTATCAAACTATTTTTCCAGAAACAAACGGAAAGCTCAAATCTATTGGCAATGCAACTATTGAATATTACCAAACTATTTTTCCAGAAACCAATGGCAAGATTAAATCCATTGGCGATGTTAAAATTGAATATTATCAAAGCATCTTTCCGGAGCTTAACGGTAAAATAAAATCAATGGGCAATGCGGAGGTAGAATATTATCAAAGCATCTTTCCAGAGCTTAACGGTAAAATAAAATCTATAAACGGAAGTACAGGCAGTACCCTCTTCCCTTCTTATACCGAACTTTACTACCTTATACAACAGGCAAATTCTGGTAAGTAGCATTAATAAATTAAAAGGCTGTACGCAGTTATGGCCATTTAATTTTCTTGTTTTGAATATTACCTTTCTGTGGTTAGAAATTATTTTCTTATTAATAGTTTTAAAAAATTAACAGAAGATAAAATCGAAATACGATGAATAAAATAGCGAAAATCCCTAGAAGAATTGTAACTGGTATTAAGAATGGTCAATCCGTTATTATAGAAGATGCAATAGTATCCAATGTTTCTGAAGATATACCAGGGCTGGTAATTTCCGATGTTTGGACGACGGATACCATGCCTGTAAATCTAGATAAAACCATAGCCATACCCAATACGCCATTCCCTAATACACCTAAAAATGGCACTTATTTTAGATATGTAAGTATTCCATCTGATCGTGAACTGGGTATTTTAGCAATAGAGAATGGAAAACCCCATCCATTAATGCATCAAACGGATACGCTTGATTATATTATTATCCTTTCGGGAGAAATTTATTTGATATTGGATAATGATGAAACCCTTTTAAAAGCGGGAGATATTGTAGTGCAAAGAGGCACAAACCATGCCTGGAGCAACCGATCAGAAGAGCCATGCATTCAGCTTGCTATCCTGATCGATGCCAATCAGACTAAATAATTATTTCTTTTTAGCTTCAATATTTGGCAAAAAGCCTGTTAACAAACCTATTAAAGGTAAAAAGGCACAAATATTAAATACATATTCTATGCTTGTTGCATCGGCTAGCTTTCCGAGGAGTGCAGATCCTATACCGCCCATCCCGAAAGCGAAGCCGAAAAATAAGCCTGCTACCAAACCTACCTTTCCAGGAATTAACTCTTGTGCATAAACCAGGATTGCAGAAAATGCCGATGCTAAAATCATCCCTATAGGGACAATTAAAACGCCTATCCAAAATAAATTTGCATGTGGCAGTAATAAAGCAAAAGGTGCTGTACCCAATATAGATGCCCATATTACATACTTACGCCCTATTTTATCGCCTATTGGCCCACCTAACAAAGTACCTGCTGCAACTGAAAACAGAAATACAAAAAGATAAATTTGTGAGGTTTGAACTGAAATATGGAATTTATCAATCAGGTAAAAAGTAAAGTAATTGGTTAAACTAGCCATGTAAAAATACTTAGAAAATATAAGCAGCAACAAAATACTTACGGCAAAAATTACTTTCCCTTTAGAAAATTGATTTACTACGGTTTGAATATTAGTTTTGCTTTTGCTTCTGGCCAAAACAAATCCTTTATACCAATTGCCTACATAACTTAATATCATTATGGCTAAAAGGGCAATTATAGAGAACCAAATTACACTAAACTGTCCGTATGGTACAATAATCCAAGCCGCCAATAGTGGCCCTAAAGAGCTACCAGCATTACCTCCTAACTGAAACACGGATTGTGCAAGGCCACGTTTTCCGCCTGATGCGGCATGTGCCATTCTGGATGCTTCTGGATGGAAAATAGATGAGCCTATACCAATAAAGCAAACAGAAATAAGCATGGTATAAAAATGTTGCGACATAGATAGAGTTACCAAACCTACCAGCGTAAACCCCATACCTATTGCTAAAGAATATGGTTGAGGTTTTTTATCGGTATACAAACCTACAAATGGCTGCAGTAAAGATGCCGCCAGCTGAAACGTTAGGGTAATAAGCCCAATTTGAGAAAAATTTAAGTGGTAATTGGTTTTAATAACTGGATAAATAGCAGGTATTAAAGATTGGATGGTATCATTTAATAAATGAGAAAAGCTTAAAGCAAAAAGGATAGGAAAAACGGTTTTCTCGACTAAACTTTTTGGGGATGAGGTATCAATCATAAAAACGAGGTTAAAGCCAAAGTTATAAATTATCTATTAGTTCGCTTAAAATTAAAGTGCTAAATATCTACTTCGTTACCCTAAATACTTTTTAAGGGGGCCTTGTTTATAGGTAAGATTTTGAATTTGGTTTAGAATAATGAAAGTATAATCCTATAGAAATTAAATTGTTTATAAAACTTTTATTAACCTGTTGAAGTTTAATTGTTATGGAAAACAAAAAAATAGTTGGGCTTTGTGGTAGCTTAAGAAAAGGTTCTTACAATGCAATGTTATTAAATGCTGTAGCAGGCTTAATACCGAAGGGTATGGAAATGGAGATTGTATCTTTCGAGGATTTACCGATGTACAATGCCGATAATGATTTACCAGAAGTTAGTGAGCGCCCAGCAAGCGTTACTAAATTTAGGGATGCCCTGGCTAAAGCAGAATGTTTTGTTATTGTTTCTCCTGAATATAATTACTCAATTCCGGGCGGCTTAAAAAATGCTATAGATTGGGCTAGTCGTGGTAAAGATTCTCCGCTGATGCACAAACCTGTTGCCTTAATGGGTGCAACACAGGGTATGTGGGGAACAGTTAGAATGCAAACCGCCTTTTTACCAGTGTTTACTTTTTTAAATATGAACCCTGTTTTACAACCCGAAGTTTTGGTGGCACAGGCACAAAATAAGTTTAATGCAGATGGTAACCTAACGGATGAAAAAGCTATAGATTTAATTAAACGAAAATTAGAAAATTTAGGTAAAGCTTGTCGCGTTTAACATTTCGTGAGCGAAGTATATAAACCAACGAGGAGCATCATTTAACCAACGAGGAGCATCATTTAACCGACGAGGAGCATCATTTACCCAACGAGGAGCATCATTTAGCCAACGAGGAGCATCATTTAGCCAACGAGGAGCATCATTTATCCAACGAGGAGCATCATTTAACAAACGAGGAGCATCATTTAACCGACGAGGAGCATCATTTACCCAACGAGGAGTATCATTTAACCAACGAGGAGCATCATTTAACTAACGAGGAGCATCATTTAACCAACGAGGAGCATCATTTAACTAACGAGGAGCATCATTTAACCAACGAGGAGCATCATTTAACCAACGAGGAGCATCATTTAACTAACGAGGAGCATCATTTAACCAACGAGGAGCATCATTTAACCAACGAGGAGCATCATTTAACCAACGAGGAGCATCATTTAACCAACGAGGAGGGTCTGTTCAATAAACTGTGTCAAAAAGAAAATTAATAACTTTAAACATAGGAATTATGTCAGATCAACAAGAAGAGCAGCACTTCAATTATAAAGCATTTGAAGATTCAGCTTTAGAGCAGC
>NZ_RQRS01000022.1 GCF_004335085.1 Pedobacter nototheniae | reverse complement strand
TCTTGTATTTATTAATCATAGAAATGGATGGATAAATCCTGTGACTGGATGGAAAATTATGCAAGCACAAATTGCTATATTTTTTGAGGACAGATTTAATCAATGACACAGTTTATTGAACAGACCCGAACTTTCAGTAGATAGTTTAGAATTCAGCTGTTCGAGATGTTACGTAGGCATCTCGAATTAACAATAAAAAGGGTTCTCTGAACCCGCAAATAGGTAAAAGCTATAAATGATATTCAGGATTTGGAAATCCTGCTTCATCAATGGTACGAGATGCGCTGAAAAAGCTAACATCTCAAACAGCTGGTTTTGAACCTACTGCTTGAATCATTATTATCTGAAAATGAACGGCAGAAGTTATTGGCTTAAGCAGTCCTGCCCTTTGCTAAATCCCGATAGAAAAAATCGGGGATACCGCTGCGGTCAGGTTTATTTAACAGCGTTTGTAATGCAATACTTTCTCAAAACCATTATTCTTAAACCCGATTGTCAGCTGTTCGAGATGTTACGTAGGCATCTCGAATTAACAATAAAAAGGGTTCTCTGAACCCGCAAATAGGTAAAAGCTATAAATGATATTCAGGATTTGGAATCCTGCTTCATCAATGGTACGAGATGCGCTGAAAAAGCTAACATCTCAAACAGCTGGTTTTGAACCTACTTCTTGATTCATTATTATTTGAAAATGAACGGCAGAAGTTATTGGCTTAAGCAGTCCTGCCCTTTGCTAAATCCCGATAGAAAAAATCGGGGATACGGCTGCGGTCAGGTTTATTTAACAGCGTTTGTAAAGCAATACTTTCTCAAAACCATTATTCTTAAACCCGATTGTCGTGAATCCCGATTTTTCTATCGGGAGAAACAAAAGCGGGGCTGCAGTTGCCATAAAATACAGAACCCTTCATTTCCAAATCATTATTTATTGTACCTATGGTCGATGTTATAACCGTACCATCTAAATGTGATCTAAGTAATGTGTTATGAAGTGATTATATGCGATTGATGTATAACACCAACAGCATGAGTAAATTCTTAAAACCTGTTTAAAAACCTTCAGTCTTATACCTTTAAACCCTCCACCTTTTTATTATATTTGCTGCATTATGGCAAAAAGTAACGACGAACAATTTAAAAATGTAATATCACACGCTAAGGAATATGGTTTTGTATTTCAAAGCAGCGAAATATACGATGGCCTTAGTGCCGTTTATGATTACGGCCAATTGGGTGCCGAATTAAAAAACAACATTAAAACATATTGGTGGAAAGCCATGGTGCAAATGCACGAAAATATTGTAGGTATTGATTCTGCAATTTTTATGCACCCTAAGGTTTGGAAAGCCAGCGGACATGTTGATGGTTTTAATGACCCGATGATTGATAACAAGGATTCGAAAAAACGTTACCGTGCCGATCAGTTATTAGAAGATAAAATTGCTCGTTATGAAAAGGATGGCAAAACAGAAAAGGCTGCAAAATTGCAGGCTGATATGGATGCAGCCTTAACAGCCGAAGACTTACCTCAATTAAAAGTTTTAATTGAAGAACATGATATTGTTTGCCCGGTTAGTGGCACAAAAAACTGGACAGAAGTACGCCAGTTTAACTTAATGTTTAGTACTCAGTTTGGTGCAATGGCTGAGGGTAGCGATGAGGTTTACCTTCGTCCGGAAACGGCACAGGGTATTTTTGTAAACTTTTTAAATGTTCAAAAATCAGGGAGGATGAAAATTCCTTTTGGTATTGCGCAAATTGGCAAGGCTTTTAGAAATGAAGTAATTGCCCGTCAGTTTATTATGCGTATGCGTGAATTTGAGCAAATGGAAATGCAATTTTTCGTTCGCCCGGGCGAGGATAAAAAATGGTTTGAATACTGGAAAGAAGCACGTTTAAAATGGCACCAGGCTTTGGGTACATCTCCTGAAAAATACCGCTACCACGACCATGTTAAGCTTGCGCACTATGCCAATGCTGCAACTGATATTGAATTTGAATTTCCATTTGGATTTAAAGAGGTTGAAGGGATACACAGCCGTACAGATTTCGATTTAAAACAGCACCAAGAGTTTTCTGGCAAGAAAATGCAGTATTTTGATAACGATTTAAATGAAGAAGGTAAACCATATGGTAATTATGTGCCGTATGTAATTGAAACTTCTATAGGTTTAGATCGTATGTTCTTATTAACGATGATTAATGCGTTTGAGGAACAAGATTTAAGTACGGATGAAAAACAGGATAGTCGCACCTTACTGCGTTTACACCCTGCCCTTGCCCCTGTTAAAGTCGCAATTTTCCCTTTAACTAAAAAAGATGGTTTACCAGAGAAAGCTCGCGAAATTATGGATAGCCTGAAATTTGATTTCAACTGTATTTACGAAGAGAAAGATGCTATTGGCAAGCGTTACCGCCGTCAGGATGCGGTGGGTACACCATTTTGCATTACTGTAGATCATCAAAGTTTAGAGGATAATACCGTTACCATCCGTCATCGCGATAGTATGGAGCAAGAACGTGTGGCTATTGCCGATTTAGAAAAAATTATTGGCGATAAGGTGAGTTGGAAAACTTTATTATCAAATTAATTGATTTTAAAATTATAATCATGAGAAACTTCAAAACCTTTGCCTTATTTGTATTTGCATGTGCAGTTACACTTACTTCTTGCAAAAAAAACATCGACTACCATCCAGAGTGGGATCAGCCGGTAGTTGCAAGTGCGGCATTAAGCGCAAAGGTTGATGGAACTTATACTGCTTTTACAGCACAGGCTACCTTAATAACTGGTAGCCCATTGGGTAAAACACTTACTATTATTGGCAAAAACGGTGATAAGATCATTACAATTGCAATATATGATTTTAAAGGTGCTGGTGTTTACACCATTGATAATCTTGCTCAGGCATCTTACAATCAAGATTTAACGCCGAGCGGTTCGTTTATGTCATCAACAGGGAGTGTAATTGTTACTAGCGCAACTGCCACCAATATTCAAGGTACGTTTAACTTTGTTGCACCGAATCAAGATTCTCAAATTAATACCACTAAAACCGTTACTGAGGGCAGTTTTAATCTTACCTACTCTACGATGTAATTATTTTATTTTAAAATATACAGCCGCAAGTTCATCGCTTGCGGCTTTTTTATTTTTCAAAATTTATTATCTTCGGAGTATAAATCTCTTCAAATGCCTCATCCCAAAAACTTTGTTTGTGCATTAATTTTGATGCTCAGTTTCTGTTTCACAACTTTTGCGCAACACCAAAAAAAGGCAAAATTTAATGTAATTGCTTTTTATACAGGCAAAAATGATCAGGCGCACATTAGTTATGTACACGAGGCCAATAAATGGTTTCCAGAAATGGCTAAAAAATATAATTTCAGCTACGATTCTACAGCAAATTGGAACAATTTAAATGCAGAATTTCTTTCAAAATATCAGGTGGTTTTATTTTTAGATACCCGCCCGGAAGAAACCGTACAGCGTGAAGCATTTCAAAAATATATGGAAAATGGTGGCGGTTGGATGGGCTTCCATTTTTCAGCATTTGCTTTGGCAAAATCTGCTTATGATACAAATTGGGATTGGTATCACAACACATTTTTAGGTTCGGGCGGTTATGGCAGCAATACCTGGCGACCAACTTCGGCTGTATTAAAAATTGAAGATAAAAAACATCCGGTTACCAAAAGCCTGCCTTCAACATTTAAGGCTCAACCAAATGAATGGTACAGATGGCAAAATGATTTAAGAAAAAATCCTGATATTAAAATTTTGCTGGCAATAGATTCTACAAGTTTCCCTTTGGGTACGGGACCAAAAGAGCATGAAATTTGGCGTAGCGGTTATTATCCAGTTGTTTGGACAAATAAAAACTATAAAATGCTTTATGTAAATATGGGGCATAATGATATTGATTACGAGCATAAATTTGATAAAACGAATAAAACGTTGTCCTATACTTTTGATAATGAAATGCAGAACAAAATGATTATTAATGCCTTATTTTGGCTAGGTACAGGAAAAAAGATTAAATAATTTAGTTGCTGCTAATGGCTTGTAAGCAAATAATTGGCATGTCAAAATCCTCTTCCTATTTCATAATCCTTTCGTTGAATACTATATTTGTTTAAGTACAAAAGCGTGAGTAAAATCATAATTGCATCATCACCAAAAAAAAACAATTTATTCAGATGAAAATTCCACAGAAGTTTTTTGCCCGTCAACACGAAATTGCAGCAGATTTTTTGAAAGAACTGGATAAACATCTTGATGATGTAGTATCTGGCAGAACAACTGAAATGTTTGAGGTTAGGGATTTTGCCGAATTAATTCATGTACATCCAACGCATTTAAGTAATACCATTAAATCGGCTACGGGCCATTCGCCTTGTTACTTTTTTGAGGAGCGACTGATGGAAATTTCAAAATCTATGTTGCAAAACGTAAGTACCCCTATTGCAGAAATTGCCCGCACACTTACTTACGATCCATCAAACTTCACTAAATTTTTCAAACACTTTTCTGGGCAAACACCAAAGCAATATCGCGAAGCTTATTTCCAGTCACTAGCACAAAAAAAGGAAATTGTCACCATATAAAACTTAAACTGTCACCATTTTAACTTAACTACTCACCATTTTAATCCTTAATTTGGGCATACCTTTGTTTAACAAATTAAAAGAAAATGGAAACACAAAATAAAATTGCCCTGGTAACCGGCGGTAGCCGCGGATTAGGAAAAAATGCTGCTTTAAAAATCGCGGCCAAAGGGATTGATGTTATTGTAACCTATCAATCTAAAAAAGAAGATGCAGAAAACACAGTAGCAGAAATTAAAAAGCTTGGTGTAAATGCTGCAGCCTTACAATTAAGTGTAAATGATGCTTCATCATTCGATAATTTCTTTAGTGAAGTGAAATCTATTTTAAAATCTGTTTTTAATGCTGATAAAATTGATTTCCTAATTAACAATGCCGGTATTGGTGCGCATGCATCTTTTGCGGAAACAACAGAAGACCAATTCGATAATTTAGTAAACATTCATTTTAAAGGGCCATTCTTTTTAACACAAAAAGCATTGGAAATATTAAATGATGGTGGTGGTATTATTAATATCTCTACGGGTTTAGCAAGATTTAGCTTACCTGGATACGCAGCTTATGCATCCATGAAAGGTGCCATGGAAATTTTAACAAAATATCAGGCAAAGGAATTAGGTGCAAGAGGAATTAGATCAAACATTGTGGCCCCAGGTGCAATTGAAACAGACTTTAGCGGTGGCGCCGTTCGTGATAATGAACAACTTAACAAAATGATTTCTGCTCAAACAGCTTTAGGTCGTGTAGGTTTACCAGATGACATTGGCGGTTTAGTTGCATTTTTATGCACAGAAGATGCTCGATGGATTAATGCGCAACGTATTGAAGCATCAGGCGGTATGTTTTTATAGTTAGAAACACAAAGGACATTAAGCTAGCTTAATGTCCTTTTATATTTTAATACCGTGTTAATTATTTCCATACCATGCGTGCTGATCTACTCTGGTAATTTCAGCTTTGCCAATATCAGTTAGTAAGCGCCTCGCTCCTACCAAAGTAATGCTTTGGCGCTCATCATAATTTGAAGCATCAGGCACAATACTATTAATTTTTACCATACCCGCAGCTTGAATAAATGTTCCATTACCCATATAAATAGCGGTATGCGTAACTCTGCCACTATTTATGCCTTTACGTTTAGCAGCAGAAAAAAACATTAAATCACCTGGCAATAAGTTTTTAAGGCATTTGGCTACACTAATGTTGTCATTCTCTAAAACGTCAACTTCCTCTCCTATTAAGGCCTGCTGCGATGCATCACGAGGAATAATAATCCCATTTAAAAAGTAGCTTGTTTTTGTAAATCCACTACAATCTACTCCCTTTATTGATGTGCCTCCCCACAAATAAGGTACACCGATTAATGTTTTTGCCGTCGCTAAAATGGCTTCAGATGTTGGATTGGCCCTTTTTTTCCAATCTGAAAACATCAATACTTCGTTCTTTTTAATGTATCCAATCCTTTGATCTGGAAAAATTACTTTATAAAATCCTTTTTCCTCAGCACTTAAAACTAAAATATTCCCCTTAACTAAATCAGAAACCCGATCTGAAGCTAAACTTGGTTTTGTAAAAGCATGACCAAAATCTTCTGTATAAATAATTCTTTTAGAGGCTTTCCAATTATCAAATTCTTGTTTGCTCATTAAACTTATGGCAGCACCATCCGTCCAGGAGATATAACCATCCGGTGTACGCACTAAATAATAACCAGCTTGTTTTTTCAAAACCTGTACTGGTGTTCCTAAAATCATTTGCGTCATCATTTCTGCCGAATTTTGAGGAAATGCCCTGTTATTACAAACAGATAGATTAGCCAATCCATATTCTTTTCCATTTAATAACTTTGAAGGCAGTAACTGAATCGTATTTTTAATTCCTGAAATATCTTTTGTTAGCTTATTAAATTCCTGCAAGGCGTTTTCAGAAGTACTTTCAGCGAAAACACTATCTCCTTTAACTAAAACATTAAAATAAACGCTGCGTTTATCTGGTGCATATTCTTTTTGCACTTGTTTAGCTAATAATTTAATTAACGTTGTATCTGTTTGTGCTTTAATCCCAAAAGAAAAAAGTAGGCAAAAAATTATGGCGTATATTTTTTTCATGATTTACTGAAGCTAAAATACAGATAATCCATAATCACAGTTATTGAGTTGCTGTAACTAATTGCTTACCAAGCTTTATTATTTAAAAATTCCTAATAAAAATAAATAGTTTTAAAACACGTTATCCATAAAAAACATACATGTTTCGCTACTTTCTAATTCTATTTCTTGTTGTCTTTGTTTATCCGGTTTTTGGACAGGATTGGACGGATGCTGAAATTAAAAAGGCAAATACTGCAGAAAAAGCAAACTACTTAACCACAGAAGAAAAGAACGTTATTTTATACATGAATTTGATTCGCCTTGATGGCGAAAAATTTTATAATACCTTTTTGGAGGATTATATTAATACCTACAATGCCAATGTTAAGAAGTATAGAAATTATAACGAGCTTAAAATCGCCAGAAATAACCCCTACTACATTTCATTACTAAAAAATTTAAAAGGCATTAAAAATCTTTCTCTTTTCTATCCAGATGAGAAACTCACTTCTTTAAGTAAAAGCCACGCGATGGATTTGAACAGAAATAATCTCGACACACACGAAAGTAGTAATGGCGATACGTTTTCTAAACGTTTATCAAAATATTTCCCTAATAAAGCCATGAGCGAAAATATAGATTTTGGTTACTCCAACAGCCTTGATATTGTTTGCCACCTGCTACTGGATTGCGGTGTTCCTTCGCTCGGGCATCGATACAACATTTTAGATCAGAAATATAAATTAAATCTTGTTGGTGTAAACATTCAGCCCCATCCATCTTTTAATTATTGTACGGTTATAGATTTTGTTGCGCAACCAACTTTTTACGCCCGAAATCAATAATATTAGTTAAATTTAATTAGAAATTGTTTCTATGAAACTATTAAATTTCACTAATATTTTACTCCGTCACCCTGAATTTAGTTCAAGGTCTTTTAAGATAGATTCTGAAACAAGTTCAGAAGGACGATCATTTTTTTAGACAAAAAACAATTTCTAAAACTATATCAATAATATCTATGTTGAAATAGAAAATAACAGTTTGCGTGCGAGCTAAAATAACCTGATTTTTATAATCGCAAAACACTAATAAAACATAAACATGAGCGAAAAGAAAAAACTAACAAGTGCGTCGGGTATTCCGTATGCGAATAACGAAGATAGCATGACAGTTGGCCCAAGAGGACCAATATTAGTACAGGATTTCATTTTACATGAAAAAATGTTTCACTTTAACCGCGAACGTATTCCTGAGCGTGTAGTGCATGCTAAAGGTTCTGGTGCTTATGGTACTTTTACGGTTACACACGATATTACAAAATATACTAAGGCAAAGCTTTTCTCTGAAATTGGCAAGCAAACCAAAACGTTTTTACGTTTCTCTACCGTTGGTGGCGAAAAAGGCTCTGCAGATAGCGAGCGTGATCCGCGTGGCTTTGCATTGAAATTTTATACTGAAGATGGCAACTGGGATTTAGTAGGCAATAATACACCCGTTTTCTTTGTAAAAGATCCTAAAAAGTTTGGTGATTTTATCCATACACAAAAACGAGATCCTCAAACTAATACAAAAAGCCCAACCATGATGTGGGATTTCTGGAGCTTAAACCCCGAAAGTTTACACCAGGTTTTAATTTTAATGAGCGACAGAGGTACACCATTCTCTTACCGCCATATGGATGGTTTTGGTAGCCATACGTTCTCTTTTTACAATGAGCAGCATGAGCGTTTTTATGTGAAATTTCACTTTAAAACAAAACAAGGCATTCAGAATTTTACTAATGATGAAGCTGTAGATATGAAGGCGCAAGATCCAGATCATTCACAACGTGATCTTTTTGAAGCTATTGAGAGAGGCGAATTTCCGAAATGGACGCTTTATGTGCAGATTATGCCTTTTGAAGAAGCTAAAAGTTACCATTTAAATCCTTTCGATTTAACTAAAGTTTGGCCACACGGCGATTACCCTTTAATTGAAGTTGGTGAACTGGAGCTAAATCAAAATCCTGATAATTACTTTGCCCACGTGGAGCAAGCAGCTTTTGCACCCGCACATGTGGTAGATGGCATTTATTATTCTCCTGATAAAATGTTACAAGGAAGAATTTTATCCTATCCAGATGCGCAACGCTATCGTTTAGGGGGCAATTACGAACAAATTCCAGTAAATCGTTGCCCATACATGACTAATAACTATCAACGCGATGGGCAAATGAGGATTGATGGAAACGGTGGATCGGCACCAAATTATTTCCCAAATAGTTTTGATGACATTGAAGTTGATCAAAGTTACGATCAACCAGCTTGGCCATTAGATTCTTTATTGGCTGATAATTATGATCGCAATGCAGAGGGCGAAAACGACCATTATACACAACCAGGAAACCTTTATCGTTTAATGGACCCTCAGGCTAAAGAAAACACAGTAAAAAATATTGTAGGAGCCATGGGCGGAATTAACGGCGCCAAAAAAGATGAAATCATCAATCGCCAGCTATGCCATTGGTTTAGAGCTGATATGAATTTAGGACTTGCAATTGCTAAAGGCCTTGATTTAAACCTTGATAAAGCAATGGAAGGCATGGTTCATCCAGATCCGGCGCATAAAGCAACTAATAAATAAATTAATTAATATGAAAGCCTGGTTAATAAGCCAGGCTTTTTTGTGCCCTAACCTTTATCATAAATGTATCATTTATATGGTTATACTTTGATTTTTGATAAATGAACTGCACATTTGCTGATATGCAAAACTTTAAAAGCTTGTTTACCAATCCTATTTGGGCCTTTAATACAAAGGATCAGGCTTTTGCTGTGTTTCGCCGTTTTTATGGAGAAAACTATTCTTTAGGATTCAGCTTCCAAATTTCCAGTAAAGACTTTATTAATTAAGCCCCGGTTAGATTATTCTTTTTTTAACTCCGGGGGATAAACCTCCGCAGGCTTGCCTTATGCGTTTTTTTCAAAACGTACACAACCTTTTATTTTATTAACTAAAAATATATTACCATGAACAAAAAATCCATTTTGTTATCCAAAAGCGATTATAAGTTTTTAAATACGCATTTGGAAAAATCTGCCCTTAGTAATTACAACAAAGAAAAATTAATGGCAGAAATTAAAGAAGCTACTATATTTAATGATGATGAATTACCTGATGATGTGGTTTGTTTAAATACAGAGGCTAAAATTATAAATACGAATAATAAACAAGAGTTTAACTTTAAAATTGTTGAGCCCGGCATGGCTGATATTAAAAGCCAAAGGGTTTCGGTATTTGCCCCCATCAGTATTGCACTTTTCGGCTACCAAACCGGCGATATTATTAATTGGGAAATGCCCGATGGGATAAAAGAGTTTAAAATATTAAGTGTTAAGAAACTAGTTGCCATTTAAAAAGCTGTTAGCTGAGCTTGTTGAAGTAATAAATATTTCGACAAGCTCAAGAATGGCAAATCTATCACTAGGATGCATTCTTATAAAAATTTAATTGGTAAATTGCGCCAAAATAGACCAAAGCACACAACTGTACAATGCGTAATGCAATTTTAGCCTTTATTGATTTTTTTCACCCACCCTTTAAAAAATACATTTCACAGCATAATTTCCGCTATTTAGTTACCGGTGGTAGCTCTGCAGCATTAGGAATATTGGTTTACGCCATTGCTTTTAAGTATATTTTTACTCAGGCAGAAATAAATTTTTTAGGCATAGTTTTAAAGCGTGATACCGCAGCGCTTATTGTGGATTTTGCAGTAGTTATACCCTATAGCTTTTTAATGAACAGGTACGTAATCTTCACACATAGTGAAGTGCGGGCAAGAACTCAATTACTCCGTTTTTTAAATTTAAACTTCATCAATATTCTGCTAACCACTATTCTCCTTAAATTCTTTGCAGAGATATTACATATTTACCCAACGGTTTCAAGAGTAATTGTTACCGTTTTAATCGCTGGTTTTAGCTATTTATACCAACATTATTTTACTTTTAGCGTAAAGAAAGTGAATAAAAAAGTAAAAAAAGCAAAGAAATAAGCACATTCCATCACAGATTTTTAACGGATAAAACCGTAATTTTCTTCGTCCTTTTTTATGCTGCACCAACTTTTATTACATGAAAGTGTTATTAATGCTAGTGCTTTATTTGCTTAGATAAAAGCAACATCATAACTTAGCTGCCGACCAACTTATTTTCATGATATGAGCGATTTTAACGATTTTGGCAACGCACAGGTTGCTAAATTGCCAAAACATTTGAAGCAATTTATTGTTGCGCAGAATTACGAAAAATATACGCCGATAGATCAGGCGGTTTGGCGTTATGTAATGCGTCAAAATTACAGTTACTTAAAAAATGTTGCCTATTATCCTTACATCAAAGGACTAAACCGAGCGGGTTTAAGCATTGAGTATATTCCTCATTTGCAAACTATGAACGATAATTTGGGCAAAATTGGTTGGGGTGCAGTAACTGTTGATGGTTTTATCCCTCCTGCAGCCTTTATGGAGTATCAGGCTTATCGTGTTTTGGTTATTGCAGCGGATATACGCCAAATTAACCATATAGAATATACCCCTGCTCCAGATATTATACACGAAAGTGCTGGCCATGCCCCTATTATTGCAGATACAGATTATAATAATTATTTAAGTTATTTTGGCTCTATTGGTGCCAAAGCCATGTTTTCGGCTAAAGATTTTGAACTTTATGAAGCCATCAGAAAGCTTTCTATTTTAAAGGAAGCTACCGATGCCAAAGAATCAGATATTGCAAAAGCTGACAAAGAACTTCGTTACATTAGCGAAAATATGGGCGAACCATCCGAAATGGCCTTATTAGGTCGTTTACATTGGTGGACAGTAGAATACGGCTTAATTGGCACTTTAGAAGATCCTAAAATTTATGGCGCTGGTTTATTATCGTCCATTGGCGAAAGTGCAAGTTGCATGAATAGCGACGTAGAAAAACTCTGGTATAATATTGATACGATAAATTATCAATACGATATTACTAAGCCTCAGCCACAGCTATTTGTAACCGAAACATTCCAAAATCTCATTGATGTTTTAGAGGAATTTGCAAATACGATGGCTTTTAGACGTGGCGGTACGGAAAGTATTATGAAAGCTATTGCTTGCAAAAACGTGGCAACGGCTGTTTATAGTTCTGGCTTACAAGTGAGTGGTATTTTTACCGATATTGGCGTAGACACCAGCGATGAACTTACTTTTATCAAAACAACTGGTCCATCCGCACTTGCATTTGCAAGTAAACAGCTTACCGGGCATGGAAAAGAATATCATGCTGATGGTTTTTCGTCTCCCGTTGGAAAATTAAAGAACAGCAATAAACCTTTAGAGGATTATACGCAGGCAGAACTAAAATCAACAGGTATAATTATTGGAGAAAAGGTAGAACTTATTTTCGAAAGTGGGATTAAGGTAAATGGAAAAATAAAAGATATTCTTATCGAAAACGATAAAATAATTTTGATTGCTTTTACAGATTGTACTGTTATTGAAAGCAATGGCAATTATCTTTTTAAACCTGAATGGGGCATTTACGATATGGCTGTTGGCGAAAAGATCGTTTCTGTTTTTAATGGTGCAGCAGATAAGGATGCTTACGAAGAGATAACCTTAATTAGTGAGGCAAAAACACATCAACATAATTATGATGAAAAAACACTTCGCTTGCATGCCATTTATAAAACGATAAGAGAGATTAGAGAAAGTGGGATGGGTTTAGAGCAATTATCAGCTATTTTTGAAGAACTTAAAACTAAACACAGACAGGATTGGCTTTGCGCTTTAGAAGTGTTAGAAATCATTTTCCATAAGAAAGAATATCATCAATTGGAGAAAGAAATAACCATTTATTTGGAGATTAAAGCTGGCAAAGAAGCAGATCATACCAAGTTGATTAGCGATGGATTACATGTAATTAAAAATCCGGTTAGCCAGTTGGTTATTGAAAATGATTAAATTTGCTCCCGCTTTAAAAATACTACAACACAAATGAATATTATAATAACAGGTGCCAGCAGTGGAATAGGTTTTGAAACTGCCTTGGAATTTAGCTTACACAAAGAAAATAAAATTGTTGCCATCGCAAGATCAGCAGATAAATTGCGTAAACTTTTAGAAATTGCCAGAGGTATTAACCCTGATTGCACCATTTTACCTGTAGAATTTGACATTGTAAATGATGATTATGCCGCTTTAGTTCCATTTTTAACCGAGCGTTTGGGCAAAATAGATATCCTGATTAATAATGCAGGCTCATTAATTAACAAACCCTTTTTAGAAACAACTGAAGTAGATTTAGGCGAAATGCTACAAAGCAATGTCATTAGTCATTTCAGAATGATCCAAAATACGCTGCCTTTAATGCATCAAGGTAGTCATATTGTAAACATTGGAAGTATGGGTGGTTTTCAAGGAAGTGTTAAATTTCCAGGCTTATCTGCATACTCAGCAAGCAAGGCGGCGTTGCATACTTTAACGGAATGCTTAGCCTTTGAGTTAGCAGAAACTGGCATAAAAGTAAACTGTTTAGCCTTGGGTTCTGCCCAAACAGAAATGCTCGAAGCTGCGTTTCCAGGTTATCAAAGCCCAGTTATGGCTTTTGAAATGGGTAAGTATGTTGCTGATTTCGCTAAAACCGGTCACAAGTTTTTTAATGGAAAAATATTACCAGTTGCGGTAACAACACCATAAAAATTTCTGATTACAGTTTTTTTTTCATTACTTAGATATACTCTAACTATTTTATCTATAATTAGATAAGAGAAACTAAAATCTAAATATATGGAAACAAACAACAACACAGTAACAACAGACAATGGTAAAACTGCTGGTATTATCAGCTATTTTTGGTTCATAGGCTGGTTAATTGCCTATTTCGCTATGCACAAGGATAATAAAACAGAACTTGGCAGTTACCAATTAAGACAAACATTACTATATAATATTGTAGTAACAGTTTTAGGCTATGGTTTAGGGTTTATTTTAGGAATCTTAGTGGTATCTACTGGAATTCTTGCCTTGGTTTACATCGCTTATGTTGTACAAATCGGATTATTTATCATTTGGATAATCGGTTTAATTGGTGCAATTAACGGTGAGAAAAAACCAATTCCTTTAATTGGTGAAAAAGCACAAACAATGTTCCCTACGATCTAATTTTAATCCAAAAAAATATTTTAAAGCCTGAGCGTAAGTTCAGGCTTTTGCATTTAAACTCATTATCAACATTTTAATTGACTTAAAATATTTTTTATATATTTGGCGCCAGCATATGAAGAAAATATTAGTCGTTATTTTGTTTTTCATTTTGTCTGCAACAGCAGGAAAAGCACAAACCATTTTACCCCTTCAATATCAAGAGGTTGTTAAAAAACTGATTGCCAACTTACCTAAAACCAGTAAAGATTTATCTTCAGGTACAAGTTCCAGTACCAATTCGGCATCATTGATTGATTTTGCAAAATCAATGCTTGGCATTCCATATCATTACGCCACAAGTAACCCAAAAGTAGGCTTCGATTGCTCAGGCTTTGTAAGTTATGTATTTGGTAATTTTGGATTTAAAGTACCACGATCATCCGTAGAATTTAGTAGTGCCGGAAAAGAAACTACTTTAGAAAATGTTAAAGTTGGTGATGTTTTAATCTTCACGGGTACAAACCCAAGAGTAAGAAGAATTGGTCACGTGGGTATTGTATATTCAATAGATGCAGATGGAATTAAATTTATTCATTCTACTTCAGGAAAGGCACACGGCGTAACAATCACAGAATTTAATGATTATTATAAAAGTCGTTTTATGAAAGTTGTTTCTATTCTATAGTTTACTTTTTATACTTCCACATTCGGGTTTTACCCTCACCTATCCACTCTACAGCAGTTTCTAATCGTTTTTGTTTAGTGGCTTCTGTTTTAGCTTCTTCAAGCCAGCTCACATATTCTTTTTTGTTGGACGGGCTAAAATTTTGAAAAGTATTTAGAGCTGTAGGATCTTTCTGCAATTCTTCCAGAAAATATTGGGGAACTAAAATTTCTGTTTTAATTGTTTTAGGCTTTGGTGGCAATTTTTTACCCTCTTCATTTAGCTGAATTGCTTGTTGAATATAGGCAATCAGAATTTCATCGGTAGGTAAATCAGAAAATGATCTAATTTGTCCTAACCAACCCATTGCCTCAGTACGTTCCTTAAAAATCTTGTAATGATCGTCCATTATTGCGCCTTTCCAGAAACCAAATGCACAATGATTTTTAAATGCTGCCATATGACAAACCGTTCCTTTGAAATCAAAAAAAGGCATTCCCCATTTAATTTTTTCCTCTACACGGGCATCGGCCTGATGAACTAATTTTCTTAAATGAGTTAATAATGGAATTGCAAATTCAGCAGCATTTACAATGTATTGATCAACGGCAACGGTGGTATGCATAAAATAATTTTTAATTATCCGAATAAACTAGAATGCTTAAACCGGATAGCGTTTATAAATTATAGTAAAACAATTTTCAATGCAATTTCTACGCCACCTTTTACTAAAAAGGATTTTGCCAGTTCGTGTAATTCTCTTTCTCTATTTGTTGCATCGCCAATTGTGGCATCTAAAACTTCTTTTACTTCAGGCAACTGATTTATTAAATCAATTTCTTCATCCGTAGGCAAATGTTCTACGTTACCCAACATCCCTAAATCGTTGCCTGTTAAAACCTTTGAAAACCTTACCGATTGCGGTAATGCATCAATACCAATACCGAGTTTAGCAAGCGGTTTTGCAACTTTAAATAAATTATCCTTAGTAACTCTGCAGTACCAATCGCCACCTAAACGGGCAACCAAATCAATTTTCTCCTGGTCTATTTTTCCTTCAGCATCTAAAATAGCTTCATTAATGTGGATCAGTTTTATTTCTGCCAAAATTAAGTTTCCGGCACCGTGGCTCTCTCCTAACGGGATAACCTGGTTAATAATACACTCAAATTGCACAGGTGCTTCTGCAACTCTCGGTGGTTGCACCAACTCAGATTTAAGCATTGTAAAACCTGCCTTTTCAAACTCATTTATTCCCTGGGCATACTCGGTGCTCGCCAAACTCATTTGCTGCACCATACTGTAATCCACAATATTGATTACACATTCTTTAACTTGTAAAACATTTTCTAGTGTATGCTTTGTTGTATTATCGCGAACCCGCCTTGCCGGAGAAAATATGCAAATGGGCGGATTTGTACTAAACATGTTAAAAAAACTGAAGGGGCTTAAATTAATGTCTCCATCATTATTTATGGTAGAAGCAAAGCAAATTGGCCTCGGCGCAATGGCGTACTGCAAATAATTTTGTAATTGAACTGGAGATAAATCAGATGTTTTTAGAGTAAGCACAGGATATAATTATAATCTTAATATTGGGATATTGAAAAGTTCAATGGCTAATTTTTCGTTAGCAACAAAAAGATGTTCTGAGATAAAATTTTATCCCAGAACATTTAAACTTTATTTATTTCTTTTTTAGCGCAAGAATTGAAAAATCGCTATCAACTTTTTTAATTGTGTTACTTAAAGCGCCTAATCCAGTAATTTCCATTTCAACAACATCACCCGGCTGCAACCATTGCACTTTATAATTTGGATCATTAAGCAAGCCAGTTCCATTTAGCTCCAATAAACAACCAGTGCCTACTGTACCAGATCCAATAACGTCGCCAGGAAGAATATCAACACCATAGGCGCAACGCTCAATAATTTCTGCAAAAGTCCAGTCCATATCGGCCATGTTTCCGTTAGATAGCTCAATACCATTAACTCTACATGTCATTTTTAAATTATAATTAGCACCAACGTGTCCATCTTTAGCCGAAACTTTATAGGCCTCCAACTCATCTGGCGTAACCAACCAAGGGCCAATTACAGTCGAAAAATCCTTTCCTTTAGCTGGGCCAAGGTTTAAAAGCATTTCTTCCATCTGTAAGGTTCTTGCACTCATATCGTTCATAACCATATATCCTGCAATATATTCATCAGCATCTGCGGCCTTAATATTTCTTCCTTTTTTACCAATAACTACTGCTACTTCAAGTTCAAAATCAAGTTTTTCAAAATGATCAGGCATACACTCAATTTCTCCAGGACCTTGAATGGCATTATGGTTGGTAAAGTAGAAAATAGGATATTGATCGAACTCAGCAATCATATCAACTTTTCTATTACGGCGGGCCGCAGCCACGTGCTGCCTGAAAGCGTAACCATCTCTGCAACTTGTTGGATGCGGAACAGGTGCAAGCACTTCGTAAAAAATTTCTTCTTTTGCTTGTAGGCTTCCCTCTTTAATTTGAGCATCAACTTTTTTTGCACGATCCATCAATTCAACACCACCCTGCAAAAACTCGTTCATATTATTTGGCAACAACTTATCACAACTATTTAAATTATAGATGTGTCCGTTTATAAAAACGCCTAAATGTTCTCTGTCTTCAGTTTTATACGATACTAATTTCATAAGATTTGGTTAAAATTCGGGGTAAAGCTACGAATTAGCTATAGCTTAAAACTAAGTAATTTATTTTTTATTAAAAGCCTTAAAATTTCATCTTATCAATAAAATGCCTACTTTAGTACTTTCAAAAGCATGATCTTAAAAGCATTACATATTAATTTAGTAAACGATGCCATTGCCGCTCGTCGTTACAAGATGCTCTCTAAGCTGATCATGGCTCAATATTCTTAATATTTTTCTTGCTTTCTCTTAATTAAAACGCATTGCCGTTTTGATTGTTTATTTCAATAGATTTTTCTAACCACAAATCATTTAATTATGCCTGTTTATCATAAATTGGGGCAAATACCAGCAAAAAGACATACGGTTTTTCGTAAACCTGATGGAAATCTTTATGCAGAAGAACTGGTATCAACCGAAGGTTTTTCTAGCCTTTATTCGCTTGTTTACCATTGCCATCCACCAACAATTGTAAAACACTTGGGTGAGCCATATAGTGTTGAGCCAAAAATTGCCCGCGAAAAGCACCTAAAACATACCAGCTTAATTGGTTTTAAAATTAAGCCAGAGGATGATTATTTAAAAAGCCGTAAACCTGTTTTAGTAAATAGTGATTTACACATCATTTTGGCTGCTCCACGAAAATCAATGACAGATTATTTCTATAAAAACAGTCAGGCTGATGAAATGATTTTTGTTCATGAGGGATCTGGAAAACTAAAAACTGGCTTCGGGGAAATTAAATTTGCTTATGGTGATTATTTAATTATCCCGAGAGGTACAATTTATCAATTGGAATTTGATACTGAAGATAACCGTTTATTTATTGTTGAAAGTTTCAGTCCACTTCGTCCTCCTAAACGCTATTTAAATCAGTATGGACAATTAATGGAGCATTCGCCATACTGCGAACGTGATTTAAGATTGCCAGAAAACCTGCAAACGCATGACGAATACGGAGATTTTAAGGTTTTAATAAAAAAACAAGGATTAATTTACCCATACACTTATGGTACGCATCCATTTGATTATGTAGGTTGGGACGGTTATCATTATCCATACGCATTTTCAATTCACGATTTTGAACCGATTACTGGCAGATTACACCAACCGCCACCTGTGCACCAAACGTTTGAAGGACATAATTTTGTAGTATGCTCTTTCGTTCCACGCAAATACGATTACCATCCCGATTCTATTCCTGCTCCTTATAACCATAGCAATGTGGATAGCGATGAGGTGCTTTATTATGTTGATGGAGACTTTATGAGTCGTAAAAGCGTAGTAAAAGGACAAATTACATTGCATCCAGGAGGTATTCCTCATGGGCCACACCCTGGAACTGTAGAAAAATCTATTGGAAAAGAAAAAACAGACGAACTGGCGGTAATGATTGATCCTTTTAAACCTTTAATGCTTACCCAAGATGCATTGGACATTGAAGATGAAAACTATCATAAAAGCTGGCAAATTAATATAGAATAAGCTATAAAAGCTCAACAACCAATTAATACAACATTTTAACAGAACAACAAAACATAAAAAATACAATGGAAACATTAACATTTGCAGAAAAGATATCTAAAGCGCAAGATTTTTTACCGATCAATGGAACGGATTATATAGAATTCTACGTAGGTAATGCAAAACAGGCTGCACATTACTATAAAACAGCTTTTGGTTTCCAGAGTTTGGCTTATGCCGGACCTGAAACTGGCGTTCGTGATCGTGCTTCTTACGTATTGCAACAAGGTAAAATCAGATTAATTTTAACAACTGCCTTAAAATCAGACCACCCAATTGCAGAGCATGTAAAGAAACATGGTGATGGCGTTAAAGTTTTAGCACTTTGGGTTAATGATGCTTACAGCGCTTATGAGGAAACTACAAAACGTGGTGCAAAACCTTATATGGAACCTCAAACTTTAACAGATGAGCATGGGGAGGTAAAAATGAGCGGTATTTATACTTACGGCGAAACTGTGCATATGTTTATTGAACGCCAAAACTATACAGGTGCTTTCCTTCCAGGCTATCGTGTTTGGGAAAGTGATTATGCACCAGCGGATGCAGGTCTTTTATACATTGACCATTGCGTTGGTAATGTGGGTTGGAATCGTATGAATGAGGCTGTTAAATGGTATGAAGACGTAATGGGCTTTGTAAATATCCTTTCTTTTGATGATAAACAAATTAATACCGAATATTCTGCCTTAATGAGTAAGGTGATGAGTAACGGAAATGGTTTTTCTAAATTCCCGATTAATGAGCCTGCGGAGGGTAAAAAGAAATCGCAAATTGAAGAATATTTAGAATTTTACGAAGGCGAAGGTGTACAGCACATTGCTGTTGCCACAAAAGATATTGTTAAAACCGTAAAAGAATTAAAATCAAGAGGCGTAGAATTTTTAAGTGCTCCACCAGAAGCTTACTACGATATGATGCCAGAGCGTGTAGGTGTTATTGATGAGGAAATTAAAATTTTAGAAGATTTAGGCATTTTGGTTGATTGTGATGAAGAAGGGTATTTACTTCAAATTTTTACTAAACCGGTAGAAGACCGTCCAACTTTATTCTTTGAAATTATCCAGCGTAAAGGCGCTCAAAGCTTTGGCGCAGGAAACTTCAAAGCCCTATTTGAATCCCTGGAGCGTGAACAAGAATTAAGGGGTAACCTTTAGTTTTTAATTGCCTCCCTTTAACTAAAAAAGCCAGAATATTCTGGCTTTTTTAGTTTTATATGCGTTGAGGAAGCATCGCTACCGAGTGCTATACAAATTTACAGAACGTAGTTAATAACGTAAAGTATGGTGCGGAATTATTACAATATCTCTCCCAAATGTTTATAATTCGATTTTATTGTATCTAAAACCTCATCCATTTTACCTCCAAGCATCAGTTTAGCCATAGAAACAGTCATTCCTTTTATTTGTGCCCACTCTACTTTTGGAGGCATTGCCAATGCATTTGGATTTGTTAAAATATTTACTAAAACTGGTCCATTTTCGGCGAAAGCGCTTGCAATAGCCTGTTCAACTTCTTCGGGTTTGGAAACTGTTATACCTTTAAATCCCATTGCTTGTGCAACCAAAGCAAATTCAGGGTTAATCATATCCGTTTCGTTATCAGGTAAACCATCAACTTCCATTTCCAATTTAACCATTCCTAATGCCCTGTTATTAAAAACAATAAGTTTAATAGGTAGATTATACTGTTTAATAGTTGCTAAATCGCCAAGTAACATCGACAAACCTCCATCACCACACAAAGCAATAATTTGCCTTTCGGGATGACTTAAAGCTGCCCCAATGGCCATAGGCATGGCGTTTGCCATTGAACCGTGGTTAAAGGAACCTAGCATTTTCCTTTTTCCAGTACTTTGAATAAACCTTGCGCCCCAAACACAACACATACCAGTATCAACGGTAAAAATGGCATCCTGAGCAGCTAAACGATTGATAACATCTGTTACAAATTCTGGCTGAATTTTATTTTCAGTGCCACGATCATCAATATAAGTTTGTTGTTGAGATTTTACTTTTTCATAAAATTCCAGCTGACTTTTCAGAAATTTTTCGTCTTTATTATCTTCCAGCAGAGGCAATAATGCCTTAATAGAATCTTTAATATTGCCACACAAACCCATTGTTAATTTCGCCCTTCTTCCAAGTCGTTCTGGTTTTTCATCAATTTGAATAATTTTATTCTTCTCGGGCATAAAATTAAAGTAAGGAAAATCCGTCCCTAGTAGCAACACAACATCAGCTTCGTGCATACTATGATACCCAGATGGCTGCCCTAAAAGACCAGTCATACCTACCTCATACGGGTTATTATGCTGAATACCCATCTTCCCACGAAAAGAAAAACCAACAGGGGCTTTTAATTTGGCAGCCAGCTCCACTACTTCATCATGCGCATCTGCGGCACCAATTCCACAATAAAGCATTACTTTTTTTTCGCTGTTAAGCAATGTAGATAATGTATTTAGCTCTTCATCCGAAGGGCGAATAACCGGATTATTTTTAAACAGCTGCATTGAAGTCACACTTTCTACCGCTGGTAACTGCGCAATATCTCCAGGCAAGCCAAATACTGAAACGCCTTTTTTGTGTATAGCATGTTGCAAAGCAGTTTGAAACATTCTTGGAACTTGTTCTGCCGTTGTGGCAACCTGATTATAATAACTACAATCATCAAATAATTTAATGGTATTAGTTTCCTGAAAAAATTCCATCCCAAATTCATTTGTTGGAATGGTAGAAGCGATTGCAATTACTGGAACGTGAGATCGATGTGCATCATAAAGACCGTTTATCAGGTGAACATGCCCAGGTCCGCAGCTACCTGCACAACAAGCAATGCCATCAAGTTCAGCCTCGGCAGCGGCTGCAAAAGCGCCCACCTCTTCATTACGAACGTGGATCCATTTAATTTTACCACTTTTTCTAACGGCATCATTAAAATAGTTCAGGCTATCGCCCGTTACAGCATAAATACGTTTTACGCCAACCTCAACCAGCATTTCTACCAATTGTTCTGCAACATTTTTACTCATGGATTTTATTTTTAAAATGAATATTAACCGGGATGAAAATCTTCATTTTAAATACCTTAAAAAACAATAAATTGTTTTAACGAAAATTAAGTAAAACCATTATGATGACTCGGCACGTAGCCGTACTAAAGTCCAAAAGTTCGGTTAAAATGGGCATCAGAGTTAAATAGTGGAACGCAATTTAATGCTGAGTGAAAAGTTAGCGATAACTATCCTCTAAAATCATGAAGAAAATCTTCACTAAAACTTCATAATTGAACCGCACCTTTGAACCAACAAAACATAAGAAGCGATTTCCGTTTTGTTAAATTCTAAAAACTCATAATTAGTTTTTTAGTTTTCCGGTTACCCTTATCTGATCCCTCATGTATTGTTAAAAATATATGAGGGTTTTTTTTATATTTAAAAAACTTTAACTCATGAAGCTTAAATATTACACCTCAGCTCTTTTAACACTCCTTTTTGTTATTCTGATCTTAGGCTGTAAAGCTAATAGCAAACCTGTAAAACCAATTATTTCAGAAAAAGAATATAACCTCTGCTTCCCAACAAGAGATAAATTTTACAGTTATAATGCCTTTCAATCCGCGATTAATGAGATGGCTTTGATTAAGGTAAAAATTGAAAAACGTGGGGACTGGATTTATAAAATTAGCCGAACAGATAAAAAAACTGGTAAAACAACTATCGTTAGACAGGATAAGGATTGGGACGAAAATTGGGCTAAAGTAAAGCCTTATCAGGTTATTGAAATTGATTATGCTGATTTTTGTACGAGCAAAAAAGAACTTGCAGCCGTATTTGCGCACATAGCGCATGAAACCAGAAATGGTATGAATAATAAATTTAATGATGGTTTAATGCTTATACAAGAGGCTAAAAAAGACTCTGCATACATAACCCAAAATGTAATTTATCCTGCCACTAAAGGAAAAAAATATTATGGTCGAGGTCCTTTACAGTTAAGTTACAATGGAAATTATGGTTTTGCTTCTGATTGTATTTTTGGCGATAAAACTGTTTTATTGAACAATCCTGATTTGGTTAGCTCAAATGCTAAAATTGCATTTGAAACGGCTATTTATTTTTGGATGACACCGCAAAGTTTAAAACCATCTGCACATGAAGTTATTACTGAAAAATGGAAACCAACAGCCGCTGAAAACCAAAAAGGTTATAAATCAGGTTTCGGAATGACTATTAATATTATAAATGGCAAGCTTGAATGTGATAAAGGTGAAAATATGCCTGCCATGAAAGATAGAATTGGATTTTATCAATATTTTCTAAAATTATTTAAAATAAATGATCCAAATTGTGCTTGCTCATGTGCACAAATGACACCATTTGTTGGATAAACTCAATAAAATTAGAGATTAAGACCTGCTTCACTACAGTAAATTATAATGAAGCAGACCTATATTTATACAAAATAGAGCAAAATGAGATTGTACAACAATAACTTACTCCGTACTTTCCTTTAACATTTGATACAGATCAGAAACTCCGCCATCAAATTTTTCGCCATTTACATAAAATGAAGGCGTACCATTAACCCCACTCCTTACACCACTTTCAAAGTCAAATTCTATCCTTTGTTCTAAATTAGATGACTCAATATCTTTTCGATACTGATCCATATCTAATCCTATTTTTGTTGCAAGTTCTTCGAAAAGATCGTCACTGATTCGATGTTGGTTTTCATAAAGGGCATCATGCATTTCCCAAAATTTATCTTGCAAAGCAGCAGCTTCTGCAGCAAGGGCAGCTGGAAAAGCATATTCATGAGATTCTGATAAAGGGAAATTTCGAAAAACAAAACGAATTTGATCGCCAAAAGTTTCTTGAATTTCTTTTACAATTGGATAGGCATTTCCGCAATGCGGACATTCATAATCGCCGTATTCTACAATTTCTATTGTAGCAGAATCACTGCCTTGAACATGATCTTGACTACCGACTGCGGGTTTTAAACTCATAATTAATCCTTATTTAATTCTTCCAATGCATCTAAAATACCATCGGCACCTGGATTAACAGCCGTTGGTGATAAATAACTCCAGGCTATTTTTCCTTCCTTATCAATTACAAAAAGCGCTCTCTTACTTTCACCAACTTCTTCATCATAAACACCATAAGCTTTAGATACTTCTCCCTTAGGCTCAAAATCTGCAAGTAAGGGGAAATGTAATTTCCTGTCATTTTCAAAAGCTAAATGGCACCAAACACTATCTACAGAAATGCCAAAAATTTGTGCATCATGTTTTGCGAAAAATTTTAGGGTTTCATTATAAAGTGCCATTTGATCACTGCAAACAGGACTCCAATCTGCTGGATAAAAAGCAAGAATTACGTTTTTGCCTTTAAAATCTTTTAACTTTATTTTTTGGTCTGGGGTAGCATTCAATTCAAAATCTGGGGCTACTGCTCCTTTTTCTAACATATTTTGGGGTTTAAATGATGTTTATTATTAACAGTACAAATGGTTTCTTGTTTGGATGTTTATCCCCTAAAAGTTAAATAAAATAGAATTCTATTTATCCCATTTTTTGCCGTTTTATTAAATAAGATTGAAGTACTGGATAAAATCCTTCTGCACGATCTGCATCTATCAAATCTATTTTATATTGGGTACATTTTAAGGCTATTTGTTGCCTATAATCTGCAATTGCTTGCTTATAATTATCCTTAACTTGGTTGGCGTGCACTTTTATACTATCGCCGGATTCCATATCTATAAACTGATAAGGACGGTTTTCAAATTCAAAATGCACCTCCTTTGATTTATCAACCACGTTAAATACTACAACCTCATGTTTATTAAATTTTAGATGTTGTAGGGCATCAAAAAAATCATCCGTTTTTTGCTGATTAGTTTCCGAATTAAACAAATCACTAAAAATAATAACCAATGATCTTTTATGAATCAACTCTGCAACCTGATGCAAGGCTTCGCTTAAATTTGTTTGTGCATTTACCTTTGGCTTTTGCAACAAATCTTCAAGTTGTGTAAATAGAAATTTTTGATGAACTGTAGTTGATTTTGCTGGTGAGTTTAATAAAATTTCATCGGTAAATAAGCTTAATCCAAAAGCATCGCGTTGCTTTTTTAATAAATACATTAGTGATGCCGTTGCCTGTATAGAAAAGGTGAGTTTATTATTATCAGGCTCAGGAAAATACATCGATGAGGATGCATCAATCACAAACTGGCATCTTAAATTTGTTTCTTCTTCAAATCTTTTGGTGTATAATTTATCCGTTTTTGCGAACAGTTTCCAGTCGATATTTTTAACATTATCTCCATTATTGTATTGGCGATGCTCAGCAAACTCTACTGAAAAACCATGAAAAGGACTTTTATGTAAACCTGTTATAAAGCCTTCAACAACTTGCTGTGCAAGTAACTCTAAATTACCATAACTGGTTTCGTTGCCATAATTAATCGTCTGCATATGTAAAGCTAAACAAAGTATTTTATTCTTTTCATGAATGATAAAAATCAAGCAAATTATCAGGAAAATTACAACATACATCTTTATTAACTATTTCTAATTATAAAGGAATCCATACATACTTGTATGAAAAATGACTTTAATTCCATTACTTTTACAAAAAATCGAAAGAACATGAAAAAACACCTACTATTAATTTTATCATCCCTGATAAGTCTTTATAGTTTTGGACAAAGTGTTAAAAACGGTAAAGTAGATACGGAAAGTGCCAAACTGGCGAGTAAGCTAGATACTGCAAAAAAGCAAGAAGGATGGACTGTACGAGGTACAAACACCTTTTTATTAAATCAGGCTGCGTTTTCTAATTGGGTTGCCGGTGGTATAAATTCTGTGGCTTTAACTGCTAGAACGGATTATGAGTTTAACCTTAAAAGAGGAAAAAATCTTTGGGAAAACCGCATTTTAATGGGCTATGGGTTACGATCTGAGCAAAAAAGCCAAACCACAAAGGTTGAGGATGTTATAGACCTTACCTCCAATTACGGCTACCAAATTAAACAAAGTAATTGGTACGCTGCTGCTGGTTTGAATATTAAAACTCAGTTTAGCAAAGGTTATGATTACAGCAAACCAAACCAGGGTTATTTATCTAATTTTCTATCACCAGGTTATTTAACTTTTGGTTTAGGGGTAGATTATATTCCTAATGATAATTTTCAAATTAACATCAGGCCACTAACTTCTCGTTTAACTTTTGTTCAGGATAATGCTGTTTTTGATCCAGATCATGATGGCATTTTAACACAAGCTTTTGGTGTAGATCCGGGTAAGCATTTTGTTTATCAACTGGGTGCTTATATTGGTGGGCGCTATAAAACAAAGTTGATGGAAAATATCTCATTAGATAATCGTTTTGGCATTTTTAGTAATTATTTAAAAGACCCACAGAATCTCGTTTTGGCCTATTCAGGAGTTTTAGATCTTAAAGTTAACCGCTTTATTTCTACACAAATTACAGCTGATTTATTTTATGATAACAACCAAATTGGGAAATTACAACTTAAGGAAACTTTGGGTGTTGGCTTAACCTATAAATTTGGAAAATACTAGGTATGAAAACTAGTTTTTATAAAAAATAATCCTTTTCAAACATACCAAACCCCGAAATCAGCAACCTAATTTCGGGGTTTGTTTTTTATAATTAGATTTTCTAATTTAGTAAAAACATCGCTCTAAATGACTAAGAAAGAAAATTTTATCGCCAATATAATACTGATTGTTAATGGATTAATTATTAATACAATTACAGTTAGCTTGGTTATTAATGTATTAAAAATCCTAAAACAAGATCACAATACTGAAGATTTATTTAGAAACCTTTTTTTATTAACTGCATTACTGATGTTTTTTCTCAAGTATATGGTTTTAAAAATTAATGGTTCTGAAGAGCTTATCAAACTTTTAAAAAGTATAAAAATAATCATTTGGCCTGCATCAATATTCTTTGTGCTGCTTAGTATTTTACAAATAGGTTTTCTATTTGATTTTTATAAAGAGCCTGTTCCATCATTAATTTACGTAATCAGCATTTTATCTGTTCCTTTCTTCTTATTTTCTATTATTTTTTTGAAAAAACTACTAAAAAAACAATTGACAAAGGAAGAGTTGTTACTTAAAGAAAAGGAAAACTACGCTTTTTAATATCTTATTTTTTAGCGATTCTGTACAGATTGCCGTTATCAGTTATAGCATAAAGTGCTCCATCTTTTCCCTCAACAAGATCTCGGAAACGTTCGCCTTTACCTTCTAAAAGTCTTTCTTCGCCCACAATTTTATTTTCGTTAATTACTAAACGGATAATATGCGAGCCACTAAGTGCACCAACAAACAAATTACCTTTCCACTCGGCTATGCTGTTGCTGTTATAAAAAGCAATTGAGCCTGGCGAAATACTAGGGTTCCAATAATAAATTGGTTGTTCCATTCCTTCCTTTTGCTGAATGCCATCGCCAACTTTTTTACCACTATATTCTGTACCATAAGTAATAATTGGCCAGCCATAATTTTTACCTGGTTTAATAATATTAACCTCATCGCCACCTTTAGGGCCAAACTCTGCCTCCCATAAATCGCCTGTTTGCGGATTAATTGCTAAACCATCAGGATTACGTAATCCATAAGCATATATTTCTGGTCGGGCATCGGCTTTACCTGCAAATGGTCCATTTGCAACAGGTTTTCCTTCTGGTGTTAAGTGAAGAATTTTACCTAATGAAGAATTTAAATATTGTGCCTGAATTCTAATATCATTGCCTGATCGTTCTCCAGTACTTACAAATAGGTTTCCGTTTTTATCAAAAACAATTCTCGATCCATATTGCAATTTACCAGAATATGCTGGCGTAGCACGATAAATAATGGTTTGATTTTCTATTGAAGTTTCACTCGCCGATAATTTTCCTTTTGCAATTGCCAGCAAAACGCCTTTGTTTTGAGGTTCTGAATAAGCCCAGTAAACCATTCTGTTTTTAGCAAAATTCGGATCTAATGTTACATCCAATAAACCGCCCTGACCAGAAGGATCTACCTTTGGCAAGCCTGTTATTTTTTTACTCAGCTTTCCATCTGGTGTTAAAATAACCATCGTTCCAGCTTTTTGCGAAATTAGAAAACCACCGTTTGGAAGATTTGAAATTCCCCATGGATTTTCCAGTTTAGCGTTAATGATAGAAATATCTAATTCTGTTTTCGTTTTTACACCTTTAATTCTGGTTTGCCCTGTAAAAGCTGGCTTAAAATCAGCTGATGGTTCTTGAGTTTCAACTGGGTTTTGAGCAAGCGCAACAGAACTTAATAAACAACCAGCTAAAAGTAAATTTGAGGTTTTGTTAGTGAACAGTTTCATAAGGAAAATGATTATTTGTTAAAAGAACAAAAAAATTATCTAATAAAAAACCCGGAATCTTATAAATGAATCCGGGTTTTTGTAATATTATTAGTGAAGCTTTTAATTTGGATCAGTGTTAAACGCTCATCCTTTCAGCTTACAACTTTATTTAAGCTAATTGCTTGTTTAATTTTTCAGCTAATACTGATTTTGGAACTGCTCCAACTTGTTTATCAACAACTTGACCATCTTTAAAGTATAATAAAGCAGGAATGTTTCTGATTCCAAATTGCATTGAAATTTGAGGGTTGTTATCAACATTCACTTTTCCTACGATTGCTTTACCATCATATTCTTTAGCGATTTCTTCTACTACAGGACCAACCATGCGACAAGGGCCACACCATTCTGCCCAAAAATCTACTAATACGGGTTTATCTGATTTTAATACAACTTCCTCGAAGTTTGCATCTGTGATTTCTAATGCCATAATTATTTTTTTATGTTCAAATATATGTATTCAATTCTAATGCCAGCTATAACGTAATGCCAATTTGACATTATTTTGAGGGAGAGGGCTTAAAGATAGAAGACGTAAAATAGTCGCTGTAAATTTCTCCCTTTAAGCTTTCTGCCTAAACTTTAGTTCAACTTATAATTAACAACGTGTAAACCAACCAATTGTTCTAAAAATCTATTATTAGGATTGATTTTTAGACTTTTAGATGGTAAATCCAACATGATTTCTTTTTCGCGATCGTAAATAGCAAAATTTAACTGGCAGTTTTGTTGTTCAGAATTAGCCTTATTATCTGCTAAAATGGCTTCAATTTGTCGCATCAATTCATCGTTAATCCTTTCAATAGGTACTTGAATGGTAATGCTTTTAGCTAATTTATCGCGTAAATCTGATAGTAAATTAATGGCTGTAATTTTAAATTCCCAATCTCCGGCTTTACCGAAACGTTCGCCTACTCTACCTCTAATTTGAAGGAAATAGCCTTCAGTTAAAAACGATTTGAATTTAATAAAATCTTCGCCAAATAATGCCATCTCGCAAGCATCATCATAATCTTCAAAAACGAAGGTACCAAATGGTTTTCCTGTTTTAGTAACCCTTTGCGAAGCTGTAACCACCAAACCGCCTACACAAAGTTCGCGATTTTTTAATTTATCAAACTCTGCTAATACGTCTTCATTAGTATCACCCATCCGCACTTTATTGATAATACTAAGTTGCTTAACGTTATGCGTACAGAAACGATCGAGTTCTAATTTATAATTATCAAGTGGATGTCCTGAAAGGAAAATCCCAATCGCATCTTTTTCATATTTTAAACGATCAATCAATGCCCATTCAGGAGAAACAGGGAGTGAAGGTTCTAAAATTAAATCTGCTTTTGAGCCCCCAAACAATGAAGCTTGAGAAGTGCTTTCGTTATTTTGAAAATCATTGGCGTACTTAATAATTTTTTCAATCCCATTCATTTTATCATTAGGTCCGATATAGAAATATTGCGCTCTATGCCCACCAAAAGCATCAAAAGCACCACTATAAACAAAACTTTCGTAAGCTTTTTTATTTACTATACGTGTATTTGATCTTTTTGCAAAATCGTAAACATTAGCAAAGCTTCCATTAGCCAAGCGTTCTTCGATAATACTTTCTACCGCTTTTTCTCCAACTCCTTTTACAGCCGACATGCCGAAACGGACTTCTCCTTTGGCATTTACCGAAAATTTAAGATCAGATTCGTTCACATCTGGACCTAAAACCACAACACCCATTTGGCGGCATTCTTCCATAAAAAAGGCTACCTGTTTAATATCACTCATGTTATTGGAAAGTACCGCAGCCATATATTCTGCCGGATAATGTGCCTTTAAATAAGCGGTTTGATAGGCAATCCAAGCATAACAGGTAGAGTGCGATTTATTAAACGCATAGGATGCAAATGCTTCCCAATCTTTCCAAATTTTTTCTAAAGTTGTAGCATCGTGGCCTTTTTCTGCCGCTTGCTTCACAAATTTAGGTTTCATTTTATCCAGTACATCCTTTTGTTTCTTACCCATTGCCTTACGCAAAACATCGGCCTCACCTTTGGTAAAGCCTGCCAACTTTTGCGATAAAAGCATTACCTGCTCTTGGTAAACGGTAATACCATAGGTTTCCTTTAAATACTCCTCACAAGCGTCTAAATCGTACTTAATTTCTTCTTCACCATTTTTACGCCTAACAAAACTCGGAATATATTCCATAGGGCCAGGGCGGTATAAGGCATTCATGGCAATTAAATCGTCGAAAACCGTAGGTTTCAACTCTTTCATATATTTCTGCATACCTGGACTTTCATACTGGAAAATCCCGATGGTTTCACCACGTTGAAAAAGCTCATAAGTTAATACATCATCAATCGGGAAATTATCAGGATTGAGATCTATATCATGTCTTTTCTTTACCAGTTTAACCGTATCTTTTATTAAGGTTAGGGTTTTTAACCCCAAAAAGTCCATTTTTAATAAACCTGCACTTTCTACAACAGAGTTATCAAACTGGGTAACGTATAAATCAGAATCCTTGGCGGTAGCAACGGGAACGAAGTTGGTAATATCGCTGGGCGTAATAATTACTCCACAGGCGTGAATACCCGTGTTACGCAACGATCCTTCTAAAACCTGAGCTTGCTGAATAGTTTCTGCACTTAAATCTTTCAAAAGCCCCATTGCCTTTAATTCAAGTACACGCTCGTACTCATCAGGGCGTAAGGAATCTTTTAAAGTTTTTTCATCAAGATTAAAGATTTTAGCCAGCTTCATGTTTGGAATCAGCTTGGCAATTTTATCGGCTTCAAATAACGGTAAATCCAGCACGCGGGCCGTATCTCTGATAGATGATTTTGCCGCCATGGTACCATAAGTTATGATTTGAGCTACCTGACTGGAACCGTATTTATTTATTACATATTCCATAACCCGACCACGGCCTTCATCATCAAAATCGATATCAATATCGGGCATGGATACACGATCGGGATTTAAGAAACGCTCAAAAAGGAGATCGTACTTAATTGGATCAATATTGGTAATCCATAAACAATAGGCTACAACAGAGCCTGCCGCAGAACCACGTCCTGGTCCTACAGATACATCTCTGCGTCGGGCTTCGGCAATAAAATCCTGTACAATCAAGAAATAACCCGGATATCCGGTTTTCTCAATGGTTTGTAATTCAAAATCTAAACGCTCGGTAACTTCAGGTGTTAGGGTTCCGTACCTAATCTTTGCACCTTCATAAGTAAGGTGTCGTAAAAATTTATTTTCACCACGTTTACCTCCATCGGCTTCATCCTCGGCAACTAAAAATTGCTCTGGAATATCAAATTTAGGTAAGAGTACTTCGCGGGCGAGTTTATAAATTTCAATCTTATCTACAATCTCTTGTATATTTAAAATTGCTTCAGGTAAATCGGCAAAGAGTGCCTTCATTTCATCTGCATTTTTAAAATAATATTCTTGGTTTGGTAAACCATAACGATAGCCACGACCACGTCCAATTGGAGTGGCCTGTTTTTCGCCGTCTTTTACACAAAGTAAAATATCGTGGGCATTTGCATCTTTTTTATTGATGTAATAGGTATTGTTGGTGGCTACCATTTTAACATCATGCTTTCTGGCCAAGCTAATTAAGGCAACGTTTACACGATCTTCATCTTCTTGATTATGGCGCATAATTTCCACGTAAAAATCTGCACCAAACTTCTCTTTCCACCAAATTAGAGCTTCTTCTGCCTGAGCTTCGCCCATGTTTAAAAGCTTGTTTGATACCTCACCTCCGAGGTTACCAGATAAAACTATAATATCATCCTTATATTGCTCTATAATGGCTCTATCAATACGTGGCACGTAATAAAAACCTTTTGTATAGGCAATGGATGACATTTTAGCTAAATTATGATAGCCTTTTTTGTTTTTAGCCAACAGTACCATTTGGTAACCATTATCCTTAACCGTTTTATTCAAATGGTCATCGCATACAAAAAACTCACAACCTACAATAGGTTTCATCACAATTTCTGTAGGTCGTTCTCCTGCTTCAATTGCTGTTGCATTTTTTGCTTCGGCAGCTTTATTATGGTTTAAAACATGGTTTACAAAGTGAAATGCACCCATCATGTTTGCATGATCCGTCATGGCAACGGCTGGCATTTTTTGTGCTGCTGCTGCTTTTACTAAATCAGGAATACTAATGGTACTTTGTAAAACGGAAAACTGTGTGTGGTTATGCAGGTGCACAAATGTAGCTGCAGCAAGCTCTTGTTTATTTTCGGCAAGTTCTTGTTTTGATACCCCTCCACCCTCGGCTTTCTGAATGCGTTTTCGAATCTCGTCAGACGCTGACTTAAGGTTAATATGCTGAATTCCAAATGTTCCAATTTCACCAGGATTTACCTCTCTAAAACGTGGAAAGTATTCAACATCAACCAGTAATTCTTCTTTTTTAAAAACCTCTCGTTTTACCAATTCTAAAAAGCAACGCGTTGTTGCTTCCACATCGGCTGTTGCATTGTGCGCCTCACTAAAAGGTACTCCAAATAAATAAGAGTGCAACTCGGTTAAGGTTGGTAATTTAAAACGCCCACCTCTACCGCCAGGTAATTTCAGTAAATCGGCTGTTACTTCGGTACAGGTATCCAGTACTGGCATTTCTGCAAGGCGGTTGGCAACACCAAAACGGTGAAATTCGCAACCCATAATGTTTACATCAAAACCAACGTTTTGACCAACAATAAACTTGGCTTTATTTAAAACTTCATTAAACTTTGCAAGCATTTCATCAAAGCCAATACCTTGTTCGGTGGCTAGCTCGGTAGAAATACCGTGAATTCGCTCTGCATCGTAAGGAATGTTAAATCCCTCTGGTTTAACTAAATAATCTTGATGCTCTACCAATCTCCCCATCTCATCATGCAGTTGCCAGGCAATTTGAATACAACGTGGCCAATTATCGGTATCGGTAATTGGTGCGTTATAATTACGGGGCAAACCAGTGGTTTCAGTATCAAAAATTAAGTACATATGTTGTGGTAAAGAATTAGCCGTTCGGGAATATAAACGGTTCTTCAAAAATAAGAAATTTGATGCCGGAAGTTGTCAGTAAATTATCAACAAAAAGAAATAAATAGTTGATAAAAACAGATTCTCAAATTATTAACCCACCACATATTCTGCTCCAAATATTATCTTCAATAAGAAAAATAATCTTAATAATAACAACAAAAAAACAGTAACTACTTAGTCAATTTAGAAACCTTAAAATGTTCCTGACTTACAAGTTTTTCGGTATCGTAGCCACGTTGCTTGCATCTGTAGATAAGTTCATTTAATAAATCTGCATCCATTTCTGGCTTGCGTGCCATAATAAAAAGGTATTTATGTTTTGGGTGCCCAACAACCATATAACTATAATCTTCTGCCAGTTCTATAATCCAATAATCAATTTTAATAGGCCACACAAATTGAGCTTTCATTCTCGAATTACCACTTTTGGGCACCACAAAAAGTTTGGATCGCAGGTATTTCTTTTTCCTTTCGCCAATAACATTATAAGTTGTAAAAACTGCGTAATAACCATCAGGATGAATTACATAAGTTTCTATAGTATGGCGCCAGTGCGAATCCATAAATGTAGGGATGGAATATAAAGAATACCAACGCCCGGCAAAACTTAAAACATCTACGTGTATATCTATTGGTTTGTTTTCCATGTTCCTATTCATCGCCTTCATATTTGCAAAACGATTGATTACACTAAGTAAACCGTCAATAAATTATAAAGTTTTGAAAAGGATTTTTTAAGCCTATATTTATTTATAACTTCGATTGATAATTAATACAGCAAACCAATAAAATAAGATATATGAAAGTAACGGTTGTAGGTGCAGGCGCAGTTGGCGCAACATGTGCAGATAATATTGCTCGAAAAGAGTTAGCAAATGAATTGGTGTTATTGGATATTAAAGAGGGTTTTGCCGAAGGTAAAGCCATTGATATGATGCAGACTGCTACCCTTTTAGGTTTCGATACAAAAATTACCGGAGTTACCGGCGATTATAGTAAAACTGCAGGTTCTGATGTAGTGGTTATCACTTCGGGCTTACCTCGTAAACCAGGTATGACCCGTGAAGAACTGATTGGTATAAACGCGGGAATTGTTAAAGGCGTTGCCGAAAATATATTAAAATTTTCTCCAGAGGCTATTATTATTGTAATCAGTAACCCTATGGATACCATGACTTACCTTGCACTTAAATCTTTAGGTTTGCCTAAAAACCGTATTATTGGTATGGGTGGTACTTTGGATAGTTCGAGATTTAAATTTTATCTATCTCAAGCTTTAGATTGCAACCCTAACGATTTACAGGGGTTTGTTATTGGCGGCCATGGCGATACAACTATGATCCCTTTAACTCGCCTAGCAACTTACCAAAGTTTGCCAGTAAGTAATTTATTGGATAAAGCTACGCTTGATAAAGTAGCTGCTGATACTATGGTTGGTGGTGCTACACTAACTGGCTTAATCGGCACATCTGCCTGGTATGCTCCTGGTGCTGCCGGAGCAGCTTTAGTGGAAGCTATTTTACGCGATGAGAAAAAATTATTTACTTGCTGCGTTTCTTTAGAGGGAGAATACGGACAAGAAGATATTTGTTTAGGCGTACCTGTAATTATTGGCCGCAGCGGCTGGGAAAAAATTATTGATTTTAAATTAACTGATGATGAGCAAGCGGCATTTAATAAAAGTGCTGATGCCGTTAGAAATATGAATAGCGTACTGGCTGAAATGAAATTGGTTTAAATGAAATCAATTTCTATCCCACTTAAACTTATAAACTTACAAGACGACGGCTTCCATCTTTTGATGGAAGTTGTTGTTTTTAAAAAGAAACATTTTGCCGTACTAGATACCGGTGCATCACGTAGTGTTTTTGATAAAGCCTTAATTGAGCAACATCTTGCCGAAACCTTACAAGTGAGCGATGAGATTAATGCCGCCACCCTTTTTACTACCACAACTACAATACAGGCTACAATACCTGAATTAAAAATTGGTAAACTAAAAATTAAGAATTACCATACCGTTGCCTTCGATTTGCAATCGGTAAGCGAAACTTACCAGCAGTTTGGGCACCCACCTATTGCTTGTATTATTGGAGGCGATATTTTAATGGAATATAAAGCCTCTATTAATTACGCCACACTTGAGCTAATACTAAACAAGTAATATCTTTTTAATTTTATGATGGCTATCATTTTTTAATGATGCTTTAACCAGATATTTGCTTCAATAATGAAAAAGCATATAGCAACATTTTGCATTATTTTTTGGGCTGGTCTTATAGCAGGCATCAGCTTTTTAGAAGCTCCATTAAAATTTCAAGCGCCGGGCATTACTATTCCGCTTGGTTTGGGTATTGGTCAACTGGTTTTTCAGGCGCTAAATAAAATCGAACTTGTGTTAATGTTTGTTATTGCATTTTGTATGTATAGCACCAAATTATCGTTTAAAACTGATTTTCTCTATTTGCTAATTACCTTATTATTAATAGATACCTTTTGGCTTTTACCCGTTTTAGATGAAAGAGCTAAATTAGTTTTGAGTGGTAAATTTATTGCAAAAAGCTATCATCATATCATATACATTATTGTGGAAGTAATAAAATTCAGCACCCTTATTACGTTAGGTTGTTTAGGCCTTAAAGATTTAAATCATGAAAAAAGATATTCTTAATCGTACTGATATTATATTACTGGTTGATACTTTTTATAAAAGGGTTGAACAAGATATTACCATAGGACCAATATTTACCCAAGTGGCTAATGTAGATTGGGCACACCATTTACCTAAAATGTACGATTTTTGGGAGAGCGTTCTTTTTGGCAAAGCTGTTTATAAGGGAAACCCTATGATTAAGCATTTTGAACTTAAACACAAGGCTACTTTACAGGAAGAACAGTTTAATACCTGGAAAGCCATCTTTTACCAAACCGTTGATGATTTATTTGAAGGCGAAAATGCTGAAACCATCAAACAAAAAGCACAATCAATAGCCGATTTAATGCACTTTAAATTAAACGCATCCATGCCACACATAACAATTAAAAGTAGCTAGACTTGCATTCTTAATTGGTTTATGGTTAACTTTAAGTAACTAAAAACCAAATAAACATGAAATTTCTAAAAGTATTATTGTGGATAGTCGTTATTCTGGCTATTATTATTGTAGGCGGCGGTTTGCTATTGCCTAAAACATATTCTGTATCTCGCAATATAGAAATCAATGCCCCAGATAGTGTAATTTATAAAAACATCGCTGATTTTAATGAGTTCACAAAGTGGAATCCATGGTCTAAAATGGAACCTACAGCAAAAATTACAATATCTGGTCCCGTTGCACAGCCCGGACATTTATACGAATGGGTTGGTAAAGAAACTGGGCAAGGTTCTATGAAAATTACCGAAGCTAAACCAAATTCGTTGGTTAATATAGAATTGAAATTTATTAAACCTTTTGAAAGTTTGGCTAATACTAAATTCGACATTACACCTCAGGGAAGTAGCCAAAAGGTTGTTTGGACCATGAGTGGTGATAATAATCTAATTGGTAAATGGATGTGCGTTTTTGTTAGTATGGATAAAATGATTGGAAAAGACTTTGAAAGCGGACTTAAATCTCTAAAAGAAAAATCTGAAAAGGGAAACTAATTTTTATCTCCATATAAAGCCCTTCAAAACTAACTTTGAAGGGCTTTATCGTTCTAGCTATAAGTAAAGTTGCAGGAGTATACCATGTTTTTCAAACTGCTGTAATTATCAAGCATGAACATTGCTGTTCGGGATGTTAGCCTGCGCATCCCGAACCATAAATGACTACGAATTTCAAATCCGTTTAATTTATTTCCCCAATGCCCTGTAGAACCCGAACCCCAAATAACCTGCTTATTTCCAGTTTATCAAACAATTATGTCTTAGTTACGTTAAAATAACATTCAATTTTAAAATGATTCAATTAAGATTTTGTTATTTCATGTTTTTTAGATTATTTGCCAGCTGATGAATTTATTATTAGTAGAAGATGAGCCAAACGTTGTTTCTGTAATCAAGCGTGGTTTAACAGATGAAGGTTTTACGGTGAGCATTGCACCCGATGGATTAATTGGCGAAAAGATGGCTAAAGAAAATAATTTCGATCTAATTATTTTGGATATTATGCTACCTGGAATAAATGGACTGGAGCTTTGCAAAATTATAAAAACTGAGAAACCCAATACACCAATCATTATGCTTACAGCCCTAGGGAGTACAGAAAATGTAGTAAACGGATTGGATAATGGAGCTGATGATTACCTGATAAAACCCTTTAAATTTGCCGAGCTTTTTGCACGTATCAGAATGCTTTTAAGGCGTTATAGCGGTGTGGTAATGAACGATAAGATGATTAATATTGGCGATTTACAAATTAACCTAACAGCAAAAACAGTCAAAAGAAATCAAATTGATATTATATTAACAGCCACAGAATACCGTTTGCTAGAGTTTATGGCTAAAAATAAATCAAAAATATTATCTCGTATCGATATTTTAGAAAGCGTTTGGGATATTGATTTTAACCTGGGCACAAACGTTGTTGATGTTTATGTAAATTATTTGCGCAAAAAAATTGATAAAAATGCTGATACCAAACTTATTCATACAGCTGTTGGATTGGGTTATGTTTTAAAGGAAAAATAATGTCTATTGCTAAAAAAATAACCCTCTTATTTGCCATTCTATCTGCCATTATTATCTCCCTTTTGAGTGGTTTTGTATGGTATTTTTCTAACGAGTTTGCTTTTGAAGATTTTTATAAAAGACTTGAAGCCAGGGTAAATATTGCTGCACAAATTAAGGTTTACCAAGATGAAAATAACGATATGTATGCCAAAATGCGCAACCGTTATTTGGAAAGGCTTCCATCAGAAAGAGAGTATATTATTAAAACTGATAAAAGGGTTAAGCAAAAATTAAAGACAGATATTGAGCTTCCAGAAACTTTTTACCAAAATATTATTTCGGGTAAAATGGCCCGCTACCGTATAGAGAATCATTTTTATGCGGGTAAATACTTCGAAACGCCGCAGCAAGGTTATATTGTAATTATATCGGCAAATGATCCTTTCGGGTTTAGGGAGCTAAAAGATTTACAAAAAATCCTATTTGCAGGTTTTTTCCTTTCGGTGATATTATCTTTTGTGGTAGGCTGGAAATTTTCTGGCTATATGTTGCGGCCCCTTCGTAATATTATTAAAAGTGTGAAAAAGATTAAGGCAGAAAACCTACACTTGCGATTAGAGGTGCCTGGCGCAGACGAAATGTCGCAATTGGCACAAACATTTAATAATATGCTAAACCGCTTAGAAACTGCTTTTGAAACTCAAAACAACTTTATCAGCAATGCTTCGCACGAATTGCGTACCCCATTAACCATTATTAACGGAGAGGTTGAACTGGCATTAATGGCTAAACAAGATACAGAGAAGCAAAACAAAGCGCTTAATAAGATAAAAGATGAGGCAGAAAGATTGGAACATATCTTAACCAGTTTATTAGGTCTTGCACAATCTGGCTTTAACGGGAAAAACCAACCCTGGGAAGAAATTAGAATTGATGAATTGATATGGGACGTAGTTGCATCAGTAAACCAGGTACACCCCGAAAGTAAAATAGAAATAGATTTTAATAACCTACCCGAAAATGAGGAGCAACTAAACATTAAGGTAAATAAAAACCTAATTAAGTTGGCTATAACAAACATTGTTAGCAATGCCTGCAAATATTCAAACAATATGCCAGTTAGTGTTAGTGTAGAAAGTAAGTTAAATATGATTTCTATAACAGTTAAAGATTTGGGCATTGGCATACCTCAAAATGACGTACAACATATTTTCGAGCCTTTTTATCGTGCATCCAACACTAATAATTATAAAGGTTATGGCGTAGGGTTACCCCTATCACTAAACATTATAAGACTACACCGTGGTAGTATCGCCATTAAATCTCAAGAAATGATTGGTACAGAAATTAAAGTTTTATTACCAACAAGTATGTAAATTCTAATCTCATTTTAATCTCGTTCTTATTTCGCTATAATAACTCGGGGCTATTCTTGTATAAATATTTAATTATTCATTTAACAAGATTAGTTATGAAAACAGTATTAGTCCCTACAGATTTTAATCCGGATGCCACTAAAATTATTGATGCACTGGTTTTAAACCAAAAAGAAGAAAAATTAAACATCATTTTTGTTCATGCTTTCAAACTATCTGATTCTATAACGGATATGTTGATGTTGAGCCGCAGAAGCCGCGACTATGAAAACGTAAGTGATGATTTTTATCTAAAGCTCAATGAGTACAAAGCAAAATATCCAAATAAAATAGACTGCATCGGTATAGAATATTTTTATGGCAGTACAGTAGCTGCATTTAAAAACTTTATTGAAGCCTTTGAGGTAGATTGCGTTGCTTACCCGAAAGATTATAACTTCCAGAAAATTAACAAATATAGTATCGAACCAAAGTACTTAACAGAACGCTGTGGCTGCCAAACACTGGAGCTTGAAAACGCACCACAAATTGAAAACAGTTCTGAGTACTTAATGGATACCAAAATTCACGAAAACAGATTGCAAACTTCTAAAGTTTAGCCAATCTCATTAATTTAATTTATTATGCTGTTACGAAATAATATTCCCCTCACTTATATTTTTGGAAAAATAAAGAAACAACTAATTTTTGTTATTGCTTATTCAATAGGGATTGTTGTACTTTATGAAAATTTCCATGTTACGCGTATCTCCATTCCAGTTGCTGTACCAGCACTTTTAGGCACAATAATATCTTTATTATTGGCTTTTAGATCCAACCAGGCATACGATAGATGGTGGGAAGCCCGGATTTTGTGGGGTGCAATTGTGAATGATTCTCGATCACTATCCAGACAGATTTTATCTTTCGTAGAAAATCCTTACGGATTGGATGAAATTGAAGAATTTAAAGAGAAGTTTATCAAGCGTCAAATTGCCTGGTGTTATGCTTTAAGTCAATCATTACGCGGTTTTCCAGCCAATAAGGGATTAGAAAGATACCTTAGCAGTGATGAACTGGCGTTTATAAACAAACGCAGAAACGTAACCGTTTCCCTTTTGGAATTGCATGCAATGGATTTGAAAAAGGCCTTAACGGAGGGATGGATTAATAAATATCAACAAATAGAAATTGATAAAACCATTACTGCTTTATGTAATCATATGGGTGGATCAGAGAGAATTAAAAACACCATTTTCCCTGTTACCTACAGCAAGTACATCAACATGTCTATCCATTTATTTATTGTAATGCTACCTTTTGGCCTTATAGAATATTTTGGCTATGCCGAAGTTCCTGTTGTTATTGCAATTGCTACTTTCTTTCTTCTTGTAGAAAAAATGGCGGTTCATTTACAAGATCCTTTTGAAAATAAACCTACAGATACACCTACCACAACCATTTGTAGAAATATAGAAAGAGATCTTTGTCAAATGTTAAATGATAACAAACTTTATGAAGATAAGCCACAATCAGAATTGGCCCCAATAGGATCTTACTATATTTTATAAACATTAAAAAAAAGCCTCTAGATGTAAATCTGGAGGCTTTTTAATTATAGGTTTTAGTTATACAAAAGCTTTAGTTTATCCGCTATAGCTTTACTTTCTAAAGCTCCTGCTCGTATCGTTTTAAGCGCAGCTTTATAATACATTGCAAAAAAGACAATTAATATCGATACAATTAAATGGCTTTTGTTTAAGCCAAATAGTAAACCTGTTGATGGTTTATTTATAGCCTCAAATACAAACATTAAAAAAATCCCTACATAACCAGCGTAAGAGCCCGATATTTTATAAACCAAATATTTTTTATAATCTACAGCCCTAAAACCTCTATAAGCCAATACCGAGAAAAGTATAACAATGGCTGAAATAAATATATTAAAAAAATTATCTTGATTACCCATTACATTTTGCAGTTGGTATAAACCAAAACCCGATAACAAAACCATCCAAATATACCTGAAACCTAAAAAGGAGAAAAAGTGGTGCAAAAAAAGCTTCCAATATCTTTTATTCAATCCCTTTACTATCGATTTTTCAATTGAGGTAAAACCTGCCTTACCAAAAGAGGCTCGTGTTTGGTTTACAGCATCCTGAAATGATAAGTCAGGGTTTTCTGTCATCCTTTCTTCTACTACAGAAGCAACGTGATCCAGGATTTCCATTTGAACATCAATATATTTAAATCCAATCTCACTAAGATAGATTCTTATTTTTTCTAGTTGCGTTTTGGTTAGATTCATATTAGATTGTTAATATTTTAATTTTCTGATTGTAGAATTTTATAAAGGCCCTTACATAAACACTACAAAAAAAGAAGAGTATTAGCATGGCAATTATTTTATAATCATAGCTTAAATTAATTAAGCTATCTTTTGTAATAAACCAATACAGCACAAAATTTCCAATAAACAATCCTATAGTAGCCAAACTGCCTATTGAATTATCCATAACAGAATATTTATTATTCTTCCTTTTGCTTAATATAATTTTGCTATAAACAAAAACAGCAATGGCAGCAAAGCATAAAAAGGTAGCGATAGTTATAGGTTTCATATTAAATGGAGCACTTTTACTCCCGTAATAAAGACAAATACAGAGCGCCAAAATTGTAAGATTGCTTAATAAACCCGGCCATTTAAATGAGTTCGCAATTTCTAATCTAAAAAGCCTTGCATATTTCTTATTAATTTGTTGTTGATAAAGACGCTCCTGTTTTCTAATTTCTTTAAAGTCACCAAAGTCATTATGAACAATTCTGGATACAAGCTCAATACTATAAGGCTCATTTTGATCTGCAAGCGCATTTAAGATATGATCGTAGATTTCATTATATGTTTCCCTGTATTTTGAAGCACTAAAAATATAATCTTTAAGCTTTTGAGTTTGTTGCGCAGTTAATACCATTTAAATCGCAGGCTTTAAGTTCAATAATAATTGTAGTTGAGCAATAAAATCCTTTGCTTCCTGTAATTTATTTACAACCTCCTTTTCGCCATTTTTAGATAACGAATAGTATTTTCTCAATCTATTTTCAACAATTTCAGTTGTGGTTTCCAACAAACCATCTGCTTCTAATTTGTGTAATGCAGGGTACAAAGCGCCTTCCTTTAGCATTAACTCGCCTTGAGTGATAGATTTTACCCTCTGTGTTATTTCATAACCATACATCCTTTCATTCTCAGATAAAAGATTGAGTATAATGGTTTGCAAAGTGCCTTTAAATAATTCGTTATTTACTGCCATGATTCAAATATAAATAAATTTTATATACATAAGAAAATTATGCATATAAAATTTAAGGTACATAGTATAATAGGCTCTCAAATAAATTTGGCAGATACCTGCAACTTGGAAGTAGATTTTAATAAAAAAAAAAACCTCTTCAAGATTTAACTTGAAGAGGTTTATATATTTTCTTAGTCCGTTTAAGGATTAAGCATCAATTTTTGCATATTTAGCATTTCGCTCAATAAACTCTCTACGTGGAGCAACTTCATCGCCCATTAACATAGAGAAAGTATGATCACATTCTGCTGCACTTTCAATTGTAGCTTGCAATAAGGTACGTGTAGCTGGGTTTAAAGTAGTATCCCAAAGTTGCTCAGCATTCATCTCTCCCAAACCTTTGTAACGTTGGATGTGTACACTATCTTCTTTACCATTACCTTTAATACGTTGTACAGCAGCATCACGTTGTACATCATTCCAGCAATACTCAAAATCTTTTCCTTTTTTAACTTGATAAAGTGGTGGAGATGCAATATAAACATATCCAGCCTCAATTAAGGCCCTCATATAACGGTAGAAGAAAGTTAGGATCAACGTTGTAATGTGAGATCCATCAATATCCGCATCCGTCATGATTACGATTTTATGGTAACGAAGTTTTGTTAAGTTCAAAGCCTTATCATCTTCTGGTGTACCTATACTTACCCCAATTGCGGTAAACATATTTTTAATCTCGTCGTTTTCATAAATTTTGTGCTCCATTGCCTTCTCCACATTCAGGATTTTACCTTTTAAAGGAAGAATAGCTTGAATATTACGATCACGACCTTGCTTAGCAGTACCACCCGCTGAATCTCCCTCTACTAAGTAAATTTCGCATTTTTCTGGATCACTGTCTGAGCAATCGGCAAGTTTACCTGGCAAACCAGAACCGCCCATTACACTCTTGCGCTGAACCATTTCGCGAGCTTTACGTGCTGCCGCACGAGCCGTTGCCGCCAAAATAACCTTATTAATGATCATTTTAGCTTCCTTTGGATTTTCTTCCAAATAAGCACCTAATGCCTCACCAACAGCCACATCAACAGCGCCCATAACCTCACTATTACCAAGTTTGGTTTTGGTTTGCCCCTCAAATTGTGGCTCTTGCACTTTTACAGAAACTACTGCCGTTAAACCTTCTCTAAAGTCATCACCAGTAATTTCCATTTTCAGGTTTTTCAACAAGCCAGATTTATCAGCGTAACTTTTTAAGGTACGGGTTAAACCTCTACGGAAACCTGCAATATGCGTTCCACCCTCATGTGTATTAATATTGTTCACATATGAGTGTACATTTTCCGAGTAGCTATCATTATATTGAAAAGCCAGTTCAACTGGAACACCATTTTTAATACCATCAATATAAATTGGCTCTGGTAAAAAAGAGGCACGCGTTCCATCTAAAAAGGTTACAAATTCTTTTAAACCACCTTCTGACTGGAAAACTTCCGACAGGAAAGTACCATCTTCTAAAGTTTCACGCTCATCAGTTAAAGTAAGCTTAATACCTTTGTTTAAGAATGCCAATTCGCGTAAGCGACTTGCCAACGTATCGTATTTGTATTCAGTTGTTTGGGTAAAAATGGTTGGATCTGGACTAAAAGTTACAATCGTACCACGCTTATCTGTAGTACCAACTTCTTTCACATCATATTGAGGAACACCAATTTTGTATTCCTGCATCCATATTTTACCTTCACGGTGTACTTCTGCCTTTAAATCGGTAGATAATGCATTTACACAACTTACCCCTACACCGTGTAAACCACCAGAAACCTTGTATGTATCTTTATCAAATTTACCACCAGCGTGTAAAACCGTCATTACGATTTCTAATGCCGATTTATTCTCTTTTGTATTGATCCCGGTTGGAATACCACGACCATTATCTTCAACCCTAATGGAGTTGCCTTCTAAAATTCTTACATCGATTGTATCCGCATGACCAGCCAAAGCTTCATCAATTGAGTTATCCACAACCTCGTAAACTAAGTGGTGTAAACCTTTAACGCCGGTATCACCTATATACATTGAAGGGCGCTTACGCACCGCTTCTAAACCTTCTAAAACCTGTATATTATCTGCCGAATAATTTGACTTTAAATCCTGTTCTTCGCTCATATTTTAATTAAAAACAATAATTATCAAAAATACGCATTTTTCGGCAATTAACCCAATATGTGGAGAAGTTTTAAGCATTAAAAGCAAGCCCCGAAAGAAAGCTAAAAGACTAATGCTAAAAGGCTTTACGATCTAGTAAAATAGGTTTTTGAAAAGCCCTTACCGTAACTTATTTTAAAGCTAACTCCCGCTTTTTATTACAAGGCCTAAAAAAGGTTTAGGCGCTTTCCTTTTCAATCGGGTTTAAAAACGCAAACCAATCGCTTTTTTACCAATACACGCACTATGCAACTCTAAATAGTAGCAGTAAATGGCAAATTAAACCTTACGGGCGTGTGCATAAAGCGCAGCGAATAAAACAAACGGCAGGACTAATCTTCAAAATGAAATGTGGATTTCGCTTTCCAAATTAATTGCGACATTTCATTAAAAAACATATTGTTATCTGGTTCAAAACTGCTTACAAAACACAAACTTGATGTTAAATTGCATATAAAAACTAATTTATATAAGTTTGCTAAAATTTATTAAACAATAATGGAAAGAAGAACCTTTAAAAACCTTGGTTTACTTGCAGCTGCAGCTATAATTACAACATTTTCTGCTTGCCAAAACAAAGAAGCTAAAACAACTGAAACAAAAAAAACAGATAGTACTGCAGCAATTTCTGCTAGTGATAAAATTGTATTTGTTAACCAAGACTCTTTATTAACCAAATACGAATATTATAAAGACCTTAAAAGTAAGTTTGAGAAAAAAACTAAAGATGCTCAATCTGATATGCAGGCTAAAGGTCAGGCTTTCCAAAGAGAAGTTAGTCAATACCAACAAAGTGCAAGCACTTTAGCGGCTGATGTACGTAAAACTACTGAAGAGCGTTTAGCACGTAAACAACAAGAATTACAAACTTACCAACAAAATGCTGGTGGTGCTTTGCAAAATGAGCAAGCTGTAGAAACTGAAAAACTTTATGATAAAGTTGCTGGTTACTTAAAAACTTATGCAAAAGATAAAGGTTATAAAATGGTTTTATCTTACACTAAAGGTAGCACTATTTTATTTGCTGATGAAACCTTAGACATTACTACTGACGTAATTAAAGGCTTAAACGAAGATTATACTAAAACAAAAAAATAAGCTTACTGTTAATCATATAACACAAAAAATGCCTCAAAATTTGGGGCATTTTTTGTGTCTAAACTTTTTATTATGGAAGATAACAAACAACACGAAACTTTTATGCGGATGGCCATTGCCTTATCTGTACAAAATGTTAGCGAGCACATTGGTGGCCCATTTGGAGCTGTAATTGTTAAAGATGGGAAAGTAGTAGCTCAATCTGCTAATAAAGTAACTTCTACAAATGATCCTACGGCACATGCAGAGGTATCTGCAATACGTTTGGCTTGCACCGCTTTAAATACTTTTGATTTAAGTGGCTGCGTAGTTTACACCAGTTGCGAACCATGCCCAATGTGCTTGGGCGCAATTTATTGGTCTAGAATTGAAACCATTTATTATGCAAATACTAAAGCCGACGCTGGCAAAATTGGATTTGATGATAAATTTATTTACGAGGAGCTGGATAAACCGATGGAAAAAAGATCTTTACCGGTCGTTCAGCTACTAAGAGATGAAGCGCAAGAAGCTTTTAAACTTTGGGAAACTTCGCCAATGAGGATAGAGTATTAATACGCAACTTGCTGTTTAATAAATAGTTGTTTCTTTTTTGCTGATTTTTTTATTATTTTAGAGATATACATTAACACAAAACTCTAATTATTATGAAAAACTTTAAAGCATTAACTAGAGCCGAACTAAAAGGAATTTTAGGCGGCAAAAAAGAACTTGCACAATTTGAACCACAAGATTGCTATTGTACCGATGGTGGCAATAGCTTTGGTTGCGTTACAGATGCTGGCTGTGATAGTTTAACCAGCTCTCTATGTTCCAGTGGACAATCTATTTGCATAACTAGAACAAATTAAACTTATAACATAAACCGTTTAAAGCACCAACTTTAAACGGTTTTTTATTTCATTCTAAAATGCTTCCAAAAGTTTTCCCAATTGGCTTTGAGCTTCATTGATTAGCATTTATTTTACTAAATACGTAAAAGCATTCTTCGCCTGAAACAAAAAGAGCAATATTAACGTCTAACTAAATATTGTTTCTTTATGACGTACGAACAAAAAATAGGTAGTGAGCTTGATTTCTGGAAGTTTAGAATCTTACAAAAACCTTCACTTTTTAATAAGGTTACCGATAAGGTACAGAAAAAAATTAACAGCTACATTCCTGATAAAGTACATAGTGCTATAACTTCGGCAATTAAGCAAATGGTTAAAGCCGTACTTTTTGGTTCTACATTTACCACATCCAAACCTACTTTGGATTTAACATTAATGCATCGTGAAGCTTTAATTAAGCAAAAAATAGAGAACTATAAAAAAACCGGAGCTGCAGAAGGTGGCATTACTGGCGCAGGTGGATTTTTAATGAGCTTAGCTGATTTTCCTTTATTACTAGGCATTAAAATGAAAATGCTTTTCGATATAGCAGCCGTGTATGGTTATGATGTAAAAGATTATAGAGAACGCTTGTTTATTCTCCATATTTTTCAACTTGCGTTTTCAAGTAAAGAAGAGAGTAAAAATGTTTTTGTAAAAATGCAGAACTGGGATGAGAAGGCACATAAATTACCAACAAATATCGACGAATTTGATTGGCTAACTTTTCAACAGCAATACCGTGATTATATTGATTTAGCCAAACTAGCCCAAATGCTTCCTTTTATTGGTGCCGCAGTTGGTGCTGTTGCAAACTACAAATTAATTGATAAACTTGGCAAAACGGCAATGATGAGTTACAGAATGAGGTATTTCAGTTTACAATATGCGGTAATCAATTCTCAAGAAACTGAAAATCGAATGCTAAAACCTTGAAAAGAACTACTCGTCTTCAAACATACCACCTATTAAATCATCTGTTTCTCTCCTATCCTTTTTGGTGGGCCTTCCCGTTCCCCGATCGCGTTTTAAAGATGGCGAATGAAACATTGATTTAAAAGCATGTGTTTCTTCAACGGGCGTTAAATCCTTATATTTTGTTAAAGCCGTTGGCGAATCTGTACGATTATAAGACAGTTCAACCACTTCAATAATTTTCTTTTCAATCCCTTTAGATACCTGATAAACATCCCCTACTTTTACAATAGCTGATGGTTTGATATTTTGCCCTTTCAATTTCACCCTACCGGCCTTACAGGCATCCGTAGCTAAACTTCTGGTTTTAAACAACCTTATAGCCCACAAATATTTATCTATTCTAAGTTTCTCTGTCTCTGTCATAAAATTCAAAAATACAAATTTTTGGTTAACTGATTAATTGTTAAATCGGTTAATTAAATTATAAAGTCAAGCTTAATTAATAATTAGAGCGCATTTCCTACGGCTAACTCATTGAAACAATTATTACCTAAATGGAAACAATTAACCCTATATAGACAATATTTATCACATGAAATCGCTGTAATAGATAAAAATTGATTTATTTTGCGTAAAATTTAAAAACATCATGTATTCAGATTTAAAGAAACTAATTGAAGCCGCCTGGGAAGACAGAAGCCTTTTAAAATATAGCAACTATTGCGAAGCCATTGAAGCCGTTATTATGGGCCTTGATAAAGGCGAAATTCGTGTAGCAGAGCCTGTATTAAACTCTTGGGGCATTAATGAGTGGGTTAAAAAAGCTGTAATTCTATATTTCCCAATTCGCGAGATGAAAGAAATTAAAGTTGGGCCTTTTGTTTACCATGATAAAATGGAATTAAAAACCGATTACAAAGCAACCGGAGTTCGTGTTGTGCCTATGGCAAGTGCACGCTATGGTGCATTTTTAGCTAAAGGTGTAATCATGATGCCATCTTATGTAAATATTGGTGCTTATGTTGATGAAGGTACAATGGTTGATACTTGGGCCACTGTAGGTTCTTGTGCACAGATTGGAAAACGCGTACACTTAAGCGGTGGCGTTGGTATTGGTGGTGTTTTAGAACCCGTACAAGCTGCTCCTGTAATTATAGAAGATGATTGCTTCTTAGGTTCAAGAGCAATTGTTGTAGAAGGTGTAAAAGTAGAAAGAGAAGCCGTTTTAGGTGCTAATGTAGTTTTAACTGCATCAACTAAAATTATTGATGTTACAGGCCCTGAGCCAATCGAATATAAAGGTATTGTACCTGCTCGCTCGGTAGTAATTCCTGGTAGCTATACAAAAAAATTCCCTGCCGGAGATTATCAAGTTCCTTGCGCTTTAATTATTGGTAAACGTAAAGAAAGTACCGACAAAAAAACTTCTCTTAATGATGCATTGAGAGAAAATAACGTTGCCGTATAAGCCTAAAGCATCAAGGTGAAAGCTAAAAGCGAAACAAAACCAAAAAAAACCGAAAGTACCGAGCTTGATCAACCAAGCTTTGGTCTTTCGGCTTTAAGCTTAAATCTTAAAATTGGTTTCGATGGCAAGCGGGCTGCTAATAATTTAACTGGACTTGGAAACTATAGCCGTTCTTTAATTGAACATTTAGCTAAACAATTTCCCGAAAACAAGTATCTTGTTTATTCACCAAAGGTTAAATCAGCGAAGCAAATTGACGCTTTTTTTGAAAATGAAAACATCGAACTGAAGTTGCCATTAAGTGGTCGATTTCTTTGGAGAAGTTTAAATATTTTAAAAGATTTAAGTAGAGATGGAGTCGAAATATACCACGGTTTAAGTCACGAAATTCCTTTCGCCATTCAACATACCAGAATTAAATCGATGGTAACCATTCACGATTTAATATTTCTGCGTTTCCCTCAATATTTCAAGTATATTGATAGAAAATTATATCTGCTGAAAAGTAAATACGCCTGTAAGCATGCCAATCAAATTATTGCGATTAGTGAAAAAACAAAATCAGATATTATAGAGTTTTACGATATTGATCCGAATAAAATCCAGGTGATTTATCAAAGCTGTGATGATAGCTTTAAGAAGGCTTTCACTAAAGAAACACTCAGCAGAATAAAAGCTACTTATAAACTACCAGAAAAATACATTCTTAATGTTGGAACAATTGAAGAGCGTAAAAATCTAAAGTTAATTGTACAAGCCCTTAAGCAAGTTAATGAAGATTATAAGCTGGTTGTAATTGGAAAACCAACAAAATATTATAAAATAGTAGAAAAAGAAATTGAAAAGCTTGGCTTAAAAAACCGAATTGTTTTTCTAAAAAACATTCCCTTTGCAGATTTGCCTGGCATTTATCAAATGGCTTCAGTTTTTGTCTATCCATCATTTTATGAAGGTTTTGGCATTCCGATTATAGAAGCTTTATACTCTAATGTTCCTGTAGTTGCCGCAACGGGTTCTTGTTTAGAAGAAGCAGGCGGCCCAAATAGTTTATACGTTTCGCCAACAGATGCTGATGCTTTGGCAAAAGCCATTAACCAAATTCTTTCATCAGAACAGCAACAGCTTGAAATGAAAAAAAAGGGCCATGAATTTGTTCAAAAATTCAATAGCCCTTTAGTTACTCAACAATTAATGGATTGCTACAATCAGCTAAACTCCAATTAATTATTTGTTGATGCATTTGGTGGATACTGTCCTAAAATTTCTTTTACTCCAGTATTCATTCTTTCTTCTCTTTTTCTAAAGTTATCTAAGTTAAAACCACTTCCACGGCCGTGCCATACTAATGTTTTGGTTTTCGGATCAAGGAAATCTATTATAATTGTGCCTTCCATATATTGGTCAACATAATTTACGCCTCCGCCCCAAAAAGGTGATCGCCAGCCCCAACCCCAGCCCCAACCTGGTCCATAAAAACCTGATCCATAAGCATCTACTCTTTCTCTAGCCACTACCACTAAATTCACCAATAAATCTGGATTTTCAGCTTTTGTGAAGCCCTTCGTGGTCATCTCAGCATCAATAGCAGAAAGCATCCTGCGCTTATCTAGGTCGTTTAATTTTAATCGGGCTATTCCCTTATCATAAAAATTATAAGTTTTGTAATTGTTAAAACTTACTTTTTTATCGTAATCTGAAGCAGTGCGCAAGGTGCTGCATGCTGATAATGCCACCACTACAACGGTTAGTAGCATTAATAATTTGTGTGTTGTTCTCATATGATTTATTTGTGTGTGTTTCATAACAGAATTATAATATTAAAAATAACGATAATAACGGTTTAATCATAAACTTAGAGCCTATTTTTACAATAAGATTGTTTACCGTACAACGATGCAAATTAATTAATGTTTTATTGCTAAATGTTAAATTATGAGCATTTTAGAAAATTTAACATTTACCTTTAAAAAATTACCTTTGTATTATGCTTAAAGAAGAAATAAACAAAGCTTTAGAAGTTTTAAAAGCCGGTGGCGTAATCCTTTATCCTACCGATACCATTTGGGGTTTAGGTTGTGATGCAACCAATGAAGAAGCAGTAGATAAAATACTTAAAATTAAAAATCGACCAGCAGAAAAAAGCCTTATTGTTTTGTTGGATACAGATAATAAACTTCAAAGTTACGTTTCGGAAGTTCCGGATGTTGCCTACGATTTAATTGAGTATGCAGAAAACCCACTAACTATTATTTTTTCTGGCGCTAAAAACCTGGCTAAAAATGTAATTAATGCCGATGGAAGTGTTGGCATTCGTGTAGTAAAGCACGATTTCTGTACACAACTTATCCAACGTTTCCGGAAGCCTATTGTATCTACTTCAGCTAATTTAAGTGGTGATCCTTCTCCTAAAAATTTTGATGAGATTAATGAGCAAATTAAAGATGCAGTAGATTATATTGTAGATTTTGAACAAGAAAATAAATCCAATAAAAAACCCTCTACCATTATGAAATTATCTCCTGGTGGACAATTTGAATTTATTAGAAAGTAATTTTGCTATTTTTGCATTTCTCCTGTTTTCCGAGTCACATCGGTTTAACAGTGTATTTTTAATCTCATGCAGCAACACCTACAAAACCCAATATTTAAAACCTTATCTGCCATTGCCGATAAAACTGAAACCGAAGCATATGTAATTGGTGGTTTTGTACGCGATTTATTTTTAAAACGGCCTTCAAAAGATATTGATGTTGTTGTTGTAGGCAGTGGGATTGACTACGCAGAGGCTGTAGGGAAAAAGCTTAATACAAAAGTTGCTGTTTTTAAAAGTTTTGGCACTGCAAATATAAAATATCACGATTTGGAGGTTGAGTTTGTTGGTGCACGAAAGGAATCATATCGTGCCGATTCTCGCAAACCTATTGTTGAGGATGGTACTTTGGAAGATGACCAGCTAAGAAGGGATTTTACCATAAATGCATTGGCCATTAATTTAAATGCTACAAATTTCGGCCAGTTATTAGATCCTTTCAATGGAATTGAGGACTTAGAAAATAAACTTATCCGCACTCCACTTGATCCTGAAATTACTTTTTCTGATGATCCATTAAGAATGATGCGGGCAATTCGTTTTGCATCTCAACTTAACTTTAACATCGATCCAGCAGCAATTAATGCCATAAAACTTCAAAAGCAACGCATTGGCATTGTTTCTAAAGAGCGCATTACTGATGAAATGAATAAGATCATTTTATCTCCTAAACCTTCTATTGGTTTTAAACATTTATTTGATACTGGTTTATTGCATATTATTTTCCCTCAAATGGCGCAACTTTATGGGGTTGAAGTGATTAAAGGCAAAGGTCATAAAGATAATTTTTACCACACATTGGAAGTTTTAGATAACATTTGTGCGGATACAGATGATTTATGGTTGCGCTGGGCCGCAATTTTGCATGATATTGCAAAGCCAGCTACTAAACGATTTGAAGAAGGGCACGGCTGGACTTTTCATGGGCATGAAGATAAAGGCGCTAGAATGGTTCCTAAAATATTTGCACAACTGAAACTGCCACTTAATGAAAAAATGAAATATGTTCAAAAGCTGGTACAGTTACATTTAAGACCTATTGTTTTGGCTCAAGATGTAGTAACAGACTCAGCCGTTAGACGTTTACTTTTTGATGCAGGCGAGGAAATTGAAAGCTTAATGATGCTTTGCAATGCCGATGTAACCACTAAAAACGAGTATAAAAAAACAAAGTATCGCAACAACTTCGAGTTAGTTAAGCAAAAACTCAAAGATGTAGAGGAAAGAGACAAAATTCGCAATTGGCAACCTCCTATTTCTGGTAATGATATTATGGAAACTTTTGGTTTGGATGCAGGTAAAGAAGTTGGGCTAATTAAAAATGCCATTCGCGAAGCAATACTAGAGGGAGAAATTACAAACGATTATACTGAAGCATTTAATTTTATGCTAAATCAGGCAAAACAAATGGGTTTAATTCCTGTTAATAAATAATTTAACTGGAGATAATAAGCTGTAAAGCAACACAAACAGCTTTTTGTGACATTCTCCGCTTTGCGGTAATATAAATTAACTTTATTTTTACGGTTCCAAAATACAATAATGGCTATTTATAAATTTAAAATTACTTTCGAGGATTTTGATGATGTTGTAAGAGAAATCGACATTAAATCAAACCAAACGTTTGAAGATCTGCATAAGGCAATCCATAAGTCTACAGGTTACAACGCTGAGAAACCTTCGTCATTTTATGTGAGTACTGATAACTGGTTAAAAGGCGATGAGATTGCTTATTTACCAAGTGAAAGAAAGAAAGATCGCGTAGTTTTAATGGAGAAATCTAAATTGAGTGGTTTTATAGAAGATCCGCACCAAAAGTTCTATTACATTTATAATTTTGATCGTCCTTACGATTTTCATGTTGAGTTGATTAAAATTATTTTGGATGCCGATCCTCATATAGAATATCCATTTTTAGCTAAAAGCACTGGTGAAGCACCAAAAATAATGGAACAAAATAGCCCTCAGGCTGTAGATCCACGTGGAGCAGCAGCTAGTAGTGAATTTGATTTCTTAAATGAAATGAATTTTGTTCCTGAAGATACTGATGAACTCGAAGCTATGGGCGAAATGGGAATTAATGAGCAAGAACGTGATGAGGAGGATGAAAGTGAAGAAGATGATGAATTTGGCGATGAGTTTTCCGATAACGATAGTTATGAAGAAGACAGCCACAAAGATGATTATTAATTTAATCGCACTATAAATTTACAACTGCCAGCCTAACAAACTGGCAGTTTTTTTATACATTAATGAGCATGTCGCTAAATAAAACTTTAATTGTTGTTGTTGGTCCAACTGCCATAGGCAAAACGGCCCTAGCAATAACACTTGCTAATCATTTCAATACAGAGATTATCTCGGCTGATAGCAGACAATTTTTTAAGGAAATGGCTATTGGAACAGCCAAGCCTGATGCAGAAGAACTGGCGGCGGCTAAACATCATTTTATAGATTCACATTCTGTTTCGCAACTTTTTAGCACTGGTGATTTTGAAGTTGAAGGTTTAAAAACAATCGACAATATTTTAAGTAATCATAATACTGCAATTATGGTTGGTGGCTCAGGATTGTATATTAATGCTGTTGTAAACGGACTTGATGAAATGCCTGAAATAGATCTTTCCATTCGGGAAATGCTGAATAAACAGTTTGAAACCGAAGGAATAAATGCTATTCAAACTCAACTTGCGAAATATGATCCTGAGTATTTTGCGAAAGTAGATCAGCAGAACCCTCAAAGAATGATTCGTGGGTTGGAAGTTTTTCTTTCTACAGGACAGAAATTATCATCGATGTTATCGGCAACTAAAAAACAAAGACCGTTTAACATTGTAAAAATTGGATTAAATACCGATAGAGCTGTCCTCTACAATCGTATTAATTTAAGGGTTGATAAAATGATGGAATTGGGGCTGCTTGATGAAGTAAAATCACTTCTCCCTTATAGAACGTTCAATGCATTAAATACTGTTGGCTATGCTGAGCTTTTTGATTATGTAGATGGTAAAGTAGATTTAGAAACAACAGTATCAGCCATAAAACAAAACACTCGTCGTTTTGCAAAACGCCAACTTACCTGGTTTAGGCGAGATGAAGAGATCAAATGGTTTGAGCCAGATGATACTGAGGAAGTGATTCGATTTATAGATTCTAAAATATAGCTCATATGTATCACCTAAATGTGATTTAAGTAATGGTTATGATATGATTATATACGATTGGCGATAACACCAACCGTAAGGGTAAATCTTGCTTTTGGTTCAACCATTATTTTAACTAAGGTTAGAATCGAATTATTTTTTCGGAAAACACTGTCAGTAGCTTTTGGCTAATGCAGTCCCACCCTTTGCTAAATCCCGATAGAAAAATCGGGATACCGCTGTCGGTCCCTTAGGTTTATTTAACAAGGGAAGGAAGAAAATTGTCAAATCAAGGGCACAAAATTGTATCTAAACAGGATTAAAACGGGATTCCGATTTTTTCTATCGAGATACAGTGAGCTGGGGAGTGTAATTAACTCCTGGCTGTTGTTTGTTTTCGCTAAGTAACTGATTGTTCTTGTTAAGTAGTTAATTGTTTTTGAGATTATAGGAATATTATTGAATCCATTTCTGTGACTATAGTCAGCAGGGGGAATAACTTCGTTTACTAATTTATCTATATTCATTTTACAACTATTTATAAATTAGATTAACACCTTTTCCTAATAAAATATCACGTTCGGTTTGAAGCCAAACAGAGCCTGCTCTTGGGTTATTTAAAAAAACAGGAACAGAACTTCCATTTGGAATACCTTTTTCCCAAGTGGCAGATAATCTGTTCCACATTGCTTCTGCACCACCTGGTCCTTCCCAAGGAATATTTTTGCTATCTATCAGATTTTGTAAGTTCCGACCAGCCCTTGTTTGTCCAAGCGTTTGATAACCTTGCTCAATAGCTCTCGCTTCTGTTCCTGCACCAGAGAAAAATGCTCGACTCCCCCCATTAGCAGCAACCTCTGCAATTTCAATACCAATTTTACGGGCAAAATATCTTTTTGCCAAATAGCCACCGCCTTTATAAAGAAACTTACCCCCCAATAAAGACCTTCTGCACCATCTGCCCACATAGCGGCTTCAATCAAATACACTTGTAAATCTTTGGGCTTTTTCATGGCAGCATAAGTATCACTAAAATTCATGGCCTCATAATCTATCCCTCCATTAGAATATTTGTACTTATCTAACCCCTTATCTGATCTAAAGGACATCCTCTCCCAAACGCTCATCCGTTTTCCTGTAATGGTAACCTCCAGCGCTTTACCTGTAGCTTTATAAGTTTTTTCTGGCCCAGGCCCATCCTCACCTCCGTCTGGATCTACATGATCTACAGGATTATTACCCATTCCAACATATGGTGAAGCATATTGCCCAGCAGGGTCCCTGCTCATCCAGCGGCCTATGGCTGGATCATACATCCGTAAATCAAAATTATTCCAACCGATTTCTTTATCAAGCTCGGCGTATTTGCCTTGGCTGCATAAAGAACATTCTTAACTGTAAAGCTACTACCTTGTTTGTGTTTTCAAAATGTTTACCCATTTTTTCTACTATTTGGGTACGAGCCACAGACTCGCACCAGCGAACCGACTAAAACACGCAGTGGAACAGCAGGGGATTTAAAATTAATTTTTCAACCCTTAATTTACATTAATAATTTAAAATCAGAAAAAGATATCAGCAATTATAAAGGCCGCAAACAATGTTAAAAGACCAATAATACGATTACTAAATTCTTCCATATCAATAATATCGTCTGATTTTGATTTTACCTTTTTTCTTTCGTATTTAGAACCGATTAAAAAATAATACATTTTTTTCATAAAAAAACCAATACTTCCTAAAATCCATCTACCAATTACAATTGAAACTATTTCATAAAGAACACTCATTTTTCTTTTATATATTATTTATTTTTTGTCTGAAACAATCTTTTTTGTAGTATTAGCAGATACCTTAGCAAATTGAATTCCTGTGACCAATCCTGTTGCTTTATTTATTGCTATTGTTAGTATACCACGAGTTGCTGGAGCAAGCTTAGCAACAAATGTTCCTTTTGTGAGTACGGAAAATTGGGTAACATTAATCTTAGGAACTAACTGTGTCATATTACCTACAGGAACTATCATAAATAATGTATTAATTCCCGAGCTTATTCTATCATTATAACTAACAGAAGTTTGATCCAAGTGCCTAGCTCCTTTATCCATAGAGAATATCTGTGTATAAGTTACATAAGGAGCGTCAATCATATTGTAGGCCATTTTTGAAAAGAAATTCTCATTCATTGCCCACTTATCCCATAAATTAAACTCTTTTGCTCGAATAGTAGCTTGAGGTCTAAAACCATAAATTGTAACCTCATTTAAACCTACAGACATTTTAGAAGTATCAAAATCTTTCCAATTCACAATAGGTTTTGGCTTTCCAGGCCCATCCTCACCTCCGTCTGGATCTACACGATCTACAGGATTATTACCCATTCCAACATATGGTGAAGCATATTGCCCCATAGGGTCTGTACTCATCCAGCGCCCAATTGCAGGGTCGTACATTCTTAAATCAAAATTGTTCCAACCTGTTTCTTTATCTAACTCGGCATATTGGCTTTTGGGTTCAGAGAACCCTTTTTATCGCTAATTCGCCATGCCTTGCGGAACATGCCGAACAGCATGGATTGATCAATTCCATTTTTTGCTAAAATCCTTTTCTTCTTATGTAGTACAATTCTTGACTATCAGTGCAGTAAATTAGAAAATACTGCTCCAAACCATTAAAGTGAACAAAACTATAATAATTTTTCGGGTTTAATATTTCTTTGTTAAAAGAATTACAACATTTCACATCGTCAAGATTGTTGGAGATTAATGTAAACTTATACAGTTCTATTGTTTGATAATCAAGAGGGCAATTCTTCCATTTACCAACAATTGTCTCATTAGTAATTTTGTTATGCTCCCATTCTGTAAGCTTTGGAAAATCATTATTGATTAAGGCATTGTTCATCCTGTATAAATAGATTTCAAACAATTCTCCGTGTGAGCTCATACCGAGAAAATCCTTACTGCAAATCTTTTTGGGTTGTCCAATATATCCTTTAAATAATGTTTTAAAATCCTTTTCTTTCAAAGGACTAAATGACAATTCATCATAAACCAAATATGAAGCTATTATAACTACTATAAACAAAACACCTAATAATACTTTCTTCATAACCGCTATTTTTTAACCGGCACTTTGGCTTGGCCATATCCATAAATCAAGAAATTTTTCCCAGCATTCTCTCCACCAGGTCTTCCCACCCAAGCAGCAAAATCCCTGAAAATCCGCCCATCCATTTTATAATCGTATTCATCCATATACGTTTGCCCTCCAAGATGAACAGCTCCCGTACCTGCATTCGTAAGTGTTAGTTTTAAAGTACCATATACTTTTCCTGTATTACTCAATCTTAATTCCCTTGCAAACTTTAGCAATTTTCTCTCTAAACTATCCTTAGTTCCAAACTTATCAAATAATACATTATTTTCTTCCACTTCCTTTTTATCAATTTGAGGGTGAATAGTTTTATTTAATTCGCTTAAATGCAGGGTGTGTATTTTATCATCATAATCAGGGAGTTGCCCATTTTTCAGTTTGAATACTATCACTTGTAAATAATCTTCAATATTTTCATAAGACACAGAAATGACTCTTTTAGAATCTCTATATTCAACGTCATAAAAAGCATTTCCATTTTCTATTTCTTTGGTATGATTGAGACCATGCTCACAAAAAAGAAGTTCAAAGATTTTTTCAATAAAAATATTGCAGCTTTATAAAAGAGGTTGTCTCATAAGTCATTTTTGGCGATTTGTCACCAAATTAAATTTCAAAGTAGCTGTCTTTTAAACAAAAATCAACAATTTTCATAGGGAAAATTGTTGATTTTTGTTTGTTGCAGGTACATAGATAGAGGTTGTCAAAATTAAATTCTGTCTTTGAGTTTTCATTTTGACTTATGATACAGCCTCTTTTACACTCTTTTCAATATTATCCTAAAGCACTAATTAACTTTACTGTACCGATACTTTCCTGCCCTCTTAAAACTTCATAACTATGGTTTAGCTGAATAATATCTTCTACAGCTTCTATCATGGTAAATGCTAAGTTAGCTTTAAAAGGCATTTCATAATTCGCTCCTAATGGATTTTCTATTTTATAAACAAAACTAAATTGCCGCTCTCCCGTGTTTAGGAAAAGCCAATTTACTTTATCGTCCTTAGGTTGGTGTGGTGCATTCAAAACTCGGCTTTTATGCAAGGTTAATTCGCCAACAAAATTATATTTTCTGTTTTCTGTAAGCATAATAATATTAATGAGGGATTATATAAGGCAATGTTTCTTTAGGGAAAACATATGCTCCAATATCTACGTGTGGAAACCAATGTTGAGCTGCATTAACTGGGGATTTTACTGTTCCTTGTATGATTGAATAACCATTAGGATAAAGCCTTTGCCCATACCAATGTGCATCCTCAAGAGATTTTGCAAAATATTTCGCTTCTACTCCTCCTTCTTGTAACGAAAACCTACCTGTGCTTTTTATAATACTTCCTTCTACAGCATCAACAGCCCTAAAAACAGTTGTCCCCCCCTTAGCGGCAACTTCGACAAGTTCGACACCAATTTTACGAGCAAAATACCTTTTGGCCAAATAGCCTCCGCCTTTATAAAGAAACTTACCCCCCAAATAAAGACCTTCTGCACCATCCGCCCACATGGCAGCTTCAATCAAATACCACTGCAAGTCTTTAGGTTTTTTCATCGAAGCGTAGGTATTGCTAAAATTCATCGCCTCGTAATCTGTCCCTCCATTAGAGTATTTGTACTTATCTAAGCCCGCACCTGATCTAAAGGCCATCCTATCCCAAACTCCCATCCGTTTTCCTGTAATGGTAACCTCCAGCGCTTTACCTGTAGCTTTATAAGTTTTTTCTGGCCCAGGCCCATCCTCACCTCCGTCTGGATCTACATGATCTACAGGATTATTACCCATTCCAACATATGGTGAAGCATATTGCCCCATAGGGTCTGTACTCATCCAGCGCCCAATTGCAGGGTCGTACATTCTTAAATCAAAATTGTTCCAACCTGTTTCTTTATCTAACTCGGCATATTGCCCTTGGTAGCCATAACGGTAATCGTTATTGGCCAATGTTAATGCAGAACCAAATGGATAATAATCAGAATAGTAAACTATATCTGCCTGGCCATTACTGGTTTTATTTCGATTCAGTACTACCCTAACATTACCCAAATTATCAGTTAGTTCGTACTGATAGTTATTGTTTAACCTGGTGTAAGTACCCAATCGTTCAGTTGCATATACGGGTACTTCTTTTTGCGTAAGGCCAGTTCCATTGTTATCATATATTGATAAAACCTTTCCGGCCATATCATATACATAATAAGTAGTTACATTTTGAGTATGATCGGTTTTACCAATACGGTTGCCAGCTTCATCATAAGCAAAGCTTAGCCTTAATTGAGTTTTGGCTGCATCGGTATAAATGGCATCAACTTTACCACTTACATTATACGTTACATAATAACCCTGTCCGTTTGCCCGTTGCTGCCCAACCATTTGGCCCAGTTCATCATAACTGTAGCTGGCGTAATTATCTACACTTTGCAGTTTATTTGTATTTGCTTGATAATGGTAGTTTAAACTTAATTGAGAGCCTGAAGCATTGTTTCTATTCAGGCTTTGAATATTTCCATTTGCATCGTAGGTTAACCCATGCTCGCGGTTGGCACTTTGCTGTTCATTAAAAGTATTGCTGGTAAAGTTTGGATTACCAAATTTATTGTTATTAAACTGGTATTTTTCATCATACTCGTAAGTGTACATGGCAGGGTTATTTACCCCTTGCCCATATGTAGCAATAATTGCATTAGGTTTTAAACTCTTCCAGCTTTGGGCAGTAATGTTTCCATTGTAATAAGGTTTATTGGTATTAGGATTAAGACTATTAATATTGGTACCTGCTCTGCTAAAATCGCCGTTAAAATATTCCAGTGTCATGCTAAAAGCATCGGGGGCAAAGCCATTCTGTGTTCCGTCCTTACCGGGGTCTGTTGCCCCATCAGGGTGGTTAATCGCTTTTAGCAACCCTTGAGCGGTGTAGGTATAATCGATGCCCTGCAAATGATCAGCAAGTTCTACCCTTTTCAACGGGCCATGCAAATAATAATAATATTGTGCCTGTAATAGTTTATTAACGCCATCTAAACTGGTATAAACTGTGTTTAAGCGTAAATCAGCATCGTATTCATAATGATGCACAAAACGTTCTGTTGCATTTTCTTTTTGATAATCTACGGTAGCAACCTGGCCAGTTCCATTATAATTATAATTAATGGTTTTAATACCTAAGCCATTAATGCTTTTAATTAACCATTTTAATCGTCCTTGCTCATCATAATTATACCAGCTTTTAGCATTTCCATTTTCTGTCCAGCTAACAGCTCCTTTTAAAAAAGCCTCATCTTGTACATACGCAGCTAAACCATGGCTTTGATCTGGCAAATCATAATGGCTAATAATTTGGCTTTGTCTTGTTCCTCCTGTTAAACCGCCATTTGCCGAACTGTTTTCCTGTAGTGCTACATTGGTTTTAGCTGAGTCAAAATTAACATCTCCTGGCAAATATTCACCAGATTCAAAAGGTCTATCCCAACGATCGTAATTGGTATAAGAAAAGCGGCCAGTTTTGCGTTGTTCTGCATTTTGGCTAAAGCGAATATTACCATCCTTGCGATATATAAATTCTGTTCTTCCCGCATCCACGCTTTTTGAGGCAATTAACCGCCCTTGTAAATCATATTCAAAGGTATTTACAAAAGGAACATTGGCCAAACTGGAATAATTATCAATACCATTTGTAAGCAATGCCTTAACCCCTTCTGGTGCTATGCTGGCTAAAACTTCTCCTTTTTGATTGTAAAAAACAAAGGAAATATCTGATAGCTTGTTTGTATAATTAATATTAACATTTTCGCTTAAGGCACGTACTTTATAATACCCCGCTGGTAAAAAACCTGCCAATACCTCAGTTTCAGTATTCATATCATAAAGTTCATAGCTTCCGGTTATCGTAACATTTGATGCCTGCAATAAACGAAAATAATGAATACTACTGATATCACTTTCTACTACTTTAGCAGGAGAATGTACAGAAATATTAAAGGGGTTATCGGAGCTAACAATATACTTAGTGCTATAAGAGTATGGAGGAACTACAAAATTATTTCCAATCCCTTCGTAAAGCGTGTTACCATTGTCATAAATAACCTTAACATTATATTTTGAATTTATTGAAAAATAGGTAGGACCGCCATATCCAAACATATCTCCTGTAGTAATGTTATCAACATACTTATTACCAGCGGCACTAATAAATGTACTATTATTAATGCTTAAAACTCCATTAGCATCGCCTCTGGCAACCATTAGTGATTTACCTGATAGATCTGTTATTTCTATTTCTGAGCTGCCGTTCTGATCTGCTGAATAAGATTGTAAAGCATTTTTTGTTAAACTATTAAGGCTTCCCACAATTGCTTCAGAAAAAAAACGTTTACGAACACTATTATAAAAATCTAATTCATTTAGAACCGGGAAATCTCCTGATGATAACTCATGCCCCTTCCCCATTCTTAACTCATCACCCACACCTGCTATATTTTTTGCAGTTGCAGAGCCGTCATTGAAAAACGAGTTTCTCGAATAAGGATACCCTGTAGCAGGAACATATTGTTCAAAAGTGTTGTTATTACTATAGTACCAGCCAAGGGTTCCAATAACACTATTTCCCACAGGATCAGGCGAATTGGTTTTACTTTTATCAAAATTTTGCTGGTTGTATATCCCTCCGGCATTATTTATTACAAAATCTGCTTTGTAATTAAACTCTGAATTATTCGTTGGCGCCGAAAGGGTTGAAATAGCCGCTCTTGCCTGAGCGTCGTAAACTGGCTGGCTAGCCAATACATGTCCAACTGACAAACTTTTAACTTGACTCTGTAAAAGCTTACCCGTTTTATCAAAAAAACTTTTATCTTCTCCAATCACATTACCATCTTCATCGTAACTTTTAGTGCTAACCCAGTTCAGATTATTATTTGCAGAAGGGTTTGATGGTGCAGAGTCTACAATTGAGCCACCTATAGTAATTGTTACATTTGAACCTTCCTGTAAATATGTGCCAGCTGCTAAAGTAACAGATTGTGAACTCATTATTTTAACCGTTTTCCCAGGGGAAACCTGGTAAGAGGTTGCGGGTGCCTGTGGTAAAATAATAGCATCTTTTTTGATTATGTTTTGTGCATATGTTTCTTTTTGCAAACTAAGCAAAACAATAAATAGCAGCAATAAAATGTATCTTTTCATATTACTTTAATAAGTTGTTTTCTCGGTATAAATAAGTATAAACAAAGGCTCATCGACTTTTATGCCCATTTCTATAAAGTTGTCTTTAGGATCACTTTTAACCTCTACTCCATTAATTTTGTATTTTATAGGTAGAGATCTAATACCTGCAAAGAGATTAAATTTAAAAAGATGTTTTCCTGGTTCAAGTGTTATGGCTTTTTGCGTTTTTCCGGTTGCATATTGACAAGGGATACCGTCTATTATAATATCATTATAACTTGTTGATAGGCTATTATTGATATAAACCTCACCTTGTAACATAGTGTTTTTATCGAGGCAAGTTGTTAAACTATTAGCTTCATCCTGAGACATATCAACACGTGCCCGGTCGTCTGCTTTTTTTTGGCTAGTGGCCCAATACTTATCTGCAGGCACGCTTAAAGTAATCCATGTAGGGATTACTTGGTCAGATGCTGTACAATCGTTCTTTTGAAAGAGAGACAACTGTGCTTTATTCCAATAAATAGATCCACAGCCTCCAAGTTCATTTGCATGAGCCTGGCCGTTAGTAGCTAAATCATTATAAGCTTTTTGATCGGCATCGGCCTGACTTATTGATGACACATACTTGTTGGCAGGCACAGTATAAATAACTTCTTCAGGCTCGTAACTTGTATTTTCATAACAATTATTTTTACGAAACCCCTTACTTTGTTCCTTATTGTAATAAGTAAGCACATTATTTTTAATGGGTTTAGCATAATTATAATTATATTCTTTAATTAGAGGGACGTTTGGTTTGCCCAGCACTTCTTTATAAGTTCTAATAAGTCGGCCAACATTATCATATTCATACTTTATGAATAAATTATTATTGTTTAAAATGTGGGTAAGTTGGCCGTTTTTATTATCATAAACATAGGCAGTAGTTACTGCATCTAATGGTTGAAATCTGAAATCATCGGCATAAAACATGTTTCTACCTGCATTCATAACTCCAACAGTGAGTATACCTGATGTAATAGATGCTGCCGGAATAGTCATTTCAAGCAGATACCATCCTGCGGCTTGTTTTTGGAAATTTGGTCTGTTTAATACTTCCAAACCATTATCTATTTGATAAAAAAGCCGGGCTTCAGATATATCTCCGTTAGATGGTTTTACCCAAGCTGAGATTATATAATTTCGTCTGTCAGGATCTAGCTTATCTATCAAAACAGAATATATAAATCCTTTACCTAACTGGGTTAACGAAAGGCTTTGAGTTCCAGTATGCGCAGTTGCAGAGGTTACCAATGCATTTCCTACCCTAACTCCACCTTCAAATTCGCCATCTCCAGTTTGTATATATTGATCTTGTGTTTTTATATACATATCTTCTGCACCCGAAAAAGCAATTTCATTATATCTAGCAGGAGCACCACTTAAAGTTACCTTGCTGTTAGAATAACCCATTTTTGTTGCTGCATATTTATTATTAATATCAGTTGCTTCTAAAGCACCAGAGTATACATTATACAGTTTAATATCAGCAGTTTTTTTCCAGTTCGGATTGTTTGCACCACCAGAAAAATAATCCTGAAAAGAACCTGGATTAGTCAGATTATCAACAGAAGTACCTTCGGGTAACCAATTGTAACTAGCCTTTTTTCTCCAAATATTTTTCTGCCCATAAGTTGTTGTAAGCCCTATTGGGTCTAAAACCTGTATATCGTTGCTCCATGTTTGAGCGCTTGCAGAAACAATTCCTAGTAATTGATTGTCGGAGCCTATCTTGGTTGTTTTAGAAGATGCCTGCTGCACCAACATATTTTTCCGTACACCATTTATAGGTTCACTTATTTTTAAACCCATACCAGCATAGATTCGATAAGCTGGTGTTATTTCATTCACAAATCTATTCCCATAACTATCCGTTGTTAAAGTTTTTGAAATTAATCCGTTATAAAAGTCAAAAGCTAAATTCTCCTGTTTTATTTTTGTCCCATTTTTATAATCAATCTGTGTAGTGCCTGTTTGAATAGCCGGGTAAAAATCACGTCCAGACATAATGGTTTTGTAGATTGGCGTTCCATTTTCCATTATGGTTCTTGCATCCCCATAACGTTCCTGAATAACACCCTGATAATTAAAGCGCAATAGAGACAAATCATAATTACTTGCTTGTGTTTCAAAAGAATCATCTCCAATTGGATCATGCAAATAGTGATTAATTATTTCTGTAAGTTTATTTCCATTATTATCATAGGAAATTGTACGCTTTAAATTACCAATTCTACTGGTATAGTTTTTTAACGACATATTAATCACCCGGGTATTAGAGCTCTCCTCATAACTGTACTCTTTTTTTCCGATCATATTGTCCTTAAATACCTCATACTGATAAGTGGTTTTACCTGCAACACTAGTTACAGCACCATCAGGAGTTACATTCTCATCATTAATAGTTACATACTCGTACATTATTCCGGGAGATGGAAGTTCTCTGGCAATTCCTAGTAGATAATTCATACCTTGATACAACTCCCTTCTGAATGATTTTACAGTTTCATTGATCTGTTCTCTACTATCGGGTACGTATAAGTTAGGATTATCCGGAAACGGGGGATGATTAACTAACCAACTCCTAACATTATCAATATCAAACAAATTGGGTTCATATGCCGTAGCTCCTGATGACAAACTTGCACTCTGACTATTTACCTGGGGTAAAGTGTAAGTATATTTTGTTCGCTTTATATTTCCATCTAAAGCATCTATTTCAATCTGCCTCACTCTAATACCACCACCATAGTATTTATCAATTCTATTACTTACTCCAATGTTACCAGCTTTAATTCTTCCAAGCCCCATTGTATTACCGTTATCATCGGCATATACCCATCTACTTGTTTTTCTAATAATCTCATTATATAAAGCATCAGTATATTTTATGGTAAGTCTCGTTCCATTAACGGATGTTACAATTTGATCTCCATAATTATTACTGTTTATAATAGAATACTTTGTATTAAGCCTTCCGTTTTGAATCTCTAATTCTTTTTTCAGCAAAACTAAACTTACTTTATCCCCTTCTTTTAAATAATCTTTTATATCTGTATTTGGATAAACTACAGTACACACAATACTGCGCTGCGCTCTTTGAGATTCATTATCAAAATCAGTAATGATTAGTGCTTTACTTTTATTTAAAGTAGATTTGGTGTAATCATCGCCTTCGTAAGTAATATTAATATCTGCTCCAAGTTGACTTTTAATTTTTCTTAAACACCACACATCAGCTGCAGCATTCGAAACCGGAGTGGTCATTCTATCTAAATTTTCATTCCCTGTACTTCCATTATAATCAGATTTATACATTCCCCAAATATCTACTGCATCCTTATTATAAGGTGGGTTTTTAGTTTTTATAGCAGTAATAGAGCCACTGGCCGTAACATCAGGAGTAGCATTTAAATATTGAACCGTGTAAAGGTTAGAAGATCGAGATAGAAATACACAATAATAATCTCTGCCATTAAAGTTAAATTTTATGATATCACCTTTTTCAAATTTATCTGGTGAACTGCACAGAATTTGTTTTAATGAGCCATTATTTATAATTTGAATATTATCTGAATTCTCGGGAAGTGTAGGATCTAAATCGTATTCAAATTCTGTTGGTGGTTCAATAGATGTCTCATTTCTGCCTAGGTTTTCAATTGATAATAAAGTTAACTTTCCTATTCTTGGATAATTTAATGTATTAATTTGTTGACTTGCGTATCTATCTCCATTCGGATCGTAACTATTCGGGACACCATTGCATAATGAGTAGTCATAATTGAATCGAATTGATCGTATGCATTTATCTTTAAAAGTGTCGTACACTTTCAGGATGTCCTTGTCATCAATTACATTATTTTTACTTTGCAAAAGGTTAGATACTCCTAAATACATATTATCTACATAATTTTTAGATGCAACTCCATCCAGCGTTAGATCAAGGTTATTTAAATAAAAAACGCTTTTATTAAGAGCGTCGAAATCATCTGATTTCAATAAATAAACTCTACTAAGTTTTAGGGATGATACAGTAGAAACATTATCCATAGGAATATCTCCTTGGTTATTCCATAATCCATCTTCAGAGATGCTTTTAGCATCAGCCCTATTTGATTTTTCAAATACGGCTACATGTGAGCGGGTTCTTATTGTATTTAGGTAATAAACGTCTTTTATTCCTGATGAAACACTTTGGAATTCCGAATCAATATCTTTATGAAACCCTTCAGATGGATTTCTCCAGCTGTAATAAGAAGACCACTTGCCATAATCAAATTTAACCCAGTATCCCCAATCATCTTTATTTACGATGCCATCATTATTTCTATCGACATAATCAGGTCCAGTAATGGCTGTCAAAAACCAGGTATATGCATATTTGGTTGGTTTTTTTAGATTATTAAATGTATGTCCTTCACTCCGACTAATTTTTTCGGTGTAAACCTGCTCACCACCCGAATACGCTGGTAATGCATAATGATAAGTAACACCACTCGCATTGGTAATCATAAACCCACCAATCTGTTTATCAAGTAATGGATCAGCGTTTCTCATATATCCACCCCTAACATAATTACAAAAACCATGTTCTTTAGCATAGGACGAATTAATCTGTTCATTCGTAAAATATTGAATGCTTTTTGATCCTGCTAATTTATTTTGTGTATTGTCATAACCATAATCTCCATCATTATTTCCATATTTTGGATTCGCAAAATCGAAATTACTAGCTGTTATTGCATTTGCATTTTGCCTGTAACTATTAGAAAAATCGTTTTCAAATCTAAAACCATACGAGGTTGGGTTTTGCTTGTTTGAAGAAATAACTCTAGCTGTTATGTCGTTATTATGATCATTATTAATTGTATTTTGTTTATAAACTACAGCCTGATAAGCATACGGCCTCATATTACCACTTAAACCCTGGGCAGTTACACTATAATTATCAAAATCAGGATATGAACCTCCAATTAATCTGTCAGGATCTGGATTATCTACAATATTGGCGCGATTGGGATTAAGTAATCTGTAGGTATCATAAGCAGTATTATTCAAATCGCCAGGAATTACCGGTGCATATAACGAACCATTTGTAAGTACATTATCTGTTTCGTCAGACCAATATCTCATATAATTAGAACTTATTCCAATACTCACAATGGGTAATGGTATTGTAAAAGACCAACCTGAAGATTCAGTTTGAATTTTACCAGAATTAGCACTATTAACTGAAGATGTACCTCCTCCTGCTGAAATTGAAACACCACCACCACTTGAACTTATAGAAGCTCCTAATAAGGAAGCGCTAAATTTATTGCCATCGCTATAACTAATTCCGGCATTTGCACCAACATTTACATCTTTAAAATTTGTATTTACACTTACCCCAATACCTAATTTTATTCCTTCTGTGCCGGCTTTACCTATAGATAACCCTCCAGTTATACCAGCATAGTTTTCGCCAAAGGCAGATGTACCTACTGTTGCTCCAACACCAATACCAACATTACTATTGAGGTACCAGCCAAATCCTCCGCCAATTGATGCTCCAATACCAAAGCCTTTATAGGTATCTTGAGAAAATTCTAATCCAAAATTCACTGAAACTGGCCCCAGACCAATTCCAACATCAACACCAACTGTTTTTGTTGTACCACCACTCCAATAAGAACGGATGGTATTATTTACGTCTTTAAAATCATCAGGATAGCCATTTACATTTCTGGCTATTGCCCCTGGATTTAATGTCCAACCTAAACCAACCCAGGAGGCTTCTTCATTAGGCTGAATCCCTGCATGATAAGATAAAGATAGCGGATAACCCCCTTCTGGCCCGGGAACTTCCATCAATGGCGTATTATAAGTAAAATCTCCAGTCAATGGGTTTACCATATCGGTTGTATCAACAGGCTCAAAACTTGTTGCCTCAGGAGCAGTTGGCCCCGAGGTTAAAGCAAAAGCAACAGTCGGTGCAGAGACCTGGCTCAAAATTACCAGTAATAAGAATGCAGCAATGTATTTCCTAGAGCGTATCATATTTAGAATTGTATATTTTTTTGAAGTTTTGTAATATCTGATGTATTGATTCTAAACTGAAAATCTCCAGTCTTGAGTCCAAATTCCTTAACGAAAACAGTTATAAAGCCAGTGGTGGCAATCGCTTTTTTATCAAAAATCAAAAGTAAATTATTGGTGGTAGACATCCCATACGTTTGCTGGAATGTGCAACTTAAAGGAGTGACGGGTTTACCTCCATCTATCTTCGCAACAATGTAGTTCTGCATTCTAAAAGCTAAAACCTGTAAGATTTCACTATAGGTATTAAAATCTAATTGTCTGAGAACTTCTTTTTTATCTTTTGAAAAGCCTAGAACAAAAGCATAATTGTTTTTTATGCTAATCAAACTTTTGGGGTTTAATTTTATCTTCTTTGATTGGTTATCATAAGCTTGTGCCTGCCAGGGGATATAAGATAAACGAGTCTCAATTTCTCCGGCTTGAGTGATACTTGTTAATCCGTTATCAGGCTTATACACATAAGCAAGCAATTCCTTTTTACTCTTGATTGGTTTATTACAAGCAAACTGAACAGCTACATAAAAAAAAAACAAGAGCGGCAAAATTTTAGAATTATTTATCATTTTTTAGAGTTTGCATACTCTTTATTTAATCCGTCAATTACATCTTTAGTAATGTCCAATCCCTTTTCAGCATATGCAATTGTACCCGATTGATTAGCAATAAATATTATTTTATAATTTTCTTGCTCACCATATTTTGTTAAATAAGCATTTATTTTTGCAACAACATCTTGAGTTAACTTAGCATCTTCCTGTTTTGCATTTTCTCTTATTGCATTTTGATAATCACCCAATTGTTTTTGTTTATTTCCAAGCAATTGTTTTGAAAGGTTTTGCTCCTTTGAAGACATAGTAGCTAAATCTTTTTCATATTTCCTAATCGAATTCTGCACCTCTGTAGCTAGAGAATCTATATTGGATTGCCATGTCTTTGCTTTCGTACCAAAGGCTTTTTTTGCCTCTTCAGCTCCCTTAAATTCAGAAAGGATTTTTGAAGAATCTAAATAGGCAATCTTATCGCTCTTCAAGAAAAGTCTTGTTACTAAAAAAAAAGTAGAGATAATAAATAGGACATTTAAAATGACCAGAATACGAAATGGGTTAAATTTTGACATACTTATATTAATAACAACTGTTTCAAATTATTTTAAGTTTACAAACAATAATGATATTGATACTATTTAAAGGATGTTTAGTGAGATTTCGAGTTGAACTAACTCTATTTAATCTCCCAGATTTGTTTTTGTATCGAGCGCATTAGTTTATTTAAAGTTATTTTTGTAAATAAAAACACAAAGTATATAAATATTATCACTATTGAACAGATAAAAATAAATTAATTTATTTTTATCTGTCACATATTAATGGGGGGGTGCATAACAAGTTGAAGGTTTACTCTTCTAGTTGGTGTTATCTTCAATAGCTTAAAATATTTATCGGTTAAACATTGTTATAGAATCAAGTTGATTATGAGGCGTATGAAAGTAGTCGGTGTCATCACCGACTACAGGTAAAAATCTTATACGTTGTGGGTGAGCTTAATTCAAAGTCTTCTTCTTAATCAATGACACAGTTTGAACAGCCCCTCTTATTGCGTAAAAGTTAAGCTATAAACTCCGTTTGTAAAGCTAGCACCTTCATTTATAATTGACACCCGAGCTTATAAAGCTAACGTCCAAACTAATAAAACAAAACACCCGTCGTTTTGCAAAACGCCAACTTACCTGGTTTAGGAGAGATGAAGAGATCAAATGGTTTGAGCCGAATAACAGTGAAGAAGTAATTCGATTTATAAATTCGAAAATCTAATAAAATAAAAAAGCGCTACAAATTTAAATTCGCAGCGCTTTTTTGATTAAAAGTGATTCTTTATTAATTCGGGAATTTAGTTCCTCTATATTGTGAAATATCAACTACTGGAATTGTAGAACCATATTTATTATTTATTGCATTAATAAATAAATTAGCCATAGCTGCATTTCCTCTTGGCGTTAAGTGCACACCATCTAACGAGAAAGCGCCACCTTGAATAAATCTTGCATCTACAGGAACACCATCAATTACTAAACCAGCTTTAACCTGATTAAGAAATGTATAGGCATCAGCTACTGCTAAACCTTTACTATTTGCTAAAGATTTTATAGTACTATTGTAACTCAAAACATAATCTTTTACCTGAGCCACCTCATCCTTATCTAATACCCATTTACTTTCAATAGGATTTGCCGGATGAAAACCATAAGGAGCGCCAACAGCATTTGGTTTACCCAATAAAAGTGGAGCAGCAGTTTGGAAAGATAAGGTAAACAAATCTTCAGCAGTTGCAACTCTAGCGCCAGCAGCGGTTTGAATGTAAATTGGTGTAGTCAATGGTAATTTAGACGCAGTTAATAATGCAGGAATAGTAACCGTATTGAAGAAAGGAATTGCAGTAACATCAGGAATTGTTGCAACCACACCTTTTTGACCAGCAGCTGTGAGAATATTTAACATGTTGGTATAAAGAAACGAAAAAGTAGATTTATCTGTTAATCTATTTGTCGCATCAGTTGTTACACCTCCATTTGTTGCATATCCTAAAACATCATTATTACCCAACCATAAAGAGAAAAAAGTATGATTTCTTCCTTGTACAAATTGTGAATAATTAGTTTTTCCTACCTGAGCATCCGTTAATAAGCGCTCGAAATAAATGTTAGCTTGACTAAATGTGAAAGTAGGATCAAAAGCTAAATCTAAACGCATTCCTGGAATACCAAGATTTTGAATTTCGCCAGAATACTTAGTTAATTTACCATTAGATAAGGCAGCGCCAGGTACGGGCGTAATTGTAGGTACACCATTTACCAAAGCGGTTAATTGTAAGTAACCCGATCCACTTGCCTGTGCATCTGTAAAAAATGGAGAAGTGAAACTTCCACCACCAACAGATTTCATTTTATCAGCTATTAAATTAGGAAAAGCAACTTTCTGTCCTTCCAGATACAATCCGTTATCGGCATAACCTGAAGTTAAAGAGTTACCAACTGCAATGTATTTAGAAAAATTTGCCTGTCCTGCGGTTGTACCAGCTGGCGAATCTATTTCTGGTTTACATGATGCTGCAAATAATATGGTAGCAGCAATTAAGCTATTAAATATATATTTTTTCATTTTTAACTCTCCTACCATTTATATGTTAAAGAAATACCTGGCGCATAAACTAGCGTTTTAAATGTACCATCTAAATTAGTTTCAATATTTTTCTGTTTACGTGATTTTACATCTTCGAAAAAGAATGATGCATTTACCTCAAATTTAGAAGTAAAAGAATAACCTGCACCTGCACTTAAAATATAACGATCAGCATCTGGTGCCTCAGGCGTTACATATCCATCTTGTACTGGAGAAAAAGCATAACCCACACCTGCTCTCAAAGCTAATTTCTCTGATGCCTGATGATTAATACCTAATTTAAATGATGATCCATCACGATAGTTGCGCGGTGATTTTGTATCTGGTAAGCCCCCTGGAGGGTTAATTGCGTAATCAAATGCTAACTCTTGGTAAACATGCCATTGCACCCAACTTGCATCAAAAGCTAGTTTTGTGCTTTTTGATAATGGAATACCAATACCTAACGATGTTGTAGCTGGTAATGGTAACTCAGCATTAAATGTATTTCCTCTTGGGAAAGCACCTCTTAATGACTCTGGAACATCAAAGTTTGCTTCTCCACCATCTAATTTTGTAATAACTTTAGATTTGTGTGTAATCGCAAAAGTAACATCACTTAAGGTTTTAATATAAATACCAGCATTCCAGCCATAACCTTTACCAGTACCTTTTAATTGAGCTGAAGCCGATCTTCCGTCTGCAAAATCGTAAGGAATTGCTTTTTGTAGATCTACTTCTCCATGATTATATACAAAACCTGCACCTATACCAATCGCATCTGTAATTTTAACACTCAAAGTTGGTTGGAAATATATTGCCTTTAAATTTAATGATGTTAAAGAGTATTTGCCTGACCAGTTATCGCCCCAATCAACCAAGCCACCGAATGGCGTATAAACACCTAAACCCAATTTCCATTTGCCTGATTTTGGACCCCAAACAGCATAAAATTCAAAGGGAGGAGCAATTTTATTCTTTACATTCTCCGTAATATTAGAGCCCGAAAGTTGAAAAGCAGATTTAAATAATAAAGGGTTCACACCTCCTGAAATGGAATTCTTTTCAAGAAAAGTAACAGCTCCTGGGTTGAAAAATACTGAAGCCTCATCCAACGCAAGTGCTGACCCGGCTCCGGCCATCCCTATTTGCTTTTGTCCTTGCAGGTTAACCTGGAAACCTTGCCCCAATACCCATAAAGGAGCCGCAAGTAATACGCTTAATAAAATTTTTTTCATGCTTATAAATGGTTATACACAAATATATACTATGCTAACATAGTAAACAAGTAATTATTTGTGAAATTGTGAATTGTTACAATGCTTAACACTTGCCTACCTATACTTGTTTTAGTGACTTAATAAATAGTAATTTATTTAAAATAAACGCCACAACAACATAATATACAAAGACTTACTAAGTATACAATCTAAATTTAAGGAAAGATTTAGCAGAAAAGTTAATTTGAAAAACATCTTTTATTCCAATTTGATGGTTTAAAAGATGCTTTTATAAATGGGATAAAAAATGTAACAGGCAATAAAAAATTATGCCTGCGCAGTTGGCCCGCCGAAACCCATAGGGAATGGAGGTTCTTCTTGTGTTTTAATACGACCATTTACACCTTCAAATTTGGCAATATTATCTTCTAAAGCTGATAATAAGCGCTTTGCGTGTTCTGGTGTTAAAATAATACGCGATTTTACTTTTGCCTTAGGTACTCCTGGCATTACGCGAATAAAATCCAACACAAATTCAGTATTTGAGTGTGTAATAATTGCCAGATTAGAAAAAATCCCTTCAGCAATTTCTTCTGATAACTCTATATTTAGTTGGTTTTCGTTTTGTTGTTCTTCCATAATAATTATAATTCTCTGTAATAAGCGCCTTAAAGTTAGTATATAACTGTCAGGCTTTAAAATTTATCGCAAACAAAAAGGGCTGTTTCTTTTGGAAACAGCCCTTAATTTTTAAATATTTAAAATATTATGCTTCTACTTCTTCTTGTTTCGAAGCTAATAATTTATCGTACTCTTCTTGAGATCCTACAATGATACGCTCGTAACCACGTACACCAGTACCTGAAGGGATTAAGTGACCAACGATCACGTTTTCTTTCAAGCCTAACATATTATCGCGTTTACCTGCAATAGCTGCCTCATTTAATACTTTCGTAGTTTCCTGGAACGAAGCCGCAGAAATGAACGATTTAGTACCTAATGATGCTCTTGTAATACCTTGCAAAATTGAACTTGCAGTAGCTGGTCTCGCATCACGAACAGTAATTTGTTTTAAATCTTTACGTTTCAATTGAGAATTTTCATCTCTTAATCTACGTAATGAAACGATCTGTCCTGGTTTGAAATCATTTGAATCACCTGCATCTTCAACAACTTTCTTGTCATACATTGCATCGTTTTCGTCAGCAAAATCCCAACGATCAACAGCATTGTTTTCTAAGAAAATAGTATCACCTGGATCTTCAATGTGAACTTTCTGCATCATCTGGTGCACAATTACCTCGAAGTGCTTATCGTTAATTTTCACACCTTGCAAACGGTAAACCTCTTGAATACCATTTACTAAGTACTCTTGAACCGCTGCTGGTCCTTTAATTGATAAGATATCTGCAGGAGAAATTGAACCATCTGATAAAGGCATACCAGCTTTCACAAAGTCATTATCCTGTACAAGGATGTGTTTAGACAATGGAACAAGGTATTTTTTAACTTCACCATCTTTAGATTCGATTGTAATCTCACGATTACCACGTTTAACGCCACCTAAGGTTACTACACCATCAATTTCGGTTACTACAGCCGGGTTAGATGGATTACGTGCTTCGAATAATTCCGTTACACGTGGTAAACCACCCGTAATATCTCGGGTTTTACCAGTAGCACGAGGTATTTTAGCGATAATTTGACCAGTTTGAATAGTTTCACCTTCATCAACTGAAACGTGAGCACCTACTGGAATGTTATAGCCTTTAATAAACTCGCCTTTTTTGTCAACAATTTGAACTGAAGGGTTTTTCGTTTTATCACGAGTATCGATAATAACTTTTTCACGGTGACCAGTTTGCTCATCTGATTCTTCACGGAAGGTTACACCTTCAATAATTGCATCAAATTGTGCTTTACCGGCAAATTCTGAAATGATTACCGCGTTGTACGGATCCCACGAGCAGATTTTATCACCTTTAGTTAAACGATCACCTTCTTTAACAAATAAGAATGCACCATAAGGGATGTTGTTGGTTACGATCACACGACCTGAACCTGGTTCAACAATTTTGAACTCACCAGAACGGCCTAATACAACTTGTACTTTACCATCTTCTGTTTCTGTATCAACCGTACGGATATTTTCGAATTCGATAACACCATCAAATTTAGCTACGATATTTGATTCTGCAGCAATGTTTGATGCCGTACCACCCACGTGGAATGTACGAAGTGTTAACTGTGTACCCGGCTCACCGATTGACTGTGCAGCAATTACACCTACAGCCTCTCCTCTTTGAACACGTTTACCAGATGCTAAGTTACGGCCATAACATAATGCACAAACACCACGTTTAGATTCGCAAGTTAACACCGAACGAATTTCGATACCTTCTAATGGAGATTCCTCAATTAGTTTAGCTACATCTTCGTTAATATCTTCGCCCGCACCTACTAATAATGTATTATCCAAAGGATTATAAACATCATGTAATGAAGTACGACCTAAAATTCTGTCATATAATGGCTCAACAATATCTTCGTTATCTTTTAACGCAGTTGTGTACATACCTCTTAAAGTACCACAATCGTTATCGTTAACAATCATATCTTGTGCAACATCATGTAAACGACGAGTTAAGTAACCCGCATCCGCCGTTTTTAAAGCCGTATCCGCCAAACCTTTACGAGCACCGTGAGTAGAGATAAAGTACTCTAATACCGATAAACCTTCTTTAAAGTTTGATAAGATCGGGTTTTCAATGATATCACCACCTGAACCAGATTTTTGAGGCTTAGCCATCAAACCACGCATACCGCACAGCTGACGAATCTGCTCTTTCGAACCACGTGCACCTGAATCAAGCATCATGTAAACTGAGTTAAAACCTTGGTTATCTGATGATAACTGAGTCATAACGAAAGTAGTTAACCTGTTGTTGATACGGGTCCAGATATCGATAATCTGGTTGTAACGTTCGTTGTTGGTAATGAAACCCATGTTATAGTTGTTTCTTACCTCTTCAACTTCTGCAGCCGCTTGTTCTAATAATGTATGTTTCTCTACCGGAATGTTTACGTCTTGTAAGTTGAACGATAAACCACCTTGGAATGCCATACGGAATCCTAATTCTTTGATATCATCTAAGAATCTTGAAGCACGGGCCATACCAGTCATTTTAACTACCTCACCGATAATATCTCTTAACGATTTCTTAGTTAATAATTCGTTGATATAACCAACTTCTTCCGGAACCATTTGGTTAAACAATACTCTACCAACAGTAGTTTCAGTTAACTTATTAACGATAGAACCATCATTTTGCTTAACATTTACTTTTACTTTAATAAATGCATGCAAGTCTAATTGTTTCTCATTATAAGCAATGATAACCTCTTCTGGAGAATAGAAGCTAGAATCCTGTCCTTTTACAACACGAGTTTCATCTGTTCTACGGCCTTTAGTAATATAATAAAGACCCAAAACCATATCCTGAGATGGTACAGTAATTGGAGTACCGTTTGCAGGGTTTAAGATGTTGTGTGCCGCTAACATCAATACTTGGGCTTCCAAAATTGCTGCATTACCTAACGGTAAGTGGACAGCCATCTGGTCACCATCAAAATCGGCGTTGAATGCGGTACAAACTAATGGGTGTAACTGGATCGCTTTACCTTCAACCAATTTTGGTTGGAAAGCCTGAATACCTAAACGGTGTAATGTAGGTGCACGGTTTAATAATACCGGGTGACCTTTTAACACGTTTTCTAAGATATCCCAAACTAAAGGATCTTTTCTATCTACAATTTTTTTAGCTGATTTTACTGTTTTAACCACACCTCTTTCGATCATTTTACGAATGATGAATGGTTTATATAGCTCAGCAGCCATATCTTTTGGTAAACCACATTCGTGTAATTTAAGGCTTGGCCCTACAACAATTACAGAACGGGCAGAATAATCCACACGTTTACCTAATAAGTTTTGACGGAAACGACCTTGTTTACCTTTCAAAATATCTGAAAGTGATTTCAAAGCACGGTTACCTTCAGTTTTTACCGCGTTAACTTTACGTGAGTTATCGAATAACGAATCTACAGCTTCCTGTAACATACGTTTCTCATTACGTAAAATTACCTCTGGTGCTTTAATCTCGATCAAACGTTTTAAACGGTTGTTACGGATAATTACACGACGGTATAAATCATTTAAATCTGAAGTTGCAAAACGACCACCTTCTAATGGAACTAAAGGACGTAATTCTGGTGGAATAACTGGAACGATTTTAACAATCATCCACTCTGGGTTATTCTGAATACGTGTATTAGCACCACGGAAAGCCTCAACAACTTGTAAGCGTTTTAAGGCTTCGTTTTTACGTTGTTGTGAAGTTTCGTTTGCTGCTTGGTGACGTAAATCGTAAGATAAAGTATCTAAGTTAATACGTTTTAATAAATCTTCTAATGCTTCAGCACCCATTTTGGCGATGAATTTATTAGGATCTTTATCGTCTAAGTATTGGTTTTCTTTAGGTAATTTATCTAAAATATCTAAATATTCTTCCTCTGTTAAGAAGTCCATATAGTTGATACCTTCTTCTGCCATTAAGCCAGATTGAATAACAACGTAACGTTCGTAATAGATAATTAAATCTAATTTTTTAGTAGGTAAACCTAATAAATAACCGATTTTGTTAGGTAAAGAACGGAAATACCAGATGTGTGCAACAGGAACCACTAAAGCAATGTGTCCCATACGCTCACGACGTACTTTCTTTTCTGTTACTTCAACACCACAACGATCGCAAACAATACCTTTATAACGGATACGTTTGTATTTACCGCAATGACATTCGTAATCTTTTACCGGACCAAAAATACGCTCGCAAAACAAACCGTCACGTTCTGGTTTGTAAGTACGATAGTTAATGGTTTCCGGTTTCAACACCTCACCGCTTGAACGTTCCAAAATAATCTCTGGAGACGATAAGCTAATGGTTATCGATGTGAAATTGCTTTTTAATTTATTATCCTTTTTGTAAGACATATCTCTTTCTTTAATGATCGAAGGATTGAGTGATTGAATGATTGAATGACAGTTACCCACCATTCACTCATTCACTCATTCTTTCATTCAATTAGTCTAACGTAATATCTAAACCTAAACCGCGTAACTCATGTACCAATACATTAAATGATTCTGGTACACCAGGAGTTGGTAAGTTTTCACCTTTAACAATGGCTTCGTAAGTTTTTGCTCTTCCGATTACATCATCCGATTTAACGGTTAAGATTTCTTGAAGAATATTAGCTGCACCGAATGCCTCTAATGCCCAAACCTCCATCTCACCAAAACGCTGACCACCGAATTGAGCTTTACCACCCAATGGTTGTTGTGTAATTAATGAGTATGGTCCGATTGAACGGGCGTGCATCTTATCATCAACCATGTGACCAAGTTTCAACATATAGATAATACCTACAGTTGTAGTTTGATCGAAACGATCTCCCGTTAAACCATTGTATAAGTAAGTTTTTCCTGAAGCAGGAACTCCTGCTTTAGCGATCCATTCTTCAACCTCGTGGTGAGTAGCACCATCAAAAATAGGAGTTGCAAATTTAACGCCTAATTCTTGTCCTGCCCACGCTAAAATCGTTTCATAAATCTGACCAAGGTTCATACGTGAAGGTACACCCAGTGGGTTCAACACAATATCAACCGGAGTACCATCAGCTAAGAAAGGCATATCTTCATCACGTACAATACGTGCAACAATACCTTTGTTACCGTGGCGACCCGCCATTTTATCACCTACTTTTAATTTACGTTTTTTAGCAACATAAACTTTTGCCATCTGTACGATTCCTGAAGGAAGCTCATCACCTACACTAATCGCAAATTTATCGCGTTTGTAAGCTCCAAGTTCTTCGTTAACACGGATACCGTAGTTGTGAAGCAACATTTTAATCATCTCGTTCTTATCATCATCAGTAGTCCATTTGTTAGGGCTAATGTGATTATAATCAAGTTCTGCTAAAATTTTCTGAGTAAATTTAGCGCCTTTAGCAACTAATAATTCTTTGTAGATGTTAAATACACCCTGAGATGTTTTTCCATTTACAATAGTGAATAATTTGTCAACTAATTCTGCTTTTAATTTCTCAGTGATATTGTTATATCCTTTGTCTAATTTCTCAATAGCTGATTTTTCTTCAGCTTTTGTAGTTTTCTTAGCACGGCTGAATAATTTAGTATCAATTACTACACCCTGGATTGAAGGAGGAGTTTTTAAAGACGCATCTTTAACATCACCTGCTTTATCACCAAAGATTGCACGTAGTAATTTCTCTTCCGGTGAAGGATCAGACTCTCCTTTTGGAGTAATCTTACCAATTAAAATATCACCTTCTTTAACATCAGCACCAACGCGGATAATACCATTCTCATCAAGATCTTTAGTAGCCTCTTCTGAAACGTTAGGAATATCTGGTGTTAACTCCTCTTCACCACGTTTAGTATCACGTACCTCTAATTCAAATTCTTCAATATGCAATGAAGTGAAAACGTCATCACGAACAATACGCTCGTTAATTACAATCGCATCCTCAAAGTTGAAACCTTGCCAAGGCATGAATGCCACTTTCAAGTTTCTACCTAATGCTAATTCACCATTTTCAGTTGCATAACCTTCACAAAGTACCTGTCCTTTAGTAACTTTCTGACCTTTTTTAACAATTGGTTTTAAGTTAATACAAGTATTCTGATTGGTTTTTTTGAATTTGATTAAACGATATGTTTTGCTATCACCTTCAAATGACACTAAACGATCATCTTCGTTACGTTCATATTTAATAGTAATTTCGTTAGCATCTACATATTCAACAACACCATTACCTTCAGCATTAATCAAGGTTCTAGAGTCACGAGCTACACGACCTTCTAATCCGGTACCAACAATTGGAGCTTCAGGACGTAACAATGGTACAGCCTGACGTTGCATGTTGGATCCCATTAGGGCCCTGTTCGCATCATCATGTTCTAAGAACGGAATTAATGAAGCAGCAATTGAAGTAATCTGGTTAGGTGCAACGTCCATTAAGTCTAATTTCTCAGGCTCAATAATTGGGAAGTCACCCTCGTAACGTGCTTTAACACGTGGAGTAGAAAACACACCATTATCATCATATTCTGCATTGGCTTGAGCGATGGTTTTACCATCTTCATCTTCAGCAGAAAGATAAATAACATCTGAATCTACAACTACTTTACCATCTTCAACACGTTTGTATGGTGTTTCAATGAAACCTAAATTATTGATTTTTGCATGCACACAAAGTGATGAAATCAAACCAATGTTTGGTCCCTCTGGAGTTTCAATAGTACATAAACGACCATAGTGAGTATAGTGAACGTCACGTACCTCGAAACCGGCACGCTCACGTGATAAACCACCTGGACCTAGGGCCGATAAACGGCGTTTGTGCGTAATCTCTGCTAATGGATTGGTTTGATCCATAAACTGAGATAACTGATTAGTACCAAAGAAAGAGTTGATTACTGATGATAACGTACGAGCGTTAATCAAATCAGTTGGTGTAAACACCTCATTATCGCGAATGTTCATACGCTCACGGATTGTTCTAGCCATACGAGCTAAACCAACGCCAAATTGTGCGTACAATTGCTCACCTACCGTACGTACACGACGGTTTGATAAGTGATCGATATCATCCACTTCTTCTTTTGAGTTGATCAATTTGATCAGGTACTTAACAATTGCAATAATATCTGCTTTTGTTAAAACTTTTACATCATCCGGAGTATTCATTTTCAATTTACGGTTGATGCGGTAACGACCAACATCTCCTAAATCGTAACGTTTATCCGAGAAGAATAAACGGTCAATGATACCACGTGCAGTTTCCTCATCAGGTGGTTCTGCGTTACGCAAAGCACGGTAGATGTTTTCAACAGCCTCTTTCTCAGAGTTTGATGTATCTTTCTGTAATGTATTATATATAATGGTATAATCGGCCTGGCTTGCACCATCTTCTTTAGATAAGATAATGGTTTTAACACCCGCTTCGATAACCATATCGATGTGGTCGTCTTCAAGAACAGTTTCTCTTTCAAGAATCACTTCATTACGATCGATAGAAACTACCTCACCAGTATCTTCATCTACGAAATCTTCAACCCATTTCTTTAATACTCTTGCAGCAAGTTTACGACCGATATATTTCTTCAAGCCTGATTTACTAACTTTTACTTCGTCAGCAAGATCAAATAACTCTAAGATATCCTTATCAGAATCATAACCAATAGCACGTAGTAAAGTGGTTACCGGGAATTTTTTCTTACGATCGATGTAAGCATACATCACGTTATTAACGTCTGTAGCAAACTCAATCCATGAACCTTTGAAAGGAATAACACGAGCAGAATACAATTTTGTTCCATTTGTGTGACGGCTTTGGCCGAAGAACACGCCTGGTGAACGGTGTAATTGCGAAACGATAACACGTTCTGCACCGTTAATTACAAATGTACCTTTTGGTGTCATATAAGGAATAGTACCTAAGTACACATCCTGAATGATGGTTTCAAAATCTTCATGTTCAACATCATTACAAGAAAGCTTAAGCTTTGCTTTTAATGGAACATTGTACGTTAAACCACGTTCGATACACTCATGTATATCATAACGCGGAGGATCCACAAAATAATCAAGAAACTCTAAAACGAAGATATTTCTTGAATCTGTGATTGGAAAGTTTTCAGCAAACACTTTAAACAAACCTTCGCTAGAGCGATCGTCTGAAGTTGTATCTATCTGGAAAAACTCTCTGAATGATTGCAATTGCACATCCAGAAAATCCGGATAGTCTATAATGTGCTTACTCGTTGCAAAATTTACTCTTTGTTCGACTGTCTTTGCCAATGGACTAAAAGATTTTAGTTTAAGAATAAACTATTTGTTTGGCTTTGGTTATAGCATCTCATCAACCAAACAAAATGAGATGTTTATAAACAGGTAAAGACACCGACATTTTCAGTCGGTGTCTGATACTTTTTTAGCGAAGCTAAATTAAGTGATTACTTAATTTCAACTACTGCTCCAGCTTCTTCTAATTGTTTTTTAAGAGCTTCTGCTTCGTCTTTAGCAACACCAGCTTTTAATTCTTTTGGTGCTCCGTCTACTAAGTCTTTAGCTTCTTTCAAACCTAAACCAGTTAAGTCTTTAACAAGTTTTACAACTGCTAATTTCTGACCACCAGCTTCTTTTAAGATTACATCAAAAGATGTTTTTTCTGCAGCAGCAGCAGGTGCATCACCACCAGCAGCAGGACCAGCAACTACAGCAGCAGCTGCAGGCTCGATACCATACTCATCTTTTAAGATTTGAGCTAATTCATTAACTTCTTTAACTGTTAAGTTTACTAATTGCTCAGCAAACGCTTTTAAATCTGCCATTTTATTAAGATTTTAAAAATTTACGTAAAAATAATTTTGTTTAATTGCGAACTTAAGGTGTTCGTTAACCTTCTCTTTCTTGTAGAGTTTTAACAATTCCTGCAATTTTGCCACCGCTTGATTTAAGGGCAGATACAACGTTTTTAGCTGGTGATTGTAATAATCCAATGATATCGCCAATAAGCTCTTCTCTTGATTTTAAGCTTACTAAGTTATTCAATTGGTCATCGCCAACATAAACTGATGAATCTATGTATGCCGCTTTAAGCAATGGTTTTTCAGATGTTTTTCTCAAAGCTTTAATCAACTTAGCCGGAGCATTAGCTGTTTTTGAGAATAATAATGATGAAGAACCTTTTAAGGCTTCGTATATCTCAGAAGCATCGCCTTCTAAACCTTCAATCGCTTTGCGAATTAAAGAGTTTTTAGCAACCTTCATTACGATATCACCTTCAAAACATTTGCGACGGATGTTATTAATCTGCTCAACAGAAAGGCTTGAGGTATCAGCAATATAAAAATTGCCAAACTCTTGCATTTGTCCTTGTAGTTCTAAAACTACTTCGTTTTTTTCTTCTCTGTTCATGATTAAATCCCCGCTACTGATTTAGTTTCAATTGCAATCCCAGGACTCATTGTAGAAGACACGTGAATGCTTTTAAAATAAGTTCCTTTTGCAGCAGATGGTTTTAATTTAGAAATTACTTGAATTACTTCTAAAGCATTTTCATAAATTTTCTCTGCTGGGAATGATACTTTCCCTATTGAAGCGTGTATAATACCGCTTTTGTCTACTTTAAAATCAATCTTACCTGCTTTAACCTCTGTTACAGCTTTACCAACTTCGTTAGTTACTGTTCCAGATTTTGGGTTTGGCATTAAGTTCCTTGGACCTAAAACACGGCCTAATTTACCCACTTTTGCCATACAAGCTGGTGTTGTGATAATAATGTCTACATCGGTCCAACCACCTTCAATTTTAGCCACATATTCGTCTAAACCTACGAAGTCTGCGCCAGCTGCTTTTGCTTCTTCTTCCTTATCAGGAGTTACTAAAGCTAAAACACGTACAGTTTTACCTGTTCCGTGTGGTAAAGTAGCAATACCACGTACCATTTGATTGGCTTTACGTGGATCTACACCTAATGAAACATCAATATCTACTGACGCATCAAATTTAGTTGTAGTGATTTCTTTTACCAAAGCAGCAGCATCTTTCAAAGTATAAGCTTTGCCAGCTTCTAATTTAGCATGTGCCTTTTTTTGATTTTTAGTTAATTTCGCCACTGTTGTAAACTGTTTTTTAATTAATTGTTCCAGGGTGCGTCACCAGAAACGGTGATTCCCATACTGCGTGCTGTACCGGCAACCATACTCATTGCAGATTCGATTGTAAATGCATTTAAATCAGGCATTTTATCTTCAGCAATAACTTTAATCTGGTCCCAGGTCACCGATCCAACTTTCTTACGGTTAGGCTCAGCAGAACCACTCTGTAATTTAGTAGCATCTTTTAATTGGATAGCCACTGGAGGGGTTTTGATGATGAAATCGAATGACTTATCAGCATAAACAGTAATTACAACTGGCAATACTTTACCTGCTTTATCTTGGGTACGAGCGTTGTACTGTTTGCAAAACTCCATGATGTTAACACCTTTAGCACCTAACGCAGGTCCTACTGGTGGCGATGGATTTGCCGCTCCGCCTTTGATCTGTAATTTGATCATTGCACTGACTTCTTTTGCCATTTTGTGTTTTTATTTATTTAAAACTCAATGTTAAATATTGGAAGCATGTAACATTTTATTTCCTAGATGGCTTTATACAAAACCAAAAGGACTGCAAAGATATGAATAATCTTGCAGTCCTCCAATATATTTAGTAAAATTATTTTTACTCTTTTTCTACTTGCATATAGTTAAGCTCAAGTGGTGTTTTACGACCAAAGATTTTAACCATAACTTTTAATTTTTTCTTCTCTTCGTTTACCTCTTCAATAATACCTGAGAAACCGTTGAAAGGTCCATCCATAACTTTGATGTTCTCACCAACATAATAAGGAACATTCATAGTTTCACCCTGTTCGCTCATTTCATCAACCTTACCTAAGATACGGTTAACTTCTGCTTGGCGCATCGGGATTGGATTTCCGGCTTTATCACCTAAAAACCCAATAACACTATTTATTCCTTTAATAATATGCTCTAATTCACCATCAAGTGTAGCTTCAATTAAAACATATCCTGGATAATAGTTGCGTTCTTTTGCAATTTTTTTTCCATCTCTCATCTGGTAATATTTTTCCATCGGTATTAAAACCTGTGGTACCAAATGAGAAAAACCTAAACGGCTAATCTCAGCATCAATATACTGTTTAACTTTCTTTTCTTTACCGCTAACAGCCCTTACCACATACCATTTTAGATCGCTCATTATCAGGAAAAATTAATTAGAAAGTGATTTATAAAAAGTATCTAACACAAATGTAGAGCCTTTATCCATTGCAAAAATAACTAATGCAATAATTAAAGAAGCCACTAAAACAAGAATTGCTGAACTTTGAAGCTCTCCCCAAGTAGGCCATGTAACCTTCTGAGTCATTTCATCGTATGATTCTTTTATAAATTGAACTACTTTAGCCATATTTATTATAATGATTAAATGATTGAGTTAGTGAGTGATAGAATGAAAATACATTCTATCATTTTAATATCCACTAATTCAATCATTATTTTTGGCACGGGAACAAGGATTCGAACCCTGATCAAAGGTTTTGGAGACCTCTATTCTACCGTTGAACTATTCCCGTGTGTTTATAAAAAAGAGCTAGCCTAAACTAGCTCTTTTTATATTATTGTAGCTTAAAATTAAGCTAAGATTTCAGTTACCTGACCAGCACCTACTGTTCTACCACCTTCACGGATAGCGAAACGTAGACCTTTTTCCATTGCAATCGCGTTAATTAATTTAACTGTGATTGTAACGTTATCACCTGGCATTACCATTTCAGTTCCTTCAGCTAGTGAAATCTCACCAGTTACGTCTGTAGTACGGAAATAGAATTGAGGACGATATTTGTTGAAGAATGGAGTGTGACGACCACCTTCTGCTTTTGATAATACATAGATCTCAGCTTTGAAATCAGTGTGAGGAGTTACTGAACCTGGTTTACAGATTACCATACCACGACGGATATCAGTTTTCTCAATACCACGTAACAATAAACCTACGTTATCACCAGCTTCACCGTAATCTAAGATTTTACGGAACATCTCAACACCAGTTACTGTAGATTTTAAGTTCTCAGCACCCATACCTAAGATCTCAACTGGATCTCCAGAGTTGATTACACCACGCTCAATACGACCAGTAGCAACAGTACCACGACCAGTGATTGAGAACACGTCTTCAACAGGCATTAAGAAAGGAAGTTCAGTTAAACGTGGAGGAATTGGAATGTAGCTATCTACAGCATCCATTAATTCCATGATTTTACCAACCCATTTAGCATCACCGTTTAATCCACCTAATGCAGAACCTTGGATTACAGGAATATCATCACCTGGGAATTCGTAGAAAGATAATAATTCACGAACTTCCATTTCTACTAATTCTAATAATTCAGGATCATCAACCATATCCACTTTATTCATGAATACAACTAATGAAGGAACACCTACCTGACGAGCTAATAGGATGTGCTCACGAGTTTGTGGCATTGGACCATCAGTAGCAGCAACAACGATAATTGCACCGTCCATCTGAGCAGCACCAGTAACCATGTTTTTCACGTAATCCGCGTGACCTGGACAGTCAACGTGTGCATAGTGACGGTTAGCTGTTGAATACTCAACGTGAGCTGTATTGATTGTAATACCTCTTTCTTTTTCCTCTGGAGCAGAGTCAATTGAATCGAATGAACGTGCCTCAGTTAAACCAGCATCAGCCAAAACTTTTGTAATAGCTGCTGTTAAAGTTGTTTTACCGTGATCGACGTGACCGATTGTACCGATGTTTAAGTGCGGTTTACTGCGGTCAAATTTTTCTTTTGCCATTTTATTTATAACTAATTAGTAGGTTAACTTTTTATTATTTTTTATTTATTGTTTTGATACAATTCAACACAAAAAACCTTGTCTACTCTGTATATTAAACAGATTTAACAAAGCTTCATTATACCTGAGCCAAAGATGGGACTTGAACCCACGACCTCTTCCTTACCAAGGAAGTGCTCTACCGCTGAGCTACTTCGGCTTTTAGTTTTCAGTTCCAGCTTTTCAGTTTTCAGTAAAACCTCCAACTGATACTTTAAACTGCCCACTTTAATTTTAGAGCGGAAGACGAGGTTCGAACTCGCGACCTATAGCTTGGAAGGCTATCGCTCTACCAACTGAGCTACTTCCGCTTTCTAAATGAATGATTGAGGAATGGAGTAAATGAGAGAATAAATTCAATCACCAAATCATTTGATCATTCTATCATTTAAAGTGTGGGGAGAGAAGGATTCGAACCTTCGAAGTCTTACGACAACAGAGTTACAGTCTGTCCCATTTGGCCGCTCTGGTATCTCCCCAACTTATTTTAAAATGTTAACACTTTAAAATAAAGAGCCTCCTATCGGAATCGAACCAATGACCTACTGATTACAAGTCAGTTGCTCTACCAGCTGAGCTAAGGAGGCTTTTAAATTTGCTGCAATGATACGAAAAAACTTCTTTTTTTATACCATTAACGTGTTTTTTTAAATTTTTATCTTTTCACAGAACTTATCCTTTTCTTCTTTGCTTAACGCCGTTTCCGAAAGGGAATGCAAATATACACACTTATATTTCTATTCAAAATAAATTTGAAAAAAAATGAAAGGAATTTTATCACTCCCCTCCAGATTATTTTATTTCAAAAAATACTCGCTTAATAATCAGATATTTCTGAACCATTTTTTGAGAGCATTATTTTTAATATTTTTTTTAGTTTTTTTTCAAAACATTAAAATCAGAAGCTTTAAGCACACTTATTTTTATTAAAGGTGAAAAAAAATAAGTGAAAATAAGTTCCAGTTTTTAATTATTCGATGAAATTTCCTCCGATTTCTAATTATTTTCTTCCAAAAATATTCGAAAAAAAGTTTAGAAATAAAAAAAACCGACCGGTAACCGGTCGGTTTTTCTCTAATATTTAAATATAATTTAGAAATCTGATACTTCGCTTTCGCTTAATATTGCTTTATGTTCACTTAATTTTGCACGTGTTTTATCTTTGTGCTTCGTTATTTGTTTTCTTAAAGATTCAATTGCCAGGTCTGTGGCTTCTTCAAATGATTTACATTGTTCTTTAGCGAATAGTGTTCCACCGGGCACAATTAACTTAATTTCGCTAATCTTATTGGCTTCGTTATCTACATTCTCCAATTTTAAATACACTTCTCCGCTTATGATCTGATCAAAAAACTGGTCAAGTTTATTTGCTTTCTTCTGTATAAAATCTAACAACTTACTATCTGCGTTGAAATGGATTGACTGAACTCCGATTTTCATTTTTCCTCCTTTTTTTATGCCTTTGGATGGGCTTGTTTATAAATTGTTTTTAATCTTTCAATTGAGTTGTGTGTATAAACCTGGGTGGCTGCTAAACTTGCATGGCCTAAAAGCTCTTTGATCGCATTAAGATCTGCCCCCGCATTAAGCAGGCTGGTGGCATAACTGTGGCGTAATACATGAGGACTTTTTTTATCATTTGTAGTGATATGGTTTAGGTACGTTTTAACAATACGGTATATTAATTTCGGATAAGCCGCTGTTCCTGTATTGGTAACGATTAAGTTAAGCAATTTGTTATTAAAGTTTTGCAACTTTTTTAAGTCAATATATGTATTTAGCTGATTGATAAGCTGTTTATTTATTGGTATAATTCTTTCCTTATTCCTTTTACCTAAAACTTTAATGGTACTATTATATATATCTATATCTGTATCCTTTAATTGCAATAGTTCGGTTAAACGAATACCTGTTCCAAAAAGCAGTTCAATTACCAAATGATCGCGAACACCGCCAAAGCTATCATCAAAATAAAGATCTGAATCGAGTAAGTGGTTCAATTTATGATCCTCAACAAAAACGGGTAAACGCTTGGCAACCTTTGGCCCTTTAATTAAGAGCATAGGATTTTGGGTAGCCTTACCTTCTCTTAATAAAAACTTATAGAAACTACGTAATGCAGATATTTTCCTATTTATAGATGACTCTGAAGTTTGTTGATCCATTAACTCGACCATAAAACTTCTAACGTGCGTATGTTTGATTTCGAGGAAGCCTAACTCAAAGGTTTTATTTATAAAGGCTTCAAATTGATCGATATCTGTTTGATAAGAAACAATTGTATGTTGAGAATAACGTTTCTCGTGCAATAAATAGGTTAAAAAACTGTTAAGCAACATTCAATTTTGTTTAGATTGGCATTGATATGAAGTTACAAATAGTTTTGATAGAATGAAATTCTACTGATTTTTATGACAAAAAAAATGCCTTCAGGAAAAATCCTGAAGGCATTTAATAATTTATATAGTCAACAACTATACAGTTGTGTCTTGATTCATGTTCTGAATGTAAACAGCATGTTTAATTTCTGTACGGCGAGCAACGGATTTTTTCTCGTATGCTTGGCGACTACGTAATTCTCTCAATACTCCTGTTTTTTCAAACTTTTTCTTGAAACGTTTTAGGGCTTTATCTAATGATTCGCCGTCTTTAATGTTGATAATGATCATAACGCTGAAATACCTCCTCTCGTGTTTTTTAAATTGTCCCTTCTTATCGGGGATGCAAATGTAAGTAAATTATTGAAAATGAGAAAGATTTTTTAGTAAATTTTATAAAAAACATTATCAGTTAATGTATGTTAGTTATTGATTCTAAAAACATAACTTAGTTTATCAAAAGAAAAACATATGACACCAGGAAAAAAAATAATCACCATTATTATTGTTATTGCCGTACTAATATTAAGTGGTTTAGCTTATTATCGTTATTTCTTCGTTTTTGGCGAAGGTGTAAAAGCGGGCGAATTAAACTATGTAGTAAAGAAAGGCTATATGTTTAAAACTTATGAAGGTAAACTAATCCAAAGTGGGGTTAAATCTCGCCAAACTGGAACATTGCAAAACAATGAATTTGAATTCTCTATTGCCAATAAAGAAATTGCTGATAAAATGATGGCAAATAGCGGTAAGTTTTATGAACTGCACTATAAAGAATATAAAAACACATTGCCTTGGAGAGGCTTCAGCGTTTATGTTGTAGATAGCATTGTATCGTCAAAAGATATTCCGCAATAAATTACATTTTCAAATTAGAGAATTTTGAATGGCTTAATTATATCTCATAAGTACTTACTATTCAAAATTCTCTAAACTTTTACTTTTTCTTCGGCACTTTTGCGCCTTCTTTTCTAGCCTCTGATAAACCGATTGCAACAGCTTGTTTTTTTGAGGTTACTTTTTTACCAGAACCACTTTTAAGCTTACCTTCTTTCATTTCGTGCATGGTTTCTTCTACTTTTTCTCCTGCCTTTTCTGAGTATTTTGCCATATCGTTATTTATTAGTTATCAATAAACAACTCCTAACTGGTCTTGGTTTAAAAAATCGACAAAAAAAATCCGAAAGGTGTTTCGCCTTCCGGATTGCTCATAATATATTTGGTTGTTAGTATTATTAGGCTATTGTTATTGGCCTTATATTTTTAGGCAAGGATTTCTCTGGCAATTACAATTTTTTGTATTTCAGATGTACCCTCTCCTATTGTGCATAATTTACTATCGCGATAAAATTTCTCTACTGGAAAATCTTTGGTATAACCGTAGCCACCAAAAATTTGTACCGCTTCTGTTGATACTCTTACCGCAACTTCTGAAGCAAAGTATTTAGCCATAGCCGATTCCTTTGTCATTGGCAAATGCCTATTCTTCAAATCTGCTGCCTGACGGATTAATAATTCTGAGGCTTCAATTTCAGTAGCCATATCTGCCAATTTAAAACTAATGGCTTGGAAGCTCGAAATCGGTTGCCCAAATTGGTGGCGTTGTTTAGAATAATCAACCGCAGCATCAAAAGCACCTTTAGCAATACCTAAGGATAAAGCTGCAATAGAAATACGACCGCCATCCAAAACCTTCATTGCTTGTTTAAAACCTTCGCCAACATTACCTAAAATATTTGCTTTGGGCACACGGCAATTGTCAAAAATCATTTCTGTAGTTTCTGAAGCACGCATACCTAATTTATTTTCCTTTTTTCCTGCAGAAAAACCAGGTGTTCCTCTTTCTACAACAATAGCAGAAATACCTTTAGAGCTACCACTTTCTCCGGTACGTACCATTACAACGGCAACATCGCCAGTTTTACCGTGGGTAATCCAGTTTTTTGCACCATTTAAAATATAATCATCGCCATCTTCAACAGCAGTAGTCATCATACGTAAAGCATCAGAACCTGTATTAGCTTCTGTTAAGCCCCAAGCACCAATCCACTCTGCAGTTGCTAGTTTAGGCAACCATCTTTGTTTTTGTTCTTCATTACCAAAAGCAAGAATATGTCCTGTACAAAGTGAGTTATGCGCTGCAACTGATAAACCAATTGAACCACAAACTCTGGCAATTTCTACAATAACATCAACATATTCCTGGTAACCCAAACCTGAGCCACCATAATTTTCAGGCACTAAAACACCCATTAAGCCTAAATCGCCTAATTGTTTAAACAATTCTACAGGGAAATGTTGTGATTCATCCCATTCCATGATATTTGGACGGATATTTTTTTCTGCAAAATCACGAACCATAGCCCTAACGCTTTGTTGGGTTTCTGTTTCTGAAAAGTTAAAACTAACGCTCATTAATATTTATATTTTATACTGGTTTTTCGGCAATTATAAACATTTATTTGATAGTTACTTATAGTTAAAAAAACACCTCTTTGTAGAATGAAATGGTATTTGGTTCAATTAGTTTATACCCGATTTTTAAAGGCTGTAAATAAGCAGGAAAAGTTTTTCTAATTTTTTTATCATTTTTTCAATCACGACCCATGCAAACCGGAAAACCAATGGAATTTTGAAATTATATTTCGCCCTTGCATATTTCTTATTTCACAAAAACTGAATATACAGCCGAAAAGCACACATCATTTTGATTATCGCAATATTGATAACATCATGTTTTAGAATGTTATATATCTGCTAATCTTTTCTATAATTAGAGGTGTTAAAATGCCAACTTTATTTAAATCGGCAAGGCCGAGATACTTGCCATGTTGTTTACGATACTGTATAATGGCATTAATTTGTTTATAGCTTAGGTATGGATTGTCTTTTAGATCATTAAAAACAGCGGTATTGATATTTATAGTTTTAAGATTGGCATCACCAATAGAAACTTGATTTTTTATTTCGGTGTACTTAACAGAATCCACACCATACACTTCCATTAATTGTTCTTTTTTATAAAAACCGCCCAAACGATTGCGATATTTTAAAATGCGTAAAGCAAAAGCTGGTCCAACACCCTTTATTTGATCCAATTGGGCAGAATCAGCTGAATTGATATCTACAATAATTAGTGCTTTTTTAATATATTCCTTTTTCTCAAACTGGAAATTATTTTTAGGATAAGCGTCTGCTTGCTTTTCTAATTGTACAAAAGGCAGCAACCGCTCATACATTTGAGGAGATATGGTATACATTTTCTTCAAATCTTCTACCTTATAAAACTTACCACCTTTGTTTCTGTAGTTAACAATGGATTGCGCCTGCTTTAACGATAAACCTAACTCCTGCCAGCCCGAAACATCTATTTGATTAGGATCGAAATTAAAAAGTTTTCCTGCCTTTTTATCGCCGGCATCTTCTATATTATTCTTGGTATAGTAGAAACGCTCCTCATTAGTGGTTTCTATTTTTTGAATTTCCGATAAAAGATTGGGGTTATCAGTTTCAATAGGCTTTAAGTGATCATATATATAAGGTATAAACTTTAAAGTGATAATGATTGCAATCAGCAAAATAAGTCCGTTGAACTCGCCCTTACTAAAACCGAAGTGTTTATTGAGCCAAGTTCTCATAGTTATATGTTATGACATTTATATTTAAATATAAATCTTATTTTTGGGATTGCAAAACTGAGATGCTTTGCAAAATGCAACAACCTAACAATTTTTATATGAAGATCATTACTACCTCAGAATTTGCGAAGGCGACGAAGATAGATAAACTGGGTGTTCCGGGATTGGCTGGCTTGATTATGGAAATCATGAAGCTGAATGATATTAATGATGTATTTTCTCAAAACCAGCATTTTAAAGGTTTAGAGTTTGTAGATAAAATACTGGAAACCATTGGTGTTTCTATTGATTTTGATGAAGATGATTTAAATAGCATTCCTAAAACGGGTCCTTTTATTGCTATTGCAAATCATCCATATGGCGGTGTTGAAGGCTTGGCTTTAGTTAAGCTTTTATGTACTGTAAGGCCTGATGCAAAGGTAATGGTTAATTTTATTTTGAAGAAAATACCAAACCTTGATGAATTTTTCGTGGCTGTTAATCCTTTTGAAAATGTACAGCACTCATCAAGCATTAGTGGTTTAAAAACAACTTTTGACTTATTAAGAAATGGTACTCCTATTGGAATTTTTCCGGCTGGCGAGGTTTCTACATTTAAACTTGATGCCCAACAGGTAACGGATAGAATGTGGCATCCTGTGGTAGGAAAGCTTATTGCTAAAGCTAAAGTACCTGTTGTACCAATTTATTTTCATGGCAATAACGGCGTTTTCTTTAATATTTTAAGCTTTATACATCCTACTTTACGAACTGCAAAATTACCATCAGAGTTTTTAAATAAACATGGGCGCACTATTAAAGTAAGAGTGGGTAAACCCATTGCCGTTTCAGAAATATCGCACATGAACAGCAGTAATAAGTTAATGGACTTTTTAAGAGCCCGTACTTATGCTTTAGGTGTTGGTTTAGATACGGAAAAGAAACTTTTTAATCCGTTAAAATTATTTAAGATTAAGAAGAAACCTGCTGAAATAATCGAAGAAACTTCCAGAAACTTAATTAAAACTGAAGTTGATACACTAGAGGATTTTAAAGTATGGACAGAAAAGAACTACGAAGTTTATATTGTTCCAACACTAAAAATACCAAATATATTAAGAGAAATTGGTCGTTTACGCGAAATTACCTTTAGGGAGGTTGGCGAAGGAACCAATAAAAAAATAGATTTAGATAACTACGACATTTATTATAATCACTTATTTATTTGGGATAGGGATTTGGAAAATATTGTTGGTGCTTACAGAATTGGTAAGGGCGATGAGATTTTGGAGAGCATGGGTAGCCGTGGTTTCTATCTTTCTGAGTTGTTTAAAATGAAAGATCAGTTTTATCCAATGCTAAAACAAGGTATTGAGTTAGGTAGATCGTGGATTAGGAAAGAATATCAGGGCAAACCACTTCCGTTATTTTTACTGTGGAAAGGAATTTTAAAATACCTGATTGATAACCCTCAATACCGTTACATGTTTGGCCCGGTAAGTATTAGCAACAATTTTTCTAAATTTAGTAAGGCTTTAATTGTAGATTATATTACTAAAAACCATTTCGATTATGAGATGGCTAAATATGTAAAACCGAAAAACAAGTTTAAAGCTGATTTACTACCAATATCTACCGATACTTTGGTGGATAGTAGCGACTCATTTAAAGATTTAGATAGCTTGATTGGTGATATTGAAAACTCGCACATTAAAGTGCCTGTGTTGCTTAGACAATACATGAATTTAAACGCAAAAATTATTTCTTTTAATATCGATCCTAAATTTTCGGATTGTTTGGATGGCTTCTTAGTAGTAGATACGCATAACATCCCACCAGAAATGCTGGAGAAACTTGGTAAGAATTTCTAATTATTTTTAAATAAAAAAACCCGGACATCCATCCGGGTTTTTTATTATCAACTAACCTAAACTTTATAAATACTAACCAAATATTTATACTGCAAAAGTATAGTCGATATGTTAAGTATCTGTTACCTATAAGTTATTTATTAATTATTTAAATACCGCCATTTAGCTTTATTAAAATGCTTCGCAGTTAACATTATTATATTATCTTTAGCTACTCTGTATGAGCTTTGTTTAGCTATTCTTTAATAAGCTTTCCCTCCTTATATATTGCTTATTTATTTCAGTATAAAATTAAAAAAGATGGTACTGGAATGTAAAAACCCCATATGACAATTATATCTGAAGCAGATTTTTCCAAAGCAACGGGAATTTGCAAATTACCTTTTCCTGGGTTGGCCAGCATGCTCATGAAAATGATGAAAATTAATGCACTTAACCGCATTGTGAGTGATGCCAATCATTTGGAAGGTGCAGCATTTGCAAATTATCTTTTAAATACTTTAGGCGTTATCATAGAAATTGATGATGAAGACTTGGCTAATATTCCCGAAACTGGCGCATTTATTTCAATTGCCAATCATCCTTACGGCGCTATAGAATCTTTAGCTCTTTTAAGTACTTTAACGAAGAAACGGCCCGACACCATGTTTATGGGTAATTTTTTACTAAAGAAAATCCCAAATCTAAGCGAATGCATCATTCCTGTAAACCCTTTCGAAAACGTTCAAGATGCCTCCAGTATTAGTGGTTTAAAAACAACTTTTAAAACTTTAAAGGAAGGTACACCTGTAGCTATTTTCCCCGCCGGAGAAGTTTCATCCTATAAGTTTAAAAAGCTTCAAATTACTGATAGAGAATGGCACCCTGTAGTTGGCAAAATTATATCCAAGGCTGATGTCCCTATTTTACCTGTTTATTTTTTCGGTAATAATGGTTTTCTTTTCAGCTTGCTTAGATTAATACATCCATCATTGCAAACGGCCAAACTTATTTCAGAATTGTTTAATAAAGAAGGGCACGTACTTAAAATTAAAATCGGTAAGCCCATTTTACCGAAAGATATTCCTTCAGTTTGTAACCAATCTTTGTTAACCTACCTGAGAACCAGCTTGTATGCGCTTGGCAAAAAAACGGCGAAAGTAAACTAACAACTTTTCAAAATGGTGATTAACAAAAAAGCAGTTTTGTGTTAAGCGTTTCCTAATTACTTAACAAAAAGATAATATAAATTTAATTTTGCGATCATATATCTTTGAGGTAAATGAAAAAGAAGAAATCAAACGCCCAGAATCGTTCCGTAAACAAAAAGCTGAAGAAAGAATTATCATCAAAATTAATTACCGCTTTTGAGGAAGTGGTGAGCCAATACGGAGAAGCAAAGAAAAGCAAGAAACTTATAGAAAACTTTGCCAAACAACTGGCTAAAAAGCTTTCTAAAAAAGCCAAAGCCACAGAAGTAAAACCTACTGAAAAAGCGCCAATAATTGCAGAAGAAGAAATTAAAGCTGCAGAACCTATCGCAAAAGAAACTAAGACTAAACGTGCTGCAAAGCTAAAAGCTTAATTACATTTAAAACCAATCATAAAGAAGCCCCCAGATCATTTAAGACCTGGGGGCTTTTTATTAAGCTTTTTAATATTAATATTTAGAAGCTATATCTTAAACCTAATTGCATTTGGTAACGAGATGCAAAGAAATCTCTAGAATAAGAAGTTACATCTTTCTGCGCAAAAGTATAAACTGGGTAAGATGTTGGTGTACCAGCAGTTGCTACTTTTAAACCAACGTTAGCCATTGAGTTAAATGTATTTGGAGAGAAATATTGGATTCCCCAATCTTTATTAAGCAAGTTGGTTAAGTTAACAATATCATAAGTTAAGGTTAAAACATGCGGGTGTTTACCTTTTGCTACTTGAATATCTTGCGAGAAGCGGAAATCTGCCTGTACATTCCATGGTGTACGTGCACCATTACGCTCAGTAAACTGTCCTCTACGGGTGCTTAAATATTTATCAGCATCTACGTATGCATCAAATGCCGCGGCTTGTGCCTGGTTTGCTGCAGAGAAGAATTTAGATGTTTCGCCTGCTGCTGGAATATAAACTAAACTTACTGTTTGACCAGTGTTGTTGATTGTTCCGTTTACAAAACCTAATGAGTAAGGCGCTCCTGATTGTGCACTGAAGAAGATTGAGAAGTTACTTACATATCTACCGTTTTTAGCCCAATCTAATTTATAGTTTAAAGTAGAAACAATACGGTTACGAACATCGAAGTTAGAATAAGCTAAACCTGGGTTATTAGGACTTAAAGCTTGATTTAACTGCCAGTTAGATTCCATAGAGTTACGAATCCCGTTAGCAATATCTTTAGATTGACCGTAAGTATATGCAACCATAAAATCTAATCCAAACGGTAATGATTTGCTTACTTGCCCAGTTAATGAATATTTATAACCTTGATCTGTATTTGATAAAAGGTAAGCATTTGTATATTTCGAATTAATTTTAGAGCCCGAATAAATTGGTTGTTGGTGCTGCGTATCATAAACCATATATGTTGGATTATCTACATAGTTAATTTGTTGGAAAGCAACATCTTTAATAACCTTACTATAAATACCTTCTAAAGTAAATTTCCAGTTGTCTTGTGTTCTAAAATCAAAGGCTAAGTTACTTCTCCATGCTTTAGGCATTTTAAAGTTATTATCAACTAAATCTACCTGTGTTGCACCATTAGCATCGTTAATATTTACACCTTGTTTAGCTGCATAACCTGCTTCTCCGTTTCCACCTAAAGCATCTTTAATTGGATCGGTACCTGGTACTTGCGTTACTACTTTATTACCCGTTGCTGGTTTTAAATCGTAAGAACCATAGTTTACACCATTGTTGTAATAAGCATAGCCTAACCATGCAAATGGAACACGACTGGTAAATAAACCACTACCACCACGTACAATTAAGCTTTGATCGCCAAGGGCATCAAAATTGAAACCTAATCTTGGTGAAATTTGAACTTTATTTAAAAACTTGTTATTAATTGCCGATGGCTGAGTATAAGTATATGTTGTACCATAATTTGGATCAACCGGAGAGTTAGTCGTTTTTGTACTCAAGGTAGGCATATTAGGCAAATCCGCCATATCAAAACGCAAACCTAAAGTAAGTTTAAACTTATCGCTTAGGCGCATCTCATCTTGGCCGTAAACACTATATAGGTTAACATTAAATTTTGCTGTAGGGTTAGCCAAAATGTTATCGCGACTGTTATCTGCATAATCAAAACTTGTACGAACTCTTTTTGGTTTGTTAGCTAAAAAGTCATCAACAGTATCATAAGCTATCCTTCCGTTCCATGCGTTTACAAAACCATAGTTAATTTTGTAAAACTCGTTGTGCGTACCAACAGTAAAATTGTGTATGCCCTTGCTAAAAGAATAGTTATCTGTTAATTCGAAAGTATTTTGTTTCATATTAAAAATACTCGCTTCTCTATCTGTACCTAAAAAGATGGTACCACCATTTGAACCAATTTCAATTTGTGGAATGGCTGGGTTAGAAAGAGGATCACGGAAATCGTGAACGGTAGAGTATCCTAAGATTAAGTTGTTGGTTGCAGAATTATTAAATCTTGTTTTTAAATCGGCAACGGTTGAACTTTGGTTATTATTTTGTTTAAAATCTATGCTACCAAATCTAAAGTTAGATTGATCTCTTTCTAAGTTTGTTGCTTTAGATATAATGGTATTGTTTCTAATCGTTAACTGATTGTTTTCATTAATATTCCAATCTAAACGGTTAAAAAATTTATTTGATTGCGAATAAATGTTGTAATCTCCATAAGCGCCAGCATCCAAACCGTAGGCAGTTTTCATACGATCGGATATTGCCTGCGCCTGCGCTAAAGTGATTATACCATCTGGAGAGCCTGCACCTAAAATTACAGGATCTTGTCTTCTAGTAATTTCCTCGTTAGTAAAGAAGAATAATTTATCTTTAATGATAGGGAAACCTACGCGGAAACCTGTTTGATAATCGTGGAAAGCAGAAGGTTCTTTTGAGTTATCTCCAATTTTATTTCTACCTATTAAAGCTGCATTACGGCCATAACCATAAACAGAACCTGTTACATCATTTGTACCACCACGTGTTACTGCATTAATACTACCACCTAAAAAGTTACCAATTTTAACATCATATGGTGCTAATAATACTGTAACATCCTGTATGGCATCTAAAGATACTGGATTGGTACGTGTGCTACTTCCCGGCATACCCGAGCTACCACTTTGACCACCTAAAGATGGGCTAAAACCAATTGCATCATTATTAATGGCACCATCAATAGTTACGTTATTGTACCTAAAGTTTGTACCACCAAAGGTATTATCCTTGCTTCCTTGTGGCGTTACACGAGTAACATCCTGTAAGCTACGGTTCATAGTTGGCAAGTTTTTAATCTGCGTTTCATTAATGCTTGTGCCTGCACCAGATTTAGTTGGCCCTTTTTGCCCCCTAACACTAACTTCAGCAAGTTGATTGCCTTGTTCTTTTAAATCAATATCGATTTTTTGATCTGCTCCAAGTGCTAAGTATACATTTTCTTTAACAATTGGATTGTAACCTACATAGGTTACCGTAATTTTATAAGGCCCGCCAGGATTTAAATTTCCAATGCGGTAAATTCCTGCCTCATTAGAAGATCCTTTTGAAACTGTACCTGTTGGGATGTGTACAATTGCAATTGTAGCACCAGGAATAATTCCTTTATCATCCTTTATTTTCCCGTTGATACCTGATGTAGTAACCTGCGCTTGCACCATGGTTACAAACAACATAAAAACACCCAGTAGGGATAGTAAACGTAATTTCATCTTTTGTGATTTTAATTTGTCACAAAAAAACAGCCCTAATGTTAATTAAACATTAACAGTAAATTAAGTTTAACTATATATTAACAATAAGAAAATGAATTTTAAACAATAAGAAAATACGCTCTTAACACCGCAATTAATGCACGTTATTTTATAGAGAAAGGGTGATCAAAAATGGTACTCAAAGATGAAGATTTCATGAAGTTTTTAATTTTACAGTAACCAAAATAGCTTCGAATCCATTTACGTTACTGTCTATATATTCGAGTTTAAGCAGCAAAGCAGATTATATTTTGTAATTCATCTATTATCCTTACTAATTTCATTACCTTCACTTTAATCAATTGCACATTAGCAATTATAAATATCCTATCCAAAAGCATTACCCTTCAGTAAATTCCTTTTTGGAGCAATAATTACAATCATCCCGTTTGTTATTTATAGTGTTTAATCTTCTTTACTAACCTAGTGCTATGATAATTTTCATTTGCCTGGTGAGTAATCAAGATAAAACCAAAGCGCTTAGTTTGAGTATTTTTTCATCTAAATAAATTATCAATCATGAGTGCAAACAGTAGAATCTCGGCAGAAATTACAGCCGAACAAATGGCGACAATCCAAACCCAGTTGCAAGCAATAGAGGCAACACTAACTAATGTATTAATTTTTAACCTTACGGCTGATGAACGAACGGCTATGTTAAAAATGGGCGATAGAAACCTCGCCTTTGTTGGTAAAGCAATTGGTTATTCGCAGCAAAACCCTAGTCTTGTACCCTCCTATTTAAATGTGGTTGAGGCAGAGAAAGATTATAAACTCGCAGCTGATTTATATACCGTTTATCAACAAATAAGCCATCTTTTAAGATCCGTTGAAGACAGTATGATGGTTGCTGGTGGCGAAGCTTATGAAGCTGCACTTGTATTTTATAATTCGGTTAAAGGAGCAAACAGATCTAACATTCCCGGTACCGAAAATGTATATAACGATTTGAAACAACAGTTTACAAGGAGTAAAAAACTTAAAGAAACAATTATCTAAAATGTCCTCTCCTAAAAAAACTTGACACATTTTGGTTTAAAAAAACCTTAAAATGAATCAAGAAAAAAGAAGCAATGGATTTAGTATTTTAGTGTCTGATTCTTTCGATCGTACCGACGACCGCAATGC
>NZ_RQRS01000021.1 GCF_004335085.1 Pedobacter nototheniae | reverse complement strand
ATATCGGTGGTGTCCACCTCTTCCCATTCCGAACAGAGAAGTTAAGCCCACCAGAGCCGATGGTACTGCGGTAACACGTGGGAGAGTAGGTCGGTGCCAAATCTTAAAAGAAACCCTTGCAACTTAATGTCGCAAGGGTTTTCTTAGTTTACAGGAAATTTAAACAAACAAAGCACCAGGGTATAACCCTGGAGTTTGCCCTATCCTTTCTCATCTCCTGCTGCTACCAATACCCTTCAGCTTAAACCTGACCGGAATGGAAATCCTTTTTGGTTAGATCTATTCAATTTAGCAAAGCTTATCCAAAAAGATTGCAATAAAGGGCGGGACTGAAGCACCCATTAAATACTGCACATCCCTTTCCTGAGTATCTCTTGAATACTTTTTAGGTATGTCTAATTATATTTTAAAACTATTTTATTAAGCATTCCACAGATTTAAATCTTAAATGTATTTTTTTAGAATGATTTAACTCATTTTTACAACTGATTATACGCAAATATGTTAATATAATGAGGTTTGCCACATTATTTGGTTATCTTTGACAATAACAAATATATAAACACAACAATGAGTTTTTTTGCAGAAAAAAGAAGGGAAGTAATGTTGCATATTGAAAAATATATGCTCGAGATGATGGATACCTATTTGAAACCAATTGATACTAACTGGCAACCATCTGATTTCTTACCGGATTCTACAAGCGAAACATTTTATCAGGATATTCGAATTTTAAGGGATAACGCTAAAGATCTTTCTTATGATTTAGTTGCTGTTTTAGTAGGTGATACCATCACTGAAGAGGCATTGCCAACATATGAATCATGGTTAGCAATGGTTGAAGGTCCTAGTATGGCTGAAGATGGTGGTTGGATGAAGTGGAATAGACATTGGACAGCTGAGGAAAACCGCCATGGTGATCTTTTAAATAAATATTTATACTTATCTGGACGTGTGGATATGCGACAAATGGAGATATCAACACAATATTTAATTGCTGATGGTTTCGATATTGGCACTGGACATGATCCTTACCGTAACTTTGTTTATACTAGCTTTCAGGAATTAGCAACGAATATTTCTCATAGAAGGGTTGCTTCTTTAGCTAAAAAAGATGGTGATACGCTATTATCTAAAATGTGTGGTGTTATTGCGTCAGATGAAGCAAGACATGCCAAAGCGTATAAAGATTTTATGAATCAAATTTTTATGGTTGATCCTAATGAAGCTATGCTTGCTTTTGAAGATATGATGCGCAAAAAGATTGTAATGCCAGCACACTTCTTACGTGAAGTTGGATTAAAAATCGGTCAGACTTTTGGTCACTTTACAGATGCAGCACAACGTTTGGGAGTTTATACTGCGATTGATTATGTTGATATTATGCAGCAGTTGATTATTGACTGGAAAATTGAAGGTATGCGTGATTTAAATGACGCTGGTGAAAAAGCTCGTGATTATATTATGAATTTACCTTCACGTTTATTGCGTGTGGCAGAACGCATGAAAAACCCAACTATTGATTATAAGTTTACCTGGATTGCAGGTTAAAATTTCTAAATAAATTTTTAAGCCCCGACAAAATCGGGGCTTTTATTTTACATATGTTTTAGTAAATAATCTGACCTTGTTTGGCGAGATGAAAGCCATTTCTTAGTACTTCTTTTTGAGTGTTTAAATCCCAAAGCAAAGGGTTTGTATGGTTAAAGTGGATGAAATAAACTTTGTTTTTGATTATTAAATCTTCATTTTGCAAGAGTTTTTCTGTTTCTGTAACTAAAGGGTGCGGTACTTCTGATATTGCTCTATTTCCAAGTTCTGTATTGGTATAAAAAGTAGCATCTATCATTGCTATATCAACGTTCTTAATCTCGCTTATTATATTTTTATTCCACTTATTCCATTTGTCGACATCAGGTATAAACAAATATTTTTTAGTTGGTGTAATGATCTTAAAACCGGCAGTTTCTGAGTATTCATCTCTATGAGGAACTGTAAATGCGGTGACCGAATTATTTATTATTGATATTGGCTTATCTGCGTTTAACTCAATTAAATCAATATTATTAAGCTTTACTAATTGACTCCATGGGCCATTTTGTTCCAAAAAAGCCTTTAATTTTGGGAGTATATATACTTTAATTTTATTGGTAGCCATTACTTCCCTACCAAATTCCATCAGGCCAGTATAGTGACCAATATGTGCATGAGTTATAAAAATGCCTTCAGGAAGATATGGGTATTGTTCTTTAGTTTGAGATTTAAAATCCTGCAATTGTTGCTTAATATCTGGCGTGGCTTCAAACAACCACCATTTTTTATTGAGTGGGTCAACTAATGCTAAAGAAACAACATTTTTCCTCAGTTTAGGATTTTTCCAAGCCATTTTGCAGCATTCTTTTTGACAACCCATGTGCGGATATCCCCCGTCTTGAGCGATGCCAAGTACAATAATATAACTTGATTTAGGTTCTTCTGCTGACCAGGTTTTTGTTCCAAGAATCAGCAGAAGGGCTATAATTATTATTTTTCGAAGCCTCATTAATTACATATTTCTACGGTATTGTCCACCAACTTCATAAAGTGCATTGCTAATTTGCCCTAAAGAACAAATTTTACAAACTTCCATTAGTTGTTCAAAGATATTATCACCAGCAATAGCCGATTTTTGCAACGCTTTTAAAACTTTCGTTGCTTGATCTTCATTTCTAGTTTGGAATTGTTTTAATGCCTCAATTTGATATTGTTTTTCTTCTTCTGTAGCTCTAATCACTTCTCCTGGAACGATTGTAGGTGATCCATTTTTATTTAGGAAGGTGTTTACTCCAACAATAGGATATTCACCTGTATGCTTTAAAGTTTCATAATATAAACTTTCTTCCTGGATTTTACCCCGTTGATACATTGTTTCCATAGCGCCTAAAACACCGCCTCGATCATTAATTCGTTTAAATTCAGCTAACACTGCATCTTCAACTAAATCGGTTAATTCTTCAATAATGAATGCACCCTGTAAAGGATTTTCATTTTTAGCTAAACCTAATTCGCGATTGATAATTAATTGTATAGCCATTGCTCTACGAACTGACTCTTCAGTTGGAGTTGTTATAGCCTCATCATAAGCGTTGGTATGCAACGAATTACAGTTGTCGTAGATTGCGTAAAGTGCTTGCAAAGTAGTTCTGATATCGTTAAAATCAATCTCCTGGGCATGCAAGGAACGTCCAGAGGTTTGGATGTGATACTTTAATTTTTGGGAGCGATCATTCCCTTTATATTTATTTTTGATTGCCTTAGCCCAAATTCTTCTGGCTACACGGCCAATTACAGCATATTCAGGATCAATTCCATTTGAGAAGAAAAATGATAAGTTAGGTGCAAAATCGTCGATATGCATGCCACGGCTTAAATAGTACTCTACAAAGGTAAAACCATTACTAAGCGTAAATGCGAGTTGTGAAATTGGATTGGCACCGGCTTCTGCTATATGATAGCCGGAAATGGATACTGAATAAAAGTTTCTTACTTTTTCATCAATAAAATATTTCTGAATATCACCCATCATACGGAGTGCAAATTCTGTAGAAAAAATACAAGTATTTTGGGCTTGATCTTCTTTTAAAATATCTGCCTGAACGGTTCCTCTTACAGAACTAATAGCATATGCTCTTATTTTAGCATAAATATCAGCTGGTAAAACCTGGTCGCCGGTAACACCTAAAAGCATTAAACCTAAACCATTGTTACCTTCTGGGAGTGAACCATTGTACGACGGTTTTTTTAAATTTTTAGCTTTATAAATTGCATCAATTTTAGTTTTTACTTCTTCTTCCAAGCCATTTTCTATAATATATTTTTCACATTGCTGATCAATGGCAGCATTCATGAAAAAGCCTAAAAGCATAGGAGCGGGGCCATTAATCGTCATGGATACCGACGTTGAAGGCGCACAAAGATCGAAGCCTGAATACAACTTCTTAGCATCATCCAAAGTAGCAATACTTACTCCGGAGTTACCGATTTTGCCATAGATATCCGGACGTATATGTGGATCTTCGCCGTAAAGGGTTACTGAATCAAAAGCTGTAGATAATCGGTGCGCTGGCTGGCCTAATGAAACGTAGTGAAAACGCTTATTTGTTCTTTCTGGACCACCTTCTCCAGCAAACATTCTTGTGGGATCTTCACCATCACGCTTTAAAGGAAATACACCTGCTGCATAAGGAAATTCTCCAGGAAGATTTTCGGTTAGTAACCAGCGTAGAATGTCTCCCCAATCCTCATATCTTGGTAAGGAAACCTTGGGGATATTTAACTTTGAAAGAGATTCATAGTAAAGAGGTTGCTTAATTTCTTTATCTCTAACTTTATAGATGAAAAACTCTTGCTTGTAGCTTTTTTTCGTTTCTGGCCATTGGCGTAGCAAACGTCTACATTCTCCATCTAATTGTTCTTCAAAAAATGAATAAGCTTCTTCTAGTCCATCGGCACTTGGCAAAAGAGTTCCTGTTTTTTGTAATCCACGATCATTTAGCAAGTCGATTACACCTTTAAGCTGATACATTTTTCTTGCAATACCAGCTTGTTTATCAACCCATTCGTTATAAGCTTGGCTGGCTTCAGCAATTTCGGCTAAATACCTGATTCGATCGGGGGGAATGATATAAATTTTTTCAGACTGATCTGACGTAAGCTCCATTTTTGCATGGAAATCAGTTCCAGTTTTAACCTTAATTTGATCCATTAAAGCAACGAACAGATTGTTCATTCCGGGATCATTGAATTGTGAAGCCATAGTTCCATAAACTGGAATTTCTTCATCTTTGGCGTCAAATATATTGTGATTACGCTTGTATTGCTTACGTACATCACGCAAAGCATCCAAAGCACCTCTTTTATCAAATTTATTTATAGCCACAAGATCGGCAAAATCAAGCATGTCGATTTTCTCTAACTGGGTAGCAGCACCAAATTCGGGAGTCATTACATATAAAGACACATCGCAATGCTCAGTAATTTCTGTATCCGACTGACCAATACCAGATGTTTCTACAATAATAAGGTCGTAACCAGCGGCTTTACAAATATCTATACTCTCTTGTACGTTTTTAGATAAAGCCAGATTGGCCTGTCTGGTTGCTAAAGAGCGCATGTAAACTCTTGGGTTATTAATAGCATTCATCCGGATACGATCGCCCAATAAAGCGCCACCAGTTTTCCGTTTTGATGGATCGACAGAAATAATTGCTAAAGTTTTATCTTTAACTTCTACTAAAAACCGCCTAACGAGCTCGTCAACCAAAGAAGATTTACCCGCTCCGCCTGTTCCAGTAATGCCTAAAATAGGTGCTTTATTATTTTTAGATAATTTTTTTAGTTCATCAACAAAGGCTTGTGCACCTTCAGGATCATTCTCGGCAACAGTAATTGCACCAGCAATAGCCTTTATATCTTTCTGAGGTATTGTTTGAAGTTCTTCGGTAATACTCGTCTTGGTTACAAAATCTGTTTGACGAAGCATATCATTAATCATCCCTTGCAATCCCATTTTCCGACCATCATCGGGAGAATAGATTTTAGAAATGCCGTAAGCTTGTAATTCTTCAATTTCGACAGGCAAAATAACGCCACCACCACCAGCAAATATTTTGATATGACCAGATCCACGTTCTTGTAAAAGATCATACATGTATTTAAAATACTCGATGTGGCCGCCTTGGTAAGAAGTCATGGCAATACCCTGAACATCTTCTTGAATGGCACAGTTTACCACTTCATCAACAGAGCGATTATGCCCTAAATGGATTACTTCTGCACCTGATGACTGAAGGATACGACGCATTATATTGATCGTTGCATCATGACCATCGAATAGGGAGGCTGCTGTTACAAAGCGGATTTTGTTTTTGGGCTTATATATTTCTACTTGTTGCATATTAAAGGATTTTAAGGATTAGAATTTTAACATTGCTGATCCTTGTTTCCAAATATATTTGGTTGCGCAAATGTACTAAAATAAGTAGCTTACTCCTGAGAATACTCTAAACCGTTATGGCTTTTAGTTCAGTTTAATTCGTGGCCAAATTGAAGCAAATAGCCATTGTTATCGTATATAGCAAACTCTCTCATGCCGTATTCAAAATCTTCTACCGGATAACAGATTTGACATATATTTTTTAACCTTTCCCATAATTCGGTTACTTCATTTGTATTGATGTACAGAGAGCCACTCATAATAGATTTTGGCATATTTCGATGTGCGTTAGGGGCGCTGAACATAATTTCTATTTCATCCTTAACGAGGATTAACCAACTTAAATCGTCGGATTTAACTTCACAAGTAAAATCTAAAACCTCTGTGTAAAACTTTAGTGTAGCTGGCATATCATGAGATTCCAGCATTGGAGTAAGGCGATTTGCTATATATTTTGACATGATGTTAAAATAAAAAAAACTATGAAACTGTTTAAATTTCACTAAATATACTCCGTCATCCTGAATTTAGTTCGCGGTCTTTTAAGATAGATTCTGAAACAAGTTCAGAATGACGATCATTTTTTTAGACAAAATTTAAAAAGTTTCTTAGCCTTTTGAGCATAGTTTTTGAAAATTATTTGTTCGTTATTTCTGTAATTGGTTCTCCAACACAACCGCTAGGCATTTGGATATGAAGCAGAGCAGCTAATGTTGCTGAAATATCCGTCATATAGTGTGTCTTGTTTGAGGCACCTGGTTTAATTCCCCAACCCATAAATACCAAAGGAATGTGTGAATCATAAGGGTTCCAATTTCCGTGTGTGGTTCCTGTTGGACCGCCGTTAAACCAATTTGGATTTAAAATATAATAGATATCACCACTTCTTCGGGCGTTATATCCATTTGTTATCATTGTTTTTTGAATTTGCGGCAAAGTGCTTGATGATATTTTAGAAATATCAACTGCGTTAGCAAAACCATCTAATCTTTTTAGAAACTCTACAGAAGCAGCTTTAATTACATCAAAACTAACCGTACCGTTATCAGTTTTATCATGATCGAATATGATTTGATTGTTTTGAGATTTTAATACGATGTTATTTACTTTAAATTTATTGTTAAGATAAGTGTTTAATTGACTTGCAATTTCTTTGTCGCTCACTACGCCTCCAGGTAACTTATTTTCTTGCATAAAAGCTGGAACATGTGCAGCACCATGATCGGCGGTTAAGAAAACCATATAATTTCCTTTACCAACCTTTTTATCTAAATAATTAAAAAACTCCTCAAAATCTTTATCTAAGCGTAAATATGTATCTTCCGCTTCAATAGAGTTAGGGCCGTAAGCATGACCAACATAATCTGTAGCAGAGCAGCTCACCGCAAGGAAATCGGTGATATTATCTTGGCCTAAATCTTCAGAAAGGATGGCTAATTTTGCTAAATCAAGCGTAATTGTGTTTCCATAAGGTGTACTTCTGATGGCGTCGAAATTACGATCAACAAATTGGCTTAAATTATGTGGGAAAGTACTGTTTTTACCCTCGTAAGCTTTTTCATCGCTGGTACTATTTACGTAAGTATTAATTGGGTAAAGTGTTTCCCAGTTTTTAGCGTAAAACTTATTTGCAAGTTTCAATTTATTATAATCGGCTATCCAAGTTGGAACTTCTTTCATATAATAGCTACTGGTAATCCAGTTTCCTGTGCTACCTTGATACCAGTAGGCTGCATTTGCTGCATGACCTGCAGGTAAAATAGAACCTCTATCTTTTAATGATACACCGATTACTTTTCCTTTAAAATTTGTTGCTAACCTTAATTCGTCGGTAATTGTTGTGGTTAACATATTTTTAGGAGACATTTCTCCTTCTGTCGACGGTGTACTGCCAACAGTAACTACTGAGGTATCTTGAGTACAGTACATATTTTTTTTTGTCTCTGGATCGTACCAATCGTTACCAATAATACCATGAACAGCAGGAACAGAGCCGGTATAAATACAAGTGTGCCCACAAGCAGTATAGGTAGGTGTGTAAGGAATATAGGTGTTTTCTACTGAGAAACCATCATTAATTAATCTTTTAAATCCACCATTGGTGTATCGGTTGTAATAGCGGTATAAATAATCCCAACGCATTTGATCTACTACTAAACCCACAACTAATTTTGGGCGGGCAACTTCTGCTGGATAAGTTTTAGGTGGAGTAGCGACTGTTTTCTTGGTTTGTCCGACAGCTATTGAAAGCGAAAAAACGGAAAGAGAAAAGAATAAGTAAGTGGTTTTTTTCATTCTATCTATATTAATATATTTTGGTTAAAGTATTTGATCGTTTTAAAATAGACCATCAACTTCATTAATGGGTTAAAGTAACGACTTTTGAATGAAGTATTTTTGAAGTTTTTGTAAAGATTTTATATCGATTCTGCTACTACGAAGGTACTTCCGCCAATAAAAACCAAATCTTCTTTATAAGCTTTTGATATAGCTGATGCCTTTGCTTTTGCTACGGAACTAAAGCTTTTGCCATTTAAGCCAAATGCAGCGGCTTGTTGTTCAAGTTCTTCAGTAGGCAAGCCTCTTTCTAAATCTGGTTTACAAAAATAATATGTCGCTTCTTTAGGTAAAATGGATAAAACCTTTGAAATATCTTTGTCTTTTACCATTCCAAATACAACATGAAGGTTTTTATATGGCGTTAAGCTTATATTTTTAACAACTTCGGTTATTCCAGCTTCGTTATGCCCGGTATCACAAATAATTAAAGGATTTTTACCGAGCGTTTGCCATCTTCCTTGTAAACCCGTAAACTTTTTAACCTGTTTTAAACCTTGGTAAATATTTTCTTTACTGATTTTTAAGCTCGTTTTCAGATTCAAAACATCAAGCGCTTGTAGAACAGTAACCATATTTTTTGGTTGATATATACCAGTTAAATCGCTTTGAAGTTTGCTATATTTTAAATTTTCACCTTGATAAATGGATAAAGAAAGTTCCCCGTTTTTTATAGAAATATCTTGAGCGCTAAGTTGTTGATCTGCAAAAATTATTGGTGAGTTTACTTCTTTCGCTTTTGCGATAAAAACAGGTTGGCTTTCGCTTTGAGTTTCGCCAATAACGGAAGGAATGCCTTTCTTAATAATACCGGCTTTTTCTCCAGCAATCTCTGCGAGGGTATTTCCAAGCATGTTAGTATGATCGAGGCTAATATTGGTAATAACTGAAATTTGGGGAGTAATTATATTTGTAGAATCTAAGCGGCCCCCTAAGCCAACCTCAATAACAGCTATATCAACTTCGTGTTTAGCAAAATGATCAAATGCCATTGCAACAGTAACTTCAAAAAACGAAGGCTCAATTTTTTCTATTAATTGTTTCTGCTTTTGCACAAAAGAACATACCTCGGTTTTACTCATCATTTTTCCATTAATGCGAATACGTTCGCGGAAATCTTTTAGGTGTGGAGAGGTATACAATCCAGTTTTATAACCTTGGGCTTGTAAAACAGAAGCCAGCATGTGAGAGGTTGATCCCTTGCCGTTTGTACCAGCAACGTGGATGGTTTTGAATTTGGTTTGAGGATTATCAATTGCTTCACAAAGAGCTATGGTATTTGTCAAGTCTTTTTTGAATGCTGATGCACCTATACGGGTAAACATTGGTAGTTTACTGTATAAAAATTCAAGCGTTTGCTGATAGTTCATAATATAGTTCAAATATAAGTGGACTATTATTATTATGAAATGAAAAGTTCATTTTTGTTAAAAGGAATGGCAGGCTTTAATTCTTCTCTAATGTTTTTCACAAATTGAAAAATTAAAGACCGAATTATTTTTGTTTTGATTTTTTTGTTTTGATTTTTTTCAAAACAAAAAAATCAAAACAACTGAATTTTAATAGTTTCCAAATGTTTGTTACCCTTGCGCTTGGTGTTATCACCGTACCATCTAAATGTGATCTAAGTAATATGTTATTATATGCGATTGGTGATAACACCGAGCACAGGTATAACAAAATTAACTCATTAAAATACTACGAATTTGTAGATGTGCACCCCAAGAGCTTTCAAAGAAATTATAAGCTTGTTCCAAAAAAGTAAAAAAACAATACAATTTACCTTTCAGCTGAACTGGTTGGAATATGTAGTTTTTTTAGTTTTGGCATACATTATAAGTCGCATAAAGCTTTCACCGGATATTTTTTGTATTCAAATACTTTTATATGTCTTTCTAAGTCCCCAAAAATTGTTTCAAATCCCTCAAAGTTACGCTCATATCCGAACGATCCCGTTTCTTTAAGCCCCTCCACTATTTTAAGGGTTCCAAACTTTTCAAATTTATCTTTGAAACCTATAAAATCTTTGTGGTCTACCGCCAGTTGAACAAGACCAAAAAAGAAATTACAGTTGCCGCCTAACAAGTTCCAGATTCTTTCTATGCCCCGCTGCATTTCTCTTGTTGTATCCTGGCTATAGCCGCTGCCTATTGTCCTACCCAATATTTCCTCGTCTTCCAAGTTGTTAATTGTTGGTTTTATATCTGAATTGAACGTTGTTGGGACTAAAATATAATTACATTTTCCCCTGTATTGCTCTATTTTTGCACAAATGACGGCTCGATAATTTCCGTCTTTAAGTTGAAAAGTTAATGCATCATCTGGTTGGAAATAAAGGTTGCTTATTTTTCTATAGTTTTTTCTTGGTCTTACTTTAGTGTTTGTCTTGCTGATCTTCTTTAAGAATTTGTCAAGTTCATTTTGTCTCACCTTACCTTGCTCTTTGCTGTTTTCAGCCCATTTTTTTACACTTGCTCCCTTATCAACGATCGATTTTATATAAAATAATTTTTCAGGTGTCATTTGGCCTGTTTCCCACAAAGCCAACGCATAGGATGTTACATATATTTCATTATCAAAATCATTTAAGTAATCTGCTTGAATAAGTGGAAGCTCTTTGTATATCAATTCAAAGTCGACACCTTTATCGTATAAGTCCATGAAGCCCCAGTAGGTGTCGTAAGCTGTATCCCCGTCAATTATCCTGATGCCATCTATTGCCATTCTCTTTTAATTTAAACTTGGGGCTAAATAAAGAAAAGAATGAAAAATGCTATGACCTTTTAGCTTACCTAAATAGTTATTTGTGTTTGTTTGCATCTAATTTTCTTTAATAAAATAAATTCCGTCGGTTGTTTTTATGAGTACAAAATATTTGTAATTCACAAAAATAGATCTGTTTATCTCTATGGTGCTATTTTTACTTTTAGAGGTATTTACTTTTATTTTTAGAGTGTTTTCCCCGATTTGTATGTTATAGTATGCATTCCCTCTCCAATAGCCACTGTAACCAGTGGATATCGTAGTACCTGAAGATCCTTTTACCCGTTCCTTGTTTTCAAAATGAAAGTATTTTTGTCTTTCAGTAAATTCAGGAACAACCATTTCGAGTTCTTTTTTGCCTATGATTTTTCGGCTATGGGATTTTAATTCATTTGGAACATTTACCTTATTCACTTCGTTGCCAATAACAAAAAAAATGCTCTAATATGGAGACGATGACGGAAAAGTTATCTCTTGACAATAACTCGCTTGCCCATTTAAACGTTTGATAAGTTTTAGCAATTCAAAATTTTCTGCTTTTTTTGCTAAGTCATCATCAACTTCTTTTTCTTTTAACCAGCGTTCAGTTTCACTTTTGTTTGAAATATTTTGTCTGTCTTTATAATATTGTTCCAAGACATCAGCTTCCATCGTCAAATTTTGGTTGTATACTTTGTTGTATTTATGCTTGGTTTTGTCGCCTGTTTTTATCCAATTAGGAAAATAACCGTCCCCTAAATAAATGAAGTAATTTTCGGGTTGTATAGCTATATCGTTAAGGACTGGCTCGTAATGACGCAAATCTGATTTATCAACTAAATTTAATGTATCGATTAAATTGCCGCTTTGGTCAAATTTATATAAATGACCAAGATAATATGCAATTATTTGATTTTCGTTTTTACTGTTGGTTACGTAGAAGTAATTGGTAATTTTTGTGATCTCAAAATTTTTCTGCAAAGGATTTTTTCTACTTTCTGTATTGTTAATATCAGTATACGTTGATAAATCTTGTGCAGAACAACTGCTAATAAAAAATCCTAATAATGTTCCGAATATTAATTTCATATATATTTTTTTGCTCAACCTTTGGTTTCGTCTACCTATTTCCCTACAGCCAAACTAAAGATATAGAAATAAAAAAAGTTGCCTGATTTTTTTCAGACAACTTTATAAAGATTTTGAATCTATAATTGAGTTATTTAACTTTAAAATTAAAAACTACAACTCCTGTTTGGTTATCGCCACCTACTTCTGATTTACTCAGTGAAGATTTTAATATGGCTTGAATACATTTATTTACCAATTCAGTATCGGTAATTGTCGAACCTCTTAATTCCTGATTTGCCCTTGTAATATCTCCAGCTTTGTTAAAATAAATTCTGATCGCAATTTTTCCAGTTTTTTGACCATCATCCTGTGGAATTACAAGATTAGAAAACTGGCGTAAAGCAATTGGTTTATTTCCAAATCCCGAGCCACCTTCACCATAATTATTAGCTAAAGGATCTCCATTAACAGAACCCTGGTTGCCAGGCGTATTTCCAGTTCCATCGCCGCCACCCTGTCCGGTACTCTTTTTCCCTTTATATAAGGCATTTTGGTTAATTACTGGTTTTGAAGGTTTTTCTTCAGTTGCAGTAGTTGGAGTAGTGGTTTTTACTTTGGTTGGTTTGGTATTTACTGCAAGAGCATCTTCCGTGCTTTGTGTTTGTATTTCTTTGTCGCTTGATTCTACTGAAGTTGTAGGCGTAACCTTTTCTTCAGGCACAACCTTATCTGGTACTTTATTATTGGCATTAGGATCAGCCGATGGCTCCTCGATACTCGTATAGTCATCGCCCATACCAGTTTCTGCAGTACCATAATTTACAACCATGCCACCCATTCCTAATTCTTCTGGAGGTTGGAAAGATCCAATTACGATAAAAAAACTAATGGCAAGCAGAAAAACCATTATCCCTGTAGAAATGGCTATCGCTTTTGGGTAGTTATTTTCCTCTTTGTAAGTCATTTTATTAATAAGTGAATGATTAAATTTTGAATGAGTGAGTGAATTTTGAATAAACATTCTATCATTCAAAATTTAATCATTTTATAATTCTATCATTATTTCTTAGGCTCAACAGCTAAAACAAGTTTTAATTTTAGTTTGTTTGCTACATCGTAGGCAACCATAATGTTTTCTGCAGGCACATTTTTAGCTACATACAAAATGATAGTCATATCTGGTGCCAATTTTTGAAAAGCTTCTATAGCAGGCTGTAACTGATCTACAGTTGTTGGTTTTTTATCTACGAAATATTTTAAATTTTCATCTATCGTTACTGTAACTGCTTTTTTAGCTGTAGATTGTTGTCCGCTTGATGATTGTGGCAATAACAATTTAACAACCTGCGGATTTACCACCGCTGAGGCGAGCAGGAAAAACAGCATCAGGAAGAACATAATATCGTTTAATGCCGATGTATGTACTTCTACACTTCCTTTTGTTCTTTTTCTTAAATTCATTATTTACCTGGTTCTTCTAATAAATCAATAAAGTCAATTGCATCAGTTTCCATTTTAAGAATGATTTTTTCTACCATAATATTTAAAATGTGGTATAAAACATAGGCGATAATACCAATGATTAATCCCGTAGCCGAAGTAATCATTTTTGTATATAAACCACCAGAAATAGTTCCAATTTCGATAGCACCTTTAATAGATACCTGATGGAAAATGGTAATTACCCCAACAATTGTACCCACGAAACCAAGCATTGGCGCAATACCAGCAACAATTCCTAAAATACTAATGTTTTTTTCAAGCTTTGAAACTTCTAGTTTACCTACATTTTCAATTGCACCTTCAATATCTTTAATAGGACGACCAATACGTTTTAAACCTTTTTGCAACATACGCGAAAGCGGGGAGTTGTTATTTCTTAAAAGAGCCATGGCACCATCAAGGTTACCCGATTGAATATATTGTCTGATTTGAACCATTAAATTAGATTCATCTTTAGTCGATTTTCTAATGGTTAAATAACGTTCAACAAAAATAATTAAAGCTAAGAAGGCTAAAAAAGCCAATGGGATCATTACCCAGCCGCCTTTGAAAAGTAAATCAATAAAATGAAGTTCTGGAGCTGGCTGACTTAAATTAGAATTAGCGGCATTTAATGTGTCTTGTAATGCTTTTGAAGTGTCTTGAATGGTTAATAGTGTAATCATTATTGTGTGTGGTTTATCTGTTGTGTGTAAAGTCCTACAATTTTTGTTTTCTCTGCTAAAATTTGTTTTTGAGCGTTGGCCTCCGCTTCAGTTTTAAATGATGCCAAACTTACCTTAATCAATTTGCCTGGCATAGCATCAATAATTTTAGCATCTATCCCGTACTTTTTCATTGATTGAACAAATTGCTCAGCTCTTTTCTTTGTTTTTACTGAGGTTCCAATAACTTCAAACGTAACCATACCTGCATTTGGTATAGGTGCTGGGGCAGATACTGGAGTTTTAATCTTTTTTACAGTATCTGTTTTTACAGTTTTTGCTGCATTTACCTGATTAGCTTTTAAAATGCTGTCGGTTTTTGCAATAGAATCCTGTTTAAATTTAGCACTGTCTACAGCAACTTTATTGCTATCAACAGGTGCAATCGTTTTCGTTTCTACTGCTTTGTTTTGTCCAAATAGTTCTGGTTTAACATAATATGTAACAGCGGCGATAACGACTAGAATAACAATAGCAATTAAGATTTTTACCCATGTTGCCATGCGTTTTTCAGCATATTCAGGGTCTATTGGGTCGTGACCAAAACGGTTTGGATGTTCGGCATGTTGCTCCTTTATAAACTCTGGCGCTTCATGAACAACTTCTTCCTCTTTTTGAAGATCATCATGTAAATTAATATACGTTTTAGAAACTTCTACTTCAGCAGGAGTTTCTTCTACGCTGTTTTCAATAATTTCATCGCTTGGCGCCGGAACGTGAACTTCTTCCGATTCGGGTTTTTGGCCGAAACGATCGGGATGTTCTTCATGTTGCTCCTTAACAGATTCGGGAACTTCAATTTCATGTTCAACGGGAGTTTCCGAATGTTTTAAAGTGTTTTTTAAATCATCATTAACTTCATCCAGTTCTACATTTTCAATCTGTGGAAGTATTTGTTCAGTTTTATCTTTATTAGGCAGCTCTTTTACCACAGGCGCTTCGTCTATTTCTTCATAAATTTCGTCTTCTGTTAAGGCTTTAAAAGGTAAATCAGCAGGTTTTGACGCTTCTGTATCAGTTTCCGCAAGTGATGGAAGTCCAAAAAATTCTGATCCGTAGTTGATGTTTTTTTCAGCTTCAAAACTTAAACCATCGTGCTCTGTATAAAATAAGCGACCGAGGTTTTCCAGGTTTGCTTCATGCTCTAGTTCAAGTTTCTTGTTGGTTTCTTCAACAAACTGATCAATATAATATTGTGCGCTTTCAACAGAAATATTTCTCTTTGATGAAATAAAAGTCGCTAATGCATTTTCTCCTTTAACCTCATGGGTAAATTGAAGGGCATATGCTGGTGGTAAAAACGATTGTTTTTCTTTATCGTATCTGCCTGGAAATTTCTTTTTATAAAAAGTGCCCAAGCCGGTAATACCAACTTCTTTGCTTTGTTGCAAAAGTTCTAAAAGGTATGATAAGATATCCATTCCGGTAAAATTAAGCGTTTTAAATTACAACTCTGCGTTTAGACAATATAAAACGCTATTTTATATTAATATTTTTAAAATGAGGGCAAATATTTCTAGCCATTAAACTGTTTAAATGATTAATATACTTCATTTTTGTACAATTTCAAATATTGATCTCCAAAGATAAAATTTATTTCAGGCTGTTTGTTTAATCACAATATCTAAAGTAATTAAGCAAAGCGATACCAGCCTCAAACTGTTTTTTCCATCACGATAAGGTCTATTGGTTGCTTTGGATCTCCGAATCGTCCCTCTGTGTTTAACGGTATAATTTCGCCTGTAAAAGAATAACCACGACGCTCATACCAACTGATTAACTCTTTACGGGTTTTTATAACCGTCATGGTAATGGTATGGCAATTTAGCTGTTTTGCAACAATTTCTGCTTCTTCAATTAATGCCCTCCCAATGCCTCCGCCTTGCAATGTTGGCGATACACTAAACATGCCCAAGTATAATTTTGGCGTTTTCACTTCCAAATAAACCGAACCAATAATTTTTGCGTTATCATCTGTATATTTTAAAATAGTGATGTTCTCATTTTTCAAATATTCAGTTAAAGTTTCTATATCTATTCGGATACCTTCGATGAGATCGGCTTCTGTAGTCCAACCTTTTTTGGATTCTTCGCCACGATAGGCACTATTAACGAGTTTATTTAGTTCGTGGATATCTGCAAGTGTGGCTTTTGTAATCGGCATAAAAATGGGTTAAAATGCAAATTTAAGATTTAGTTGCAATTTTCGTAGTCACAAAAAAGCCAATCCTCAAACTGAAGACTGGCCTTTTTAAAAATGGAAGATCGCTTTGCTATTCTTCCTTGCAATAAGATTAAAACGAGTAGCTTACTCCGCCGAAAACGTTTATACCATTTACTTGATAATATAAATATCTGCTGTAATTTTTGTTTAAAAGGTTGTTAGCTTTTGCAAAAACCGAGAATTTGTTGTTGATGCGATATTCTGCACCTAAGCCTAAATCTACATAACCTTTAACGTTTACTATAGATTCTATCGCTGGGTTTGGTACAATATATTGGCCAGCAGGAACCGGGTTAGCTGTATAAATTTTTGCTTTTACATCATCTTGAATAACGACTGCCGCGTTAAAGCTTAATTTTTTATTATAGGTATAGGCAAAGTTTGAGCTTACTTTTAAACCTGGCTTAAACCAACTGTAAGTTTCAGCAGCAGGTTTATAATCGTCTACATTTAACTTACCAGTCCATTTTAACGCATCACTTACCTGAACAGAAATTTCGCCTTCTAAACCTGTTACTTTAGTTTTTCCGAAATCGTAGATTACATCAAACTTATTAAAATCAGTAAAGTTGTTTACAAATAATGGCATATCATCAATCTGTTTGATGTAGAAACGGGCTTTATAACCAAAACCTGGTCCGCCTGTACCTTTAATACCCGCACTAATGCTTAATTTTTCAACTGTGTTTTTAATATTGATATTATTATTTAACCATGGGTTTTCATCTGTAAAGTTTTTTAATGAGTTTCTACTAACATCACCTTTAACCTCTCCAAATACTTGTAGATAATCAGGAATTAGGGTGAAATCTGCAGTAACAGCAGGGAAAATTCTTGAACTGCTATAAGCACCAAATTCCTGTACAAAGTTAATGCCTGCAGTAATTTTTGCACCTTTAACTTGTAGGCGGATGTAAGGATTTAAACGTAATAAGTTGTTTCCAACACTGGTCAGGGCATCTTTAGTGTTTCCAAATTCAGTTGATGCCGCAAGACCAAGATTTAAAGAACTAATGCGTTTATTTAAGTATCCGTTTAAAGTAATGTAGTTTTCTTTTGCGCTATATTTATCGTTCCAAATGTAGCCATTAGCTTTAACCGCATAACTTAGAGCATCCTCATCTTCTGTAAAGTTTTTAACCAATTCGCCTTCTGCTTCAAACATATTGAATGCTTGTCTTTCTGGATTAGGATTTAAAGTAGGGCGGGCATCATCAATACCATAAAAATAAAGACCATTACGCTCAAAGTTAACACGCCCGCTAACTGTATTTTGATCTAAAATACTACGACCAAATACACTTAATTGCTGGCTGTTGCTGTTTTGCTTATTCAGCTTACCTTCCTGGCTAAAGTGTTTAAAGTAACCACCTACCTGCATACCCTCATCTTTACCCAAATTGATATAAACTTCGCCCAATAGCGTTCCTAAGTTACCAAAACCGCCTTTTACGTAGTTGTTAATTAATTCAGTTTGTTTTTCATCGGCAAGTTGTTGTGCCTGCAACTTTTTAATGTCGCTATTTAGCTCCAGCTTTCTATCCGTAATACTGTAGTTAAGTTTAGCCTTATAGATTTTAACATCGTTTAAATCCGGACTTCTTCTCAATTTAACTGCTTCTGCTAAAATTGGTTTGTAAGGACGAACAACTTCAATTTCTTCGTTTACTGTTGATTTTTCCTCTGTTTTTTTCTCCTGTGCCTGAACGGTCAACATTCCGGCGGCTAAAAAAAACATAGAACTATATATATATTTAATCGACTTCATAATTCTACTTCTTCTGGTTAAGTTTTTCAAGTTTCTGTTTGGCTGTTGGGATAATATCATCCTTGCCATCGTAATTATCAATAATGCTAAGAAGCGTGCTTTTTGCCTGCAAATTATCTTTTAATGCCACATAGTTATCTGATAGTAGAATGAACGATTTGGCAACCCAATAATCATAAGAAGGCATGTTATTTATTATATCGAAACAGGTTTTTGAAGATGTTTTGAAATCACCTTTTGTATATTCCAGCAAAGCCAGATTGTATTTAGCTTCTGCTGCTGCAACAGTTTTAGTGCTTGCTACCACATTTTTAAATTCTTTAACAGCGCTTGTTGTATCACCTTTTAATAAATAGGCCTTACCAGAAAACAAACCAGAACTATTTTTCTCCTCTTGAGAGGCTTTTTCTGATTCTTTAGTTAGCGCTGCATATTTTAGCATATCATCAGGCAGGTTTAAAGCTGTATAGGCTTTTAACAAATTGTTGATGGCATACCCGTAATGCGATTTGTAATCGGTTGTGGTTTCTAATCTTTTTAAGTAAACAATGGCTTCGTTATATTTCTTCTGATCCAGAAAAACCTGAGAAATACTTAATAACGAACGCTCCGTATAATCGCTTGTCCAATCGTTTAAAATAAACTCATAATCGGCAATAGCTTGATCTGGGCGTTTTAATTTTACTAAGGATTCTGCACGGATAAATTTAGCTTCCTTCTCGTGGATAGCTTTTGGAAATTTATCGAAATAAGCATTAACCGCTAATAAAGCACCATTTGCATCACCTTTTAAGTATAAGTTATTTGCAGCGCTGAAAACGATATTATCTTGCTCTGCATTTGAATAATTACCAAGCGGGGTAGTACCAGCGTAAGCAATAAATCCATTTGCATCACCACGATCTACATAAATATTTTTAATAGATTCTAAAGCTTGCTTAGCCTCATCAGCACTTGGGTAATCCTGAATTACTTTTTTGAAAGAAGCTAAAGCGGCATCGTCCTGATCTTGATTATATTGAACTAAACCAATAGTAACCAAAGCTTTTGGAACATAACTGCTGTGTGGGTATTTGCCTACCAATTCAACTAAATCAGATTTAGATTTATCAAAATCACCTTTATTAAAGTAAGTATAAGCGGTTTCGAAACCAGCATCATCAGCATAATTAGAATTAGGAAACTGTTTTAACAAACTTTGCATCGTTGCAATTTTAGTGTCGTACTGGTTTTCTAATCCCTGGATCATTCCTTTTTGGAATAGGGCATAATCTTCTGCGGTAGTTTTGCGATTGATGATTTTGTTATAATTTGCCATTGCATCACCATAGTTCTTATTTACAAAGTAAGAATCGGCTAAACGAATGGTTGCATCATCAATTGTTTTCTGGTCTTTATCATTTCCTGATAAGAACTTTTCGAAATAGTTTGCGGCTTTACTGTATTTTTCATCTTCAAAAGCTGCATAGGCTAAGGCGTAGTTAGCAAAATTATAAACACCCGTTTTATCTGCATCAGGCATTTTTAAAAACTTCTCGAAGGTAGAAACTGCTTCACCATATTTACGCAATTCGTACATTGATTCGGCCTTCCAATACATGCTTAAAGCACTGATTTCGTTATCCTCAGGGAATTTCTCTGAGCGAAGAAACATTGATAAAGCATTCGGGAATGCTCTTTCGTTGTAAAATTCAAGACCACGGAAATAAGTTACTTTTTGAAAAGCTTCTCTTGCTTCTAAAGTTTTATTCGGGATAGGTTCTAAAATATCAACAGCTGCCTGGTAATTTTTGGTGGTTAATAATACCTCACCCAATAAAGTTTTGGCTTCGTTTATCTTTTTAGAGTTAGGGAATTGTTTAAGGAAATTTTGCGTAGCATCTAATGCTTGCTGGTGAAACTCCAACTCATAACTTAACTTGGCATAATTTAACCAAGCATCTTCTTGTATGGCTTTATCAAAATCTAAACGTGAAGCTCTGAAAAACGCACTTTGGGCTTTTTGTTTATTTCCTAATTGAATAAATGCTTTCCCTAAGGTGTACATGCCGTTTTGCAGGTAAATATCATCAGAGTTAAGTTTCTCTAAAACCGCAACAGATTCCTTGTACTTTTTATTCTGAAATAAGGAGTATCCGTACTGGTAAATAAATAGGTTATTTTTTGTTTCGCTCTGATCTTTAGCATAAAACTCAGCGAAATATTTCTCTGCATTTTTAAATTCTGATTTTGCAAAGTAAGATGCTGCAACTAAACTCAACATTTCAGGCTCAAACTGTTGCTTAGTTTTTTGCATCGCAGGAATAGCATAGCTGATTACATCATCATAACGCTCATCCAAATAATACATCGAAGTGATGTAATAAGGATAACTAGCTTCATAAGTTGGCGAACCTTTTAATTTTTCAAAGTTTGCTAAAGCGGTTTTATATTCCTTATTCAAATAATTGATGTAAGCGAAGTAGTAAGTTGCACTTTCTTGAAAATCGCCACTTTCTTTTTTAACTTTTTCAAATAATGGTTCTGCTTTATCGTAGTCCTTTAATTCAAAATAAGCGTAGCCCTGCTTAAATTGATATTCTAAGCGTTGCTTACCAGAAAGGGTAGAAGGATCAGTTTTTTCGAACCATTCCAGCGCCTTTTTATAGTTTTTTTGGTTGAAATAAGTTTTTCCAACATAAAAATAAGCAAGTTTAGTGTTCGGGTTCAAAGGATAATCACGAATAAAAGCTTGAAATAGGCTTTCAGCGTCACTATTGGTTAATTCTAAAGCACAAACTGCAGCATAGAATTTTGCATTCTCTTTTAGTAACGACAATTCAGCATTGCTTTCTGATTGCGTTGAGGGTTTAAAGCGTTGCAGTTCAACTAATTTAAATTGTTGAGCGGCTGCAGTGTATTTTTCTTTGTCTAATAATTCTAACCCGGATTGATAGTTTTTATTGAGGCTTTGCACTGCGCTTATCTGCGCATAACTGCTAAAACTTCCTGCTAAAAGTAGCGGAATTAGTAAATATTTTTTTTGCATCGGTTTCAAATATGGTTGGTACTAAATTATAAATAGTATCAAAGCTTATCAACATAAGTAATTAACATCTGTTGATAACACAACTTTAACGAAGGGATTTTGGAATTGGTATTAAGTCTGTTCGAATGTGGAAAAAAGAAGGAAATTAGTTAATTGTTTAAATTGGTTAACTGCTTTTGCAATTAACAAAACCTAATTTAAACAATTCACTTATTATCCTTGGCTCGCTAGTAAATAAAGTACAGCCATTCTTACGGCTACACCATTTTCTACTTGCTCTAAAATGATAGATTGCTTGCTATCCGCTACATCACTGGTAATTTCTACGCCTCTATTTATTGGGCCAGGGTGCATTACAATGATTTCTTTGTCAAGGTTATCAAGAATTTGCTTATTTAAGCCATACATCATGGCATATTCTCTAAGAGATGGAAAATATTTAATATCCTGACGCTCCAACTGTATACGAAGCATATTTGCCACGTCGCACCAGTTTAATGCTTTAATTAAGTTATGTTCAACTTTTACTCCAAGTTGATGGATGTGTTTAGGGATCAACGTGGTAGGTCCACAAACCATTACTTCGGCACCCAAACGTTGCAAGCAAAGAATGTTAGAAATGGCTACCCTTGAGTGAAGAATATCACCAACAATAACTACTTTTTTACCTGCTACATCACCTAGTTTCTGGCGGATTGAAAACGCATCTAACAAAGCTTGTGTAGGGTGTTCATGTGCACCATCGCCAGCATTTACAATTTGCGCTTTTACGTGTTTGCTTAAAAACTGACCAGCACCTGCGTAAGGATGGCGCATAACCACCATATCCACCTTCATGGATAAAATATTGTTTACGGTATCAATCAGAGTTTCGCCTTTACTTACAGAAGATGATGAAGCAGCGAAATTAACTACATCGGCGGATAGTCTTTTTTCGGCAAGCTCAAAGGAAAGTTTTGTGCGGGTAGAGTTTTCGAAGAAAATATTGGCAATCGTAATATCACGAAGAGAAGGCACTTTTTTAATAGGCCTGTTTATCACTTCCTTGAAATTATCTGCAGTTTCGAAAATTAATTCGATATCATTCCGGTTAATATCTTTAATACCTAAAAGATGTCGGGTTGATAGTTTGTCTGCTGCCATTTTTTCTGCTATTGCTTATCTGATAATAATAAAACCTTGTCTTCACCTTCTTCATTTGCCCAACTTACTTTTACCTGTTGAGAGTTTAAGCTATCTACCTGATGACCGATATAATCTGGCTCAATAGGTAGATGACGGCTAAATCTGCGGTCGATTAAAACCAACAATTCAACTTTCTCTGGTCGCCCATAAGCCAATAAAGCATCAAGTGCTGCCCTAATTGTTCTTCCGGTCCAAAGTACATCGTCAATTAAAATTACTTTTTTGCCTTCAATTATAAAGTCTATAGAGTTGCTGCTGGCAGTAACCAAACCATCTTTTCTTCTAAAGTCATCTCTAAAAAAAGTAATATCAAGGTTGCCCTTTAATATTTTCTTATTCTTTAAAATCGACTGAAGTTCAGTTTGAATTCGATCCGCCAAAAAGATTCCTCTTGGCTGAATGCCAACTAAAACGGTATTCGCGAAATCGTCATGGTTTTCAATTAATTGATGGCAAAGCCTCTTAATTGTAATCTGAATTTTTTGTCCGTCAAGAAGTGTTTTCTTTTGCATTGAAGAAGGATTGGGCAAATATAGAAAAATGTTTTAAGGTTGGAAACTTGAATTTGAAATTTGATGAATGTTAAGCCCAAATATCATTTTCAGCAGTTAAAATAATAGGTTTATCGCCTGTTACCATAATAGTATGTTCGTGTTGCGCCACGTAGCCACCTTTATTTCCAGTTAGCGTCCATCCGTCATTTTCGGTTTCGGCAATGCTCGAAGCTGTTGAAATAAAAGTTTCAACGGCAACGGTTGTATTTTTTCTAAATCTATCGTGATTATATCTGTCGTAATAATTGGCAATATCGTGGGGTGCCTCATGCAAGCTTCTACCAACGCCATGCCCTGTTAGGTTTTTAATTACACGGAAACCTGATTTTCTGGCTTCAGTTTCTATTAATCTTCCAATTTCAGCAATACGAACGCCACCTTTAATGTTGTTAATCGCTTTTTTAAGAATCTCCTTAGAAGCGTTAACTAATATATTGTGCTGATGTAAATCTTGACCTAATACAAATGAACCACCATTATCCGACCAAAAGCCATTTAATTCCGCAGATACATCAACGTTGACCAAATCACCTTCTTTTAAAATTTTCTTATCCGTTGGAATTCCATGTGCAATCTCATTATTTACACTAATGCATGTCCAACCAGGAAAATTATAAGTTAAGCGAGGGGCAGACTTTGCGCCTAAATCATTCAGAATTTCACCACCAAAATCATCAAGTTGTTTAGTCGACATACCGGGCTTTGCGAAATTGCGCATTTCTTTTAGTGTATAAGCAACGGCTTTGCTTACCAATTGCATGCCGATTAATTCTTCTTCTGTAGTGATTGACATAAGTTTTAATTTTAGTGCGAAGATAGGGTTTTAGAGATTAAACTAATAAATTAGCTAACTTTATGACGGTTATGTCGCAGAATCCGGTAATTTTCTTTGATGGTGTTTGCAACCTTTGCAATGCCTCGGTTCAGTTTGCAATTGCACATGATAAAAATAATTATTTTAAATTTAGCGCCCTGCAGGGAGATTATGCGAAGACCGTTTTGCCAGCATTTAATGTCGATCTCAACAAAATAAATTCAATATTACTGGTAGAGAATAATAAACTTTATACAAAGTCTTCAGCTGCTTTAAGAATTGCTAAAAACCTAAATGGATTATTCCCTTTATTATATGGATTTATAATTGTTCCTAAGTTTATAAGAGATTGGTTTTATGACATTATTGCCCGAAACCGATATAAATGGTGGGGGAAACAGGAGAGTTGTTGGGTGCCAACTCCAGCATTAAAAAATAAATTTTATAGTTAATTTATTGTGTGTCTTTTCTACGTGGCGACCATAACCAAAGCGAAAGAACGATAAGCGGAATTAAAATACTTAAGGCGATAACAATCAATATTGGCCTTTGCCCTGCAACATCTGCATCGTTAGTTGTAAATATTCTTATGGTTTCTTTTAATGCGCCTAATGTAATAATGGTACATAAAATCGCTAAAACTTTCCTCATGATTATAATTTTGGCAAAGATTGGATTAATTTTTAAAATAAAATAAACCTTTAGCTTGTACCTGAAAAAAAAAATCAGCTGGATTATTTTCCAACTGATTTAATTTAAGTTTAAAAATAAATTATTCTGCAATTTTAACTGGTTCAAGATCTTTTAATTCATCTGTTGTAAAAAGACGGTAATGAATTTTAAAAGTTTTTTGAAGTGGTGTTTCAAGGGAAAACCCGCCAACGCCAAAACCATCGAGTACATCAAGGTTAAAGTGCGAAAATTTCCAGTATTCGAAAAGGTCACGATCTACCCAAAATTCACAGCCTTCAACCTCTCCAATACAAACATCACGCATTCTTAAATAGTAACCACCTTTTTCAAAACATTGAGGTTGGGTGCCTTCACAACAACCACCTGCCTGATAAAACATTAGTTCACCATGTTTTTCTTTAAGTAAGGCAATAAGTTCTTTTGCTTTATCCGTACTGTTTATTCTACTAACCATAATATGAATTTTATTAGTCAACTAAAAGGGCGCATTATATTAACATGCGCCCATAATTAATGTTTCCTAAAAGAATCCCAATTTATTTTTGTCGTAAGAAATTAACATATTTTTAGTTTGGCGATAATGGCCTAACATCATTTTATGATTTTCGCGACCTACACCAGATTGTTTATAACCACCAAAAGGTGCGCCTGCAGGATAAGAATGATATTGGTTTACCCAAACACGACCGGCCTGAATAGCTCTTGGCACTTGGTACAGTTCGTGTGCATCACGTGTCCATACGCCAGCACCTAATCCATATAGCGTGTCGTTGGCAATTTCAATAGCTTCTTCAACAGTTTTAAAGGTGGTAACGGCTAGCACTGGTCCAAAAATCTCCTCCTGGAAGATTCTCATTTTATTATGCCCTTTAAAAATTGTTGGTTTAATATAGTAGCCAGTTCCAAGTTCGCCTTCAAGCGTATTTACATCGCCGCCGGTTAAAACTTCTGCACCTTCCTCTTTACCTAATTTAATGTAAGCGGCTATTTTCTCATACTGAATTTTAGATGCCTGCGCCCCCATCATCACTGTTCTATCTAAAGGGCTACCTATTTTAATGGCTTCGGTTCTTTCAATTACTTTAGCAATAAATTTATCGTAAATATCTTCCTGCACTAAAAGTCTTGAAGGGCAAGTACAGATTTCGCCTTGGTTTAAGGCAAACATAACGGCACCTTCTACGGCTTTATCTAAAAAGGCATCATCTTCTGCCATTACAGAACTGAAAAAGATATTTGGCGATTTCCCACCTAATTCTAACGTTACTGGAATAATATTTTCAGTTGCATATTGCATTACTAATCTTCCGGTGGGCGTAGAACCAGTAAATGCAGCCTTTGATATTTTTGGATTGGTAACTAAAGCACGACCAAGCTCTGCACCAAACCCGTTAACAACGTTTACAACACCTGGAGGAAGTAAATCTCCAATTAATTCCATCAATACCATGATTGAAATTGGCGTACTTTCTGCAGGCTTTAAAACCACGCAATTTCCGGCGGCAAGGGCAGGAGCCAACTTCCAGATTCCCATTAATAAAGGGAAATTCCAAGGGATAATCTGTGCAACAACACCAATTGGTTCGTGTACAATTAATGAAACGGTATTTTGATCTAGCTCAGAAAGAGAACCTTCTTCTGCACGAATTACGCCAGCAAAATACCTGAAGTGGTCTACGCCCAAAGGCAAATCTGCAGCAAGTGTTTCTCTTACTGCTTTTCCATTATCAATAGTTTCTACTGTAGCCAAATATTCTAAATTATCTTCCATACGCTGGGCAATTTTATTTAGAATAATGCTCCTTTCTGTTGATGAGGTTTTGCTCCAGGTTTTAAAAGCCTCGTGAGCAGCATCAACAGCAAGCTCTAAATCTTCTTTGGTAGAATGTGCCGCTTTCGTAAAGATTTTTCCATCAATTGGCGAAATATTATCGAAGTACGCACCCTTTACTGGCGGAACAAATTTACCTCCGATGTAATTATCGTAATGTGGTTTAAATGACGGTTTTGCAATTAAATTTTCCATAATTATTAATATTTTTAATTTAGAAAGTCTTATAAAACTGAGAGAATTGTTCTGTTGACTTTTGTGAAAAATGATTTGGTTAATACAAACCTACTCGCTTATAAAACTGTTGTGTAGTAAAATTGTAGCAATTGATAGCATTATTGTTTCATGGCGTGTAACAGTAATGAAATAAAGTTATATTTGAATTAGTCCTTTTTATCTAACCAATTTTAAATGTATGATGCACCATAAATTAGATCTGGTTAATCTGAGTCATGAATCAAGATTACAAACACTTATAGAAAACAGAACGGCGTATACGCTTGAGCGTTGCGAATTGAATGTTTTTGAAACTTATACGCAATCTTACAAAGTGCCCTTAACTTTTAATGATTTTGTGATTACCAGCATGTTGAGGGGTAAAAAGGTTATGCATCTTTTTGATAAAAAGGAATTTGACTATTTACCAGGTGAAACGGTTATTGTTCCGCCTGCTCAAACCATGAAAATTGATTTTCCGGAAGCAACTGATGCTAATCCCACACAGTGTATTGCGCTGGCAATAGATAATGATCAAATTAAACAAACTATTAGATATTTGAATGAATATTTCCCTAAAAGCACTTCTGGCGAACTTTGGACTTTAAATTACGACGAGTATCACTTTTATAATAATGAAGAAATTGCCTACTTAATTAATAAGGTAATTCGAATTTGTTCAGAAAAATCAACTGAAAAAGATGTGCTTGCCGATTTAACCTTAAAGGAGCTGCTGGTAAGAATTATGCAGACTCAAAATTTGATGACTACGCAGGCAGAAAGTAATAATCACAATCCACTGGCTTATGTGATTGGATATATCAAAGCTAATTTAAATGAGAAAATCAGTATAAATAGTTTGAGTGATAAAGCTTGTATGAGTAAGGCTACTTTTTATCGTTTATTTAAAAGAGAGCTCGGTATTAGTCCGAATGATTATATTTTAGCAGAGAAAATGAACAGAGCTAAGCAACTTTTAGCTAAACCAGGTGCAAAAATCAGCGCCATTAGTTATGAGCTTGGCTTTAGCGATTCTAATTATTTTATTCGTGCTTTTAAAAAATTAGTTGGCACTACACCTGGTTCATATCAAACACAGGTGCTCAATAACTTGGTTCATTAGTATTGAAATAATTTATTTAAAAGGAATCTGTTAAATATCTTTTACTATAGGTGATACCCATTAAATCGTAGCGTTTAAATTGTGTTTTTAGTCTTCTTTTAAAATCAACGTAGTTTCTTTTACTTTTCGGACTCCATAAAATTTCGCTCAAAGCATCTAATCTAGGGAAAAGCATGTATTGTACCTTTGCCGGGTTAGTGATGTATTCGCTCCATAAACAGCCCTGACCGCCCCAAATGTATTTTGCCTGTTCAGTGGTTAATTCTGCCGGTATAGGCTCATAATTATAAACATCAGCAATAGGCGATAATTTATTGGCCGTTAAGCTATCTTCTTTAACAAATTGTGCGTGGTTAAAATATAACTTCAACTCTGGTGTCATAATAGCCTTATGTTTTTGTTTTGCAGCTTCAATACCACCTTTTTCACCTTGCCAGCTCATTACAATAGCATTTGGAGCCAATCCACCTTGTAAAATTTCATTCCAGCCGATAATGGTTTTACCCTTACTATTTACATATTTTTCCATTCTTCTGATAAAGAAACTTTGTAAAGCACTTTCATCCTTTAAGTTATTGGATTTCATGATTTGTTGAGAAACAGGAGATTGTTTCCACCAGGTTTTTGCAGCTTCATCGCCACCAATGTGTATATACGGAGAAGGGAATAATTCCATTACCTCAGTTAAAACGTCTTCTAAAAAAGAGAAAGTTTTTTCGGTAGGTTGTAAAACATTATTAAACTTGTTAAATATGCCCCAAGTTTGCGCCACTTCATGTTTTTTATTAGGCTCGGTACCTAATTCTGGGTAAGCAGCCAACACAGCCATGTTGTGTGCAGGCATTTCAATTTCAGGAATAATAGTAATGTATCGATCTGAAGCATATTTAATAACCTCTTTAATTTCTTCCTGTGTATAAAAACCCCCATATCTTATTCCATCGTTGCCTGTGCCAGGGTATAAACCAATAATACTTCCGTTACGCCAGGCTCCAACCTCGGTTAGTTTAGGGTATTTCTTTATTTCTATTCGCCAGCCATGGTCATCGGTTAAATGCCAATGAAAATAATTCATTTTATGCATAGCCAAATAGTCGATGTATTGTTTTACAAAAGCAACATCAAAAAAATGTCGACTTACATCTAGGTGCATTCCTCGGTAATCGAAACGGGGATAATCTGTTATAAAAACTGCTGGGATTTGAACTGGAAATGCTTTATTAGAATAAGGTAGAAGTTGAATTATGGTTTGAATACCATAAAAAATTCCTTTAGAAGAAGATGACCATAACGCAATATACTTGCTGTTTGCTGAAAGTTCATATTTATTTAAATCTTCATCATAACCGCTACTAACACCAAGTTTGATTACGTTTACATTTTTTCTTTTCGCGTCATCACTTTCTTGCTCCAGGTCATATTTTAAATCCTTATCATATTTTAGTTCTATGTTATAGTTTTTTTTTATGTAATCTTTTAAAAACAAAGCACAATTTGCTAAAGAGTCTGCTGCTATAATCCGTGTTTGATCATTTATGGTAAATGGTGATTCTTTTGATTTTACTTCAACTTTTACGGGTTGCGGAATAATATTTACTTCCTGTGCAGAAAGATTGAAAGTAAGACCAAGTAAAAAAAGGAAAGTAAAAAATCTCATCATAATTAGATTGTTGTTGCCCTCAAAAGTAAGAAAAAAGCTAAGTCTTTGAAAACTAACAAAATTCTCGATTTATGATATTTATCCGCTCGCTGCGGAGGCTTTATTCTTTTGACAACAAAAAGAAACAAAAATTGCCGGATGAAAATTTTTTCTATTAAAGGAAGGAGGAAGGCTTTGACTGTGCAATCCGAAAAATTTATTAGGCCGGGGTTTAACGTGAAACGAAGAAATAGTACTTTGGCTTTGTTACAACAAGAAGAACTAGCCAAATAGTATAGTAGGAGTGGAAGCCGAAATTCGGAAAGATCATTTCAATATTCCTTTTTTCAAGCGGTTCCATGCATCAACTTTGTTCTGTGCTTTCAGTGTTTCTTTGTCAGAAAAATTGAGCACAAAAAAAATCCCGATAACTTTCGCTATCGGGATTAAATTATCAGTTAAAAAGAACTAGCCTTTTTTAGCTTTGCTTTCTTCGCCTTCTAATTGCGATTTCAATTGAGCTAATACGTCTAAGTCTCCTAAAGTAGATTTCTCTACAGAATCTTTAACTTTTTTAACAGCAGTTACAGCAGCTTTAGCTTCTTTTTTCTTAGTTGCTCTTTCTTCAGCAACAGCTTCAGCTTTAACCTCTTCCCAAATGCGGGCGTGAGATACTACAATGCGTTTTGCTTCTTTGTTGAATTCAATGATTTTGAAGTCATTGGTTTCTTCAGCTTTAACTGAAGTACCATCTTCTTTAACCATGTGTTTAGTTGGTACGAAACCTTCTACACCATATGGTAAAGCAATAACAGCACCTTTATCAGTTACTTTAACAACTGTTCCTTGGTGAACCGAATCTAAAGTGAAGATCGTTTCGAAAGTATCCCAAGGGTTTTCTTCTAATTGTTTGTGTCCTAAGCTTAATTTACGGTTATCAACATCTAATTCTAAAACAACTACGTCTAATACATCACCAACTTTAGTGAATTCGTTAGGGTGGTTAACTTTTTTAGACCATGATAAGTCAGAAATGTGGATTAAACCGTCGATACCTTCTTCAATTTCTACGAAAACACCAAAGTTTGTCATGTTTTTAACAACAGCTTTGTGTTTGCTTCCTACTGGGAATTTAGCAGCAACTTCTTGCCAAGGATCGTTAGATAATTGTTTAATACCTAAGCTCATTTTGCGCTCGTCTCTGTCTAAAGTTAAAACTTCAGCTTCGATCTCATCACCAACTTTTAAGAATTCTTGTGGATTTCTTAAGTTTTGTGACCAGCTCATTTCAGATACGTGGATTAAACCTTCAACACCTGGGATAATTTCTAAGAAAGCACCGTAATCTGCAACAGTTACGATTTTTCCTTTTACTTTAGAACCAACTTGAATGTCAGCACTTAAGTTTTCCCAAGGGTGTGGAGTTAATTGTTTTAATCCTAATGCGATACGTTTTTTCTCATCATCAAAATCTAAAACAACAACGTTGATTTTTTCATCTAATGATAATACTTCTTTTGGATGCTCTATGCGGCCCCAAGAAATATCAGTAATGTGAAGTAAACCATCAACACCACCTAAATCGATGAACACACCGAAATCAGTAATGTTTTTAACAGTACCTTCTAATACCTGTCCTTTTTCTAATTTAGAAACGATTTCTACTTTTTGTGATTCTAAATCGTCTTCAATTAACACTTTATGAGAAACTACAACGTTTTTAAACTCATGGTTAATTTTAACAACTTTGAATTCCATTGTTTTACCAACGTAAATATCGTAGTCACGGATAGGTTTAATATCAATTTGAGATCCTGGTAAGAAAGCCTCAACGCCCATGATATCAACAATTAAACCACCTTTAGTACGGCTTTTTACAAAACCATTGATGATTCTATCATTTTCAAGCGCCTCGTTAATAGCTTCCCATGATCTTTGAGTTTTAGCTCTTTTACGAGAAAGGATTAGCTGACCGTTAGCATCTTCTGGTGCTTCAACGAAAACGTCAACTGAATCGCCAATTTTAAGATCTGGTGTATCACGGAATTCTGAAGTAGAAACTAAACCGTCTGATTTGAAACCTACGTTTAATACTACATCTTTGTTGTTAATTGAAACAACGATACCGCTAATGATTTCACCTTTAGTGATCTGATTGAATGTTCCAGCATACATATCTTCAAACTTTTTACGGTCTGCATCATTGTAATTACCGAAAACTTTTTCATCTGCATCCCAGTCAAAATCTTCTGATGGTGTTGCTAATGATGATTTGATCGATTCGATCGATACTGAATCAGCTTCTGATTCAATAGTTTCTTTTTCAGTCAAGCGTCCGCCTGCATCCTGAAGTTCAGCTGTCTTAGCTGCTAGTTCTTTTTCTGCTACTTGTTTTTTAGCCATTAATTAATTATCTCCTTTTTTCCCTATTTAGGGACTGCAAAGGTAAAAATTTTTTAATTAATAGAAAAGATTTTTTTAATAAATGTTGCTGATTTTTAGCATATTATGAAACCTTAATTCCTCATTCTGTATTTATTTCAAAATTTAGGTCATGAAAACTAGGCTTGCATTATGTTGTTTTTCTTAATTATTTGAAAATGAACGTTTAATCGGCCCTCCATAACAAAGGCAAAGTTAAAATGATCTATTTACTTTTTAACGAAAGTACCTTTTGTAAAACCTTCACCAATTAAGGTGTTTTCATCTCTAATGAGTAATAAAATTGTATTTTGCTGTTGTTGTAATTTAATCATATCACCTTCAATTACATAATGCGCAGTAAATACAGAATCAACATAAATGTCTTTAACCACAACAGAATCCTTCGATTTAAAATCAAAACTTTGGTATTGCGCATCGGTATCGCCTGTGTAAGTTCCGGAAACCACTTTTTCTTTAATAAAAGTAATGTAGCAAAAATAGCCTGTTACGAGTACTACAAGAGTAGAAAAGGCTATTAAAATTCTGTTTTGTCTTAAATATTTAAATATAAAGAATAAGATAGTAACTAATATTAGAGCAACGATGCCGAAGAAAATAAGATTTGAATTATCTGTTACGGCTTTAGGAGTAGCAATATTTGCTGGTTTTACTACAGGTTTAGGGTGAACGGGGCTAACTCTTATTAAAAATTCTTTACTTACCCATCCCTCGCCATTGGTTAATTTTACTTTAAAGTACTTGGCATTTGCCGAATCGAGAACAGCTACATTTTCATTTTGTGGAATAAAACCTATGATTTTACTTTTTGGATCGTTTGTTTCCCTTACTCTTAACTTATCCGCTGTTACGCGGTACATATCTTGAGCATTTAAATGTATAGTGAGTGTAAGGAAAGCAATTAATAGGAAGAATATTCTTTTCATAATCATAGGTAAATAAGCATTAGTAATAGCCAATGCATGCAAAATTTAAAGTAGAATGCGAGTGTTTATCAGATGGCTCAAAAGTATGAAATACTTTCTATAAGGCTAAAGAAGATTAAAAAAAGAAACAATTAGAATTAAATATGTGTGACATTTATTCTTTTAAAATTTTCGCCAGTACGCCATTAAGTTTCATTTTATCTTTTGCGTAGGGCTCTAAGTTAAATAGTTGCACCGTTTTAAACTCGATAGGATGGCTTTCACTTTGCAAAGAAATATAGCCTCCGGTTAATGGTTTGCCGTCAACTTTTACTTTAGGGTCGTAATTTGCTACGTTTCCACCACCAATTTGCAGTTTGGTATATTCGAGTACTACTTCATGATTAATGATGTGTTTGATTACTGAATCGCCAAGGACTAAAAATTCTGCTGTAACCCATTGGTCGCCTGCATAAGTTTTAGATTTAGAATCAAGACAATGTGGCGTAAATAATTTGCCTTCATAGAAAATTTGTGTACCTGGCGTACACACATTACTTGTGTGGCGTTCATGTTCACCATCTCCGCCTAAAATTTGTCCTTCAATAGATATTGGGAAATCCTGGTCTTTCAACATTGTTTCGGGTGCTTGGCAATGAAGCATTGCACCGCTATTTCTTAATGCCCAGGCTTCGCCACCTTTGGCTTGCTCGCCAACAAAGCGATAAGTTACACGTAACAGATAATAAGAAAAAGGTTTTTTATAAAAAATGTGACCATACTGCTGGTCGAAATTTTGATAACCATCATAACTTACTTTTAACAAACCATTTTCTACCCGAAAAGTATTTGCAAAGTTTTCATTATAATTATGTTTAGAAATTTTGATGTTCCAGTCTTTTAAATCTTTTGCATTAAAAAGATTAATCCAGCCCTTTTGCGCTGAAGCATGACTCACATATAATAATGAAAGAATGGTAAATAGACATAGTTTAAATTTCATATTCAGAAGCTATGGTTAGCGCTTAAAAGTAAGAAATTAATTATACCAGTTCTAATTTCAGTAAAGGGTTATGCTGTTTTAATTAAAAAAGGCTCAACTCTATCTAATGCAAAAGCCAATTGTTCTTCTTGTGTAAGTTCGGTGTTATCTAAAATTATGGCATCATCGGCTCTAACCAAAGGGCTTTCTTTTCTAGTTGTATCGGCATAATCACGGTGAGCAAGATTTTCAAAAACTTCTTCTAATGTAGTTTCGTTATTGCCTTTGCTTTCTAGTTCTTTGAATCGGCGTTCTGCTCTGATTTTCGGGTCAGCTGTCATAAAAAACTTCACAGAAGCATCAGGAAACACTGTTGTACCAATATCGCGACCATCCATAACGATATTTTTAGATTTTCCCATTCTTTGTTGTTGTTTCACCATTTCATGGCGTACAATTTTATGGGCAGAAACCTCACTTACATTTTCTGAAACTGGCATTAAGCGAATTTCATCGGAAACTTCTTCGCCGTTGAGTGTGATATGAGATTCGTAATCACGAGAGTGAAAGTTCAATTCAATGTGTTGTAATGCATCTGTAACATTTGCATCATCAGCAATATTGATTTTATTTCTTAAAAAATATAGGGTAACAGCCCTGTACATGGCGCCGCTATCAACATAAATAAAACCTAGTTTTTTAGCCAAAGCTTTAGCCAAAGTGCTTTTTCCACAAGATGAATAGCCATCAATTGCTACTACTACATTTTTTCTCATCGTTTGCAAAGGTAAAAAAATAGAAAGGTATTGATGAATTTTTTGAGTGTATAAAGAAGAATTCTAAACAAGACTTAGCCGAAACATTACGCCAAACCAGCTGTTTTAATGTAAAATCGAATATTATGTTACTATCAGAAAGAATGTTAACGGCATTAAACAATCAAGTTAAACTTGAGGCCGAATCATCACAAGTATATTTAGGCATTGCCTCTTGGTTAGAAACACAGCCCGGTTTAGAAGGCTATACAGAATTTTTTTATAAGCAAAGCGATGAAGAACGACATCATATGCTTAAATTAATTCATTATATAAATGATAGAGATGGACACGCTATTATTACTGCCTTAGATATGCCTAAAAATAACTATAGCCAGGTTATTGAGGTGTTTCAGGATTTTTTAGATAATGAATTACTTGTATCTAAAAGCATTAATGATTTAGTGGAATTATCATTAAATGAAAAGGATTATTTAACCTTTAAGTTTTTACAATGGTATTTGGATGAACAGCTAGAGGAGGAGAAAATGGCTAAAACAATGTTAGAGAAACTTCAATTAGTAGGTAATGATAGGGGAGGAATTTACCAACTGGATAAAGATATTGTTGGTTTAAGAACTAAAGTAAGCGAAAGTAAAGAAGAGGAATAAAGCTTTTTAATTGTTAAAGCAATTAATACTTTTGTGGCATGTTACCCACAAGAGAAGAAATATTAAAATTAGCTACCTTCAAAACATCGAGAAGTGGAGGTAAAGGTGGGCAAAATGTAAATAAAGTTTCGAGTAAGGTTGAGCTTATTTTTAACCTTGAGGAAGCTGGAGTTTTTACCGAGGAAGAAAAAGAACTCCTAAAAAATAGACTTGAAAATCGTTTGGATTCAGATGGTTTATTACACATTGTTTCCCAAGAAGACAGAAGTCAACTTTTAAATAAAGAAAAAACAGTAGCCAAGCTATTGGATTTATTAAAAAGATCTCTGTTGGTACAAAAGAAACGCAAGCCGACTAAAATACCCAAAGCTGTTATTCAGAAACGGTTAAAAACAAAAGCTGTAACTGCCTTTAAAAAAGAAAGCCGTAAAAAACCAAGTTTCGATTGATTTTTTACGGCTCTTTAATTGGGTTGTAATTTATCTATATTTTTCCAAACCTATAATATAGGCTCAGTCCTCCATAATTTTGTGCCTTAGCTATGCTTTCAACTTCTTTTGTTTTAAAAATCACATTAAAATCTGCTGTAAAACGTTTGGAGCTATAGTTTAAGCCAAATTGCTGTTCATAAACAATAGGTTTAACACCAAAAGTAACCGGGCTATTATTGTTAAATAAACTGCCTTGTATAGTTGCATCGTAAGCCACAATATTTAATTGCGGTTTTATATAAAAGAAAAATTCATTTTTGTTTAAACTTTTAGTTTTAGATTCACCAATTACTGCGTTATGATAAGCGCTGTTGAAAAGCTGATTTAATTTCCCCACTCTAAAAAGTAAAGAAGTTCCTAAACCCGAAAAGGTAGTTCCTAAATTGGCATATCCCTGACCGCTAAAATCTATAATTTTGTTGTTGCTGCGGTAAAGCAATTTGCTATAATTTCCGGATAGATTAACAGCAACTTCATTTTTTATTTGATAATCCCATCCCGCTGGTGTATAAAAACCAACCGTTTGATGTAAAAACTTTTGTGCATCCTGTGCTAAAGAGTTTGGACCAACCGTACCAATTTCTGCACTTAATTTTAAAACACTTTCATTTTTGTAGAAAATAGAATAAGCACCGCCTGCATATAAATAACCCGCAAAAGGTCTGTCTTGATCTTCTTTATTAGGCACTGATCCCCAATAAGGCGTATACATTTTTTGTCCTACAGAAATTTCGTAGGTTTTCTTTTCGATATTTTTGGTAAATTTTTTTGGATTTAAAGCCCTTCTGAAATAAATAAACAAGCCATTTGTATAGTACCTATCATTTAGTGTTGCCAAATAGGCATCGTTTTCGGTTTTAAAGCCAAATTCGTTTTTAAAACTTTGGGCATTAACACTCAAAGAAATCAGGATAAAGCAGAGAGATGATAAAATTAATTTCATAAAAAAGCCCGGGCATTTTATCCCGGGCTGTAAAAGTATTTATTGTATCTGAAATTATTGACTGTTAAGCCAAAAGATTACAAATTAGTTTACAATTGGTGCAATTTTAATGCTCAAATCCAAAGGTTTTTTAACTTTATTTTTGGTTAAAGCTAAATCAATCACTTCGCTCATTTCAGTTACATAATGGAATTTTAAATCCTTGATGTAGCTTTCTTTAATTTCTAAAATATCTTTACGGTTGCTTTTGCAGAGAATAATTTCTTTGATGTTTGCTCTTTTCGCTGCCAATATTTTTTCTTTAATTCCACCAACAGGCAGCACTTTACCACGCAAGGTAATTTCGCCCGTCATGGCTAAATCTTGTTTAACTTTACGTTGTGTAAATGCGGATGTTAAGGCGGTAAGCATAGTTACACCAGCCGATGGGCCATCTTTTGGCGTTGCGCCTGCAGGTACGTGTACGTGAACATCCCAGTTATCAAATAATGAATAATCAATACCAAATTCTGCCGCATGTGCACGTAAATACGCTAAAGCAATTACCGCCGATTCTTTCATTACATCACCCAAATTACCTGTTAAAGTCAATTTACCTTTACCAGGGCTTAAGCTCGATTCTATAAATAAAATATCACCACCAACGCTTGTCCAGGCTAAACCTGTAACTACACCAGCAACTTCATTGCCTTCATACAAATCCTTATCGTAAATTGGAGCACCTAAAATACGCTCCACATCTTCATTTGTTAAGTTTGCATTGTATTCTTGTTCCATTGCAATTTTTGTTGCAACACCACGCACTAGCGAACCTATTTTTTTCTCTAAACCACGTACGCCAGATTCACGAGTATAATCTTCAATTACTTTTTCAATTAAAGCAGGTTTAATGCTAATATCTTTATTTTGTAAACCGTGATTTTCCTTTTGTTTCGGTAAAAGATATTTCTTGGCAATTTCTACTTTCTCTTCAATCGTATATCCATTAACTTCAATAATCTCCATACGATCTAACAAAGCAGGTTGTATGGTACTTAAAGAGTTTGCGGTGGCAATGAACAAAATGTTTGATAAATCGTAATCCATTTCAACATAATGATCGTAAAAAGCACTATTCTGTTCAGGGTCTAAAACTTCAAGCAAAGCAGAAGAAGGATCGCCACGGTGATCGGTACCAACTTTATCAATCTCATCCAATACAAAAACAGGGTTATCAGCTCCAGCCTTTTTAATTGATGAAATGATACGACCAGGCATTGCGCCAATATAAGTTTTACGGTGACCGCGAATTTCGGCTTCATCGCGAATACCGCCTAAAGCCATACGCACATACTTACGACCTAATGCCTTAGCAATTGATTTACCCAGAGAAGTTTTACCAACTCCTGGAGGGCCAACTAAGCATAAGATAGGCGCTTTCATATCACGTTTAAGCTTTAAAACAGCTAAATATTCTATAATACGTTGCTTCACCTTTTCTAAGCCAAAGTGGTCTTTATCCAGAATACGTTGCGCTCTTTTAAGGTCAAAATTATCTTTTGTAAATTCACTCCAAGGTAAATCCAAAAGCAATTCTAAATAATTTAACTGAATAGAATAATCTGGCGCAGCCGGATTCATACGGCCCAACTTATCTAATTCTTTATCAAAATGCTCTGCAACAGGCTTAGCCCATTTTTTCTTTTTAGCTCTTTCTTGTAAAGCATCAAATTCTAAATCGGCAGAATTGCCTCCAAGTTCTTCTTGAATGGTTTTTAATTGCTGATTTAAGAAATAATCGCGTTGCTGCTTATCTAAATCGGTACGAACTTTTGATTGAATCTGATTTCTCAGTTCAAGCATCTGCAATTCGACCATTAAAAGCTCCATTACTTTTTGCGCTCTTTCTTGCAATTTATCCATTTCCAGGATTTGTTGCTTATCCGCCATTTCGGCATTCATGTTTGAAGAAATAAAATTGATCAAAAATGAATTACTTTCAATGTTTTTAAGCGCAATACTAGCTTCGCTTGGAATGTTTGGCGAAAGCTGAATAATTTGAGAGGACATTTCACGGATAGAGGCAATTAGCGCTTTAAACTCTTTATCTGTTTTATGTTTCTGCTCTTCAAATTTCTTAACAGTTGCCTTAATGTAAGGCTCATTCTGTACTTCTTCCAATAACCTGAAACGTTGCTTTCCCTGAATAATTACAGTGGTATTGCCATCAGGCATTTGTAACAACTTAATGATGTTGGCAACTGTACCAACGTTGTTTAATTGCTCAAAAGTAGGGTCTTCTATCGAAACATCCTTTTGCGAAACAACACCAATAATCTTGTTCCCTTTGTATGCTTCTTTTATTAATTTGATTGATTTATCTCTGCCAACAGTAATCGGAATTACCACACCAGGAAATAAAACAGTATTTCTTAACGGCAATATCGCCAATGTTTCAGGAGTTTCCTCATTATTCATGTCATCCTCATCCTGTTGAGACATTAAAGGGAAAAATTCGGTATCCTCGTTTATCATGGGCATTGCAGAATTGAAATCAAATATATCGTTTTTACTCATTCTCGAATTTATATATAACGACAAACTGGCAGTTATATCGTTAAAAATTTGTTTATATTATTTAATAGGATAATAAATTCAACTCTTGTGCCAAAGTGAAAATTATATTAATGTTATGTTAAAAAGGCAGTAGAAATTTAATTTTTTTAGAAGGAAAATCATATTAATCAATATTTAACGTTAATGTTGTTTAGTTGGGTACGTTTAGTTAAAGAAAAATAAAAATCTTTTAAATTATCGGATTTCAATTATATTGCGCAATATATTCTATGGAAATCTTAACCGATGTGTTAGATTTGTTAACTTATTATTAATACATGAACTATTTTAAACAAACCATTTTAGGATTAATTATTTTCTCATCAAGCGGTGCATTTGCTCAAAACAGTTCTGATAAGAGCATGCAGGCTATGATGAAAGGCGATTATAAAACTGCTATTGCGCAGTTAGAAAAAGCCGATGCCAAAGATCCGAACAATGCAGATGTTTTAAAAATGCTTGGCTATTCTTATTTCCAAAAAGGAGATTTTGAAAATTCTATTGCAACTTACAGCCGCTTAATTATTTTAAAACCGACCGAAATTTCGGCTTATTATTATAGAGGTAAGGCAAGGTTAAATATTGCGAACGATCCTAAAGAATCTTTAAGCCAAATGCGTGAAAGCTTTTATACTACCGCAATTAAGGATTTTACCAAAGCAATTGAAATTAGTGGCGAAGAAGATACTCAAGGGCTTCAAAATAGAGCACTTGCTTACAAGGATTATGCTATCTTTAAATCTTATAAAGCTAAAAAAGGACCCGAAAAAGTTGCTTGTGTAGCATTGTTTAATAATTCTATTGCAGATTTTCAGAAAGTACTAACTATGCAGCCGTTAAGAAAAGATATTATCGACTGGATTACATATGATAAGGCACAAATTGCAAGCTTAAAGTAAGTAAGAAATTATAATTGTAAAAAAGGAGCATTGAAATTTCAATGCTCCTTTTTTATTTCAGCTTACCTGTAATTACATATTTTTTAGGATTGAGCAATTTAATTTTTTGCTGTTTCCTAATCTCGTATAAACTATCAGGATAATAAGATAAAGTATCTGTAGAGTGATAAATGATGTTTTTATTCTCTCTGATAATTTTTATTGAAGTAATTTTATCATTTAGCTTAACAACCGTTATTCTTTTTACTGGAATTTTTCTGTTGTCAGATGTGTAGCTTTCTGTATCAGCGGCTTTAATTATCTTAAAACTACCTTTCCATGATGTTTTATTAATGTCAGCATCAACAAATATGGAAAGCTCTTTTTCCCAATCATCAATTTTTGTGGCCTTACTTTCTATCGAGCCATTTATAAAAACAGATTTTTGAACCGTAGGATTAATTTTTTTCAAGCGTAAAGCTTCTTTCTCAAAATAGCCCTTGGTATTAAAATATAGTAAATCAGTATTTGCTTCAGATTCTTTTCGCTGGTTGCAGGAAAAGAAAGCTAAAGCAAATACCAAGATGTAAAGGTTTTTCGTCATTATACTAAAACGTTTCCTGTCATTTCTTCAGGGATGGCAACACCTAATATTTTTAAAACAGTAGGGGCAATGTCTCCTAACTTACCATCAGCAATGTTTTTGTAATCGTTATCAATTAAAATACAAGGAACAAGGTTGGTAGTATGTGCTGTATTTGCTGATCCATCATTATTAACCATAAACTCTGAATTGCCGTGATCTGCAAGTAAAATGAAAGAATAGCCGTTCTCTAAACCTTTATTTACTACAATCTCAGCACATTTATCAGCCGTTTCTACTGCTTTAATTACAGCTTCAAAAACACCTGTATGACCAACCATATCAGGGTTTGCGAAATTTAAGCAAATAAAATCTGCCCAACCGCTTTCCATTTCTTTGGTAATGGCCTCTGTAATTCCTGCAGCGCTCATTTCTGGTTGTAAATCGTAAGTTGCCACCTTTGGCGATGGAATAAGAATACGTTTCTCGTTTTCAAACTCAGATTCGCGACCACCTGAAAAGAAGAAGGTAACGTGCGGATATTTTTCGGTTTCAGCAATACGAATTTGATTCTTTTGATTTCCGGCTAAAACCTCGCCCAGCGTTTTGCTTAAATCATCTTTAGTGAAAATCACATTCACTTTTTCAAAGCTTTCGTCATAAGTAGTCATCGTAACATAATACAATGGCAGTTTATGCATTTGTTGCTCAGGAAAATCTTTCTGTGTTAATGCAGTTGTAATCTCACGCCCTCTATCCGTACGGAAGTTAAAACAAATTACAACATCATCATTTTGGATGGTTGCAACAGCTTCGCCATTATCTTGAGTTAAAACAATTGGTTTTAAAAATTCATCGGTAATCCCATCCGTGTAAGATTTTTGGATTGCCGCTAAAGCATCCTGAGTTTTTTCACCAACACCGTTAACCATCACATCATAAGCTTGTTTAACGCGTTCCCAACGGTTATCTCTATCCATCGCATAATAACGACCAACTAATGAAGCTAATTTGGTTGATGAACCTTGAATGTGGTTTTGAAGATCAGTAATAAATCCCAAACCAGCATTAGGGTCTGTATCACGACCGTCTAAAAAGGCATGAATAAAAACTTTACTTAAATCAGCTTCCTGAGCAGCATCGCTCAATGCTTTTAAGTGCTCTATATGCGCATGTACACCACCATTTGATACTAAGCCGATAAAATGTACCGCTTTATTATTTTTTTTAGCGTAATCAAATGCTTCTAATAAAACTGGATTACGGTGTAGTTCGTGATCTGCAATGGATTTATTTATACGTCCAAGTTCTTGATAAACAACTCGTCCGGCACCTAAGTTCATGTGCCCAACTTCTGAGTTTCCCATTTGCCCAGCAGGCAAGCCTACTGCTTCACCAGAAGCTTCCAACTTTGAGTTTGGATATTTTTGTAATAATGAATCGAAGAAAGGCGTGTTGGCAGCGTATGCAGCATCAGAATTATCTTGTTTTCCGTAGCCCCAACCATCTAGAATAATAAGTGCGAGTTTTTTATTTTTTGTCATGTTCATTCAAATAATTATAATAATATCAAAACATTTTGGTACTTAACATGTTTTAGTATTCTATTTACAAAAGCAAATATAGCTTTATTGAAGGTTATACAAATTAAGAAATCCTTTTTTTGATAAGCTAATGGCATAATTTTAGCTGTGATATTCAGTATAAAATACAGAAATGATCCGGAGCTTATTTTTATTGTTTATCTCTATTACTTCAATTTATCGTCCTGCAGCCTTTCAGGCAGATATTATCGATGATTTGTCTTCGTATTTTAAGACCAGTAACTCCAAAGAAATTGCTAAAAACTTTGCTTCAACGATAGAATTAATTATTGTTGATGAAGAAGATGTATACTCTAAAGCACAGGGTGAACAAATATTAAGAGATTTTTTTGTTAAACATCCGCCAGTTAAAACAAGTATTTTTCATAAAATAAATACCAATCCAAGCTATCGTTTTGGAGTTATACTTTTAAGCACCTCCAAAGAAACATTTAGGATTTCTGTTACCATGAAAAAGTTTAATTCTAATTTCCTAATCACAGAATTAAGAATAGAACCCGCTAAAGATTAATTTACCCTCCTGTCCTTTTGAGGCGTCTTATCCTCAAGTATAAATTGCCTGATAACAAATAATTCTTATTTTTACGGCATAAATATTTCTATTTTGGACAAACAATTAGTCGATCAGTTTATAAAAAATGCCCTAACCGAAGATGTCGGAGATGGCGACCATACCTCATTATCAACCATTTCTGCTGGTACTCAGGGTAAAGCAAAACTTATTATTAAAGAAGATGGTGTTTTAGCAGGTATTGAACTTGCTATTGAAATATTTAAAGTAGTTGATGCCAATCTAAAAGTTGAAGTTTTATTAACAGATGGAGCTCAAGTTAAGGTTGGAGATATTGCTCTTACGGTGAGTGGAAGCACACATTCTATTTTAATTGCCGAAAGATTAGTGTTAAATTGTATGCAGCGCATGAGCGGCATAGCAACCACAACTCGTAGAATTGTTGCTTTACTTAAAGATACCAAAACTAAAATTTTAGATACAAGAAAAACAACTCCTGGCTTACGCTATCTTGAAAAATGGGCGGTTAGGATTGGAGGCGGTGTAAACCACCGTATCGGTTTGTATGATATGATTTTAATTAAAGATAATCATGTGGATTACGCTGGTGGTATTTCAAATGCAATTTTAGCAGCAAAGAAATATTTAAAAGATCAAAATAAATCACTCCAAATTGAGATTGAGGTGAGGAATATTGAGGAATTAAATGAGGTTTTGGCTATTGGTGGTGTAGACCGCATTATGCTTGACAATTTCAATTTTGAAAATTTAACCAAAGCAGTTAATCTAGTTGATGGTCGTTTTGTAACAGAAGCATCTGGTGGGATAACAGAAGGAAATGTTGCCCAATATGCGGCATGCGGTGTCGATTTTATCTCTATGGGTGCGCTTACTCATTCGGTAAAGAGTCTGGATATGAGCTTAAAAGCATATTAAAGTTGATTTGCTATAAAATAAAAGGCTTATTTTTTGTATCATTGTAGGCTATGGTTACGGTTTATTCGCTCAGCGCTCTTTTAGTAGCGTACTTATTTGGATCAATACCAACAGCTGTATGGTTAGGCCAGGCCTTTTACGGTGTGGATGTTAGAGAATATGGTAGCGGTAATGCTGGAGCAACCAATACTTTTAGGGTATTAGGTAAAAAAGCAGGTATAACCGTAATGATTATTGATATCGCAAAGGGTTATACAGCAACAAATCTTGCTTATTTAATAGGCATGTCTGTAACCGGGCCACAAAATTCAGTTGTTTTCGTTAATTATCAACTTGCTTTGGGCGTAACGGCTGTAATGGGCCATTTATTTCCAGTTTTTGCAGGTTTTAGGGGCGGGAAAGGAGTTGCTACACTTTTTGGAATGATTTTGGCAGTTAACTTTTCGGCATCTATGCTTTGCGTTCTGGTTTTTGTGGTGGTTTTGCTTTTAACTAAGTATGTTTCATTAAGCTCAATATGTGCAGGATTTACGTTTCCGCTTAGTATTGTATTTTTGTTTCATGTATCTATAAAATCCGAGGTGCTGTATGGAATGGTTGTGTGCATTCTAATCCTCGTTACACACCAAAAAAATCTTGAAAGATTGCTGAAAGGCAAAGAATCCAAAGTGTATTTGTTTAGGAAAAAGACTAATTAACTAACAAATTATCAGTTCAATGAAACTTAATTTAAGTGTTCCTGTTTATAGGTAAGCTTCAATCAAGTCATCAGATAAAGGATTTAAAACTAAACTCATGAAAAAAATATTATTAACAGCAAGTGTTGCTGCAACACTTTTGTTTAACTCGTGCTCTACAGTACCATTAACGGGCCGTAGCAGATTTGATTTGGTAAGTAACGATCAGGTTTTGCCAATGGCTTTCCAAGCGTATAGTACTTTCTTAACAGAAAATAAATCAACGGTTTTACCTGCTTCAAATGCCCAGGCTTTGAGAGTTAAAACAATTGGTAGCAGGTTAATTACGGCTGTAAAATCGTATATGAATAACAATAACTACGGAAATTTAATTGCTGATTATCAGTGGGAAGTTAACGTAGTTCAAAATAATGAGAAAAATGCATGGTGTATGCCCGGTGGAAAAATTGTAGTTTATACAGGTATTTTACCAGTTACACAGGATGATGCCGGTTTAGCTACCGTTATGGGTCATGAAATTGCCCACGCTATTGCTGGGCACTCTGCAGAGCGCATGTCTAACGAAATGATAGCACAAGGAATTGGCAGTGCTGCTGGAGTAGCTTTATCTAAAAATCCTAAAACACAGTCTATATTTAATACCTTTTACGGTATCGGAACTCCAGTTGCAATGTTAAAATTTAGCAGAAACCAAGAGTTAGAAGCCGATCGTTTAGGTCTTATTTTTATGGCTATGGCTGGTTATGATCCTCAAACATCAGTGGGTTTCTGGCAAAGAATGTCTGCTTCATCAGCAGGTGCTCAAAAACCAGCAGAATTTTTAAGTACTCACCCAAGTGATGCAACACGTATTGCTCAAATTCAAAAATACTTGCCTGAGGCAAGACAGTACTACAAGAAATAGATTTAAACTTTCTGAAAGACTGAAGGTTAAAGGTGGAAAGTTATGTATAGCGCATAACCTTCCACCTTTTTTATTGTAATGCTGAATTTATTTCATCACCTTTTTAGCTTAATACTTTTAAAATTGCACTCGCTTTTAATAAGCACTCTTCATATTCCTTTTCTGCATCACATTGATATGTAATTGCGCCACCAACCTGAAAGGACAAGTATTTTGCTTGTGCATTGTATAAAATGCTTCTAATAACTACATTAAAATCAAAGTCACCATCAGGATTGATACAACCAAAAGAGCCAGAATAAACACCTCTTCTAGTTACTTCATATTCTTCAATTAATTGCATGGCTTTAACTTTTGGTGCCCCAGTCATGGAGCCCATCGGAAAAGCATTCTTTATAGCATCTATAAAATGTACTTTAGGATCTAAATCACAGCTAATAGTCGAAATCATTTGATGTACCTGGGGGAAAGTATAAATTCCAAAAAGTTCATCAACTTTAACGGAGCCTTTAACCGCAGATTTTGTAAGGTCGTGACGTACTAAATCAACAATCATCACATTTTCTGTCTGTTCTTTAATATCAGCCCTCAACGCTGCTTTAATATGAAGATCTTCTACATTATTTAAACTCCTTTTTGCAGTTCCCTTGATAGGTTGAGAAATCAATTTTTGATCGCGTTTGCACAAAAACCGTTCTGGTGTTGCCGATAATATATAATGATTGTATACCTTAAAAAAGCCTGCAAATGGGGTGGGAGAGAGATTGTTTAGTAATTCGAAAGTATGAATTGGATCTATTTCTGCGTGTTCTGAGAAGAATTCCTGACAGAAATTAATTTCGTAAATATCGCCTCTGGAAATATGTTGTTTTAAAGCTTCTACTTTTGATTTGTATTCGATTTTATTCAATCGCTGTTGAATTAATAAACCTGATGGATTATTTTGTTGTGAAGCTTTAAAAGTTTCAATTTGCTTTAAAATGGAAACATCGCCAATTAATATTTCTATTTTACCATTTTTGGAAGCAATCAGGTATTTTGGTATAAAGAAATAAGCATCTGGAAACTTTAGATAATCTAAGTTTTCTGATTTTGAATCTTCGATTTCATTTTTTAAATCGTAACTAAAAAAGCCAAAAATCCATTGCTTGTATGTCTCGTAAAAGATTATTAATTCTTCAAATGTTTGTTTTGAAGTCGAATTTAATTCTTCTGCAACTCCAGCTGCCAGTATGAAATCGTAAGCAGAATATTTGTCTTCATAATGATTAGAATCTAAAAAGCAACACACATCAAACTGATTTGCCCAGTTTAATGCCTTGTGTTTGAAATCAGATATATTATTTTGATTTTTCAAGTTGCCGCAAAGGTAATTAATCGTAGTATAAGTGGAAATATGCCGAGGTATAAAAATAGGATTTAACCACAGATAGAGAATGAATCAGGCAGATAAAACAACTGTGATTAGAGGATAGATAAAATTGTATGTTTAAAAGTTATGTTTATCCGAGATTAAATTTTAAAAGTATTGTTTAACAAAAAAGCAACCCATGCGGATTGCTTTTTTTATTATATTCTGAATGTTAGTTCAGCGCATCTTAATTTAACTCTAAAGTTTGTGCTCTATCTGGTCCAACTGATAAGAATTTAACAGGCACTTCTAATTCTTTTTCTAAAAATTGAATATATTCTGTTAATTCTGTAGGGATTTGATCAACGGAAGTGATTTTTGTAACGTCAGTTTTCCAGCCTTTAATTGCTTTTAATACAGGTTTTGGTTCAATTGTAATAATGTCGTAAGGCATATAATCAATTGTTTCACCATTGTGTTCATAATGTGTACAAGCATAAATGGTATCAAAACCATCTAAAACATCTGCTTTCATCATAATTAATTCGGTTACACCGTTTAACATGATTGCATATTTTAAAGCAGGAAGATCAATCCATCCGCAACGACGTGCACGACCTGTTGTCGCACCAAATTCGTGCCCGATTTGACGTAAACTTTCGCCAACTTCATCATCTAATTCTGTTGGAAACGGACCGCCACCAACACGTGTGCAATAGGCTTTAAAAATACCATAAACAGCACCAACTTTATTAGGCGCAATACCTAAACCAGTACAAGCACCTGCAGTTGTAGTGTTGCTTGAAGTTACAAAAGGATATGATCCGAAATCAACATCCAACAAAGTTCCTTGTGCACCTTCAGCTAAAACAGCCTTTCCTTCTTTTAAATAGCCGTTTACAAAGTGTTCGCTATCTACATGAGGAATAGTTTTTAAGAATTCGATAGCTTCAAAGAATGATGCTTCTTTTTCTGCCAATTCATATTCGAAATCATAGTGAGAAAGAATCTCTGTATGTTTTTCTACTAATTTAGCGTAACGCTCTTTAAAATCAGGAAGCGTAGTATCACCAACACGTAAACCATTACGGCCGGTTTTATCCATATAAGTTGGGCCAATACCTTTTAGGGTTGAACCAATTTTATTTTTACCCATTCTTGCCTCATTTGCAGCATCCAATAATTGGTGCGTAGGCAAAATTAAGTGTGCTTTACGTGCAATAACCAATTTGCCTTCGGCAACAGGATCATGACCAGCTTTTTTTAAATTATCTAATTCTCTTTTTAAGATAATAGGATCTATTACTACACCATTACCGATAAGGTTCATGGTTTTTTCATTAAAAATACCTGATGGAATGGTGTTTAGGACAAACTTTTTGCCATCAAACTCTAACGTGTGCCCGGCATTTGGTCCGCCCTGGAAACGAGCGATAAGATCATATTTTGGACTTAGAACATCAACGATTTTTCCCTTTCCTTCATCGCCCCATTGCAGGCCGAGAAGTACATCTACTTGCGTCATTATTAATAAATTAAGCTGGTTTTATTTTGTGGATTTATTTAATTTGCTTCAGTTTTTGCAGCCTCGGCAGCATTTTCGCTTACTTTTCTAGCTACGCTACAATCAGAGCAGAAACCATAAAGATTCAAAGAATGGTGTTTGATGTCGAATTTTAACAAATCGCCAACCATCGTTTGAATTTGATGGATTCGGGGATCGCAAAATTCTACCACTTTACCACATTCTATACAGATTACGTGATCGTGCTGGCGGTATCCATAAGATTTTTCGAATTGAGCCATGTTTTTACCAAACTGATGTTTGGTAACCAAATCGCATGAAACCAATAACTCTAAAGTATTGTAAACCGTAGCACGACTTACACGATACTTTTGGTTTTTCATGTGGATGTATAGGGTTTCAACGTCGAAGTGATCGTCTCGAGAATAGATTTCTTCCAGGATAGCGAAACGTTCCGGCGTTTTCCTAAGATTTTTGTTTTCTAAATAAGCCTCAAAAATCTTGCGAACGAGCTCATTTGTTTTTTGTTCAGACATAGTTTTTAAACTCCAATCAAAGGTAGGTAAATTGTTTGATTGTTGTAGCGTTCAATTGTTTAATTGTTGTAAGAATTATTGAGCTATTTTAAAGTTTAAATGTTCTCAGATTATAAAATAAGTGGCTATTAATCACAGGTATAAATCTTCTTTCTAATTGCTTAAAACCTAACTCAAGAAAAGTTGTGACCTCATTTAGTAGATAATCTATAATTCTTTTGGTTAGAACATATTATATAAAAATTAATACTGACATATCATATTTGCTTTTACCAAGTTTAAAATATAAGTGTTGTTTTTAATTTTTTTTAGTTTAAAGGAACATTTATAAGTGCAATTTTCGCCATCTTTATTTCTATAGTAATCTTGTGAAGTAATATTATTGTTTTTGTCTAATAAAAGCCCGTTCTCATTTCTAAATTCTAAACCATCTTCTTTATAAGATTTAATTATGCTTGCCGAAGACCTTATTTTGTTTTCATCAACCAAGTCTGCTTTACCAGCTCTTAAATCTAATGCATAAAGCTGTCCTTTGAAATGCCCATGACTATGGGTAGAAGTTATATAAATAAACGGATGACCATTTAGGGTCACTATTTTTATATCACCAGGATGATAACCATTATAATCATAGGTTAGCAAAACCAATTTCTTGATGCCATTTTTTATATAAATGGTTGCATATCCATCACCATAATCGTAAGAAACCCGGTCATATTTGATTGATTTGCCTTTAAACTCTGCTAGGAAAACATCTTTTTCTTCAATAGCATTGGATTCATCATCCTTTGGTTTTGCTGTATTTATTTTCGTGTTTTTTGCAACGTTATTACTTGAGTTAGCTTTATTTTTTGTGAAAGTTTGTTTATCGACTTTTTGCTTACAGCCCAGCCCAAACAACATTAGTATGAGAATTAGTATTTTCATTTACATAAATAATGATACAAATATCTAAGTCTTTATAAATTAGATATTTAGAGCAGATTGCTTGCTAATTTTAAGCGTCGAATCGTGTTACACCAGTTACGCCGCGTACTTTAAGTAAATTCTTAATCAGGTTTTCAAGGTGCTCGGTATCATTTACAAAAATCATAATCGAACCATCAAAAATCCCTTCGTTAGTATCAACAGTAATGGAGCGCATATTTACTTTAAAATCGGTAGAAATTACACGGGTAATGTTGTTAATTAAGCCAACATCATCAATACCAACAATGTGTAAACCAGTTAAAAAAGTAAGTTCTTGTTGCTTATTCCATTTGGCTTTAACTACTCTGTAGCCATAATTCGCCATCAATTGAGCCGCATTAGGACAGTTGGTTCGATGTATTTTAATGCCTTCACTTACGGTAATAAAACCAAAAACGTCATCACCAGGAATTGGGTTACAACATGCAGCAAGTGTATAATCAATGCGTTGCATATCTTCGCCAATTAGTAAAATGTCAGATTCTGAACCTTTAATTTTACTCTTAATTCCATCAACAGATAAATTTTCTGGACGCTCAGGCCCACGGGTTTCAATTTCCTTTTCGCTGGATAAATATTCTTTAATGTCTTTAAGTTCTATTTTACCTAAAGCAACATTCACAAAAAGCTCTTGTGTTGATGGTAGTTTAAAGAAATAACTCAGTTTATTTAAGTTATCGGTATTGTAAGTAATTTTAAGAGATTTTAATTTGCGCTCTAAAATTTCCTTTCCATTTTCAGCAATTTTACGTTTTTCTTCTTTTAAAGATGATTTAATTTTGGATTTCGCTTTCGCGGTAACCACAATATTTAACCAATCTTCTTTTGGCGTTTGCTTATTTGAGGTAATAATTTCTACCTGATCGCCATTTTGAAGTTTATAAGAAATAGGTACTAACTTATGATTTACCTTGGCTCCAATACAGGTAGCGCCAACATCTGTGTGAATTTCAAAGGCAAAATCTAAGGCTGTTGCACCTAAAGGCAGCTGAATTAAAGCACCTTTTGGAGTGAAAATGAAGATTTCATCAGAAAAAAGGTTCATTTTAAAATCGTCCAAAAAGTCAAGGGCGTTCGCTTCAGGGTTGCTTAACATTTCCCTAACTTTCTGAATCCATTGATCTAAACCATTATCGTTGCTGGATTCTTTATATTTCCAATGTGCTGCAAAACCTTTCTCCGCAATCTCATTCATACGTTGGGTTCGAATTTGTACTTCTACCCATTGCCCACGTGGGCCCATTACAGTGGTGTGCAAACTTTCATAACCATTTCCTTTTGGCGAAGAAACCCAGTCTCGCAAACGATCGGGGTTAGGGCGATATAAGTCGGTTACAATCGAATAAGCCTTCCAGCAATCTGCCTTTTCATTCTCAGGGGCGCTATCCAGAATAATCCGAATAGCGAAAAGATCATAAACTTCCTCAAAGGGAATGTTTTTCTTTTTCATTTTATTCCAAATGGAATGGATAGATTTTGGGCGACCGTAAACATCTGCAACCAAGCCCTGTTCATGTATAATTTCATCAATTGGCTCAACAAACTTCTTGATAAATAGAGCACGTTCGGCCTTTTTCTCATTTAATTTTTTTGCAATAAATTTATACGTATCAGGGTCAAGATATTTCATGGAAAGATCTTCCAACTCTGATTTTATAGCATACAAACCTAATCTGTGAGCAAGTGGGGCGTATAAATAAATAGTTTCTGAAGCAATTTTAAGCTGTTTATGGCGAGGCATAAAATCCATCGTCCGCATATTGTGCAGTCTATCAGCAAGTTTGATTAAAATTACCCTTACATCATCCGCAAGGGTAAGCAACATTTTACGAAAATTTTCTGCTTGTAAAGAACTGTTGGTATCAAAAACCCCTGATATTTTAGTTAAGCCATCAATAATTTTGGCAGTTTTCTTCCCAAATTCACGCTCAATATCTTCGAGGGTAATATCAGTATCCTCAACAACATCATGCAATAAGGCACAAACAATAGAAGTTGTGCCCAAACCAATTTCCTCAGCAGCAATTTGAGCCACGGCAATTGGATGGTAAATATAAGGTTCGCCAGATTTACGACGCATATCTTTATGGCTTTCGAGTGCCATATCAAATGCCTTTCTAATTTCTTTTTTATCTCCACGTTGTAAAGTGGATTTACTCGCCCGTAATAATGCCCTGTATCTTTTTAGAATTTCTTGTTTCTCAGCCTCTAAGTCAATCACTAACTCTGTTTTCATTTGTATTTTTTGCGTAAAAAATTGCGTCTTATTATTGAATAAAACTTATATTAGTTCTATGGAACACCTAATATATGAAATAACACCTAACTTTGTCAACGTATAAAATTATGAATTTTAAAGGGCTCTTTTTTCTGTGTATTGTAATCATTTTTAGTTGCTCACTAAAAGCGCAAGAGAATGTTGAGCCTGTTTTTCCTAAAATGGGGAAAAATGACACAATTAGAGTGGCTTCTACAAATGATAACGGAATTATGATTCCGTGGATGCAACTTAATGACGTAAGTATTTACGCAGCCAGGATTTGGAAATCGCCAGAAGAGCAGGCAGCTTATAACCGATTGCGCTACAACGTTTTAAAAGTAATGCCTTACGCATTGTTCGCTAAACGCCGTTATGAGCAATTGGAGCAAGATTTAGTTGTTACTACAGAAAAGAAAAAACAGAAAGAGCTGCTTAAAGCTTGTGATAAGGAAATAAAAGAAATGTTTAACCGCGAAATTAAGGAGTTAACCATTGCCCAAGGACAAATATTAACGAAACTGATAGATAGAGAAGTTGGAAGAACTACTTATGATATTGTTAAACAAACAAAAGGTGGTTTTGCAGCGTTTTCCTATCAGATTATTGCACGTGTAGTTGGTCATAACTTAAAAAGTACTTATGACGCTAATCAGGATCGGGACATCGAATCGATTATTCGTACTTCCGGTTTCTATCAATAAATTACCCTAATGAAGGAAACCATTCCAAATATTTACCCATTCAAGGTGAAAAAAATTAACGGTGAGGATCAACTCTTATCGGCTTACAGAAATAAAGTTCTTTTAATTGTAAATACAGCTTCTGAGTGCGGTTTTACGCCTCAACTTAAAGAATTACAGCAGTTAAAGGATGAAATTAATAATCCTGATTTTGAAATTTTAGGTTTTCCAACCAATGATTTTGGTAAACAAGAGCCTTTAAATGGCGAAGAAATCACTTCATTTTGTGAAATAAACCACGGCGTTCAATTTCCTATTTTAGATAAGATTATGGTGCGTGGCGATCATGCCCACCCACTTTATCAGTTTTTAAGCGATAAAAAGCAAAATGGAAAGCTGAGCTCAAAACCGCGATGGAATTTCCACAAATTTCTGATTAACAAAAAAGGAGAGGTTGAAGATTATTTTCTTCCCTTTACCAAACCATTAAGCTCAAAAATTAAAAAGAAAGTTCAGCGCCTGCTGGATGAAAACTCCCTTTAGATTTATAATGAAATTAGATATTTTAGTTATTGCAGTTCATCCTGATGATGCAGAATTATGCTGTTCGGGTACTATTTTAAAACACATTGCGCTTGGTAAAAAAGTGGGCATTGTAGATTTAACCAGAGGCGAGCTGGGTACGCGTGGCACAGCCGAAACCCGCGATGAGGAAGCTAAGGAATCTGCAAAGATTTTAGGTTTACACGCCCGTGAAAATTTAAGATTTAGAGATGGCTTTTTTCAGAATGATGAATTTCACCGCTTAGAAGTAATTAAAGCTATTCGTAAATATCAGCCAGAAATTATTTTAAGCAATGCTTTACATGATCGTCATCCCGACCACGGCAGGGCAGGAGATTTAGTGTACGATTCGGTATTTTTATCTGGATTACCTAAAATAGAGACTATTGTTGATGGCGAAAGTCAGGCAGCACATCGCCCAAGATTGTTGCTGCAATATATACAGGATAGATACATTAAACCTGATGTAATTGTGGATATTACAGATTATATGGAAACGAAAATAAAATCAATTAAGGCATTTAAAACACAGTTTTATAACCCCGATGTTGATGGTTTGGATACTTATATTTCTTCTCCCGAATTTTTTGAAAGTACAATAGGCAGAGCCAGAGAATTTGGTAAAAGCATTGGTGCAACCTTTGGTGAAGGTTTTACCTCAAGAAAATTATTAGGTGTAGATAATTTATTTGATTTGAGATAAGTCTATTTATAAGTTTTTAGCGCCGTCCAATTGTTTTATGCCGCCAAACGGCAATGACGTTAGTATCTGCGTGCTCTTCGTTTGGGTTATTTTCTAATAAGCATTTTTTAATGTGATATGCTTTTGAATAATCAGTTATAAGTCCAAATTTGTTCAGGTCTGAAGGTGAGAAAGTTTCATCAAAACCGCCACAATTTGTCAAAGCGCTTATGTTAAAGTATTGATCTAATAATTCGTAGCCTATAAACTCATAATCTTCAGATGGAATGTCTTTACAATCCAGTTCCGGTTCTACAATAACTTTTAACAAATGGAATTTACCTTTTGTATCCGATCTTTTAAGGATATAATCTAAGGTTGTGAAAAAATTTGTTTGATACAGATTTATGACATGTATGTAATCCCAATCATCTGGATCGTCGTAATTAGGTTTGACTAAAGTTTCATTTAACATACCATCTAAAGAAATAAGTTCTGTTAAATGGTTTAATTTACTCCATTCGATATATTTATCCCAAGATAAACCACCATTTTCATTATAGGTTTTGTCATATGTAGCACGGATTGTATATAAGAAGGTCATAGATCAATTTATTATTCAAATTCGAATATACTTTAAGCTATTTTAAAAATCAACTCACCAACAAAAACCGCTCTTTGTTTGTTACTCTAAAAACGAATAAAGATGGCCAATATATTTTCTTCTCTAAAAAACGCATACAACCTTTTTAAACATGTAGATTTTGATAAGCTTGAGGCGCTTTCAAAAAAAGTTGATCTACCCAAAATGGTCGAAACCATTTCTAGTTTAGACGATAAACAAATTCAGGGTATGATGAAAATGATGGGCGGATCTCATAAAAAGAGAGAACTCCCGCCAATTGAAGGTGATTTTTATCATTTGGGAGATGAAGCTTTAAATGACGAAGACCGTGAATTGCAATTAAAAGTACGGGCTTTTTTGGAGAAAGAAGTAAAGCCAATTGTAAATCACTACTGGAATAAGGCAGAGTTTCCCTTCGAAATTATACCCAAATTAGCCGAATTAAATATATGTGGTTTAACCTATAAAGGATATGGCTGCCCAGGTAAATCTAACTTGATGGAAGGTATTTTGGCGATGGAAATGGCACGAATTGATACTTCTATTTCCACCTTTTTTGGCGTACAAAGCGGTTTGGCTATGGGTTCCATTTATTTATGTGGCTCAGAAGAACAAAAACAGCAATGGCTCCCTTTAATGCAGCAATTTAAAATTATTGGTGCATTTGGTTTAACAGAGCCCGAAGTAGGTTCTGCAGCGGCAGGTGGCTTAACCACTACATGTAAAAAGGTGGGCGATAAATGGGTTTTAAACGGACAAAAAAAGTGGATTGGCAATGCAACCTTCGCCGATATTTTAATTATTTGGGCACGAGATGAAGATAGCAACGAAGTAAAAGGCTTCATCGTTAAAAAGGAAAATCCTGGCTTTGCTGTCGAAAAAATGCAGGATAAAATGGCTTTGCGTATTGTGCAGAACGGTATTATAACCTTAACCAATTGTGAAGTAGAAGAGGCAGATCGTTTGCAAAATGCCAATTCATTTAAAGATACTGCCAAAGTTTTACAAATGACCAGGGCAGGGGTAGCCTGGCAAGCAGTTGGTTGTGCACGTGGTGCTTATGAAAATGCGCTTGATTATACCCGTACGCGTAAACAATTTGGTAAACCGATTGCTTCCTTTCAATTAATCCAAAATCATTTGGTGGAGATGTTATCCAATCTTACCGCCATGCAAACGCTTTGCTATCGCTTATCGCAACTGCAGGATCAAGGTTTGCTGAAAGATGAGCATGCTTCTTTAGCTAAAGTATTTTGCTCATTACGCACCCGTGATGTAGTGAGTAAAGCCCGTGAGGTTATGGGTGGCAATGGAATTTTGCTCGAATATAATGTTGCCCGATTTGTGGCTGATGCCGAGGCAATTTATTCTTACGAAGGTACCAAAGAGATTAATACACTAATTGTTGGTCGTGCAATTACCGGGTTTTCGGCTTTTGTATAATATAAATACTTTGCTTAATAAATAAGAATGTTTTGGAAACGAATATCAGGTTTCTATGGCTTATGCAATCCCGCTCTTTGCTAAATCCCGATGAAAAAATCGGGATACCGCTTTCGATCGGGTTTATTAAACGCAGGCCGGTACTTGCAACTACTTTGTATCTAAACCCGATTGGAACGGATGCCAATTTTTTTCAATTGGCAGGAGAAAAAGCGGGGCTAAAGTTGCCAAATGCACTGAACTGCTCATTTCCAAATCAAAAAAAGTTAATTATGTAAGCAACTCCCAGCGAAATAATGATTATTTAAAAGGACGTTTATTAAATGCCACTTGGCTCATGGCGCTTTTTTCGTATAAAGCTATGCACGAAGGGTTAAATTGAGGGTCAAAGTTTACTTCTCCAGGTTGCAGCACTTGTGGAGTGGCTGTTTTTTCCATAAAGAAGTAAACTTTAGTATTGCCATATTTGGTGTGAGGCATTAAATTGCCGTAATCTTCCAGCTCTTTCCAAACGCTGTCCTTAACCGTTACAACGTAAATTCTTTGTACGGGGCCGGTATTATTAGCATTTCTATATTTAACAATTTCCGTAAAACCAGCTTTCATATCTTCAGCACCAGGTTGGTTAAAAGTATCTTTCGCAATAAAGAAAGTTAAAATTAAAACGATGGCAACAATGATGTAAGAAAGAGATTTTTTGTTCATGCCTACAATAAAGGCAATATTTTTTCCATAACTGTCAATCCCTCGTCAATATGTTTTTGTTCGATGCATAAAGCAGGTCGGAAGCGAATGGTTTGATTGCCACAGCCTAAAAACATCACATTGTTTTCTAATCCTTTAGCTATAAATGCATTGCGCATATCTTTATTCGGGAAATCGAAAGAACATAATAAACCTTTACCGCGTACATTAGTCATTTTATCAAATTTTTGAGAAAGCTTAGCTAGGTTTTCCTTGAGGTAATTACCCATTTGGGCGGCATTATCACAAAGTTTATCTTCTTCTATAATTTGTAAAATTTGGGTAGAACGAACCATATCTACCAAGTTTCCGCCCCAAGTGGAGTTAATGCGACTAGGAACTTTAAACACATTGGTTTCAATTTCATCTACTTTGTTGCCAACTAAAATACCACATACTTGCATTTTCTTTCCAAAGGCAATAATATCAGGACGGGCTTTTTCGGTAAAATGTTGGTGGCACCAAAATTTACCTGTTAATCCTACTCCGGTTTGTACTTCATCATAAATTAAGAAAGCTTCATTTTCATCAGCCAAAGCTTTTAGCTGGATTAAAAATTCTTCACGCAGGTGATTATCGCCGCCTTCTGATTGAATTGGCTCTATAATTATGGCACAAATATCATCTTTATTATCAGCAAAGGCTTTTTTAACCTGTTGTATAGATGTTTCTTCAGTTTGAATGGCATGACTTAAATTATCGCCCTGCAGCGGAAATTTCACATCTGGAGTACTTACTCGTGGCCAATCAAATTTTGCAAACCATTTGGTTTTATCAGGTAAGGTATTGGTTAAGCTTAAAGTATAACCTGTTCTGCCATGAAAAGCTTTTTCAAAATGCAAAACCTTAAATCCTTTTTCTTCTGTATAACCTTTGGCAAAGTTTTTTTGCACTTTCCAATCCATAGCCACTTTAATGGCATTTTCTACGGCAAGCCCGCCGCCAGCAATAAAAAAGGCATGGGGCAAATAAGAAGGGATGCCTACCTGAGAAAATGTTTCTACAAATTGTGCATATTGTTGAGTGTATACATCAGAATTTGAAGGGTTGGCAATGGCTGCTTGTAATAAACTGCTTTTAAAAGCTTCATCGTTTACCATTTTAGGGTGGTTGTAACCTAAAGGAACGGAAGCAAAGCAGGTAAAGAAATCAAGTAAAGTTCTGTTGTATTTCGAATCGTAAATGTAAGCGCCATGGCTTTTCTCCATGTCATAGGTTAGGTCGAAACCATCAGCTAAAATATGTTTTTTAAGAGACTCGTTAACGCGATTGGCGGGTACTGTTAATTGGTACATAAATTTGGTTTTGGTGTATTTCAAATTTAGTAAAAAGCCCCTGAAATCAAAATTTAGGCACTTTTTGTACTCTGATGGCAAAAAATAGGTTTAAACAGTTTAAAGTATGTTTTTGGACAAAATCGCATTTTGGACTTAAGAAATGTGGAAAACTTTTTGACGAATAATTAACTTTTGGCGGGCGAAATCCCGTCGTTTTAAAGCAAAACTGTTTAAATAGAATTGCAAAAAAGAAAACCTTTAGCCTTCAATAATAATAATGAGTTTTGGATATAGATTATTGGCATTGAGGGACTTTTAAGATAGGTTTTGAAACAAGTTTAGAACAATGATCATTTTTTTAGACAAAATTTAAACAGTTTCTAAAAGTGTTTTGATTTTTTCGTTTTGAAAAAAATCAAAACAGAAAAATCAAAACAGAATTTGTTTTGGTTTTTCTGTTTGAAAAAAAATCAAAACGAAAAAATCAAAACAGAGTTCGGAAAAGAAATGCCTAAATGCACAGCAGGTAATATTACTTTTTGTTAAGTAAACAGTAAGTAAATCTCAATAGTTGATATTTGCTATATTTTAAATATGCGCTTGATCCAATGAAAGAAATTATAAATTCTATTGCTTATTCTGCAGGCCAAAGAATAGGAGAAGTTGATTTTGACAATATGGCTGATCTTGTAAAAAAGGGCGAGTTTATTTGGATAGGATTGCATGAGCCATCTGAAGAAACGTTGGAAAAGATACAGGCAGAATTTAAGCTTCATGAACTTGCCATTGAGGATGCACATAAAGCGCACCAGCGACCTAAAATAGAGATTTATGGGAATTCGTTATTTGTAGTTTTGCGTACCGCACAGATTAATAGCTTGCATCATGTTGATTTTGGCGAAACGCATATTTTTGTGGGTGATAATTTTATGATTACAGTTAGGCATGGCGCTTCTGTTCCTTATACTGAAGTTCGCGATCGATGCGAAAGCTTACCAGAGTTATTAGGTAAGGGGCAGGGATTTGCACTCTATGCTGTGATGGATTTTATAGTTGATAAATATTATCCTGTTGTACAAGACTTAGAGATGGATTTAGCTAATATTGAGGATAAAATTTTTAAGGATAAACCCAGCAAAGAAACAACAGAGCTTATTTATCAACTAAAGCGAGAGCTGCTTGAAATAAAACGTGCCGTATCTCCATTAATTGATGTTTGTAATCGATTAATGCGATTCGATATCAAATACATTTCAGAAGAAACCAGACCATATTTTAGAGATGTTTACGACAATGTTGTTCGGATAAACGAGATGATTGAAAACACACGAGAACTACTTAATACAGCCTTAGATGCTAATTTTTCGCTTTTATCTATTCTCCAAAACGATATTTCGAAAAAGTTTGCAGGTTGGGCCGCAATTATTGCCCTACCAACCATGATTGCAGGTTTTTATGGAATGAATTTTAGAACAATGCCCAATACAGATTGGGCATATGGCTTTTACGCCATTATTGGTTTTACCATTGTTTCTTGTGTATTTGTTTATTTTCTTTTTAAAAGATCGGGTTGGATTTAAGCTAAATGCTCTAAAAAATAATTTTACTCGTGTAGTACCAATACTGCCTTTATGGATTTATTTAAGATTTCGTTTACAGTACTACTGGCAAATAAACGGTAAATAATGTTCTGATTTCGCTTAACTAAGCATAGAATATCGGTTTCATTTTTCTCTATAAAATCTATAATTCCATTTGATGTTTTTGAGTCTTCATCATCAACATAGTTAAAGTTAATTTCTACTGACGGAAGTAGTTTCTCCAATTTCTTTTCTCCGCTTTTTATGGCTTTAGCATCCATATCTTTTTCTGAAATATGAAGTACTTCTAGTTTTCTGGGGTTTGATGATTTAAGAATCTGATTTAGTGCTTTAACATCTCTTACCGATAATTTAGTTGTTTTATAATCTGTAGCCAAAGTTATTACCGGGCTTACAGCCAATGTTCTTTCCAAGGGAACAATTAACGTTGGGATACGCATTTTTGTAACCGCCATGCTGGCATTACTACCCACAATTCCTTTAATACCTGTTGCCCCTGTAATGCCCATTACCAAAAACGATATAGAATTATATTCTACATATTTGGTAATTACACTTCGCAAAAAGCCTACATCACAAACGGTTTTGATTTTTACAGATGCAAACTCCTCATTTTTGCTAAATGTTTCTGCCCATTCTTTTAATGCTGATCTTTTTTTTGCGTAATAATCTTCAATAAAAATTGCATTGTAGGTGCTATTGTTTATTCCCTCGGTTGGATGTATGGCATGAATTACAGCAACTTCCATTTGCAAAATCTTAGCTAAGGATAAAGCATAAACCATAGCATTGCTTGCGCTGTTTGAAAAATCTGAGGCAACGAGTATCTGTTTCATTTTTTTATGTTGAATGTAAATTAATCAAAAACTGAATTATTAAATAAATAGGTGGAATAGCATAAATAACAATAAAGATAGCAATATGGAAACCGGTAAAGTTAATACCCATGCTAAGCCAATGCTTTTTAATGTACCTGCATTTAAATTGCTTTTTCCGCCTGATGCAACCATTGCTCCGGCAATACCACTTGATAAAACGTGGGTTGTGCTTACTGGTAAACCCAAAATGGTACTTATACCAATAGTTGATGCCGCAACAATTTCGCTTGATGCGCCCTGAGCATAATTTAAATGCTCGTTACCAATTTTTTCGCCAATGGTAACAACAATTCTTTTCCAACCTATCATGGTGCCTAAACCTAATGAAACCGAGATTACGATAATTACCCAGATTGGCGCGAAATCAGTCAATTTTTTTAAGTCAATAATACTTTGGTTAAGTGCTGCGCTATTTTTCTCATCAATAACGATTGCTTTATTATCCTTTAGGGCTCCAATAGATTTTACTAGGCCTTCTACTTGTTTTCTAAATTTATATGTTCCTTCTTTATCTTTTTCGTTTTTGTTGGCCAAATGAATTTTTACTGTTTCAATATTAGCGTTTAGCGCAGTAAATTCTACACTGTTTTTAGTGTTGCTAATAGAGAGTTTCTGTAAAATTTGTTCGGTTTGATTTAGCGTAGAAATAATTTTGCTATTAGGTATATGATGATCTATAGCAAACTTGGCTGGTAAAAATGCAATTAAAATTAACATAAAAAGACCCACACCTTTTTGCCCATCGTTACTGCCGTGAAAAAAACTTACTAGCGTACATGTTATAATTAATATTATTCTGATTAATAGCGGAGGTCTGTCATTTTCGCCTTGTGGAATATGAAAAAGCGCTTTATATCTAATTACATGTTTCAAAAAAAGCATCAGTAAAATAGCCAATCCAAAGCCTATAAGTGGAGAAAGGATAAGTGATAAACCAATTTCTTCGGCTTTATGCCAGTTTACACCGCTACCACCATAATACCAGGTAAAACCTAATCCGGCACCTATTAGGGCACCAATTAAAGTATGAGAACTGGAGCAAGGGATGCCTAAATACCAGGTTCCTAAATTCCATATAATTGCAGCAAGTAAAACCGCTAGCACCAAACTTGCCCCAACCGCTACCGGAAGCGTCATCAAGGTATCCATGGGTACAAGCTTTAAAATACCCATGGCTACGGCAATACCACCTGTAGTAACACCTAAAAAGTTCCAAAAGCCCGACCATGGAATTGCAATAACAGGCTTAAGTGCCTTGGTATAGATTACCGTTGCTACTGCATTTGCTGTATCATGAAAACCGTTCACAAATTCAAAGGCAACAACGGCAAGTAAGCATAGCCCAAAGACTATAGAAAGGCCAGTGGTTAAATCAGTTTCACCTAAAAAGGGTAGAATGTTGCAAAAAAGCATAGTATTTTTTAATTTAAATTTGGAAAGGTTTAGTGTTTATAGTTTAGCCTTTAAACTACCATCGATATTGCATTCGTGTTGTAAACACATCATCCCTTGTATCATTGGAATAGTTTTTTAAGCTTGTAGTTTCATTTTTTATGTGCTCGTTATAAACTGTAAATTTTAAGCGTTGATTTAATTGATAGGCTAGGCCATAGCCGATAGTGCTATATTTTATATCGGCCGCGTTAGTAAAATTACCTTCCACGCCAATGCTTTTGCCCGCAGTATCGGTGTTGGGATCATACACATCGTAAGCAATTAAAGCTGTTAACTTGGTTTTGGCTATTTGTTGGGTAAACCATAAATAATAGCCGCTAAAATTGCGCTCGTATAAATTATCTAGTGGTTGTGTACCAAAGCTCTGACTTGCATAAGGACCTATTAATTTATCTAAACCCGCTGATGCTACACCAGGTTGTTTACCAGCAACATATTCTCCTTTAAGGGTGGTAGTGCCAAAATAACTATCGTATTGGAGTTGTAAATTGCCTCCATAATAGTTCCTTTCTATGTTTTTGCCTACAAAACCTTCGCTAGTATTTGCTGCATAACCATTATTTGTTGAGGTAAAATAAGTTTTGGTATTACTGCGAACAGAGCCTTTATAAATAGAGCCTCCAAAACCCAGGTGCAACTTCTTGTTTGCAAGGCTATCGAACCTAAAACCCAGGTTGCCTATAAAATCCTTTTTACTGTCGTAATCTTTAGCATTTTTTCCACTACCATTAACTACAGCAATTTCCAATGTTAAAAACTTGGCTACTTTTTGAGGATTATAATGAATTAAGGCACCAAGATCACGCTCACGAGGCATTAATGTTTGAAACACACGTGCTCGTTCAGGAAAATCGCGATAACCAGATGAATAAACTATAGAATAGCCAAAGGGCTTATTAAATAAACCTGCAGTAAATAATAGAGCTTTATATTTGGGTTCCTTTAGCTGAATAAATGCATCCATTAATTGTAATCCATCTTGTGTAGCATCCAGCTGAAAAACAATACTGGTATATTTATCTACTCTATCAATTTTTAAACGCCCTCTCCTAATCATAAAGCGATTGTCTGAATTTGCAGAAAAATCACCGCCAGAAAATGATGCTATTCCTGCAGACTGTGCTTTTTGAAATTGGGTTTGCAGGTAACCCGTAATTTTAATGTCGTGTGGATCATAACTTGATGGCGCATTATTATTTTGTGCTACAGCTATAAAAGGTAAAATGATCATTAACAACAGAAGAGCTTTTATCATTAAAGTAAAAATACCGTTGCAATATTACCCCAACATCAACATAGCGTTATCCCTTTGTCTTAAAAAGTGTTTAATTCTTGGTTTTGTCGCCCTTTGGTAATTTTGCAGCACTATAAGGCATAAACTATTTTTGGCGGCGTATATGTTTGCCAATTACAGTTCATCGCCGTATTTTAGTTAATTAAAAAAGGAGATATATATGAGTACTGAAAAAGCCATTCTTGCTGGCGGTTGCTTTTGGGGAGTAGAAGAACTTATTCGTAATTATCCAGGTGTAATTTCTACTGTAGTGGGTTATACCGGGGGCGATGTACCTAATGCAACTTATCGTAATCATGGTACGCATGCTGAAGGTATTGAAGTTATTTTTGACCCTGAGAAATTATCTTATCGTAAGTTGCTTGAATATTTCTTTATGATTCATAACCCAACAACACGTAACAGACAAGGAAATGATGTGGGTACATCGTACCGATCGGCTATATTTTTTGTGGATGAAAAACAGGAGGAAACAGCCAAAGCATTAATTGCAGAAATGAATACATCAGGCAAATGGCCAGGGCAAATTGTTACAGAAGTTGTACCAGCAACCGATTTTTGGAATGCCGAAGAGGAACATCAAGCATATTTGCAAAAGAACCCATATGGGTATACCTGCCATTTTGAACGACCAGAGTGGAAATTAAATTAAATCATTTATCGTCATTGCAAATTAAAAAGCAATGACGATCTTTTTAAGATTTATTGCTCTGCCACTTCCTTAAGTTTCTCATTCATTAAATTAAAACCTCTGGCAGTATTATTATTCAGTTGGCTTTTAAATAGTGGCACCAAAATGCCTGTAAATCTTTCACTTTGATTAAAGGTAGTTGTTCCATCACCATTATCAATAAGTTCAAAGTGGTGCTGACCATCAAAAATTCCTGGAAACAATAGATGTCCAATCCAACTGAAGTGTTTATTGTTTTCTAAAATTAGAACTTCTGGTTTAAAAATCATTTTCTTAGCATCTGGCGGAGCAATTTCTACTTTTATTTTCTGGCCTATCTTTACCGCTCCGCTAATTGATTTTATAAAAGGATTCCAATTAGGATACTCATTAAAGTCGGTTAAAATATTCCATACTTTATTAGGTGTTGCATTGATTAAAATGGTGGTTTTAATTTCCGTTGGCATAACTCTACTGTAAATAAATAAGATTATAACTATTTAGCACACAGAGAAAAAAACTTCTCATTTTAAAATTCCGTTTGCTTATACAAAGATGCAAACGATTAAGCGGCTTGCTCTTGATAAAAATCAAGAAGAAATAAAATGCTGCTTTTTTCTTATTCTACTGAAGGTTTCAGGCGTCATGCCCAGCATAGAAGCCAGGTACTGCAAGGGTACGGTATTAAATAATGCCTTATTGTGATTAAAAAAATGGTGGTATCTTTCTTCCGCCGACATTGAAAGGTGACTAAATATACGATCTTCCATTATTGCGAAGCACTTGGTAATAAAGCGGGTTTCGAAAGTTTGCCACGCAGGTATTTGCTTGCCCAAATCGATGTAATCTGTTTTATTGATAAAATATAGCGTAACATCCGTTAGTGCCTGAATGTTCCATCGAGATGGCGAATTTAATATAAAGCCCGAAAGATCGGTTAAAAAAGAATTTTCCTGAGTAATCCATTGTGTAATTTCTCTATCGCCAGTATTAACAAAAACTCTTAATAATCCTGATTGTGTAAAAGCCAGTTGATTAACCGTTTTATCTACTTTAAGGAAATATTCGCCCTTTTTAATTTCAGTAAGCTTAAATTTATTGGCAATTGCCTTTAAATCTGCAGAATCAATTACACCAAAATAATTAGCTAAATGGTTTTCAAGTGCTGTCATAAGCTTATTTAAATGGCTTTAAGTGCCCAGGTTTCTCTAATTTTTCCAATGGTGCTGGCCTGTTTAACTAAGCTCTTCATTATTTCGGCATTTACATATTTTACAGATGATAGCTGATGCCATACAGAAGTTGCTTTGGTAATTAATTTAAAACCTTGATCTTTAAAAAAGGCTTCAGCTTGCTCAAAGCTCTCAAATTTATTTTCTTCAACATGGTGTGCATTTAAAAACTGGTTAAAAGCGTCAGGATTGGTATTTTGCCCCAAATCTTTCTTAATATAAATATCTGCTGTAATCCAATAACCACCTCTTAATTTTAGTGCTTTATGTATAATTTGGCAAAGCTTAGCTTTTTCATCCATATTTAAATACATTAGCAGGCCCTCATTAATAATACTTAATTTACCTGCTGGCATTTGTTTTAAGGCTTCAGCAAAGCCATTTTCATCAAGCGCATTTAGTATTTTAGTTTGTAGTTTTCCCTTTAAATGTAGTTGTTCCTGCCGGATCAACAACTCCGTTAGTTCCTGTTTAATATTTATCACCTCAGCCAAATCTGTATCCAGGTAATAAATATTAGGATGGTTTAAAGCCATGTTTAATCCACGGAAAGAGAAGCCTGAAGAAATTTCGAGAACGTTTAAGCTTCCCGAGGCAAAAAGTAAACTATCCAGCGATAAGTAACGACTTTCGAAATGCAATAAACGTTTTAAAAAGGTTTCATCATGTTTATCTGCAGCCAGTTGATCTACCACCTCATTTCCTAAAATTAATCTTGCTGCATCTGCTATAAAAGGAATAGTTGTTAAGCTTTTAGTAAGCAATAATGCTTTGGCTGATGGACTAATAGAACTATAATCGCGATGCATTGTGATGAATTAGAAATACAGATCAAAAATAGTATAAAATTATAATTCTTGTCTCGATACTTTTTAATGCCGTTTTGATAAATTTTAGTTTAGATAAACTTTTCCTTCATTCCCAAAATCCCTAATAAACCACCTGTATGAATCGCTAAGATGTTATCATTTTTATCAATTACGTTTTTCTGCTCTAAATCGATAATCGAATAAAACATCTTTGCAGTATAAACCGGATCAATTAATAAACCCGTTTGGGCAGTAAATAATTTAATAAAGGAAATTAATTCGGGAGTTGTTTTAGCATAGCCACCAAAATGGTAATCGGTATGCAGCACTAGGTTTTCTGATAAATGGGTATACTTTTCAATCTCATCCTTAATAAAATCCCCACCTTTTAAAACTGGGATAACATGCAGCTTAGTATTTAATTTTTTCTGCTGTATTCCTTTTAATAATCCGGCGGCGGTAGTGCCCGTACCAGCGGCGCAAAATATATGGTCGTAAGCAATTGGTAGTTCATCTATAATTTCAGCACAACCCAGAATGGCCTCGTTTGATGCGCCACCTTCATCAATAAAATAAGCTTCATTATCGTTACCAAAGTGGCTATTAAACAATTGGGCTTTGTTTTTATAACTTTCGCGATCGGTAAAAATAAGCTCCATGCCAAATAAAGAACAAAGCATAAGCATTTCATTTTTAACAGCTTCGCCACGAACAAAAGCTGTAACCTTTAATTTAAGTTTCGCTGCCGCTGCTGCTGTTGCCAGCAAGTGGTTGGAGTATGCGCCGCCGAAAGTTACAATATGTGATTTTTTTTCAGACTGGAGTTTTTCAATGGTGTACTTTAGTTTTCGCCACTTGTTGCCCGAAATGTAAGGATCTATCAAGTCGTCTCTTTTAACAAAGAAGTTATTAAAAGGCGCAAATTCTATTTTATGTATGGGGCTGTATATATTTTCGAACACGTGTAAAAATAAAAAACACCTGCAAATTGCAAGTGTCTTTCAAAATTTTTTAAGAGGTTATTACTTAAAATAGATTTTTCTTACTAGGTAAGGAAAAAAGTTAAGTACAATTTTAACGTTCTGTGTAAAATTTTTCATGGTAATTATTATTAGGTAATGCTGCTAGAGCAAATAGCAAGCCAAATTTTGCTAACGTATCGTACCTTTTTAAACTTAACACAAATTTAACGTGCAGAAGCAATTTTTGAGTAAAGTTAATATTGTGTAATCTCAAATATTTAAAAATGACTGTATAGTATTCTTATTTTGTAGTTAAAGCTGAACAATTTTATCATAATTTAAATATATTACTGTATAGTAAATCATTCGTTGATTTAATTGCTCAATTTTCCCCTTAACTGTTGAAATTATGGTACAACTAAAATAGTTTCCAAATTCTAAAATCATTTGAAAAAATCTTAGTCTTAAAAGTTTATTTTTGCAGCATGGAAAACGAAGTAGAGCTTCAGGAATCAGAAGAGCAGGATTTATATGAGCATTTAAGAGTTATCGTTGATAAAGGGCAATCCTTACTAAGAATCGATAAATTTTTAATGCATCGGGTAGAAAATGCGTCTCGTAATCGTATTCAAAATGCCATTGAAGCCGGTAATGTGCTGGTTAATGAAAAACCAATTAAGGCAAGTTATAAGGTAAAACCCTTTGATGAAATCTCAATTGTTTTACCGCATCCGCCACGTGATACCGAAGTTTATCCTGAAGATTTACCTCTTGATATTATTTACGAAGACAGCGATTTACTCGTAGTTAATAAAGCTGCGGGCATGGTTGTACACCCAGGATTTAACAATTATACCGGAACTTTGGTTAATGCTTTGGCTTTTCATTTTGAGCAATTGCCCCAGTTACCTGGCAATGATGGCCGTCCGGGTTTAGTACATCGTATTGATAAAGATACATCCGGATTGTTGTTGATTAGTAAAAACGAACGTTCTATAACACACTTGGCAAAGCAATTTTTTGATCACAGCATTACCAGGAAATATATTGCGCTGGTTTGGGGTGATGTAGAAAATGATGGAACTGTAACTGGTTACATCGGTCGTAGCGTAAAGGATCGTCGGGTAATGGATATTTATGACGATGAAGAAAAAGGAAAATGGTCTGTAACACACTATACCGTTTTAGAACGTTTAGGATATGTAACATTAATTAGTTGCCAGCTTGAAACTGGGCGTACACATCAAATTAGGGCACATATGCAACATATTGGGCATCCTTTATTTAATGATGCAACTTATGGCGGAGATAAGATTTTAAAAGGAACAACGTTTAACAAGTACAAACAATTTGTAGAAAACTGCTTCCAATTATTACCAAGGCAGGCGCTGCATGCACAATCATTGGGCTTTATTCATCCCACAACAAAAGAATATATGTTTTTTGAATCTGAATTACCCGAAGATTTTAAGGCAGCCTTAACTAAATGGAAAAATTATACCGCTACATCATAAAATATGCCCCAAGAGTACCTTTTATTTAATGATGAATACCACACGGTAGATACTCCTGTGATTACAGCATCCAACAGAGGATTTAAATTTGGCGATGGTCTTTTTGAGAGCATGCGCATGATTAATAATAAACTTCAATTTGCTGATTTGCATGCTGATAGGCTTATTGCTGGAATGAAAGCCTTAAAAATGGATGGCCATGCTTTAATGGATGATTACTTTTTACGACAAAAAACAAGTGATCTCTCTAAAAAGAATAAATGGAATGGAAATGTCCGTTTTCGAATGTCTGTTTATCGCGCTGGCGCTGGCGTTTATACTCCAGAAGTAAATAAAGCTGGTTATGTTTTAGAAGGTATTCCCTTAAAAAGCAATTTATACGATATTAATACCAAAGGGTTGATAATAGATGTGTTTGATGAAATGACGAAACCCGTTAATAAATTATCAAACTTTAAAACATCTAATGCCTTGTTGTATGTTATGGCAGGTATTTATAAAACCAATAATCGCCTGGATGAAGCGATGATTTTAAATCAGCATGGCTTTTTGTGCGAAAGCATTAGTGCAAATGTTTTTGTGGTTTACAACAAGCAAATTTATACCCCTGCCTTAACCGAAGGTTGCGTTGGCGGTGTAATGCGTACTGCTGTAATGCAAATAGCAAAAATGAATAATATTCCACTTATCGAGGCACAAATTAATCCGGAGATTTTAAAAGAAGCCGAAGAGGTTTTTATTACAAACGCTACACAAGGTATTCAGTGGGTTATGGGCTACGGTAGAAAACGCTATTTTAACGAATTTTCAAAGTTTCTTGTCGAAAAATTGAATAGTTTTTAATGCAGTGCAGGTTCAGTTTTATCAAACCAGAAGCGAATTATTAAAACCTTTTTTAGATGGTTATTATTTTCTGCTAAAAGAAAAAGAAGAGGACGATGTAGAGTACCTCACGTTTCCTAATAACTTTATTAATCTATCAGTTTATAGAAATACGCTGGTAGAATTAAAAAATAATCAGGTTGTAATAGCGCAAAATAAAGAAATTGAGTTTTCTTCTATACTGGTAGGTAACTATACAATGCCTATAAAAGCAATACATTGTGGTGCAATAACCGAAATTACTTTTCATTTTAAGCCATTGGGGTTAAATGCTTTTCTTCCGCAAATAATCCCTTTTAGCAACGATCTTTTAAATCATTTTAATCCATATGAAGATTATAAAACCAATATGATTTCCATTTTAAATGAAGAAAATACTCAGCAAAAAATTAATAAAATTGAAAAATATTGGCTCTCAAAGCTTAACGGCTTTAAACATGTGTTGGTAGAAAGCTTATTGGACGATTTACAAACAGATCAGGAAAAAAGTATTGCGTCGCTTGCCCTTAAGTATGCTACTAGCAGACAAAATATCAACAAATTATTTAATAAGTATTTAGGGAAAAGCCCTGCCGACTTTCGTAAAATTCACCGATTTAGAGAAACATTAAACAATAGAATAGATTCTTTAAAAAGGGAAGAAAACCTGACTTCATTAAGTTATGAATCTCTTTTTTACGATCAATCTCATATGGTTAAAGAGTTTAAGTTGCTTACCGGATTAACTCCTAAAAAGTTTTTCGAAAACGTTAAGCTACAAAAAGGAGCCGGAAACTGGCTTTTTATGTAGTTGTTTACATTTTTACAATTTTAGCGTTTGTGTTAATACTAGTTTTGCTTTGTAAGTAATTATTTAAGTAAAACTACATGAGAATTTTTCTTTCTATATTTTTTCTTCTTTGTACCATTTTAGGCAAAGCACAACAACAGGCTACACTAAACGATTTGGCTTTGGTAAAAATAATTCCTGTTAAAAAATATGCTGGATTAGAATATCAAATTACTGCCGAAGCAAAAACAATTGTAAATAATGAACAGGGTAAAGCAGGATTTTCGGTACTGCAGGTTGGTAAAAGCAAGTGGGATTTTATTGAAGATACACGCAAAATTGCGGCAGGTTTAACCAATAATAAAGGCTGGCAAAAAACCATCATTACAGGGATTATTGCGACGCAGGCAAGTAATTTTTGGTTGTATCTTCATATTTATGGTAATGGTGATTTCTACTTCGACAATATCAAGATGATGGTTAAAAGCCATGAAGGCAACTGGATAGAAGTTCCAATAGAAAATGGTGATTTTGAATTGTCTTCATATAAAAACCCTGTTGATGGCTTGAGCAATACCGAAACCCTTAAAAACAAAAAGGATGTTAAAGTAAACTTACATCTTGATGCAGACCCGAATTATAAAAACAGTCTTCATATCCATTCTGAAAATGCTAAACCTGATGAAAGAATTATTTATGGGTACAATAAAAAAGCGGGTAATTTTATAAAGGTTAGCAATGGCATACGTATTTATTATGAAACTTATGGCAGTGGCGAACCGCTTTTATTGCTGCATGGTAATGGCGGATCAATAAACAGTTTTTGGCAGCAAATTCCCGTATTATCAAAAAAATATAAGGTTATTGCTATTGATACCAGGGGACAAGGGAACAGCAAGGATTTAATTACAGAAAATTTTTCTTACGACTTATTTGCTGATGATTTGAAAACCGTTTTAGATTCTCTGCACTTAAAAAATGTCAATATTGTTGGATGGAGTGATGGTGGCAATACCAGTCTTATTTTAGCCAGTAAATATCCAGATTACGTAAAAACGTTAATTACAATGGGGGCAAACCTTAACCCATCAGCTAGCGCCTTATCAAAAAAGATAATTAGTACAACTGAGCACGATATTAAACGTATAAAGGAAGAAAATAAGGCTAGTAATTTAGTTACTCTTCGCCTACTTGAAATGTTATTAAAAGAGCCAAATATTAATCCCGAAACTTTAAATGCTATAAAAGCAAGAACCTTAATAATGGCAGGAGAAAAAGATTTAATTCTCGAAAACCACACCCGTTTAATTGCAAACAGCATTCCTAATGCGAAATTAATTTTACTTAAAAAGCAAACGCATTTTGTAGTTACAGAAAATCCTGAGCTTTTTAATAAAACAGTATTAAGCTTTTTAGAAGAGTAATTTACTGTACCACAAATTTTATGATACAGTAAATAATTAGGGAATTATTTTTCTAAATAATCCTTTAAGCTTGTTCTTACAATCTGGTTCCAGCCGGCTTCAAAGCTTTTGCGGGCAAAATTAGGATCATCCTTAGGAAAAGTTTCGGTACCAACATGCGTAAGCTTTACACGTGTACCATCTGCAGTTTCAAAAAGTTCCCACGTTACAACCGAATTTCCTTCATAATTATCATATACCCAGGTATGAGATAATTTTTTATCTTCTTCAACCTCCGTTACCTTACATAAATGAAGGTATTGCTTATCTTCAGCACCACCCAGAAAGTCAAATTTAAAACCCACCTGAGGTTTAAAATCATTCAATTCAAAGTACCAGCTTTTCATTTCGTTTTTATCAGTTAAGGCTTTCCAAACCTCACTTGGCTTAACATTAACCACCTGTTCTACTATAATTGGGTCTGTTTTCATAGGTATTTATTTAGCGTGATTGATTATAATCTCATTCCTCTCAAAAAATCTTCTATAAGCATTCTTTTTTTGCCCTCGTATTGTATATCTATAAGTTTTATGAAACCATTTTTGGTTGCAAATTTCAAGTAAGTTTTACCATCCGTTAAAAAGCTTCCAGCAGAAATTCCAGGTTCTTTATCCTCAAGTTCAGCTTTAAAAATTTTTAAGGTTTTATCATTAAGTAAAGTAAAAGCAGTAGGGTAAGGACTTAATCCTCTTATTAAGTTGTAAACAGATTGTACATTATTGTTCCAATCTATTTTACAATCGTCCTTAAAAATTTTCGGTGCATGCTTTAAATCTATACTTTGTGGTTGCGGTTGTTCTGTAAAGTTATTTTCTTCGATTGCTTTAACCGTTTTAACTAATAATTTGGCGCCAACAATCATTAATTTATCATGCAGCTCTCCAGCAGTTTCGTCATCGGCAATCGCAATGCTATCGCTCATAATTACATCTCCAGTATCAATTTCGTGTTTTAAAAAGAACGTAGTTACACCACTTTCCTTTTCGCCATTAATAATTACATGGTTTATTGGGGCAGCACCGCGGTATTGTGGTAATAATGATCCGTGTAAATTTACGGTTCCCTTTGGTGGCATATTCCAAACAACCTCAGGCAACATTCTAAAAGCCACAACAATTTGTAAATCGGCATTAAAACTTTTAAGCTCTGTTAAAAATTCAGGGTTTTTAAGTTTTTCGGGTTGCAATACCGGAATTCCCTTTTCAACTGCATACTTTTTAACAGCACTTTCATTTAATTTTTGTCCACGGCCAGCAGGTTTATCAGGTGCTGTAACCACAGCAACCACATTAAAATTGGCTTGTACGAGCGCATCTAAAGAAGCAACGGCAAAGTCGGGCGTACCCATAAAAACTATTTTCATCAGAATATGTTGTGTTTCTAACTATTTATAAAACTTAACGTGTGTATCATCATTAAGTTTTGCAAAATAACTAAAAAATAAATCATACTTATAGGTTAAAATGGTACAAGGTAAAGATGTTGTTAAGGCGAGTGGATTGGTTTATGTTACTGATTCCATGCCAGGAATTTATCGTAAAGGCAAACCAGGGAAGTTTTTTTATGAAGATAAAGATGGTCATAAAATTACCGATGAAAAGCATCTAGGCAGAATAAAGGCACTTGTAATTCCGCCTGCATGGCAAAATGTATGGATTGCCAATAAGCCAAATGCTTATTTACAGGTAACTGGGATTGATGCCGCAGGAAGGAAACAATATAAGTACCATCAAAAATGGACGAGCAGAAGATCTGATCATAAATATTACCGTTTGTATGAGTTTGGTAGGGCCTTGCCAGAAGCGCGAAAGCGTTTAGCAAAAGATTTAAGGCGTAAAGATTTTGATGAACGAAAGGTGTTGGCAATTTGTGTTGATGTGCTTCAAAAAACCCTTATCAGAGTGGGCAACGAAAGTTATAAACAGCTTTATGGATCTTTTGGATTAACAACCCTTAGAGATAAGCACGTTAAAATAAATGGTAGTAAAATTAGCATGGATTTTGTTGGCAAAAAGGGTGTACTACAAAAGGTAGAACTTAATGATAGAAATTTAGCCAAACTGGTAAAAAAATGCCGCGATATACCCGGACAGGAACTATTCCAATTTTATTCTAATGGAAAAGAGCATAAAAGTGTTGATTCTGGAAAGATAAATAACTACATTAAAGAAATTACTGGTGATGATTTTACCGCTAAAGATTTTAGAACCTGGGGTGGTACGTTGGAAGCTTTAAGGCAATTTGCAAATTGCAGTGTAGATGAAACCATTAACTCAAAAAAAGTAATGATTAATGTTTTGGATTGTGTAGCCAAAAAACTTGGCAACACCCGTGCCGTTTGCAAAAGTTCTTATGTATACCCAATTTTGCTTACAGCCTTTGAAAACAATGAGCTTAAAAAGTATATGAATAAAATGAGTAAAGGCAAAACGATAAGTAAAACAGGTTTAGAACACGATGAAAAAGTGTTATTGTCTTTTTTAAAATCAACTAGTAAATAAAAGAAATTATATTTGCGATCTCGAACTCTTTTATGCAGCTTGACCTTAACAATGATTCAGATTTATTTACTCTTTTAATAGAGGAATCGGCTATGCCTATTGCCCTTTATACCGGAGAAAATATGGTGATAAAGGTGGCGAATAAAGCTATTTTAAAAGCTTGGCAAAGAGATGCATCAGTAATAGGAATGGAGCTTGCCAAAGCACTACCTGAGTTGGAGGGCCAGCCCTTTATGGATATTTTAACGCAAGTTTATACTTCTGGTATTGCTTATGAAGCCAAAGAAGATAAAGTGCAGCTGATTAATGACGGCATTTTAAAAACATTTTATTACGATTTTATCTATAAACCTTTAAGAGACGCTAATGGTAACGTTTGTGCTATTTTAAATAATGCAACAGATGTAACCGAGTTGGTTAACGCCAGGCTAAAGATTAAAAGAAATGAAGTTCTTTTTAGAAGAATAATTCGTAATGCACCCGTAGCCATTGGCATTTTAAGAGGCGAAGATTTTATTATTGAAGAAGCCAATAAGGATTTACTTACTTTATGGGGTAAACCAAAAGAAGTTATCGGTTTAAAGCTTATGGAAGGGTTGCCAGAACTAATTGGGCAACCATTTTTAGAGTTATTAAAGAAAGTTTATACCGAAGGAATTTCTCATTATGGAAACGAAACATTGGCCGTAATAAAGCGTGATGGGGTATTACAACATTGCTACTTTAATTTTGTTTACGATCCAATACGGGATGAGGATAACCACATCAATGGTATCATGGTGGTGGCAAATGAAGTAACTAATCAAGTAAAAATAAGAGATAAAATTGCTGAAAGCGAAGAGCGCTTTAAAAACCTGTTACTAGAAAATCCAATGCCTATGGCTTTATACGAAACCGAGGATATTGTAATTAGACTGGCAAATGCTGAGATGCTTAAAATGTGGGATAAAGATGTAAGTGTTATTGGTAAACCTATGATTGAGGCAATTCCTGAACTTGCAGGACAGCCCTTTATTCCAATTTTGCAAGAAGTTTACCGCACCGGAATCCCTTACCACAGCGACCAGCAGGAAGCCATGCTCATTATAAATGGAGAGCCTAAAAAAGGGTGGTATAACTTTACCTATAAACCCTTAAAAAACGTAAACGGAGAAACCTATGCCATTGTACATGGCGCTACCGATGTAACTAAGCTTGTGCAACTGCAAAAACAAAAAGATGAGTTTTTAGGCGTTGCCAGTCACGAATTAAAAACACCAGTAACCAGTATTAAAGCTTATACACAGGTTTTAGAAAAGCTGATTAGAAGTGAAGGTGATGAAAAGAAAGCCAACATGGTTAAAAAAATGGATCTACAGTTAAACAGGTTAACTGGTTTAATTGCAGATTTGCTTGATGTAACCAAAATTCAATCTGGTAAAATGGTATTTAATCCTGCCAAATTTGATTTTGATTTGGCTGTAGCAGAAGTAGTAGAAGAAATTCAGCACACTACAAGCAAGCATCATATTAATACCGATTTACAAAGTAATGTACTATTATACTCTGATAGAGAAAGGATAGGGCAGGTAATTACCAATTTCCTATCAAATGCCATTAAGTATTCTACAGATTCGCAGCATATTGATGTTAAAAGTTACCAAGAAAACAATGAAGTAATTTTGAGCGTTCAAGATTATGGTATTGGTATTTCTCCAAATATGCTCCACCTGGTTTTCGATCAGTTTTATAGAGTTGGTGGCCACCTTTTACATACCTACCCAGGTTTAGGCTTAGGTCTTTATATCTCATCAGAAATTATTAAAAGTGAAGGCGGTCGCATTTGGGTAGAAAGTACCGAAGGTAAAGGCTCTACCTTTTATTTCGCTTTAAAAGTTAATTGCTAATTCTGAAATACCAACAACAAAAAGGCTTTACTGCTTTTTTGGTGCTTTTTTAATAGGATGCACAGGTTGTTCGCTCTCCTCACGTTCTTTAGCAAGGTTCGTATCATCATCCTCTTTTATATTATGCTTTTTTTCTCGCTCGTTTTTAACCGTTTTATGGTCAACAGGCTCACGCCCTTTCGGCACTTCCTGTTCGTAGTTGCTTCCGGGTTTTTTGCTTTTTTCTTTTGGTCCGCTCATGTCTAATTAATTTATGCGTAAATGGCAGAACCAGTAAAGGTGTGTTATCGCTGTAAGCCATTTACGCACTTTATAATTCTACACTAGTTATACAACAAATATTTCTTACGCATTGTTTTATATGCGCTTAAACCTTGTTCCCAGCTTGCTCTTATTTCCTTTTCAGATTTGCCATCGATAATCTGTTGTCTAAAATCAGCAACACCTACCAAGCGCTCTATCGTACCCATTTCCTTGCTCAGTTTGGAGTTAAAGAAATCTGCTTTATTTGGTGAGTTTTTATAAAGCTCAATAATCCATTGCAATTGTATCGTTTTGCTCTTTCTAACCTTTTCAATATCTACCGTCCTTAAATCTAAGCCATAACAAACCTGATCCTGAAATAATGGAGTTTCTGCCATACCCTTAATGCTTTTAGGGGTAAAACTGAAACTGTACTTGCCTTTTAAAGCTGGTGCGCCAACAATGGTGAAAGGAAACATAGTACCACGACCATGATTTAAATAAGTACCCTCAAATAAACAAGTAGTAGGATAAAGCATTATTGCTTGTTGCGTATTTAAATTTGGCGATGGTTTAACAGGTAAAGTATACTCCATATCGTGATTATAATTTGCAACCTTAATAATATTGATCTTACACTTAACCTTATCCTTTAGCCAGCCCTCTCCATTTAGCATTTGTGCATATTCTCCAACCGTTAAACCATGTGCTATTGGAATAGGCTGAATGCCTATACCCGATTTAAATTTAGGATCTAAAATAGGGCCATCAATTAAATAACCATTCGGGTTTGGTCTATCCAAAATTAAAACCTCTTTATTATTTACTGCGCAAGCTTCCATAACATGTTGCAGTGTATTAATATAGGTATAAAACCGAACGCCAACATCTTGTATATCAAATACCATAATGTCTATATCAGCTAAATCTGCTGCTGTTGGCGTACTGTGTTTGCCATACAAAGAAATTGCTTTAATACCAGTTTTGGCATCAACGGCGTCATCAACGCTAATACCTGCACTGGCATTTCCTCTAAAACCATGCTCAGGACCAAAAATCTTCTCAATTTTAACCCCCCTTTTAAGTAAACTATCCACAACGGTTTGGTTACCAATTACGGATGTTGGGTTAACTACCATGCCCACACGTTTACCTTTTAAAAGTGGTAAGTATTTTTCTGTTTGTTCAGCACCTGTTTGTATTGATCCTGCTTTTGCACTGTTTCTATCCCGATCTATTAAAGCGGTGCTTTTTCTTGGATTTAAATCTTCGCCCAAAGGTTTAGGCTGTCCGCAGGCAGAAATGCAAATAAAGCTTGATAGTGCAATGCTGATGTAAGTTCTCATATTAATTTGGTTCAGAAAATTGTTCATTTAATAATTTAAGTGCCGAGGCACCAAACGATAGAATAATTTTGTTGTTTAACTTATGCTTTTTCTAAATAAATGCCTTTATTTAAAAGGAATTGAGCATTTTTGCTAAGTTACAAATTTATCAAATTGAATTTCGAATATTTTATAGCCGGGCGAATAGCCATTAAATCAGAGCGGACTTTTTCTAAGCTAATTGTTCGCATAGCGATAACAGGTGTAATGCTGAGTTTAGCTGTGATGATTCTTTCTATTGCGATTATTAAAGGCTTTAAAACTGAAATTCAGGATAAAGTACGTGGCTACCTCGGCGATGTACAAATTACACGTTATGATTTAAATAATTCTTTTGAGCATTCGCCATTTGTTTTAGATGCTGCAACCAAAAGAAGGCTTGATAAAAACCCTGCAATTAATTATTACTATCCTTTTGCCACCAAACCGGCAATTTTATCAGCCAATAGCGAAATAGAAGGAATTAATTTTAAAGGTGTAAATAAAAGCTATAATTGGGATTATATTAAAAAACACCTGATTAGTGGTACAATAATTAATTTTGCCGATAGTGCTAAGGCCATGCAGCAGTTACTGATTTCTAACTATACGGCAAACCGCCTAAAGCTTAAAACAGGCGATGATTTTATTATGTATTTTGTTCAAAACCAATTAAGGCCACGCAAGTTTAAAATTGTTGGTATTTATGATATTGGGGTAGAAGATATAGATAAGGGCTTTGTATTAGGCGATTTAAATATTGTTAAGCGTTTAAACAACTGGAAATCTAATGAAATAGGGGGGATTGAAATTAAGATTAAAAATTTTAATGAGTTAAAGCCAGTTGCTGATCGTATTTATGATAGTTTACCAACTACACTTAGATCTTTTTCTATAACAGAAAATTTCCCTAATATATTTATTTGGCTAGGCCTTTTAGATGTAAATACCAGAGTTTTACTTATTTTAATGCTTATTGTTGGGGTAATTAATATGGTTACTGCCTTATTAATTATGATTTTAGAGCGCACCAATATGATTGGTATGTTAAAAGCGTTTGGAGCTAATAATTTCAGTATCATGAAAATATTCTTGTACAATGCTGCGTATCTAATTGGTATTGGCTTAGTATTGGGTAATATACTTGGCTTAGGTTTAGGCTTTTTACAGCAAGCTACACACATTTTTAAACTCAACCAAGCTTCTTATTTCTTAGCTTATGCACCAATAGAGTTTCATTTTATGGATATACTTTTATTAAATGTGGTTACAATTGTAGTGTGTTTAACTGTACTTATTATCCCCTCATTATTAATTAGTAAAGTATCACCCTTAAAAGCCATTAGGTTTAAATAAATTAAGCTGCAACTTGTTAAACGCTTTTTGGTGGAGTTTGAATAAAAAAAACGAACCGGGGCGTATCACAATAAAAAGGAAAGAATAATAATCACCTTACAAATTCCAAACTTACTGTCACCCCGGTTCGTCTTTTTAAGCAAAAGAAATTAACCGATATTATTTATAATGTGGTTAATACTCAGTATTGCTAACTCTTTTTAAACGGTACTTATAATCTGTTAAAATAAAATTTATTCCTCCAGCATTGGTTTGTACCCATCTTGTTAAAATTAAGCTATCTCCTTTTACCTCATAATCGAAATTGCCCTTTAAAATCAATCCCCAATCAAAATCAGCTGTCCAGGGGTGTGTATCTGTAAATAAAAAAGAATCGGTATTAAAAGTATAGGTGCCTGAGCCTCCTGCAGGTTTTTTATTAGGCTGCCCAATAGAAGTATAATTAGTAGGACCAAATATTACCTGAGCTGGTGCAACTTCGGTTTTACCTGCTACAGTATAATTAAAAGTACCTACGTATTTGCCTGTAATAAAAGGTTGTTTAACTGTTTTATCCTTTTTACAACCCAATAAAATGCACAACGTAATTAATGGTAAGTATAATTTTGTTTTCATGCTGTGTGCGGTAGGGTTAGTTTTTGATTAACCACTACAATCTTAAAAACGATGAAAAGGCATGAAACGCTACAGCATTATTAAAAAATTAAACAGAAAGCCATTCAATGCCTTGCATTGCAGTTAAAAATTCTGTTCTGGGGGCAAGGTTTAAATATGGGTAGGTAACTTTAGATAAGTATAAGCCCGTTGGGTGGGCAGGTTCTAAAAGTTTTGGTGTTTGTAAAGAGATAAGCAAACTTTCAAACTCATCAACACTTAAATTGCCTTTGCCAACCTTCAAAATTTTACCCATTAAAATGCGAATCATTTTACTTAAAAAACGATTGCTTGCAATGTGAAAACGAATTCTATCTCCTTTAGTATTAACAAATAAATCGGCCTCCATAACATTACAAATTGTATGCTCATACTTATTGGGCTGGGTACAAAAGGCACGGTAATCTTTATATTGAGGCAACAAATTTACGGCTGCCTTCATTTGTTTTAAATCTAAATTTTCTTCTAAATAAAAGGAACTCTGGTTGCTTAAAAAAGGATCTTTATAGGTATGGATAAAATAATCATATTGCCTTTGTACAGCATCAAAACGGGCGTGTGGTAATCCTTCCATTTTAATTATATTAAAAATGGCAATGTTTTGAGGTAGTGCTTTATTTAATCGGTAAAGGAGATCAAAATCAAAATGCTGTTCAATATCTGCATGGAAAAAGAATTGACTTGCATGTACATGTGCATCTGTTCTGCCACAGCCAATAATTGGAATAATACTTTTAAAAATCTGTTGAAGGGCTTTTTCTAAAACATCCTGTACACTTAAAATCCCAGGTTGCTTTTGCCAGCCGTTGTAATGTTGCCCTTGGTAGGCAATATGAAAAAAATACCTCATTTATAATTTCTTCGCCTCATTCCAATAAATATCCATTTCGGCCAAAGTCATATCCGCTAAAGCTTTTCCATTCTCTTTGGCTTTATTTTCTAAATACTGAAAGCGCTTAATAAATTTTTTATTGGTTTTTTCGAGTGCATTTTCAGGGTTGATGTTAATAAAACGTGCATAATTTATTAAGGAAAAAAGTACATCGCCAAACTCGGCCTCAGCCTTTTCTATATCAATTGCAGTACCATCGGCTACATTAAATTCGGTCTTAAATTCTTGCAATTCTTCTTCAACCTTTTCCCAAACCTGAGTTTTATCTTCCCAGTCGAAACCAACACCTCGAGCTTTTTCTTGTATTCTTGATGCCTTAACCAATGCAGGCAAGGATGCTGGTACACCTGCCAAAACAGATTTATTGCCTTCTTTTAATTTAATCTGCTCCCAGTTGCGTTTAACATCTTCCTCATTCTGTACCTCTACATCTCCATATATATGTGGATGGCGATTTACCAATTTATCACATACACCATTTAATACATCGGTAATATTAAAGTCGTTGTTCTCTGATGCTATTCTCGAATAAAAAACCAAATGCATCATTACATCGCCTAATTCCTTCTTGATTTCATCAATATCGCCCTCCAAAATAGCGTCAGATAGTTCGTAAGTTTCCTCTATAGTAAGGTGACGAAGCGTTTCCATCGTTTGCTTTTTATCCCAAGGACACTGTGTACGCAAGGTATCTAATACGGTAAGCAAACGTAAAAATGCATCAGCAGGATTACTGGCAATGGCTGGAATTGGATTGTTAGGCATTGTAAAATTCTTTAAGTTGCTAAATTACCAAAACATAGTGCAGCTACCAAAATAAATGATTTAAGCGAAATGGTTTGGTAGTGTAAGTAGCATCAAATGTTATTTTTGACCATATAAGATATATAAGAACATTTAAGGCGATTGTAATTTAATCCTTTTGGCGATGCAACATATGCTTTGAAGATGTCGATATATGCTTTTAGCGATAGAACATATGCTTTGAGGTTGTCGATATATGCTTTTAGCGATGCAACATATGCTTTGAGGATGTCGGTATATGCTTTTGGCGATGCAACATATGCTTTGAAGATGTCGATATATGCTTTTAGCGATGCAACATATGCTTTGACGATGTCGATATATGCTTTTAGCGGTAAGGCTATTATTTAATGATATTAAAGGCAATTAAAATTGTTGCGACGAATAATACCACAAGGCCGGAGAGAAAAACAATGTCAGCAATTTTCTCCAGCTTTTTACTGGCAAGTCTTTCTCTACGCATGGAAATGAAGGAAAGGATACAGCTCGTCATAAAGATAACGACAGCTAAAACCGCAAATTCATCAATTAAAGAACCATCAGTAAGGTTTAATTTCTTTAGTGATGTTAGCACTATAAAGCATATACCTAATAAATTGGCAGAGGTACTTAATATGTGTGGCGATCTATTTTCGGCCATTTATTCTTTTTCTTCGAGTTTTATTTTCTTAGTAATCTGGTAGACTTTCCTTTTCTTTAAAGGTTTAACACCTTCACCCATTAAATGCCCCCACGGCTGCAATTCTTCCACTCTATCGAAAATAATTTTTAGCATTGCTAAATAAGGAATACATAAAAACATACCCGAAATACCCCATATCATTTCGCCTACAACAATGCCTATAAAAGCAATTAATGCATTAATTTTTACTTTAGAGCCTACTACAAGTGGCATAAGGATGTTTCCATCTATAGCGTGTACCCCAACAAAGGCAATTAAAACTAACAAAACTTTAGTAGCACCAGCTGTAGCAAACGTAATTAAACAGCTTACCAATAAGGCTGAGAAAATACCCAGATAGGGCACCACATTAAAAATGCCTGCCACTAAGCCCAATAGTACAGCATACTTTACGCCCAGAATAGATAAAACAGTAATCATTAAAACGGTAACAATAAGCATTTGAAGAAATAAACCGATAATGTATTTCTTGATAATACTTTGAATTTGCCCTACAATTTCTGTTACTTTTTCTCTATGTTCTTCTTTAAAAACCGATGTTAAAAAGGTGAATAATATGTGGCGATAGTTTAAAAGAAAGAAGGTGAATAATAGCGTAAAGCCTAAAAATAAAAATGTTGATGATAAGGTAGCTAGGGTTGCAGCAACCACAGTAGCACTTGTTGCCAGTGCTTTTTCTGCGCTATCATTTAAATAAGAAATTTGTTTTTCGGTATTTACATGAAAGGTGGAGGAAATCCAGTGTTGTAACTCGTGGAAAGAAACATTTGCCTTTTCTTTTAATAAGGGCCAATCTTGCCATAAATCTGTAAGTTGGTTGCCAAAGAAAAATATGATGCCACCAATAACGGCAATCATTAATATAACAGAGAAAATAGTGGATAAGCTGCGTTTAAATCTAAATCTCTTTTCCATAAAGGTGGCTGCTGGTAAAAGCAATAACGCCATTAAAAATGAAAATAATAGAGGTGCAAGCAACGATTGCCCCAGTATTGCGATGTAAGTTATGCTGATAAGGCAAAATAATACAAGGGCCAATTTAGGAAGAAATGATAGTCCGGTAGTTTTCATAGATTTTTTAATGTCCCGTTATATACAAAATGCCCGACTAATTGTTTTAATCAGGCATTTAAATATATAATATTTTTTCTAATAGATGCTTGCTTTATTTAATAATGAAATATCAGTGGGACTGAGTTTTAGGTTGGCTGCATCGGTAAAAGATTTTAGTTGACTTAAATCTGTAACGCTGGCAATTGGTGCCGTAATTGATGGGTGGTAAATTAACCTGGCCAGGGCAACTGCCGCAGGTTGAGTGTTATGTGTTTCAGCAACTTGATCTAAAGCCTTTAAAATATTAAATCCACGTTCGTTAAGGTATTTTTTAATGCCACCACCACGTTGGCTTTTATTTAAGTCGTCTTCGCTGCGGTATTTCCCTGTTAAAAAACCACTAGCTAAAGAGTAATAGGTAACAACACCTAAGCCGTGTTCGAGGCAAATCTTTTCATGGTCACGTTCAAAATCTTCTCTATCAAATAAGTTGTAACCTGGTTGGTAAACTTGATATTGTGGTAAACTATGCTGATTAGAAAACAGTAAAGATTCTTTTAATCGATCAGCAGAGAAGTTTGAAGCGCCAATCCACCTAACTTTTCCTGCCTTAATTAAAGCATCATAAGCACTTAATGTTTCTTCAACGGGTGTGGTTTCATCATCAAAATGAGAAAAATAAAGATCGATGTAATCAGTTTTTAAACGACTTAAAGAATGCTCTACCTCATTAATAATGTAATCTTTTTTAAGTGATTTTCCATTCCCCATATCAGAGCCAACTTTGGTGGCTATAATTACGTCATGGCGTTTATTTTGCTTACTAAGCCAATTACCAATAATTTTTTCTGATTCGCCACCCTCATTACCAGGTACCCAACGAGAGTATACATCGGCAGTATCTATAAAGTTGAAACCCTCACCAATAAAATGGTCTAATATTTCAAATGATTTTTGTTCATTAACTGTCCAGCCAAAAACATTTCCTCCAAAAACTATTGGTGCTATATTTAAATCAGACTTTCCTAAAATTCGTTTTTCCATAATATTTAATTCCTAATGATACATTAACAAATCAAATTGTTAGGAGTTTTAAGCGGGCGTATAAAAAGTGTCAATTTATAATAACCAGAGCAAAAAGGAGTAGGAAGATTAATTTTTTAAGGCTCTCAGCATTTCTCTTTTACCGGGCGCACCAGGAAGTTTTTCTATTGTAAAACCACAAGCCTTTACCGCTCTTTTAAGTTTTCCTGTTATGGCGTAGGTAACAAATGTACCACCGGGTTTTAAGAAACCACAAGCTTTGGCAATAATTTCATCCGTCCACATTTCTGGTTGATGCTGAACAGAAAACGCATCGTAATAAATTATATCAAATTTTTTATCTGTTGTAAAATCGGCAAGGGTTGTATGAGGGATTTCCAGGTTGCACAGCGGCGATAAACTTTGAGAAGCTACTAAGGTATTATCATAGTGCGTAATAAAATTATTCCATATTTCTGTATTCACATAAGCAGCGTAACCTGTTTGGTTTATCACATCAATAGTTAATGGAAAGGCTTCTATGCTGGTATAATCTAATTTTAAATTATGTACAGTACAATATTCGAAACTTAAAATAAAGTTTAATCCGGTTCCAAAACCAACTTCTAAAATAGAGATTTCAGATTTTTCATTACTAGCAAACTTTAATCCTGCATCAATAAAAACATGTTTACTTTCTTGTAAAGCGCCGTGTTTACTATGGTAATGTTCGCCAATGGTTTCGTTGTATAAAGTGTTAGATCCATCGGCGGTTGGTGTTAAAATATTCATGGTTCAAAAATAAGTTTTTGAATGCGATTAAACGGATTTTTTATGATTACGTAAATATTTTGGATATTTGGAATGCTGAAATGATTTCGGCATAATGGATACAACTCAACTAAAATGGATATAGAAACTTTTAGAGAATATTGTTTAAGCTTGCCGGGTACAACTGAAGGGATGAAATGGGAGCACTTATGCTTTATGATTGAAGAGAAAATATTTGTTATAATAGCGATAGAAGAGGGAAGTCGTTTTTCTATAAAGTGTAATCCTGATGATTTTGATATATTAACAGCTCGTTATGGTATTAAGCAGGCTTTTCATATGGCAAAGCGCCAATGGATACAGATAGAAAACTTAGAAGTGCTGCCTGATCCTGAATTAAAGAGTAGAGTTGCAGATTCGAGGGCTTTGGTATTGGCCAAGCTGCCAAAAAAGACGCAGGCAAAATATAACTAGCTTACACCAGTTTTTTCAAAGCCATAATGTAACCCAAATGCATCCCTTCATGAAAGGGAACAAAGTTAATGGCATCTTCTATTGAGGTTAGTTTCATTCCATAACGCTTATCCCAGGGCTCAAATTGTTTAAAAATACCGTTTGAATAGTCTTCATCAAGCCTATCCATACTCCTTAAAAGCACCTCGTAAATGGAATCTATTTCTGCTGAATTAAAGAGTTTTTCAGGTTTGGTTCCACTTAAAAAGGGTTCAAAATATTGGTTATCAATGGTAATATTTAGTCCCGATCTTACGTAACACATATTTTGTTGTGCAGCTGTAAGGTGTGCAATATTCCAAATGATGTTGTTGTTAAAACCATTGGGCACCTTATTTAATTGCTCTACGGATAAATCCTTAACCAATTCGAGAATGTATTTACGGGTATTCTTTATCTGTAGTATAGTAGGGTGCATTTTATTTCTGTTTTGTGGCATTCAACATGTTTAGCCCGGCAATTGCCAACCCATTGTTAGAGTTTAAAGCCATAGCTTTTTCGTAATAGATAATGGCGTTTTCTCCATCGCCAATTTGGCTATAGGCGAAAGCAATATTGCAAAGATCCATTTCTTTATAAGATAGTTTAGAAGAACTAAAAAGCGTTATAAATCTGTATTTATCTATCCAGCTGTGTTGTTCAAGCGAGGCAATACTTTTTTCAAAGTAAGGGATAGATTGTAAAAATTGACGTTGTTTAATGAGTACTATTCCTTTGCGGTGATTGCTGGCAATTGTTTTGCGAAGAATAAAAGCCAACATTGCATAGGCAACAGCAGCAGATATTAAAGGTTCTACAAATGCTAAATACTGAAAGGTATAATACAGCAAAAAGATAATTACAAATTGGATAATCAATGCAGACCATGCAATTTGACTTGTTACAGGTACTTTATTGCTCATTTTTTTGCTCGTCTTTCTTATCTGTTTTTGGTGTTTCTTGTAGCTCCTTTTGTTTTATGATATTAAATTTATAAAGGTCTTCTGTAGCTACTAATTTTCGGCTGCACTTTTCAATGTCTGTTCCTTCTTTTTCCCACAAATAAGGGCGAAAACTATAAGATTTATTTCCATCTAAATTAGCTATAAACTGATTCCATGTTGACCATCTCAATCCTTTATAAAATTTATTGAGGTCGCTATCAAAACAGAATAAAATAAATTCGCCATAACCAGCGCCCAATGGTTCCCAGTTTAAGCTGTTTGGTGCCAAATAATAAACATTTTTAATATCAGTACCTAAAGCGCCATAATTAATAGCGAAGAAACCGCCAGCGGCGTCATCTGCAACTAAAAGGTAGCCAGGTTTATCGCCGTATTCGGTAATGGTTTTGCCTTTATTCCACTCAGGTAAAGTGCGGTTTAATTTGGCGCTACCCGAGCCAAGAATCCTTATCCAACCGTTATCAATCATAATACCACCTGTATTATAAACAACGGCGCCCAGGGTAGAATAGGTAGAAATTTGTGCATTGTAAAGTGCATCCTTTGCTTTGGCAGAATCAACTTCAAGTACTTCAATCTTGTTCTTGGCAGAATCTATCCATTTTTGAACAAGCGGCCAGGCAGGGTCGGTTTTGTTAACCAATTCATCCAAGCTTTGCATTTTATTTTGGGCAATGCTGGCTATAGAAATCATGGAAAGACAAAAAATAGAAAACACTTTAAATGCTTTTATCATGGGGTAAATTTTATTTTATCAAATATAGAATGATAAATCAGATCGTAATGAAAAAAGGGATAAAAAAACGCCCTGAAAACTCAGGGCGTTGTAATATAGGTTTGATATTCCTCTTCGGGATGAATTATTTTAGGGAAATAAGATTACCACATTCTAATTCTATCTTCAGGTTTTTTGTACAATTTATCACCAGGTTTAACATCAAATGCTTCATACCATGCATCCATATTTACAGGGGCACCAATGGTACGGAATTCTCCTGGAGAATGTGGATCAGTTTTAATTAACTGTGCAGCACTTTCTGGTAAAATATTACCTCTCCAAACCTGCGCCCAAGCTAAAAAGAAACGTTGATCTGGAGTAAAACCGTCGATTTTTTCATTGCTTTGGCCTTCTTTAGTCATTTTAAACGCAGTATAAGCAGCGTTTAATCCACCTAAATCTCCAATGTTTTCGCCCATTGTTAATTTACCAATTACGTGTACGGTATCTAAAACAGTGTAAGCATCAAATTGCTCGCCGAGGGCTTTTGTTTTCGCTTCAAATTTTGCTTTATCCTCCGGTGTCCACCAGTTTTTTAAATTACCAGCTGCATCATATTGGCTTCCGCTATCATCAAAACCATGGCTCATTTCATGACCAATTACGGCACCAATACCACCATAGTTTACGGCATCATCAGCATTTGGATCGAAGAATGGGAATTGTAAAATTCCGGCAGGGAAAACAATTTCATTTAAAGTAGGGCTGTAATATGCGTTAACCGTTGGAGGTGTCATGCCGAATTTTTTACGATCTACTGGTTTGCCCAATTGATTTACCATTTCGTTGTATCCCCAAACACTGGCATTTTTTAGGTTTTGGAAATAAGTTCCTTTATTAATTACCAATCCATCGTAGTTTTTCCATTTTTCTGGATAGCCCACTTTAGGTGTAAAAGCGTGTAATTTTGCTAAAGCTTTTTGTTTAGTTTCAGCACTCATCCACTCTAAACCATTAATTCTGATTTCAAATGCTTTACGCAAATTCACAATCATCTGGTTCATGCGTTCCTTAGCCTCTGGTTTAAAATATTTAGCAACATAAAGCTGTCCTAATAATTCGCCAATAGTACCATCAGTTAAAGATGACATGCGCTGCCAACGTGGAGTTTGAACTTTTTGTCCGGTTTGTGCCTGGTTAAAAGCAAAACTCGCTTTAACAAAAGGAGAACTTAAGCTAGAAGCCGATCCTTTTAAAATATTCCATTCTAAGTAGGTTTTCCAATCCGCAACGGAAACACTTTTAAGCATACCATCTAAACTGGCAAAAAACTTAGGCGAAGAAACTAAAATAGTATCCTGACCATTGATTTTGAATTTAGGTAGATAAGTATTCCAGTTAATATCAGGAGTGGTTTTATTAAATTCGGCAACGGTAAACTTGTTGTAAGTTTTGTAAGGATCACGCATTTCCAATCTGCTCATTTGCGCTTCGGCAAATTGTTTTTCTATATTGAAAACCGTTGTAGCTTTTTGTTGTGCCTCAGCAGGAGTGCTTCCTGTTAAGGTAAATAATGTAACCATGTACGTATTGTAAGCCTCACGGATTTTTACGCTACGTGCATCATCTTTTAAATAATAATCACGATCTGGTAGGGTAGTGCCGCCCTGACCAAGATTAACCATGTATTTATTTACATTTTTACGATCTTGCCCAACGCCTAAACCAAACATGCCGCCAGCCAAACCATTGGTACGCATATACGCAACATGATCTAAAATGCCTTTAATGTCTTTTAGTTGTTTAACTTTTTCAAGTTCAGGTTTAATAGGAGAGTAGCCTAACTTTTCAATGGTTAAGCTATCCATAGCTGCACTGTAAAAATCGCCTACACGTTTTTTAACAGATCCAGCAGGCGCTGATTTGTCGGCTGCGGCATCTTCTACAAGGCTTTTTACTGCGTTGATATTGAAATCACGAAGTTCGTTGAAACTTCCCCAGCGGGTTTCTTTTGCTGGCACAGGATTATTTTTTATCCAGGTACCACTTGCATATCTGTAAAAATCATCTCCGGGTTTAACAGAAAGATCCATGTTGGCAGGATCAATAAATTTTTTTGGTACTTGTGCATTTGCAGAAAAACTGGCCGCAATAATACCCAATGATGCAAAGTATCGTTTTAAATGTTGATATTTCATTCGCTATTAAAAGTTAGTTATAACAGCGAAAATTAGGAAATACTAAATGATATATAATTAATATAATAGAAATATTACTTATTGAACCAGTAGTATATTTTAGCTAAACCGAGGCGTCTAATAAATTCAGCTGGCGAAAATATGGTTTTAATAGATTTCATGATTTTTAAATCTTTATACACTATTAACATTTTTTAACACTATTTATTGTGCAACTGTAATAATTTTTCTTATTAAGAATGATTCATAATAGCAATTTTATTTTGACTAATTTTGAATATTATAAGAAGAAATGAACGATTCAGAAACCCTACATAAAGATGATGGCTGCTGCAGTAATAAAGCAAAACCAGCCCATCAACACAATCACAGCCACGATCATGCTCACGGCGATGACGATCACGGCCATGACCATAGCCACTCAGAAGATCCATCACAATTTAATACCTATTTGCCTGCAATAGTTACTTTGGTTATGTTGCTTATTGGTATTGCATTTGATAATTTATTTAACATTGAGGCATTTAATCTTGTTCGTCCATACTGGTATATTTTAGCCTATTTACCTGTAGGCTTGCCTGTGCTAAGAGAGGTTTGGGAGACTTTTAAAAACAAAGATTTTTTTACAGAGTTTTCACTAATGTCTATAGCCACCATTGGAGCCTTTTGTATTGGGCAATATCCTGAGGGCGTAACTGTAATGCTTTTTTATACCATTGGTGAGTTGTTTCAAATGGCTGCCGTTAACAAGGCGAAGAAAAATATTAAAGCATTGCTTGATGTTCGACCTGATGCCGCCAGCGTTTTAAGAGATGGGCATTATGAAACCGTAAAACCTGAAACAGTTAAAATAGGAGAAACTATCCAGGTAAAAGCCGGAGAAAAAGTACCATTGGATGGAGAATTATTATCTGATAAAAGTAGTTTCAATACGGCAGCATTAACAGGAGAAAGTAAGCCTAAAACCATAAGTAAAGCCGAAAGCGTATTGGCAGGTATGGTTAATTTAGATAGAGTTATAGAAATTAAGGTTGCCAAATTATTTGAAGAAAGTGCGATTTCAAGAATTTTAGAACTCGTACAAAATGCAACAACACGTAAAGCAAAAACAGAATTGTTTATTCGCAAGTTTGCAAAAGTATATACTCCAATTGTGTTTTTCCTGGCATTGGCTCTTGTTGTTATTCCTATTTTATTTTTGGGTCATGATTATGTTTTTAAAACGTGGTTGTATCGATCGCTGGTTTTCCTGGTTATTTCTTGTCCATGCGCATTGGTTATTTCCATTCCTTTAGGTTATTTTGGTGGTATCGGTGCAGCATCAGCCAATGGAATTTTATTCAAAGGATCTAACTTTCTAGAGTTAATTACCAAGCTCAACACAGTTGTGATGGATAAAACAGGAACATTAACTAAAGGTGTTTTTAAGGTGCAAAAGGTTGAAGCACTTATTGATGAAAGTGATTTTATAAATCTTTTATCTGCTATAGAAGCTAAATCAACCCACCCAATAGCAAAAGCAATTGTTGAATATGCAGGTGGAAAAGAGCTTCACCCTGCCGAAAACATTAAGGAAATTGCTGGCATGGGCTTAAAGGGAAATGTAAATGGTAAGGAGGTTTTAGCTGGAAATGTTAAACTGCTCGAAAATTTTAATGTAAGTTATGATCAAAAGCTAAATGATATTGAAGAAAGCATTGTTGTTGTTGCTATAAACCAACAATATGCTGGCTATGTATTAATTGCTGATGAAATTAAGGAAGATGCTGCAGCAGCAATAAAAAGCTTGCACGCCAATGGCGTTACTCAAGTGGTTATGTTAAGTGGTGATAAAACTTCTATTGTGAAAAAAGTTGCCAACAGTTTAGGGATAGATAAATTTTTTGGTGATTTATTGCCTGAAGATAAGGTTGCCAAACTAGAAGAAATTAAAAAAGATGCATCTAAAGTTGTTGCATTTGTTGGCGATGGTATAAACGATACACCTGTGTTGGCTATTAGTGATATAGGGATTGCCATGGGCGCAATGGGAAGTGATGCAGCCATAGAAACTGCTGATGTAGTAATTCAAACAGATCAGCCATCGAAAATAGCCACTGCTATAAAAATTGGCAAGGCGACTAAAAATGTGGTTCTTCAAAATATAGTATTAGCATTTGCAGTAAAAGCTTTAGTGTTGATTTTAGGCGCTGGTGGCATTGCAACCATGTGGGAAGCTGTTTTTGCCGATGTTGGCGTTGCACTTTTGGCAATATTAAATGCAGTGAGGATACAGAAAATGAAGTTTTAAAATACTATAAAAATTAGTATATTTGGGAGTGAGCAAACCAATTCCATACCCCGAATTAAACGATGAACCTGTAAAAAAGTTCGAGGATATAGATGCGTCTTTAACTTATAGCTATTCTGATTATTTACGATGGCTTTTTGATGATCGTGTAGAACTAATTAAAGGGAAGGTTTTTAAAATGAGCCCGGCACCGTCAAGGGTTCATCAAGAAATTTCTATTAATATATTGAAATCACTATTAAACTTTCTTGTAGATCAGAAATGTAAGGTTTATTGTGCTCCATTTGATGTTCGATTTCCAAAAGAAAGCCCTGCCGATGCTTCAATTTATACCGTTTTACAACCCGATATTTGTGTAATTTGTGATAAAAGTAAACTAGATGATCGTGGGTGTATTGGTGCACCTGAATTAGTTGTCGAAATTTTATCTCCAGGAAATAATAAGAAAGAATTACTTTATAAATATAAAATTTATGAAGAATTTGGCGTTAAAGAATATTGGGTTGTAAGCCAAAGCGATCAAACTATTTTAATTTATACACTAAATGATGGTAGATTTTCTCCATCTAAAATTTTTACCCTCAGCGAAAGCATAACTTCATCAGTTTTGCCTGGTTTTGAATTATTATTAGACGATGCTTTTGCTGATTTAAATTAAGCCATGAATAAGCCAATTCCATATCCAGAATTAGACGATGAACCTATAAAAAAGTTCGAGGATATTGATGCGTCATTAACTTATAGCTATTCTGATTATTTACGATGGCTTTTTGATGATCGTGTAGAACTAATTAAAGGTAAGGTTTTTAAAATGAGCCCGGCACCTTCAAGGATTCATCAAAAGATATCTTTTTCGATTTCACTAGCATTTGGTAAATTCTTAGAAAGTAAAAGCTGCCAGGTTTATTGTGCTCCATTTGATGTTCGCTTTCCAAAAGAAAACCCTGCTGATGCTTCAATTTACACCGTTTTGCAACCCGATATTTGTGTAATTTGTAATAAAAGTAAACTAGATGATCGTGGGTGTATTGGTGCACCTGATTTAGTTGTCGAAATTTTATCTCCAGGAAATAATAAGAAAGAGTTGCTTTATAAATATAAAATTTATGAAGAGTTTGGCGTTAAAGAATATTGGGTTGTAAGCCAAAGCGATCAAACTATTTTAATTTATACACTAAACGATGGTAGATTTTCTCCATCAAAAATTTTTACCCTCAGCGAAAGCATAACTTCATCAGTTTTACCTGGTTTTGAATTATTATTAGATGATGTTTTTGCTGATTTGAATTAGAACTTTTTTTTGTTTTAGAAAATTTCTTAAGTTTTCGGCAGTGCTCTAAGTTTTCTAAACTCGATTGTCGCGGCATCCCGATTTTTTCTGTCGGGATATAGCAGAAAGCGGGACGAACATTAATGGAGCTACTGTCTTTGCTTTTCAAATTATTTACTATTTGCCTAATGAGAGCAGGCATTCAGTCTTTTTAGGTGCTCATTTCAACGCTTTTTATACTTTAAATTTTGCCCTTAAAAGCGTATTTTTGCTGGCTCAAACAGATATTGAATAATTTTCATGAGCATATCCACAAAGTACAATCCTGCAGAAACCGAAGACAAATGGTATAGCTATTGGCTATCAAAGAAGTTTTTTCACTCAGAACCTGATGATCGCGAACCTTACACTATTGTAATTCCGCCGCCAAATGTTACTGGGGTGCTGCACATGGGCCATATGCTTAACAATACCATTCAGGATGTTTTAATTCGTAAAGCCCGTATGCAAGGTAAAAATGCTTGCTGGGTTCCTGGTACAGATCATGCTTCTATTGCAACCGAAGCTAAGGTTGTAGCCATGCTTAAAGAAAAAGGCATCAACAAAAAAGATATTTCCAGAGAAGAGTTTTTAAAATATGCCTGGGAATGGAAAGAAAAATATGGTGGTATCATTTTAGAACAACTTAAAAAATTAGGTGCTAGTTGTGATTGGGATCGTACTCGTTTCACCATGGAAGATGATCTTTCTGAAGCTGTTATTGATACTTTTATTCACCTTTATAAAAAAGGATGGATTTACCGTGGCATCCGTATGGTAAACTGGGATCCTGCTGGTAAAACGGCAGTTTCTGATGAGGAAGTAATTCGTAAAGAGGTTAATCAGAAATTATATTACATCAAATATCTAATTTCAGGAACGGACGACCAATTTTTAACAATTGCAACTACTCGTCCGGAAACCATTATGGCTGATGCCGCGATTTGCATTAACCCTAATGATGAACGTTTTAGCCATTTAAAAGGTAAAAAGGTTTTTGTACCCTTGGTTAATCATGAAATACCAGTTATTGAAGATGAATATGTTGATATTGAATTTGGTACAGGTTGCTTAAAAGTTACACCTGCACATGATTTAAATGATTATGAGCTAGGCGTTAAACATAATTTACCTGTTACCGATATTTTAAACGACGATGGTACTTTAAATGAACTTGCAGTTATTTTAGTTGGAGAAGATCGTTTTGTTGCCCGTAAAAAAATCGCTGTTTTATTAGAAGAAGCCGGTCACTTAGAAAAAGTTGAAGATTATAAATCACAAGTTGGTTTTTCTGAGCGTACCAATGCAGCCATAGAGCCAAAGCTATCTATGCAGTGGTTTGTTAAAATGGAAGAGATGGTAAAGCCTGCCTTAGCTGATGTGTTAAATGGAGAGGTAAATTTAATTCCAAATAAATTTGAAAACACTTATCGCCATTGGATGGAAAATGTTCGCGATTGGAACATTTCACGTCAATTATGGTGGGGGCAGCGTATTCCTGCATGGTACGATGATAAGGGAAATTGGGTTGTAGCTAAAACTAAAGATGAGGCTTTAGAAGAGTTTTGGAAAAAGAAAAACCTTGATCAAACTTGTTCGGATGCTGAAAAGGCTGGATTTAAAAATCAGTTAGAGCCTTTTTTAAAACAGGATGACGATGTGATGGATACTTGGTTTTCATCATGGTTATGGCCAATTTCTGTGTTCGATGGTTTTAAAAATCCCGATAATAAAGATATAAACTACTATTACCCAACCAATGATTTGGTTACGGCACCGGAGATTTTATTTTTCTGGGTGGCACGTATGATTATGGCTGGGCACGAGTTTATGGGCAAAAAGCCATTTACTAATGTTTATTTAACGGGGATAGTGAGGGATAAATTAGGCAGAAAGATGTCTAAATCTTTAGGCAACTCTCCTGATCCAATAGAATTGATTGAAAAGTATGGCGCAGATGGCGTTCGTGTGGGTATGTTAATGTCTTCTCCGGCAGGAAATGATTTAATGTTTGATGAAAGCCATTGCGAGCAAGGACGTAATTTTGCCAGTAAAATATGGAATGCATTCCGTTTAGTAAAAGGATGGGAGGTTAATGAAAACCTTGAAAATCCAAATAATCAGGCAATTTCATGGTTCCAAAATAGATTTAATGAGGCTTTAGTTGAAATTGAAGATAACTTTAAGCAATATCGCTTATCTGAGGCCTTAATGATTACCTATAAACTGGTATGGGATGATTTCTGTGCGTGGTATTTGGAAATGGTTAAGCCTGCTTATCAACAGCCAATTGATGCAGAAACTTACAAAGCAACAGTTGCGTTTTTCGAAGATATTTTGAAATTACTTCATCCGTATATGCCATTCTTAACAGAAGAATTGTGGCATGATGAGGTTTTTGGTGAGCGTGCAGAAATGGATTGTTGTATTGTTGCTGAATATCCAAAGGGTGGCGCATTTGATGAGGCTTTATTAAAAGATGCTGAAGTAATTAAAACTGTTGTTGCAGAAATAAGAAATATTCGTAATCAGAAGCAAATTTCTCCAAAAGAGGCTTTGCCATTAAACTTGAAGGTAAATTCTGGCTTGGATTACGAGAAATGGTTAAATATCATTTTTAAATTGGCAAATATTAACGAGGCTGAATTTGTAAATGATAAAATTCCGGGAGCTACAGCATTTATGGCAGGTAAAGATGAATTTTTTATCGCTTTAGCTGATAATATTGATGTTGATGCCGAACGTATTCGATTAAATGCTGATTTAGTTTACTTACAAGGTTTCCTAAAATCTGTTGATGCTAAATTAAGTAATGAGCGTTTTGTTCAAAATGCTAAGCCTGAAATTATTGCAAATGAACGCAATAAAAAAGCTGATGCAGAAACCAAAATTAAAATTATTGAAGAAAGTTTGGCTTTGTTAGGATAATATCAAGTCAATATAATTTACTTAAATCCCTTTGGAATATATTTTTCAAAGGGATTTTTTCATTTCCGCTGAACTTGAAGGATTCAAAAAGGTTTTAAATGATCTATAAAAGGGTATATTCTGGTAGCTCCTGTATAAAACTAAAACTGCCTTTTTGATGATCTATTTTGGCATAAACATGCTGTAATCCGTTGGTTAAAGCAATCCATTTGGCTTGGTGTACAGAATTATATCTGGCGGCCTGATCAAAAACCGACTGTGTGATTTTTACTTTTGGAGCTTTACATTCTATCAGCATCAACTTTTCTCCAGCAGTATTGTAAACTAAAATATCACTTCGTTTTTGTAATTGATTTAAAATTAAACCACCTTCAATTTGAATTAATGTTTTAGGAAATTTCCCTTGATGAATTAAATTCTGAATAAAATGCTGACGAACCCACTCTTCTGGCGTTAAAACCAAATGTTTTTTCCTCAGCTCATCAAAAATAAAAATGCCATCTTCCTTTTGGGTAATTTTAAATGGATAGGGAGGAAGATTTAATGGTGTTGGCGTAAAAGTCATTCGTTCATCAATTCAATGGGTTATTAATCAATTTTTCAATTACAAACCATTATTGGCAAAGTTACCAATTTGTGTATAAACAATTTCTTAAAAAACTTTATTCCTGAAAGCTAAATTGTAATTTTACAGGCAATGACTGCTGCCGAAATTATCAAAGATATAAAAGCCCGAAAATTTAAACCTGTGTATTTGTTGCACGGTGAAGAATCTTATTATATTGATGAAGTTACAGATTATATTGAAGATAAGCTGTTGAACGATGCCGAAAAGGGGTTTAATCAAACTGTTTTGTACGGAAAGGATACTGACATGGCTACTGTTTTGGGTGCCGCAAAGCGATATCCAATGATGTCTGATTATCAGGTTGTAATTGTAAAAGAGGCTCAAGATTTAAAATGGGCCAAAGAAGAAGGCAATAGTAAAGAAGCAGAATTTGTTTTAAACTATTTCGAAAAGCCTTTGCCAAGCACTATTTTGGTTTTAGCTTATAAGTATGCAAATTTTGATAAACGCAAGAAAATATATAAGGCCATAAGTAAAAGTGGATTAATTTTTCAATCAGATCCTGTTCGTGATTATAAACTAGTGCCTTGGATAGAAGATTTTGTTAAAGATAAAGGTTATAAAATAGATCCGCAGGCTTCGGCTTTAATGGCTGAATATTTAGGAACTGATCTTTCTAAAATTGCCAATGAAATAGAGAAATTGATGCTTAATATTTCCAAAGAGGTTACAATAAATACCGATTTGGTTCAAAAAAATATTGGTATCAGTAAAGAATATAATGTTTTTGAGTTGCAAAAAGCTTTGGCTATTCGTGATGTTTTAAAATGTAATCGCATCATTACTTATTTTGCAAATAACCCAAAGGCAAATCCAACGGTTATGGTTTTAGCTAATCTTGCTGGTTATTTTACCAAAATTTTAAGGTATCATTATTTGCAGAATAAAGCAGAAGCAGCATCGGCATTAGGCATTCCTCCATTTTTTGTTAAAGATTATGAAGTTGCCGCAAGAAACTATAATACAGGAAAAGTTTTTCAAATTATAAGCTTGTTAAGAGAGTACGATCTAAAAAGTAAAGGCTTGGATAGTAGTGGAAACGTAAATGATGGCGAGCTTTTAAAGGAATTGATTTTTAAAATGATTCATTAATTTAAATTGATATGCTACAAGGATTAAGAACCATAGTTTACTACGTTGGCGATTTAGAAGCCGCTAAAGAATGGTACAATAAGATTTTTGAAATTGAACCCTACTTTAATGAAGCTTATTATGTTGGTTATAATGTTGGAGGATTTGAGTTAGGTTTAAACCCAGATGATTCTGGATATAGTAACGGAAATCATTCTATTACTTATTGGGGGGTTGAAAACATTGAAAAAACATTTGCAAGGTTTGTGGAGCTCGAAGTAGAAATACATCAGAAACCCGAAAACGTTGGTGGAAATATTTGGGTAGGAAGTATTTTTGATCCATTTGGTAACGTAATCGGGATTATTGAAAACCCTGAGTTTAAAATAAAGTAAGTCTTTTAATAAAGAGCAGCAAAGTTTCTGTTTGGTATTCGATTATTTGTGAAGGTTTTTTCTTAAAAAATTCTGAAAAGATTCGAATTCTTGTTAAGTTTACTAAACATCCCAAACTAACGTGCTCAAATTTATTCATTTCAATACTAGCTATAATGTAGCAAGTCTTCTTCAGGAACTTGAAACCTGTCTCGAAAAAAACTGGCAAGATCATTTTAATAAAAAAGATTATAATGGTTCTTGGCAAAGCATAGCCCTTCGTTCTGCATCCGGTTCTGAAACCGATATTTATGCAAATTATAACGTATCGTACTATAAAGATACAGCCTTATTACTTGGGCTGCCATATATAAAATCAATACTGGATTCGTGGCAGTGCGAAAAAGAAGCCGTTAGATTATTAGCCTTGCAGCCAGGTAGTGAAATTAAGCCCCATCGTGATATGGGGTGTGGCTATAAAGATGGAACATTCAGGCTTCATATTCCAATTGTAACCAATAATTTAGTGAGTTTTATTGTAGGAGGAGAAAATTTAAAATTGCTTCCAGGAAGTTGCTGGTATATCGATTTTAATGAAACTCACAGCATTAAAAATGATGGTGATAACGTTAGAATTCATTTAATTGTCGATTGTATCAGAAACCAGTGGACTGATGAGCTTTTTTCTGCTCACGGCTATAATTTGGAGGTGGAGAAAAAACAGATTTTAGATGATGAAACAAAACTGTTAATCATTAGCGAGCTGGAGAGGATGGACAATGATGTTGCCCGAAATTTGATCAATGAAATTAAAGAATCTAAATAAATGGATTTTTTAAGAAATTGGATTCCTTACAAATTGAACTATGATTCTGATGTTTGGAATGTAGAATGGCTTGATCTTAATAAGCACCTCATTAAAGAACCTTTTTTTGATGAAACAATTAATGCCTGTAGATTTAAAATGCTCAACAGGTCAAGATATAACTCATCAAGCACTCTTGAATTTTTAACTGAACGAGCCAGCTCCATGGACTCCTTAGAACCTACGGCGTTTATTTTTCATGTTTCAAGGTGTGGCTCAACGTTACTTTCACAGCTTTTAGGTACTGATGATTATAATATTGTGATTGCGGAAGCTCCGATAATTGATGAGGTACTAATGGCGGCATCACTGGATAATCGGTTAAGCGAAAACCAAATAGAAGAATGGTTTAAAGCTGTTTTGAAAATGTTAGGTCAAAAAAGAACGGGAAATGAGAAACATTTTTTTATAAAACTCGATAGTTGGCATATTCATCACTATGAGCAATTGAGAAAATGGTTTCCCAATACTCCTTTTTACTTTTTATCAAGGGCACCGCATGCTGTTATTAACTCACACATAAAGAAAAGAGGGATTCACAGTATCCCTGGAATGGTATCTGCTAAACTATTGAAAGTTGAACTTAATGAGTTTCATCATCAGAATTTCAATTTTTATACCTCGGAAGTGTTGAAACATTATTACCAGGCTTTACTCGAAATTGCAAAAGAAGAATATCCATTAAATTCTTTTTTTGATTACAGCTGGGGAATTGATATTGTGGCAATAAACTTTTTTAAAGCTGTTGGATTGGGCAATAGAAATGATGCGTTGATGTTAGGCAGATTAAATTTTCATAGCAAATATCCAGATCAGGTTTTTGCGGAAGAAAAGTCAAGTATAAAAGCAGATGCTTATCCTGAGGCAACAGAAGTTTATCAAGATTTATTGGCGTTTATTTCTATTAAGATTAATCCTACTGATTAATGGCAGTTATCCTACAATTTACAGGCTTATCCGGGGCGGGTAAAAGCACACTTTCAAATGGGTTATTCCATCAACTCTCAGAATTAGGTTATCGTGTAAAAACAATTGACGGAGATGTTTATAGACAAACTTTATGTAAAGATTTAGGTTTTAGCAAAGCCGATCGGATTGAAAATATTTCTCGCTTAGGTAAACTCGCAGATGACTTAAGTGCAGATTATGATTTGATTATTATTGCTGCCATTAACCCATATGAAGAAGCTAGAACACTTTTAAGGAAAAAATATAGTGCCAAACTGATCTATATATCTTGTGAATTGTCCGTTTTAAAAATAAGAGATACAAAAGGTTTGTACAAGCGTGCTGATTTACCAGAGGGAAATGAGCAAAAAATATATAACCTAACAGGCGTAAATGATGTATTTGAAAAACCTCTAAATCCAGATTTAATTATCGATACCACACAATTATCAGTAGCTAAAAGTATAGATACATTAATAAAATACATATTGGTTTTAATAATACAAAACTAAATAAAGCCTTTACAAAAGCTGTTTTCAGCTTTCGTTTCCATGTAAATAGCTTATTTGTATAAAAGTACATGACAAATGTCAATAATGACTTTTATTAGTTACAAATATGGCTTAGCTTTAATCAGTTAAATAATTGAAATGATTCTTATTTCATCCTTTAAGAGCGTTACTATTTTTTAACTGACCCTATTTTAATGCTTTCATCCCATGATAATCAACCTCTTGAGTAATTCAGGAAACTCGCGTTATGCGAATGTTTCTATTTCTAAAGATTGTTTCGATTCAGCAATCTCCGCTGATTCTGTAGTTTTTATTTATTTATGGTTTGAAAGCATAGCAAAAAGGTTAAAAATGATCAATTTTTTTAGCTTTTCTTCTTGCAATTCCATTCTACGAACTAATCAATTAAATAAATATCATAAACAAAAACTACAAACAATCAAATTATTATGGACGAGTATTTAGGAATAATTAAGGCTTTTGGAGGAAACTATGCTCCACGTGGTTTTATGCTTTGCCAGGGGCAAATTCTCCCAATATCTAATTGGACTGCTTTATTTTCAATTTTAGGAACTACTTATGGGGGCAATGGTCAAAACACATTTGCTTTGCCAGATTTAAGAAGCAGGGTACCAGTGGGCACCGGACAAGGACCTGGTTTGTCTTATTATGTTTTGGGTCAAATTGCAGGAACTGAATCTGTCAGTTTAAATATCGGTAACATGCCTCCCCATAACCATCCTATTACAGGAACGGTAAAATTACCTGTAAATGGCGATTCAGCAAACACAGATAGTCCAGACTCATCATATTTGGGACCAGTATCAACAGGAAATCTTTACAATAGTCAAGCATCGCCGAATGTATTTGGAGGGAATATGGCTGTAAATTTAACTACTGCAGTAATGGGTAGTTCTATTCCATTTTCTATTGTACAACCTTACCTAGCCCTAAATTATATTATTTGTGTAGAAGGTGTTTTTCCTGCCAGAAATTAATTTAAAGCACTGTCCTTTCTTTAAGGGCAGTACTTTAATACTTTTTTGAATGACTGTGATTTAGATTAAGGCTTTTTTATATGAAATCCTTTTAAATATCAAACACAAGATCAACACTATACTTAACATATTAACCAATACAGATACGATATTTTTTATGGTAAAACTTTACAATAATTAACATGTATAAAAAACTATTAATTATGCTCCTCCTTATACTTGGGGGGATAAGCCTTAGGGCTCAAACTACGCTTGTTGCAGGAGATATAGGCTTTACAGGCTATGTTTCAAACCTGACTGGCGGAGTATTAGGAAATGAATTTTCGTTTGTAATTTTACGAACGGGGGGTATTTCCGCTGGAACCACCATTACCTTTACAGATAATGGCTGGAATTCTATAACCTCAGCATTGGGTACAAGCGAAGGAACGCTTACGTGGACATCTACTACTGCCTTATCTCAATTTACTGAGGTAAGAATAAATGTTGATCCCACTGGTGCTACTTTAGAAAGTTTATCTTCAGGAAGTGTTGGTCCAATAACGGGCCCATTTTTATTAAGCCAAGGTGGGGATCAGATTTTGGCTTATCAAGGATCTTCTTCTTCACCAACTTTTATTTCGGGTATTCAAATGAATAGCGAAATATTAAGTGGAAGTAATGCTGCTTCTACCGCTGCCAGTTGGGATGTAGTGTCTTCAACAGGATGGCCATTTACAAGTACTCGCTCCGGAATACCTCCTGGATTGACAAGCGGAACCAATGCTTTATGGGGCATAATATCCTTAGAATTTGATAATGGGCTTTTTAACTGTACTAATTCTACAGCACCATCCCTTGCTGCATTAAAGGCAAAATTATTTGATCCTACTAACTGGAAATTAGAAAACCCAGGCACTAGTGGGGTATATTTTTCAACTCCAAGTGGTTGCACTTATGCAATTTCTTCACCCCCTGTTATAACAGGAAATCCACCTAACAGAACGATTTGTGCTAATGGAAATACAACTTTTGGTGTTTCGGCAACGGGAGCATTAAGCTATCAATGGCAGGTAAGTACTGATGGTGGAATTAATTTTGCTGATTTAGCAAATACAGCCCCTTACAGCGGTGTTACAGGTACTGTTTTAACTATTACGGGAGCTTCAGGAGCTTTAAGTGGAAACAGATATAGGGCAAATGCAATTAATACTGATGGTACAACCAGTAGTAATAGTGGAATACTAACCGTATCTAATATAACTACCTCTGTTAGCTCTCAAACTAACATAGCTTGTTTTGGTGCATCAACGGGCTCTGCTACTGTATCAGCAAGCGGAGGTATTTCGCCATACACCTATTCATGGTCACCTAGTGGCGGTACAGCAGCTTTGGCTACTGGGCTAACTGCAGGTACTTATGTAGTAACTATTACGGATAATATTGGTTGTACAGCAACACAAAATGTCATTATTACCCAACCGGCATCAGGAATAACTGCATCAGGCTCGCAAACAAATACAAGTTGTAATGCGGGTACAAATGGTACAGCTACTGTAGTGGCTGGCGGCGGTACAGGTCCTTATACCTATTCTTGGGCACCAAGTGGTGGTACTGGAGCAACAGCTTCTGGCCTTGGAGCAGGAGCCTATACCGTAACCATTACCGATGCAATTGGATGTACTGCTACTCGTAATTTTACGATAACACAACCTTCAGCGCTTATTACATCTACTTCACAAACCAATGTAAGTTGTAACGGAGGATCAAATGGTTCAGCTTCTGTAACGGTATCAGGCGGAACGCCAACATACACTTATTCTTGGTCACCAAGTGGTGGTACAGCAGCAACAGCAACAGGGCTTACTGCCGGAACTTATACTGTAACCATTACAGATGCAAATGCATGTTTTATCACCCGTAGTTTTACCATTACTCAGCCCTCACTTTTAACTACTACAACGGCACAAACAAATGTTGCGTGTAACGGAGGATCAAATGGCGTAGCTGCTGTTGTAGCATCAGGTGGAACTGCACCTTATTCTTATTTATGGTCTAATGGAGCAACAACTTCTACGATTACTGGTCTTATGGCGGGCCTTTATAATGTAACGGTTACAGACTTTAATTCATGTACATCAACAAAATCAGTAACTGTAACACAGCCATCGGCCCTTGCTGCAACTACTTCACAAACCAATATAAGTTGTAAAGGCGGTGCAAACGGTGCGGCTAGCGTAACAGCAAGCGGTGGTGCAGGCGCATATACTTATTCTTGGGCACCAAGTGGCGGTACTGGCGCAACGGCTACTGGTCTTACAGCCGGAACTTATACGGTAACCATTACGGATGCTAACTCGTGTATGATAACGAAGGCTGTTATTTTAACTGAACCAGCAACTGCAATTACTACAAGTGCTGCACAAACCAATGTTGCTTGTAATGGCGGTACTAATGGCTCTGCTAGTGTAACAGCAAGCGGTGGTACTGGTCCATACACTTATTCATGGGCACCAAGTGGTGGTACTGCAGCTACAGCCTCTGGGCTTACAGCAGGAGCTTATATCGTAACCATTACAGATGCAAACGGATGTATAGCTACTCGTAATTTTACGATAACACAACCTTCAGCGCTTAGTGTAGCTACTGCACAAACTAATATTGCTTGTAATGGGGGATCAAATGGTTCAGCTGCTGTAACGGTATCAGGCGGAACACCATCATACACTTATTTATGGTCGCCAAGTGGTGGCACTGCATCAGCAGCAACAGGGCTTATCGCCGGAACTTATAGCGTGTTGATTACAGATGCAAATGGTTGCACATTTACTAAAACCATCACGCTTACACAACCAGCAGCACTAGCTGTAACTCCATCTCAAACCAATGTAAGTTGTAACGGAGGATCAAATGGTTCAGCAACTGCAGTTGTTGCTGGTGGCACTGGCCCATATACTTATTCATGGGCACCAAGCGGTGGTACGGCAGCAACAGCAACAGGGCTTACTGCCGGAACTTATACGCTAACCATTACGGATGCAAATGCTTGCCAAACTACCCAAAGTTATACCCTATCACAGCCAGCTGCTTTGGTTGCTACTAAATCTCAAACCAATGTAAGTTGTAATGGAGGAACAAATGGTTCAGCAACTGTTGCTGTTACTGGTGGTACAGGCGCATATACTTATTCTTGGGCACCAAGTGGTGGCACTGGCGCAACGGCCTCAGGTCTTACAGCTGGAACTTATACGGTAACGATAAAAGATGCAAATCTTTGCCAAACCACACAAAGTTTTACTATTACACAACCTACTGCAATTACTACAAGTGCTGCACAAACCAATGTTGCTTGTAATGGCGGTTCTACTGGTTCTGCTAGTGTAACAGTAAGTGGGGGTACAGGTCCATACACTTATTCATGGGCGCCAAGTGGTGGTACTGCAGCAACAGCTTCTGGCCTTGCAGCAGGAGCTTATACCGTAACCATTACGGATGCGAACGGATGTACAGCTACTCGTAATTTTAACATTACACAACCTACTGCAATTGCTGCAACTACTGCACAAACCAATGTAAGTTGTAACGGAGGATCAAATGGTTCAGCTTCTGTAACGGTATCAGGCGGAACGCCATCATACACTTACTTATGGTCGCCAAGTGGTGGCACTGCATCAGCAGCAACAGGGCTTACAGCCGGAACTTATAGTGTGTTGATTACAGATGCAAATGGTTGTACACTTACTAAAACCATAACCGTTACACAACCAGCAGCACTAGCTGTTGCTCCATCTCAAACCAATGTAAGTTGTAGCGGAGGATCAAATGGTTCAGCAACTGCAGTTGTTACTGGTGGTACTGGCGCTTATACTTATTCTTGGTCGCCAAGTGGTGGCACAGCAGCAACAGCAACAGGACTTACTGCCGGAACTTATACGCTAACCATTACGGATGCAAACGCTTGCCAAACCACCCAAAGTTATACCATAACACAGCCAGCTGCTTTAGTTGCTACTAAATCTCAAACCAATGTAAGTTGTAATGGAGGATCAAATGGTTCAGCAACTGTAGCTGTTACTGGTGGTACAGGTGCATATACATATGCTTGGGCACCAAGTGGTGGCACTGGCGCAACGGCCTCAGGTCTTGTATCCGGAACTTATACGGTAACGATAAAAGATGCAAATCTTTGCCAAACCACTCAGAGTTTTACCATTACGCAACCTACAGCGATTACTACAAGTGCTGCACAAACTAATGTTGCTTGTAATGGCGGTACTACTGGTTCTGCTAGTGTAACAGCAAGCGGTGGTGCTGGTTCATACACTTATTCATGGGCGCCAAGTGGTGGTACTGCAGCAACAGCTTCTGGCCTTGCAGCAGGTGCCTATACCGTAACCATTACGGATGCTAACGGATGTACAGCTACTCGTAATTTTAACATTACACAACCTACTGCAATTGCTGCAACTACTTCACAAACCAATGTAAGTTGTAATGGAGGATCAAATGGTTCAGCTGCTGTAACGGTATCAGGCGGAACACCATCATACACTTATTTATGGTCGCCAAGTGGTGGCACTGCATCAGCAGCAACAGGGCTTATCGCCGGAACTTATAGCGTGTTGATTACAGATGCAAATGGTTGTACACTTACTAAAACCATTACCGTTACACAACCAGCAGCACTAGCTGTAGCTCCATCTCAAACCAATGTAAGTTGTAATGGAGGATCAAATGGTTCTGCAACTGCAGTTGTTACTGGTGGTACTGGCGCTTATACTTATTCTTGGTCACCAACTGGTGGCACTGCATCAACAGCAACAGGGCTTACTGCCGGAACTTATACGCTAACCATTACGGATGCAAATGCTTGCCAAACCACCCAAAGTTATACCATAACACAGCCAGCTGCTTTGGTTGCTACCCCATCACAAACTAATGTGCTTTGTAATGGCAGCTCAACTGGAACAGCAACTGTAACTGTTACTGGTGGTACAGGCGTATATACTTATGCTTGGTCACCAAGTGGTGGCACTGGCGCAACGGCTACTGGTCTTGCAGCTGGAACTTATACGGTAACGATAAAAGATGCAAATCTTTGCCAAACCACACAAAGTTTTACCATTACCCAACCTACTGCAATTACTGTAAGTGCTTCACAATCTAATGTTTCTTGCAATGGTGGTGCAACTGGTTCGGCTGCTGTAACAGTAAGTGGAGGTACAGGTCCATATACTTATTCATGGGCACCAAGTGGTGGAACGGCTGCTTTTGCAACAGGTCTTACAGCAGGAACTTATACGGTAACGATAAAAGATGCAAATCTTTGCCAAACCACTCAGAGTTTTACCATTACACAACCTACTGCAATTATTGCAAGTGCTTCACAATCTAATGTTGCTTGTAATGGTGGTGCAACTGGTTCTGCTACTGTTGTAGTAAGTGGAGGTACAGGAGCTTATACTTATTTATGGGCACCAAGTGGTGGTACTGCAGCAACAGCAACAGGGCTTACAGCCGGAACTTATACGGTAACGATAAAAGATGCAAATCTTTGCCAAACCACACGAAGTTTCACCATTACCCAACCATCTCTAATTGCTTTAACGGCATCAACATTACCACAAGCTCAAGTTGCAAATATTTATAGTGCAAATCTTGGCGCTACTGGTGGTGTAGGTACTTATACTTATAGTGTAGCTTCTGGTAATTTACCTAATGGCTTAAGTTTAAGTCCAGCGGGTGTAATAAGCGGAACACCTACAGTATCGGGCACATTTAATTTTGATGTTAAGGTAACTGATAGTGGATGCGGTCAAAGCTCAACATTAAGCTTTAGCATTACAGCTATTACAAGCGATCAAACGATTACTTTTACCACAATTCCAACGCAAATATTTGGAAACGGACCGGTTACTTTGGCTGCAACATCAACTTCTGGCTTAACGGTGAGTTTTGCTTCAGATAATCCAGCTGTTGCTAGCATTAGTGGTAATGTTTTAACAATTAATGGTGCAGGAACAGCAAATATTACAGCATCACAAGCTGGTGGGTCAGGTTATAATCCTGCACCTAATATTGTACAGGTTTTAACAGTTAATAAGGCGACAGCTTCTATTACACTTAGCAATTTGGCACAAATTTATAATGGTACCGCAAAAAGCGCTACTGCTGTAACTACACCTGCCGGTTTAAGTGGAGTAAGCTTAAGCTACAATGGTTCTGCAACTGTACCTACATCAGCAGGAACTTATGCTGTTGTAGCGAGCCTGAATAACGCCAATTATGCGGCTCCGAATGTTACAGGAAGTTTAGTAATAGCCCCTAAGGGGATTACGGTAACGGCAGATGCCAAGAGTAAAACCTATGGTTCTGCAGATCCGGCTTTAAGTTATACAGTTGCCGCAGGCTCACTGGTGGGTACAGATGCAATTACCGGATCATTAAGCCGTGCAACGGGCGAGAATGTGGGCACTTATTTAATAAGCCAGAACACGCTTACTGCAGGGAGTAACTATACCATTACCTACACACCTGCAAGCCTAAGCATTACGCCAAAAGGCTTAATTATTACCGCAGATAATAAAACCAGGCTTTATGGTGTGGCCAACCCTGCGTTAACGGTAAGCTACAATGGTTTTATCAGTGGCGAGGGGAGCACGGTATTAAGCAGTGCGCCATTAATTAGCACTACGGCAACGCTAGCTTCCCCATCGGGTACCTACCCAATAACGGCAAGTGGTGCTGCGGCAGCCAATTACAGCATTACTTATGTGCCGGGCAGCCTGGTTATTTCGGCTACCAGCCAAAGCATCACGTTTGCGGCACTGGCAAATAAACTATCTACCGATGCACCATTTACCCTAACGGCCACAGCTACTTCAGGCTTGGCGGTAAGCTATAGCAGCAGCGATGTTAGCGTAGCGCGGATTATAAATGGCAACCAGGTTGAGATTTTAAAAGCAGGTGTAGTAACGATAACAGCAAACCAGGCCGGTAACGGTAACTATACGGCCGCCGCTGCGGTGAGCCAAAGCCTAACCATTTTGGATAACCCAGCACCAATCATCAGTATTGTAAGCAGCAAGGGCAACAGCATTAGTAAGGGCATTACCACGGTGCTTACGGCAAGCGGTGCGTTAA
>NZ_RQRS01000020.1:77938-116226 GCF_004335085.1 Pedobacter nototheniae | reverse complement strand
ACAAAATTACTCGGGTCACAAGGAAATTCGTGTTCAAAGAAAACCCTGCCACAAAAATGCTGCATATAAGGATTCATGATCCAGGCTTTTTCCAACGTCTCATCGCCCAAATTATACAAATGTTTCAGTAGCAAACAACCCACCATAAACCGAATCGGATGGCTCGGATTGCCCACTTTGGAATACAAGGGCGAAAATTCTTTCTCAAAATAATTCCAATCTATTTTTTCTGAAAGTAGAACAAGTTCATGCTCGTGGTCAATAAAATCCACCAACATTGGGCGGAATAATTCTGGCTTCTTTTCTGGATTTTTCCCCAACATATTTGCAAGGTTTTAAAGCTTTAAGATACAAATTCTTGCAATAAAAAACAAGCTATTTTAAACCCAAAATACTAATAATCAGTAAATTATAGGTGGTTTAAGGAGAGACTAATTAATACTCGCAATCAATAAAACGCAACAAGCGAGAAGAAGAAATAATTTTAATTGATCTATCTTGCCGCTAACGACCTTACCATTAGAAAATTCGGAATATAAATGATATTTTTTGAATGGAAATAAGAAGGCTTCATTATTAGTTTCAGGATCATTAAGCTTAATAAGCGCTCGTAATGATTTATCCGTTTGATCATAAGAAATTTTGTCTCTCAATTTGTAGATTGTTTGACAAGATATGGCACCCCATTCAAGTGTCCTAATTTGCTCATTAACAGATTCATCAAAAGCCCAGCTTTGAATAGCGTCAAATTGAAATGTCTCATTCTTTTCTATATCGCTGATTACAGCAGTTACAGTTAAAATTCTTGCGTTATTCCATTTTATACTTTTGCCTACAGGGTTTGAATTTCCAAACATTTTCTGTGCTGTGTTTTCTGTTAGAATTACGCCATCAGGAGTATTCAGAGCAGTTGACATGTTGCCACTTAAACAATGATATTGTAATATCTTCAAAAAATCCGGGTCCACCGAAATGGCATTCAAGCGGAAGTTTGATGCTTGATTACCAAATTGTGTACCAGGATGCCAATTAATTCTGGATGCATATTCTATACCGGGTATGCTTTCCTTGGCAGCAGGTGCAAGCTTACTTGGAGCATAGGCTAATGTACGCAACGTACCATTTGTCTTGCTATTAATCATCGAAATATAGATGCGATCCAAATCTTTAAATTTTGTATTAAAACTCCACTCGTAGCCGATGTACAATAACAGTAGTAAACAACAAGCTAACCCAATTGCGAGTCCACCGATATTGATGACTGATATCCATTTGTTTTTTAATAAGGAGCGCAACGCAATTTTAAAATTTAAAGAAAACATATTACGGGGTTTAAGCCACACAAGCGAAAATTTATGCCAACCTTAAAATAGATCACAAAATACTGAAAATCAAAATATTACAAGTCTAACCACTTTAAGTATTGTTCATATTCGGACAGAAATAGTGCGATTATGAACAGTGAGGATATATGGTTCAGCTGATAATATATCTAAAAAATCTTAAAAAAAAGCATAATAGTTGTGTCAGACTATTTAATCAGGTTGTCAATACTACCTACTAAATCCCTGTGACTGCTGCAACTTTTTACGCCTCCGTTTCTCAGCTTCCTCGACAGAATCTGTCTGTGAGGATTCGTAAGTAGGTTCCATCAAGATTTCAAATAGCCCAATGCTAGCATCTTTTGCAGTAGTCATCATATCGGCAACATTGGCAAAAACTCCATCTGAAATTCCTTTCGTCAAACTATCTATAATGATATTTTTTGAAATGTCAGTCGAGAGTTTGGAGATCATGTGCATCTGGGTTTTCTGTTCAGTAGTTCCGTTCTCCATAACATTTGCATATATAAACTTATCCTTCAGCCCTCTCTCGAATTTGAATAAATTATCAAATACTTCCTCACCAGACTGTTTAAATGCACTGCGGTTAAATTGCCCTAGCTTTGCAGAATGTTTTTCATTTCTTCCTTTCGAGGTATTTCGAGGACTAAGCTTAACTTTATTACTTAAATCTTTACGGCTCACAATCACTTGAACGTGCATTTGTTGTCCTTCTTTTCGATCCCCCTTTTGCTTTGTTCCATTTTTTACTTCTTTATCTGTATGCTTGTAATAACGATAGTTTTCAACCTTGCCAAACCATAAAAGATCGTTGTTGGTAATAATACCTGGCCTTTTGAAATTCTTAGCGTATTCGTCCATAACATTTACAGCAAATTCTTTGAGTTTCTCTTTTGCACCACTCTCTCCATATCGTTTAAAAAGATGTTCCAGCTCCTTTTGGCTTGGACTGATATTAATCAGGAAAAACTTACTGTCATCACGGCCAAGCTTTGCAATATTATTATCGATTTTTACACGGACTTCCTGTCTCCTAACGTCGTTTCTAATACCATTAAACCAGTTTTCATAACGCTGATCTAAGTTTTTTCCAGTTTTTAAATTATTCTCCTTTTCCAGATAATTGACCAAAGCTCCGCTACTGCCTTTGTTATTTCCCGTCTCAGATGCTGTGATGTTGATGTACATAGGCTAAATATTTTCAAGGGATTTTCTGACATGGCTTTGTAATTCCTCCTTTTTGGCAGCTGATACTGGCCATCCCAAAGATTCCCTCTGATTGATATAATAATTGAGTATCTCTCTAAAACTGGACTTCAGTTTACTTTTTTCATTGTGATACTGGTGAGTTCTGGAAATTTCCTTTTCCAGTTGCCCCATGCGGTTAGAAATTCCGTCACTTTTCTTTTCCTCTTTCTGTAGATGCTGCCAGATTATTTTGAAATATTCTGTATGCTCTTTAGCTATGATAGTGAGTCCTTTACTGTCAGTAAACATGGGTAACAGAAAATCCTTTTCCTGTTTTTTGAAAAATGATATTATCCTGCTTACTCCGTTTACCAGCTCTTTCTTAAGTAGCTCGTCGTTGAAATCGATCGGGTCTTTTTTTGTACCATAAAAATAATTGACCATCTGTATAACCACCAGTTTTTTCGGTCTCCCCAGTTTCAACGAGATTTTTTCCAGTTTTTCATCAGTTGCTTTTGGATATCGCACAGACTTAACATTGATATCTTCCATTACCTATCTCTTTAAAAGTTCTTCTCCAATCCAATATTAAGTTCCACTTCACTACCCAGCTTTGGATGCCATGAGGGTTTATATTTAATAAAACCACTTTCCTTCAAGTCCCTGATATTTTTGTGGTATGTTGAAACAGACTTTATCCTTGAAAACCGCATAAGCGTTTTTCTGCTTACATTAAATGGCAGTGTTGGATCCTGATAATTACAACATTGAACCAATGCAATTAATATGCTTAAATGCGTTGGAAAAAAATGTGGCTGTTGTGACGCATGCGCGAAGTATCTACGCAATCCTTCGTGGTACAAGTTTTCATCTTTCGTCATTTCATTTCCCCTCCATCATCTTTTCAATTTTTTCCCTACTGTAAAACATAGTTCCCCCAACCTTACGAAATGGCAAGTTGCCATTGATACGCAAATTCTGTAATGTACCAGGCGAAATATTTAGCATTTTCCTTACCTCAGCACTCCTTAACCATGATTTATTTGAGACACCACTATTAGTTTTTAATATATTTTTCATTTCATTCAGCATTTCTGTCTTGAACTGCTGCAGATCATCCATTGTAATGATGTCCATCCTCATAATTAGCTCCTTTCATTTTGATATATGCATCAATGCACATATACATATATTTTTACATTCAAATATTCGGTATACCTCAAAGTATACCGTTTACTGTTTCTATCGGCCTGAAAGGCCAACAAGTATCCCCGGAGGATACTTGAAACCCCTGTAGCGATAGCTCAGAGCAAGCAAGTAGGGCCACTGCCCAACTTCCGCTTGCTCAGCCCCCGAAAAGGGGACTGACTGCCTGAACCGCCTTTCTACCGCCAATCACCGCACCCTTGAAAGCGCCACAACCCTTTGGGTTGTCCCGAATTATCATGCTGTGCCAGTGATTTTTGTTACACATAAACCGTTGTTATGTGGATATATACCTATGTTGTTACATGGATACGTATCTGCTTAGCAACAGGATATATAGTTATGTTGGTGGTATGATACCGTTCGTTGGGGAATTAATTTCCTCCGCGGTTTTCTTCCTTCCCGATCTTACCCATTCTGATAGTTCCACCATGGAGAAATAAAGTCTCTTGCCCCGCTTGTTCACGGGGATTTCCTTCCGACTCACTTTGGTGTAAAGCGTGGGTACAGACAGGCGGAGAAATTCGGCAGCCTGTCTGATGGTCAATAAATCGTCTCGGGGATGTTGGGGATTTTGCGACCTATTTTCCAGCAGCAGGTCTTTAATACAATCTACCTTTTCGTGCAGTGTACTAATGGCCTGCGGTAGTTCTTCAAATGTGTACTTCATAAGCGGTATCTTTTGTTTTGATGCCGCAATGTTAGTGGCTTGTTTTGTAGGGTTACAACACGTTAAACCACATCCATACTGTTTCCCTACTAGTATTTACTGTTTTTTTTGTTTCGGACTGTTGGAACCAGAAAAGGAACTTTGTCTTTTATCCTTACCTCTAAAATCGGTGATTTGCAAACCTTGGTATCGGAAGATATTATCGCACTGAGCCAGCCCTCCGAATATTCGTTTACTTTTTCTCCGTTGCTATATAAGAAGTGTTTTAGAATCCATTTTTCAAGTTCTGCTTTATTGCATCCCACAATCAGGTTAGCTTCATAGAGCTGCTTAAAAGCATCTGCAAGCTTATTACTGTTTCCGTTGAAGATCAATTGGCTTGCAGGTTGTTCGTCCAATTTTATCAGTGCGGCAAGTTGGTTGAAATGTTCCTCTGAAAAATAAGTCCTTACAAGTTGCAAAAAGTTATCTATATACTGATGATTGAATTTTGGCCGACCCGCATCGGGATTATATGGGATTTTTGTTGGCTTCTCAGGCGTGACATCTTCAACTTGTTCTGGGTTTTTCTGCTTGGCCATCCATTCCTCGAACGTTTCACGGGGATTTAGAACTTCATCTACTTCGCTGATTAGCTCACTTAGGAACTTATCCCTGATCTTTAAAGTATCGTGCAGACTTTCCACAAACTCATCGCCAATGTAAATATCCTCATAATCCGATTGCAGGTTATTAACGATAAACAAGTAATCGAGTTGAATCGAAAATATGAAATTTCTGGGATATTCGGCTTTAAGTTCACCGTAATGTTGGTGGAAATTTGTCCATATGAGTTTAAACCTTTCTTTTAATTTTTTCAGCTGGTCAAATTCTCTTCTTAAACTGGTGTCATTAAGGGATACCAGATCAACTAATGCCATGTCTTTTAATACCCTGGTTTCACTCTTGTAGGTAAACGAATTATAATAATGGGTTTCGTGCGCAAGACTATAAGCTGGCTTATTCCCATCTTCTTTTATGGGGCTTTTTAATTCGGCTTTGGTAACGACAAGAAGATTAAAAGTCTGTATTTTGGTTAAAAATTGGATTAAGCCGGTCATTTCTTGAATGATTATTTCAATACTAAAATAGTAAAAATATATTCTGTAAATTTTACCTAAATATATCCCGTGTAGAACTGCTGGGTATGGACTGTACAGAGCAATTGCCAGTTGCTGTTAACTATTGCGTTAATGATTACAAAATGTTGTCTATTTGTAGATTTTATCAAATATGTTTTTTTTATAAAATTTTAAGATTGTACATTTTTTGCCTTGCCCGAGGATTTAGAAAAAAATAGTTGCGAGTTCAGCTTGACTTTTTCATTTCTAAATATACTATTGCTATATATGAATGTAATAAATTGTAGACACTGCGAAAAAGACTTCGGTTACGAGATAATTGAAGCAAATGGTATCGGAAATAAGGAAAAAGAAGAAATTAACTGTCCTTATTGCCGGGATGAGTATAGTTATATCATGACCAGCGGTTTGGTCAGAACGCATCGCATCCCGCGGGACTTTCCGACTTAGTATTTTTCGTCTTAATGGTGATGGCATATCTGTGATGGATATGCCATTTTTTTATAATTATTTGGCAGCTTCGGCTTGATCAGCTGGTAATGGCGCATTAGGGAGCTCAGAAACTAGCTTTAGTGCCAGTTCAAATCCTTTGAACATATATTCTAGCTGTTCTCTAAATAGTGCTGGATAGGCATCCTTTTCAGCCTGCAATTCTTCAATTTTTTTCTGGTCTTTACCGCCGTGTTCGAGTATGCCCCAATAATATTTTGCTTTCAGGGAGAAAGTATGGACGGTAGAATGACGTTCACCAAGCACTGGCCTTACTTTTTTTTTGTAAAGGTCCACTAATTCTTGAAAAGTAGCAGATTGATATTCGGCAGGAAAGTCCCGGATAATATTTGCCAGGTAGACATCTCCTTTTTGTTTGGTGTCAAAAAACAGATCGAGAAAATCTCCTATCCTATCCCAGTAGGCATAAAGGATTTGCAGACCATAACCAACATAGCGCAGATAAAGGTGATCTTCTTGGGTTTGAAGGTACGTGCCGTTTTCTTTAATTGCATTGTTAATTCTGGGATGCAGAAGTTCGATTATGGCGGTGGCATAGATAAAATCCATGCTGAGATAATTAAATTCGTCACCATGTTTAAAGTCTGAATAGGAATACGCCTTTACCGGCTGTTTCGACCGGGTAACGTCGGTAAAAGTGGTAAATACAGTTTTGCCGTTGACTTCGTATTCAGATAAGTTTTTTAGGCCGGAGTTTTGTATGTGGGCGATTACCTCATCATACCACGCGTATAAAGATTCCATTGTTAAAAGTTATGAATTTAATAGATGTATTTATTACAGCCTTGGTTTAGTTTACCGAACATTTTTATGAGTTAACAAAAAATTAATTTTGGCCGGCCGATGTACTTCGCTGACTGCTTATAGTTCTTTTTCTAATCAGGAACAGGCTTTGCTGCTTAAAAAGGGTAACAGGGATGCTTTTGCCGAGATTTATAACCGTAATAAATATTGGCTGTATATTCATGAGTCAACGATTTATGTTATGCTTGCCAATTTTTGATTTAAACCTAATCATCTTTATGCTCAGTCTTTTCTAGCTCACTCACTATCTCTCTGAAACTTGCCAATCCTGCCTCGATGTTATCAATAATCTCCAGTGCCAAAACATCAGGGTCAGGCAGATTATCCAAATCAGTTAAACTTTGGTCTTTGACCCAAAAGATATCCAAACTGGTTTTATCGCGGACAATGATTTCATCATAACTGTATTTTCTCCAGCGACCGTCGGGGTTTTCTTCGCTCCAGGTTTCCTTTCGCTTATTGATGTTTGCAGCATGATAGCATTCTACAAAGTCTGATAAGTCAGATTCTGCTAACGGTTTTTTCTTTAGGGTGTGATGAACGTTGGTTCTATAGTCATAAAACCAGACTTCTTTTGTCCATGCCTCTTTATTGGCGGGTTTATTATTGAAGAACAATATATTGGCTTTTACACCATTGGCGTAGAAAATACCTGTTGGCAAACGTAGAATCGTATGCAGTTCTGTTGTTTTTAATAATTGCTTTCTGATTTCCTCTCCAGCTCCACCTTCAAACAAAACATTGTCTGGTAAAACAACTGCTGCTTCGCCATCAATTTTCATCAATGACTTAATATGCTGCAAAAAGTTAAGTTGTTTGTTGCTGGTAGTTTCCCAAAAATCCTGCCGATTGTAACTGATGTCTTCTTTCTCAATATCCCCATCTTCATTAGTAACCGTCATACCACTTTTTTTACCAAATGGCGGATTGGCTAAAATATAATCGTATGTCTGGCTTTCAGCGGCAATCAATGCATCATTAGATTTTACCAATGGCTCTGCGTCTATTTCACCGATACCGTGGAGATACAAATTCATCAGACACATTCTACGAGTGCTGGATACAATTTCGTTGCCGTGAAAAGTACTGTTCTTTAAGAACATCTTTTCGTCTTTATTCAATTTATTATTTTCGGTCAACCAGTCGTACGCTGCCAAAAAGAAACCGCCAGAACCGCAAGCCGGATCTATAACCGTTTTCATAGGTTTTGGCTTTATACAGGCTACCATTGTTCTAATTAATGCTCTTGGCGTAAAATATTGTCCTGCTCCGGATTTGGTATCTTCTGCATTCTTTTCAAGCAAACCTTCATAGATGGTTCCTTTCACATCGGCACCCATCATGCTCCAGTCTTCTTTGCCAATCATTGTGATGATACGCTGCAGATTAGACGGATCCTGTATTTTGTTTTGGCTTTTTACATAGATTTGTCCCAACATCCCTTTTTCTGTCCCGAGTGAACGCAATGCCTGAATATAAAAAGACTCCAGTTCTGCACCGTTCTTTGAAGTTAAATTCTCCCACGAACAAACTTCTGCGCTTTCTACTTCTTTGCCTTCTACATCTTTCAGTCTTGGTAATTTAAGGTTTCTGTTATAAGGCGGTTTATTTAACTCATCCACCATTTTAAGAAATAGTAGATAGGTAATCTGCTCCAAATAGTCTCCGTAACCAACGCCGTCGTGGCGCATTACATTCGCCAGATTCCATATTTTTGATACTATTGCTGCTTCTGTCATTATATTTATTTTTTTGTCAATCTACAGGTTGACAGTATGTTATTTTCGTCAACTTACACATTTACTATACTTTTAACCTTGTGCATCAATCTCATTTTTTAGTGCCTCATTACTTGTCTTTTAGCGCATCAATATTATTTCTTAGCGCATCACTGATATCATAAACTCGAAACTTATCTGAACCTGATAATTTTAACAAATGCAAAGTATTCAATAGCAATAAATCTCTCTGTATAGTAGCTCTAGAACTATCAAAATGAATTACAATTGCCTTTAGAGGAACAGCCTCATTAACATAAAGTAGATTAACAATAGCACAAAGTCTATCTTTTACTGCATCACTTACTGCATCACCTACTGCATCACCTACAATATTATTCACTGCATCACGTACTGCATCGTCAAAGCCAACAGTAAGTTTATAATGATCATTAGCTTCTATCGTACTTCCTTCTGGAGCATAAAAAGCAAGTATTACTTCATTATTCTTTATTGTCCATTTAGGTTCTTTCATTCCTACTTTTTTACAATCTTCCATGATCTTGATGGTACCTCTGCCCAATTTATCTATATAGCCCATCAGAAAGATAATGTGTGCAATATCTGGGTTGGCAGGAAACGAACGATGATTTTTTTTGAGGTCTGCCACTTTCAATTCTTGAGGCAGATGACCGCTATTGGCTATCACAAAAGCATTAGCATCAACAGAAATAGTTAAATGGCTGTTGAAATGACTATAATCTCTATGGATAAGCGCATTGATAATGCCTTCTTGTAAAGCTTTTTCGGGATATTTAAAATCGATTCGACGCCATTCTGATTCTGCAAAAATACTTCGTGTTCCCATATTATCTACATATTGCTCTAACTGGTCTCTTAATTTAAATAAGTTACCCTCAAAAACATCATCACGCAATAAAGCCTTATCCGTTTTACCTTCGGCATATTCTGTTATTCGAACTCGTGTTTGAGGGAAATATTTTAAAGGGTTCAATGCAAACAATATAACGCAGGCATTCGTAAACGAGCCATTATTAAACAGACCATAGTGATTCAGAAATTCAAGTGCTTCTTCTCCTCTATAAGTGCTTCTTCCATTGCTTTGTGCTTTGCGCATCACTTTCAGAATTAGTTTCTCATCCAAATCTTCCCAATCTACGCCAAAAGTTACCTGACGCTCCCAATGCAATTCATTTTTCCTGCGCTCCAACAACAACTTAGCTATATCTGTGGCACTTGCTTCAACAGTTTCCTTACCTTTTCTGAAATAGATAATACCATTACAAATATAAGGTTGCTTGCTGCCCTCAGATACTTTTAGTAACAGTATTTTTTTATCATCAATGTCTTCTTCTATTATTTCTATCGGGCTTTCCGGAGTTATTTTTTGACTCAGTTGGTTGCGCATCTCATCAATTAAATAAAATGTATTGACGCCTATAATTTGCTTGTCAGGTGCAACACCTAACAATAAGTTGCCGCCTTTTTGATTGATAAATCCTGAAAGAACGGTGGCAATTTTATCTAAATCGAAAGAAGCTAAAAACGCGAGCGTTTCATTTTCTCCTTTATTGATTAAATGAAGTAATTTGTTATTTTCCATCTTTCAGTGCTTTTAAATCGCTTCTAAATCTTGCTACATCTTCAAATTGTGTGCGAATAAAATCTGCACCATCCACTTCGTATTTGGTAAACTCCTGCGCCCAGATTCTTTTATCTAATGGCTTACCATCACCTATAGCCAGATTGTACATGTCTATTACTTTTAAGCTGTCCAAAACGGTTGTCTTTTTATCTAATTTAAAGCCATTCCTATTCCCTTTATCATCATACATAAACTGCTTTAACAATGTGCGTAAAAATGGAATGTGTGCATGTGCTAAAAAGCCTCGCGGTTTGTTTAATGCTACTGCCTTTTCAAATTCTTTATGCGTGATGCCTGAACCATAATAAGGAAATATAATCCCTAAAAAGAAATCACACTCTTCAACTGCTGCAAGACAAGATTCTTCGGGAGATTTGCCTGGAATATTATAAACGGTTCCTTTGTGGGAACACAATACCCTATATCCGTAACCAGTTAAGATAGCATACAAACTCTCTATGTTATGCTGATTACCATACACCGATGATGACAACATGATTTTGATGGGTGGATCTGCTGGCATAGGCTTACATTTTTAAGTTGCTATTGTTCTTCTTACATTTCATTATTCTGAATTCGGGTAAGTTTTTTTACTTCTTCTTTTTCGGGAAAGGAACTACTGCTCCATAACCTGTTGGTATTATCTCATTTTTGCGCATCCATTCAATCGCTTTGAAAAAGCGTTCTCTTGCAATCTTTAACTTTCGTTCTGACCAGTTTTCTCTTGATTCATAAACTATTTCCTCGCCGGATGGAGTTGCATTTCCACTAAGAATCAGATTATTCCATCCTGCGTAAGTGGTGGCGATAATTTCTGAGGCTTCTAAATTAAAATTTAAAAACAAAGCAATTAAATCATCCAATTGCTTATTCTTATCATCTGAAAGCACAGACTGAAATTTCTCAATGGCCTTGTCTGAATTTTTTGCCGAAGAATAGGAATAGCCAATATCTTTCTTTTGTATAGCAAAATAGTTAGCCATTTTTGCACGGTGTTCTATTTTCTTCAAGTGCGGATAATCATCCGGACCTGCAGCGTCTTTTACAGGTTGCCTGCCTAATGGAATCTGCAAATGGTATTCAACCAAATGCGCAATCTTTTCACATTTGATGTGAGTTAAGTTGTCAATTGATGCGGGATTCTCTTCGTGAATTTTAATCACTTTAGCTATTAAACCTGCGTGAGTATCTGCTGATACTTTTACAACCGTAGTTTCTGTTTTAGCCACAACTAAAGGTTGAGCCAATTCTTTTTTACTTGGTTTAGCCTTTGCTTTGTTCTGCTCCGCTTTTATCCGCTCCAGCAACACACTTGCAGGTTCATAATCCACTGCTAATTTGCATACTGCCAATTCTTGTGCAGTCAATAAATTACCTTCAAATGCTTTTTTAAGAATGCTTTGGCGCAAAGCTTCTGCTTTCTCTAAACTTTCTTTTATGTTTTGTTCTATGGAATCACAAACGGATAGCTTAGTTTCTATGTCAAGAACAATTTTTCTTTGTTGGCTATCATCTAAAGGATAACGTATGATTAAATCTCTTACCTTTTGAATACCAAAAGCCGCTTGCGTTGTAGCTTTTTTTCCAGAATTAAATTGCTGTTCAATATTTGAGGATTTAAAATAATAATAGAGATAATTAGAATTTATTTTTCTTGGTTGTATCAAAACAACATTTGCTGAAAGCGTATAATTTTGAGGCAAGTGGACTTTTACCGGATTTCCTATCGTTCCTATTTTGCCTATTATAAAATCATTTTCTAAAATAGTATAACGGTTTAAATGTTCCTGCAAGACGTTCTTTGATACTAACCTTGCTTTAGAAAGTTCAAGCTTATTGCCAACAATATCTTTTATACTTACATAAGGAATTCCATTAGCATCAACGGGTGGCGTTCTATGACTTGGTTGAGGGTCAATTGCATCACCCAATTCTTTAAACTTTACTTCTACAAATTCCCCCTCAAAAGCCTTTTTCAAAACCGCTTGCCTGTAAATTTTCAATTGCTGTTGTGCTTTTTTTAAATCGGTAACACCGGCATTTAAACTGCTCAATAAACTTTCTAATTTTTTAACTATGGCTCGTTGTTCGGGAAAAGGAGGAATACTGACAATTACTTTTGCTACAAGTTCGCTGTTTAGATTTCTAACCGTAGAGCCAGTAGCAAGTTTGTCAAACTGACTATAGACATTTGGTGAGCTTAAGGAATAATAAAGAAAATCAGTATCAAAAATAGAATTTGGATTTCGTAAAGCCAACCAACCATCGTGTATTGCACCTTTTATTCCCATAATAAATGGTCTTCCAAAACTCATCGAATTTGACAAAACAAAATCTCCAGGTTCAACTATTCTCGTCTTTTTCAAACCTTCTACTTTAATCTTTTCTTCAGTAGAAGTAATATATTTTGAACCTTTTAGTGTGTCTCCAATTTTAATCCAATTTATCCCACTTGGTTCCTTTGTAATGAATTCCTTTATCGGTCTAGGCGAACCACCTCTCTCAATTAATAATATTTCGCCTATTTTAGCTTCTATCCAATCTTCTCTCATTATGCAGCTAACGCTTCATTTAATTCATTAATAATACTATCCATTTCGTTACCAAATAATTGGTACATCTTTCCTCTTCCGCCTTTGCTGTCAAACGGGTTATAATCTAAATCATCCAGCTCAATATGGTAAGAACTTACAATGTGGTCTTTTATCATTCGCAGCCAGTCCATTTGCTCCGTGCTAAAGCGGTTGTGCTGTCCGGCATTTTGTGCAAATATCCAACGCTTAAAATTCTCGTCGATGGTTTTATCAAAAGGCTTCAGTTCTTCATCTATGCCACACACTTTTCTAATCAAAGAAATCAATGCCGTCAGTTCATCTTTCGGGCAATCGCTTTTCACTTCTTCTAAACCTGCATAGGCATTCCAAACGTGAGCCGGAGCCAACAGCGGTTTTTCCAGTTTCAGTTTATCCATTACTTCTTTTATCATTTTAAAAGTAATGTTACGGCGGTTATAAGGCTGGTCGTAGAAAATACTCAGCGCCTGTATCTCGTCTTTATTGGCTTTCAGGTATTCGCTGAAATCGTTAATCAGGGCTTTGGCTTTGTCCACCGATTCTGTGTCCCATTCTGCTTTGCTCACTTCATCCAGATTGATATGGTCAATAATCTGGTCGTGCTGTTTACGCACATTATCAATATGGTCGTTCAGTTTTCCATTAAAGGTGAGTGATGCTGTTCTCATCAAGGCTTCCTGCGCTTCTGCTTTGGCTTCTGCTTCTTTAGCAGGCGTACGTTCATTAATTGGTATTTGTGCGATGATGGCATTTGCTTTATCGGCAATGACATCGGCATCAAAAGCTTCAATCAGTTCGCGGGTCATCTGCTTTAAGCTTTTCCCTTTTGCCAATTCCTGTATCTTCTCTTTTTCGTCATCGGTCAGTTGTTTTTCCAGACGGATAAGTCGGTTTGCCAATGAAAGATACACGTCTTCTTCCTGCACACCCATTGTTACGGCCTGCAACAAATCTTTCAAGGGAATAGTTGGCTGTCGCTCCAGCGGACGGCTGTCGGTCTTTTTAGATTTGGTTGCACCTACTGCATCTACAATCACGAAGTGTGTTTTAGCATCGGCAGTTTTGGTCACCAGTTTTAATTTATCGGCAGAAATGGTACGGGTACCACGTCCTTTCATCTGTTCAAAATAATTTATGCTTCTCACATCCCGCATAAACAGCAAAACCTCCAAAGGTTTCACATCGGTTCCGGTTGCAATCATATCAACCGTTACGGCAATACGTGGATAGTAGTCGTTTCTAAAACGGTTCAGCACCGATTTTGGGTCTTCTTCTATTTTATAAGTTACCTTTTTACAGAAGTCATTGCCTTCTTCAAATACTTCTCTGATGATGTTGATAATGTCATCTGCGTGGCTGTCGGTTTTGGCAAAAACCAAAGTTTTAGGCACTTCATATTCACCATTTTCATCAAAACGATTGGGAAAAATATCTTTCCTCAAAGCATCTCTATAAGCCGTAATTATCGTTCTGATTTGGCTGATGTTGACTACCTTTTTATCTAAATCATTTCGCAGATAAGCGGTGTCTTCATCTTCCTGTTGCCAGCGTTTGGCTCTGGAAAGTTTATCTCTTCTATCCACAAACCAGCCTTTTTCAATCAAAGCGCCTTTGGTGGAAATATCAGTTTCTATTAAATAGACATCGTAAGGAACGTTCACGCCGTCAATCACCGATTCTTCATATGTATATTGGCTGACTACATTTTCATTAAAGAAACCAAAAGTTCTTTTATCGGGCGTTGCAGTTAAGCCGACCAAAAAAGCATCGTAATAATCTAACACCTGTTTCCAAAGGTTGTAGATAGAACGGTGGCATTCATCAATAATGATAAAATCAAACTGCTCAATGGGAACTTTTGGATTGTAGGCAACCGGAATGGCATCTTTTTTTGCCAAATGTTTTTCTATCCACGATGAATTTTCATTGGGATTGATTACATCTTCATCCTCCTCCATTTCTTCGCCCTGTAAAATAGAATACATCCGCTGAATCGTAGAAATACAAACCTGACTTTCATCAGCGATATAGCTCGAAGTCAATCTTTGTACGTTATACAACTCTGTAAACTTGCGGTTATCATCCTGTGGCTGATACGCTCTGAACTCCTGCTCGGCTTGCTCTCCTAAGTTTTTGGTATCCACTAAAAACAGAATGCGTTTAGCTTTTGCAAATTTCAGTAAGCGGTAAATAAAAGTAGCCGCGGTAAAGGTTTTACCTGCACCAGTCGCCATTTGAATTAATGCTTTTGGCCGGTTGCCTTTAAAAGATTTCTCCAAATTATTAATGGCAATAATCTGCGCCGGACGCAAATTCGTTTCATCCAATACGGGATAATCAGCAAACCTTCCTCTTAAACTTTTGTCTCTCTTCGACCATTCCAATAAAGTCTCCGGCTTATGAAAACTGAAAACATTTCTGCCCCGAGGCTTTGGGTCGGTATAATCGGTAAATCGGGTAACAACACCCGTGCTTTCGTAAATGTATTGTAATCCTTCTGTATTCTTGAAAAACTTGAGGTCAGCCGTTGCATATTCTTTTGACTGTTCTTCAACAACGGTAAGCCGATGCCCTTCATCTTCCTTTTTGGCTTCTATCAATCCCAAAGGTTTTTGATTGACAAACAGGACATAATCAGCAGGACCAACACTGGTTTGGTATTCACGAATAGCCACACCCAATCCAACACTGAAATCAATATTATTCTTTGATTGCACGTGCCAGCCAGCCTGTTGCAGCATTGCATCGATCTGGTCGCGGGCTTTTTGTTCAGGATTTTGGTTGAGTTCGTTCGGCATTTAATTGTTAATGCGGTTTAGAATGTTGCAATTTAGTAATTTATATACTCAGCTTTTAGTTTTCATAGAGATTTTCTCTAATCGTCAGATACACTGTATTATCAAATAAGATTATAATAATATTGATATTTCTAATATTTCCATGTATATTCGAATATAGCAATTGCAGCGAAAACGTATTAAAAAATTAGTGAGTAATTCAATGAGTAGAATTACTGAACAGCCTCAAATACTATTTAACCGTCGATTTTTGCACTAGGTGCAAATCCCAGCGGGATCACAGAAAGCCTTACAGAAATGTAAGGCTTTTTTGTTTTAAAGATATTCTTGAAAACTTGTCCTAAGTTGAGAAAATAAACTAAGAATGTTTACCCTCCCATCATGTGTATCATATTTGCAATTGCGTTAGGGCTATGCAATGATTCTGTTTGATCTAAAGTAATTTGACCTATTTCTGCAAATCTTAGATTCATCTGTTTCTCGTAATGCGCTATAGCAGTTTTCAAATCTGAAAATGATTCGTCTGTTAAACAAATGCTTAGTTCAAGAGCATCGAGCATTGCCATATTTACCCCTTCACCTGCATATGGGGGCATTAAATGTGCGGCATCTCCTAACATGGTTAAATTTGATTTTGCTTCCCAAGTTTGATCCAATGGCATACAATACTGCGGACGAAGCGTAAAAGTGTAAGCTTTTTCAAACAGTTCTACCCACATTCTATCCCATGAAGGAAAAGTTTCCTTAAACCAAATTAAAACTTCATCCTTATTTGTAAAGTCAATCCCACAGTTGCGAAACCAATCTTCTTCTTTTTTAAAACCAACATAAAACGCTAAACTCCCATCCCCTTTAGAACCGACAATTAAAGACTTTTCATCACCAAAAGCGAAAATTTTACCTCCGTTCAGTAACTTATAAATATTTGGAAGCGCTGTTTCTGCATCTTTCACTCCACCTTCAACAACAGTTAATCCTGAATAAAAAGATTTGATAGATGTTATAAGCGGTCGTATTTTAGAATTTGCACCATCTGCAGCAATTACAAAATCAGCGTAAGCTATTGTTCCGTTCTTAAATTCTAATTTCCAAACACCATCATTTTCTTTCATTGAAATAAAATGACTATCCCAAACAACGGTATTTTCTTGCAAAGAATCCAATAATATTTCACGAAGTGGCCCCCTATCAATTTCTGGTCGACCTAAATCACCTTCTTCCATTGCTTCATCGTCTAATAAAATATTGCCCTTCTCATCCATAATTCTGGTAGAATCTGCTCCTGGTCGATAATTAGACATAAAAGCATCCATTAAGCCTGCTGCAGTTAAAGCTTTCAATCCTGATTCTTCATGTAAATCGAGTGTTGCTCCTTGCACGCGAACATCTTTATTAAAATCTCTCTCATAAACTTTTACATCAGCACCTTTAAGTTGCAAAAGTCTTGCAAGGGTTAGCCCACCCGGGCCACCGCCAACGATTGCTATATTTTTATCTTTTATATTTTTCATTTTATTTAGTATTTATTTAGTGAAGCTTTTATAACCATTTCGCAACACTCCATAATTATTTCTTCTGTGATAATTTGTTTTGGTCTATCTATATGTTCGAAATATTCATTTATTAAATCCAAAATTGGTGCAAAAAGCATCGCCCTGTGTACCTCTAAAGGAAAAGTTTTAATTAATCCTTTTGCTTCATTTAGTTTAGTAAAACGATGAATTGGAGCAAAAAACTGCCCTTGAATTATATTTTTATCTTTAAAGGCTTTGTTTAGCAGCGGCGAAGACTTGCCATATTGCATTAAAGCAAATGATGCTTGGTTATTTTTAAAAAAATGAAATGCATTACGCCACATCAACTTTACACCTAGTGCAAAATCCATCGTTTCATCAAAATTTTCCAAAACTGCTTTTTCATAAGCAGTCAAAACCTCTTCAATAAATAACTTTATGAGTAAGTCATCCTTATTCTCATACTTAATATAAATGGTACGTGGGGATATATTTGCAGCTTTTGCCAATTTCTGCATCGATAAATTCTCTAATCCTTCTTCTAAAATAATTTGGAGCGCAATAGTTTTAATCGCTTGCTCCATCTCTATGTTTTTTGGCCTCATTATATTTAAACTAAAATAATAATCAAAAGTAAATAAACATTTACTTATAAAAAAATAATTGTGTTTTATTTGACTTATTTAAAACAACTGATCTTTTATTAATTTATATAATGATGAATTCTACTTCTTGTTTTCAGGTAAAACTGCTTAAATAAAAGGTGGTTTTCAGCCTGTTTCCATTTAAACATTATATAGAATTTAGAGGTAAACAAACTTATCTCTAAAACCACTAAATCATGGGACTACAATCTACTGATACTCCACAGGGTATCATCCAATTTACCGGTTCAATTATCGACGGTAAAACCGTAAAAATCAACTATAATTCTTTACCAGGAGCACACCCTAAAACAATGGGTTATTTTGTAGCTATTTGGCAAGGTTCACAAATCCAGGCTTTAAGTGCTGCACTTCAAACACAAAAAATAGGTACCGACGATCAGGCTGGCACTACAAATTTTACTGATTTATCGTTACAAAAACAAGACTATATTATTGGTTTTGGGGTAGATTTTGCTGTCGGCACCACAATTTGTGCTACATTAATGGTATCAAAAGATGCTAAGCCTAATGATCCGCTACCGGCTATTTTGAGTAGTGTTATTGTACCTGATGGCGCAATAGGCACCAACTCATTAGTTGCAACATATGTTACGCCTCTATACAATACGCCAAAGCAAAACGCAAACTGGATCGGATTATTTTCTGGTGCTTTTACCGCAAATTGCTTTACTGGTGCTAATGTAATTGCAACTGCAAAAGCTACATCTGATACTAACACAGGTTCAATTTCTATGAATAATATCCCTAACGGTCTTATTCGTTTCGAAACTTATACGCTTGTTTATGGAATGAGTTCAAAAGCTGGCTCACCTAACTACAGCGACATTATTAGTTATTATACTTTCACTGTATAATGCACGCTCAAAGGCCCGAATATTAATATTTGGGCCAACTTTTAACAAGAATCATGAATATTAAAAAGTGGCTATGCTTTTTTGTACTGCTTCTGCAATTATGTACCCTCCAGGTTTTAACTGCAAACGGACAAAACATAATAGTTACCGCTAAGCAAGATTCTTCGTTTCAAAGGCAAACTACAATAAGTGGGCACATGGTTACCGGTAAAATTATTACAATAAAATACAATACAATGCCTGGTAACAATCCGCTTAAAAATAAAAACTGGGTTGGTATATGGCAAGGAAGCCAGATTTTATACGATACACCGCCTTTACATAAAGCTTATATTTTAGGAACGAGCAGCTCTGGTGATCTTGCCTTGGATTCATTATCAATACAGAAAAAAGAATACATAATTGGCTTTGGATCTGGAAGTAGTACTAGTACAGTTTCAGCAACACTTTACTTTAAAGCAGATGACGTATTTTTCGATCCTGGACTTTCTTTCTCTACAAAACTGGAAGTTTTAGAAGCGGGAGATAATTATTTGGTTATTAAATTCAAAACTCCTTTAGGTAATATTCCTTTCAAAAATAAAAACTGGATTGGTGTATGGAGCGGTCAAACATTTTTAAGTGACGGCAGTAATTTAATCAAAAAGCAAAGTGTTAATTCTATAGTAAACGAGGATGCTATTGCGATAAACAACCTCAATTTAATTCGTGGTACCTGGTACACTATTACCTATGGAACGGGACCTGCATTTACAGAAATTGTTGCCTCATACACATTTATAAACCATTAAAACTACGGCCCGATGAGCATTCTATTTAAAGCTACTCAAATTCCAGGTTTGTACAGTTACGTAACTGATACAGAATGGCGGGCTTGTTTTTTACCTAATTTAAGCGCTGCACCATCAGTTACTCTTGCTGATAGCTTTAATCAAAACGCAAGTATTTACATTTTTGCTTTACAAGAACCTGACTTAAATAACCAATTTATTCAAAATGTATATGCGCTTTTAAATACCAATTATCCTTTTTATCAACAACAAAGCGATCATTGTTTTTTATGGCTTAATCAAGGTGGCAACCCTGATGTAATATCAAAATATCAGTTTGGGCAAGCTATTATATTTGATAATAGTTATAGTGTGAAGAAAAATCCGGTAACCACATCACAGCAATTGTGGTTTAATAATAGTAATTATTTTGCAGTTGCAGCGTATAGTCAGGTAAGCATAAATAATACTTTAGATGGTTTTACCATTCAAAGATCGCCAGTATCAGTTTCTCCAAACTACAATTATGGTTTATATCTTACCAATGTTTTAAGTACAGATGCGCCAATACCTTTAGGCAACATTGCAAGAAATGATTCAAATCCATCGGCAGAACCACCTTTAACTATTCTATTTAACAGTATTGGTAGCTCAATCCAGTATTCTATTTCTTTTCCGCTAGAGTTTGATAATCCACAATACTATCAAATCGGACAAGATTTATATCCTTACAATAGCTCTAATAATTACACTATTATGCCTACAGGATTAAAGTATTACTTTAATCAGAATGATAACGTTACCGAAATAACTTATCAACTTTTCAGCAACACAAACATCCTAAATTTCAATGCGTTATTTCATCCTGGCGCTATATTTAATCAGGATTACACCAGTTTCAAATTCGAACAGTCTTCATCCCTATATACGAATATCCCTACAAGCTACGGTAAACTCATAGCCGTAGCAAGCAGTTCAAATTCTATTCTTGTTTTCTGTAAGTCGCCCGATCAGTTAAATACTGGTAAATCGAGGTATTATTGGACAATCGCAGGAGACTTTGTACTGATTAACGGATGCTCAACGGAGCAGAGCATTATTCAAAACAGGCTACTTTGTGGCGTTTCGGGAACTGAAACCATCAGTTTCACTGGAAAAAATGAAATTTATGAAGGTGACTTGATTAGTTTTAAAAACAACCAAGCTGCCTTTGCAAAGGTTTTTCCAATTCTTAATGCCCAAAATGAGGTAAATGATCTACCACTTTTAAGTAGTGAATTTACCACAGCCTGGTTTTCGTTTAAAAAATCATCCCAAAATGGCTCTGCTCCTATTTTTTACCACTCTCAGCCTGAAGGCGCAGCTTTATTTAATCCCGGTGAAACAGCTGGCATTTTAGGTTACGCTGAAGTAGCCTCTTCAAACCTGAGCAATCATCAACAATCGTATTTCCCGCTGGCAAGTTCTGCTATAAGTACGCCCTATTTAGGCATGCGAAAAAAAGGTGATCCCGGTTATTACAATCAGGAAACCATCAGACAATTTGAAATACAAATTTTAAATCCAGCGAGGAAACAGGCTATAGCGACTGCAAATAAAATTTATAAAGGTTTAAAAAGAAAAACCTTAAAAGCGGTAATCACTAATGATGTAAATTTAAGCACGACACCTCAGGGTCTGCTGGTTAATTTAACTGAAGATCAATCGGCATGGCAAAGTTTAACATTAGCAAATCCAACGGTTTCTGCTGATGATAATGAAATTGTACAACCTTTAATGTTTAAAAACATTGATACAGATGGTGCTGAAACGGGTTTACAGGAAGCTTTCCAAACCAATGAGCAATTTCTAGTAATTAGCAATCCTGTTCCAAATCATAGTGATTTTTACAATACCTATTTTCAAAATAAAATTGATGTTGCTGCATGGCCATTTATATTAGATATTACTGGACAAAATAAATGGACAGGTAAAACGGGCTTTAACAATATTGTTATTTTTAAATTCTGCAATTATTCTATTGAGGAGCGAATTAAAAATCAGAAACTTTGGACAGATCCTCTAAACTTCAATAAGCCAAATAAACTCCCTGACCTTACTAAATGGATTTTAGATTACATTGATATCGCAAAGCAAGCAGTGGATAGAGATGGCAAAAATAGTCCGTTTTACAACTTTGTAAATATAGTAACCAATAAAGATTGGAATGGTATTCTTTGCCTTCAGGCTACTATCGATTTAACCAATTTACCAAAAGAAATCAAAGCTATATTGGCAGGTATTAATGCATCGAGATTTACTGCACATCACTTTGGTATAGAAGCCAACCACATAGGTTTAACAGCAGAAAACAAACTTGATGTAAACTTTAAAAGTTCCATGTTTGGTTTAATTAATTACTTTAACGAAACCTACGAGGCATATATTCAAAAGAAAATTATACCACCAGTTCCTTTGCCGCTTGCCCCTGGCGACTTTGATTTTAAGGTGCTTGAATTACAAGTTCTTTTTGATAAATCTGTTATTAAAGACTTTAAATCTAAAATTCAGCTTAATTTAAATGCGCTCTTCAACGAACCGGTAGTTTCAGAATCTAATCCAAAAAATGGCTCTATCAATCAGTACAGCATTGTGATGGATGGCTTATACGATAAAAGAAATGGCAATACGGGTTATTCATTTTCCATAGCAAATACTAATACGTTAAATTTAAGCAGCGTAGCTTTATCTAATGTAAATGTACTTTCGGTGCAATTGGCTACTGTAGATGAAACCGATGCCGCTGATATAACTACTAGATTTTACATAAGTGGAAACTTGGCATTTAATCAGTTAGAAAACTTTGACATGTTTTCTTACACTTCGCTACCATTCAGCAATTTAATTCTGAATATGAAGTTCAATCTAAATATTTTAGGATCAGATCATACCCCTAAAAAAGCATTTAGCTTTGAGCCGGCTGGGATAGTTTTCGGTAAAAATAATGCGATGACACGCCCAGATAGTCTTGTACCGCATTTTCCGCTTGATTTAACAAATTTACTTTACAATAGTCCTGCTACAGCTGCAAAAGGTACGCCTGCGGTAACTCCGGCATCTTTATCTTATATTCCTGTGGATGCTCCGCTGGCAACTTTATCGCTTTCAAGCACCTGGTATGCACTCAGGTTTAATGTAAACTTAGGATCAATGGGTGCCTTAACTGCTAAGATTGGGTTTAATGCAGAAATTTTGCTCGCTTGGAGTCCTGGCTTGGCTGGTAATCGTGCACAGGTTTTCATAAAAATGCCATTCAGCGGTAGTAAGCCTGATAAAGGTTTTAGTTTACAAGGAATTTTAAAATTCGCCGTCGGCTCCATTATGTTTATTAACACACCTGCTACTGATGGTGAAAAGCCTCAATACGCAATGGTATTTACGCAAATAGGACTTTCTTTAATGGGTTTAAAACTACCAAGATCCGGAAATACTATTTTCTATTTATTTGGCAACCCCGATGGAAATACTGCTGATGCTACAAAAGGCAATTTGGGCTGGTTCGGTGCTTATCAGGCCGAAAAAGAAAAAAGCAAAAACTTAAACAACATACTCCTATAAATCTTAAAACTAAAAAAATGGCTTCTAAAAACTTAACTACAACCGGCACATCAACTTACGCAACAACGTATGGTGGTGCAGTTTATTTAACCTTCGGCGATTCGCAAATTATGCTAACAGCCGCAAATCTTAAAATACCAAGATTTTCTTATGTTTCTGAATCTTTTTATACTGCTGTTAGTTTAGGGCAGATTAAAGATGCGCTGAGCTTAATTTTAAATAAATTTAGTGATGCTACAGGTATTTCTGTTGATACTGTTACTGCGCAGATTGACAGTTTAAGCAATTTACCTGTACTAAAGCAAATCCTGACATCAGAATTGGTGATTACAGAATTTGTGATTCAACCGCCATCATCAGATACAGCTAAAGATGGTAAATACAGTTTTGGTATGGGCTTGAAATTAACTACAGGCAATACACTTGGCCCAATTACGCTTGATGGCGTTTCTTTCAATATCGCATTAACTCAAACTGCCTAAACATGCCTGATATCTGCACCACCATAACTTTAGAAGGACGTGAAATTCCGTTGGTAGCTAAAACAGCTGAAAAGCTAATTTGCTATTATACGGTGCCGTCGCTCTCTGCCGATCCTGTTATTTTTTCGGCAGCGGACAAAGCCATTACGAGCGTTGCCGGACAGTTAGGTGAGGCAGGAACATTTATTAATGCTCAGGAATGTTTAAACAGTATTACAAAAAAAATTGAAGAAATTATACCTGCGCTCTCTGTATTAAAGGCATCCAATCAAATTGCCTTTATGCAAATCCTCGAAATCCACCCTATCGACCAAGTTTCTTTCCTGATTGCGGTCAAAATAAGTGAAGGGACATCACTTTTAGGAAACATAACTATTGATGGGGTTGGATTTCAAATTAAAGTAACAAAAACAGGTTAATATCATGGCCACACAATAAAACTTATGTCGTATCAAACCGCATATGGCGCCAGCATTTATTTAACATTTGCAGGCAAGCCACTTATCCTTACCGGAACACTTTCTGTTAATGAAACAAATTTCGAAGTGGATATGCCAAAATTTACACTGGGCGAACTTATCAATGGTATTATCCATATGGTAAAACCCAGCTATACCCTAAATTTTGATGCGCCGTGGAGTTATATATTGAGTGCCGAAATCAAAAACTTTAAACTTAAACTAAAAGTACCTTCCAAAGCTTCGGGTAAGCCGATTGAATTTGGAATACAATACAATACAAATATTAAAATCCCTGGCTTTGAGATTACTTCTCTCAGCGTAATGGCCCGTTCTATTCGTGATGTAAATTTTAACATGACTGGAAGTTTGGACTTTTTAGGGCTAAAGTACAATCTAGATGATTTATTTGGCAAGGATGGAGTTAATTTGCTCGATCCGCAGGGCATGCCTCAACCAACTCCTAAACCATCAGTATTTAAACTTAACTTTTTAGGCGCTGGTCAGCATTTAGAACTTACAGATGCCTCAAAGTACAACCACGTAAATGAAGTTGTAAATCGTTTACAGGAATTAATGCAAGAGCCACCTCCAGGCACAGTTGTGCCTCCATTTACGCAGGCTCTTCATTTCAACAACAATAGCCAGTGGTTATTCGCCATTGATGCCGTTATTATGAATACGGTAGCCTTTAAAATTGTATTTAATGATCCTGTGCTTTACGGGCTTTACCTAAGTCTTTCTGGTGAGAAGGCCAAAGTATTTGCCGGGCTTGAATTTGAAATTTTATATAAGAAAATAACCGACGATATCGGGGTTTATCAAATAGAACTTAAACTTCCCGATAGCATCAGAAATTTAGAATTTGGTGCGGTATCGATTACGCTTCCGGTTATTGGAATTTGGATATATACCAATGGTAACTTCAAAATTGATCTGGGTTTCCCATACAATAACGACTTTTCTCGTTCTTTTACCGTTCAGGCATTCCCTTTTACAGGTGCAGGTGGTTTCTATTTTGCCGTACTAAACGGATCAACCTCATTAACTGTACCTAAAACTGATATTGGAACTTTTAATCCTGTACTAGAATTTGGCATAGGTTTGAATCTTGGTTTAGGTAAAACCTTTAACAAGGGCATTCTTTCAGCAGGTTTAACCATAGTTTTTTATGGTATAGTTGAAGGTACGTTGGGTTGGTTTAAACCTTATCCAACCAGCCATGTTAATCCATCAGATCCTGATCTTTATTACAAACTAAAAGGAACATTTGGCATAGTTGGGCATATTTTTGGTTCAGTAAATTTTGCCATTATATCAGCCACATTAGATATTATTGTTTATGCACAAGCCACAGTAACCATTGAAGCTGCAGAACCAATTTTACTTGCTTTTGAAGCTGGAGTTTCTATTCAGCTTACCGTAAAAATAAGCCTGGGCTTTTTCTCCATCCGGATACATTTATCCTTTAGCGCAACCATCAGAGAGCAATTTACAATTGGCTCTTCTGGGCCTGCCCAATGGAAACCAATTAGAGCGAAAGATTTCTTATACCGCCTAAATGTTAATGAAACAGCCACTATCCCCCTAAATTGGGACAGCCTGGTTACCTTAAATACGCCACAAAAATTAGACATTTACTTTATACCGTTCTTTAGCGCTTCAAAGCCTGCGCAAGCACAAAAAACAGTTGGAATTGCATCTCTTTTTGCTGAAAACGATAATAATACCCCATTAACAAATTATGTTATTGATCAAAATTCACTTAATTCTGATGGTGAACTGAAAGCATTTGAAAAACTGTGTATCAGTATTTTATCATGGGTATTAAATGCAGCGTCAAGTGGGCAGCCGCAAAACACTTCATTTACGGATTTACTGAGCGATCAAATTTCTGCAAAACAGATTGATGAAATTATTAATACCTTAAATCAACCTGCAGGCGAAACCAGTAATGTTTCATTTAACTATAAACAGTTAATTAATTTTATTAAAGAATTGTTTGTACTAAATATTATTGAAGCACAAGGAACTAAAGAGCAAACCTTACCGTTAACGGTTTTCCCGATGATTCCAGATTTGCTAATGACAGATTCTGCAAGTAATCGTGTAGTTAATTTCAGCACGTTTAATTCTGTTAACGAGATCTACATTGCTAAGGTTTTAGAATTGGTATCTCAATTTACAGATAGCGACCCTACCAGTATAAAATCCGTTCAAAATGAACTGACTGAATCCATGGCTACGCTAATGTTTACAGATTATTTCCAGTTATTGGTAAAATCACTTCTGCAATCAGCACAGGAAAACCTGGAAGTATACAACTATATTTTACCTAAAAATGCAGATAACACGCTTTCTGCAATGGCAAATGCATTTAAAGTTAGTGCAGAGTCTATTGTGCTAGCCAATAAAGCTGTTGAAGGCATTTTGGCAACGGGTAAAAACATAATAATTCCTGGAGTTGAATATACCTTAACAGTTACTGATACTTTTGAAACCCTACAAAAATCTCATCAATATATAAACAGCGGCACAAACTGGAATCTCGATTTCATTAATAATAACTTAAACACCATGATGTTTAAGACGGGCGCAAGCATTGAGATTAAAGACCAGAATTATGATATTTTACCAAATGATACCTTCAATTCAATTAAAACAAGTCAATCTTTAACTTTAAGTGAATTGGCTGATGTAATGGAGAACAACAAAACTAAGCTTATACTTGAAACATTTAGTTTAGTTAGTCTGCCTTATTTTAACGTTATAATTGAAAAAGAAAGCACTTTCTTATCCTTGGCAACAGCTTACAACGTTGATTTAGATACAATTGCAGAGGTAAACCTTGGGGCAAATATCCTACAAAATGATGCAACCTTCTTTATCACCAATGTGCAATCGCTAAGTGTACAAACTATCTTAAATGCTGTTTATCAAAGCAATGGTTTTTCTAAAGCAGGTGGAAGTGCGAGCAGATTTGCATTGCATGGTTTAAGGTTACCAGAAGTTATTAATGGCAATCCTGGACAAATATTAAACGGGCTTTATGAATTAACTGGGCAGCAGTTAACGATGCCAGTAATTACCGACCCAACTAAATTTAGTTATAGCCTTTCGCTCAGTAAACCAACAGATCAGGAAACAGCTTTAAACTGGCTAACTTTTAACGGGCAAGGCTTTGATGTAAACAGCATTCAATACACATTAAGCCAACAAGAAATTGATAGAGTTTATGCTTTCCAAACAATTGGTTTTACACCTAAAATTGACAAAGGACCAACCGCTATTCAATTGTATAAAGATCAAAGTCGGGTATTTGCATTTTCAAATCCAATTTCATGGAGTGCCTTTGGTCGCATTCCTATCCCATCGATTTGGAATTTCCCATCATCTTTATCAGGAATCGGAAGTAGTAGTCCTTTGGTTGATTTAAAACTCGCCGTGCAAACCAAGCCTGATGCAGCACGTGAAGTAAATCCGCTACCTACCGACAATTATTTTTATGGCACAATGGTTCCGATAACAATAAAAAAGGTAAGTAATCAGGCTAAAGAAAAAATAAATGAACGCACTTTTGAAGTATTTGGTACCGATGCAAGTGGTATAGAAACTTTAACAGCTTTACTCAGAGCTGATAAAATAGATAACTTATTAGATTCTGTAAGTATTTTATATGCATCAAACCCTGATAATGACGAAGCTAGAGCATTACGCTCCGATGATTTTAGCAAACTTTTACTACTTCTGATTAATACTAATCTTTCTACAGAAACCAACCCAGATACCTTAAAACTTGCTACAAGGGCAAATAATAATAAAATAAGCAATACCACTCCTATTGATTTTATATCACGTTTATGGAAATCATCTTTAGTACGTACTGGTGGATATTATTTGTACTATGATTTGGATGGAGATACTTTGCCTGAATCGATATTTGATAAAAATGGAAATGGAGAAATTTATCTGCTAATTCAATATAAAAATCTACCAAAAAATCAGGTAACTGCTTATATGAATATGGCTGGTGTATATCAAAACATTGACACTTCTCAATCGCTTCTTTTTGGAGAGTGGAAGTCTGATATACAATCTGCTACACCTGCGCAGTTAAATCAAATGTTAATTCAAAATCAGATTATCAGAAGTGCAGTAATTAAACCTGGAAATGTTGGTTTTGAGTTAGAAAGGGAAAACCCTGATGATTTATTCGCCACTGAAAAAAATAATTCGGATAACTATGCTTACGATCTTCAGATACAATATAATTTATTGAATTATGCCGTTAACGGTGATGGTAAACATTTTAATAATCTGCAATCTGTAACACCGGTTAGTCCCACTAAAAATCCAAATAACGCCAATAATGATTGGCATTATAGCAAAGCAATGCCTGTGCGTAAGTTTTATAACGGACAAGCTACCTCGGTTTATACAGGTTTGGGAGAATCGGTTTCAATAGGTTTTAATTGGCAAGATAACTATGGCAATATTTTTAATGGGCCAATAAATAATGTAAATTATAAAATTTTATACTTCGATCAGTTAATACCTTTTTCTACCTGGCCATCGTTAACCACTGATTATTATTTCTTTAAGGCTTTAGCTAATTCGAATGATAACTTTAATTTAACTTTCCATTTTATACCAGGAGATAAGTACAGCTTTAATCCGGCAGATCCTGATGTTCAAAACCTTAAAGCTGCTGTAGTTGAGCAGGCAAGAGAAAGCTTAAAAATTTACATGGGCATTCTCGATCAAATAATTCAGACCGATGTAAGCATTAATCTTAAAATATCTACTAATCCTGATACACTTTACCCGCTCGCTCCTGCCCAGCAAGACTTAAAAAATGGCGTATTAACCTTTATCAATACCACAACCACCTGGATACAGAAATTTATTGCCAACCCGGATCTTTACAATCAATATCAAAGCCCTGAAAATCCTAATCCTGAAATTTATAGTTATAGTTATGTATTTAGTAGCCTTATTAACCCTGTAAACCAACAAGATATATTTGCACTCGCTATAAATTTGCTAATCTCAAGATCTACGGAATTAATTGATCCTCAATTTATTTTTAACAATAACGGAGTAGCCGTTTATGCACCAGGTGTACAACAGATTACTAGCTCGGTTAAACCAAAAGCTTCTGATTTGCCTGCCCCAAATGGCGCAAATACGACCGATAAATCTTTAGCACTTAGAAATTTCGCCTTAAATTTTGAAGAGGCATTTGATAGCCAGCAATTTAAAGTTGCCGCAACCTACGTAGGTGAGAAAAACAATACTTTAACCAATACCCACAACGAAGAATTATGGGTTGTTAGAATAAAAAATACCAACGATAAACAAAATGGTATTGCTTGCGCCGTTAATTACAGTGAAGCAAATTATTATGCTCCACAACCTTTAGCAAACTTCCTTTTTGGGCTACAAAATATAGAAATACATGATTTTGATTTTTATACAGGAAGTCAAGCAGGAAGCAGCCAACGCAATTTTAGTGGAATCGATTCAGAAGTGTGGGCACAAAACTTTTTACAAAATATAGAATCCATACTGGGCTCTGATATGAGTTTACCAATTACAATGATTGACCATTTAAATGGCAGTGCTGATGATAAAGGTATTTTGGCAAATTTATTAAAAGCAAAACAAACTGTAGCAGATGCAATTGGCTTGCAAACTATTCCAATTCTTTTAAATCCAAATCAGCAGGAAACGGGCTTATCCCTGGCAACAGAAAAAATAAGGCAGCAATTGCTCATTAACCTTTACAATGGATACATGATTAACACCGTGGTACAATACCGTGTTGATATTGACACCCCTTATCCAAATAATGCCCAACAAATAGCACCAAATTATTATGGTAAACCATTTGTAAATAATCAATTTGCTGATGATGCAAAAAGCTATTCATTCTCTACAGCAAAAATTCCACTTAAAAACTTTGCAGGAGCACAAGAACAAGCAGAATCTTATTTAACTTATACTTTTGAAGCTAAAACCCCATCACTATCTTCTAATATTGTCGTTCCTGTTCAGTATAATATTACACATGCAGAGTTTAATATTCAAAAATTAAAAGAAAACGCCACCAATTTACCTGATGGTTTAAATAATTATGAAATTTCTGAATGGTTAAATTTTATTCTTCCTTTTGATGTTGCTTACAACACAATGGCTGATACAGAAATTCCTATTCCGTTAAGGCAATATCCAGCTTTACCAGTTTATGGAAGTCAGATTTTTAGTCCAAAAATAGAAAGTACCGAAAGAGATAAAATTACTATCGAAGATGCTAAACTGAGCAATTTCTCATTCGATTATACTTTAGATCACTTTGTTGCGCAAGACAGTTATAACTTTGAAGTTTATTTTAACGCTGATCCTGAAAAAATATCAGCCTTGCAAGATTCAAAAAGCTTAAGCCCTAAGCAAAAAGCTTTATTTGCTCAACTTGCCCAATTCGAGAATGTTGCTAGCGATTTTACAGATTATTTTAAAACAAAACTGCCAAATGTAAGCAAAGATACAAGTAGCGATGAGCTGAAAACGTTAACTAAAATGCTCAATTCTTACAGCGATTTAGCTAATAATGTAAGTGATGCTTGGTTAAACCTTTATACGAAAGATTTTAGAGCCAACTTTATGGCTACACTAGAAGTTATTACTGCAGCTTTTGAGGTTACAGAATCTTCTTCTGCCGCTGACTCTGAGAATGCATTATTCCAAATTAGCATTAGTAAGTGGTCTGTAGTTTCAGGAGATAAAGCAATTTCTTATGTTTATTTCCCTGAAATTGGGATTGATGACTGGACACCAGAATGGTATTACTGTAATGAAATAAATTGTATTGATCCTTTACCAATCCCGATAGATCAAGATCCGGAGCAATATAAAGAGGTAATTTTAAGGTATTATAAGCTTATTGATGGTAAAAAAGAATACCTAAGCTTTAAAGATGGTGTTAATTTAAGATCACGAAACATTTCCTTCAAAAATCTAAGTGTATTATTGATTCAAAATGCATGGGCAGGCTTATGGATTGAAAGAAACTCAACACTAGGCAAATACCCTACTGCGCCTGAGTTTATTTATTCTACACCGCTAAGCAGGTTTAATAACCCAATTATGCCATCATTAAATTTAAATAATACATTTGAGTTACAACCACCTGCACCAGATCAAAAGCTATTAAAAAATTACATCTGCAATTTGCTAAGTAAATTATTGCTAGCGCCTGATGGAACTACCGCACCAGCTAGTTTAAAAATTCTGGTGCAGTACAAATTTACAACAAGTGGGCAGCCTGGCGAAATGCCATACATTACGCTACCAGTTGTTTTAATGCCACCAACTTTATTTACCGAAGCAGATGTTGATGGCAGTGGCGAAGCTGTAAACGCATTAAACCAAACCATATTATCTTGGTTCGCAAGTACGCAACCCATATTTAATTGTGGATTAATAACCTTCTCAGCTTTCTTCTACTCAAACCTTACCGGAACAACAAACAGTTTACCATTGCTGGTATTAGATAACCTGGAAATTGATGTAAATAACGTTTCTGATATAAAACAAGATTAAAACATTAGGTAAACAGAAAAGCCCTGACTCAAAGCAAGAACTTAGAGAAAGGGCTTCTGTTTTAGAAGAAAAATGATTTAAGCGTTGGATTTAATGTTGAAAAAATTACGTATTTCTTTTTCTACATAAAAAGCAGAAGTATGTCTGCCGAAATAATCAAAATAATTATAAATATCATTGTGGTTAGCACCATAAAATAAAATTATGCGGTTAATATCATTCTGGTTCCCAGATCCTACACATAAAGCTAAGTAACCACCTACAACCATACTTCTTTGTGATTTTGATAATTCCATACCAAAATCAACCATGCCACCATTTGATTTTGCAGTTGTTAAATTAGATTCTCGTACAATAGGAATATCTTTAGGGGAGTTATAAGTTAAACCCCTTTCAAAAACCACAACATTTGGAGTTAATGCTGGTGGCGTAGTACTCATTGCGGCTATATAGCTTTCTGCCCTTGTATGATCTGGTTGATTAACATGAGATTCGCCAAGCAAAACAATGGATGTTGATGCGGCAGGTTGCGTAACAAAAAGGTTTTGTACATTGGCAATAGCTGTATTTGCGGCATTATTTGTCAAATTAGCAGGTATATCTGCTCCCCTCGGAATATTCGTTGCACCTTCAACCAAATTGTTTACAGATTTTAAAACTGCCGCACTTACCTGCTTATCGGTTGCAGGTTGCCCCAGGGTAACCACCTTGTTGTTAAATAGCTCCTGTGCATAGGTGCTTTGTAAGATTAATTTCATAGTTTGAGTAAGTAATTGGTTTATAAAAATTTAATTTTATCTAATTTACTTACTCAAAATTACAGCAGCTTATAGGTTTTCACTGTTTTTAAAGGGCTATAACATTGTTTAAATTAAGCTTTAATTCTTATAAATATTAAAAAGCTAAAAACAGCCTTTTAATTAATTATTTTCCAGATAAAAAGGATGAAAATATAATTCGTTTAGCTAAAAAATTATTTTGATTTTTACAACAAATTAAACATCCCTTTTATGTCCCTCAAATCTACATTAATTACTTTGGCCGTAGCAGCTATTGGCCTAAGTGCATGCCAAAACAAACCCGTTGACGTTGCTAAAGATGAAAATCTTAAAGATAACATTGACACACTTAGCTTAAAGGTAGCTAAAACTTATGTACAGAATTATGCCAAACGTGCTGGCACCGTTGATTCTAACTTTATGGAAGCAGGTTTTTCTAAAACTAAGAAACTACCTGATACCCGTGCCGTATGGTTTAGTATTGCTCGATTAAAAGCTTTAGTTAAAAAAATTGAAGCTGAAGGCGGCGACGGAATTCGTTTTTATTACGCAGCTTATGATAGCACATATAACGATAAAAGTCAGGGCCACCAACCACCTAGACCTTACTGGAATCATAACACTTTAATTATGATCTCTACTAAAGACAGTTTAAAAAAATACCACAGAGATTATTACAATGACAAAAAAGTTGGCTCAAATGGTGGCGTAAATGGTTTCATTATTGGAACAACACCAGAAAACCGTGGAGAAATGTGCCCACCACCAGCAAATTGTAATGATATTGGTGCTACTCTAATTGAAGATAAACCAGAACCAACTCCACCAAAAGCGATTAAAAAATAACGATGGGCATTTACTTTACCGTAAATACTATAATTGAATTAATTTGCCTCCTAATTGGCTGTTTTTGTTTATACAACGATAAACAGCCAATGTGGAGGTTCTTTATCTTATATTTATTTCTCATATGCCTTACCGAAATTTCTGCAATTTACATGCGCAAAGTTCTATCGGTATCTAACCTTCCACTATACAACATTTTTTTAATTGTAGAATGTTTCAGTATTAGTATTTTCTTCTACAACATTTTAAAAAAATATGTAAACAGAATTAAGTGGCTAATGGCGTGGTTATTTCTTTTCGTTATTATGTATGCGACAGAAATGATAAGCAATCATTTTTCTAATTTTGTTTTTAAAACGGCTTCTGCAATTTCATTCGTTTTTGTGCTGGCTTGTTTATATTTTTACTACCTGATGCTACGCGATGAAAAATTTGAAAAGCTAGGTTCATATGCTCCCTTTTGGTGGGTAAATGGTACGCTTATTTTTTATTTTGGTAGCACAGCAACTAATATTTTTTTCGATTACCTGATCATGGATCAGTTTTCAAAATTCCAGCATTCCATCCGGTATATTATTTTCAATGTGCTTAATATATCGTTATACCTTTGCTGGTCATACGCTTTTATATGCAGATATCGTCAAAGGAAATCATCTTCTTAATTAGTATAATAACCATTATATTTTTAACGATCCCGTTATTTCTGATCGCATATATCAGGCTCTACAACAGGCGAAAGAAGAAACATGTAGAAGAAAAAGAAATTTTAAAAAGTACATTTGAAAATGAGCTTCTTAAATCGCAAATGGAAGTTCAGGAGCAAACTTTAAAAACCGTAGCTTACGATTTACACGATAATATTGGCCAGTTGCTAGGCTTAACTGTTGTTACTTTAAGTTCTATTGATTTAGAAAATATCGAAAAAGCAGCAGAAAAAATAAGCGCTGCAGAAGAATTAACAAAAAGATCAGTAAAGGCAATCAGAGCACTTTCGCGATTATTACATGGCGAGGAATTGTTAAGCAGAGGTTTGAATGGAGCCATTTCCTTTGAATTGGATTGGGTAGAAAAATCAGGCCTTTTTAAAATTAATTATGTAAATAACATAAAAGATTTACCATCACAGCCTGATAAAGAGACGATCATTTTCAGACTTTTTCAAGAAATTTTAAATAATATATTGAAGCATGCCAAGGCAACAGAAATTTCCATTATTTTAGATTTATCAAACAACATTTTAACTTTATCTCTTGAAGATAATGGTATAGGCTTTGAAATTGACGAAATCAACAAACAAAATAAAGGTATGGGCTTGCACAATATCCAGAAAAGAGCAGAAATGATCGGTGGAAATGCCTTGTTTACTTCTATACCAGGATCCGGCACCAAAATCATTATAAGTACCCCTTATTAATATCTACCTATTTTACTATGACTCCCGATAAAACCATATCAATTGCAATTATTGACGACCACAATCTTTTTCGCCAGGGAATGATAAGCTTGCTTTCCGAATTTAAAGAAATTCAGATTGTTTTTGATGCTTCCAACGGTGAGGAAATGAAAGATAAAATTGGTCGCAATCCCATTCCAGAAGTTATTTTGATGGATGTAAGTATGCCTGTTATGGATGGTTACGAATCTACAAGCTGGATTAAGGAAAATTATCCTCAAATAAAAATATTGGCTTTAAGCATGTTTGATGAAGATAAGCCGATAATTAAAATGCTTAAAAATGGTGCTGGTGGTTATTTACTTAAAGAATCTAAAACAAGTGATGTTGTTGCAGCCATAAAAACCATAAATAATACGGGCTATTACCTTAATGATCTGGTTTCGGGAAAGTTATTGAGAAACATTCAGCACAACTTACCTACGCAAAATATTTCAACTGATTTGAGCGCCAATGAAATTAAGTTTCTACAGCTTTGCTGTTCGGAATACACATACAAAGAAATTGCCGATCAGATGAACTTAAGTCCGCATACTATAGATAATTACAGACAGGAACTATTTCAAAGATTTGAAATAAAATCAAGAACCGGACTTGTTTTATTTGCATTAAAAAATGAGTTGTTCGTTTTGTAGCACAAACAACTCATTTTTATATATCTATTAGTGCTTAAATTCTTTAATATCTACTATCCTATTGTCATCCGCATTTTCCTTTAAAAAAGAAGTGCCACGAATATTTTTATGCCAGTTGTAGTTGCTTTGAATTCTTTGGAATATTTGTGTAGAATCGCTAGTTATTTTCGAAGGAACAGGTAAATTATCTACTTCATTAGTTAAATAATTAACCTGGTATAATGATGATGGCGTTAAAAATACTAGAGTACTCTTATCAGGAGAATTTAAAAAATATGATCCCTGGATGCGTTCCTCTTCCTTTTGTCTTTTTATAGGATAAACCTTTCCATTAACTACCGTAACTAAAAAATCATTATTAATTACATAACTACTGCGTCTCTGCTCTTCCAAACCTTTGGTATATTTTAAATCATTTTTTCCATTTGATGATTTATTTAAGCTAATTACCTCTGGAGAACCATTTTTAAGTGAAATAATATAAAAAGGTGCTATAGCTTTATTTCCCGCCAATTGAACCAAAACTGCCGTTTCTTGTGTATTAATAAATTCTGCTAATCCAAATTTGTTAGCTGTTTTTACATCATTCTTATCCGCCTTTATTGATAAAACCGTGTCTTTAAATTTAACACTAAACTGCAAACCATTAGGTTTATTGGTAGAGTCTGATTTAAAAACACTTAAAATATCTTCCTTCTTTTTTGGGGTTTCATTAAAACTTTCACTGGCTACTAATGTCCTTGCAGTATAAGTTTTTTCATTAATTTCTTTTTCTCTCTGGCATCCTAATGTTACAATTGAGAACAGGATTGCACATAACTTTAATTTCATAAATACGATCGCCTAATTTTTAGGCTAATTTAAATTCTTTATCATTACTATTGTGCAAAAAAGGAAAATTAATCTAAAATAATTTCTTCATATAAATGTGATTGAATGAAGGTTTGCCAATAAAACTGTAATTTTAAATCGAGCTGAAATAAGCATAAAATTATCTTGAACCAAATAAATTAAAAGTGAAAAGGATCAACTCCCTGCTACATTTCTTATGGATAAGCGTTACTCTATATTCTTGCCAACAGCAGAAAGGAACTTCTACAACGACAAATACAAAACACAACTTTGATAAAAAAGTAGCCATATGCTGTGAATCTAATATTCCTTCGAGATTTAAACCAACAGCAGCGCCTACGCATGACGTAAAGATTTCCAATTCCAATCATGAAAATATGGTTTGGGTAAATGGTGGCGATTTTATGATGGGCGGCGATAATAAACAAGCTTCTGCGGATGAGTATCCTAAACACAAAGTAATTGTAAAAGGTTATTGGATAGACCAAACGGAAGTAACAAATGCGCAATTTAAAAAATTTGTAGATGCTACAGGTTACAAAACCACTGCCGAGCGTAAGCCAGATTGGGAACAATTGAAGAAACAGGTACCTCCAGGAACTCCAAAACCTGATGATAGCTTACTGGTGGCGGCTTCATTAGTTTTTAAACCGGCAAAGTCTGAAGTTCCTTTAAATGATTATTCTCAGTGGTGGATTTGGGAAAAAGGTGCCAACTGGAAACACCCACACGGTCTTAAAAGTAACATTAAAGGAAAAGATAATTATCCAGTGGTTCACATTTCTTTCGAAGATGCAATGGCTTATTGCAAATGGGCTGGTAAACGTTTACCAACAGAAGCTGAATGGGAATGGGCGGCCCGTGGAGGACTTAAAAACAATATATATCCATGGGGAAATGAATCTGTAAATACGGGGAAAGTAAAAGCAAATTACTGGCAGGGCAATTTTCCTTATAAAAATCTTGTTCAGGATAAATATTATTATTCATCACCAGTAAAAACATTTAGCCCCAATGGCTACGGATTATACGATATGGCTGGAAATGTTTGGGAATGGTGCTCAGACTTTTACGACGATCATTACTACAAAACTATAAACCGACCAGAAGGTGTAAAAGATCCCAAAGGGCCAAGCATTTCACACGATCCTGAAGAGCCTTACGCGGTTAAGCATGTGGTAAGAGGCGGATCGTTTTTGTGTAACGACAGCTATTGTTCTGGTTATCGGGTTGCCAGAAGGATGAAAACTACAGAGGATAGCAGTATGGAACACTTAGGTTTTAGATGTGTTCAAGATAAATAAATATTAATTCTGCTTGCCTACACTTGTGCCATTAGCAGCATCTGTATTGCTGTTTATGCGTTTTCAAGGTAAAACCCGGAGGCTAGTTTTATAAACTCGGGTCCCAATTATATAAATGGAGGTGCCAGCTTTACAAACGGAGTTTATAGCTTTAATACTGTCTACTGCAAGTTTTAAACTGTCAACCTCTAACCTTAAACTATCTACTACGAGTTCAATACTATCAATCTCTAACCTTAAACTATCTACTACAAGTTCAATACTGTCAACCTCTAACCTTAAACTATCTACTACAAGTTCAATACTATCAATCTCTAACCTTAAACTATCTACTACAAGTTCAATACTGTCAACCTCTAACCTTAAACTATCTACTACAAGTTCAATACTTTCAGCTGATCTGGCATAGCAAATTTTCGCAGGACTAAGCATTGAAAATTATGAACAAACATTCAAAAACCAACTGGTACAGGTAAATAATTCTTTTATCCGCTGCCGCGGAGGCTTTATTCTTTTTGACAACAAAAAGAACCAAAAATTGTCGGCTCGCAATTTTTCTGTTTAAGGCAGTGGGTAAGCTTGGATCGTGCTTCCCGAATAATTGACCATGCCGATTGGGAGCTTTACGGAGAAACAGTGGTTTGGATTTGTTAGTGGGTTAGGCTGTTTTGCTAACCAACTTTCAATTATGTTACTAAATTTTCCGATGACGCTCGGGCATCCACCAATACCGTCATTGCGAGGCACGAAGCAATCTTACCAACAATAAATAATTATGATGTATTGCTTCACGCCCTTGCTTCAGTTCGCTAAAAGCGATAACCTTAAATGATCTTAAATGTCTTATATGGTTTTAATATAATGCTCATGCAATTCT
>NZ_RQRS01000020.1:0-77930 GCF_004335085.1 Pedobacter nototheniae | reverse complement strand
CCCCTTGCTTCAGTTCGCTAAAAGCGATAACCTTAAATGATCTTAAATGTCTTATATGGTTTTAATATAATGCTTATGCAATTCCTTTATCCGCTGCCGCGGAGGCTTTATTCTTTTTGACAACAAAAAGAACCAAAACCGAGCATTTCTGCGAGCTCATTAATACAAATAAAAAACAAACAACTATTAATAAATTGTCGGCTCGCAATTTTTCTGTTTAAGGCAGTGGATGGGATTTGATCGTGCTCCCCGAATAATTGACCATGCCGATTGGGAGCTTTACGAAGAAACAGTGGTTTGGATTTGTTAGTGTGTTAAGCGGTATTGCTATAAAAGCTTTCGTCATTGTACAGCCTCTCCATTACCGTCTTTGCGAGGCACGAAGCAATCTTACCAACAATAAATAATTATGATGTATTGCTTCGCGCCCCTTGCTTCAGTTCGCAAAAAACGATAGCCTTAAATGATCTTAAATGTCTTATATGGTTTTAATATAATGCTCATGCAATTCTTTCTTCCGCTGCCGCGGGGGCTTTCTCTTCTTTGGGCAACCAAAGAAGCAAAGTTGTCGGCTCGCAATTTTTCTGTTTAAGGCAGTGGGTAAGCTTGGATCGTGCTCCCCGAATAATTGACCATGCCGATTGGGAGCTTTACGAAGAAACAGTGGTTTGGATTTGTTAGTGGGTTAGGCATGTTGCTAATAACCTTTCATAATTGCAATATTTCCTTGCCATTAGCTCCGATTCACAGAGGGCGAGTGCCTTAAATGTTCTTATATTTCTTATATGGTTTAAAATACAACCCTTGATTACCCCGCAATTAAGATTGCCTACGTCAGGCAGGCTTTGCACCTTTGCTAAACCCTGTCTTCGGTTTGTAATAACGATCATTGCGAGTGTGTTGGTTTCCATCTAAACCTAGCTTTGCGTTCTTCGTGTTTTTTCTCTCTGTGTTCTTTGCGGTTAAAACACTTAATCAATAACGATAATTCTTTTATCATCATGAGCTTGTCGAAAGCCACTTATATAAATAGCGTTTCAACAAGCTCAATGTGACAGGAAGATATGCGATGAAAATAAAACTATAGAATATTTACTTGTTGTGTTCTAGTATTCCAACCATAAACTTCTATTTTCTTAGTTGTTCCTCTAAACTTTTCAGGATAGTCTACTAAAATAGTTTTGCTTTCTCCTGGGAAAACAGAAACATAATTATCGCTAAAAAAAGTTGGTAAAATACGCTCTCCGGTTTGAGTATCTACTAATGCAATTCGATTAAAAAATGCAAGTCCGTTACTACCTTTATTGGTTAATTTAACTTCAATTTTTCCAGTTTTAAATTCTTTGGCTTCCACATTAAGTTTAACCTCTTTCATATTTTGTAAGCCTGTATACTCGCCATCATTTCCTGGCATCCAATACATATTTTCACTCAACACCTTTTGATCTGGGCCTAACAACTTAAGTAATACAAAAGCACCATCCTTATAAATTGATTTCTTTAAAACATCTCCCACCGGAAACATTTTTTTCACCATTGAAGGTCCTACCTCCGCAAATAGCTGATTGGTAAACTGCTGTTTACCATCCATATCAAATACGGTAGCTTGAACCATAACATTACGTTTAACTTCGAAACCATTATTTACCACATTTATCATGCTATCCAAAGGATTCATCATAATGTGCAATGGTTCGCTACCTTTTCTTAAACCATACAAACAGGCATTTACATCCAGGTAATAATCATACATTTGCCCACGAAGTGCTGTCCAAGGGTTTTGTGTTTTCCAAATGATTGAACCTGTATACCAATCCCACATATGACCAGAAAAACCTTCCATTAAAGAACGATATTGGTTGTAATTAACCAATTGAGCTTTCATGGCAAAATCTTCAGCATTTTTTGCTTTTCCATATGGATCGATGTGGTGATCGTATGGAATATATTTATGATAGTCCCAAACAGAATCAACAGGTTTACCATTTTGAGGTGCAATCATATTTTTCTCTGGAATAAAACGCTTTAATGAAACATAATCTCCCGTACCAACAGAACCAACTTCAGAATTATAAGGATAGGTTTTAAATGACCAAAAGTTACGTGTATCCTGAATCGTATAAGGTCCATCGCCATTGCCACCCAATGTATTTAACGACATGCTATCCGTATTCGAAAAATCGAAGAAATAACGTGTGCCGTCTAATTCAGGGAGGATTTTATTTTTTAAAGGATAAAGGATATCATCTGGTGGAGTAATTTCGTTGCCACCACACCAAAAAGCAAGTGATGGATGGTTTCTAATTAACTTAATTTGATCTGCGGCAGCTTCCAAAACCAAATTATGATTATCAGGATACTGTCTGCGTGTCCACTGATCTTCTTTTTTTAAAGGATCAACCCATTTTCCATTACAATCACCACTAAACCAAAAATCCTGAAAAACCAATAAGCCGTATTTATCACAGGCATTATAAAACTCTGGGCGCTCTGTAATTGCGCCACCCCAAATACGGATTAAATTTAAATTCATATCTCTATGAAAGCGAATTTCAGCATCATAACGCTCATCAGAAAAACGAAGCATTGCATCAGAAATAACCCAGTTTCCACCTTTAATAAAGATTTTTTGTCCGTTAATATGCGCTTCCATACTTTTGGTATGATCGTTCCAGATGTTGGTAATTTCACGTACTCCAAACTGTAAAGGCTCATCATCCAATACTTTGCCTGTTGCATTTACAAACTGAATATTGATTTTATACAAAGGCTGATCGCCATAACCATTAGGCCACCATAATTTTGGCTGGTCTAACGTAAAATCAGGAAGCTTAACCTCTTTCTCTTCTCCAGGTTTTAATGATACAGGCGTACGAACCAGTTTTCCATTTAAATTGTATTGTAAAAAGCCAGTTATTACCTTAGCAGAAGCATTACTAACCTCAGATGAAGTACGAATTAGGGCAGGTTTCTGCGCCCCAGTTGCAAGGCGTTTACCAGGCACTAAAGTTATAACATGTGGGTTTTCTACATTTACAGAAGTGGTTTTTTCAATGGTTACCTTATCCCAAATTCCTGTATTACGATCTCTAATTGGCTGTATCCAATCCCACCCTGCAGTATATTGAGTGGTTAAACCTTTCGCAATCGTTCCATCGCCCCCTTGCCCACCGTTTGGTTCTCCAACCACATCTGGTGGATAAACCAACACCGCTAAACGATTGTCTCCGTTAGCAGCTAATAAAGAGGTAATGTTATATTGCTGGCGTAAATGCATTCCTTCATGGGTTTTAGCATTTACCTTTTTACCGTTTAAATAAATTTCAGTTTTATAGTTTACACCTCTAAACTGCAACCAAACCTGCTCATCATCTTTGGCTGTTTGATTAAAAGATTTTACAAACCAATAGGTATAATAGGCGTTTCCAGTATAATATATATCTTTAATCAACTTATTGTTCATGCCATAAAAAGGATCAGGAACTTTTTTATTGTTAAGTAAAGTGGTTAGTACGGTTCCAGGCACTGTGGCTTTCATCCATTGATCTGTTGCAAAGCCTGGTTTAGAAATCTGTTCTCCATTTGCCTTCACATCGTTTATATTGGCGCAATACCAGCCCGAATTAAGCTCATACTTTTGTTGTGCAGCAACTCGAATAGTTGATAATGTGGAGATCAGGCTTGCCGTTAAAAGCAGGCAAAAACTTTTCGTAAAATTCATTCTGTTTATTGGTTTGGTTATTTCCTTAATGTTGATGATGGTCTGTCTTTTTCGCTTACTCCAAAAGTTGCCGATGGCTTATTGCCCATGTAAATTTGTAAATTACCCCCTGCCACAATATTTTTATGTAAAATATATGATTTGGTGTAAGGCTTACCATTAAGCTCTATCTTTTGGATGTATTTATTTTCTACGCTATTATCAATCACCTTAATGTTGAACTTTTTATTTCCTGGTAAACTAATTGAAGCACCATTTAATAAGGGAGAGCCAAAAACATATGCGCCATTAGCAGGGTTAACAGGATAAAAACCCATTGAAGAAAAAATGTACCAGGCAGACATCTGCCCTACGTCTTCATTACCACATAAACCATCTGGCTTAGCAGTATAAAATTCTTTGTCGATTTTTCTTATTAAATCTGCTGTTTTCCAAGGCTGCCCAACGTAAGAGTATAAATATGGAATGTGATGCCCTGGCTCATTTCCCTGTGCATAATTCCCAATCAAACCAGAAATATCAGGAGAACTATCAGCACCAAACTGGAAAGGCACGCTAAACAATGAATCAAGCTTAGTGGTAAAAGATTTCTCGCTTCCGAAAAGTTTAACCAAACCTTCACCATCTTGTGGTACCAACCAAATGTACTGCCATGCATTTCCTTCGGTATAATCATCTTCACGGTGTTTAGATGCAAACGGACTAAATGGTGTACGCCAGTTACCATCACTTAATTTGCCACGCATAAATTGTGTTTGTGGATCGAAGTATAATTTATATAATTCCGCTCTTTTAGTGAAATAAGTATAATCTTCAGTTTTATTTAAAGCTTTAGCCATCTGCGCAATACAGTAATCATCTACAGCATATTCTAATGCTTTCGCTACAGATTCATTTACCTTATCCGAAGGAATAAACTTTAATTGCTGAATGTATTCGATGCCATCCGTTTTTTGCATAGCAGATTGTTTTATCGCTTCATAAGCCAGATTAACATCAAAGCCTCGATAGCCTTTTAAATAAGCATCAACAATAATCGGCACAGCATGATAACCAATCATGGTATTGGTTTCGCTCCCCATTAAATGCCAAACGGGCAATTTGCCCTGTTGTTTGTAAATAGCAAGCATAGTATTTACTACATCAGATACTTTATCTTGGTGAAGAATGGTATACAAAGGCTGCGCCGCACGATAGGTATCCCACAAAGAAAAAGTTGTTAAATTATTGAATGAGGCATTTTTGTATACCTTTTTATCCGTACCACGATAATCTTTATTAACATCATTAAATAAAGACGGCGCTACCATGGTGTGATAAAGTGCCGTATAAAACACCTTTTTCGAATTGGTAGAAGCATCAACTCTAACTTTTTGCAATTCCTTTTCCCATTTGGCATCCGCCTGCTTAGCGGTTGCTTTAAAATCCCAACCAGGTAATTCTGTTTTTAAATTAAGAATAGCATTTTCTATACTTACCGGAGATAAAGCCACCTTTATTTGAAGAACATTATTCGCGATTGCATCAAAGTTAATGGCTGCTCTTAGTTTTACTCCCTTAATATCCTTGCCGTTTTTAACTACAGTGCTATCATAAACAATCAGGTTTTTAATCGCCTGCGAAAGTTTTATTACGAAATATAATCTTTGATCGTTAGACCATCCTTTAGAGTTTCTGTAACCCACAATAGTTTGGGCATCAATTTGTTTAATCTGTGTAGCCACAGGTTTGTCCCAACCAATACCATCAGCCAAATCAAGGATAATATGTGGTGTTTCAGCACCTTTTTTAAAAGTATATTGATGAAAACCAACTCTTTCAGTTGCAGTAAGTTCGGCTTTCACATCATATTTATCAAGCAAAACACTATAATATCCTGCTTTTGCAGTTTCATTATTATGAGAAAAGGTAGAAACATAGCCATTTTCCAAATTATCTTTTTGACCTTTTTCAACAATCAGTTTTCCAGTTGCAGGCATGATGGAAATATCGCCTAAATCGCCTATTCCTGTACCACTCAAATGCGTGTGGGCAAAGCCTGTAATGGTATTACTGCTATAATTATAACCACTGCACCAATCCCAACCTTCAAAAATGTTGTTAGGGCCAAGTTGAACAGCTCCGTAAGGTACATTAGCACCAACAAAAACATGCCCGTGCTTAGCAGATCCTATAATTGGATCAACATACTTTGTAAGGCTTTCGCTTGTAGCTTTTTGAGCGTAAGAAACTTGAAAAACACTGCTTAATAAAGCAACTCCGAGAGACACGTTTAACGTTTTACTAAACTGCTTAAGAATTTTGTTTTTTAATAACATATGGTTCATTTGTGTTAGGTAATATTAATCTGAAAAGCGATTAAGCTTTAAATATGATTATTTTATTGGAAATATAAACTAAAGACCTCTTTTTTTTAGTTTTTGCCTACATGCAAGCAGCACCAATTAAGGCCGCATGTTCATTTAATTTAGTTATTTTAACTTTAGCAGATAAGTGATTGGCTTCCAGTATAGAAACTAATTCTGGAGAGAACTGATCAAAGGCCAGGGAGATATTTCCTCCAATAATAACCATCTCTAATTTATACTTTTTTATGATAGGCATTAAAAATTCTGCCATATTATGACCAAATTCCATAAAAACCCGTACCGCCGAATGATCGGTTTTTACAACCTCCACCAACTCTTTTACGCCTTTTAATTCTGTTCCAGTTAATTGTTTGTAGCGATTTACAAACCACCTGGTAGAAAGATAATCTTCGGAAATTCCATTTAAAAATGGCGCATTCCATAAAGATAAATCCTTGGTTTGTCCGGCTTCAAATATTCCAGATCCCAAACCTGTTCCAAGTGTTAAACCCATTACACATTTTGCTCCTTTTGCAGATCCTGCAAAAACTTCTCCTTTTGTAAAGGCTTCTGCATCATTAATAAAATGAATGTTTTCGGGACGAAAATTGAGCCGTTCAGCCAATTCATTTTTTATGTTCAGCTTATATAAAGACTTAAATTTATCTTGTTCTTTAATCAAACAAATGCCCTCTTTATAATCAAAAGGACCTGGCATGGCTATTCCAATTCTATTTACAGATAGTTTTGTTGTTTTAAGGGATGCGGAAATTACCTTACTCCAGTTTTCAAGTATGGTTTCTGCATCATCAAGAGAATTAACACTTTCACGTTTCCAGGATTCATTTATTAAAATTCCCTCTTCAAGGTTTATAATAGCCGCTGTAATGTGTGAGCCGCCAATATCTACGCCCAACACAATAGATTTACTCATATATAATATCTGGTTTTAGTATATAATTAAAGTCAAATATATTTCAATTTGCGCTTCAAGTTAAAATTCCAAATGAAAAGAATATATCTGGATTCGCAAATATACATTGCTTAAATTCATTTTACTAAAATTGATGATTAAGTTAAATTATCAATTTCTTAAGTGTAATAATCTAATAAGATTGAAACAGATATTAAAAGCTTTCTGAAAAGATAATCGATAAGCAAACAATTAATTATCAGTTTATTATGGTAAAATAAATATTTAATAAAATGAACAACTAACAAATATTTTTTACCTTTTTAACGCTTATTATCTCGCCATTTATTAATTGAAAAAGAAATAACAAATATTCGTCAGTTTCCTCAATTTGAATATGTTCTACCTTTCCTGCGGTACCTTTTTCATCACTAATTTTATCATTAATTTTTACATCAAGTAATGTAGAAGTTGGTAAATGTTGGCTCACTATCATTATATAAAGGTAATTAGTTTAGTTATCATTATTATTTGTTTTCTGATGACTGAAGTTATATTTTTAGCATTATGCAATTAACATTTAAAAGCTTATATCATTTAGAAAACGATAAAATTAGCATTATCGAAATAGAAAAAACTAATTTACCCGCTAATGCGGAGGTTTATGATTGTTTTAAATGGATTAAACTGGATAAATTGACTAATAAAATAACCACTTTTCAATTTCAATCCATGAAAGTAAATGAAGAAGATCAGGAACGAAATTTTGAAGGTGCTTATTTGAGATTTAATGCTATTGAAGCAACTTTTTATGAGGATAATCATACTGAGCAATCCTTAACCAATAATTCCAAAAATGGAATTTCAGATTTTGCTAAACAGCTTATTATTGATTATTTGGCAAATGAAGAGTAAAGCAAGTTTTTTCTGGTGTGGAGCTTACATCAAGTTTCCCGCCGTGTGCTTCTGCAATTTCTGATGCAATGTAAAGTCCTAAACCTAAACCTTTTTGATTTGGCTCTACTTCTCCCCTGGAAAATGGTTGAAAAAGACGTTCCATTGTAGCGTTCGAAATTTGTTTACCAGGATTAGAAACGCACAAAGAAAAACCATTGTTATCACTCTTTGCACTAACTTCTACAACTGCATCTGCAGCACTATAATTAAGTGCATTACCCAATAAATTAGAAAAAAGTTGGGCAATCCTTTTACCGTCAGCGTGTACGGGTTTGTTTAAATCGAAAGAAGTTATAATTTTTCTATCTGGCAAATTTGCCTGCATTTCCGTAATAACCTGTTCTAAAGTTTCTTGCAGATTTTCGTCCGAATTTCTATTTATGGTTATTCCGCCACCCAATCTTCCACTTGCAAAATCAAGCATGTTTTCAATTAAACCATTCATTCTGTAAGCAGAATCCTTAATAATATTTCCTAAACGAACTGTTTTTTCATCAACATTCATTCTGCTTAATAATTGAGCACTATTTGATACCGCATTTAAAGGATTGCGCAAATCATGACCAAGAATGGCAATAAATTGTTCTCTAAGTTCAGATGTTTCTCTTTCTTGTTTAAGGTTTTTTTCACTTAAATCCAGTTGTTCCAATGCATCCAGATGGAAAGCAATTAAATCAGCAAACATCCTAAACATATTTACTATTGTTGAGGTATTAATTACTGCCGGTTTAGGATCTATAGCACAAAGAGTACCAAAAAATGATCCATCCTTTAAATTAATTGGCATGGAAATATAGCTCTGAAAACCATACATCAGCGGTGTGTGATGGTGGATGTATTTCTCATCCTGCGATACATGGTTAATTACTACAGGTTTTCTGTGCTGGCGGATTTCATTACAAATTGTTGTTTCAAGTTTAAGCTCTCCACCAACCTTTAAACCAAAGCTAATTTCATCATGCACTGCACAAGCAATCCAGCTTTCTTCAGTTACACGCGCAACAGCCGCAAAACCCATACCTGTGGTGTTACATACAATTTCTAAAATGTGTGCCACAGCAGGAATTCGACTAATCGAATCCAAATCAGCAAGAATGTTTGATTTAGGGAGGTGCAAAGGATAAATTTTAATAATGAAAGCAATTTAAAGAATGTTTTGGATATAAACCTCTAACATCTTTATCATTTCCTTTACAAAAGTATAGTTTTTAATAAGTATACATAGTTATATACCGCATTTTAACGTATTATTTAAAAAAAAATCCATTAAACAAAACCTCAATTTAGATTTTGTTTAATGGAAAGTATGAAATAGTTAAAACTGCGCTGCTGCTAAAGTTGTTGTATTTAGCGTTACCTCTACATTGCCTTTGGTTGCGTTAGAGTATGGACAAACCTGATGTGCTTTTTCTACTAGAGATTTAGCCAGTTCATCGCTCACGTCGCTTATATTAACATCAAGAACAACCGTTAAGCCAAAACCACCTTGGTCATTTTTTCCAATACCTACATTTGCTCTAACAGCTGTAGCACCGGTTTCTACTTTTGATGTTTTGATAACTAAATTTAAAGCACTATCAAAACATGCGGCGTAACCTGCTGCAAATAATTGCTCAGGATTTGTATATCCAGTTTCAGTACCACCTAGTTCTTTTGGCATTCTTACTTCAAGGTTTAAAACTTCATCAGATGAAACTACGTTTCCATTTCTTCCGCCTGTTGCTGTGGCTGTTGCGGTATAAATTGCTTTTATCGACATTTTTTTTGATTTTATATAATTGAATTTTTAAATATCCTTTCTTGCTTTTTCTAATAATTCGAAAACTATATTCTTTACAGAAATTAGTTCATCCTCACTTAAATCTAAGCTGCAAGCCAAATCTTTCGGGATTTGTTGAGCTGCTTTCTTCAGCGATAACCCATTTTCAGTTAAACTAATAAATACCATGCGTTCATCAGCCTTACTCCGCTCCCGTTTTACAAGTACTTTTTCTTCAAGGCGTTTTAGCAATGGAGTTAACGTTCCTGAATCGAGTAGTAACTTTTCTCCAAGCTCTTTCACAGATAAACTTTTATATTCCCAAAGTACCAGCATAACTAAATATTGAGGATATGTTAACTCTATCTTCGCCAATAAAGGTTTATAATGTGCTGTAATTACCCTCGATAATGCATATAAAGGGAAACATAACTGATTTTCAAGTTTTAAAATATCCATAACTGAATTATTAATTGCTCAAAATTAAATTGCACACAATTAAAATGCAATCAAAAATTTAATAATGACCAAAAGCTTACAATGCATTTTTTCAAATGAACCAAGGCATTTCTTTTCCTAAAAAAATTATTATTTACGCTAAAGATGGAAGGCTTTTGAAAATGAGCAGACTGTAATTTTCAAAAAAAACTTATTGCCAGATAATATTTAAACTTTGTTTAAATATCGAGTAAACAAAAAAGCAATCTTAAAGCATTAAAATCCAAATTAGAACTTATGCTTTAAGATTGCTTTAGAAACAGATTACTTTATACCTACGCTTTTAACAAAGCTGGTTTTTCGTGGTAAGTTCTCCAAAGTAACTCACCAAAAAGTGTATTAGACCATGCAAACCACGATCTGGTAAAGTTTGCAGGATCATCTTTATGGAAAGATTCGTGCATAAAGCCTTTACCTGCATGTGTTTTTTGAAGGGTTTCGATACACCACTTAATTTCTGCATCATCTTTTGAAGTTAAGCCTCGCATGGTTATACTCATTGGCCAAATCATATCCTGTCCGCAGTGTGGCCCACCAATCCCCTCGCCAGCTGTACCTTTAAAAAAGTATGGATTATCTTTAGAAAGAGCAAACTTTCTTGTGTTTTTATAAATTGGATCGTCAGCACTTAAGGCACCTAAATAAGGTAAACTTAAAAGACTAGGTACGTTAGAATCGTCCATAATATAAGCACCGCCAAAACCATCTACCTCAAAAGCATAAATTTTGCCATATTTTGGGTGGTTAACAATGCCATGTTTTTGAATAGCTGCATTTACTTCATTGGCCAAATTAAGTAAATTACTTTCTAATGCTTTATCGCTTTGCAAAGCCTTAATCATCTCTGCTGCTTGTTTTAAGCTGGTTACGGCAAAGAAATTAGAAGGAATTAAGAAAGGGAAAATTGTTGCATCATCACTCGGGCGGAAAGCTGAACAAATTAAGCCAACAGGATTAACTGGGAAACCATAGCCAGACATTGGTAAACTATCAGTTGGTTTATTGGTTTCTCTTTGAAAGTGATATGGCCCATGATTTTCTTTACGTTGCTGCTGCTTAAAAGTTTCTAAAGTAGCTTCTATTCCTTTTTTCCAATCTGCATCAAAAGGGGTTTTATCACCTGTTTTTTTCCAATAGTGATAAGCTAAGCGAATAGGGTAACAAAGTGAATCAATTTCCCATTTACGTTCATGAATCCCTGGTTTCATATCTGTTAAATCAGTTTTCCACTCACCAACTTTTGTAGCATCTCCATAAAAAGCGTTTGCATATGGATCTTTCAAAACGCATTTAGTTTGGTGAATAATTACTCCAGCAATTAATTTCTTAAGTGGTTCATCTTCATTCACAAACTGCAAATATGGCCAAACCTGCGCAGAACTATCACGCAACCACATGGCATCAATATCTCCTGTAATAACATAGGTATCAGGGCGACCATTTTTTTCTGAGTGATAAACGGTAGTGTCTAAAGTATTTGGGAAACAGTTTTCAAATAACCAGCTTAATTCGGGGTTTTTAACATTTGTTTGAAAGGTTTTAATAGCATCATCTACAGCTTTACTTTTAAAGTGCCTTTTATCAGCAGCAACTCTTACCACTGGAAAGTTTGTACCGAAATCTGCAGCAAAGGAAAATTTAGAGGCTACTAAACCGGCACCGAGTAAACCGGTATTTTGTATAAATGTTCTTCTTTTCATATGTGTATTGTGTTCTATTTGGTTATTTATAGGTTGTTAATCTGATACATATTACAGTTTAAACAATTATAATTCGTTTTCTACAGTTACTTGTATCTTCCTTTAATAATTGATTGACTTTACAAGATATGCAATATTTGTTAAGCCATTATCTGATAATATTATCGAAAGTAGTAAAACGTTTAACGTGTTCAAAGTTAAAAATGAATTTCTTTTTACATTAGAAAATTTACCAGTAAAATAAGGATAATAACAAAGACAACAACAGCTATAAACTGATGCGAAAAACTTTTTACTAGATCAGCAACGAGCGTGCTGATCCAATAAAAAAGAGAGCGTTAATGAAATAAGGTTTAGTTAATGATTTTACAATGACAAGTTAAACTTTAATAAATTGATTAGCAATACCTAATTAAATATTAATGACAAAAGTCAACAAAACAATTAAATAACATAGAAACCGTGCTCAATACCTATTTTTCCGTGACTAATTTAAAATTTAGATTACTATATTTCCCTATTATTTGATTTATCTACGAAGATTAGTCAAGCAAAAGCTCTTAATTTCAGTCTATAAATTCTTACAAAGCACAAAATTGGTTCAGGTTTTATATTTTTCTTATAAAATAACAGCACCAATTTTTCAGAAAACTTATCCATAAAAAAAACCGCTGGTCAAATTACCAGCGGTTCAATTGTAAATGGGATGCTTAATATTTTATTATGATTTTTTAGGTTTTGATGACATATAAAAAGTAATCTTACCGCCATTCATTAAATCTGCATGTTTAATAAAAGGAGTGGTAAGTAATTTACCATTTAACAGAACCTTTTCTACATAAACATTTTTATCGCTTTGCTTAATGGCCTCAACAGTGAAGGTTTTGCCATTTTCAAGATTTAGCACTGCGTTATTTACTGATGGGCTTCCTAAAGCGTAAACGTCAGATCCTGGTGCTACAGGATAAAAACCTAAAGACGAAAACATGTACCACGCACTCATTTGTCCACAATCATCATTGCCACCCAAACCATCAGCTGTAGGCTTGTATTGCATATTTAAAATGTGGCGAATTTGTGCTTGCGTTTTCCACGGTTGATCTGTCCAGTTGTACAAATAAGCAATATGGTGTGCCGGCTCATTTCCATGCACGTAACCACCAATTATACCTTCACGGGTGATGTCTTCAGTATGAGCAAAAAATTCATCGGGCAAGTGCATGGTAAATAAAGTATCTAATCGCATGGCGAATTTCTTTTTGCCGCCCATTAATTCAATTAATGAAGCTGGATCTTGTGGCACAAAGAAGCTATAATTCCAGCTATTACCTTCAATAAAACCCTGTCCTTCAGTATCCTTAGGATCAAAAGATTTCTTAAAAGTTCCATCAGCCAGTTTAGGGCGCATAAAACCAGATGCCTGATCAAAATTATTTTTCCAGTTGCCTGATCTTTTAATAAATTCCTCATACACATCCATACGGTTTAATTTTTTCGCCATTTGCGCAATTGCCCAATCATCATAAGCATATTCTAATGTGTTGGAGACTGAAATTCCACTTTTCTCGGCAGGGATATACCCTAAATCCATGTAGTAGCCAATACCTTCATAATCGCGGTGCTTTGCTGTTGCAACGCAGGCATCAAGTGCTTTATTGGCATCGCCATTGTAAGTACCTTTAATTATAGCGTCAGAAATTACCGATACACTATGGTAACCACTCATGCACCAGTTATCATTAGCATAATGAGACCAAATTGGAAGCATTTTCAGGCTACTCTGATCGTAATGTGCCATCATAGATTTTACCATATCGTTGTTTCTACTTGGCTGGATTACGTTAAAAAACGGGTGTAAAGCCCGGTAGGTATCCCAAAGTGAAAATGTAGTATAATTTGTAAAGCCATCAGCCTTGTGTACGCCCTGATCCAATCCTTTATACTCGCCATTTACATCCGTATAAGTTGTTGGATTTATAAAAGCGTGATAAAGTGCGGTATAAAAGTTAATCTTATTATCGTTAGATGTATTAATCTGAATCTTATTTAATTCTTTATTCCAGGTTGCCTGTGCTTGAGCTTTTACTTTTTCAAAATCCCATCCAGAAATTTCAGTACGCATATTTTGCAATGCATTTTCTTGACTAACCGGCGATAAAGCCATTTTAATTTTAATCTTCTCCCCTTCTTGAGTATCGAAATCAAAAAACATTCTTACTTTTTTTCCCGCTATTTCAGGAAAGTTTTTGTTTTGGTTAAACTTGCCCCAAAATCCTCTATACGCTTGCTTGGCATCATAATTTTTCTGTCCATAGCTTTTAAAAGGTTTGGAAAAACTCATAGCGAAATAAACAGTCCTTGTTCTGGCCCATCCATTGGTTTGGCGATAACCCGTAATTAAAGTATCGTTAACCACACGCACATACGTCCAAACTGTTTTTTCATCGTAATTATAAATTCCAGCCATTAAATCCAGAATTATATGCGATTGATCTGATTTAGGAAAAGTATATTGATGCATACCAACCCTTGTAGTTGCCGTTAATTCTGCTGTAATGTTATCATCATCAAGTTTTACCTTATAATAACCAGCTTCTGCAACTTCATTTTGATGAGAAAAAGCAGAACGATAACCGCCTTTTGGGTTTGAAGCCGTTCCTGGATTAAGTTGAAGCTTACCCTGAGTTGGCATAATTAAAAAATCGCCTAAATCTGAGTGTCCAGTGCCACTAAAATGAGTATGACTGAATCCTGTTATAGTTTTATCTTCATATTTATAACCCGCACAGTATTTATATACATCTCCATTATATTTCCCGTTCATTTCGTACGAAATTGTATCAGTTTCTGGGCTTAACTGTACCGATCCAAATGGAACTGTAGCGCCTGGGTAGGTATGCCCCATTTTTTCAGTACCAATAATTGGCTTTACATACTGCACAAGGTTTTGCTGCGCTGAAACAACTATTGAGGATAGCAAAAGGCATGGCAGAATAAATTTTTTAATCATAGTTTATTCAATTTTTAATTTCAGAATCCTAAGGTATCAATTAATCTTCACATTGTGAATTTTGACAAACTAAAACGTTTAAGTAATACAAAAAGAATATAAAATCATAATTTAAGAGGTTCTTTTGGCATATTAGAAATCCATTTATTTAATAAACCTGATAAAAGTAAAAAGCTTGCATCATAGTGAGGATTTGCAACGTTATCTTTAAAAAGAGCACCAACGTTGCTTTCTAAAATTTGAAAATGAACGGATAGTAATGCTTAGTAAACTGTAGCCTCACTCTCGTTTATTAAACCTGAGTGCAGCGGTATTCCCGATTTTTTCTATCGGGATATAGCGAAAAGCAGGAATAAAGATTCAAAATAACTGCAGGCTTTGCTTTCCTTATCTTTAATTGCTAATCTAAGAAACTATCGCAATAGAACTTATTTGGAAATGAACAGACAGTAATACTACGCAAATAGCAGCCCCGCTCCTGTTGCTGCCCGATAAAGAATCGTGGCATTCACTTACATCGGGTTTAAATACAAGGCATAGAATGATCGTCACTGCCGAAAAAATTTCCAAATAACTTTCTCATTTTTAAAATCCGTTTTATCCCCTGCCCGATAACCCAATACTGGTGCAATGTTAGCTTTTTACAAGTAACTGACTTGCTTTAAATAATTTCAGGTAAATAAACCTTATTTTTGCAGCCAATAGTATTAAAATGAGTAAACACGGTAGAATTCTGGTAGCCATGAGTGGCGGGGTTGATAGTTCGGTAGCAGCAGTTATGTTACATGAGCAGGGTTATGAAGTAATTGGCTTAACCATGAAGACCTGGGATTATGCAAGTTCTGGTGGCAGCAGCAAGGAAACTGGTTGTTGCAGTTTAGATAGCATTAATGATGCCCGCACCTTGGCCGTAAATTACGGTTTCCCACATTATATATTAGATATACGTGATGAATTTGGCGATTATGTAATTGATAACTTCGTTGATGAATACTTGGCTGGGCGTACCCCAAATCCATGTGTTTTATGCAATACCCACATTAAATGGGAAGCTTTATTAAAACGTGCCAATAAATTAGATTGTGAATTTATTGCAACAGGACATTATGCAAATATTCGCCAGCAAGATAGCGGTCGTTATGTAATTTCTAAAGGTAAGGACGAAAATAAAGATCAGTCTTACGTACTTTGGGGCGTTTCTCAAGAAAACCTTTCGCGTACTAAATTTCCTTTGGGAAGCTTTGCTAAATCTGAAATCAGACAAATGGCTTTAGATATGGGACAAGAAGAATTGGCGAAAAAATCTGAGAGCTACGAAATTTGTTTCGTACCTGATAATGATTACAGAGCATTTTTAAAACATAAGGTTGAAGACCTTGAAGATAGAGTTGCAGGTGGTAATTTTATTTTAAGTAATGGAATGATTGTCGGTCAACATAAAGGCTACCCCTTTTATACTATCGGTCAGCGTAAAGGTTTAGGTGTTGCTTTTGGCGAGCCGATGTTTGTAACGCAGATTTTGCCCGAAAGTAATACTGTTGTATTAGGCCGTGCTGATGAATTAGAGCGTCGCGAAGCGATGGTTAGAAACGTAAACCTGGTTAAATATGCCAGCATTGAGGAACCAATGAATGATGTAATAACCAAAATACGGTATAAAGATGCAGGTATGTTAAGTACAATTGTACAAGAAAAAGATAAAATGCGTGTTGTGTTTGATCACTCAGTTTCGGCAATTGCACCTGGTCAATCTGCTGTATTTTACGAAGGTAATGATTTATTAGGTGGTGGCTTTTTAGTTTAAAGCATACACTATTATAATATTAAGCCAGCTAAATGCTGGCTTTTTTATTGCATAACAATTTGAATTTTGCATAATCTATTTCATTTAATTTAAAGGTTAACTATTTAATTTTAACCAATTAAGCGCCTTTATTAAAACATTATGTAAAGTAATGTATACATTAATAATAATTTCTCGCACATATTTTATTCCTAAAACATTTGAATATCTAATTTTTAATTTACTTTTGATTCAAATCTGTCCCTATATAATTTTTCTTTTAAATCTTAAACAAATAATTATATGGAAACAAGCAAATTATCAAAATTTGGCGCCGAATTCCTCGGCACACTAGTATTAGTTTTAATGGGTTGTGGTAGTGCCGTAATTGCGGGTGCTAATGGCACAACTGGCGTTGGATTACTGGGTATATCCTTCGCTTTTGGCTTATCCGTAGTGGCAATGGCATATGCGATAGGTCATATTTCAGGTTGCCACATTAACCCTGCAATTTCTATAGGAATGGTTGTAGCCGGAAGAATGAAATTTAGTGAAGCTGCATACTATATTGTAGCCCAAATTTTAGGCGCAATTGCTGGTGCGGGTATTTTAATGCTCATTGCATCCGGCAAGCCAGAATATTCTGTAGCAGCAAACGGCTTAGGGCAAAATGGTTATGATGCACTTTCGCCGCAACATTACAATTTGCAAGCGGGTTTTATTGCTGAAGTTGTACTTACCTTTATTTTCTTACTTGTTATTTTCGGCTCTACATCTACCAAAAATATTAATGGAGGTTTTGCAGGTTTAGCAATAGGTTTAAGTTTAGTGCTTATACATATAGTAGGTATACCAGTAACTGGTGTTTCGGTAAACCCTGCACGTAGTATTGGCCCTGCTATTTTAGTTGGTGGACAAGCCATTAGCCAAGTTTGGCTCTTTATTGTAGCTCCAATTATTGGTGCAATTTTAAGCGCCATTGTTTGGAGAACAGTTTTAGAGAAAAACTAACCCCACTTTTTGTAATTGGAGATTGTAATAAAATCAATTACAATCTCCAATTTCTATTTTAAAAGTTTTTAGTAATAGCCTCGTCCAACGGCTTAATTTTTGAACGGAAACGGTGTACCAACTCTCCCTTTTCATTAATTAAGAATTTCTCAAAGTTCCATTTAATATCACCTTGCTCCTCTGTTCCTGGTTGGGTAGTTAAATATTTAAATAATGGGCTAATATCTTTACCAATTACACTACTTTTTTCGGCCAATAAAAAGGAAACATTGTATTTGCCTGTACAAAATTCTTTAATTTCAGTATTGGTAGAAAATTCTTGTCCACCAAAATCTCCTTCAGGAAAACCAATTAATACCACTTTTTTTCCATAAAGTTTGTGTAGTTTCTCCAAATCTTCATATTGTGGAGTGAAACCACATTTAGATGCGGTATTTACTATGAGGATTTTTTTGCCTTTAAACTTCGAAAGCTTAATTTCTTTACCATCGATTGTTTTAAAACTAAAATCGTAAACATTTTTTGGTGGCGACACCAATAGATTTAATAGAATTAGGATTGTACTTATCATTTTGTTTTATTTTTATATACGAATATAGATACAAATAGTTTTCCTCATTGTAACAGCCCTGTAAATAAAGCCATAAAGAGGCAATTTCTTTGTTGCATTTGTCTTTAATAAATCAAAAAAGTTCATTAAATTTTAGTCAGGTTTTGATTTTCGCTTTATTTATAGCTTTATTTGCAGAAAAACGTATTTCATGGCCAAAAATTTATTAATCGTCGAATCACCCGCAAAAGCTAAAACTATCGAAGGCTACTTAGGTAAAGATTTCCTTGTGAAATCAAGCTATGGCCACATTAGGGATTTAGTGAAAGGCGATATGGGGATTGATATTAAAAATAATTTTGCCCAAACGTATGAAGTACCTGCAGATAAGAAAAATGTAGTTGCCGAACTGAAAAAACTAGCTAAGGATGCCGAAATGGTTTGGCTAGCATCCGATGAAGACCGCGAGGGAGAAGCAATATCTTGGCACTTATTTGAAACCTTAGGCCTAAAAACAGAGAAAACTAAAAGAATTGTTTTTCATGAAATTACAAAGCCTGCCATTTTAAAAGCAATTGAAAGTCCGAGAGGAATTGATTATAACCTAGTATTTGCGCAACAAGCACGCCGCGTTTTAGATCGTTTGGTAGGTTTTGAGCTTTCTCCAGTTTTATGGAAAAAAGTAAAACCATCGCTCTCAGCTGGTCGTGTACAATCAGTTGCAGTACGTTTAATTGTTGATAGAGAACGAGAGATTAATCATTTCAGCGCTACAGCGGCTTTTAAAATTACAGCACAATTCTCTACCGGAAAAGGAAAAGAAATTGTTAAAGCAGAATTACCACAACGATTTGAAAACGAGGCAGAAGCCAATAAGTTCCTTCAGGATTGCATTAACGCAAAATTCGACATCAGCAGTTTAGAAACTAAACCTGCAAAACGTAATCCAGCTGCACCTTTTACTACTTCAACTTTACAACAGGAGGCTTCCAGAAAATTAGGTTTTTCAGTTGCCAGAACCATGCAAGTTGCACAACGCTTGTATGAGGCCGGTAAAATTACTTATATGAGAACGGATTCGGTAAACTTATCGGATACAGCATTAGCAGCAGCAGCAGCAGAAATTAAATCAGCCTATGGCGATAAATATCACCAGCCGAGAAAATATAAAACTAAATCTGCAGGTGCACAAGAAGCTCACGAAGCCATTCGCCCTACTTATTTTGATAGGCATACTGTTGATGGAGATATTTCGGAAAAGCGTTTATATGATTTAATTTGGAAACGTTCTATCGCTTCGCAAATGAGTGAGGCTTTATTTGAAAAAACCACCGCACAAATTTCAACTTCAACTCGTAAAGAGCTTTTAGTTGCCGAGGGTGAGGTTTTAAAATTTGATGGCTTCCTTAAAGTTTATTTAGAATCTACAGATGATGAAGAAAACGAAGAAAAAGAAGGCGGTTCTATCCTACCTCCTTTAGCTAAAGGACAAGAATTATTTTTAAAAGAAATGCAGGCAACCGAGCGTTATTCTCGTCCGCCGGCAAGATATACAGAGGCCAGTCTCGTTAAAAAGCTGGAAGAATTAGGTATTGGTCGTCCTTCTACTTATGCGCCAACCATTTCTACAGTACAAAACCGTGGTTACGTAGTAAAAGAAGATAGAGATGGTAAGCAACGAAAATTTGTTTCTATTATTTTAGCCGATGGTATTGTAAAGAAAGAAACTAAAACAGAAATTACAGGTGCGGAGAAATCTAAACTTTTCCCTACAGATATTGGTGAAGTTGTAAATGATTTCTTAGTTGAACATTTTAAAGGCATTGTAGATTTTAATTTCACGGCCAACGTAGAAAAGGAATTTGATGAAATAGCACAAGGTTTACAGGAATGGACTAAAATGTTGCATTCTTTCTATAACCCATTTCACCAGGAGGTAGAAAATACTTTAGAAACTGCCGAACGTGCTACTGGGGAGCGTTTATTAGGTTTAGATCCAGCTACAGGCAAAAATGTTTACACTAAAGTGGGCAAATTTGGTCCTTTGGTTCAAATTGGTGAAGCTGACGATGAAGAAAAGCCTCGCTATGCCAGTTTAATGCGTAGCCAATCCGTTGGAACTATTATGCTAGAAGATGCCTTAGAGCTCTTTAAACTTCCATTCCAGCTAGAAGATTTTGAAGGCAAAGAGGTTGTAATCGGTGTAGGTCGTTTCGGTCCATACGTTAAGTGGGGTGAAAGTTTTATCTCTTTACCAAAAAATGAAGAGCCTTTAGCGGTTACCTACGATAGAGCGGTTGAAATTATAAAGGAGAAAATGGATGCTGATGCTCCAATTGCGCAGTATGAAGGTTTACCGGTAACAAAAGGCAAAGGTCGCTTTGGCCCTTTCATTAAATGGAACGATTTGTTCATTAACATTCCAGCCAAAGGTTATGATTACGACAATCTTTCTCAAGCCGATATTGATACATTAATTGGTAAAAAAGTAGAAAAAGAGGCGAACCGTTACATTAAAACTTGGGATGAAGAAAAAATCTCTATTGAAAATGGACGTTGGGGACCGTTTATCCGTTTCGGTAAATTAATGCTGAAACTTAGAAATAACGAAGCGACCAAACAAAAATATACCCCTGAAGAATTGGTGGATATTGAGTTGGATGTAGTAAAGAAAATGATCGTTGAACAGGTTCCAGATGCTTTTGAAACTAAGAAAAAGGCAGCGCCGAAAAAGAAAGCAGCAACGGCTAAGAAACCTGCAGCAAAAAAAGCAGTAGCAAAAAAGAAATAAAAAAGTTTAGAGTTATTGGATAATAAGATTATAATTTAATAGCATATAATATGGCTAGTGACTTTAAGGACATAATGTCTAAACGGACAGATGAAGAACTAGTTAATATTCTGACTATCAATCGACAAGATTATCAACCTTTCGCTATTGAAGCTGCTGAAGAGGAGATCAAAACCAGGAATATTGGTGCTGAAAAAATAGAGTTCTTCAAATCTGACTTAGTCAATCAGCTTGAAGAAAAAAGAAAGTTTGATTCAAAAAAGGTAAATTCTTTAAAAAGGCTTGTCCATTTTGTAGTAGATACAATTATTTGTTGCATAATTAGCGCTATTATGTTCTTTTTCATTGACTTATTATTTGGTCCACAAAAGCTACACGTACTATTCGAATACTTAATAATGTTATTATGTTTCTTTGGATATTATGTTTTTATGGAGACTAAATACCAAAGAACGATTGGTAAATTTATCACTAGTTCGTTGGTGGTCACAAAAGATGAGGATGTTCCAGATTTGAAATATATAATTACAAGAACCATTTGTAGGTTTATCCCGTTTGATGCGTTATCTTTCTTATTTTCAAGTGATGGATTTCACGATAGATTTTCAAGTACTACATTAATTAAATACAACAAAAATAGTTAACCATTGTGAAAGCAGATTTACCAGAAAATTTAGTTGAAGATATTGCCATGGCAGTTGTATTAATGAGCGAAACTCCAGAAGTTAAAAACTGGACAGTTTATCTTGTTAATTTAAAAAACGAAGCCATTACCAATGTGATCATTAGCTCAAAAGGATATGGAGAAAAAGATGGTAAACCTGTAAAAACCTCTGTTTTAAGGCACTTTATTGGTGATATGGACGCTAATTCTTTCAGTGGCGTTGAAGCAATTGACCCTGAGGTATTTGGCTTAACTAACGAATATTGGTTAAGTTATTATATTGGATCAACCATTTATGATAAGAAATTTATCTTTCTGCCAGAAAGCATTATCGATATGAACTTAATTAAAATCCCACTGGTAAATAAACCTGGCGTAATGATTAAGTAAACTAAAAAATAGGATTTCTAAGGCACTTTAACTGCTTGTCTGCCCAGTAATTTCCATCCAGCCTTCTCTTTTGTCCAGATTAATAGGATGTAAAGTTTCACATTTCCAGGTACATTTTTGTCGTTCGTTTTAGCATTTAATGTATGGCGAACCAAAGCTGTTTTATTTTGTAAAATTACTGTTTGATCTGTTAAATTAATATCCACAAAATCAGATTCGCCCGAAAGTAGCGAATGCATAAATTCTGGCTTAGTTTGAATTTTCCCACTGGAGTGGCCATAGCTTAAATTATTCAGTACTATTTTATCAAGTGCCAAGCTATCAGGCGTAATCATAAGTTTAGTTAGCTGGCTCACAGCATTCTCTACGTCTTTTTTTTGTGCAAAACAAAAACTTATAGAACAATACGTTAGCATGGTGCAGATAAATAGTTTCTTCATAATAGTTTTATATCGGGATTAGATTCCTGTAAACATATCTAAATCGATGATAAGTATCAAATGTTGAAATGTATTTTTTTTGTTTAAGCAGATTTTTGGCTAATTTACCTCACGTTTAACCTAAAACAGATATGGAAAACCCATCTACTTACGCATCATCGAAAAAAAAGAAATTTATTTTTATCGGTATTCTCGCTATTTCCATTGCAGCAATAGCCTTTATTTTCTTTAACAGAAAAAGAAAAACAAACGAAGACAATCAGGCTTATGCCAAATATATTGAAGCCTATACTTCGGGAACAATCTCAAAGAAAAGCTTTATCCGCGTTCATCTTGCAAATGCCGCTCAAGGTATGCAAGATTTAGGCAAAGCTGATTCAAGAGATTTATTCGACTTCTCCCCTGGTATTTCAGGAAAAACTTATTGGATTGATCCGCAAACCGTGGAATTTAGACCAGATGAAAACCTTAAACCTGGAAAAAACTACGAAGTAACTTTTAAACTTTCAGAGGTATCGGCCACAGAAAAAGGTCTTGAAGATTTCGACTTTGAATTTAAAGTGATTAGTCCAGGAATTATGTTTAGCCAAAGTGGATTAGTTTCGCAAAACAATACTTCACTGGAATACATGAAGTTAAGTGGAGAAATATTAACTGCTGATGAAGAAGAAACAAAAGCCATAGAGAAAACTATTGAAACTGATTTCGGCCAGAAATTAAAGATTAAATGGCAACATAATCCAGCTAAAAATACTTCAAAATTCACTATTGATAGTATTAGAAAACAAAGCAACGATCAAACTTTGAAAATAAACTGGAATGGCGATGCCATTAATGCAGATCAAAAAGGAAATGCAGAAATCCGTGTTCCTGCTTTAAACAAGTTTGAAATTTTAGATATGAAAGCTGTACAAGGTGAAGAAGATTACGCCTTAGTTCAGTTTTCTGAACCTATTGGCGTTGGGCAGGATTTAACGGGAATGATTACGCTTGGCAACTTAACTGACCTTAGATATACAATTGACGGCAGCCAGGTTAAAATATATGCTGCAGAGGAATTAAAGGGCAATTTTGCTTTAAATGTTAATGCAGGGATTGAAAATATAAACGGCAAGAAATTAGCAAATGGCAAAACCGCAAGTATTACTTTTGAGGATAAACTACCAGCTGTAGTTATTTCTGGAGCGGGTACAATTTTACCAAACTCGGGTAAATTGGTATTACCCTTCGAAGCGGTTAATTTGAAAGCAGTTGATGTAACTGTAATAAAAATATATGAGAATAATATCCCTCAATTCTTCCAAACTAACAACTATAAAGATGGAAATGAATTGCGTAGAGTTGCGAAGCCTATTTTACAAAAAACAGTACGTTTAGATGAAGATAAGGCGTTGAACTTGCATAAAAAAAATCGTTTTACGCTTGATTTAGATAAGATGATTCGCACCGAACCTGGCGCAATGTATCGTGTTACAATTGCTTTCAGAAAAGAATACAATGCGTTTAATTGTAAAGCTAATGAAGAAAAAGCAGATGCAAATAGCGATGATGAGGAGGAAGGTTATTATGGTGAAAGCGATAGTTATGGCGAAAAAATTGATGAAGACGATGATTTTTGGAAACGTTATAACAACTATTATCCTTCAAATTACCGTTGGAGTGATAAAGATAATCCGTGTACGCCATCTTTTTATACCAATGAAAAATGGGCAAGTAGAAATTTAATTGCTTCAAACATTGGTTTGGTTGCCAAACGTGGAAACGATAATAGTATGCTTATTGTTGCTACAGATTTATTAACGGCAAAACCATTAAGCGGAGTGAGTTTAGAGTTGATGGATTTTCAAAAGCAAATTATTTACAGAACTAAAACCGATGGAGATGGATTTGCACGCTTTGATTTAAAAAGACAGCCTTTTTTATTAATTGCAAAAAATGGTGCTGAAAGGGGTTATTTAAAATTAGATGATGGTAACTCGTTACCTTTAAGCAGGTTTGATGTTGGTGGCGATGTTGTTCAAAGTGGTTTAAAAGGTTTTATATATGGAGAAAGAGGTGTTTGGCGCCCAGGAGATAGCTTATTTATCTCCTTTGTACTGGAAGATAAATTAAAGAAACTACCAGCCAATTATCCTGTAACCATGGAGTTTTTTAATCCTAAAGGACAATTATATAAGCGTTTAATAAATGGAAAGCCTGTAAATGGTTTTTACACCTTTAAAACTGCAACCGAAAGTACTTCCCCAACAGGAGATTGGATGGCAAAGGTAAAAGCTGGAGGTGCAACATTTACTAAAACATTAAAAGTTGAAACGGTTATGCCGAATCGCTTAAAAATTGATTTTAATGTTGGTAATCGTCCATATTTAACTTCAGGAACATCAGCCTCTACCCTTTCGGCAAAATGGTTATTTGGTGCAGTAGCACAAAATTTAAAGGCAAAAGTTGATGTAAATTTGAATACAACAGAAACGAAATTTAAAGGTTTTGAAGGTTTCAGCTTTGATAATCCTACGGTGAACTTTCAATCGCAGGTTAAAACTATTTTTGAGGGTACACTAAACCAAAATGGAACAGCTCAAATTAACACCAATTTGAACGAAAATAATACTGCTCCTGGTGTTTTAAGAGCCAATTTTACAACAAAAGTTTTTGAACCAGGTGGTAATTTCAGTATTGATAATTTTAGTATTCCATATCATGTTTATACAAATTATTTGGGTATTAGAGCTCCAAAAGGCGATCGTTTAAGTGGCAGATTGGTTACAGGGCAAGATCACAAAATTGAAATTGTAAACGTAAACACCGACGGAAAGTTACTTAGTGGTAGCAAAACCGTGCAGGTAGAATTATACAAAACGCAATGGCGTTGGTGGTGGGAACAGGATAACCAATACACTTATGCAAATTTTACTCAAAATCAGTACAATAAACTTATTGAAACCAAACAGGTTACTTTATCAAATGGAAAAGGGAGCTGGAATTTAAGAATCAATGAACCTGAATGGGGTCGTTATTTAATTTTAGTACGCGATTTAAATGGTGGACATGTTACCGGAAAATCCGTTTATGTGGATTGGCCAGGATGGGCGCAACGCGAACAGGGAAATAACCCTACTGAAGCCTCTATGTTATCATTTACGGCCAATAAAGAAAAATTTACGGTTGGAGAAGACATTACTTTAACCATCCCTACTGGTAAAAATGGAAGAGCTTTGGTGTCTATAGAAAACGGAAGTCGTGTTTTAAAAACCTATTGGGTAGATACAAAAGTGGGGCAAACCCAATTTACATTTAAGGCTGAAAAGGAAATGGCACCGAATGTTTTTGCCAATATTACCTTACTTCAGCCTCATGCGCAAACGGTTAATGATTTACCAATTAGAATGTACGGTGCGATTCCGATTTCTGTTGAAGATCCTCAAACTATTTTAAAACCGACCATAAAAATGGCGGATAAAATTAAGCCAGAGACTGAAAATACCATTACTGTAGGCGAACAAAACGGTAAAGCCATGACCTATACCATTGCACTTGTGGATGAAGGTTTACTGGACTTAACACGTTTTAAAACTCCAAACCCGCATAGTGCATTTTACGCTCGTGAAGGCTTAGGCGTTAAAACCTGGGATTTATTTGATTATGTTTTAGGCGCATGGGGTGGAAATTTAGAACGTATTTTAAGCATTGGTGGTGATGGAAGTATCAATAAAAACCTTAATCCTGCTAAGGCAAATCGCTTTAAGGCAGTAGTAAAATTTATGGGTCCATTTACACTGGGCAAAGGCGAAAGCAAAACGCACAAATTTAAATTACCACAATATATTGGTGCAGTTAGAGCAATGGTAGTTGCCGGGCAGGATGCAGCATACGGCTTTGCAGAAAAATCTGTTCAGGTTAAAAAACCGCTTATGGTTTTGGCAACATTACCAAGGGTAATAGGACCTGGAGAAAGCTTTACCTTGCCTGTTACTGTTTTTGCTACAGAAAACAACCTAAAAAATGTTTCAGTACAACTACAGGCTACTAATTTACTGGTTGAAGGCACTAATAAACAACAACTTTACTATAAGCAAACAGGCGAACAAATGGCTTATTTTGAAGTTAAAGCTCCAAATCAGGTAGGTATTGCAAAAGTTAAGGTGATCGCACAAAGCGGGGCTGAAAAAACAGAATATGATGTAGAAATGGAAATTCGCAACCCAAATCCTTATATTACAAATGTAGTTTCTGCAACGGTACAACCAGGGCAAAATTGGGGCACAAAATATGCTTCAATTGGTATGCAGGGTACAAATTCAGGAACTTTAGAAGTTTCTTCTATTCCGGCAATTAACCTTAGCAAACGATTAAGTTACCTAATTCAATATCCGCATGGATGTATTGAACAAACCACTTCGGGCATTTTCCCTCAATTGTATTTAGATCGTTTAAGTCCATTATCTGAGCAGCAAAAAGCAACAACAGAAAAAAACCTTAAAGCAGGAATTAATCGTTTAAAAAGCTTCCAAACAACAGATGGAGGGTTATCTTACTGGCCAGGCGAAGGTAGCTCTGATGAGTGGGGTACAAATTATGGTGGTCACTTCTTAATTGAAGCTCAAAGTGCTGGATATACACTTCCGGTTGGCTTATTAGATGAATTATTGCGTTTCCAAAGAACTAAAGCAACAAATTGGGCGCCAAACAGCAATAATTTTTATGGTGGCGATTTATCTCAAGCTTATCGTTTATATACACTTGCGCTCGCTAAAAAACCAGAAATGGCCGCAATGAACAGATTAAGAGCATTTGAATACTTATCTGTTGCTGCAAAATGGAGATTAGCTGCCGCATATAAACTTGCAGGTCAAAATGATGTAGCCCAAAACATGGTTAAGGGATTAGATACTTCAATAAAACCATACAATCAATTGGGTGGTACTTACGGTTCCGACGTTCGTGATGGTGCAATGATATTAGAAACATTAACATTGCTTGGCCAAAAGGCAAAAGCAGCTTCGCTCCTACAGCCCTTAGCTACCAAATTAGGCGAAGATACTTGGTACAGCACACAAACAACCGCCTACAGCTTACTTGCTATTGCAAAATTCTGTGGTTCAAATCAGTCTTCAAATAAACTAAATTACCAATATGTTTTAGATGGAAAATCTGCCTCAGTTAACTCTAATCAATACCTAAACAGTTCTATAATTAGCTTTAAAGGGAATACAGCATCGGTAAGCAATAAAGGAAATAATGTACTGTTTGTTCGTTTAGTATTACAAGGGCAACCAGTAGCAGGACAAAATAATTTCTTGCCCAACAGACCTGAAGTTTTAGATATGAATGTTAGCTATAAACACCTAAATGGCAAACCTTTAGATCCAACAACTTTAAAACAAGGAACTGATTTTTATGCCGAAGTAACGGTTAAAAATCCAGGACAAATGGGTTATTATGAGCAAATGGCGCTAACACAAATTTTCCCGTCAGGCTGGGAAATTATCAATACCCGTGTTAATGATAACCAAAGCATTTTAGCCTCGTCTCCTTTTACTTATCAAGACATTAGAGACGATCGTGTATTTACCTATTTCAATATCCGTGAAAACGAAAGTTTGGTTTACAAAGTACTTCTTAATGCTTCTTATTTAGGAAAATATTATTTATCAGCCGTACAATGTGAAGCCATGTATAACCATGATATTTCTGCAACTGAAGCTGGAAAATGGGTTCAGGTAGTTAAATAATAATACTTAATTCGGATTTAACCGCAGAGAAAAACTCTGCGGTTTTTTTATTTCCAATAGTTTAGTTAAAGTAATGGGAAGTAGAAGCTTACAAAAAAACAACTTCCCGAAATTGAAAAACTGAAAAAAAGGCCAATAGAATCATATATTTGCTTTGCGTACAAAAAAGCACTTAATGGATAAAAGATTTAAAGTAATAGTAATTTCAGATGGTATTTGTTTATTGCTTACGCTGCTTTTTCTTTTTTCACTCCCAAAAAAACTATTCAAATCACCTACTTCATATATGGTTGAAGCCAGTAATGGCAATTTATTAAGTGCATCCATCGCTACGGATGGGCAGTGGCGCTTTCCTGTGGCTGATCGTGTTCCTGTTAAGTTTAAAGATTGCATTATTGCTTTTGAAGATAAACGCTTTTACAACCATTTCGGGGTAGATTTTTTAGCGATGAGTAGAGCAATGCGCCAAAATTTAAAGGCTAAGAGTGTGGTAAGCGGAGGTAGTACATTAACCATGCAAGTAATTCGTTTATCTCGGAAACAAGATAGAACAATTTGGCAAAAGCTCCTGGAAATGATGCTCGCCTTTAGATTAGAACTAAAATATTCTAAAGAAGAAATAATAGGCTTATATGCTGCAAATGCACCCTTTGGAAGTAATGTTGTAGGCCTTGAAGCCGCAAGCTGGCGTTACTACGGTCGCGATGCAAAAAGCCTTTCCTGGGGCGAAATGGCTACCCTAGCCGTTTTACCAAACAGCCCTTCATTGGTTCATCCAGGTAAAAATTCTACCAAACTAATTAAAAAAAGAAACGACTTGCTGGATAAACTCGCAAAGCTAAAATACATCGATCAAACTACAGCTAACCTATCAAAACTTGAACCTGTTCCAGGTAAACCTCTTCCTCTTCCTCAAAATGCCCAACATCTGCTCAATCGCTTTAAAACTGAACGAACTGCACTGAAAATTAATTCTACAAGAATTACTTCTACTTTAAATGAAAACATTCAGCTTAAGGTGAGTTATATTTTAAAGAGGTATAATAATCGTTATCGTGCAAATGATATTAATAACATTTCTGCACTGGTTTTGGATGCCCGAAGCGGAGAAGTAGTGAGCTATGTTGGCAATGTTTACCAACCAGAAGATCCCCTTTTGCAAAGTCATGTAGATATGATTAAAGCTTCACGAAGTCCTGGAAGCACCTTAAAACCTATATTATATGCAAGTATGCTTAATGATGGTTTCATTTTGCCACATACACTTGTTCCTGATATTCCTACGCAAATAGCTGGCTACTCGCCCCAAAACTATGATTTAGGCTATGATGGTGCAATTGCCGCAGATAAAGCATTAAGCCGATCGTTAAACATTCCTGCGGTTAAAATGCTGCAACAATATAAGTACGAAAGATTTTACGATAAGCTAAAAAAACTGGGCATTGGCACCTTAAATCAACCTGCAGATCATTACGGTTTATCGCTAATTTTAGGAGGCAGCGAAGTAACCATGTGGGATTTAGCCAACACTTATATGGGCATGGTACGTACGCTAAACCATTACAACACTTATAATGGCTTATATAATCCGGCAGATTATAAACAGGCAGCCTACGTAAAACAAGCTCATAAGGAAGATGTTGATGCACAGCGAAATTCTTTTTTAGATCACGCCTCTATTTGGTCTACTTTTAATGCCATGGAAGAAGTAATGCGTCCGGGCGATGAAGGTTTATGGGAGCAATTTTCATCATCGCAAAGGGTGGCATGGAAAACCGGAACAAGTTTTGGCTTTCGTGATGCCTGGGCCGTTGGCTTAACCCCAAATTACGTAGTTTGTGTTTGGGTTGGAAATGCAGATGGCGAAGGCAGACCTGGGTTAGTTGGTATTGAGGCAGCAGCACCTGTTTTATTTGATATTTTTAGATTATTACCTAACGGTAAATGGTTTGAAACACCAACAACTAAACTAAAAAAAATTAAAATTTGTAAGCAAAGTGGTTATAAAGCCGGAGAAAACTGTTTGGATGTTGTTGAAGAAATGGTTCCACCAAGTGGAGAAAAAACGCCTACCTGCCCTTTCCATAAAATTATTCATTTAGATAGAACAGGAACCTACCGGGTAACAGATCAATGTGAAAGTGTTACAAATATGGTGCACAAAAGTTGGTTTGTACTACCGCCAGCAATGGAATATTACTATAAAATTAAAAATAGCGACTATAAACTTTTGCCTCCATTTATGACTGGCTGCGAAAATACTGGCGGAAACAATGTAATGGAATTAATTTACCCGAAAAATGGTGCTACAGTTTATATTCCGCTAGAATTAAATGGCTCAAGGGGGAAAATTGTGTTAAACGCTGCACATCGAAACGCGGCATCAAAAATATATTGGCATATCGATAATGAATATGTTGCTACTACAACCAATTACCATCAATTAGCTGTTAGTCCGCCGGCAGGAAAACATACTTTAACACTTGTGGATGAAAATGGTGAACGTCTTGTACAGTTTTTTACGGTTTTGGATAAGGAGAAAAAGAATTAAATCCATCCTGAACCAGAAAATTGAAATTTAAATTACAGTAACTGGGTACTTAAACCTGGGTGCAACGGTATCCCCGATTTTTTTCTAGTGGGATATAGTGAAAGACAGGAACAAGGGTTCAAAAGAATTACAGACTTTGCTTTCCTAATATTTGTTACTGATCTAAAAATTGATTTGGAAATGAGCGGTCAGGAATATTTAGCAAAAGCAGTCCCGCTCCCGTTTCTGCCCCGAAAAAAAATCGTGGCATTTACTCAGATCGGGTTTAGATACAAAGGTTTATTCTCAATCCCTAAACCTGAGTGCAACAGGAACATGGTTTCAAAAGAACAGACTTTGCTTTTCAAGAGCATAAAAAGCCCAATACTTATATAAATCTTTCTTCCCTCATAACAGGATTAAATCTTTAAACTGGCGTTCTGGTAACGACTAATCTCCGTTCTATCGTTCCATAAACAATTAAATATTGTGCAATCATATAAGTAGCCATAATTAATGCACCGCTTTGTTCAAATGGCTGCACAAATTTATTATATGCCAATGTACTATCCGATAAAAGAAAAAATAATGCTCCGTACAAAATCAGTTTAAAACTGGCAATATTTACCCTCCCGTATCGATTTACAGCCATAATTGCCATAAATGAAATAATTATGGCATACATTAAAACTGGAAATTGTAGTGCACCTAAATTTGGTTGCAGGTAAAAGAATAAACCAGCACAAAAAACTCCAAAAACTAGTACAGCCCATAAAAAATATGGGTTTTTCTGGTCGGGATTTGATTTGTGATCAAGAATAAATGCCCTTATATAAAAAATGTGACAAAGTAAAAATGCGATTAGTCCATAAATAAAAAAACTAGAATTTGTACTTTGATACATTAACAAAATATCGCCAGCTAAACCAAAAACTAATCCTGCAAAAATACGTTTATGAAACCGACCTTTTAAACTTGTGCTAGAATATAGCCAAGCCATTAAAAGTAATACAATTAGCGGTTTTGAAAACATTCGCAAACGATCATTACTTGCATATTCTGCATAAAGTTGAATGATAAATACGAAGAAAAAAGATAGAGAAAATAACTTAGTTTTCATGGGATTTGTAGTTTGCCTTTTGCAAATTGAAGAACCAAATTACGGATATTAACTGAATGCCCCCAAAAATAACTTGATAACCGACTGGATATTTCAACAACAAAACAAGTATTACGCCCAAAATAAGTCTGAAATACTCAAATTTTACAATCCATTTCCTTTGCTCGAATAACGCCCCACAGGTAATTAATGTTAAAATACAATAAATAACACTAGAAATTAATGGAGTAGAATCCATTTTATGGTAAGAAAATAAAATAATAGATGCAATAATTAAAGTTGCTATAAATTGTGTGGCCACATAACCAATTAATTTCGGATGATACCTTGGGTTATATTTCTGATAGGTATTTTCATCTATTTCACTTGCAGATTGAAAGCCACCCAAATGTGCAGGAAACCATCCTGGTGGCATAATAAAGACCTTAATTTTGTCACTTATTTTTGGAGATTTTCTAGCTACTTTCACTAAATCATCCCAATAATGGAGGTTTGCCCAAATAGGATTCCAGCTGGCAAGGGGTTTGGTAATGCCATAATAAACCGCTTCTTCTTCTTTTTGAAATGTTCCAAACAAACGATCCCATATAATTAAAGTACCAGCGTGATTTTTATCAATATATTTTGGGTTAGATCCATGATGTACCCGATGATGCGAAGGCGTATTTAATACGTATTCTAAAATGCCCATACTTTTTATTGTACGTGTATGAATCCAAAATTGATAAAGCGTATTAAATGAGCTCAGCGTTAAAAACATAAGTGGATCGAAGCCTATTAAAGCTAAAGGCAAGTAGAAAACCCAACTAAACCACCCCTGAAACCAACTCTGTCTTAGCGCAACAGTTAAATTATACTCTTCTGATTGATGGTGAACAATATGCGCCGCCCATAACGCATTTATTTGGTGGCTCATTCTATGAAACCAATAATAGAAAAAATCAACTCCAAGAAAAAGGATAATCCAAATCCAAATTGTTTTAGGTAAATCGAAAAATCTCCAGTGTTCAAAAATATATTTATAGCCAAAAAATAAGGCTGTTTTCATAAAAATGCCGGTAAGCTGCTGCCCTATTCCCTGGCTTAAATTAGCAATGCTATCATTTAACCGATAATAATTTAATTTTTTATAAAAGTTATATACCACTTCTATTCCTATCAGAATAAAAAATACGGGTACAGAGAGTGCGATGTAATCCACTTTCATTGTAAAATTTGGTTAGTTGAGAATCTTTTAATGATATATTAGAGTATCATTATTATTATCCTTTCCTAAAATTAATTTAAAATCGACAAAATCACCTCATTAAAATTAATATTTTGTAATATTTATGTGCTTACCAACAATAGCTTGTTTTATATTAAATTGCTTTATACTTTTGTAGTGCAAATTAATACATCTATAAAATCTAATCTATCGGTATATTCGTTTGCACACACGTACATTCATCCCATCTTTATGAAAAAGTTATCTCTTTTATTATTTATAGTCTCTGTATCGTATTTTGCAAAAGGGCAAACTTTAATTTTATCAAAGGATGCAGCTCAATATATTGGGAAAACAGTAACCATCTGCGATTCTGTTTATAGCACTAAAGCCTTAGATAAAGTAAATTTAATTAATCTTGGCGGCGCTTTTCCGAAAGAGTTAATTACAATTGTAATAAATAAAGAAGACCAAAGTAAATTTCCTTCAGAGCCTGCAAGCATGTATTTAGGTAATAATATTTGTGTAACTGGTGTTGTTACCGAATTTAAAGGCAAAGCTCAAATTGTGGTTACCGAGCCTAAACAAATTGTAGTAAAATAGAATAATTCAATTCCTTTTTTTTTGTCAAAAATCCTTTTCAATTAGTACAGGAATTTTTTCGGTTTTTTAAAGATTTAGAGTTAAAATTTAATAACCATATCTGCCCAACCTTATTAAGGTGGGCAGTTTTTGGTTGGAGAGAGCCTTAAATTTAAGGGAATGTTCCTCTAAAAGGTATATTGTTAAAAATGGAGATTGAGTTAAAATTTAGCCTGGTTAGTTGGCAGGAGATGGAACCCTACCAACTGTCCAAGGCTTAGATATCCTTATTATCCGAGCGAAAGATTATAATTCCTTTTGAAATCTACTAATCCTTTATACCGATTACATATAATCCTTGATAGATGGATATAATTCCGTGACGAATATTTTAAACATATCCAGCTTTTTGTGGCTTTACGGGATTATATAGATCACAAATAAAACAAAAAAACTCATCAGAATTGATGAGTTAGTTGGCAAACAAAATCTTAATATTAATGGCCTGTCTCCCGTTTTCGGTGCAAGAAATTTGATAATCTACGTATATCCCTTCCTTTAATTCTTCAGGCGCTCCATCTATTATTTTTTCACTATCAGCAAAGATTACTTCTTCTTCATCTTCTGTGCTTATAAACCCAAATCCTCTGTTTGAGTCGTACCATTTTACAATTCCAATAGGCATGATTTCGTTTTTTAGGGAGATAAGCGTTTTCATTACAAAAGTCTATATTTTTAGTATATATTACCAAACACTTTGGACAAATGACCTAAAATCCTTGACGGATAACACCTTATACGTTATCAAACACAATGTTTATGTATTTAAGATTAAATATTTAAACAGTTAGAAAATTTTTAGATTTGGACTTTTCTATCTTCCATCAAATATTTACACCTATGTTACCAAAAAGGAATGCTTTAGTAGCCATATTTATTCTGCTTGTTATTGCTTTTATTGCCCTAAGCATATTCGTTGCTCACCATCCCATTTTAAAATTTGACATTGATGTTTCCTTATTAATTCAGAAATACCATTCGGAAGCGTTGGATAAAATCATGCTTGCTATCAGTATTTTTGGCGAAATCCCTTTTTCATTAATTTGCGTTTTAATTGTAGCAGCTATTTTTTACTTTAAGAATTATAAAAGAGAAGCACTATATATTGCATTGGTTATGTTTTCTGGCTTAATAATTTTAGGCATAAAGCGTATCATTAACCGCCCTCGCCCTACTGGATTTAATGTTAGATTGGTTGAAGTATTCCGTTTTCAAAGTTACCCAAGTGGGCACGTACTTTCATACGTATTGTTTTTTGGTTTCTTAATTATTTTAATGAATACTTTAAAGGATATTCCGAAGGTTACACGACTGGTTTTAACTTATATTTCGGCGTTTTTAATCATTAGTATTTCAATTTCACGTATATATTTGGGTGCACATTGGTTTACTGATACTTTAGGTGGGTTTTTACTTGGTTTAATATGTTTATTTCCACTTTGTTATTTCTATTTTAAAAATAAAGCAGCTTATTTGTCCAATAGTGTTTCAAAACCTGCCACTTAAGCTTAGTAACGGCTTTATGTAAAGAATATGTAACAAGAATATAAAATTAGGGTTACGAAAAACTTTTGTGAAACTTTTATGGTTAAACTTGTGGTTTACCAAAGCTCATTTTAGATCATGAATTTGTCCTCGACCACCAGATTTTCTAAACGTTCAAACGATTATCAAAAATATCGTCCTTCATATCCTGAAGCTGTTGTAACGTATTTGGAACAAACTATAGGTTTAAATAAAGAGTCTAAAATTGCGGATATAGGATCAGGTACGGGTATATTTTCTGCCTTACTACTAAAACATGGCTACTCTTTAAAAGCCATTGAGCCGAATGAAGATATGCGTGCACATGCAGAAAATAGATTGGGCCATTATGATAATTTTAACAGCATCGATGGAACAGCCGAAGATACTGGACTGGATAATCAAAGTATAGATTTGATTACCGCGGCACAATCTTTCCATTGGTTTGAAATTTCAAAAGTCAAAAAGGAATTTGATCGTATTGCAAAACCAGGTGCATATGCACTTTTAATTTGGAATATTTTGCAAGATAGAACGGATTTCCTAAAGGAATATCAATCGTTAAAGGATAAATATGCACCTGATGTTGTTCATCCTCACCGTGCCAATTTGGAAAATATTAAAGCATTTTTTGAGCCACACGAACTTACCATTCAAAATCTTTACCATAGTCAAACTTTAGATAAAACATCTTTAAAAGGTTATCTGTTATCTTTTTCAACGGTTCCTTTAATCGGTCATCCGGATTATGACCCGATGATTGAGGAATTGGAAGCGTTATTTGATAAACATGAACAAAACGGACAGGTAAAAATGGAATACGAAACCAGGTTATATTTAGCACAGATTTCCTGATCGGCTTTTCAAAGCCCTTCCCTTTAATTTTCCTATCTTTAAAAATAGCCCATCTTAATGAAAATATTGTGGAAGTACCTTCAGCCTCATCGCGTTTTAATTTTTTTATCCTTATTGCTCGCCGCTGCTTCACAGTTGCTCAATTTATTGGATCCAGTAATTTTTGGAAAAATTATCGACCAATACGCAACGAATAAAAATAATTTAAGTGAAAGCGGACTTCTTCGAGAAGTAGTTTCCTGGCTTCTTTTAGCTTTAGGTATAGCAATTTTAGCCAAATTGTTTAAATCATTTCAAGAGTATATCACCAGAAAAGCGGTTGCCAAATTTGGCATGAATATTTTTAACGACGGGTTAAAGCAGACCTTAAGGTTATCTTTTCAGGAGTTTGAAGAAAGCAGAAGCGGAACAACCTTGGCGGTGCTCCAAAAGGTAAAAACCGATGCAGAACGCTTTATTAATTCATTTATCAATGTTTTATTTTCTTCGCTGGTTGGAGTAAGCTTCCTACTTTGGTATAGCTTAAATAAAAACTGGCTTTTAGTACCTGTTTTCTTTGTTGGCGTTTTATTATTAGGCTCTCTTACTGGTCTTGTTTCCAAAAAAATTAAAGCCATTCAACGTTCAATAAATAGACAAGCAGATGCTCAAGCTGGTGTAATTACTGAAAGCTTGCGAAATATTGAACTGGTTAAAAGTTTGGGCTTAACTTTTTCTGAAATCAGAAGACTAAATAAACAGACTTTAAAAATATTTGATTTGGAAATGCTGAAAGCTAAAAAAGTAAGTACGCTTTCCTTCCTTCAAGGAAACATGCTTAGTTTACTTAAGCAATCGGTATTATTTATTCTGCTTTGGTTAATTTTTAGAAAGGTTTTAAGCACTGGCGAATTGATTGCTATGCAATTTATATCAACCGCTATATTTACGCCGCTTCAGGATTTAGGCAATATGATTATTTTGTACCGGGAAGCGGATGCATCGTTAAATAATTTCGATAGATTAATGAATAAACCTATTGAGCAACGACCAGAAAATTCTGTTGAAACAGGTAAACTAGAAGATTTAAAATTTAATCAAGTAGTTTTCAGGCATCAAACCGCTGGCTACAATGCGATCGATAATATTTCATTTGATATTAAAACAGGGCAAACTGTTGCTTTTGTAGGCCCATCAGGATCAGGAAAATCTACTTTGGTTAAGTTGCTGGTGGGCTTATATGTTCCTGTTAGCGGCGAAATTTACTTTAATGATGTTAGTTCCGTCAAAATCAGATATAATCCATTACGCCGACAGATTGGCTTTGTAACACAGGATACGCAATTATATGCGGGTACGATTAAAGAGAATATGCTTTTTGTAAATCCTACAGCTACGGATGAAGAAATTAATGAAGCTTTAAGAAAAGCATCTGCAACGGCTTTAATCGCCAAGGCATCTCACGGAATAAATACCATATTGGGTGAAAACGGAATGAAATTATCTGGTGGTGAAAAACAAAGACTTTCTATCGCCAGAGCACTCTTACGGAAGCCACGCTTACTTATTTTTGATGAGGCAACTTCTGCATTAGATTCGTTAACGGAAGAGGAAATTACAGGCACCATACGCGAAATTTCATATAGAAGAGAACAAATGACCATTTTAATTGCGCATAGACTTTCGACTATTATGCATGCGGATACTATTTATGTATTGGAGAAAGGTAAAATATCCGAAACTGGTTCTCATGATGAATTGCTGAAACAGCAAGGCTTATACTACTCAATGTGGCGCCAGCAAATAGGTGAACGAAGGTTGTAAAGTTTATTTATTGACTACTCTTGGTTTTTGGCATAAAAAAAGGTCAGCAAAATAATTGCTGACCTTCTTAAATTTTATTGGTTACTAATGCTGGTTACCGCTTCCATCTGCTTGAAAAGCACCTAAATCTGCTCCAGGTTGGGTAATTGTTGCTCCAAAGTTACCCGTTGTTTTAACCACTGCTAAAGGCGCAAAATCTGTTTTACCTTTACCTTTTATTGGTGAACCTGTTTGTAAACTAAAATTAGATGTACCAATTGTTAGCAGGTAAGCTGGCTGCGCCGAGGCACTAATTGGGCCAGGATTAGCTGCATAATCAAATTGCTCTAAATTATAGCTGAAAAATAATGGATTTTTATCTTTTGCACTAGCGCTTTTAATATCTGCACTTTGCGCTGTAGCAGCTCCATCCGTGGCTAAAAATTGAGCCAAAATACCTGTAGTGCTTCCGTAATAAAATTGGTTATTGTATTTAATGTTGGTCCTATCCGCATCAGTAGTAATTCTTAAACCGAAACGGCAGTTTGCAATCAGGTTATTATAGATTAATCCTCTTGCGCCTTGCTCATAGTTTATTGATCCACCACGGCCAGTTTTAGTTTGGCGAAAGCCACAATTAACCATGGTGTTGTTGTACATATTTACATTACATTGAACGGTTGTGCCACCCGAATTAGACGCTTTTAAAGCATTTGTAGCAGAACCAATAAGCATGTTGTAACCTAAATCGCCAACGGTACCACTTTTCATATTGAAACACTCACCACCCGCCTTACCACAAAGCTCAAAAGTATTACGCATAATGGCAATTTTACCACCAACAGTTCTAATACCATCATCTGCTGTTCCAAAAACCCAGCTATCCTCCAAAATAAAATCCTTGGTAATGTTGCCGAAGTAAATTGCATAACGAGCATCTCCATCTTTATAAATAGATTGATCGTTACCGTAAGAAGCTGCGCCTGCAAATTCTATATGTGTCCATTTTATAATTAAATCACCACCTTTTGGGTTTGGCTTTTCTGCTGTTATTGGTGCAGGAACAGCTAAAATTCCTCCCCAACTTCCCTTAAATATGTTATCATATTTACCTGTGGAAGCTTCAGTACGATAAGTTGCTGCGTTTTGAACGGTAATATAGTTTGGCTTTTCTTTAGTTCCTAAACTAATAAAAGTACCGTTTACAGTTATTTGTGGGGCTTTACCTTTTGATCCATCGCCGAGGGCAATTAAAGTAACGCCACTTTGCATTAAAAGTGTATCGCCATCATTTACAATAATATCCTTATCAAAATAGTAAGTTTTACCACTTTGCATAGTTCCTTTAATGCTACCGCCTGGTAAATTCTCTGAAGTAATTAATGCGCCCGATTGAATTACGGGTACTGATAGTTTTAAAACTTCATCTTTATGGCAGGCAGCAAGACTGATGACTAAACCAACAAGTAAAAATGTTTTGAATAAATTCTTCATAATATCTTTTTGCTTTTTATTGGTGATTATAATTTATAGCGCAAGCCAAGTAAATAGAATTGTTGATAAAGGTCTTTGCGAACAAATACATTTTTACCTACTTCTTGGTCGTCAACTTTTTGGTTAATAGTTTCTGGGGTAATGTTATATGGTCTTCTTATTTCCAATTCTGATGGCGTATTTAAAAGATTGTTGATTTTCATATAAACTGAAAACCTTTTAGCAATTCTTTGTTCTGCAGATAAATCAATTTGTATTGATGCTTTTTGCCAAATATCATTGTTTAAATAAGGAGATACCGTATAAATGCGTGCACCTGTGTAAACTGCTGCAATTTGAGCATCAAAGCCAGATTTAATGTCTTTAAATAATAAAGATAAATTACCGATATGGTTGGACTGACCTTGTAATGGGCGGCTTTGTTCTTCGGTGCGTTGTGTTAAAGATGTTGTTGCTGCATCACGATATAAAACTGTTTTTGGAGTGGTAATTTTAGAGTTTGTGTAAGTATAGTTTATTCTGAAACCAAATTTATTGATGTATTTGGTCGCATCAAACTCAAATCCGTAGTTACGGGCATTTCCAAAATTATTTGCTGAATAAAAAACAGATGTCCCTTGGTTATACAAAGCATATTCTATCGGGTTTTTAATGTCTTTATAGAAAACACCTACCAACAACTGATCTAATTCTTTCGGGAACCATTCGTATCTGAAATCATAATTATCAGCTGTTGCACGTTTAAGTAAAGGATTTCCTGTTTCGGTATATTCTTCATTTAACTCAGAATGTGGAATTAACTCATAAAAACCAGGTCTGCTGATTGCGGAGTAATAAGTTAAACGTAAATTTTGATTATCCTTTAATTTATATTTAAAGTTTAATGAAGGTAATAAATCACCGTATTTAATTGAACCTACAGCGCCAGTAATTTGATTGGGATCAACGGCTGATATCCAACTTTGATCTGTATTTTCGTAGCGTACACCACCAATGGTTTGTAAATCGCCAATATCAAATTTGAACTGAGCATATCCAGCTGCAACCTTTTCTTTAAAACTATAATTTAACGGGTTTCCTGGTGTACCTCCTGTAGATTGAACAGCGAAAGTATTTCTACTGATATCGCCATTATAAATCTGCGTAGTATTATTTCCTGTTGTTAGCGAATAATCATCATATTGGCTATCTCTGCTTTTATCGCGGTACATACCACCAACGCTAAATTCTACTTTCTTACCTGCTATTTTAGGGCTGTAGATAAAATTCAAGTATCCCGCTTTGTCTTCGTCGCTGTTTTTAGCCCAAATTCTGGACTGCGCCGATCCTGTAGAGTTAAACAATGCAGGCTGCTGCACCACATTAATTACATTTCCGTTAGCATCTAAAGAACCTGTTCTACCAGTAACAATGGTTAAATTAGTTCTATCGGGCTGGTTGGCGGTGGCTTTAGCATAAACAGCAGACCAGTTCATTTTAAACTGATCGCCAAATTTGTGTTCACCGTGTAAGTTTGCGCTATAAATTTCTTGTACCGTACGAATACTTCTGTAAGTATTTGTTACGCGGCCTGTACCTTTACCAATTCTTCCAAGATTTAGGGTTGTATCACTGGCAAATCTAAATTCGTTTTGCCCTAAATTCATGTAAGATGCGGTAAGGTCTAATTTATTATCGCTATTAAATTTATAATCAAATTTAGTATGCACAGCAGTACGCTCCTGCTGGGTGCTATATCTTCTATTTTGAACACTTTTTAAAGCAGGTTCATTGCTTGAACGATCTACATCAGTATCGTAAAATATCGAATTGGTAGAGCGGTAGGTATTTTGATAACTTAAAGCACCTAAAACACCAAATTTCTTATCGGCACTTCTTCCACCAATGGTTAATCCAAATACGGATGATACAGGAGATTTTTTTGTTGTATAGTTAAGTGGTCCGTTCGGGAAATCGGAAATTTGAGCTGCGTAATTACTTCCGTTTGCTATTCTTGGAGAATTTTTAGCGCTTTGACTATGATCAAATTCAGTAAAATTATTTAAGCCGAAAGCACCAGCTAATCCTGCAGCTGCATTTGCTCTGATGGTAAAACGATCAGGTGCATCTTTTAAAACGAGGTTGATTCCGCCACCAATTGCATCGCCTTCCTGGCTTGGTAGTAAGGATTTATAAACCTCCATACGATCTACAATATCTGCAGGAAAAATATCTAAAGGCACATAACGGTTTTTATTATCTGGACTTGGAATTTTAACGCCATTTACCAGGGTATAGTTATAACGTTTATCCATACCACGAATAATGGCATATTGCCCTTCGCCGTTATTACTTCTTTCGATAGATACACCAGAAACCCTTTGCGTAACATTGGCTATGGTTAAATCGGGTGATAATTCGATTGATTTTGCTGAAACTGCATTTAAAATCTGATCAGATTTTCTTTCAATCTGGCGTGATTTACGCTCAGATCCTTCATCGCTTTTACCTGCAATTTTAACTTCATCTAAAGCATTATCTTTGGATTCTATCTTTAGATTAATAATTTTTGTTTCGCCTCCGCTGATTTCAAAATCTTTATCTTCATCTTTATAAGAGATAAATTTGGCTTCAACTTCGTATTTGCCTGATGGTACATTTTTAAAAATGTAACTTCCATCAAAACCTGTACTTACCGAAATTTTGTAGGTTTTCCTTTCGTTTTTTAAAGTTACTGTAGCCCCTATCAAGGTTTCATTTGTTTTCTTATCGAAGACAACACCTTTAACTGTATTGGTTTTTTGGGCAAATGTGAAAAAAGAAAAAGAGAGAATAAATAGTGATAGTAAGAGTTTCTTCATGCGGGGTTAATATTTCCTGCAAAAAACGACTCCGTATTTAAACTAAATCCTCATTAGATATTAATATATTGTTAACAATTTGTTTCCATGTTAATTTAAAGCATGCAGATTATTTAACGTTTAGTAAATACTCATGTGCATTGCCATCAAGCTTGTAACCATATTTGTTAAGTTTCTGCATATAAAATTTACGTACCGCTATCCAGTTGTAGTACGGAAACGTTTTGGTTGTTAAACCGTTAATAGCCACTTCCCTTTCGTTAAGCATAAACTTAACTAGGTAATTAGGCTTACCTGATTGTTTATAAAAAATCCATTGAATATTTGAACTGAAAGGAACTACTTCTTCAGCTTTCCAAATCTTATCAAAAGTTAAAATATTATTTGTTGCCGTGGATGCTCCATTTAAATTTAAAATGGCTGCAAAAGGTGCTATTGTTTCCGCATGTGCAAAGCGTAAATCGGCTGTATAAGGTTTGGATTTGATAAATGCATCTGTAGATTTAATAAAATCTGCCAGTAATGTTGCTGCAATTTTAACCTGTATGCCATCATTATTTGTTCCTGGAGCTTTTTTAAGAAAATCTTCTGCATCGTTTATCTTTCCAAGTTTGGCCAAATCATTTACAGCGAAAAACGCTTTTAAATTAATATCGTTAGCTGTAAATCCATTTGCCTTAATCTCTGCCGGAATTGCGGGCAAAATACCGTAGAACCCACATATGTCATCAGTAAAATTGGCTTTATCTAATGCGCTAAGTCCTTTATAAAAACCTGTTGTAAAAAATTTAGAGGTAAAATTGGCTGTTAAGGCTTCAAGATTAAGGGCTTTTGTTAATTGATTATAAGTTTTTAACCACGAGCCGCTCTCTTTAAATTCATCGTAGGTTTTAGAAAAATCATGAAATCTCAAATTGTCATCATCAGCATAATTAAACTTAACATCTTTAACCGCATTTGGATCTTCCTGTTTTAAACCCGTTAAAAAAGCTTCTGCACTTTCTTTTGTTCTGCCTTTTTTTGTGGTAGCAACCAAAAGTTTAACATCAGATTTAAATAAAGACTTTTGGTTTAAGTATAATCTTTTAGCGATATTTTCAAGCTCCTTTGCGCCTACCACAGAAATAGATTCAAGGTGTTTAATCTCTACCTTTTGAAGATTTACTACTGCTGTTTTTAATTCTTTACCTGCACTTGTTAGTTCGTTTAAGCTATCGGCTTTAAGTAAAACTTTCCATGCAAAAGATTTTGCTACATCCTTAGTTAAATGCCTTGCACCATGCCTTCCCACATAATTTATATATGCTACTTCATATCCATTTGGCACAGCTGCGTATTTTTGCTGCAATGGTTTATACAATGTTTTGGTACCTAATGCCTGAGGATTTTTCTGTGCAAAGGCACATACAAAAGTAAAAGATAGAAATAATGTAGTTAAAGTATTCTTCATGGTGCTTAAAAGTGCATCAGCTTATTTGCTTGCTAACCCATCAAAGCTACACCATTAATATTAAGAGAATGTTAAGAGAAAATTTCAATGATTAAGAATTCAATATTCCCTTTACTAAAACCTTCCATTGGAGGATAGAAATGCCTAAAAAACTACCTGAAGCTACGATTGCATTGCGGGCTTTATCCAAAATATTTTCTGTGTCTGTATTAGCCATTTCATTTCTACCATGAACTTCAGCAGTGAGTGTATTTCCTTTTTTTGAAACCATGAAGGTTGATGTTGCATCGGGTTTAAAAAAATGTGCAGCTTCTTCTTGATCAACCCCGGGCATAGCTGATGGTCTTACTTGCATCAACAAAATATGCTGATCTAAATCATCAATTACCTTTTCTTCAATGTGCTCAATTCTAACCCAATCAAAACCCTTTCCTGCGCTACTTCCCGGACCGGGAATGTCAATTTTAATAAAATCGCCTACCATTGCCGGACGGTTTACTTCTTTACCCTCAAAATCTGTAAGACAAAAAACACTCGCTTTAATTGTCGAAATTTTATGCCAATCCATAATACAGAGCAAGCGCTTTTTAGCCAGTTCGTAAAATTCAGCAGCCTTTAAATCTACATCAAAAGTTCTATTTTCTACTGCATCCGTTTGCGCCCCATCTACTTGTTGGGGTATAAATTGTTCATTATCCATAGCTTTTATGTTTAATGAACAATTCTAATTTGGCCAAAATTGTTTTAAAATATTGAAAGTATGCTATTCTTTTTTCATAACAGCAATCATCACTTCTGCCTGAGTTTGCCAGTCATCGGTTTTAATATCGCCATTGCTAAATGCACGAGGTTTATCAAAATCCAATTTTGCATTTAATTCATCAAATGGTCCAACTAATCCAATAAAAGAGGTCTTTTCATCTCCGCTTACAAATCCATATTCAAAAACATAATAAGTTTCATTACCCTCCTTTACTTTCCCCAAAAGGTTAATTGTTTCAGGATAATTTTCTTCATCCCCTAGATAATTGTATAAAAGTAGTTTAGCAAACTCATCTTGTTTTTTATACTTCAACGGAATTTTATCAAGCTGATTTGCTTTGTGCATAGCATATAAAATATCATAACGACTATATAAACTATCCAACTGAGTTTGCATTATTTTTTGATCTATTGGCAGACCTGATTCTATTCTTGCTACCACTGCTGCAGTAATTAAATAATTCAAGCTATCTAACAGTATTACTTTAGAAGTAAATTCATCCGTCAGCTTAGGTAACTCTATTTTAGGCAAAATAGACAAGTATTGATAAACAGGAGATGATAATTTTCGTTCGCCAGCTAAATATTCATTAAGATCCTCCATGGCATGACTGGTGATTTTTTCTTTTTCATTCTTAATAACTGTCAAATAAGTACTATCAGTTTTATCATTTGTCAACCCAAGAAAAATGCTGATTAAAATCGGTCTATAGTCTTTAAATTCGTTTAACAGCAACAGTTTATCTATGTTTTTAGCGGAGTAAGATAATGAATCTGTCAGAGGCGAAAATAAATCCCAATAGTTATCTATTTTAAATTGAGGAGTCTTAATCAAGTTATTTAAATACCAATCGAATTGCAAGGAATCGATTTTTGGAATGCTGTATAAAAGCGTTGCACGCAATTCATCAGGATTTTTAGTATCGTTAAATAATTCTTTTAAAAGTGTGATATTGCTGGGGTCTTTTAAAGTGTGTAATTGTCCAATTAACTGGCTTCTGGTTCCAAATGCTGTCGTATCATCGGTATATTTTACTTTTAAAGCGGCGTGAATTAATGGCAACTCTTCTTTATCAAATTTATAATAGTGTAGTGCCCCAAAAGCTTCTTTACGGATGGTAGTATCAGTACTTACCAAATCTTTAAATATTAAACTCGCCTTTGATTTTTCTAAAGAAATTTGCTCTTTAACTGGCGGATAAATGGTTTCATTAAAAAACTTATCCGCTATATTACTTTCCATTTCCTCTTTAGTAGAAACTAAATATTGGCAATAAATGCGATTTCCATCGATCCATATTTTAGTTTTTCTATCGTTGCCCATGGCACTATCGGTGTAAGAATATATGTTGCCTTTAAATGGTTTATTTAAAATTTTTTCAACTTTACTGAAACTAGTTCCTTCTGCTTTGAGAACATTTGCCAACTTTATAATTAAAGAGTCGGCATCTTTAATTCTGTAATACTTACTAATTGTAGAGGCTTCGGCATAATATAAACCACCCGTTTTTTTATTAAGCGAGAAGTAAGATTGATCAGTATGTAGGTATGAAGTTACTTTTTTAGGGTTTTCGGGGATCAGTTTAGGTGATTTAGGTAAATTCACTTTAACATCAGCCAGGGCAAATGTTATTGGTGTAGTTTCGGCATATTTAAGAAAATTAAAAGAATTAAAAAATTCATTTGCCGGCGCCTTTTTTTCTCCTGCCATGTTCTGTCTCATTAGCATGTACGTACGGTTTCCTCTAATAAAAAGCTGCACTTCGCAATAAGAACCTAGGAGTAACATATCTATTTCACGCCCTTCATAGCCATCTTTAAAAATCACTTTAGGTTCGCCAATTATTTTACCTTTACTACCCATCACATTAGTTAATGAATTAAAGGCTTCATTTTTATTAGCCAGATACATTCCCTCAGGATAATCGTTATATTTTATCAAATAGTTTAACAGGTTTACCTTATCAGTAGCCATGTATAACGTGATAAAATAAGGATAATCTGGGTTGCCAGGATTCTCAACCACGTTGCTCATTACATCCGGCTTGGTAGGCATTTTTAAACTAAAGGCAGCAGTATCATCTTTAAAAGTTACCCATTCCTGACTTTTTACCACTGCAGGTTCATTAATTTCTAATGATCTAAAAAAGCGTTCGCTAAAGGCTTCTTTTAAATTATCCCTATCACTTTCTATACTTAAATTATAGAATGTATTGTTTTTGAATAATAATATGGTCCTCAAAAACTTATCAGATTTTTTAAGCTCTGCTTCAAGACTAATGCCGCCATACATATTACCTTTTGTTTTATTTATAATTTGAGTGCTTTTATCAGATGCGAAATTGGTTAATACAGTATCTAAATAGGCTTCAGCAGTCATTTTCACCAATGGTCCAGTATAATTGGTACTTGTTGTATAAATTGTTCCGTTGGATAAATCTGAGCTTATTAAAATTTTAACATTTCCAAATTTTTTAGTTAATACAGGTTCAGTAGGAAAACTAACTTTAAAATCATTTTGTTTATCCTCATAGTTATACCAATCCATTTTTAAAGGATCTATCTTATAAGTTTTAGCAACGCCGGTAAAAGCAGCTTCCACAGGCTTTACGGTATATCCTGCATCTTTTAATAGGGCAATTAGGCCATCTTTATTTGGCAGGTGAGCCACTCCAACGGTAATAAATACGTTTTCAGTTTTAAGGAGTTTTATAATGCCGTTAATCATTACTTTATTACGGGCAGTAAGCTCAATCTTGTCCATATAACCATCGTTGATTAAATCGGTTACTTCATCCAGATTTCCGCTAGCATAAAGTTCAATCATTTCTTCCAAAGCAGAATCCTCTGCTTCTTCGTCCTGATCTAATATGGCTGAGATTTTCTCTTCACTATCATACAAAGTATTTAGTTGATCTTTAGGTTCCTCAAGCCCAAAAACCTTTTTCTTCATCGTGCGTGCTATACCATAGAGATAGGCATCAACAAAAGTTTGCATATCATCAGGCCTGGATCGATCTTTATCCATTAAAGATGAAATAAGTATGGGATTACTTAAAACAGAAGAATCGGGAGTATAACCATTTTTCTTTTCAAACCTCCTCATTAAATCGGCTTTTTGCTCTTTAGAGAGCATTTTTTCAACCTTTTCATCAATACCATTACTAACATTAGGAGTAAGAATAGATTTTATTAAAGAATCTGGATGTATTTCCATAACGAAGCCCGAGCAGGATTCAATGGCTTTCATTACAGAATCACTAAAGTTAAATACCCGGTTATCTTTCACATGCATAGAGCCAAATAAGAACGAAGGCTTTTTTAATCCTTTACCACTTATTTGCCACAACAAAGTGTACTTAGATGGCTTTTGTTGAGAAAAACTATTAAATGAAAAAGTTAGCGCAACTAGAAATAGTACGCATGCTTTCGGAAATAATCCGAACAAAGAGTGAGATTTCATGAGGGGATAAAGCGTTAAAATGGACGGCAAGATAATAATTTTTCATCATTATGAAAACGACCAAATTATTAATCCAACAATCCACTATACCCCCGTATATAATTGTTTAGATAATCATTTGCGCAATGATTACCCTCCGCCTTTTACCCTGTTCTGTATATCTTCTGAGCCTGATTTACGCTCTCTGCTCGCTATTTGTTTCCCAAAACGATATGAAAAAGATAAAACTACTCTTCTACTATCAACCATTATATGACTATACATATCTATATTTTGGTAACGCGTTATTTGACGGTATTGATTGGTTTGGAAAATATCATTTACTAAAAGTTTTATGCTTCCTTTATCATTCAATACTTGTTTTTGCATAGCAGCAGAAATGGCATAGTAAGCTTTTTCGGTTGCGGTACCATAAACAGATTTAGAGTTGTAAAAACCATTTAACTCAAAGCTATATCCTTTGCCTGCTTTAAAAGAATTTTGTGTATTTGCGCTAAAACTTAATTGACGATTGGTAAATGTGCCCTGACCAAGATCTCCGCTATATTCATTCATAAATAAATTGGCAAAGTTGCTAGCCGTCCACCAGCTAAAGTAATTGGTTTGCCCAGTAAAGGCGATACCGTAATTGGTTAGGCTATTTAAATTTTGTGGACTTTCAAAGGTTGTATTCGTAGCATCATTTTGCCCGGTTAACCACGTAATAACATCTTTAGTTCTGCTATAGTTAATCGATGCCGTATACTTTTGCTTAAAAATATGGTTAATCATAAAACTTTGCGTTAGCTCAGGTCGCAAATATGGGTTTCCTTCATAATAAAGTAACGGATCTCTAAATACACGAAAGGGATTTAAATCGCCATAATCTGGTCTTTCAATTCTACGGTTATAAGCAAATTGCAACTGATGATTTTCGCCCAATGGCTTATTAAAAGTTACCGTTGGAAAAAGCTGGAAATAATCACGATTAAAAACAGTTGCCGTGGTAACCTGGTTTCCTGTAGTTTGGGTATATTCTGCCCTTAAACCTAATTGTAAACTAAAATATTTAAAGGTTTGATTTATGTTAAGGTAACCTGCATGAATTTGCTCTTTATATTTAAAATAGTTACTACTTGCAGCATCAAATTCCCAATTACCATTATTTAAAGATTGATATTGTAAATTGTTGTCTGAATTTATAATAGAGCTTTTTAGTCCGGTTTCTATATTAAACGTTTTATAAAACACATCTTTATAATCTACTTTAGCAATGTAAACATTAGTTTTAGCTGGCACGAAACCTTTTCTACTGCTATTTTCTCCATTAGGGCTAATTGCTGACAGCAAAGTATATGTATCTAAATTTAAGTTAGAAGTAAAGCTGTTGCTTGCGTAATCTGCATCGGCAGAAAACTCACGTCCCGCTTTTTTAAATTTGTGCAAATAGTTTAAGTTATAAGTGAGATTTTGCCAATTTTGTCTGTCATAATTTGTTGTCGACATATCCGTTATCGTGTTGCCAGCATAATCTCTTAATATATTTCCGGTGCGACTGTCGTGCAGATATTTACCTGTATTTCCATTTAATAAAAACCCAATCGTATTGGCGGTATCAAGGTCAAAATCTATACCGAAGCGGAAATTGTGTGTATTTAAGGGTTCGTTGGTTTTAGTATGCTGATTAGAAATCCTATCATATTTACCAATAGCTTGTCCATCGTTATAAAAACGACGTTCAAAATCCAAATATTCCGTTTCGCCACGATATGCATAATTATAGCTTCCAAAAACATTAACGTTTTTATTTCTATAATTTAAATTTACGCCAGAGCCATATCGTGCATTACGCCCAGCGCCGCCATTAACCGAAACGGAACCATTTAAACCGCTTGACTGATTTTTTTTGAAAACAATGTTAATCATTCCAGCGTTACCTGCAGCATCGTATTTTGCTGATGGATTAGATAAAATTTCAATCTTGGAAATTGAGGCTGAATTTGTTCCTTTTAATAGAATCGCTAATTCTGCCGGGCTTAAATAAGTAAGTTTTCCATTAATCATAACGGATACACCTGGGCGCCCTTTGAGCGATATTTTTCCTTCATCATCAACCTTAACGCCGGGTGCACGTTCCAACAATTCAAGGGCGGTGTTACCTTCAGATAAGATGCTATTTTCAACATTTAAAACCATACGATCAAGACCATGCTCTATAAGTTTTTTCTGTGCAGTTACCTGTACCGAAGCTAAAACCTGTGCATCTTCTTTTAAGATAATCTTATTCAAATTGATGGATGATTGCGAAGAAGAAAGGTTTAATAAAGCGCCGTGATGCGTAGTAAACCCCATGCTACTAACCTTAATTTTATAATTGCCGTGGGGCAAGGCCGAAAAAACAAACACACCTGCAGAATCGCTCATGCTGCCTTTAAATAGTTTATCATCTTCCAGGTGTAGCGCCACAGATGCATACGGCAATGGCAGTCCATCTGCGGTAATTACTTTTCCTTTAACTGTTCCTTTACTTTGGGCAAAAGCAGAATTTATTGCAGCAAATGCCATCATTAACATAAAAAAACAGGGCAATAAGATTTTAGCAACAGTTTTTTGAACTGCCGTAGAGCATGTTATATCTTTCATAAGGTTTAAGCTTTTAAAGGGGTCAGGCTTTATTTATTCTCACCTGAGCGAATTTCTTTTCTCGTTTTCACGAATTTCACCACTTCACAAAAATTGATGGTGATAAAGCGACTCCGGCTGGCCTTTCGGCAAACAGCCTGGAGCGCTTAGATTTTGAGAGCGTTATTGATAACTATTTTATTTTTTCTAAACGGCTTAATGCGGTTACACCTTCTAACTTTAAACCTCTTTTTACTGTGCCTGTAGCCACATTATACTGGTAAATATAAAAACCATCATTAGTTTTAGCTGCAATGTAAGCTACGCCACCATCAACCAATACGTTTTCTGAATAACCACCGCTAATGCTTTTTGGAATATCCAATTTGGTTTTGGTTTGGTTTACTACATCAACAACATAATAATCGGTAATGTATTTAGTGCTGTATGCAGAAGATCCGTCAATTTGCGTTTTATCTAAAATTTTAACAATCGCTTTACCAGTTCCTACATGATAAAGGCCTAAAGCTTCCTCTTTTGTACGATCTGTTAATTCATAGAAATAAGTGTTATCAACCGCCGTTGCGCCAGTTTTAACTCTATAAATACCAAATGGTTTGTTTGTCATTTTTGTAGCCCAAATGGTTGGCGAGTTTAAGAAATAAGCTACTGAGTTATCTGTAAAAGCACCTGGAGCGTGTAAAGTGTAATGACTTGGATAGTTAAAACGGGTATCGGTTGATACTGTAATGTTGTTCATTGCAGGGTAATCAATAGCAGCTAAATAACTTTCGTTTACAGAAATATCATCAGCATTTGCATTTTTAGTGTAACTGATGTATAATTTATTTCCTACAAAAGTTGCACTATTGCCCCAGTAGTAGTAACCAGCATTTGGCACAGGAATGTTGATATTGCCACTCGCTGTAAAAGTCATGGTTGATACGTTAAGTGTAGCGTATTCATACTGCAAGCCAGAGTTTACACTAAAGAAAATTAGTGTATTATCATCTTTCCAAAGGTAAAAGCTAGACCAGTAAGCCCAGGTAATTTTATTGAAAGGGATTTCTTTAACAATTGTGTTCTTTTTATTATCAGAAGAAAATTTAACCAGGTTACCAGCTGCATTTGTAGCGTAGTAATAACCGCCTTTAGTTGTAATAACAGTTAAATCAGTTGTTTCCACACCATTACCTGCTGTAGTTACCGAACCTTCTGTTAATGAACTTGTATGCAAAATATAAGTACCTGCTGGCGAACCTGCACTTACTAAAAGGCTATAATCTGTAGAGCCAACAGGTGGCGTTGTTTCTGGATCGGTACTACTTTTTTTACAAGCAGAAAACCCGGCAACTAACATTACTAAAGCAGATAAAACGAATCGTTTTGAGTTTGTTTTTAACATGATTTTAATTTATATAGGATTATTATTTTATGAAATATCTAAGCTTTACAAAGAATGAACGTCCTGGTTTTTGCAACCTGAAATTATCATATGCAAGCTCATTGGTTACGTTTAAAGATTCTACCGAAATATTGTATTTACCTTTATACATTGAATAAGAAAGTGCCACATTGTGAACCAGTTGTGTAGGTATTTTATTTTTTGATTCGATACTTCCTCTACTTTCCCAGTTTAAATAAAACCAGTTTACAAACTGCGCCGAGTAATTAAATTGTATTCGAGAATCTTTCGCAATCAAATCATTTTTACCAATACTTAAATTGGCGTTACTATAAAACCAAGGCTGGTTGGGTATTCTATCACCATAGGTAATATCCAGCGTGTTGCTGGTATCGTATTTTTGCTTGTTAATGGCATTTTGATAGGTTGCATTAAGGGTAAACTCTAGCAAATCACTGTAGCCATATCTAATTTCTGCTTCGGCACCATTAATTTGTGCAGCACCAATATTATCGTAATTAGAGAAAAAGCCTCCTGATGGAATGAAGTAAATAAAATCTTTAGCGTTTCTGAAAAAGTAAGATCCTTCTATCGCAAACTTATGCTGGTTTAACTTGTAAGAATAGTATAAACCAACGTTTACATTATCGCTTTGCTCAGGTTTTAGTTTGTTATTAGATGATATATCAATTCCATTACCAAAAAGCTCTTCGCCTTCCTGCAAACGATAAGCATGCTCATAAGAAGCTTTTAAGCCTAATTCATCCGTTAATTTATAGCGAGAAGCAATTCCATACCCAAAATAACCCTTATTGGTTTTAGAATCGGATGTTAACCAACCTTCATCACGACCGAAATAAACTGCATTACGTACAAAAGCATTAAAATTATAGTATTTAGAAAATATTGAACTGGTTAATTTTTTATCAAACAAGTTATTTTGAAGTGCCAAACCCACAATATTTTTATCAATAGTATTGGGCACTTCGAATGTATTATTTTCAACCTTACCTAATGATTCTGTAGCTGATCTACCAAAATGTGTGTAGCTATAATTTAAATTTAAACTGTTATTATCATTAATTTGATAAGCAAAGTTTGCCCGGGCAATTGCATTTGTATTTTTGTAATGATAGATGGTTTTTATGCTATTTAACTCACCAGATATTGGCTCAAACCTTACTTTACCACCCCAACCATAACGGTAAGAAGAAGTATCAGCAACAAGAGAACGGTTAATAGAATATGATGCCATAATATTGGTTGATAGACCTTTTACAAGAAAATCGCGTTTTTTATAGGTAACAGATGGCATTAAAAAATTTTCCCTGTTGTTTAATCCGCCGTATACAATATTTTGATTTGCTCCCGTTTGTATTTCCTTAAATAAGTTTGAATAAACCAAGCCAACCGTGATTTTATCAGCCCATGATTTATCTGTTAAGCCAATATTTAGCTGCCCCATTGTAGAGCGGTAGGCATCGTGAAAGCGACGGGCGTCTTTTTCTATAGTTTCATCGCCTTCGTTAACTTTTATCGCAGCATCATATTTAGGGTTATTCCTCATTAAATAATTGTTGTCAGAATAGTTATGAAAGGCATTTAAATCAAATGTTAATCCTGTTTTTTTATCGGTATAACGACCTGATAAGGCTGCACGACTAGTATTGAAAGAGCCGTAGCTATAACTTGCATCCAAATATTGCTTAGTGTGCTGATCGGTAATAATATTTACCGCACCACCCAATGCATCAGCGCCAAGCTCAACAGGCACCACACCTTTATATACTTCGATACGCTCAGCAAGGTTTACCGGAATATTGTTTAAAGACATTGCACTGCCGAACCCCTCCATGGGCACACCATCTAAAAAAAACCTAACCTGTTTGCCTGAAAGTCCGTTTAATGAAAATTTAAAGTCAGAACCCATTCCACCCTGTTCTCTAATTTTTACGCCAGTACTTCGGTTTAATACCTGGTTTAAATCAGATGTCATATTTACATATAACTTGGTTTCAATTCCTGTTACTGTAAAACCAGATTCTTTAAGTTCAGCTGTTTTTGTTTTTCCATTTACGGCAACGGTATTTAAATCGTTGAAATTTTTATTGAGCAACAAATTAACAGTTAACTGTTCTCCATTTTTTAAACTTATTTGTTGCGTTTTAGTGGTTAATCCGATGTAAGAAACAACTAAAGTATATTCTCCAGCCTTTAAATTGGTTAATTGAAAGAAACCATCATCGTTGGTTGTTGTTCCAATCTTAGTACTTTTCAAACTTACCGATGCACCTATAATTACGCCAGAGCTATCGGATATTTTTCCGGAAACCTTAGCCATTTGCTGTGCAGATGCTGTAAAAACTATAATTGAGAGTAATAGAGATAAAAATATTTTAGAACTAAACATTACTTATTGTTGTGTATTTATAAGGTAGTAGCACAACTCTACTTTTTCCGAAGGTGGAAAATGAAAAAAAATGTTTTTTTTTTTCGAAGGGTATTATTTTTTTCCTTTTACCAAGAAGTTAATCAAATGGCAAAGTTTTAAAATCAGGAACGTTACTCTTTAAAATTGCAATAAATATAATGATGAATTGCGGGAAGGTTAATGCTAGAAAATCAAATGAAACCCTTTAAAAAGCAGTAAAAAATATTTGCAAGAATCAACAATTAAAGTTTATCCATACGAAGAATAAAATCGGTATCACCACCAAATTGAAGTCCTTTTGTTAAAGCACCTGTTTTAATGTTGTACTGCCAAATGAAATTACCTTCCTTCGTTGAGTTAACAGCAATATTTGCTACGCCGTTTTCTACAATTACGCATTCTCTTCTGGTACCTTTATCCAACGGTAAATTGAGTTTTTTTACGGCTTTAGTTTTAAGGTTAATTACATGAAATTCAAAATGAGCCGTACTATAATGATCGCCTAAACCTTTAAACAAATCCTTACGCTCCGACCTAATAATAGCTTCATCACCACCTAAATACCAAATACCATAAGCATGATTTTTAATGGATGAAGCAGAAATATTAAAGAAATAATCTGCATCAATAACCTCTGCACCAGCTTTAATCCTAAATACACCTGTCGGAATTTCAATTCTATTTCCTAGTGCTATACCTGGGCACGACATAAAATAATAATCTCCATTAATATCATTAAAGGTATAAGATTGCACCGTATTAATACCTCCTGGATAAGTAGATCTTGTATCCTTATCGGTTTTTAGTAAGCGCATTTCGGGGTAACTTAATGTTGAAACATAAAGTGTATCGCTAGTTATATAATTAGATGTTCCATTAGCCATGTGATAGGTGTAACCAATAAATATCTTTTCATTTCGTTTTTCAACAAAACCAATAGACATAGAAGTAAATTTGCCACTAGGTTTAGGAATATCAACCAATCCATTGGAAATTATTTTCATATCTCCAGTTTTAATCAATACAAACTTTGGCTGGTTATATAATTTCGCATTTAAGCCGGTTAATAAAAGAGTATCACCCTTTAACCAAGTATAATTTTCTATAGAGAAATCTTCGATTTTTAAATCTGCAACCAATTTAAATTTACCATCTTCCACTTTAAATTTTGAAAACAAAGGTGCTTTTCTATCTAAATGATAATAGAAACCATTTTTAACAAAAACATCTCTATCCATATCATCGGCATCCAATTCTGCTCCAGTAGCTTCAGGTTTTACTTCACCAGCTGTTAAAGTACTTGTTTGAACAATATATTCCTTGCCATCTTTACCCAAAATGTAAAAGCTATATTTTGCAGGTTCTGCATTTGATTTGTTGGAATTACAACTTTGCAAAGCACCAAATAATGTGGCAAAGCTCAGCACAAAAAGTGTAAACCTAAAAGCGTAAAATGTATTTTTTCTAAATATCAAATTGGGTAGAAATTTGTTTTTGAATTACGGGAGGTAAATCAAGCAGGTTTTTTTCGCTCACCACAATAATGCCCTGGTTGCCCGATTTATTATCTAATATGATATATGTTTGTCCTTTTTTAAGCGTTACCTTTTTCTTTGTTCCTTCAAAAAGTAATTCTATATCTTTTTTGGGCGAGATTAAAATGCTGCCACTTAAATCAATTAAACCAGCTTCATCATTAATTTTCGCAATGGTATTTGGTCCTACAGAAACATTATACCCTCTTGAATTTACATTTTTAACATGCAAGGCAGATTTGTTATTGATAGAAACATACTCTACGGCTTGAGATGGTTTTAAAAATAAAAAGTAACCTAATGAAGCCATCACAGCAAATACAATCGAAGCAGCAATTGCACCTTTCCACATAAAGAAAACTGGACTTCTTAACTTTGTCGTTTTTTCTTCTTCAGGCATTATTGTTTGAATATTTGCCCACATTTCGGCCTTATGCTTAAGCTTATCTTCCGTTTGCGGCAACTCAACAAATTCGTCAGTATCGGTATTAAAAAGCCATTCTTCTACCTGCTTGCGCTCCTCTGGCGTGCAAGTATTTAAATGATATCGCTCTAATAACGCTTCGCTGATGTTCATACTGTTTTGTAGTTGACTGATCCCGATTTTTTGATGCAATGCAAATCTAATTAAAAATCTGTCTTTAATTAATAAGTAGCGCAAAGCAATTTTTTCCGTAAGTGTAAAAAAAATAATTAAATTTTTCTTCTATACCTGCGTTTCCAGATTTTAAACCATTCTTTATTTTTAGGATAACTTCTATGTTTAGTTGCATTGTTACAAATTATGGCAACTAAAACTAAAATAATTACACCCGATAAAACAGGACTCAATACATACATATAACCCAAAGCCTGAATTTTAGGCGATGTTAAATTCGCAATTAATGCAGTAGCACCTCCTGGCGGATGAAGTGTTTTGGTTATTTGCATAAAAACGATGGATAATGAAACCGATAAGGCCGAGCTTAGCCAAAGTTGATCTGGAATTAGTTTGTAAATGGTTACACCTACCAAAGCCGAAACAACATGCCCACCAATTACATTTCTTGGTTGCGCCAACGGGCTATTTATTAATCCGTAAATTAGTACTGATGATGCTCCAAAAGAACCAATAAGGAAAAGATTTTCGTACGCGGTAAAATACTGACTGTTCAGAAAACCAATAATTCCAATTCCTAAAAACGAGCCTAAAAAAGTCCAAAAATGCTCTCTGAAATCAATTAATGTTTCCTTATAAAATATGTATTTAGCCTTGCGATAATGCCTTCGGATGTGTTTTTTCAATGCAAATAAATTTGGTGCATAATTACGACTTAAATTTTAGACTATTTAATGATGTTTAGAAATTGATATTATTCTGATCTTTTAGTTTGAAATTAAGCACATTAGCTTTACTTTAGAATGAAATTATCTTAACGCTTAATCATGAAAAAAACTCTATCATCCCTAGGGCTTACTATTGGCCTTTTTTGTTCGTTAACCGCTTTAAAAGCGCAAGAAACTTATTCTCAAGGCTATGCCATATTAAGTGATGGAAGCCGTATTAGTGGCAAAATCAGCTTTTATGCGGATGCGCCGTGGACTAACCAACGTTATATTTTACTCAAAGATTCAGCATCCCTTGCCGAAAGTAAGAGTGATAATGTTAAACCTAAAAAATACCGCGTTGATGACTTAAAATCTTACCAAACGGGTGATCGAAAATTTGAAAAGGTTCATTATGTTGATACTGAAAATCTACAGTTAAAAAGCCTTGGATCAAACGATCATATGATGGAAAAGCTTTCGGGTGGTAGAATTGATGTTTATCGCTACTATAGCTATCCTAAAGATTTTGACATTTATTATGGTGACTATAAGGAGAAAATGGCTAAAGACCATAAAGAGTTAATGAACGGCTGGAAAATGCTTAGCCAGAAAGATAACGACAAAATGCAGAATGCTTTTGATTACGACTTACAGAAATATTTTGCTGATACACCAGATGTTTTGAAAAAATTTCAAAATGGTGAATATGGTAATGAACCTGTTTCCACCAAGAAAGGGCTAGCTGCAAGAATGATTAGTATGGCTAAAAAAGCAGCCCTAATGCCAATGCAATATGAAACATTAGTTGCTGCCTTTAATGATTATAATCAAAAAAATCCTACCAAAAAGTAGTCGCTTATCATTTTGAACCTGTCGAAGTGCATTTAGATAAAAGCATTTCGACAGACTTATTTCCTTTATACTATTAATGAACGACAACAATAATTACAATAAAAAGCTAAAAGCATTTGCTCGTTCTAATAGAAATAATAGCACAAAAGCTGAGATTAAATTGTGGTCTGCATTGCTGAGGAATAAGCAAATGATGGGCTACCCTTTTCTTCGGCAGAGACCTATTGGAAATTATATTGCCGACTTTTTCAGCAAAGAGTTAAAGCTGATTATCGAAGCAGATGGTTTATCGCATAACTGGGAAGAGCAAATTATAAAAGATAAAAAGCGAGAAATAAATCTAATAGCAATGGGTTTTAGTATCATCCGTTTTAATGATAGTGAAATTATGGATGATATTGAAAATGTTCAAAGGGCGATTGAGCATTTTATTTTGGAATGGGAAAGTGCTGTCATCCCCCCGCCCCCTTCAAAAGGGGGAGATATTTGATCTATGAGAAAAGGAAAATTGCTATGCCTAGCTAAAGTTCAAATCGTATACCAATTTCTTCTAATCGCACTGTCACAAGTCTTCCATTCAAAAGGGGGGCTAATTTTTAATCCATAAAAAAAGAAGTTTGCTATGCATAGCTAGAGTCCAAATCGTATACAAAATTTCTTCTAATCGCACTACCACAAGTCTTTCCTTCAAAAGGGGGGCTAATTTTTAATCCATAAAAAAAGAAGTTTGCTATGCATAGCTAAAGTTCAAATCGTATACAAAATTTCTTCTAATCGCACTGTCACAAGTCTTCCCTTCAAAAGGGGCTAATTTTTAATCCATAAAAAAAGAAGTTTGCTATGCATAGCTAAAGTTCAAATCGTATACCAATTTCGTCTAATCGCACTGTCACAAGTCTTCCCTTCAAAAGGGGGCTAATTTTTAATCCATAAAAAAAAAGTTTGCTATGCATAGCTAGAGTTCAAATCGTATACAAAATTTCTTCTAATCGAACTGTCACAAGTCTTCCCTTCAAAAGGGGGCTAATTTTTAATCCATAAAAAAAGAAGTTTGCTATGCATAGCTAGAGTTCAAATTGTATACCAATTTCTTCTAATCGCACTGTCACAAGTACCCCTTTGAAGGGGGCTGGGGGATGATTAATTAACAGGTTAAATTGCAATAACCAATCGTTTTCCAGACGGGATTTCAGCGGTCCAAGCGCTTTCTACATCTTCCAGTTTGGCAGTTACGGTTTCTATTTTAAGCTTTCCCTCGGCTGCATACTGAAACATTTTTGGTAAAATCTCTTTAAATAAGATTGCAATATTTTGCGGAGAAAGGCTTCCAAAACCTGAGCCTGACAATTCAATATCCGAACTTCTTAAAACTGCAGATGATAATTCAATTTTATCGCCCGCCATACTCCCTACCGTAACAAATTTAACTGCATGTGTATTACCACCATCTCCTAGTAAAGCTGCCAAAATCAATTCAGCTGGTTTTCCCCATAGGTAATCGACCACCACATCAATAGGATTTTGTTTATGTATGCGTTTTAAATTTTCAATTATAATTTCTTCATCATCTTTTAGAGAGATGGCCTCATCTGCACCTAATTGGAGTAAACTCGTTAGTGTATCTGCATTTCTGCCTGTTACAATTACCTTTTTTGCACCATATAATTTGGCAATTTGTACAGCAACCATGCCGGTAACTCCTGTTGCGCCGTTTATTAAAACCGTTTGTCCACTTTGTACATTTGCTTTAAATTGAATGGCTCCACAAGCACCTAAAACTGCATTTGGTAATGCTGCTGCAGTTATATCATCTAAATTATCAGGGAGTCTAACTATACTTTTAGCATTTACAACAGCTTTTTCGGCAATCATACCGCTTATTCCAGCTGCATAAATCCGGGTACCATCCTCTAAATAGCCTACCCCATCTACACCAACGGTTTCAGGTTTTTGTAAAGGATTAGCGCTGCTGTAATGTGCTCCACTTGCTCGTGATTTATCCAGATTTTTAATTGAAGCAGCCTTAACTGTTATTAAAACTTCGTTATCACCTTTTGTAACGGGTGCTTCTATTTCTCCATATTTTGGCGCTTCGCCTTTCTTATATAAAATTGCTGCTTTCATTTTCTTTATTATTTTAAACAAAGATGAGGCATTAAACAGCGGGCAAACGATAACATATGTTATCAAATGCTTTAAATTCGGTTATTTTTTAAAAGCTTACTTTTAATTCGGCTTAAATGCACGGAACTCACGCCCAAATAGGATGCAATATAATGTTGCGGAACTCTTTTAATTATGTGTGGAGCATCTTTTAATAAATTCAGATAACGTTGTTCAGGAGCATCTCTAATCATCGATAAAAACTCTTTCATATAATGAAACTGCCTTTCAAATAAAATATCAATCATTTTTCTTAAAAATACCGCGTCCTGACCTAGTTCTGACATTATTTTCTCAAAATCAACTTTTTCAATAATATAGATAATACTTGGCTCTATAGTTTCGAAAGTACACATACTCGGGATGTTCTTTTTAAAACTTTCTCTGGATGAAAAAATTTCATTTTCGAAAAAAAACTGAAAGGTATTGTCGTTACCATTATTATTAAACCACGCTCTTATGCATCCCTTTTCAATGAGAAAGGAACGTTTGGAAATTTCTCCTTCATTTAATAAGATGGTTCTGGCAGGCAGTTCTACCCTTTTATGCAACGCAATAAACTTTTCCCAATAAGGTTGTAAATAAGTATTACGTTCTGTTAATGGAGAAAACATAGGTCAATTTTTAAATCTAAAGTGCAAATAATTAACAGATAATTAAATAATTCGTTCCTGTTATAGCTTTACTAAACCATTCTACAATGTATCATTTGTAATATAATGAAGATTAAAATGGCTTTTAAAGCACAATAAAGCTATGGATGAGATACATCAATCAAATTTTTATCAAATATTTTGCGGTTTGTTAATGTCTTTTATATATTTGGTCTACCAATTATTGGTTGACCAAATATAATTTTATGAAATCGTTTATTGAGACCATAAAGTCCATTGAAGTAGAATCGCCTGTTGATAAAATCATCAATCAGCTTAAGCAACTTATTTCTACCGGACAATTACAACCTGGAGATAGATTACCTGCAGAAAGAATGCTTGCCGAGAAATTTGGTGTAGGCAGAAGTTACGTTCGAGAAGCAATTTTAAAACTAGAATTTTACGGTTTGTTAAAAACCAATCCGCAAAGTGGAACTTATGTTGCCGGCATGGGGATTAAAGTAATGGATAACCTTATTACTGATATTATAAAGTTTAATAAAGACGATTTCAATGCCTTGCTTGAAGCCCGCTACTACCTTGAACTTGATGCTATAAAACTTGCTGCTGAAAGAAGAACGGAAGAAGATTTGATTAGTTTGAGGGAAGCGATTGAGGATTTTGAAAACAAGATAGATAGCGGTCAGGATGCAGTTGAAGAGGATATGATTTTTCACATCAAAATTGCCAGGGCATCAAAAAACTCCGTAATAGAATCTATGATTTTAATCTTAATTCCTGATTTAATTAAAAATATTAGCGAGAATAAACTTTGCGGAGAAAATCGAGGGCTGCAATCAAAAAGAGAACATCGCGAAATTTTAAAAGCTATAGAAAACCAAGATATAGATGCGGCAGAAAACGCAATAGCCATGCATCTAGATGATATGTATCAAATAAGTAAGGCCGGATATTTAGCACAAAAAATTATTCAGAAAGCATAAAAGATCACATAAACCCTTAAACAGCAACGTTTAAAGCTAATCTCTTAAATTATTTATCCCAATAATATGAACGACTTAAAAAAGTTAGTATTGCTCTCCTTTTGCCTTTTAATATCTTGGTTTTGTGGTGCTCAGGAGCATCCAAGTATCATGATAACGGGCAAAAATGTAACTGCAATACGGAAAGGGATTCAAACCTATCCACTACTAAAAAAGTCTTACGCATCTGTTAAGGCTATTGCCGATCAAGCACTCGCCGAAACCATTAATGTACCTTTGCCTGCTGATGGTGGCGGAGGTTTTACTCACGAACAACACAAAAAAAACTATACAAATATTTTAAACTGTGGCATTGCTTATCAAATTTCTGGCGATAAACGCTATGCCGATTATGTAAAAAATATCTTGTTAAAATATGCTGCTGATTATGAGAAATGGCCTTTACACCCAAAACGTAAAGAAGGACATCAAGGCGGTAAAATTTTCTGGCAAAGCCTGAACGATTTTGTATGGCAAGTTTACACCATTCAAGGTTATGATTTAGCCTACAATGCAATTGCCCCGGCAGATAGAAAAACTATTGAAGCACATTTATTTATGCCTATCCTAAAATTCTTTACAGTTGATTGTAAAGAAACCTTCGATAAAATACACAATCATGGTACTTGGGATATTGCGGCTGTAGGAATGACAGGCTACGTTTTAAATAAGCCTGATTACGTAGAAATAGCCATTAAAGGTTCAAATAAAGATGGTAAAACAGGTTACCTGGCGCAAATTGATCAGCTTTTTTCGCCGGATGGCTACTATACAGAAGGCCCTTATTATCAGCGTTATGCCTTGCTCCCATTTGTAATTTTTGCCAAAGCAATAAATAATTACGAACCCAAACGACAAATATTTAATTACCGCAATCAACTATTGGCAAAAGCCATTAACACATCATTACAACTTACTTATACTGATGGTACTTTTTTCCCGATTAACGATGCCATTAAAGATAAAACTTATGAATCGGCCGAACTGGTTTATGGTGTAGATATTGCTTATTCTGATATTAAAGCACAGCCAGAGTTGCTGGATATTGCTAAAAGGCAAAACGAAGTTATTATTTCAGATGCGGGTTTAAAGATAGCTGCAGATTTAGCGGCTGGTAAACTGAAGCCTTTTGTTTATAATACACAATGGATTGGCGATGGGCTTAGTGGAAATGATGGTGGCTTGGGTATTTTAAGATCAGGAAGTAATGAAGATCAACAATGTGTATTGTTTAAAGCGGCATCGCAAGGCATGGGTCATGGTCATTTTGATAGATTAAATATTTTATATTACGATCACGGCGTGGAAATTTTCCCTGATTATGGCGCTGCACGCTTCCTAAATATTGAAACAAAAAAAGGTGGCGATTATCTCCCTGAAAATAAAAGCTGGGCCAAGCAAACGGTAGCACACAATACTTTGGTGGTTGATGAAACTTCTAATTTTAAGTTAGATGCTGATTTGGCTCAGAGATCACATCCCGAAAAGCTTTTCTTTAAAAACGACAATAACGTTAAAGTAGTAAGCGCAGCAGAAAATGAAGCTTATGCAGGTGTAAAAATGAAAAGAACTGCCGCCTTGCTTAAGGTAGCCGGGTTAGCAAAACCTTTGTTAATTGATGTTTTTCAAGCACTATCTGATCAACTACATCAGTACGATTTGCCTTTTTGGTACAAAGGACAATTGGTTGCTTCTTCTTTCAAAATTAACGCAAATAGAAATAACCTTAAAGCTTTGGGTAGCAAATACGGCTATGAACACATTTGGTTAAATGCCGAATCTACTGTTGATGCAAAAGGTGGCTTCATTAGTATTTTAAACAATAAACGCTTCTATACCACCCACTTTACCACAGATTCTGAAATTCAGGTTAAGCAGCTTTCATTAGGTGCTAATGATCCTGATATGAGCTTGGTAGAAAGCAAAGCTTTTATGCTTTCGCAAAAGCAGGCCAAAAATCAGGTTTTCTTTAGCATAACAGAGGCACATGGAAAAGTAAATCCTATTGGAGAAACTGCTGTGGGTGCGAGTAGTTCGGTTTCCGAATTAAAAATTATAAGTGCAACTGAACAAGAGGTAAACATTTCTTTTAAAGTAAAAGATCAGGTTTATCAATATAAAATTAATTATCAAGACAAAAACAACTTTACAAAAACCAATTAACAAGATGATACAGAGCGATTTATTTCAAATTGAAGCAGAAACAGACTGGGAAGATTTAGGTAATGGAGTAAAAAGAAAAGTGTACGGTTATGATGATCGAATTATGCTGGTAAAAGCCAAATTTGAGGCTAAAGCAATAGGTGTTTTACACGAGCACCACCATACACAAGTTACCTACGTAGATAGCGGTGTTTTTGAAATGAGCATTGGCGAAACAAAAAAAATACTTAGAAAAGGTGATGGTTTTTACGTGCCGCCACACGAAATACATGGATGTGTATGTATAGAACCAGGTATTCTGATAGATGTTTTTACCCCTCATCGTGAAGATTTCTTAAAAAGCTAAAAAAATATAACTCACTAAATACTAGAAAAATATGAAATATTTATTCATGTTAATTGGATTGCTATGCTTCAACTCAGCAATCAATGCTCAGGAAACTGAGGTTAAAAAAGTTCAGTATCCAGCAGGTTTTACCGAACAAATTGATGTGGTTTACACTAAAGTAGATGGCTGGGAAGGTAAAATGGATTTGTACTTACCTCCAGCAAGCAAAGGTGTATCTCCAATTGTAATCAGCATTCATGGTGGCGGTTGGAACAAAGGAACAAAAGAATCGCAAAGCGGATTTAGCGGTTTCTTTAAACGTGGTTATGCTGTAGCCAATATAGAATACCGCCTAACAGGTGCAGCCACTGCTCCTGCTGCCGTAGAGGATACTCGTTGTGCTTTAATTTACATTATAAAAAATGCCAAGGCACTTAATATCGATGTTAATAAAATCGTAATTATGGGCGGTTCTGCCGGTGGTCATTTAGCTTTAATGGGCGGCTACATGGAAAATAACCACCTTTTTGATACCAATTGTAAAGGAACAGAAAACATTAAAGTTGCCGCAGTTATTGATAAATATGGTATTACAGATGTTTGGGATTGGGCTTATGGCACAAACAAAACTAGCAAATCTGCAACTAGCTGGTTAGGTGCAAAAGCTAAAGATGAAAACTTTGCTAAATCTGTTTCTCCTCTTTATCAGGCTAAAAAAACAAGTCCCCCAACTTTTATTGTACACGGTGATGCCGATCCTACCGTTCCTTATGAGCAATCTGTAGCACTAAAAGCAAAACTGGATCAGTTGGGCGTAAAAAACGAATTTATTACGGTTAAAGATGGTTTGCATGGCAAATTCACCAAAGAAGATAATACGATGGTGAACGAAAAAATAATGGATTTTTTAAAGAGTCTGGGACTGTAATCATACCCGAATAAAAAACGAGAGATGAAGATTAAAGGATTAAGGTGGTACATTATCGGGTTAATTGCACTGGCAACAGTAATAAATTATATTGATAGAAGTGCCATTAATATTATGTGGCCATACATTTATAAGGATTTTGGCATTGCTGATGCGGATAATAAAAGCGCCCTGGCACTAATTACAACGTTTTTTATGATTGCCTATGCATTAGGGCAAACTTTTACGGGTAAGCTGATGGATGCTGTGGGCACACGTTTAGGAATGACCATTTCAATTATTGGCTGGAGTGTTTCAATTGCCTTGCATTCGTTCGCCAGATCATTAGCTTCCTTTAATATTTTTAGGTTTCTGCTCGGGTTTAGCGAAGCTGGAAACTGGCCTGGTGCAACAAAAAGTAATGCAGAATGGTTTCCGGCAAAAGAACGGGCTATTGCACAGGGTATTTTTGGTGCAGGTGCATCAATGGGCTCAGTTATTTCTGCTCCTATTATTGCGCTACTTTATATCGCCTTTGGCTGGAAAATGACTTTCGTTCTAATTGCTGTTTTGGGTTTAATATGGGTAATTCCATGGTGGGTAATCAATAAAGCTACTCCCGATAAACACAGCTGGCTCACTGAAAAAGAAAGAGATTATATTTTAGATAAAAATCCTGCTACAGAAAATGTTGCCGATACCGCTCCTGTTTTAACCTGGAAAGAGCTTTTAAAATTCAGAAACACCTGGGGCATTATTATGGGCCGTTTTTTCATTGATCCCGTTTGGTGGTTATTTGTAACCTGGTTACCAACTTTTTTAAAGGAACAGTTTATGTTTGATATTAAACAAATTGGATCATTTACATGGGTGCCCTATTTATTTGCAGCCGTTGGCGGATTATTAGGCGGTTATTATTCTTCATGGTGCATTAAAAAAGGTAAATCGGCAGTTAAGGCACGCAAAAATGCTATTGCTGTGGGTTGCGCCATCATGCTGATTTCATTAATTGCCATTGTTTATTTCCTTGGTACATTAAAAGAAAATCCAACCCTAGCCATGTCTCTTATTGGATCTACCCTTTTCGGTTTTCAATTTTTAATTGGAAATATCCAAACCTTGCCAAGTGATTACTTTAACGGCAAAAACGTTGGTACTGTTGCCGGTATGGGTGGTACTGCTGCCGTAGCCGGAACTTTATTAACCACCTGGGCTGTACCAATTATTACCAAAACAAGTTACGTATCCTTTTTTGTACTAGCCGCAGTGCTGGTTCCAATTACATGGATATGCATTAAATACATTACCTCAAAAAAAATAATTACATCATAATAAAAAATATCTATGCGTTTAAAAAACAAAGTAGCCATTGTAACTGGTGGTTCAAGAGACATTGGTAGAGCAGTTTCCTGCCAATTAGCCGCACAGGGTGCCAAAGTGGTTATAAATTACCATGGCAATGTGCAAAATGCCGAAGAGACCCTTAAATTAATTCAGGATGCTGGCGGAGAGGCCATTATCGTAAAATCTGATGTTACAAAAGCTGCAGAAGTTGCCAATTTGGTTAAAGAAACACAAGCTGCATTTGGCCAAGACATTAATATTCTTGTAAATGTTGCGGGTGGTATGGTTGCCCGTAAACCTACGGCAGAGCTTGATGAAGATTTTTGGGACCAAGTAATGGATTTGAACTTAAAAAGTGTTTTTCTAGTATCAAAAGCAACTATTCCAAATATGCCATCTGGCTCTTCTATTGTAAACCTTTCATCGCTTGCTGGTAGAGATGGTGGTGGGCCCGGAGCTAGTGCGTATGCAACTGCAAAAGGTGGCATTATGACTTACACAAGAGCCTTAGCAAAAGAAGTTGGTCCTAAAAACATCCGTGTAAATGCAGTTTTACCTGGCATGATTGCCACTACTTTTCATGATACTTTTAGCAAACCAGAAGTAAGGGTAAATGTAGCCAACGCCACTTTACTTAAACGTGAAGGCGAAGCTAAAGAAGTAGCAGATTTAATTGTTTATCTGGCTTCTAATGAGTCAAGCTACATCACAGGAACGAATATTGACATTAACGGAGGATTAAATTTCTCATAAAAAATAGTTTGATTGGGTTTGTCCGGGGCAAATGCTCCGGCAAGCACAAGTAAATAATCGAAGTAATTTGAAGGCTCAAGGTAATAATGGGCGAAGAAAAATAACAACAAAATTAATCAGATAAAAATAACGTGTCTCACCGAGCCTGCCGAGGTAATAAAATATTAAGGCAGGCTTAAAAACACAAAGCGTACCCGGCCCTAAAAAAGCCAGCTGGCTAAATCAAGTATTTAGCGTTGCAAAGAATAACCTAACCAAAATATAACCAATATGAAACAATTTTATTTGCGAAGCATTCTGCTGGCAGTATTTTCATGTTTTCTGTTTTTAAATCCGGCTGCTGCCCAAACCAAAGTAAAGGTGCAGGGTGTGGTTAAAAACACAGAAGGACATACAATGCCAGGCGCCTCTGTAAAGATAAAGGACGGAACGCAGGGCACCATGACCAATTCTAACGGGGAGTTTTCCATCACTGTAGAAATTGGAAAAACCCTAATTTTTAACTATTTGGGGTATCAGCCACACGGTCATCCGGTAACTAAAAGTGAAAAAATTACCATCACCCTAACCGAGCTTAAAACCACCATGGAAGATGTTGTGGTGATTGGTTATGGTACGGTTAAAAAATCTTCTGTAACGGGCGCAGTGAGTAAATTAAAAAATGATAACCTGGATGAAATTCCTACTTCCAGATTAGACAATGCATTAATTGGAAAATTAGCTGGCTTAACTATCCAGAATATAACTTCCGAGGCAGGCTCTGATCCTACCGTTCGGGTACGAGGATCAACTTCTTTAAGTGCAAACGCTGATCCTTTGGTCGTGGTAGATGGGCAACCAATTGCTGATGGAATGGCTTTTATTAACTCTTATGATGTTGAATCTATTGATGTGCTAAAAGATGCAGCTTCGGCAGCTATTTATGGTTCTCGTGGTGCCAACGGCGTAATTATAATTACCACCAAAAAGGGTGTTGCAGATAAACCTCGATATACTTTTAAAACTTATTATGGCATTAAGGAGGCTTATAAGTTGCATCCTTTAATGACAACCTCTGAGTATACAAGCTTGCTTTTTAATGAAGCAGCCTTGCGTATGACCGATCCAAGTGTAACCACTGGATTTAATAAAATTACAGACATAGAGAGAGCGGCCTATGTTATTGAAAACCAAATTAGTGGCGAGCCTACAAACTGGCAGCAGGAAGGCTTACGCGATGCTGGTATTTACAACGTTCAACTGGGGGTATCTGGCGGCAATAAAAACCTGAGGTATTATATTTCTGGCAATATGCAGCAAGATCAAGGTGTAATGAAATACAGCGAAAATAATAAAGGCAATTTAAGGGTTAAGATTGATGCCAACTTATCGCCTAAATTAACGCTGAGTGTTAATATGAACCCTACTTACACTAAAACACAAAAACCCGCAAACACTTATATTGATTATTATCGCTGGTATTCTTCTTTACCAGTTTATCATAGCACTTTTACATCTGCTTTTGTTAACCAAAATACACAATGGGCAAATATTGCAGCTGGAGATTATGTGCAAGCAAGACATTTTGCAAATTTAAATTATGCAGGTTTTATGCCCGATGGTTCTTATTGGACTAGTGCAGGTGCATTAAACCCTTTCTCTACCAGTAATAATACGCCAGTTTCTATAGCATCAAGAGAAACTCGTTTTGCTGAAGTATTCCGCATGCAAGGTGGTACAGATCTTTCTTATACCATTTCTAAAGGTTTAATTTTCAAGTCATCATTAAGTGGCTATTACAGCTCGTTGCAGAACAATATTTTAACCAAAAGCAACGCTCGTAAAGATGGCGATGTAAACTCAGGAACTATTTATACTTCAAAAAATGTAGATGTTTTATGGGAAAACACATTGAACTATACTAAGAGCATTAAAAACCACAACTTTACAGGTTTATTGGGTTATACCATGCAAAGAACTACGCAGGAAATTTCCAATATGGTTGGCTTAAACTCACCTAATGATGATTTTACTACGCTTGCACAAGCAGCACAAATAGATCAGGGTCAAACATATACAGCTAAGGTTGGTCCCGTTGGATTAATTTCTTACTTAGGGCGTATTAACTACGATTACAAAAATAAATATCTGTTTTCTGCTAGTTTACGTACCGATGGAAGTTCGAAATTTTATTCAGGCAATAAATACGGATGGTTTCCTGCGGTATCTGCCGGATGGGTAATTAGTAGCGAGAAATTTATGGAGAAAACGCAAAACTGGTTAAGTGGCTTAAAAGTTAGAGCCAGTTATGGTGAAACAGGAAATAACCGAATTACAGATTTCTCTTTCGAAGATCTTTTATACAAAGCAAACTACTCTTTTGGACAAGGTACTGGAAATGTAAACGCTGGGCAGGCACCTAACGGAGCTGTAATTGCAGGCCGTAACATTACCTGGGAAACCAACCGATCTGCAAATGTTGGTTTGGATATTGGTTTATTAAAAAACAGAATTACTTTGGGTATTGATTATTATTACTCTACCACCAAAGATTTATTGCTACAACAAGGAACAGAATCTTTTACCGGGTCTGACTCTTACTGGAACAATAACGGAACCGTTAGAAACAAAGGCTTGGAACTGGAGTTAAGCTCCACAAACATCAACAGTAAAAGCTTTAAGTGGAATACTTCATTAAATATTTCTGCTAATCGTAATAAGTTAATTAAACTTGGAGGTGAGGCTTACCAATACAATTATGGAAACCGAAATGAAATTTATGCATCAATAGTTGGTGCGCCGGCGGTTCAGTTTTTTGGATATAAAACAGATGGCGTTTGGCTCTCTCAGGCAGATATTGCGGCAAGTGGGCAAACCTCTTCCATCCTATCTAACTACTTTACACCAGGAAGCTTAAAAATTGTAGATCAAAATGGCGATCATATTATTGATGAAAAAGACCGTACTGCAATTGGAAATCCTTTTCCTGATTTTACCTGGGGCATTACCAATACCTTCCGTTATAAAAACTTTGATTTAAGCATTTTACTTCAAGGCTCGCAAGGTGGCGATTTAATTAATGGCGATATTTATTACAACGAAACCCGTAAATACGATAAGGCTTTTGTAGATAACCGTTGGATAAGTGAGGCTTTTCCTGGTGATGGAAAAACTCCTTACTACGGCATTGGCACCTATGCAGATGTAATGCTAACAGATTATGTGGTTGAAGATGCATCTTACGCTTATTTAAGAAACATAATTTTAGGTTATTCCTTTAAATCTCCTTTCTTAAAGAAAATCCATATTAATAATTTAAGGTTATATGGATCAGCAGATAATGTATTTTTTATTACCGGTAAATCTTATAAAGGCATTAACCCCGAAGCCCGCATTACCAGCGGAAATTACGCTTCGCCTTTGGTATCTGGGTATCAAAGTGGTGGTTTCCCGGTTAATCGCACCTTTACTTTTGGTATTGACTTAACTTTTTAAACGATGAAAAATTTACAAAAGTTTAAAAGAAAATGTAATGATATGAAAACATTAAACATGCCCATTAAAGATATTTCAAAGCAGCGCACAGTAAGTTATTCAGCCTTAAAACGCTTATCATTTATCACAGCGCTGGCTATATTAACTGTATTAGCTTCTTGTAAAAAATTAATTAATGTAGAGCCACCCTCCAACGTTACAGTTGGTAATTATTACCGCAACTTTACAGAGGTAAATACTGCATTAACAGGCTGCTACAATGGTTTACAAGAGCCGCTAAATTACGAATGGATGGTTACAGAGTTGCGTAGCGATAATGTAGTGCAACATGCACCAACAAGTGCATCAAGCATTAATGATGATTTTAATGATCTTAACTTGTACACTTTGAGTGCACAAAACCCTCAGATTTATAATTACTACCTAAGCGTTTACAAAAACATCCGCAATATTAATTATGTATTAAGAAGTTTAGGTGTAAGCTATAGCGGTGGTCAATTGGTTTATGGCGAAGGAACAGCTAAAGTTACTGCAGCGCAAAAATCTCAGCTAATTGGACAAGCGTTATTTTTAAGAGCCTATCATTATTTCAATCTGGTAAGATTATTTGGTGGTATGTTTATATTAACCGAACCAGTTATTCCATCAGAAGCAAAACAAATCAACCGTTCATCTGAGGCTGATACCTATCAACTCGTTTTAGCTGATTTATTGGGTGCAAAAAGTCAACTTATCAGAACCGCTTATGCAAGTATTCCAGCAGGCGATTTAGGGCGTGCTACCGCTTGGGCTGCCGAAGGTTTATTGGCTAAAGTTTATTTAACCTTAGGTAGAAAAGCAGATGCATTACCCATACTGAATGATATTATTGCAAGTAGCGGCTATGGCTTGGAAACTACCTACGCCCGTGTTTTCTCCATTAATAACGAGATGAATAAAGAGATTTTATTTGCCGTTAGGTATAAATCAGGCTTAGTAGGGTTAGGTAACCCAATGGCAAACTCTTTTGCACCAAGTGGAAGCGGCGATGCAGTAGTACCCGGCGATGGAAGCTGGTATAACTGCCCTTCGCAATCTGATTTGGTTAGTGCCTACAAAACTCCATCAGCAAGCACTATGATTGATAGCCGAAAAGCGGTAAATATTGCCAGCTATGGGAGTACCTCTACTCCTTTTTACAATAATAAATTTATTTCAGCTGAGCTTTATAAAAACGATGCAGAAAATGATTTTCCTGTATTGCGTTATGCTGATATTCTTTTAATGAAGGCAGAAGCCACAGGTTTTGATGGAGCTACCGGAAGTTCAATGGCAATTATAAACCAAATTCGCCAACGTGCAGGTGCTGGCACCTACACTACTGGAACTTTTAGTAATGGCTTTTATTTATATCCGGCATCAGGTACAGGTGCTATTACAGATGCAGCAAGTTTCCAAACGGCAATGTTAAATGAAAGAAGATTAGAGCTGGCTTTTGAAAACCAACGCTTCTTTGATCTGGTTCGCAACGGCGTTTTAGTTGCCACCATAAAAAACCACTATGTTTTGGATTATGCCTTGTTCTACACCAAATATAAACGCGGTACAGCAGATGTTTTAGGTGCAAACGTAACAGATCAAAAAGCATTGTTGCCAATTCCGCAACGCGAAATAGATGTAAATAACGAGATCATTATTCCTCAAAACCCAGGTTATTAATGCAACCGTTTAAACTTAAAATTATGAGAACATTATTAAAATCGTTACTCTATCTTTTTGCAGGCATAATGGTATTATCCTCCTGCAAAAAAACTGAAACCGCTGGTATGGGGAGTTTCAGCGCTGATGAATATACCTTTAACCGGGCAACAAAATCATTTAGTGATAATAAAAATGTAACTGCACAAATTACCTCAAGCGATGGTATTCGCTATATTTATGCCTACCTGATTAGAAGCAATGCAACAGATTCACTTATCGCAGTGGCATCTCCAAATAACGCTTCAGATTATGCTTTTACTATCCCTACAGCATCCTTTCCATTAAATAACATGAGCAAGGCTACAGGTGTAAAGGTTTTGGCTAAACAGGCCGATAACAGCACCGTTGAGGGCTTTATTAAGATTACTTATTTTGATCCGGCGTTACCACAATTAAAAGATTTCCCAGTAAAACTTACTGCCGATTTAAACGGTGGCAATACAGCCATTATTGGTAATATTACATCAGATTATGGCTTGGCTCAAGTTGATATTTATGATGATTATCAAACCGAAAACACTTATGTTTTGGCTAATAGCATTACCAATTTATCGGGTGCTAAACAATATGCACTAAACTACGCATACAAATATCGTAAGGCATCACAACACATAAAGGTGGTGGCTAAAGATATTTATGGTCAAAGCAGTGAGTTAATTATTGCCATGCCTGTTGATGTGTCCTTATTTAAACCCAAGTTTGTAAGTTTCCCTGCATCGGTAACACCAAATTTAAGCTCTCCAACTGGCATAACAGGAAATATTACTTCGGTAACAGGCTTAAAACGTATCGATATTTATGATGATTATCAAGGTGCATATTCGCTGGTATCTAGCTTAACCAATTTAAACTCTAGCTTAAGTTACAGCTTTAATTATAGTTATACCTATCGCAAACGTGCCGCAAACCTAAAAGTTGTAGCAGTAGATTTGGAAGATGTACAATCTGAACTTATTATACCTTTAAATGTTAATTACGGAACGGTTTTATATCGTGATGTGGTAATGAATGCGCAAACCACAGGCACAAATACCATCTTTTTTACTGATGGTACTACCGCCGGCAACTGTAGCTTAAACGCAAGTGAAGCAACAATGGCCTTCTTGTTTTATGGTACCAGTACTGGTCCGGCATTTTACAGTCCAACCAATACAGCCAGTGTTGCAAGTAATTTTAAATGCAACGGTACATCATGGTCTATTGCCAATACAGGCGCACTAAGAGCCACCAGATTCCGTGTACTTGTACCAGGTACATCAGGTATTGATAATGTTTATGCACAGTATAATGCTAATAATATTGATGTGATTGATGATGCTTTCTTTAACGCAAATGGTATAGCAGCACCTGGTAGCAGTTCATCAAGGTTTGATGCTACAGCGGCTGCAACAACGGCTATTTTTAATACCACCAGTGCATATTTAATTTATGTAAGGATTCCTGATATAAGTGGATCTGGTTATAAAAATGCTATTCTCCGTGCTAAAGAAGCCACTTCTACAACAGGTACATCAACTATAAAATTCGATATTTACATTCAAAAATAAAACCTAATCCCTGGCAAACTGTTCAGATAGTTTCCAGGGATTTTTGCCTATAAAAACCCATGAGATTAGCCATATTATTATTCCTCTCGCTCTCTTTCTCTAAAACCTTTGCCCAACTGGTGCATAACGGTAAAGAATTACAAACTGCTTTGACTAAGGCAAAACCAGGCGATGAAATTATAATGGCTGATGGTGTTTGGAAGGATGCTACATTAACATTAAAAGCAAATGGAACCGCAGAAAATCCAATTAAGATTCGCCCACAAACACCAGGTGGCGTAACCATAAGTGGCGCATCAAACCTTCGCTTATCTGGTAACTATCTTGAGCTTTACGATTTACATTTTAATAATGGATACAGTCCTGCCGGAGATTTAATAGTATTTAAAACCGGATCAAATGATTTAGCAAATCACTGTAGAATCAGTGGCTTTGTGATCGAAAACTTCTCGCAAGCAGATCGCTTTAAAAACGATAATTGGATTGTACTTTGGGGTAAAAATAACCGTGTAGATCATTGTACAATTATTAATAAAATTAATGCCGGCCCAACTTTAATTGTTGAGCTTAATGATGAAAGAAGTCAGCAAAATAACCATAGTATAGACCATAACTATTTTAAAGGCCGCCAACGACTTGGTTCCAACGGTGGCGAAACCATGCGCATTGGGGTATCTCGTTATTCGCTTACACCATCAAAAACTCAAATTAAAAACAACTATTTTGAGCGTTGCAATGGTGAGGTAGAAATTATTTCAATCAAATCTGGGCAGAATGAAGTAAGCGATAATACTTTTTTTGAGTGCGAGGGCAGTTTGGTTCTCCGCCATGGCAGCAATAATGTGGTAGAAAACAATATATTTTTGGGTAACAACAAACCTTTTACTGGTGGCGTAAGAATAATTAACCCTGGGCATAAAGTGTTTAATAATGTGTTTAAGGATCTTAAAGGCAATGCTTTTCGTTCTGCATTGGCGGTAATGAATGGAGTTCCAAACTCGGCTATTAATCGTTATTATCAAGTAAAAGATGCAAGTATTTATCGCAATACTTTTATCAACTGCGATCATATTGATTTTGGAACAGGAAAAGACGCCGAAAGAACTTTGGCACCCGAAAACGTTTCCTTCACAAATAATTTAGTGATTACCAATGGCGATTCGGTTTATACAGATTTTAACCATGATAAGGGCTTAACCTTCAAAAACAATGTAGTAAGTGGGTCTTCTAAATTAAAAATTCCGTTTGGCTTCGCACTTACTAAAACTAAAAGCAAAACAGTTGATGGCATCGCTCTGCCCGAGAGCACACAGGCAGGTGCCGATTTAAGTAAAATTAATATCTTAAAAGCTTCGGTTACGGGCGCAACCTGGTATAAGGCAGAAAAGGATGCAGCAAAGGCAATCGGTAAAAAAATCATTTTAAAACTTGTTGATGCCGATCAAATCAATACAATTATATCTTCTGCAAATAACATGGATACAATAGTGTTTGCAGAAAGTGGAAACTATAAGTTATTGAAGGAAATTACAATTAACAAACAACTCGTTTTAATGGCTTCAAAAGGCTTAAAAACTAAACCGATTTTAGTAAATGCTTCCGATCAAACTCTTCCTGCATTTATCACTATAGAAAACGGAGGATCGTTAAATGTAAAAGGTCTGGCATTTTCTGGTACTTTCGAAAGTTTTGCCGATGTGCAAGCCGGAATTAGAAGCACTACATTGCCAATGAACATGCACTATAATTTATTTGTTGATGATTGCCATTTCTACAATTTTAGCGAAAGCACATTCAGCGCAATTAAAGCGTCTAAAAGTACATTTGCCGATAGCCTGATTATTAAAAATTCTCTTTTCAATAATATTTCTGGAACAGCGATTGATTTATCTGCAGAGAAAGAAGATAAGGGCATTTACAATGCTGAAAACACCATAATAGAAAACTGTGTGTTTACCAACATCTTAGGAAGTGCCTTAAATTTATATCGTGGTGGTAATGATGAAAGTACTTTAGGCCCGTTTTTAAACGTTAATCAATGTACATTTAACGAAGTTGATAACCGCGAAAAAGGAGCTACCCTACGCTTAATTGGTGTGCAACATGCAAAAATTTTGAACAGCATATTTAATAAATCCGGACAAGGTGGAAGTAGTATCAGATTGGAAGAAACCATTGCCGATGAAATATTGGTAAACTATTGCAACTTCTATCAATCAGGAAAAATAACTTCTACTTATGGTAAAATAAGCGGAAAATTTATTTACCATATTTCTCCAAGCTTCATTAAACCCGAAGCCTTAAATTTTAATCTAAAGAAAGGCGCTCCACTGCTTAATGTATCTTCAAAAAAAGGAAAGTTAGGCGCAAGTTTAAACCAATAGCATTATAAAAATGAATTTTAAAAAAGCATCCTTTCTCTTCCTTATTACATCTTTTTGCAGTCAAATGGCTTTTGCCCAAGTCAGTAAATCAAATGTAAAACCAACTGTGCCAGGTCAAGTGTTAAACCTACAAAACTGGAAACTTACCCTTCCGGTAAATACGGAGCACAACGGAAATCCTGATGAAATTAAACAGCCAGAACTAAATACCTATACCGATGACAACTTTTTCTTTTTAAACAAGAATAAAGATGCTGTAAGTTTTAAGGCAAATGCCGGGGGCGAAACCACAAGTGGCTCTAATTTTCCGCGTACCGAACTACGAGAAATGCTTAACGATGGAAAAACCTCTGCAGCATGGTCATCATCACAAGGTAAGCATACTTTATTTATCGATCAGCGAGTGGTTCATCTTCCTGATGTTAGAAAACACATTGTAGTTGGGCAAATTCATGACGCCGATAAATATGTGATCTTTTTTAGGTTAGAAGATAAAAAACTTTTGGTATCAGCAAATGGTGCCGATCGTGTAGTGCTTGATCCTAACTATCTTTTAGGTACCCGTTTCACCGTAAAATTTGTGGTTTCTAATAATCAAACGCAATGTTATTACAACGATGAGCTGAAATACACTTTTGATGGTAGCTTTAACAATGCCTATTTTAAGGCCGGCGCCTATGTTCAGTCGTCATGCAAAGGCAAGAAAAAAACTGAAGGTGAATCTTGTGATGCTTACGGAGAAGTTGAAATTTATAATGTTTGGGTAAAACACGAAGAGTAATTCTTTTTAGTCTGCGGTCTTCAGTACCTAGTCTGATATTACTCTATTTTTATTGCAGAGAATTACCGTTGACCACAGATTTTTTTCGCTAAACCTAGATTTAGTAGCATCCGCGATGTTTTCTATCTCAATAGTACGACACGTACGGTACTTGCTTTCCTAATCTTAATTGCTGATTTAAGAAAGTGATTTGGAAATGAACGGTCAGCAATGACAACCGGATTCCTCCATTGTACACCTACAATATGCTCAAAACGACTGGATTCTTTCCAGCAGAGCCTCAGATAAGCTCCCGACGACTGGATTCTCTTCAGCAGAGCCTCGGATAAGCTCCCGACAACCGGATTCTCTTCAGCAGAGCCTCGGATAAGCTCCCGACAACCGGATTCTCTTCAGCAGAGCCTCGGATAAGCTCCCGACAACCGGATTCTCTTCAGCAGAGCCTCAGATAAGCTCCCGACAACCGGATTCTCTTCAGCAGAGCCTCAGATAAGCTCCCGACGGCTTTCCCTCAACTTAATTCATAAAAAAAGGGCGCTCCATTTTATACGAAGCGCCCTTTATTGAATAAAAAAACTTATCCTCTTATCTGAAATTGTATTTTAACCCAACCTCAAACTCTCCGTTATTGTAATTTTGTAC
>NZ_RQRS01000001.1 GCF_004335085.1 Pedobacter nototheniae | reverse complement strand
CGTTTATTTCAATCTTTTTTTATTCCCTTCCGCAACATCCGCTGCTTCTGGATCCCTTCGTTTCCGTTTGGGATTGCAAAGGTAGAAAAACTTTTTTAATCCGCAAGAAAAATAAAATCTTTTTTTTCTTTTGTTTTACCGGCTTAGTCCGCTTAAAGCTTTCTTAAACCCCGTTTTTCCCATTCCTTCAATTCTAATCTCTCTTCACCTTTTCTCTAGCTTACCGTCCTTCCGAACCGGGCTGCAAAGGTAGCAATCTTTTATTCAATCGCAACTTTTATTTGAAAATAATTATCGCTCTCTCTTTTCAACCACTCACCCTCTTTTCCTCTTCCTCCGAAGCGGGTTGCAAAAGTAGAAAAATTATCCAAAACAGCAAAGCTAACACACCCTTTATTTCACCTAAACATCCTAACAGCATGGTTTTCAAGCTTAAAAAATAAATCATAACCCCAAACTTTTTTAGTCAATGGGTGTTTGGGGCTATTAATCCAGTAAAAACGTTATAATTCTATTAAATTACATAGGTAAACCCTGCTACTTTATATATTAATAGTATGCACAGTTTATTTTCAACTATAAAAAATTAGTTTACCAAGGCAAAAAATTACTCAACCGTATACTATATATACTATACTAAAGAAAAATAACCAATGAAATACCCTACCCGACTGAAATAAACCCGACCTGAATGGAAAACCCGCATCCCGAGGTTTTATCGGGAGAGGATTTGAAATGGTGGGCGGGACTAAATGTTAATAGCACCACCAAATTGATTTTCACAAAAATAAGCTTATTGTCAAATACAATTTAATAACAACCTATATATATACTATAAGTAATGGAATTAGAAATGTACCTCAATGAGGTTTTAAGCTTCGTATATATAATAATGTTAAAATTTGTTAAGTGTTTGAAAGGACTAATTGCTTTGCATAGCTTAGCGGTCAATTGTTTTATATTGATGTTATCGTATTATTAATTATCTTTGCAGAATGTTTAAAGTTAAACACTTAATTATTTTAGTATTTGTTGCCGCTTTGGGTATGGCGGGTTGTAAGAGCCGTTTCGAAAAACTTAGGGCTAGTAATGACGTAGCTAAAAAGTACCAGGAGGCCCTTCGTTTGTATAATAAAAGGGATTATAGTAAGGCATTGGTTCTTTTTGAGGATCTTTCTCAAAAATATCGTGGGCGTGCTGAGGCTGAGGATTTGAACTATTATTATGCTTATACACTATATAGATTAAGCGATTATACTACAGCAAGATATCAATTTAAGAGCTTTGCGGATACTTATCCTGCAAGTAAAAATGCTGAGGAGGCTCGCTACATGGGTGCTTATTGCTACTATTTAGAATCGCCTTCATTCTCTTTGGATCAGGAAAATACTTATAAAGCGATAGATGCTTTGCAGTTGTTTATCAACTTATACCCTACTAGTGAGCGTGCGGCAGCGGCAAGTAAATATATAGCTATATTGAGAGGTAAACTTGAAGATAAAGCTTTTGCTAATGCGAAGATGTATTTAACTACTGGCCCTAGTAATGTAGATAATTATAGAGCTGCAGTTATTGCTTTAAAAAATGCTCAGAGAGACTATCCTGATATTAAGTATGCAGAGGAAATGGACTTTTTGATGATTAAATCGCAATATTTATATGCGAAAAACAGTTATGCTGTTCGTCAGGAAGACCGTTATAATGAGGCTTTGGCTTTATATGATGAATTTACAGAGCACCATCCTGAAAGTAAATTTACTAATGACGCTAAACAATTAAAGCAAGATATAGAAAGTGGTTTAGTTGTAGCAAAACAAGAATTGGCTGATTATGCTGCTCAAGAGGCAAAGTATAAAGAAATGCTAATAAGAACTGGTAAGTTAAAAGATACCAATACCGTTAATAATACCGATAAAAAAAACAAGTAACACATGAATACTAACAAACCTGCTGTACCTAATACTACGGTTACCAGAAATGTACACGATTTAGACAGAACAACTGATAATCTTTACGAATCTTTAGTTGTGATTGCTAAAAGAGCAAACCAGATTTCTAATAATATGAAAGAGGAATTGCATGGTAAACTTGCAGAATTTGCTTCAAGCAACGATAACTTAGAAGAGATTTTCGAAAACCGTGAGCAAATTGAAATCAGCAAGCACTACGAACGTATGCCTAAACCTGTTTTAGTTGCTATTGATGAGTTTTTGAATGAGAAGATTTATCACAGAAATCCTGCTAAAGAACAAAAGTAATTAGCATAGCGCATGGCGTTTAGAGCATGGCGTTTTTATGCATTACGCTCTATGCTCTATGCTTAATGTCCTCTGCTTGTATGCTTAAAAATAAAAACATTATCCTTGGCGTTTGCGGTAGCATTGCAGCTTATAAATCGGCATTTCTTGTTCGGTTATTTGTTAAAGCTGGTGCAAACGTTAAGGTTATTCTTACCCCTGATGGCGCAAATTTCATTACGCCACTTACTCTTGCTACACTTTCTAAAAACCCAGTATATACGCAGTATTTCGAAGAGGAAACTGGTGTATGGAGTAATCATGTAGAATTAGGTCTTTGGGCAGATTTAATGATTATTGCTCCAATAAGTGCCAACACACTAGCCAAACTTTCTAATGGAATTTGTGATAATTTATTAACTGCGGTTTATCTTTCGGCAAAATGTCCGGTTTATGTTGCGCCGGCAATGGACCTTGACATGTGGAAACACGAGAGCACGCAGCAAAACATAGAAAGAGTTATCAGTTTTGGAAATACAGTAATTGCACCTGCAAGCGGCGAATTGGCGAGCGGTTTATTTGGCGAAGGCAGAATGGCTGAACCAGAAGAGATTGTTTCTTTTCTTGATGAAGCCATTAAAAAAAGCATGCCCCTTTTTGGAAAAAAAGCATTGGTAACTGCTGGTCCAACTTATGAAGCTATTGATCCGGTACGTTTTATAGGAAATCATTCTTCTGGAAAAATGGGATTTGCAATAGCAGATGAACTAACAAGATTAGGTGCAGATGTTATACTTATTTCAGGACCTAGTGCACAAAAATCAAATTTTCCAATTAAACGAATAGATGTGGTAAGTGCCCAGGATATGTTTAATGCATGCACTTCCATTTTCGAAGAAACGGATATTACTGTAATGTGCGCTGCTGTTGCAGATTATCGTCCGAAGATAGTTGCAACCCAAAAAATAAAAAAGCAGGAAAGTGAATTCACTCTTGAACTTGAAAAAACCATTGATGTACTGGCTTCTTTAGGAAAGATCAAAAAGGAAAATCAAACTTTAGTTGGCTTTGCTTTAGAAACAAATGATGAAGAGAACTATGCAAAAGGCAAACTAGAAAAGAAAAATCTTGATCTTATTGTACTTAATTCATTAAATGATAAAGGAGCAGGTTTTAAATCAGATACAAATAAAATTACTATTTTTAACAAAGCATTTGAACGGACGGTGTTTGATACAAAATCGAAAACTGAGGTTGCCAAAGACATTTGTGAAGCTATTTTAAAGATTATATAAATGATAAAGAGAATTGTTTGCTTGTTGATGTTAATTGGTATTGGGAAAATACAGGCCCAAGAACTTAATGCAAGAGTTACCTTGCTTGCTCCGCAAGTTTCTAACATTAGCAAACCAACGCTTGATGCTTTGCAAAAAACAATTCGGGATTTTTTAAATAATAATAAATTTAGCAACGAAAGTTATCAACCACAAGAGCGTATAGATTGCAATTTGATTATTACCATTAACTCTTGGGATGGTGGTTCTGGTTATACAGCTGAAGCTCAAATTCAAAGTAGCCGCCCTGTTTTCAACAGTACTTACAACAGTACATTATTAAATATGAGCGATAAAAACTTTGACTTTAGTTTTAATGATGGCTCCACAATTGATTTCTCCGATCAAAATTATATTTCTAACATTAGTGCCTTATTAACTTATTATGCCTACACTATTATAGGTATAGATAAAGATAGTTTTAGTAAGATGGGTGGAACACCTTATTTCAAAAAGGCACAAAACATATTAAACCTTGCGCAAGCATCTGGCAATACCGGATGGAAAGCCGCTGATGGTTTACGTAACCGCTTTTGGTTTAACGAAAATGTACTTAACCCTATCTTTGGCGAGTTACGTAACTTTGTTTACAGCTACCATTTAAGTGGGTTAGATCAATTAACGGATAATGATAAGGGCTTAACACAAATTATGGCTGCCCTACCTGCACTACAACAAATGGATAAGCAAAAGTTAGGGTCTATTTTTCCTAACGTATATTTCGCAGCTAAAGCGGAAGAGATCACAAATGTACTCTCTAAGTTAAATCCTCAAGAAAGAATCAGAGCTTATAATATGCTAGCCGAAATTGACCCTGCAAATATTGGTAAATACGAGGGCCTTAAGAAAAATTAATCCTTTACGCTTTTATAGTTTCTAAACACTAAAAAGGTATTTATTTGTTACTATTTGCTTTCTTCCGATCAGTTTATTTTCTGAATTACCTTTAACTATTTAGCGGTACCGATAAAACAAAATGTTTAGTTGCCATTAAAGAAGATCAACTTCCATGGATTCAAGTATCTGACATTAAAAAGGAAAACGAGGCAGCCGCTCTATATGGCGTCACAACTATACCAGAAAAAGTTCTTACTTGTCCTACTGGAAAAGTAATTGAAAAGGATATTAAAGGAAAAGAATTACTTGATAAACTGGCTGATCTAGTTGCTTCCAAATAATAAGCGGTAAGAAAACAAGTTAAAATCTACTCTACGATAACTTAAAAGCTATTTTTTTTAAAAAAATTGATAAAACATTTTGATTATACGAATATCTTCGTACATTTGAATACGAAATAATTCGTAGAACGATTGTAACAAAATGAGTAATACCGGAATCAAACCAACAGAGGGTGAAATGGAAATATTGCAAGTACTTTGGGAAAAAGGAAATGCAACAGTAAGGGATGTTCATGAGGCTTTGAACAAAAAAGATTCTGGCTATACCACTACTTTAAAACTTATGCAAATTATGCATGAAAAAGGAATGGTAGAAAGAGATACAAACCAAAAAACACATATTTATAAAGCACTTGTAAATCGTGATAAAACGGAGAAACAGTTGGTGACAAAAATGATTGATAATGTGTTTAATGGTTCGGCTGCCAGATTAGTGATGCAAGCTTTGGGTAACCACAGCGCCAGTACAGATGAAATAGAAGAAATTAAAAAATATTTGGATAGCCTTAAATAGCCCCTTCCCAAAAAAAAGTAACGTAAATAGTATTTATCAGTTTTTAATAAAATAAACAATAAGCATGGAAACTTTAGTACCACAATTTATCAAAGCATTTGGCTGGAGCATCATAAACTCCCTTTGGCAGTGCGCCCTGATTTACGGAGTATTGTTCATCTTATTATACAGTTTACCAAAGCTGGCTTCAAAATATAAACATAATATGGCATTTGGTTCTATTGTGCTAATGTTTCTTTGCTTTGCATACAATGTAGGAAATCAAATGTTTTCAAACCTTCCGAAGCAAGCTAACGGGGTATTGATTCAAAACCAAGAAGTTTTACAGTACTTAAATAATATCCCTCAAACTTTGAGTAATAAAGCAGAGCAATATTTTCCAATTGTTGTTGCGTTTTATATCCTTGGAATTGTACTACAACTTATCATTATTTTGAAAGGATACAAGCAACTGGCTAAATTTAAAAACGAGTCTCTAAGTTCTGTTCCAGAAGAATGGAAAGTGCTTTTCGAAAAGGTAATTTCAAACTTAAAGATCAAGAAAAAAATACGCTTCCATTTATCGGAGATTGTTAACGTTCCCTTGGTTATTGGATATTTAAAGCCTATTGTATTGTTTCCTGTCGCATTGGTAAATCAGCTGGATGCCGATCAAGTTGAGGCCATATTAATACATGAACTTTCGCATATCCGCAGAAACGATTTCTTACTAAATCTAATTAAAACTGCCATAGAGACTATATTATTTTTTAATCCTTTTGTATGGCTTGCAGGCAGATTTATACACATAGAAAGAGAGCACTCGTGCGATGATTTAGTTTTAAAATTTACGGGCAAACCGCTTAATTATGCCCATGCCCTACTCAAATTAGAATTATTAAAAGATAAAAATACACCTGCATATGCTATGGCTGCTACAGGTAAAACTCAAAATTTATATCAACGCATAAAAAGAATAACCAACATGAAAACGAACTATTTAAACACCAAACAACAAATGGCTGCCTTAACTTTAGGTATTGCCTGTTTATTTTCAATTGCCTGGATAAATCCTGCTGAAAAGAAAAAAGAAGCTATAAAGGCGATAAATACTTATGTATTAAACACTAATAATGATTATGCAAAAACTATCGCTTACACGGATACCACAAAAAGAAAAAAAGTTAAAATTGTAACTGTTGATGCTAAAGGCAAAAAAACAGAATACAGTTCATTTAATGAAATGCCTGATAGCCTTAGAAACGGCTTTAAAGGAAGTATCTATTTTGGTAAAGGCTATAATTATAATATCGACAGCAATAATATTGTAATAAACTTAGATACTGCGGCTTTTTCTTCAATTTACAAACAATTTAGCTCTCCTGAGTGGAAAGCACAGATGGCGGCAATTCAGAAAAATGCAGTTCAAATTGCAAAACATTATGATTCACCAGAATGGAAAGCTAGCATAGAAAAAATCCAAAAAAATGCATTATCTGCTGCTAAAATATATGATTCGCCAGAGTGGAAAGCTAATATAGAAAAGCTTGAGAAAAATGCAATCTCTATTTCAAAACAATATGATTCTCCTGAATGGAAAGCTAGCATAGAAAAAATCCAAAAAAATGCAGTAGAGATTGGCAAAAAATATGACAGTCCTGAATGGAAAGCTAATTTAGAAAAGATACAAAAGAGTGCTGCGGAAATGACAAAGGAATTTAATTCTCCTGAATGGAAGCAAAAAATGAAAGAAATGAAAGAATTCCAAGATTCGAAAGAATATCAGGAGTTGAGGAAAAAATTCGATAAAGATGTTCAGGAATTGAAGGAGAAGAAAGAAAAAACTGAAAGAAAAGAGAAACCAGAGCAGAAAGAACAAAAAGAAGCTCAACAAAACTAATACAACCACACAAACTATAAACTTAAAGCGAAGAAATCTCTTCGCTTTTTTTGTTTGAAAAAATCTCACTCCTTTTTAAAACCTACAAGCTTAATTGTTTATTTTCGCAATAGTTATGCTACAAAAACTTTCTATACGTAATTACGCATTAATTGATAGCCTTGATATTGAATTTGATAAAGGCTTAAATATCATTACCGGTGAAACTGGAGCGGGTAAATCTATCATTTTGGGTGCCCTTTCTTTAATTTTAGGTCAACGGGCAGAAAGCAAATACTTTTTTAACCAAGATAAAAAATGTGTTATTGAAGGTAGCTTTTTGTTGGCAGATGAAAATTTAAGACTCCTATTTGAGGAACAGGATCTTGATTTTTTCAATGAGAATACTTTACGACGTGAGATTTCCATTGATGGAAAATCAAGAGCTTTTATTAACGATACACCTGTTAATCTCACCATTTTAAAGCAGATTGGCGAAAAATTAATTGATATTCATTCTCAGCATGCTACGCAGGAAGTTAATGATCCAGATTTCCAACTGTTAATTGTTGATGCACTTGCCAATCATACCACTTTACTTTTTGAATATAGAGCAGGTTTTAAAAAATTAAAACAAGATCATAACCGATTAAAAAAATTAATTAGCGAAGCTGATGAAGCTCGTAATAAACAAGATTATGAACAGTTTTTATTTAATGAATTGGAGCAAGCCAATTTAAAGGAAGGAGAGCAAGAAGATTTAGAATTAGAGCTTGAACGCTTAACACACGCCGAAACAATTAAAAGAGGACTAATTACTGCCACTGGTTTACTAACTGAAAGCGAACCTTCAGCGTTGCAATTGCTAAAAGAATCATCTATTCAACTACAAAGTATAGAAAAATTTGATCCTGCTATTAACGTTTTGTACGAACGTTTACGCTCGGCCATTATAGAAATTAAGGATGTGGCGGATGAAACTACTTCCATAGAAAGTAACACTTTACACAATGCGGAACGGTTAGAATCTATAAATGAACGATTAGATTTGTTTTACACGCTTCAACAAAAACATCGTGTTGCAAATAATAAAGAACTAATTGAAATACAGCAGCAGCTAGAAAATAATTTAAATCAATTACTTTCTTCTGATGAAGCTATTGAAAAATTAACAAAAGAAACTGAAAAGCTGAAGTTAGATTTAACTAAACAGGCAGAACAGTTAAGTGCAAATCGTAAAAAAGCAATTAAGCTTGTTGAAGAACAAACGGCTAATACTTTGAAAAAAGTTGGTATGCCAAGTGCAAAACTAGTTTTAGAGCAAAAGCGATCAGCTGATTTAAATAAAGATGGATCAGATGAAATTACCTTACTTTTTACTGCAAATGCAGGTCAAGCACCTGCTCCAGTAAATAAAGTTGCATCCGGTGGGGAGTTATCTCGCTTAATGCTGGCGATTAAAGGATTACTGGCAAAACATACTTCGTTGCCTACAATTATTTTTGATGAAATTGATACGGGTATTTCTGGAGAAACCGCATTAAAAGTTGGAGAAGTAATTGCAGAACTTGGAGAAAATATGCAGGTAATTTCCATTACTCATTTACCACAAATTGCAGCAAAAGGAAAATCACATTACTTTGTTCATAAAAATGAAGCCAGCGGAAAAACAACTACAGGAATTAGAAAATTAAAACAAGAAGAACGAATTGAAGCCATTGCAGAAATGCTAAGTGGTAAAAATCCTGGCGCATCAGCAATAGAAAATGCTAAAGAATTGCTAGGATAGCAAAAAAATAAATCCATTCAAATATAAACTAAAAAATTAGTTTATATTTGAATATGAGAAAAATCTTACCTCTTCTTTTATTTCTTCATATTTCGATATTTGCTTTTGCACAACAAAGTTTTATACTGAGTGGAACGGTAAAAGATAATGGTGGTAATCCACTTCCTGGCGCTGGTGTATATATTAGTGGCTATAAAATTGCTACTTCAACTAATGAGAATGGCACTTTTTCTCTAAATCTAAAACCTGGAAACTACGATGTTCTGGTTCAAATGATCGGTTATAAAGCAACGAATACTAATGTAGTTTTAAGCGATAAGGATAAGAATATCCAAATTAAATTGGAGGAAAATTCCGTTCAGTTAAATGAAGTTACAATAAAAGCTGACCCCAATCGACTTAGATACATTAAGATTTTTACAGATTATTTTGTTGGTACAACTCCAAATGCGCAACAATGCAAAATTTTAAATCCTGAGATTTTATATGTCGATTACGACGAAGATGAACAGGCTTTAAAAGTAAAAACGACGGATTTTTTAATTATTGAGAACAGGGCGCTTGGTTATCGGATTAAATATTTGGTTAATAATTTTGAATATAATTACAAAAGTAGAATTATTTACTATGAAGGTTATCCCTATTATGAAGATTTGAAAGGATCAACCGGAAGATTAAAAAAGTGGGCTGAAAAAAGATTAACAGCATACCAAGGCTCATCCCAACATTTTTTCACTTCGTTATACAATGAAAAAGCAACTGAAGAAGGTTTTATTATTCATAAATTGAGTAGAATAAAGAATCCAGAAAAGCCTTCAGATGCGGTAATAACAAGCAAAATGAAGCAATTTATGCCTACTGATAAAAATGCAACTATTCGCATTGGGCATGGTAACGATTCGTTAAGTTACTGGGCAGGAAAAAAAAGAATGCCTGAAAGTATCGCCGTTCTTAATCGTCAACTTGTTACGCCAGATACCTTGGTTCATCAATATAATAATATTTTTAAGTATGTAAATTTCACGGATGTGCTTTACGTAATTTACACCAAAGAAAGAGAAGATCATACTTATGGCAGTTTATTAAATACATCAATTACAAGACCATTAGACATTCCAGATTATCAAATATCATTAATAAACACACTGGTTTCGCCAATTTACTTCTATCAAAACGGAGCACCATATAATCCACGATCGATGCTTTTTGAGGGTTACTGGGCATGGGAAAAAATAGCTGATAGTGTACCGATGGATTACTCGCCTCCAAAGAAACAATAACGCCCTGATCCCATTATTTAACCAAATGTTAAAATTGTTAAAAATCTTTTTAGATTTTAATAAATATTCAGCGTTTTGGCTACATTCGCTTCCATGATTAAAAGCCTTTTGGTAGCCCTTATTTTGTTTGTTTTGGGCACCAATGCATTCGCTCAAAATACTTTTACCATAAGTGGTGTGGTTAAAGATAACAGGGAAAGTTTACCCGGTGCAGGTGTGTACCTAAGTGGCTACAAAGTATCTACCGTGGCAGATAATGATGGAAGATTTAAAATTAGCAACCTTAAACCTGGAAGTTATGATATTCTGGTTCAAATGGTTGGATACCTTCCCTACTCAAAAAGTGTAATTATATCTGATAAATCCGTTCAACTTGAATTAATTTTAAAAGAAAATACTGTTCAATTAGGCGAAGTGGTTATTCGTGCAGATCCTAACAGACAAAAATATATCAATCAGTTTAAAGAGTTTTTCATTGGTAAAACTCCTAATGCTCAACAATGTAAAATATTGAATCCACAGGTTTTAAATGTAGATTTCGATGTTACAAAAAGTACTTTAACCGTAAGCACTACCGAGTTTTTAATTGTTGAAAATAAAGCTCTTGGATATCGCTTAAAGTATATGCTCGATCATTTTGAGTACAATTCCAGAACACGCATTATTTATTATTCTGGTCATCCTTTTTTCGAAGAACTGAAGGCCTCTGCCGCAAAGAAAAAGAAATACATTGCAGCAAGAGAAGCTGCTTATTATGGTTCTTCTCAACATTTTTTTAGAGCTCTTTATGCTGATAAAATTAAAGAAGAAGGATTTATACTCACCAAGATGATTAAAATCCCAAACCCTAATCGTTACCCCGAAGCAGTTATAAACGAAAATCTTTTTAAAATTAAAACGTTGCCAGAAAAAACAGGAATTAGGAAAACAGCTGGTAAAGTTGATACCGCCTTACTTGCATTTTGGACTAAGCAAAAAGAGATGCCCAAAACGATTGATAAATTTAGTCGGGCAGAATTGTTAACAGATACTTTGGTGCATGATTATAATCAAAATCTAAAATGGTTGAACTATACAGATGCCCTTTGCGTACAATATACTAAAGAAAAAGAATCTCTGGAATATTCTAAAACAGGTTTTTGGATTTTCAGACCTTTAGATGTTCCTGAAAATGAAATCTCTGTTGTCAATTTAATGGAAGGTCCAGTACGTTTTTATGAAAACGGAGGCATTTATGATTCTCGATCATTACTTTTTGAAGGCTATTGGGCTTACGAAAAAATAGCCGATATGGTTCCTATGGATTATATTCCACTAAAAAAATAATTTACTAATTTTAGTATAAATACTTTTCAACAGTTATTAAAATTACTAATATTTTTAGTAATTTTAATCTTATGATTGGGGATGATGATAAACAATATTTTAGGGGCCGTGGTGCTCAGGTTAATCCGCACAATAAGTTTTTAAAAGACGATTACGTAAAAGAACATATTGAAGGCATAGATGACTGGGAAGAAAGCGATCATAAAACAACTTTTCTATTCGAAAACTCTAAAACCATTGTAAACAAAGTAGAAAGTCCTGATGTTGGCATGGATTATTCCTTAAATCCATATCAGGGATGCGAGCACGGCTGTACTTATTGTTATGCTCGTAATGCACACCAATATTGGGGTTATAGCGCTGGATTGGATTTTGAAAGAAAAATTATTGTTAAAAAAGATGCCCCAGCCCTTTTCAAAAAATTTCTGGAGAAGAAAGGTTGGGATGCCACAACAATTTCTTTATCCGGAAATACAGATTGCTATCAACCAGCAGAACGAAAATTTAGATTGACGAGACAGTTATTGGAAGTTGCATTAGAATATAAACAACCCATTGGCATGATAACCAAAAACTCTTTAATTTTAAGAGATAAGGATATTCTGCAAGAAATGGCTAAGCTAAATCTTTGCATGGTTTATCTATCTATTAATAGTTTAAACGAAAACTTAAGGCAAGCAATGGAACCCAGAACTACTACTGCTAAGCAGCGTATTAAAGTTGTAGAGGAGTTAAGTAAGCTTAATATTCCGGTCGGTGTAATGGTTGCACCATTGGTACCAGGGCTAAGCGACCATGAAATCCCATCTGTTTTAAAAACTGTTGCAAATGCTGGTGCCGTAAGAGCTGGTTATACTATTGTGAGGTTAAATGGTGCAATTGGTCAAATATTTGAAGACTGGCTGAAGAAGAATTTTCCTGATCGGTTTGATAAAGTATGGCATATGATTCAAAATTGCCATAATGGAAATGTTAACGACAGCCGTTTTGGAGAAAGAATGCGTGGTGGCGGAAATATTGCCCAAATGATAAGAGATACATTCAGGCTTCATTGCAAGTTAAACGGCCTAAACATTAAAAATATTGAGTTAAATCATAGCATCTTTAAAGTACCAGGCTCCCAAATGACTTTATTTTAAGTGATAATATTTTACCTCTTACCAAAATCCTGTGTCCAAAAAACACCTTGCCTTGCTGCGCCCATTTCGGTTACCTGAGCATTCATAATATTTTTACAGTGTCCTTCGCTTTTAAGCCAATCATTAAAAACTTGTTGTTCGGTAGTTTGGCCTTGTGCGATATTCTCTCCATAAGCTACCCACTTATAACCAAAAGTAGTTAATCTTTGCCCAGGGTTTTGCCCGTTTGATGAATCATGCGATAAAACATTTTTATCGGCCATATCTTTACTATGACTTATGGCAGCAGAAGCAAGTGTATTATTCCATACTAACGTAGGAACTGGAGGCATAACAGTTGTACCACAATTACATCCCGCAGCACGGGTATCATTTACAAGTTTTAATAATAAATCATTGTTAATATTTGTGACAACTGTTTTATCGATTTCAACAGTTTTAGTATCAGACGATTTTTTACAAGAGAATGCAAAACATACTGCAAGGCATACTAATGGGAAATAGATGAATTTCATAAATAGGGATTTGATGACCCTAAAATAAGTGGTTTTTTATAAAAATAAGATAATTGAATAAATTAAATCTATAGAACATTAATCATCCAATTTTATAGTTACGTAGAGGAATAGGAAAAAGCAATTATAAAAAAAGCTCCGAATTAAAATCCGGAGCTTTTTTTTATTTACTTGAAGAATCTTCTTCTTTCGATTCTTCTTTTTTAGATTCGCCTTTTCTATGGTGAATAGAAATTAGTTCTGTTTCTTTATCGTAATCGATTTCTAAAACATCCCCTTCGGTTAATTCACCTTTCAGGATTTCCTCTGCAATTGGATCTTCTAAATACTTTTGGATCGCTCTTTTTAGTGGACGGGCTCCAAAATTACTATCGAAACCTTTTTCAGCAATGTATTCTTTAGCATTTTCAGTTAAAGCAATTTCGTAACCTAAGTTATGAACGCGACCGAATAAAGCTTTTAATTCAATATCAATGATTTTGAAAATCTCATCTTTACCTAAGCTGTTGAATACAACTACATCATCAACACGGTTTAAAAATTCAGGTGCAAAAGCACGTTTTAAAGCACTTTCAATTACACCACGACTGTGAGATTCTGCTTGATTGGTTTTTGCTGAAGTAGAGAAACCAACACCTTGACCAAAATCTTTCAACTGGCGGGCACCGATATTTGAAGTCATAATGATGATTGTATTTCTAAAATCAACTTTACGGCCTAAACTATCTGTTAATTGTCCTTCATCTAAAACCTGCAATAATATATTGAATACATCTGGATGGGCTTTTTCAATCTCATCCAACAAGATTACAGCATAAGGTTTTCTTCTAACTTTTTCAGTTAATTGTCCACCCTCTTCGTAACCAACATATCCTGGAGGCGCACCCACTAAACGTGAAACTGCAAATTTCTCCATATATTCACTCATGTCGATTTGAATTAATGAATCATCACTATCAAACATGAAACGGGCAAGTTCTTTTGCTAATTCAGTTTTACCAACACCAGTAGGACCCAAGAAAATAAATGAACCAATTGGTTTTTTAGGATCTTTTAATCCCGCTCTAGTACGTTGAATAGCTTTTGTTAATTTCTTAATCGCATCATCCTGTCCGATAATTTTTTCAGCAACTTTATCGTACATATTTAATAACTTTTGGCTATCTGTTTGTCCAACACGTTGCACCGGAATACCAGTCATCATTGCCACTACTTCGGCTACATTATCTTCTGATACTTCGTAACGTTTAGTTTTGGTTTCTGCTTCCCACTCCGCTTTAGCTTTATCTAATTCTTCAATTAAATTTTTCTCTGTATCGCGAAGTTTTGCTGCTTCTTCATATTTCTGACTGCGAACTACTTTGTTTTTCTCTAACTTAATATCTTCGATTTTAGCTTCGATATCAATAATGTTTTGAGGAACATGAATATTGGTTAAATGCACTCTTGATCCAGCTTCATCTAAGGCATCAATAGCTTTATCAGGTAAGAAACGGTCAGAAATATAACGTGATGTTAAAGTAACACAGGCCAAAATTGCCTCATCTGTATAAGTTACACCGTGGTGTTCTTCATACTTATCTTTAATACGGGTTAAAATTTCTACAGTTTCATCTGGTGTTGCAGGCTCTACCATTACTTTTTGGAAACGACGATCTAAAGCACCATCTTTTTCGATGTATTGACGGTACTCATCTAAAGTTGTTGCACCAATACATTGAATTTCTCCTCTAGCTAATGCCGGTTTAAACATGTTTGAAGCGTCTAAAGAGCCTGATGCGCCACCTGCACCAACAATGGTATGAATCTCATCAATGAATAAGATCACATCTGTTGATTTTTCAAGTTCGTTCATTACCGCTTTCATGCGTTCTTCAAACTGACCACGATATTTTGTACCAGCAACAAGGGAAGCTAAATCTAAAGTAACTACGCGTTTGTTAAATAAAACACGAGAAACTTTGCGTTGCACAATGCGTAAGGCTAAACCTTCTGCAATGGCAGATTTACCAACTCCTGGCTCTCCAATTAAAATCGGGTTGTTCTTTTTACGACGGGATAAAATTTGAGACACACGCTCAATTTCTTTCTCTCGACCAACAATTGGATCTAAACGACCTTCTTCTGCGGCCTTAGTTAAATCACGACCGAAGTTATCTAAAACAGGTGTTTTGGATTTAATATCAGAAACTTTTTTAGGTGTGCTAAAAGCTTCATCTTCGCGATAATCATCATCGCCACCTGTTGAGGCGCTATTAGAGATATCATCTCTGAAACCGTTTTTGTTCACTTCTACCTCCTGTTTAAAAACATCATAAGTAACGCCGTATTGCAATAAAATTTGCGAGGCGATGTTATCATCATCTCTCAAAACCGAAAGCAATAAGTGTTCGGTACCAATTAAGTCACTTTTAAATATCTTAGCTTCTAAGTAAGTAATCTTTAAAACTTTTTCTGCTTGTTTCGTTAAAGGAATATTTCCAAGATTAACGGTAACACTCGAAGTACCACGAACGGCATCTTCAATTGAGCGGCGTAATTTACCGGTATCAACTCCTAACGATCGTAAAATTTTTATAGCCATACCATCCCCTTCGCGGATGAGGCCCAACAATAAATGTTCGGTACCAATGTAATCGTGCCCTAAACGCAAGGCCTCTTCTCTACTAAAAGAGATTACATCTTTAACCTGTGGTGAAAATTTTGCTTCCATAATACCTTTCTTAAACAGCTCGCCACTAATCTATAAAATAACTTTATAAAAACGAACGTGCTGTTTTGTTTATTTTATCAACAATTGCGCCATATCAGTGGATAAAAGGCAGATAAACAAAAAACCAATGCAATAAAAATAGTAATAATATATAGTTAAGGCACCTACTCCATTTACGTAAAAAGCCTTTTTATGGGTTTTGAAAAAGGATAATTTAGGTTAACACAACATTAAATTCATATTGTCGGTTTTTTGTAAGGATTATAACAGAGCAATAACCTGACAATTTGTTGCTTTTTCTTAATGCAATTTACAACATTTGACAGGAAATCTCAGATAATGTGACATCTTTTAACAAAATCTATTCTATATTTTGAAACATTGATATAACTCATCTCTTTATAAGCCAAGTATATTTTTAACTTTTGGAAAGCTGATTTTGTTTTAAAATACACGATCGTAATCAAGCTAATGGATAAAACGCGATACAATTTTGCATCGCGTTTTTATTATTTGAGTTAATTTAAGGAATTTTATCCAGCGCCGCCACATTAGTTTCGTAACCTGTATATCCTTTATTTTGGTTGATATGGCCATTTGTATTAAACCTTTGAGCAGTTGAAGGTACTGGCCAAAGTACGTGGTATGGCGAAATTTTATAGTTTACACCTGAAATGGTCGGTACTTTATTTTTATAAAAATCATTTTTTTCAATAATTCGGTCATAGAAAAAATTATTGTCAGAAAAATTAGCTAATGCATAACTTTTTCCGTTATAAGCAGTTTTGCCAGTAATAGCAAAAATATAGGCAATTCTGGTAAGTTCCGTTTTACGAGGTTCCTCATAATATAATTCTCTCGCTCGCTCATCTAAAATAGTACCGATGTTAATGGTTGATGCATCGGTTAAAATTTTTGCATTCGCTCTTGATCTAACTTCATTAATATCGGCCATTGCCGCAGCCACATTTCCTTTCCAATAGTTCGCCTCCGCTCTTAATAGGTAAGTTTCTGCAAGTCTGAAAATATACCAATCTGTATTTGTTCCTCTCGGTGGAGACCAATATTTATCTATTGCCAACGCATTAGTAGAGTTAATAAAGGTTTTGTAATGAGGCCAGCCAAAAAAGTGACGAATAGAATCCAAACCTTTATTTAAGAACATATTATTAATATTTGCTGGTGTCATATCAACCAATGGTTTACCATACAAAGCTTTTTCGGTGGCATTTGTTGAGTTTTTGAGGGCTGGATTATTATAAACCAAATCTGTCATATTCATCCACATTCCTGGTGCATGACGAAAATCTGTATCATCTGTCCAAATATACTTTGTACTATACGGTGTGCCGCGATATCTGCCAATACCTCTACCATACATTAAAGTAAGTGGAATTTCAACACCTGTTCCATCAACAATTGCAGGGTTTGATCCAGATGGGGTTCTTAAATTTGCAAAATGCCATGCAGGCACACAATTACGCATTACCTGCGAACCTAAATCTGTGAATCCAGCAAGGGCTTCTCTATCAATAGTAAGAAATAAAGCTTCTCTATTTGTTGCAATTGCTTTATTATCCATTCTATGTAAATCCCAAACTACATTTTTCGTGGCGTCTCCGGCTGTACTACCAAATCGGTTTCTCATTAATGAGTACTTTCCACCATTGATTACATTATTTGCCGATGTAATTGCGGCATCAAAATCGCCTAGAGATAAATTTACTTTTGTTAACAAATGACTAACAGCTCCTTTAGTTACTTCGCCCCTATTAACATTATCAGTTACCCACTGCTCTGCAAATAAAAGGTCTTCTTGCATCTTTTTAAGGATTACTTCACGTTTGGTTGAATAATAATCAAGCTTTGGCGAAGTAAGGTCTTTGAGGATTAATGGCACATCTCCAAACTGATTTACCAAACGGTAATACCAATAAGCACGGTAAAAATATGCTGATCCTAAAATTGAATTTCGTTCGGCTGCATCTTTAAATGTTACATTATCTATATAAGTAATGACGGTATTTGCGTACCGGATGCCTTTGAAACCTTCTGTCCAATAAAATCCTATTCTATTAAAATCAGGATTATCAAGGTTTCCATCAGGTGTAACTCGGGTATCCATATCCTGGGCCTGCGTACTTTTATCAGTAGTACCATCAACGGCAACTTCCGAAAAAATTGATTCGGTGACAATTGGAGCCATATCTCCGGTAAATTCTCTTCGTACATTAGATGCCATTCCCGCAAGTGCGGCTTTCATCGCTGTAACACTTGTTAAAGATGTTTCAGGTTCAAATTTAGAAAGTAGGTTTGAGTCGAGATATGATTTTTTGCATCCATTTGCTGAAAGTAAAATTGCAGCGCACAAAAAAGGTGCAATTTTTTTATATAAAGTTTTCATATTCATTTAATTTAAAAAGACACGTTTAAACCGAGGGTATAAATTCTTGGTACAGGAACGGGGTTACCATTTTCATCGGCAGCTTGAGGATCCCATTGATTCCACTTTTGTGTATAAACTGCTGCATTTGAAACATTACAGTATATTTTGGCACTTTGAATTTTTACCTTTTCTAACAGAGATTTAGAAAAACTATATGATAGCGCAACAGTATTTAACCTTATATAAGAACTTTTACGGTATACATTAAATGTGGTACCACTCAGCCCTGAGTTTAATCTTGCGTAATCATTAATCGGGTTTACGGAGGTCCAATAGGGTGTAATATATGAGCTGGTACGACCCAGCCCTACACCACCAGGTTGATTCTTACCTTGGTTATCAATTCGTTGTTGGCCCCAGCTTGAAACTAACTGAAAAGAGAAATCTATGCTTTTAAAAATATTGAAATCGTTTCTTATTGACCAATTAAACCTTGGGCTACGATAGCCGATAAATTGTTTATCAGCATCATTATACACATGATTTCCGTCTACATCTTCAAGTTTATAATCTCCAGGCTTTATACCTTTGTTAAACTTATTGGCCTCCGTCACTTCATTTTCTTGCCAAACGCCGAGTATTTTATATTCCCAAATTACATCTACATCCTTACCTATAAACCAACCATTTCCAGGATCGTTGTTTGGAGTTGCCAAAGCCACAATTTTGTTTCTATTTAAAGAAAAATTTATTCCTGTATTCCAAATTATGTTACCGCTGGTGATGTTTTTACTGGTTAAACCTAATTCTATTCCTCGGTTATTTACCCTACCCAGATTTGCAATTACATTAGAATATCCTGAAACATTGGGTAAGGCCTGGCTAATTAACAGATCAGAAGTTTTCTTATTGTACAAATCAATAGAGCCACTGATTCGGTTTTTTAAAATACCAAAATCTAATCCTAAATTGAGTGATTTTGTTTTCTCCCACTCCAAATTCGGATTACCTAGGCGAGAACTATTTACCACCGTATTTACCTCTCCTGCTGCCCCACTCCCATTAACAGTTTGATATTTTCCCCCATCCAAAGTTTGAATAGAAACGTATGGATCAATTGCATTGTTGACATCACGAATTTCTCGGTTTCCGTTAATACCATAAGAGATGCGAAGTTTTCCATAATCAAGCCAACTGATATTTTTCATAAAGCTTTCTTCACTGAATGACCAGGCAAAAGCTGCCGCAGGAAAATTAGCTCGTTTTTTTGTTGCACCAAAAGCTGAATACCCATCTCTACGGATTGAAAGTGTTAATGCGTACTTACTTAAATAGGAATAATTAATTCTAGCCATCAGTGCATCGCCTGTAAAAGCTTTATCATCACTGGATACCGTTGGTTTATTTCCGCTGCCAATATTGTGATAACCCAAAATATCGGTGGGTGCAAAACCCTCATTCCCTGCCATGGTATACCATGCTTGATATTTTTCGGCATTTGCCAACAATGTTATATCAATGTTATGATTTTTAGCAAAGGTTTTATTCCATTTTAATAAATTATCTAATTGCCAATTATACCGGTTTTCTTCTGCTCTTGTTGCAGAGCCGCCGGGAGTAGTAACATTGGGATTTTGGGATGAAAGGTGGTTAAAAGTACGATACATATCCAAACCAGGGCTAAAGTTAAGCTGGTAAGTTATCCCAAATGGTAATGCAAGCCTACTATAAATGCTACCAAATAATGTACTTTGTTTTTGTAAACGTGAATTGTAAGTAGAATTTAAAAATGGATTTCTTGCATTTAAACCGTTATCGTCTGTAGGGATTCTTCGCAACGATCCGTTCGAATTGTAATAATCACCGTAAGGAGAAAGATCGGTAAGTTGCGTCCAATCGGCTTCAATAGCCCCTTCATCTCTATCTGCAAATTGCATGTTCATGCCAAGCGTTAAAAATTTTGCTGCTTTTCCTTCTAAATTTATTCTAGTACGAAAAGTGCTAAATCCACCTCCAGCAATAATGCTTTCATTTTTTAAATAACCTAAAGACATATAATAGGTTAATTCCTCTTTTTTACCGGCCATGCTTAATGTATGATCCTGACGTTGACCAGTTCGAAATAATAAATCATACCAATCAATAGTTTTGCCTAAGTTATAATTTGCTTTCTCGTTGGTTAGTAAACCTAAACGAGTTAACCATAAGTCAGTTGGGTTTGTAGTAGTTTGCCCGTTAAGCCATTGCGTAAGCGTTATTCCTGATGGCAAATTATTAGGATCATTGTAAATATATGCTGGATTTACCCCGCCACTTCTTGCAACATCGGCACGCCAATTTAAAAAGCCCGGGCCATCATAAACAGGTTGATTTTGAGCTAAAGTTGCGAATCCAAAATTGGTATTTATGGTAATTGTTGGTGTGCCGCTTTTACCTTTTTTAGTTGTAATTGCAACCACTCCTGTAGCTGCTTTAGCCCCATAAACAGCTAATGAACTTGCATCTTTTAAAACATCGACAGATTCAATGTCATTGGGATTAATATCAGAAAGCTGACCAATAAAAATCACACCATCAAGCACAATTAAAGGGCTTGTTGTACCTGTTAGGGTAGTTTTGCCTCTTACTAATAAGTCGCCCCCACCCTTTGGGCTGTTATTAAGCCCAACATTTAACCCAGGAATATTTCCTCGCAAAATATCTGTCACACTATTTGGATTTTCATTTTCCAGTTGCGCAGCTTTTACGCTGGATACGGCCCCCGTAACATCCTTTTTTTTCGCAGTTCCATAACCGATAACCACAACATCAGTTAAATCGTTTACAGATTCTAGGAGCAAAACATTAATGGATGTGCGGTTGTTAACAGCAATTTCTTGTGGTATAAATCCAACGGCAGAATAAACTAAAATTGGATTACCAGAAACAGTAATAGAATATGTTCCCTCTATGGTGGATGAAACACCCGTTTTTGAATTTTTAATTGTGATTGAAACCCCAGGAATTGGAGCACCATTTTTGTCTTTAATCGTTCCTTTGATGCTAGTATCTTGTGCGTTAACTAGTGTACAAAAGAAAAATAAGAGACCGATTAATACGGTAACTTTTCTTTTCATTTTTATTTGGTTAGTAAATTGGATTGGATTTTCCAGTAAAAAAAATGCATTATGATCTACAGATCATTCGATTTTTAGGAGGGATATGAAATAATTGCTAAAAAAAACCTGCAATATCTTTTATTTAACGTTTAAAATGATTGGCTAACAATCAAAAAAACTGAAAAAGAAATTGCAAATATTATTTATACACTAACTTCATTGATAAAAATCTGACTTATAATCAGCAAAATAAATTATTATTATTTATACTTAAAATAAAGGTAATTATACAAACTTATCAATCTAGTAATTATCCTAACAGATTATATAGATTGTTGCCGGAAATTGATTTCAAACGATAGAAATAATTTAACGGTTAGGTAATAATCATTTCGTGGGTTAAACTAAATTTAAAAATTGATAATACCTACAAAGCGCTTTTTTATAGCCACGTTGTTTTTATCTTTGCGCTAAATAAATTTTCAATATTATTTATTGAGCATTTTTTATTCGTTTAATTGACACATTTAAAAAAGAGCGTTTATCGCTTTATAGAAATACTTTATGGATGAAAAAATAATTTTTTCAATGGCGGGTGTAAATAAGATTTACCCACCACAAAAACAGGTTTTAAAAAACATTTACCTTTCTTTCTTCTACGGTGCAAAAATCGGTGTTATTGGTTTAAATGGTTCTGGTAAATCATCATTACTAAAAATTATCGCTGGTTTAGATAAGGCTTATCAAGGTGAGGTGGTTTTTTCGCCGGGTTATTCTGTAGGATATTTGGCACAAGAGCCAATCCTTGACCCTGAAAAAACTGTGCGTGAGGTTGTTGAGGAAGGTGTTGCTGAGGTAACTGCTATTTTAAAAGAATATGAAGAGGTAAACGAGGCGTTTGGTTTAGAAGAAAACTATTCAGACCCTGATGCCATGGATAAATTAATGGCCAGACAGGGGGAGCTTCAAGATAAAATTGACGCTTTAGGCGCTTGGGAAATAGATTCTAAACTTGAAAGAGCGATGGATGCCTTACGTTGCCCTGATCCTGAAACTAAAATAGGTGTACTTTCTGGGGGTGAGCGCCGCCGTGTTGCCATGTGCCGCTTGCTATTGCAACATCCTGATGTTTTATTACTGGATGAGCCTACCAACCACTTGGATGCTGAAAGTATTGATTGGTTGGAGCAATTTTTACAAAATTACGAGGGTACAGTTATTGCCGTAACCCACGATAGATATTTCTTGGATAATGTTGCGGGTTGGATTTTAGAGCTAGATCGTGGTGAAGGTATTCCGTGGAAAGGAAATTACAGCAGCTGGTTAGATCAAAAAGCTAAACGTTTATCTCAGGAGGAAAAAACAGAAAGCAAACGTCAAAAAACTTTAGAGCGTGAATTAGAATGGGTGCGTATGGCTCCAAAAGCTCGCCATGCAAAATCTAAAGCACGTTTGGCAAATTATGATAAACTGGCATCGGAAGATGGAAAAGAAAGAGAAGATAAATTGGAATTGTTTATTCCGGCAGGGCCACGTTTGGGTAATGTTGTAATCGAAGCTACAAATGTGACCAAAGCGTACGGTGATAAAATTTTGTTCGATAACCTTAACTTTTCTTTGCCACCTGCGGGTATTGTTGGAATTATTGGCCCAAATGGTGCAGGTAAAACAACTTTATTTCGTTTAATTACAGGACAGGAAGAAGCTGATGCCGGAACTTTCCGCGTTGGTGAAACCGTTGAATTGGGTTATGTAGATCAAATGCATAATGATTTAGATGCTGATAAAACTGTTTACGAAAACATTACCGATGGCTTAGATAATATCCAATTGGGTACAAAAGCAGTTAATGGTCGTGCTTATGTTTCTAAATTCAACTTTAATGGTGGCGATCAGCAGAAAAAAGTAGGTATTCTTTCTGGTGGTGAGCGTAACCGTGTACACTTGGCTATTACTTTGAAAAAAGGTGCTAACGTACTTTTACTGGATGAGCCTACCAACGATATTGATGTAAATACGCTCCGTGCTTTAGAGGAAGCACTAGAAAACTTTGGTGGCTGTGCAGTAGTGATTAGTCACGATAGATGGTTTTTAGATAGAATCTGTACGCATATTCTTGCTTTTGAAGGAAATTCTGAAGTTTATTTCTTCGAAGGAAACTACTCTGATTACGAAGAAAACAGAAAGAAACGTTTAGGCGATGTTACGCCGAAGCGAATTAGATATAAAAAATTAGATTAGTAGAAAAGTCCTGATGAAAGTCAGGATTTTTTTGTTTAATAAGGTTTTAGGTAGCATTTTACCTGTCGGTGTTATCACCGTACCATTTAAATGTGTCCATTGCAGCCTCAGATGAGCTCCCGACGACCGGATTCTCTCCATTGCAGCCTCAGATGAGCTCCCGACGACCGGATTCTCTCCATTGCAGCCTCAGATGAGCTCCCGACGACCGGATTCTCTCCATTGCAGCCTCAGATGAGCTCCCGACGACCGGATCAAGCTGTTCGAGATGTTAGCTTTTCAGCGCATCTCGTACTATTGATAAAACAGGATTTTCAAATCCTGAAGGTCATTTATAGATTTACTTATTTACGGGTTCACAGAACCCTTTTTATTGTTAATTCGAGATGCCTGCAGAACATCTCAAACAGCTGACCGGATTCTCTCCATCGCAGCCTCAGATAAGCCCCGACGACTGGTTCCCGACGACCGGATTCTCCCGGTGTACACCTCTACAATGCTTACGATTATACCTGCGTTCGCTATTATCACCGTATCATTTAATTTGATCTAAGCAATGTGTTATGATTTTTTGGAAACTATTGTCTGTAGATTTTGGCTAATGCAGCCCCGCCCTTTGCTAAATTCCGATAGAAAAATCGGAATACCGCTGTTGGTCGGGTTTATTTAACAACGGCAGCAAGAATTGGGAACATTAAGTGCACAAACTTGGTATCTAAACAAGCTGTTCGAGATGTTAGCTTTTTCAGCGCATCTCGTACTATTGATAAAACAGGATTTTCAAATTCTGAAGGTCATTTATAGCTTTACTTATTTAAGGGTTCACAGAACCCTTTTTATTGTTAATTCGAGATGCCTGCGGAACATCTCGAACAGCTGAAATTTACCAAATCAAGGGCACAATCTTTATCTCTAAACCGGATTGAAACGGCATCCCGATTTTTTTCTATCGGGATACAGTGCAAAGCAGGACTTCAATTGCCACAAGAGCCGAAGCGTTCATTTCCAAATTCTAATATAAAAGTCCTCACCCTGGATTTATTTTGGGGTTCTTGTAGCATGAAAGATGCCGAAATAAATTTTGCACGACGATGTAAAATATAAATACCAACAGATGGTACTACCTAAACCTTTTGCCGCCGAAATTATTGATGTTGTAACTTAAGCTCGCTTGTACAAAGCGGCTAATAAATCGTGTTCGATTCTCTGATATTGAATTATTATTAACGGTTGTTCTAAAAAGTGAACCTTGGTTAAATAAATCGTTTGCTTGTACGGAGAAACTCAGTCTGTTATTTTTAAGGAAGTATTGATTAAGACCTAAATTTACAATTAAAGGATTTCCATTATTGATGTTAAAGCCAAAATTTAAACTTTTTGATACATTGGTATTCACTCTAAATTTAGGGCTGAAAATATAAGTACCACCAAAGGTCATATTTAAAATCTGAATGTTTTTAATATTTTGATTTTGAACCGAATAGGTATTAGAACTGTAGCTATAATTTGCACCAGCATTTAAACTAAATTTTTCTTCATTTAAATTTAATCGCACTCCATTGGATAGGTTTATACCACCGCTTTTATATAAAACATTATCGGTATAAAAAACATTGTGGCTGTAGGCTACATTTCCGTTATATGATACGGAAAGTTTATTATCCATAAAACGCTGAAATATAGAATAATTACCACCAATATTGTATACACCATTTACGTTTTCGTAGGTGGTTTGCTGCTTTAAACTATTTAGTGTATCGGTTAAAATAACTGTATTATTTACTACACTATTTATGGTAAAAGTTCCAATAAGGCCAACCATTAAGCTAAAACCCGATTTCAGGTTATTTTGATTGTAATCTAAATTGATAATATGTGTTGCGGTAGCTTTAAGATTTGGGTTACCCACAACAATATTTTGTACATCGCTGGTGTTTTTAACGGGTTGTAATTTATTAAAATCAGGTGCACTTGTATAACCATTGTAACCAAAAGCGAGGCTTTTACTATCCTTAATTAAATAACTTAGATTGGCACTTGGCGAAAAATTCAGCTGAAAATTTTGAAGTCGTTCTCCGGTTTTTTCATATTTTCCTGTAATAATACTAGGCATAAAGCTGAAGCCGAAACTGTAACTCAAATTTTTATTGTTGCTATTGTAACTTAAGTTTAAGGTTTGATTAATAAAAGTTGAAGCATAATCTAAACCCAACGAATCTACTTCTTTACTGTTTCCTTCATAATCGAATACAGTAGTATTTTGCAGGTTTTTAGTTTTACTAATTCCAAAGCGATAAGAAAATGTAATAAACCTCGAGCTTAAAGAATCTGCATTAGAATTTAAGGAGTTTGCAAATTGAACATTCCCACCAAAATTTGTACTTAAGGTATTGCTATTTACTAAACGATTAAGCAAAGAATCTTTAACCAACACGTTGTTGGTTTCATTATAGTATTTAATAATATCCTCTATCCCACTATTGGATGTTCCTTTATTACGACCAAAGTTAATACTTGCTGAAAGCGATTTCTTCGCATTTAATAGCTTTCTAGACCAGTTTACATTACCACTAAAGTTTGGCGTACTTTGTTCTGAACCCGATTTGGAAAATAAATCCTGTTTTATATAACCTGTTTTATTGGAGATAGAATAAGCATCAGTTTGGCTATTACTTAAAACTCCTGATACGGCTGCATTTAGGTAATTTTTTTTATTTACTAGATTTAAGCCAAGATTTAAGGTATTATTATTCGATTTAGCATCGTTGGAACTTTGCCTTAAATCGTTGATAACGCCAAGTGGATTAAAAGTTTCCAAATAGCTGGATTGAATTGATTTGCTATCGGTATTGGTAAAAGTATAGCCTCCATTAACTGTAAGTTCTTTTGATACCTTATTCCTTATATTGGCATTTATACGTTTGTTCTGGTTATCTGTAAACTCGTTATTTGTTGTACCGTAATTACCTCCCAAACCTATTTGCTTAGATTCTCGCCATAAATTGCCATTAAAATTAACATTGTAAGCATTACTTGTTGCCGCGTTAACATCAACATTACCAAAAACCCCCTTATTCATTCCTGGCTTGGTTACCAGGTTGAGCATTTTTTGTGGCGATCCAGTTTTAATACCTGTAAAATTAGCTTCATCACCATAATCTTCAATAACCTGCAGCTTGGCAACTAAATCTGCAGGCAACTGCCTGATGTAATCCTGAACATTTCCTGTAAAAAAATCCTCACCATTTACACGAAGCTTATTCATCGGTTTTCCCATTGAGGTAACAGCGCCATTTGCATCAACCTCAACGCCTTGCAGTTGCTTTAATAAATCCTCAATTTTATCGTTTTGCCTAATGGTATACGCCGCAGCATTATACTCCACTGTATCTTTTTTCAATACAATAGGATCAACCTTTACCTTAACCTCTACTTCTTTTAAGGTTATGCTTCCTGCCTTAATCACAATTGGATCAAGAACAATGTTTTTCAGTTGCTTTTCCACTTGATAAATGGTAACAAAGGGCCTATACCCAATTCCACTTATAAAAATGTAAAACGTATTGCTGCGAACGTGATTAAAAGAAAAATTTCCTTTTGAATTTGAATTGGCTTTCAGTGTATCAGTTCCGGTAATTAATTGAATATTAATCCCCTCTACAGGTCGTTTCAAAGAATCCACTACATTCCCTGATACTTTACGCTGTGCCTGAGATTTAACGCTAAAGCTTAAAGCAAAAAATAAAAAAAATAATAGAAAATATAATCTATTACTTTTTCTCATCCCTCGGACCTCTTTTGTAAATGACTAAGCCATTTAAAAAATTGCGTAGAATCTGATCTCCACACGGTTTAAAATTTTCGTGATCTTCACTTCTGAAAATATCGCCCATTTCGGCTTTGGTTACCTTTAAACCAACCAAGCCACAAATTTTAATGATGTCTTCAGTAGTTAAAGATAATGCGACTCTAATTTTTTTTAGTATTTCGTTGTTACTCATGTTTAATCTTTAATATGGAAATGTAACCGTTTTTAGATTAACGGGCAACTTCCAGCTTTAATTTTTTCCCTTTAATCTTTTCACCTTGCAAAGCTTTCAGCAATTTATCCACTACATTTCTTTTTACGGCAACATAACTGGTGGTATCTTTTACCTCTATCAATCCAAGTTCTTCTTTTTGCAAACCGCCTTTCTGTAAAAACAAGCCTACAATATCAATTTTATTTATTTTATCTTTTTTCCCGTGAGCAATATATAAAGTTTGCCAATCACTTTGCTCCGGTAATTTATAATGTTCAGCTAAAATTTCCTCTTCAATCTTTTCTGGCAGATATTTATAATGCTCCTCTTCCGTTAAAATGGCATAAGCAGTACCTTTGGCATTCATTCTGGCTGTACGCCCATTGCGATGAATATATGCATCTTCGGTATATGGTAATTGATAATGCACAATATGCTCCACTTCAGGAATATCTAAACCACGGGCAGCTAAATCTGTTGTGATTAATATTTTATGACTTCCATTTCTAAATTTCAGCAATGCTTTTTCACGATCGTCTTGCTCCATACCACCATGAAATACATCATGCCCCAAACCATGTTCGAAAAGTAAATCACTAATCCGGTCTACCGTTTCCCTATGATTACAAAAAACCAAGGTATTTCTATTGCCAATTTTACTTAATAGCTTAAATAAAACATCAAGTTTATCAGCCGCAGGAGCCATTACTTTTTTAAGCTTTAAATCCGGTTTTACTTGTACATCCTTAGAAAAATCTATTTCTATCTGTTTTGCAAGCTTTACAAAAGCAGGGATTTCTTCCATTTTTGTGGCAGATGTAAGAATACGTTGCTTAAGTGAAAGTAATGCTCCGATGATGTAAGACATATCTGCTTCAAAGCCAAATTCAAGCGCCTTATCAAATTCATCTAAAACCAAAGTTTCAATCGTGGATTCATCAAAATTTTGATGTTCCAAGTGATAAGCAATTCGGCCAGGTGTACCAATTAAAACCGCTGGTGGGTGGGCAAGATTATTTTTTTCTATTCTTACAGCATGACCACCATAACAGCAATTTGCTTTAAAAGGTGTACCCATTTGCTTAAATACCTGCTCAATTTGCAGAGCGAGTTCTCTCGAAGGAACCAAAATCAATGCTTGAACTCCTTTTTGTTCCGGTTTTAAATTTGCTAATACAGGTAAAAGGAAAGCAAGTGTTTTACCTGATCCTGTTGGCGCAATAAGTACGAGATCATTACCGGCTTTTGCAGACTTAACAGAAGCGCGTTGCATTTCATTAAGTGCCGATATATTTAATCTTTTTAGGGCATTTTCTATCATTATGCCATAAAGGTAAGCAATTATACGATTAGCTGAGGGCTATGAAATTAGCCTTTAAAAAATCTATTTCTCAATTTTCTCAAGGCAGTAAAATTTAATCGCTTATCTAGCAGCATTAACATTTTACCCCTTTGGGCAATAGAATATGTAACTTTTTCATTTACAGCATCAACCGATGATAAAATTCGATCCGTTAATTCGCCCGCAAATTTATTTGCTCTGCTTTGTTGTAATAACTGAAATTCCTGAATGAGTTCGATATTCATAATGGATGTGATTTGGTTAAACAATACCTAAATATAACGATTGCTATGTGAATATTGTTGCAAAAATTATCAGATTATATCATTTCAAAGCATTAACTTGTTGATAACTAGATTTCTGTTAGCAAATAAACAATAGTGAATTAACATAAATTTAATTTATTGCTCTTATTTTTATAAAAACCTGATTACCATTTGTTAACCTCAAAAAAACATAGTGTATGACCTGGAAAAAATTTAGTGGCGAAATTATTCATTCTTCCATCCTCGAAGAAGTAGAAAAAGCAATTATCAGAGAAACAGAAAACGGCTACAAATTAAAAGTTTGTATAGGTACGGATTCGCAAGTTAAAGGAGTTATTACCGATTTTGCTACAGTAATTGTATTGGTTAGAGAGCACCATGGAGGCTTTATGTATATTCACCAGGAAAAAAGCACTCAACAAGTAGGTATAAAAGAGCGTATGTTAATGGAAGTGCAAAAATCAATAGAAACTGCTTACTCCATTTGTGATTTACTAGATCTTTATAATGTTGCGCTCGAAGTACATGCAGATATTAACACCAACCCGTCGTTTAAATCAAATAAAGCATTAAACGACGCGATGGGTTATATTTTAAGTATGGGCTTTATTTTTAAAGCAAAACCTGAAGCTTTTGCCAGCTCTACCTGCGCCGATAAGATGGTGCATTAATGGTAAAAACCTGTTGCAGATAGCGGTTTGCGCTTTCCTTCGCCCAAGCTATATTCCAGTTGTAAGGTATAGCCGCCACCGCCTTCAATAAATAATAATTCAAAAGGATGGTATCCTTTACTTAAAGCAATTTGCGCAGATTTTTCTGTTGCACTGTGCAAACCGTCGTTATCTATCAGCAATTTATTATTGATATAAAGGTTGCTCCCATCATCTGCCTTTAAATAGAATGTATAAATTCCATCTTGTGCAGCATAAAAATATCCTTTATGCCTGGTACCAAAAGAAGGTGCCGTATCTTTTATCGGAATATCGATTTTCTCCGTAATTGCAGAATCCGTTCTATCGCTTTCAATTAATTTAGTTACCGATTTATAGTATTTTGGATAATAAGAAAATTTTAATCCTTTTTGTAAGTTAGCTGAGGGCACTCCTTTTTGATAAGCTTGTTTTTTATAGTCAATTACATATACTTCCCCAGGATTTCCATTTGATCTAAAAGCAGCTATTTTAATCTTTTGTGCTTTATTTATGAGCAACGGGCCTGAGTAAATTTTAGAACTTTTCACCGGATCCGATCCATCAGTTGTATAGTGCAAAACAGTGCTTTTTAGTGGATTAGTTAATTTTAACCAAGTTTGATCTACAAAAACACTTTGTGGAGAAAAGCCATTAATATCTGGCATACGGTAATTAATGTTCATTGCATCAAGCATGCTGTATTGATTATTAGCACGCTTTAAAAAGTCATTCCAACCGGCTGTATTTCCTGTCCATGCAACTTCAGATAGTGCAAGCAAACGAGGGAAAACCATATACTCCAATCTACGTAACGAAGGTATTTTTTCTGACCATGTGGCAGCCTGAACGCCTAAAATTAGTTTCTTTTCATCGCTTGTTAAATTGTAATTGTAAGGATCAAATGAATACACTTTTTTCAATGATCCGGCATCTTGAGGTGCATCAAAGTAACAAAATTCTCCAGGCAACATTATTACTTCATTTCCTTTTTCCGCAGCTTTTTTAGGAGCTCCTGGCACCCATGCACGCCAATACATTACAGTAGCCGTAGGCGATAAACCTCCCTCCAACATTTCATCCCAGCCAATTAACTTTTTACCTTTAGTAAGGAAAAATTTCTCCATCCGGTGTACAAAATAACTTTGCAACTCTTCAACACTTTTAAGCCCTTCACGTTTCATTAATTCATTGCATTCAGGAAGCTTTTTCCAACTATCTTTTTCAACTTCATCTGCTCCTAAATGAATGTACTTACTTGGAAAAAGGGCTGCAACCTCCGTAAATATGTTTTCAGCAAATTCAAATGTGGTTTCTTTGCATGGACATATCGGCTCAGAAAAATCTTTCCCAAAACCACCAGAACTAGAAGCAGTTAACCACGGAAACAATTTTGTAGCTGCCATCATATGCCCTGGCATATCTATTTCAGGAATTATCTCTACACCATGATCTTGAGCATACTTAATCAATCCTTTCATCTGCTCTTGCGTGTAAAAGCCCCCGTACATTTTCTTGCCATTAATTATTTTAAAATTCTTTTCAGGCAGGTTAAAGTCTGGATTAGTTTTCGCTAGCTGCATACAAGCAGAATCTTGGTCGTTAAGCGTTCTCCAGGCACCTTTTTCTGTTAATTCAGGATATTTTTTAATTTCTAATCTCCAACCTTGGTCATCTGTTAGGTGCAAATGCAGTTTGTTAAACTTATACAAAGTCATTCTATCGATCATTAAACGGATTTCTGCCAAATCAAAGAAATGGCGGGCAACATCTAAGTGCAAGCCTCTCCAGCTAAATCTAGGTTGATCTTCAATCTCTACACAAGGAATGTCGGTTTTTTTAGCATACAATGAAGTACCTGCCAATTGCTTTAAAGTAGAAACCGCCCAAAAAGCGCCTTCTATATTGGCCGCAGCAATGATAATTTGATTTGGATTAACCGATAATTTATAGCCTTCGCTTGCTTGAATATTTTTATCTTGAACAATTAAAATACTACTTTTTTGGCTAGAAACACTTAATTTTAAGCTAACTGCGCTTAATTCTTTTTTTACAATATCAAAGGATGAATCACCAGATAATTTAATTGTAGTATTTTTCGTCCAGATAAATGCACCATTAACAGGCTTCAGTTTTACTGGTGCCGGAATGATATTATAGCGATTAACATTGGATTGTGCGTAAATAGAGATACTGTTGCCTATGCAAAGCAATAAAAATAATAGCTTAAATTTCATTTGGTTGAGGTATTTTAAACTAAAATAGAGAAAATATTTGTTTTAGAAATTCCTCTATGAGATTAACTTTTAACTAAAAAAGATACAACTTTACCAACAAAACAGGCAGATTTGTGTTAAACAATAAATTGAAATTTGAAAACTTATAGATTAGAGTTTACGCAGAAAATTCCGGTGGATTTGCATCAGGCTTGGGATTTTTTTTCATCGCCTTTAAACTTGTCGGAAATTACGCCAAAGGATATGACTTTTGATGTAACTTCTCCAAACATGGAGCATGCTAAAATGTATCCGGGCATGATAATTACTTACAAAGTTTCGCCACTTTTAGGAATTAAACTAAATTGGGTTACAGAAATTACACATGTTAAGGATAAAGAATATTTTATTGATGAACAGCGTTTTGGTCCTTTTGCATTTTGGCACCATAATCATCATTTCGAGGCCATTGAAGGCGGTGTTTTAATGCATGATATTTTGCACTACAGCATTGGTTGGGGTCCAATTGGGTTAATTGCTAATAGTTTGGTTGTAAGCAAAAAAATTAATGAGATTTTTAATTTCAGATATAAAAAGGTAGAAGAAATATTCGGCAAACTTTAACAAATGCTACCAACTTTTTGTAGAAATATTTTCGGTTTTCTTTTTCATTTTTTCTTTTAAACTCGTTTCCATAACCTTTTTAAAATCTTCACCAAATTTAACCGTTTTAGCGTAGGCACTGTTTACAATATCCTTCCATGCACCTGCGTTTAACTTTCCTGGCGTTTGCTCTAAAGCTGTGCCAATAGTTGTTGTAGCTACATAATTGCCATATCGATCTCGCTGGTACGGAATGAAGTTAAAATCTGTTAACCAAAATCTGTATTTCTCATTGCGCACCTCAACCGTTAAATTATAGCTTATTTCGCCACTTGGATGACTGGCTACCAAAAGTGTTTTATCGATAACCATTTTCCCTTTAGCCAAAATTGAAGTATCCGTTTTACTCTCCAATTTAATGTTTTTAGCATTAATCTTATTTATAAAAACTTCTGCCCTCTCCAATAAACTATCTTTATTCAATTTTTTAGCTTCTACTACAGCGTAATAAATATACTTCCCCCGATCGTCCGAATCAAACTGCTTTTGTTGTGCTTTAACGTTATAAAAGAAAGTGGTTAAAATAAATGATAAAAGGTATTTCATCGGCTGTGTATTTTTTCGGTATCTGAATTACTAATATAATAAAATGCCGCCAGGAAATTCTGGCGGCTAACTTTAAATATTTTATTAAAAAGCGTAAACCGCCGCTAATGAAAACTGACCGGCATTGGGAGCCGCTAATCCATCCTTATTAAAGAAAGGTTTATCGCCATTATGATCCATCCTAACTTCAGGAATAAAAGTTAAACCACCTGATTTAACATTTGCTGTAAAAGTTAAACCTGTATAACTGGTTTTTGCTGCGCCTTTTGTGGTATAATATTCACCCCTTAAACCCAGTGTAACTGCATCACTTAAAGCATATTGAGGATATAAAGCAACACCCACATAACCCTCATCACTACTTTTTTTATCGTAATTTGCCGCATTTAAACCTAGCTTAAACTCTTTAGTTATCTGATATGAAGTAGTTAAGTCTTCTATCGTTCCATAACCATAAGGATCAGCACCGGATAATACATTAATATATGCTGTCCAGCCCTCTACTGGCGAAATGGTTAATTGCCCACCAACACTAGAAACACCTCTTGTAGCTTTATATAAATTCCAATCGTTAAATAATCCCGCCATTAAACTCACTTTATCTGAAAATTTATACGTCGCTTTAATTCCTGCATTTTGAAAAGGACCAGCACCAAATAAATAAGAAGTTGAGTAGTTGAAGTTTCCAACCGGAGAAATTACTTCATAACCCACAAAAGTGCCCATATACCCTGCCGTCATCGAAAACTTATCCGTAAACTCATAATTAATATATAAGTTTTGAATATGGAAAGTATTTTGATCTGTCCCATCTCCATTTGGAATAGATTGATATTGGCCTCTCGGGCCAAAAGATAATTCACCAACAAAAGAAGCTTTACCCGTTTTTTTCTTTAAAGCGATATCAAGCATACCAAGAGATACAGAATTGTGATCTGATGCAAAGTAAGTTCCAATATTAGACCTTTTTGCAAAGTCGTACTTATAATAGGTATCTACAGAACCAGAGATTTCTAGTGGTGATGATGCCTCTTGAGCCAGGGCACACGTAGTGCTGGCTATGCTAAACATAGCAGTTAAAAATTTCTTCATGTGAGCGGGATGGTTTAGGTTTCGTTTATAACAAAGATTCTTGTAAAGGACTATTTTTTTCTATATAAGCCACTTTTTCTTCTACTAATAAGGTACCTTGAGTATACTTTTCGTTGTGCTGACTGGCATCCAATCCTTCTTCTTCTTCCTCTGCAGTTACACGAATTGGTTGTACCAGATTAATTAACTTGAAGATTAAAAATGAAACAACAAAACTAAAGATGATTACAATTACGGCTCCTTTTAATTGTGTAAGAAAAAATGCCGGATTGCCATAAAATAACCCATCAGCACCCAACGGATTTACAGTTTTAGTTGCAAATACGCCCGTTAAAAGCATCCCTACAATACCACCAACTCCATGACAAGGAAACACATCTAAAGTATCATCAAGACTTGTTTTTTCTTTCCATGATACGACTAAATTTGAAACAACTGCACCAATGGCACCAATAAATATACTAGATGGAATACTTACAAAACCTGCGCCTGGCGTAATGGCTACTAAACCCACTACAGCACCTATGCAAAAACCTAAAACTGACGGTTTTTTACCTCTTGCTACATCAAAAAACATCCATGATAAACCCGCAGCACCTGCAGCTGTATTGGTTGTAATAAAAGCTGAAACTGCCAAAGCATTTGCGCCTAAAGCAGAACCTGCGTTAAAACCAAACCAACCGAACCACAATAAGCCTGTTCCAATTAGCACGTAAGGAATATTTGCAGGTGGAACTTCTTTATGCTCCATGTGAGATTTTCTTCTTTTAAGCACCATAGCACCTGCTAAAGCTGCCATCCCTGCAGAAATGTGTACAACTGTACCCCCAGCAAAATCTAATACACCCATTTTTAATAAGAAACCATTTGCAGACCAGGTCCAGTGTGCCAAGGGCGAATAAACAAAAATGGCAAATAATACAATGAACAAAATATACGAGGTAAATTTAATACGCTCTGCAACAGCACCAACCACCAAACCTGGCGTAATAATGGCAAACATTAATTGAAATACAGCAAATAAAGACAATGGAATAGTTCCCCAGGCTGGCCCCGAATTAACGCCTTGAAAAAACAAATAAGTTTTGGGGTTTCCTATAAATCCACCTATTGTATCGCCAAAAGCAAGACTAAAACCTACCACTGTCCATAACACCGTAATTACACCGGCAGCAACAACGCTTTTAATCATGGTAGACAATACATTTTTACGATGAACCATGCCTCCATAGAAAAATGCAAGACCAGGTGTCATCAAAAAAACCAATGCAGCAGAGATCAATACAAAAGCAATATCTGGAGCGCTATACTTCCCTTCGTCAAAGTTGGGAAGAAGTGGAACAAATAAGGCTAAAATTGCGAAGATCATAAGAATCGCAAATGGCGCATACTGTTTTAGGGAAAATTTACTCATAGTTTTTAGTTTAATTTGTTTATGTCAGTAAAATAATTGATTACACAGTAATTATTTTCATAAAAATACTACTTATTGTAATTTTTACACCATAAAATTCAAATATTATAAACTAAACATGCATTTTTTATCAAAAAACAAATAAAAACAATAAAAAAATATAATTAAAAAAAATTAAAACACCCATAAATATCATTTTTTATTAAAAACAAAATAAAAAACAACATAAGGAAGACTTAAAAATTGATAAAAAATAAATAAAATGAAAAAACCCACGATAAATCGTGGGTTTTTGTTGTAAAAAATAAAATTTTTAGTCTTTTTTTAAGAAATATACAATGATCCTTGCACAACTCCACGTTTTTCTATCTCTTTATCAATGTAGGTTTGAATGGCTGATTTATTTAAACCCCAATTAGGTGCTATCAACAAATCCCAGTCAGAAATACCAAATAAACGTTGAATTACAATATCAGGGCGCAACAAAGGGATTAATTCACAAAGTAAGTCTGTATATTCTTCCAGTGAAAATAAATGAAAAGGGTTCTTTTTATATTTCGCTCCCATAATAGATCCCTCTACAATATGTAAATGGTGAAATTTTACGTATTTAATTTGAGGGAAACGGTTAATTTCATATATGTAACCCAACATCATTTCTTTAGTTTCCCAGGGGAAACCGAAAATAGTGTGTACACATAAATCTAGCTTACTATTTTCGAGCAATTTTACAGCTTCAACAAATTCACCATGACTGCAGCCTCGATTAATTTGCTCTAGGGTTTCATCGTAAATAGATTCCATACCCATTTCTAAATCTACATCAAACCTGTCGGTATAGCTTTCTAAAAGGGCAACTTTTTCAGCATCAATACAATCAGGGCGAGTACCTACTGCAAAACCCACAATCTCCTCTGTATTAATAGATAATGCTTCATCGTACATCATCTTTAAATAATGTACTGGCGCATAAGTATTGGTATTGGGTTGAAAATAAACAATAAACTTATCGGCTTTGTAAGATTTTTTGGCTCTCGCCATTCCTTCAGCCAACTGATCTTTAATACTTGGATTTTTTCTTGATGGCTCTGGTGTAAAAGAATCTACATTACAATAGGTACAGCCACCATAACCCTTGCTTCCATCCCGGTTTGGGCATGTAAAACCACCATCCACAATTACCTTAAATACACGCTGCCCATTATACTTTTCGCGTAAGTGAATGCCGTAATTTTTATATCCTTTTATGCCTAAATCTACCTGTGTTCCCATTTGCTGCAAAAATACACAAATAGATTTACGAATTACGATTTTAGATTTAGGATTTCTACTCAGAATTACAGACAATTATCATCTTACTTTCCTATTATTTAGAAAAGCAATTGCAGTAATCCATTTTAAGGTTAATCCCGCCAAATGCTCATACGCCTGCAAGCATTACACACCAGGCCGGTATCCGCTATGTCGGGTTTACGCACTTCATTTCTTGCAAAACAATAGCCATCTAAACCCGGGCGACAGCGTTATCCTTTTTCGGGATTAAGCAAAGCACGGGGCTACAATACGCCACATTGAGATTTACCCTGCTTTCCAAATTATTTTAAAATAAAAAAGGAGCAAATAAATCTGCTCCTATATTAAAATGGTATAAAATAATTTCCTGTTACTCTTCTTTTGGTTTGGTAAAATAATAAACCGGAATACCGGCTAGCATAATTGCTACACCCCAACCGCAAGTACTTGTTTTAAAAACCAGGAGCGCTATAGAAATTGCTGTGGCAACAATAATATAAAATGCTGGCAATATTGGGTATCCAAATGCTTTGTATGGACGTTCGGCATTTGGCATTTTACGGCGTAAAATAAAAATACCAACGATGGTTAAAATGTAAAATATCATTACGATAATGATTACAAAATCTAATAAATCGCCATACTTACCTGTTAAACATAGAGCAGATGCCCAAACGCATTGTGCCCATAATGCCCACCCTGGTACACTTGCCTTATTTAAAATAGCGGCTTTTTTAAAAAACAATCCATCCTTGGCCATTGTATAATAAACCCTTGCACCAGCCATAATTAAACCGTTATTGCAGGCAAAAGTTGAGATCATAATCATTACTGCAATAATAATTGTACCCATACTACCAAATATTGGCTGGGCTGCAGCTACTGCAACTCTATCTTCTGCAGCGGTAGCAATTCCTTGAAGTGGCAATACCGCCAAATACATTAGGTTGGCCAAAATGTAAATTACACTTACAATGAAAGTACCTAAAAATAAACTTAAACCTACATTACGCTGAGGGTTTTTAATTTCGCCGGCAATAAATGTTACACCGTTCCAGGCATCACTACTAAATAAGGAACCAACCATGGCGGCGGCAATTCCAGATACCAGTGCCTTGCCAGCTACATCCGTCCAAACGCCTGTTTTTACATCAAAAGATCTTGTTGTCCATGCATCAGCCCAGTTGGCATGCCATATTTCGGCATTTGCTGCTAAAGAGAAACCAAAAATAATTAGCCCAAAAAGAGAAAGAATTTTAATAATGGTTAAAATGGTTTGTAGTATTTTACTATCCTTTACACCTTTACTATTAATATAAGTTAATAAAATAATTGTTGCTATTGAAACGAGTTGGGCCGCATTCAGTTTAAAGCTCCCTGCATCGAAAAGAATATTTTTATCGCTTAGTGGTTCGTATAAATAAGCAGCAAATTTAGAAAATGCAACACCTACTGCCGCTATGGTTCCTGTTTGAATAACGGCAAAAAAACTCCAGCCGTATAAAAAAGCAATCAGTTTATTGTAAGCCTCTTTAAGGTAAACATATTGGCCACCTGCTTTTGGAAACATCGCACTTAACTCGCCATAACTTACTGCAGCAATAATAGTTACAACAGCGGTAAGTGCCCATATTAAAATTAGCCACCCTGCAGAGCCCACCTGCCTGGTAATATCAGCGCTTACAATAAAAATACCCGAACCGATCATTGATCCAACAACCAGCATGGTACCATCAAAAAGACCAAGCGCTCTTTTGAACGTATTGTCTTGTGGTTCTTTCTCCATAATTTAATTTTAGTTTGTGGCTAAATTTATTAAAAAAATATAAACCGTAACCTCTTGTCTTGTATTATTTTAATAGCGCTACTTTTTTAGATGAATAACATCTCAATATGAACCTCTTGCCCAAGTTAAAGGATAAAAAGAACCTGATACGCAGTTTATTTAACGAATCAATATTTAAAACTTAATGAAGAAACTCCATAAAAATAAATTTATGTCTACTGAAAATTAATTTGTTAACTAAATTTCCTATTTTGTAAATCTAACCAAAACGATAAACCAATTAATAAACTATGGATTTTTTACAAAACAATTTAATTTATGCAATTCCAGCTTTGGGCCTGGTAGGAATTATTGTGATGATGATTAAAAGTGCCTGGGTAAATAAACAGGATGCTGGCGATAAAAACATGCAAGAACTTGCTGGCTATATTGCTGATGGGGCAATGGCATTTTTGAAAGCCGAATGGAGAGTATTGAGTATTTTTGCAGTTTTTACTGCTGCTTTATTGGCTTATTCTGGTACGATAACAGAAATTAAGGGCATTCCGATGCATTCGAGCTGGATTATCTCAATTTCTTTCATCATTGGAGCCGTGTTTTCTGCAACTGCAGGATATATTGGAATGAAATCGGCAACAAAAGCAAATGTTAGAACCACACAAGCCGCTCGTACAAGTTTAAAACAAGCACTAAAGGTTTCTTTTACTGGTGGCACAGTTATGGGACTTGGAGTGGCAGGGCTTGCTGTTTTAGGTTTAGGCGGTTTATTTATTGTTTTTCTGCAAATATTCCACGTAACGAGCGCAAATAGCGTTGAAATGAGAACCGCTATTGAAGTACTAACAGGCTTCTCTTTGGGGGCAGAATCTATTGCTTTATTTGCTCGTGTAGGTGGAGGAATTTATACCAAAGCAGCAGATGTTGGTGCAGATTTAGTTGGGAAAGTTGAAGCCGGCATCCCAGAAGATGATGTTAGAAATCCTGCAACAATTGCGGATAATGTTGGCGATAATGTTGGTGATGTTGCCGGAATGGGCGCCGATTTATTCGGATCTTATGTTGCAACAATATTGGCAACAATGGTTTTAGGCCAAGAAATAACAGTTACAGATAAATTCGGTGGCATGTCTCCTATCCTTTTACCGATGGTAATTTGTGGATTAGGAATTATATTTTCAATTATAGGCACTTGGTTTGTTACCATTAAGGATGATAAATCAAATGTTCAGAATGCCTTAAACTTAGGTAATTGGTCATCTATTGTAATTACAGCTATAGCCTCATTTTTTATTGTTAAATGGATGCTACCAGAAACTTTAAACCTTCGCGGTTACGAGTTTACAAGCATTAATGTATTTTACGCTATTATTGTAGGCTTAGTAGTTGGTACGATTATGAGCGTGGTAACTGAATATTTTACAGCTATGGGTAAAGGCCCTGTTAATTCTATTATTCAACAATCTTCTACCGGGCACGCTACAAATATTATTGCTGGTTTATCTGTCGGCATGAAATCTACAGTAATTCCTATCCTAGTATTAGCAGGCGGTATTATGGCATCTTATCACTTTGCAGGCTTGTATGGCGTTGCTATTGCCGCAGCTGGTATGATGGCAACAACAGCTATGCAATTGGCTATCGATGCTTTTGGCCCTATAGCTGATAACGCTGGTGGTATTGCAGAAATGAGTCAGCTACCTCCTGAAGTACGCGAACGTACGGATAACTTAGATGCCGTTGGCAACACGACTGCTGCAACCGGGAAAGGATTTGCAATTGCTTCTGCAGCATTAACCTCTTTAGCCTTATTTGCGGCTTTTGTGGGCATAGCCGGAATTACAGCAATTGACATTTATAAAGCGCCTGTTTTAGCTGGTTTATTTGTTGGCGGAATGATCCCCTTTATATTTTCAGCATTATGTATTCAGGCAGTTGGTAAAGCAGCTATGGATATGGTGCAAGAAGTACGCAGGCAGTTTCGTGAAATTCCAGGTATTATGGAATATAAAGCTAAGCCTGAATACGAAAAATGTGTAGCCATATCAACCAAAGCTTCAATCCGCGAAATGATGATGCCAGGTGCTATAGCCTTAATTACACCTATTATTATTGGTTTCACTTTCGGACCAGAAGTTTTAGGCGGTTTACTTGCCGGAGTTACCGTAACTGGTGTTTTAATGGGCATTTTCCAAAGTAATGCAGGAGGTGCCTGGGATAACGCCAAAAAATCATTTGAGCAAGGCGTAATGATTAATGGAGAAATGTTTTACAAAAAATCAGAGCCGCATAAAGCTTCTGTTACCGGAGATACTGTTGGAGATCCTTTTAAAGATACTTCGGGCCCATCAATGAACATTTTGATTAAATTAATGTCGATTGTATCACTAGTTATTGCTCCTTATATTGCTGTTAAGGCTGTAACAGGAGAACATAAGACAGAAGTTGTAAAAGAAATCAGAATTACTCAAAAAACAGATAGTTTAGGTACCGTTATTTCAGATACTTTAAAGAATACAACTGATACGATTAAGAAATAACTGTAAAAACACTGATATAATATTTATAAAAGGGATTTTTAACAAAATCCCTTTTACTTTTCAGTAATTTTTATTTAGGTTTACTGCTTATTATCATAAAAATCAACAAACACAAAAGACTAAACAACTTATGAATTTTAAAAAGCCTATTGACGTACTGATAGCAGAATCTGCTGAAAGTGGTGAGGGCACACTCAAACGTACACTGAGCAGTACAAGTCTCGTTGCTCTGGGTATTGGAGCTATTATTGGTGCAGGTTTATTTTCTTTAACTGGTATCGCTGCAGCTGACCACGCAGGGCCTGCCGTAACCTTATCATTTGTATTAGCTGCTGTAGGCTGTGCTTTTGCAGGATTATGCTATGCCGAATTTGCTTCAATGATTCCAGTAGCGGGTAGTGCTTACACCTACTCTTATGCCACCATGGGCGAATTTATGGCTTGGGTTATAGGATGGGATTTAGTATTAGAGTATGCATTAGGAGCTGCAACTGTAGGCGTTTCCTGGTCCGGGTACTTTAACAAATTATTACATGAGTTTGGCGTCGAAATGCCACTCTACTTAACAAAATCTTTCGCAGAAGTTGATGGAGGAGGGATAAATCTTCCAGCAATTGTAATTGTTTCTCTACTTTCCTTAATGTTAATTAGAGGTACAAAAGAATCTGCAAGCCTTAACAACGTCTTAGTTATTGTAAAAGTATGTGTTGTTATATTATTTATTGGCTTAGGATGGAAATTCATTAACCCATCATACCACACACCTTACATTCCTAAAAACACTGGTGTTTATGGCGAATTTGGTATTTCTGGTATTGCAGCAGGTGCAGCCTTAGTATTCTTTGCATTTATCGGTTTTGATGCCGTTTCTACTGCTGCTCAAGAAGCCAAAAATCCTCAAAAAGGTATGCCAATTGGTATATTAGGCTCTTTAGTGGTATGTACAATCCTTTATGTGTTATTTGCTCACGTAATGACAGGCTTAGTACCTTTTAGTATATTTAAAGGTGATGCTTCTCCGGCAGCAACAGCATTTAAAGTAACAGGATACGGTTGGTTACAATTAGGATTAATTATTGCGATTTTAGCAGGCTATACTTCGGTAATCCTAGTGATGTTAATGGGTCAATCAAGAGTATTTTACACCATGTCTAAGGATGGATTATTGCCAAAATTCTTTAGCAGTATTCACCCTAAATTCAGAACACCGTTTAAAACCAACTTATTTTTCATGGTGTTTGTAAGTATATTTGCAGGGCTTGTTCCAGTTACAGAGTTAGGCCATATGGTATCTATCGGTACTTTATTTGCCTTCTCACTTGTATGTATCGGCGTGATGATTTTACGTAAAACTGATCCAGACAGACCTCGTCCTTTTAAAACACCATTAGTTCCATTTGTTCCTATTATGGGTATTATTGTTTGTGTTTACTTAATGTATTCATTGCCACTTGAGGCTTGGATTAGATTAGCAATTTGGATGGCTTTAGGTATAGCAATTTATTTCTTCTATGGTAAGAAAAACTCTATTCTTAGAAATAAAGGTAAAGTTGTACTTCCAGTAGATCCACCAAAACCAGAATTATAATATTAAATAAACTTAAAGCCCCGACCAAAATCGGGGCTTTTTTTTGCTTCAATAATTTTGGTAACAATTTAATTGCTCTACCTTTGTAGAAATCTTTATCGCTATGAAATTCAATTTCAGTCAGATTCTTTCCACCACGATGGTATTATTTGCCATTATTGATATATTGGGCGCTATACCCGTTGTAATTGAGTTGAGAAGAAAGGCTGGACATATCGAATCTGAAAAGGCTGCTTTAGTGGCTACTGGATTAATGATTTTGTTTTTATTTGTTGGAGAATCATTGCTAAAAGTTATTGGTCTTGACGTAGAATCTTTCGCCATAGCAGGTTCATTTGTAATTTTCTTTATCGCAATGGAAATGGTTTTAGGTCTTACCATTTTCAAAGAAGAAGCACCAGAAACAGTTTCTATTGTTCCACTCGCCTTCCCATTAATTGCTGGAGCGGGAACTATGACCACCCTACTTTCGTTAAAAACTGAATACGATACTCAAAATATTTTAGTAGGTATTCTTCTTAATATGCTATTTGTATATTTCGTTTTGAAAAACACCAACCGATTGGAAAAATTGTTTGGCAAATCAGGCTTAAATGTACTTCGTAAAGCTTTTGGTGTTATTCTACTTGCAATTGCTATTAAACTATTCAGAAATAACACAGGGCTTTAATTTCTGTATTAAATTGTACGTTCATCTGACAAAATTCAGGTTTATTGTAACAAAAAAAGCGTATATTGATCTAAACATAAAGCTAAATACACAAAATGAACAGCTTTGAAGAATATACCGTCATTATTGGTGCCATCGCGGTTTTAATTGAAACCGTTAAGTTTCTAAGAAAGAAATTTAAATCATGGGTTAACCACGCTTAGGTTTTAATTAACCTGGCAACAAACATGGTATCTGCATGTTTTTCGTAACCTTTTATTAATTCCATTTTTTCGAGTTCCAAAGGTAACGTATCCAGCATGTGCTGTACAACTTCTTCATTTTCGGCAGCAAAAGCAGAGCACGTAATATAGATTAATGGCTTACCAGGTTTCAGATATTTTACCACATTTTGAACAATTGCTTTCTGCATAATGGCAAACTGCTTAATTTTCCTATCCTCAAAAAAGGTTAACATTTCTGGTGTTCTACCCCACGTACCGCCACCTGTGCAAGGCGCATCTAATATAATTCCATCAAACTGATAGTGGTGCAAAATCTGATCATTATTTTGTAGAAGATCTAACTCCTTTTTATGATATTTCTTAATACCTGCCAACCGAAATCGCTCATCGAGGTTCAGCAAAACGCTTTCCCGTAAATCGGTTACTAATAAATCAATAACAGGCTCTAAACTATGTAGCAGTAATGTTTTACCACCTGATGCAGCACAGCAATCCCACCACTTATCCCATTTATTGGGCATAAAGTAATTACCTGTATGTTGCGATGATAAGTCTTGTACCTGGTAACTTCCTTCTTTTAATATGCCTTCAAGCTTTGTACCGTTAGGCAAAGAAAGAGCTGTATCCGTTACCTGTTTCGCATCAATATTCTCCTGCTTTAATTTGGCAACAATGGCTTTTGTATCATGAGTTGCAACTCTTATAAATAAATTAGGTTGTTTAAAAAAAGATGAATAGAAATCCGTTTTATTTAAATCCTTAGATAGATGTGAATTAAAAGGAAAGATTGTTTCTAGATTAAAATCTGGATATTTTTTGGAGATAAGCTTAATTTTCTCTTCAATTGAATCCGTAATGTGCTCAACTAAATCTGGTAAATTTTTCTCTACAACCAAGCTCAGCGTTTCGTGGCAAAGAAAATCGGCGATGCTTAATCTTTCTTCATTATTTAATGCGGGTAGTGCTTTACCAAGGCGATAAAAACTGTAAACATGCCGTGTGGCCCATCTTCTATCTGATGAACCCATTTGCTTATGTTGCTTAAAATAACCTGGTAAAAAACGATGCAATGGTAAGGTACCATCATATTGCTGCAAAATTTGCTCAAATGCCCTTAACTGGTGTTCTACTCTCATAAGTTGGAAGAAATAATTTTTAAATGTTGATTAAACTTACTCTACAACATTAAGCGCAAAGTTTTTATAGCGTAGCAACATTAAGCTGGTATTAATATAGCCCAATTTTTCATCATACTTAAAAGAAAAGCTATTGTGAAGCCCTTTATACTTATCCTTCACAATATAATCCTGATATTCTTCACCGTAATTATTTAATAACCGACCGAAGTAATAACCAATATCAAAACCTTTGAAAGCATATTCTCCTGGCTCAAAACCGTATCTATTCCGGTATTTTTTTATAAAAGCAATTACAGCAGCACTTTTATAATCTATTTTGTAAGAAGAGCTTATTATTGTGTTTAAACCTTGTAATTTATCTACAGTGTAATTTTGCTTAATCCAGTTTGGATGTCCAAATAAATTAATGGCATAACCACCAGAAGGAAGATTTTTTAGCTTATAAAGCTTATCAAGGGTCGGCTGTACAAAAGCACGATCAGAAGATGTTAAAATTACAGCATAATGCTTTCCTTTTATCATTTTGGTTTCAAAGGTAAAAGCAGATGCATATTCTTGAAAGATAAACTTAGGATTACTTTGGAAATAAGTTCTTATTGGAGCCGCCAACTGCTCATCTTCGGTTTTCTTAGGATTAATTAATACAACAATTGTATTTTCTGGGTTGAAATTTTTGCTAATGTAAGCAGCAATTTTATGGGCATGTAAATCTATGTTATTTACAATTGAAATAAGATTTGGATTATCAAATTCGGTCGGATTTGTAGCTGCCAAAGGCGATACTACCAACATTTTATTTTCAATTGCATAATTTTTAATATGCTTAATTCCATCTGGAAAAACAGGACCAATAATTAGATTGCTTTGTTTAAATCGTTCATTTTTATATAAAGAAGATATATGCGCATTATCATCTTCGGTATCAAAAACATTTAATTTAAAATTCTGTCCGCCAGCAGCAGCAGAATCTAAACCAAGCTTAAAGCCCTGGTAGAAATCAATTGGCATGGCATACTTCTCAATATCAGATTTTGTAGCCGTTTTTAAATTGAGCTCATTAAGTTTAAAAGGTACAAGTAAGGAAATATTGGCTTGAGAAAACTTTTTTATTGACTTTTTCTCTGGTGTTTTTTCCTTTTCCTTTGCGTTTGAGTCATCTTTTTTAGGTGTCCTGATTTTTGGTGAACAGGCCGCAAATAAAAGTGCAAACAAAACAAAAAGACTGTATCTACTTTTAAAATTCATAGCTATTAATTTAACAAAATATGCTGGCAAAGGTTTAACTCTACCAGCATAATATTATATTTTATTCATTATAAAGCCTTTCTAATTCAGAAAAAAGACTCAGGAAATTAATTTATTCCCACTCAATAGTTGCAGGTGGTTTAGAGCTAATATCATAAACAACTCTATTAATTCCTTTAACCTTATTGATAATCTCATTTGAGATTTTAGCAAGAACTTCGTAAGGTAAATGGCACCAGTCAGCAGTCATTCCATCAACAGATTCTACAGCTCTTAGGCAGATTACGTTTTCGTAGGTACGTTCATCCCCCATAACTCCAACAGATTGAACTGGCAAAAAGATTGCTCCTGCCTGCCAAACTCGATCGTATAAACCAGCTGATTTTAATTCATTAATATAAATTGCATCTGCTTGTTGCAAAATCTCTACTTTTTCAGCAGTAACATCGCCTAAAATACGAATAGCCAAGCCAGGACCTGGAAATGGATGGCGACCTAAAATTACATCATCAATGCTTAAAGCCTTACCTACTCTTCTAACCTCATCCTTAAACAAAGTTTTCAATGGTTCAACTACTTTTAGCTTCATAAAATCAGGTAAACCACCAACATTATGGTGAGATTTAATGGTTGCCGATGGACCATTAACAGAAATAGATTCAATTACATCCGGATAAATAGTTCCTTGCCCTAACCAGCTTACGCCAGTTACTTCGTGTGCTGCATCATCAAAAACTTCAATAAAAACTCGTCCTATTGCTTTTCTTTTTAACTCAGGGTCTTTTAATCCGGCAAGCTGACTTAAGAAACGATCTTTAGCATCAATTCCTTTAATGTTTAAGCCCATGTGTTTGTATTGCTCAAGCACTTGGCTATATTCATCTTTACGGAGTAAACCGTTATCAACAAAAATACAATGCAAGTTTTTACCGATTGCCTTATGTAGTAAAACCGCAGCAACGCTACTATCTACACCACCCGATAAGCCTAAAACAACTTTATCATCGCCTAATTTCTCTTTCAAATCTGCAACAGTGGTTTCAATAAAAGAAGCTGAAGTCCAATCTTGGCTACATCCGCAAATATCTACAAGGAAATTCTCTAAAAGAACTTTACCATCAATGCTATGGGTAACTTCTGGGTGAAACTGAATGGCATAAGTATCAGAATCTTTAATGTGGTAAGCTGCTACCCTTACGCTATCGGTGCTCGCAATCAATTCAAAATTTTCAGGAATATGGGTAATGGTATCACCATGGCTCATCCAAACTTGAGAATCGATATTAATGCCTTTAAATAATTTATTTTCCTGATTTACAAAGCTCAGGTTAGCACGGCCGTACTCGCGGGTTGATGATGGTTGTACATCGCCTCCAGAGTGCTGCGCAATATATTGTGCACCATAACAAACGGCTAACAATGGATATTTTAAATGATATTTAGCTAAGTCGATTTGAGGAGCATCATCCTGACGAACAGAATAAGGGCTTCCTGAAAAGATAACACCTTTTACATCGCCTGAAATTTCAGGAAGATTATTAAAAGGATAAATTTCACAGTAAATATTTAGTTCGCGTACTCTACGGGCAATGAGTTGTGTAAATTGCGAACCAAAATCGACGATAATGATTTTTTCTTGCATGCGCAAAGGTAGGGTTTTAAGCGTAAAACGAGAAAGGTAAATGGCAAAATGTTAACATTAAAAATCTCTGCACCAACATTTAAGATAAAAGCACCACTTCTACCCCAAACTTCCTCAAAAAATCTACACCTTCATCACTCGGTAAACCCTTGTAAGCGGCATAAGATTTTGAATAGTAAACCAATTTAATACCTGATGAAAGAATTAAACGTGCGCAGGCTATGCATGGCGATAAAGTGGTATAAAGGGTACATCCTTCAATCTTCGAACCATTTTTTGAGGCATAAAGAATAGCATTTTCCTCTGCATGCAGGGCTAAAGAGCAACTTCCTTTACTATCTCTTTGGCAACCTTCTCCTGGCCATTCTTCATCGCAATTGTGAGTTCCGGCGGGTGGACCGTTGTAACCAATAGAAATAATTCGGGTATCTTTAGTTAAAACTGCACCAACGTGCGCTCTTACACAATGAGAACGGGCGGCTAAATCAGTCGCCAAATTCATAAAAATGGAATCGAAACTAGGTTTTTCAGTCATGTATTAAATTAAAAAGCCACAGAAAGAAAACTTTCTGTGGCTACAAAATTAGTTTATTAAATATTAATGTCCGCCAGAAAGTTTCTTATCAAAAGAAATTCCTTGCGCTCTAAGGATTCCACTAACTCTCCAAGCGTAAAATGCTAGGTAAGCGAAACAAATTACACCAACCAAGTAGCTATACTGAATACCTGTTGTTTCAGAAACCACACCTTGTAACCAGCTAATAATTCCTCCGCCCATAATCATCATGATTAAGAAACTACTACCCTGACTTGTGTTTTTACCCAAACCGCTAACAGCTAAAGTAAAAATACATGGCCATAAAGTACTGCAGAATAAACCAACACTTGTAAATGCGTAAACGCTTACCATACCTGTGGTAAACATTCCAATTAAAAGTGCGGTAATACCTATAAATGAAAATATTAACAACATCCTGGCAGGATTACCTTTACTTGCCATATCAGCAATAATTAGCACTAAAATAATTGCTGCGTAAACATAAAAAGGGGCAAGATCGTGACCACCTAATGCATTAACACCAAGAAAAACACCAAATGCTAAATATGGAGCAATAAATCTTAATACTTTTTGTTTTTGAACATTATCTGTAAAAGCTTCAACAGCACCAGTCCATCTACCAATCATCATACTTGCCCAGTATAAAGAAACGTATGGAGCTATATCTTTAATTGCGAAACCCAATTTATGTTCCATGTAGGCAGGTAAGTTACTAGCGGTAGATACCTCAACACCAACATAAAGAAAAATGGCTAGCATACCTAAAACTAATTGCGGGTATTTTAAAGCTGAACCTTTTACCGATGGATCAACCTCGGTTGCTTCAACCAATTCTGGTTTATTTGGAAGGGAAGAAAACTTAAGAAAAACAGCTACTAGTAAAAAAGCTGCCCCTAAAATTAGATATGGAATTTTTACACTTTCTACACTGATTCCTCCTGTTGAAGAAGATGGTGAACCAAATATAGCATAACTAACAATTAGCGGTCCAATGGTTGTACCAAAGTTATTAATACCACCAGCCATTGTTAAACGCTGAGAACCTGTAGAAATTGGACCTAATGCAATTGCTAAAGGATTTGCTACTGTTTGTTGTAATGAAAAACCTAATGCTACAATAAATAAGCCTGATAACATCAATGCAAACGATCCCGTGTTAGCTGCCGGATAAAACAAAAGTGTGCCTAAAGCCGAAATGGATAAACCTAATACAAGGCCATTTTTATATCCGATTTTATTCACTAAATCTTGCTTCATGATAACAGAAATACCCCAATAAATAAGTGATCCTACTGTGTAAGCAATATAAAATGCTAAGGAAACAAGCTGACTTTGTGGCTGAGATAAGTTAAAAGCTTGCTTAAAAACGGGAATTAAAATATCATTACTGGCTGCAACGAATCCCCAAAAAAAGAATACGGTAACTAAGGGAATAAATTGCCCCCATTTGGTTTGCTGTTGATCTGAACTCATTTTATAATTTAGTTTTTGGAAGGCTAAACATAAATAAAAAAAATAATAAACAATATATTAATAAACAAAATAGTGTATTTACAACACTATCTGCTTTAATATTGGAGCGCTATAGGTATATATTTGGTTAAATAAAAGGGATAACATTCAAAAAACGTTATCCCTTTATTAGATATTCAATAGGCTTTTTTGATATAAAACTTAAATGCTACCAAGTTTTTTCACCTTTTTTCATTTTATCCAAAGTTCCTTGATAATTAGCCTTTTCAGCATCGGGAACTAAATTTATAGCTTTCTCTTCCCATTTTATAGCTTCTTCTGTTTTACCTAACTTATGCAATAAATTAGCGTAGGTATCCATCAATGCCGGTTGTGCATTATTTGTTGCCTCAACACTGCGCTTACTCCAGTTTAACGCTTCGGCAACGCAAGCAGGATCATGGCAGTTTTCAAAAACCGTCCACGCTAAACTATTTAAAGTATTAACATCGGCGTCATTACCATATTTACGCATATAGCTTAATGCTGCTGCCTGATAGTTTGTCCAATCTTTTTTATTTTGATAAAGCTGAACTTTAAACATTGCTAAACTTTTTGATAAGTCTACCGAGGGATATTTTTTCTTAATGGTAGCCTCAATTTCATCAACATTTACATTTGGATCTGATTTTCCTTTTACCAACGCATAAACCTCTTCGTCCATAATAACATCAGTTAATATTTTGTTGGCTGTACCTTTACCTAAAACCTCATCAACTTTTTCAGGATTTTTAAGGATTACATCAAATCCTTTACTTTTACTGCTTGCTGTAAATTTTCCTAAAAACTCCAAATTATCTTTAGTGTATAAATCCTTCTGACTGGCAATGTATTCTGTTGCAACTTTATCTTTAGTTTCTGCATCATACGCTTCATCAGCGGCATAAGTAAGTGATTTTAAAAACTCAGGGTTCTTATCTCCTGCTTTATATTTTTTAAGCACAGTGAAATATTGAGTTTCAGGTTTGAAGGCTTTATTTACTTTAGCAATAAAATAATCAGCTTCGCCACCACCAACAACTTGATGCACCAATTCACCATCAGGAGAAAAAATTAAAAACGTTGGATAAGCTCTAACTTTATAATCTTTAGCAATAGATAAAGCATCGGCATACCAACTTTTTACCTCTTCATTATCTTTAGGTGTTTTATCCATTTGAACTTTAATATTTACAAAGTTCTTATTAAAAAAATCTCCTACTTTTTGTTGAGGAAAAATAGTAGCGGTCATATACTTGCATGGCCCGCACCAAGTGGTAAAACAATCTACAAATAAATATTTGTTTTCTTTTTTAGCTTTCTCTTTGGCCTGTGTCCAGCTTAAATTATGTTCGAAATGAGTTCCAGTTTGTTGTGCCAAACTTAAAAGTGGAGTGAGGAGCATTAAAAAAAATAGTTTTTTCATAGTTTTTAGGTTCATTAAATGAAATATTAACACAATAATACAAAATTAAAAACCTATAAATGAAGTTAATGGAAGCAAAACTTAAGGCACAAATATTTTAAATTACTAGTCGAAAATTTTAAATCAAATGGATACCATTAATAAAATAGATGGCACTAATGTTGGTTGTTTAAACTATAAAATTGCATATTCGCAAATTGTTAAACACAAAAACGCATGTTTGAAGCCATATTATTAGGGATTGGGGCAGGGATTATTTCGTCGTTTTTAACTGGTCCGGTATTTTTTGCCATGATTAAGACCAGTATAGAAAAAGGTTTTAAAGCTGGTTTTTCTTTAGCTGTTGGCGTAATTATAAGTGATGTAATTTTGATTGGCATTGTACTTTTTGGCAGTCAGTTTTTCGAATATAAATCCAGTTTTGATAAATATGTTGGTTTAATTGGTGGCTTATTTTTACTTGCCGTTGGGATTTATTATCTCTTTTCAAAAATCTCTATCCATTACAACAGTAACACCTTGCAAAAAGTAAGTAAGCGGGGTTATTTATTAAAAGGGTTTTTAATGTGTATTCTTACCCCTTCTACACTAATGTTTTGGATAATTGTGAGTGGAATTATTTCCGTAAAGCTTAACAATATGCTTAATGAAAAGTTGGTTTGCTTTTTTATTGCTATGGCTACACAATTAAGCATTGATGGCGCAAAAAGCTTTTACTCCAGCAAGTTACGCTATAGAATTAAAGAAGATGCACTTAAAAAATTAAATAAAATTGCGGGCATCGTCATCATATTTTTTGCCCTTTGGATGATTATAAAAACCTACCTGAAGTTTTACGCATAAACTTCATAAGTTTCGCATTTATTTTATAGAAATCCTTCCTTTTTAAGGGGCAATATTAACAGCTCTCTTTCTTATCATTAGTCCTGCGAACATTTCGAGGCTTCCTCCTATCTTTCTATTCATGTAAATTTTATCACCTGCCAACATACAAACGCTAAAATAGAATTCTTGCTTTTTATTAGGAAAGCACAAACAGCGCATCGATTATCGCTAGTCCTGCCAACCATTACAAGTCCTCAGTTCGTGCCTCACCTCCGGGCTTTCCATTCCTGTCAGGTTTATTTACACAGGCTTAAGTTATTAAACGTGATTGACGTGGCATCATCTGATTTTTCATCAGAGATAGAGCAAAAAGCAGGAACTAGCTTCGTTTAGCTTCACAAAACTGCTTTCCAAAAAAAAATAGCCCATATAAAATATGAGCTATTTAAAATATTAAGAGAAGCTTAAATTAATAAGCCCTTTGATTGTTTCCTTCTTTCCAGTTAACAAATGCTTTATTTACAACCTTGTTGCCTCCAGGGGTTGGATAATTTCCTGAGAAATACCAATCGCCCTTGTTTTTAGGACAAGCGCTGTGCAAGTTTTCAAGGCTCTGATAAATAACCTCAACCTCTGCAACGGTTCCTTTGGGTGTAATAATTTGCGCAATTTTAGCCGAAATTTCCTCAGGTGTAAAAGGTTTATAAATTTCTTTTACGTGATTTACAATTTCTTCCTTTGGCAATAATAAAGAGGCTTTACATTTCTGATAAACATCTTCTATTAACTGCCACATACCGCGTTCGGTTAACAATTGAATAGCAGCATCGAAAGCTACAAACTGCCCCATTCTGCTCATATCGATACCATAACAATCAGGATAACGAATTTGAGGTGCCGAAGAAACAATGATAATTTTTTTCGGGTGAAGGCGATCTACAATCTTAATGATACTTTGTTTTAACGTTGTACCACGAACAATTGAATCATCAAGTGCAACCAAAGTATCCTGATGGTTTTTAATAATACCGTAAGTGGTATCATAAACGTGAGCCACCATTTCGCCACGATCTGCATCCTGAGTAATAAACGTACGCAGTTTTACATCCTTAACGGCAAGCTTTTCTACTCTAGGCGCCATAGAAAGCAATTCTTCAAGCTGTGTATCACTTAATTGCTCTTTTTTGGTTAGCAAAGTATCTTTTTGATAATTGCGGATATATTGATTTACACCTTCAACCATACCAAAGAAAGCTACTTCGGCGGTGTTTGGTATAAACGAAAATACGGTGTTTTTTAAATCGTGCCCAACAGCTTTTAAAATCTGATCGCAAAGTAAGCGACCTAATTGTTTACGCTCCTGATAAATTTCGACATCACTTCCTTTAGAAAAATAAATGCGTTCAAAAGAACACGATAATTTTTCTGTAGGCTCTCTGAACTGCTCCATGCTTACTTCACCATTTTTCTTAATGATTAAAGCATGCCCTGGATCAATTTCTTTAACATCTTTAAACTGAATGTTAAAAGCGGTTTGTAAAGCAGGTCTTTCTGAAGCTGCAACTACAATCTCATCATCATAATAGTAATAAGCCGGGCGAATACCTGCCGGATCACGCATGATAAATGAATCGCCGTTACCAACCATGCCGCAGATAGAATACCCACCATCCCATGTTTTAGCCGATCGGCGTAAAATATTGGCAATGTTTAAGTTTTCAGCAATTTTTTTAGTGATGGCTACGTTATCGTGTCCTTCTTTTTTATAAGTATCAAAAAGCTCTTGATTCTCATCATCTAAAAAGTGACCAATTTTTTCTAAAACCGTTACTGTATCGGCCTTTTCTTTTGGATGCTGACCTAATTCGTAAAGTTGCTCTAGTAATTCGTCAACATTAGTCATGTTAAAATTACCGGCAATAACGAGGTTACGCGTCATCCAGTTGTTTTGCCTTAAAAAAGGGTGGCAATTTTCGATACTGTTTTTACCATGCGTACCATAACGCAAATGGCCCATTAACACCTCGCCTATAAAGCTTACGTTGTCTTTGAGCCACTCTGTATCCTGCATTAGTTCAGGCGTATTTTCTTGTATATCTACAAACTTGTTCTGCACATATTCAAATATATCTGCAACTGCATTCGAAGCCATACTCCGATATCGGCTGATATACCTGCTTCCTGGTTTCATATCCAGTTTAATGGTTGCAATACCTGCGCCATCCTGGCCTCGGTTGTGCTGTTTTTCCATTAAAAGGTATAATTTGTTAAGACCGTAAAGCGCTGTACCGTACTTTTGCTGGTAGTAAGAAAGTGGTTTTAACAGGCGAATAAAAGCGATTCCGCATTCGTGTTTTATCTGATCACTCATTGTGTGGGTTTGAAGCCGCAAAGTTATCCTTTTAAACCATTACAACCTAAACAAAAATGCTTTCTTTTATTAATGATGAGGTTTAGCTGACAGACGGTGTTTTTAATCATTAATAACCCTTAGCTGTATTATTAATTAGAATCGTTCTAAATAATTTGCAAAGTAAGTGTAATTTTTACACCTTTGCGCCGGTAACTAGAATTAGTCTAAATTGAAACAATTATACATCTTTATAATTTTCATTGTATTTTTATTCAAAGCTGCACCATTACATGCACAGAATAAAAGCATTATCCTAAGAGGTACAGTAAAAGATCATAAAAATCAAACAGTAGAATTTGCGACTGTTTTTTGTGAGGAAATGCAATTATATTCTATAACGGATGATAAAGGCAAGTTTTCTATTTCTTTTCCGTCCAACATTAATGAAATTAGTATAAAAATAAGTGCCGTTGGTAAAAAATCTACAGAGAGAAAAGTCGATCGTAAGAATTTTTTAGATGAAGTTAATGTTGTTTTGTTAGAAAGTAGTCTAACACTTCAAGATATTGAGATTAGTTCAAACTATTCTAAAACTAAAAACTCAATTTCATCAATCACATTTGACGAAGAAGCAATTGAAAGAATCCAGGCATTTAGCTTGATGGATGTATTAAATACCTTACCGGGAAAACAACTTGTTGCACCTGATATCAATTCGCCTAAAACACTTACACTAAGAAATACACTTGGTGGCACTTACGATTTAAACAATTCATTGGGTATTCCAATTATTGTAGACGGTGTTACACTTTCTAACGATGCAAATATGCAATCCAGACCTGTTGCACAACGTGGAATGGCTGGTTCGGTACTACCTGCTACAACTGGCGGCTTTGCTGGTGATGTTCCATTTCGAGGTATTGATTTGAGAGAAATACCTGTAGAATCGATCGAAAAGATTGAAGTTATACAAGGAGTTGCATCAGCAGAATATGGCGAATTAACAGATGGTGCAATCATAATTGAGCGAAAGGCTGGTAAATCACCTCTACAATTTACTACAAATCTTAATGCAGGGGCAGGCAATTATTCGTTAAATAAAGGTTTTAATCTTCCTCATAAACTAGGTGGATTAACTACGGATTTCAATTACGCAATTTCGAACAATAAACCAACTGATAATTTTCAGGAATACAGACGATATTCAGCTTCGGTACGCTGGCAGTACAACATTAATAAATTTATCAGAAATAAGTTCAGTATTGATTATAGCCGTAAGGTTGACGAGGTTAAACTTGATCCTGACGATAACAAAAAAGAGCAGTATTATTCTAAACAGAATGGAATAAGATTATCTAACACAACTGACTTTAAAGTGGCATCTAAGTATTTAAATAGTGTCAGTTTGGTTTTATCTTATTCGTATGCTAATCAGAGTAGCTATTCAGAAGAACTACTTAATCAACCACCCAAGGCGTATACTGCAAAAGATACCACCGGAATCTATGAAGGCGTGGTTTTAGGCGGGCAATACATGTCAATGGAACAAATTATAGGTAGGCCCATTACTGCAAGTGGTAATTTAAGATTTATTTCTTTACTGAGTATTGGCAATACAAACCATACCTTAACTTACGGCATTAATAGTTGTTATAGCAACAACGGCGGAAAAGGAATTGCCTACGATCCGGACAGACCAAGATTTATCAATGTTAGTGGAACTAATATTCGCCCATATTCATTTGAGCTAATACCCTCGGCTATTAATTCTGGTATTTATTTTACTGACAATATTAGCTATAGACTATTTGGGAAAAAAGTATCTTCTAATTTAGGTGTTCGTTTTGATTCTCAGAATGGATCTATATCTATACAACCTCGATTAAATACGCAAATAACTTTAAATAACCAGTGGAGCTTTGGTTTAGCCTATGGCATTTCATCAAAATCGCCAACTCTGGCGCAGCGTTATCCACCACCAGCCTGGTTAGATATTCCATTAATTTTTGCACAAACTAATGGTACTGCATTATATTTAGTGTATACAGAAAAAATTCAGGGTGCTAATCCTGATTTAAAACCAAGTAAATCTTCTCAGGCAGAATTTACCTTAAATTTTAAGAGTAAAATATTAAGCATGCGTTTAAATGCTTTTTACAAGGGCAACACAGATGGTTTTGGCTCAATAAAGCAATATCAACAACTTACCTTACCTAACTATAATTATAACTATGATGCAAGTTTAAAAAAAATAGTTTATCAGGAAAATGGAACTTTTACCAACTATTTTGACAAATCATATTACAAAATCGCTAATGTTAAAAGTTCTGATACATATGGATTTGACTGGAGCATAAGTTTTAATAAAATACCTGCAATAAATACAAGTATTTCAACCAGTACTTCTTTTATCATATCTAAAGAGAGTGATCCTACCCTTGATATTGTTCCATTAAGCACTCCAGTCATAATAAATGGACAAAATATTAATTATGGGCTATATAATCTCTCCACTAAAGATCAAAAATATGTTATTACGAGCAAATTAAACACTACCACTCATATTCCTAAGATAGGTTTTGTTGTAATGACGAACACTGATATTTATTGGGCCAATAAATTAAACTCGCAATATTCTAACAGTATTCAACCGGCCGTAGGGTATTTGAATCAAAGCATGCAGGCTGTGGCATTGCCAGAAGGACAAAGCAGTGGTATTCCACCAAGAAATTTACAGCTTACAAATACCGATCAGAAATTAGTTTATGCTGTATTCTCCATGTCGGTGGCAAAAGAAATTAATAAGCGAATTAGAATTGCAATAACAACTTACAATACGTTTAACCTCCGCCCAGAATATAGCTATCTAAATCCAGATACGGGTGTTACAACAACCATTGTTTATTCTTCGCCTCTTAGCGTAACCGGCGGAATTTCTATAAAACTTTAATTATATAATTATGAAACAAAAACTATCAATATTATTTCTCCTACTTGCAACAATTTTCGTAGGCTGTAAAAAAAATCAGGAAGAAGCAAAACCGGTGAACATAAATATCCAACTTAGTGTAGATCCTGCTAAAGTTTGGTTTGAAGTCCCTTTTGAAAAAGCTGAAGTTACCTTAATTAATAAGGCCAACAACACAAAATATTCGTTAAAAGCCAATCACCAGGGTCAATTAACATTAGAGAGTATAGCACCAGGTGTATACAGTATTAATGTATCCTTGAAAATTACTGAAGAAGAATTTACAAAATTAACCGGCACCGTTCATGAAGGAGATTACTATCTGAATTACTCATTGGATAATCAATCTTATTTTGCCAACAGCGACGTAAAAATTCAGTTAATTAACAGTGAAATTATTGGTGGCTTTGTTATTAAACAAGTTTACTTTGCAGGCTCTAATACATCATCAGGTGCAATAACAAGAGATCAATTTATAGAAATTTATAATAACACATCAGAAACTTTATATGCCGATAGCTTATTGGTGGTAGTTGCTTATGGTAAAAATGGCAAAACTACTGATAATTATTCTTTACCAAATAACCAATATGACTGGAGCAAATCTGTAGGCATTAAATATACTGGCAATGCAAATGATGATTATATTTACGCAAAAGCGATATTTATGATACCAAGTGATGGTACAGGCAAAAAATATCCAGTATTACCAGGTAAAAGTATCGTAATTGCTCAAACGGCAGTTGATCACACTAAACCATATGCCAGCAATACTGCGGGCACTACAATAGGCATTATCAATCCTGATTTAACTGTGAACTTGGCGAATGCTGATTTTGAAGTTTGGATGTATCCATACGAACAAAAAGTACAACCAGGAAGAACAATGTTTACCAGCGACATACGTAACCCGAGTGTACCAAACATGGAAACACTTTTCGCTACAAATATGAGGGATATGATTTTAAATCCGCAAGGAAAGGATTCTTATGCAATTTTAAAAGTAGATAAATCGGTTGATTTAAATAATTTACCAGCTTATGCAATTCCTACGGTTACAACTATAACCTCTAGCACAACTTTATATCCACAATTACCGGCAAAATACATTATTGATGCTGTTGAGGTAGAAGCTGTAATTTCTTCTGATCAAACTCCAAGAAGATTACCAATGGCTTATGATTCAGGTGCTGCCTCAATAACAGGAGGACCATACTCAAGCCAGTCTATTATTCGAAAAACTGCAAAAACAATAGCGGGCAGACGTGTTTTACAAGACACCAATAATTCCAGAACAGACTTTGGAGTATTAACAAAAGCAAATCCGTATAAGGATAATGCTTCATTTCTTAACTAATCAGAATACATGTTAAAAAATAAATTTTTAACCATAGTTTTAAGTTTACTTTTCTTTTCCGCTCTTGCGTATGCGCAGAACGGAAAAGATTCAGTTTATATTTTCAACCAAGATAAAAAACTGGTCGAAAATCGATTACTATCTCCAACGTTTTCGAATGGATCGGACTTAAAGAGTTATGGTTTATTACAATTGGATTTTAAGCATGAAAATGGTGGCTTTAGAAGAGCACAGGAAGCATACAAAATAAATTCACCTAAATTCCTTGCACAGGGTTTTAATGTTTTAGGTAGGTTTCGAATTGCAGGTAGTTTCGAATTTAATAAGTCTTTTGAAGATAGTTTGGCTAATGGGCAAAAAAACAATCTCGAAGATTTCACCACCTATTATCCTTACGCCAATAAAAGCGGTCACTATACAAGGCAAAACTACATTATCAAAACATCATTAAGTTATTCTGCATTTAACGATCACATATTGTCTTATCTTAACTTAGACTACCATAAACACGAAAGTTATGGCACAGTAGACCCTCGCCTAAGTTCCAACCGTTTTATTGTTAAAGTAAAGCCTGGTATAGCTTTTAAGTTTAAAAAACAGGTGATTGGAGTATATGGAATTTTAGGAAAAGCTGATGAGACAGTTTCACTATCGTATAAAAACGATAATTTTAAATCGAGCTTTGATTATCCTGATCGGATTCATTATATGCTTTATGGTTATGGGAGTTCTAAAATTAAAGACAGCAGTACCGTTTACAAATATGATAATTATAAAGGAGCGGGAATTGAGTACGCTTTAACTTCGAGTAACTGGAATATTCAGGCTTCAACAGAGTATCAACTATTTGAAAACAAAAATTACGATAGAGGTAGAACTGTAAAAGGATTTGCCACAATTGGTATTTTTTATTTAAATACCTTCTCTGGATCTTTACTTATTACTAAAAAAGAAGATAACCAAAATAATCAACAACTTGCTATCAATGCTATTTATAATGAAGGTTATGACGGTAATTTAAAAACTTCGGGTAGCCTTAACAAAGTGAATTACAGAGTTAATGCGTTCAATTTAAATATGTCTTATTATTATTTGTGGAATAAACATAAGAAGACTTCGAAAGAATTAGGTTTAACCTTTGCTTACAATCAAAATGACAAACAAGATTTAGGTCAATCGGATGGTTTAGCTTACGAACAGATACAAGCAGGTATAAGTACTAAATTATATCATCAGATCGATAACAAAAGTCGTTTTAATTTATCTCTATCTCCATATTATTCCTTCCCTTTAAATGCAACATTGAAATATAATCCAAACTCTTTAACAGAATTCATTAGAAATGTAGTTTTTACGGATTATTACTATTTTAAAGCTAAAACTATAGGTGTAGAACTTAGCGGAGAATACATTACTTCAAAGTTAATTAAGAATCAACAATTTGGTTTTTACTTTAACTATAATTATAACAATATGCTGAACCAAGAATTAAGAAACGATCTTAATCCAACATTTGTACCCAATGGGAATCGAACAGTATTACATCTCGGTATCAATATGTACTTGTAATCTAATTAATTTATAATCCCCTTGGCTTCGTCATTTTGGCTTAGCACAAGACTAGCTCTCTTAAATATAATCTTAAATCTCTATTTTAGCCCATGAATAAAGTTTTTTGCGGACTGGCAATTATCCTCACCGGTCTGATTTTATTTTCTTTTCAATCTTCTGAATTTAACAATGAAGATGATTTAAGTATCGACAGTTTACGTAAAGTATATGCTAAACCTACCGATCAATGGCCGAAGCCAACGGTTGATAAAGGCGCTGTATTTCAAGAGTTAGGAGAACTCCCGCCCTCTCCTATTGATATAAAAAATGATTCGGTTAAAAAGGTTGTTGAGCTCGGTAAAATATTATTTTTCGACCCTCGTTTATCAGGTTCAAATCAAATTTCCTGCTCAAGCTGTCATGCTCCGGATTTACATTGGGCAGATGGCCGTCAGGTTTCTGTTGGACATGACCATTTGAATAACATTAGAAATGCACCATCGCTTGAAAATGTTTGGTTTTACAAACGCTTATTCTGGGATGGAAGAGCTAATAGCTTAGAGGAACAAGCTGGTAACCCTGTAGCGGCACATAATGAAATGCATCAGGATATAAAAGCACTCCCGAAAAAACTAAGTAAGATAAAAGGCTATAAACCATATTTTACAGATGCTTTTGGTTCTGGTCAAATTACCAATCAAAGAATTTTCGAAAGTTTAGCAACTTTTCAACGTAGTATTGTGAGCAGAAGAACCCCATTTGATCGCTTTTTAGCTAAAGATAAAAATGCATTGACAGATCAGCAACTTATTGGTCTTCACTTATTTCGTACCAAAGCTCGCTGCATCAACTGCCATAATGGGCCGCTATTTACTGATAATGAGTTTCATAATGATGGTTTAACATACTATGCTCGTAAATACGAAGATTTAGGCTTATATAACGTAACTAAAAAACCTGAAGATGTGGGTAAGTTTAAAACCCCAGGTTTAAGAAACGTAATGAAAACTGCTCCATGGTTTCACAATGGTTTGTTTGCAAGCATGGATGGTGTAATGAATATGTACAATATTGGTATGCCTGTGCAAAGGGTTAAACCAGAGCAGGTAAATGATCCATTGTTGCCAAAAAACGATAAACTTTTAAAAGGATTGAGGTTAAGTGGAGCAGAGAAAGATGCAGTAATTGCCTTTTTGGATGCCTTATCTTCTCCTCCTATTTTAATTCGTGTGGAACAATTACCCAAATAATTTTGGCTTAATCAGATATTAAAAAATCCTGTTAACGAAAGCTAACAGGATTTTTTGTTTAAAATCTTTTGAAACGACAATCACATCTTCGACGATTTAAGTTCTTCTCCAAAAAAGATTGATGCATGCTCATCGAATGTTTTGGTATCTCCACTGGTAAAAAATACTTTATCTCCATTTTTACCAAGATTACTTTCTATTTCAGGATGTCTTATTAAATAATCAGCAAGGCTTTTGGCTACAATTTCTCCTTGAGCCAAAATATTAATATGATCGGGTAAAATTACTTTAAGTTTTGGCATTAACAGCGGATAATGCGTACAAGCTAAAAGGATGCAGTCTATATCTTCCGATTGCTGCATTAGCGCATTACAGTATTCATTTATAAAAAAGTCGGCACCGGGCTGCAAATGCTCGTTATTTTCGATTAACGGCACCCACATTGGGCAACTTTGCTGGTAAACTTTAATATCGGGGAAAAACTTATTAATTTCTAAAAGGTATGATTCTGAATTTACCGTTCCACGCGTACCCATTACTCCAACTTCTTTCGTGGTGGTAAAACCATCTATAACTTCGGCAGTTGGCCTAATAACGCCTAAAACTCTTTTATCTGGATACTTAGTTGGCAGGTCTCTTTGCTGGATTGTTCTAAGCGCCTTTGCTGAAGCCGTATTACAGGCAAGTATAACCAAAGGGCAACCTTGATTAAAAAGCCATTCTACACACTCTAAAGTATATTTATAAATCGTTTCAAAAGAATGGTCACCATAGGGCGACCTTGCATTATCTCCTAGGTAAATATAGTTGTAATCGGGTAATGCATCCGCAATGGACCTAAATACGGTTAAACCGCCATAACCCGAATCAAAAATGCCAATTGGTGCCTTTGTACTCATTGAACAAATATCAAGTAAAATGCTTAAAACAAAAAACGGGATCAAGTTAAACTTGATCCCGTTTTAAAATTTTTAAAGATTAAATCTTCAATCAATATTATTTTTTAGGTGCAGCTGGTTTTGCAGTAGCTGTAATACCTAACTTAGTTTTCACAGCACCAGTGATGTCATCACCACCTTCCCAGAAAACTAGGTTGTTTCCACCTTGTCCATTTGCGATATCAAAAACGTAAGCTAATCCTTTTTCTTTAGCCACAGATGAAATTGCATTAGCTACTTTAGCTTGGATTGGTTGAAATAATTCACCTTGTTTAGTACCTATGTCTTGAGAAGCTTTAGTACGAGCATCTTCAATACGTTTTCCTAACTCCTGAACTTCACCATAAGCTACTTGTAATTCTTTTGTAAGCGCTTCTCTATTTGCTTCGCTTAAAGTTTTTTCTTTTGCTTGTGCAGCTGTTGCTTTAGTCTGATATTCTTTGATCATTCCATCAATATCAGTTTGCTTCTGTTTTTGTAAAGCTTCTAAAGTAGTTTGTGCTGCTTTAGCTTCAGGTAAGTTAGCAAATACTTCTTCTGAATTAATGTGACCTAGTTTTTGTTGTGCATTTGCCATATTAGCCGTAAACACTAACCCTGCTGCCACAACAAATACGTTAATTAACTTTCTCATTTTTCTGTTTTACTTTTTTTTTATATTATACTATATTATTAATAATAGGTTTTTTAATAAAAACTATACGTCTGATTAATATCTAAATTATTAATGGCGTGTCAAATATACCATAAAAAAAAAGTTAAAAGCTCAAAATCATCTGAGCTTTTAACTTTTTTTAACACTTTATTTTTAAAGAAATTAATAATTAAGTAGTTTGATTAGCACACATGGCCAGGCAACCTTCTAAAGTATACACATAGGTTGTAAAATCGCCACAAGTACACTTAATTTGAGGAAGTGGGCTATCATATCCACCAAGTACATTTTTCATTTCAGCTTTTGTTAGTTTTTTTTGATTTTTCATATTTGTTTTCTTTTAGTATTCACCAATTTAGAAAAAAAACATCCTTGTAGTAAATTAATCAAGTAAAACATTTATTACACAAAAACCCTGATAAAAAAACGAGAGCTGTATTAGTTCACAGTCCCAGGCTTATATCCTAATTTCACAATCACGTCATTACTAACGTCATAGCTACTACTAGCGTAAATCATCATTGTAGCTTCGCTGCTTTTATCGAAAATAAAATCAAGATATTTAGCTTTTGCTATTTGTTTAATTACATCAGCAACTTTATCCTGTATAGGCTTAATTAATTTTGCTCTACTTTGGAAAAGTTCTCCATCTGGACCAAATTTTTGACGTTGAAATTCTTTAGCTTGTTTTTCTTTTTCAATAATTTCATTTTCACGACGCTTACGCATATCGTCAGTTAATAAAACTTGATCTGCCTGATAGGCTTTATACATTCTGTCAATTTCAGAAAAATTCTGATCTGCCTGTTGTTGCCATTGTTTAGATGCAACTTCTAATTGGCTTAAAGCCGATTTATACTCAGGCATGTGTTTTAAGATGTATTCTGTATCTACATAAGCAAATTTTTGTGCAAAAGCCCCAAAGGATGTGCAAAGCAGAAAAGCTATAAAAAGATATTTTTTCATTTGTGTGTGTGTTTAATGAGTAGTAATAATTGAGCAGTTATAAACTCAAATATATAAATTATTGTTTATGCTACTGCAAGCTACAAAGATACTACCAAAAAACAAAAGCCCAAGAAAACTTGGGCTTTTAACTATTTTTAACATTTGATATTAATATCTCTAATCAATTAAAATAATTGATTTATAAGATTTAGAAACCACCTAATTGTTGTGCAATACTTAAGTGGAATTGTCCTTTGTTTGCATCAGGTAAACCTGGGATTGCATCAAAGCCATATCCATAATCAATTCCTAATAAACCAAATATTGGTAAGAAGATTCTGGCACCAACACCAACTGATCTTCTGATGTTAAAAGGATTAAACTCACTAAACTTATCCCAAGTGTTACCACCCTCAGCAAAGGCTAAAACAAATGCTGTTGCTTGCTGGCTAGATATAACCGGGTAACGTGCTTCTAAAACATATTTAGTGTAGATAGGACTTCCTGATGTTTGTGCTAAATTAGGGTTAGAACCTACCGGAATAACCGTATTGTTTGCATAACCACGCATTGCGATTAACTCAGAACCTTGAAGGTAATCGAAACCTTGCATACCATCACCACCTAATTTGAAACGCTCAAATGCTGATTGACCTACTGCGCTGTTATATGTACCTAAGAAACCGAACTGTGCTTGTGCTTTAATTACGAAGTTACCTGCTACACGTTGGTACCATTGCGAATCGAATTTCCATTTGTGATATTCAGTAAATTTATATTTCTCCTTATCAGAAGCTGTTGCATAATTCACTTTGTTAAACAATGAATATGGTGGCGTTGCCTGAATTGTAAATCTGATAAATGAACCCGACTTAGGGAAAATTGGAGAATCTCTTGAATCTCTACTAATTTCTTGAGAAAGGTTAAAGTTGTAAGATGTACCTGTTGAGAATTTAAATCCTGTATAGTTATTTAAAATATACTGTTGGAAACTTACTGCATGGCTTAATTGGAAATAGTTATCTGGCCAGTTTAATCTTCTACCCAAACTTACAGTTACACCATTTAAACGAATTTTTTGATATAATGAACTATTGCTATCGTAACCGTTTGATTGTAATGAAGTAAATGCACTTACACCAAAGCTAACTGGTTTCTCGCCACCAAACCAAGGTTGAGAGAAAGAGAAACTATAAGATTGGTAATATTTACCATTTGTTTGTCCACGTAAGCTTAATTTTTGTCCATCACCTTTTGGTAGTGGTTTGTAAGCTTTTAAGTTGAATAAATTACGAAGTGAAAAGTTGTTGAAAGTTAAACCTAATGTACCGATAATACGGCCACCACCAAAACCACCTGATAACTCAATTTGATCTGAAGGTTTCTCTTCTACGGCATATTCAATATCTACAGTTCCATCAGCAGGGTTTGGTCTTGGAGTTGGTACTGTTTTAGATTCATCAAAGTTACCTAACTGACCAATTTCACGGATAGTACGGATTAAATCACTTTTATTGAATTTTTGTCCTGGTTTAGTACGAATCTCCCTCAACACAACTTTATCATTGGTAATGGTGTTACCTTTCAAAGTAATACGGTTGTTGGTATATTGTGGCCCTTCATACATACGCATTTCCACATCAACGGTATCACCATAAATTTTGGTTTGTACTGGATCAATGTTAAAAGTTAAGTAACCATTATCAGTATACATACTGTTAATATCGCCACCATTTTCGCCACCACCATTTAATTTTTTATTTAAACGCTCTTCGCTAAACACATCACCTTTTTCGATAGTTAATACTTTATTTAAAATACTATCTGGATAAATTGCGTTTCCTGCCCAGGTAATTTTACCGAAGTAATATTTTTTACCTTCATAAAGGTTCATTTTAATGTTAACCTTTTTAGCGTTGAACTGATAAATGCTATCGCTTAAAAGTTCCGCATCGCGATAACCCTTCTCGTGCATTTTAGCAATCATTTTTACTTTGTTCTCTTCATATTTCTCTTTTGAGAATTTTCCTGAACCCCAAAATCTCCACCAGGCAAATTGCTTTGGATTTTTAAGATACTTTCTAAGTTTTGCTGATTTGAATTCCTTATTGCCTGTAAAATCAATGTGCTGAACTTTTACACGGTGTCCTTTATCAATATTGGCTTCAAGCACTACACTATTTTCAGTGTTTGGATCTTTACGGGTTGTATAGTTAATTTTTGTAAAGAAGTAACCTTTATCTAACAAATATTTTTTTACAATAGCCGATGTAGTATTGTATAAGTTATCGTTTACAATTTTTCCAGTTTTATCATTCAGTTTTTCCTGAATGGCTGTTTTTTCTGATTTACGGATCCCTTTTAAATCGATTGAACTTAAACGTGGGCGCTCTACTACTTCAATTTCGAAGTAAACAGTATCCTGAACAAATTTTTCGATATTTAATTTAACATCGTCAAACAATCCTTGTGCCCAAAGCGTTTTAATTGCGTCAGAAGTTGCTTCACCTGGAAGAACTACTTTATCACCTTTGGTTAATTTAGATAATGTTACCAATACTTCTTTATCTAAGTATTGTGTACCAGTAACCGTGGTACCACCGATGATAAATTCTTTAGGACTGAAATAATCGAGATCTAAGCCACCAACCTTGAAAGAGGGTGTTGCCGGAGCCTGACCTGTTGGACGTATTTGAGCAAAGGCCGGAGTGGCTAAAACTAATAGGATTAAAACTTGAAATATTCTTTTCATTAAAATAATTTGTTCAGTAATGACCACGAAGGTAACAATGTTTTATAAAGAGAAATTACTTTATTGTTTACCCTTGTTGTGGTTTCATTTATCGTATAAAAGTGGTGCTAAGTTAGTTTAAACGCTTGTTAAAAAGTGTTAAAAGAAAAATTAGTTTAATTGTTCGCTAATTTTGCCAAAACGGCGTTCGCGTTTTTGATAATCTACAATAGCTTCAAAAAGGTTTTCCCTTCTGAAATCCGGCCATAAAACATCAGTAAAATAAAATTCGGTATAAGCCATTTGCCACAACAAATAATTGCTGATTCTGTGCTCTCCGCTTGTCCTAATCATTAATTCTGGATCAGGAATGTTTACAGTAGTTAACTCAGAAGAAAACAGGTTTTCATCTATATCATCAATTGAAATAGAACCATTTTTAACGGCTGCCGCAATGTTTTTTGTTGCTTGTAAAATTTCCCATTTGGCACTATAGCTTAAGGCTAATGTTAACGTACATTTTTTGTTGTGCGCAGTTTTAGCCATCGCTTCGTTTAAATCATCAATACATTCTTGCGGTAAGGAAGAGATATTGCCGATTGCATTAAGCTTTATATTATTTTTATTAAGCGTTTCGGTTTCTTTATTTATGGTAGAAATAAGGATTTGCATTAAAGCATCTACCTCTTCTTTTGGTCTGTTCCAGTTTTCTGTAGAAAAAGCATAAAGCGTAAGGTACTCAATACCTACATCTACACAGCCTTCTACAATATCTTTTACAGAAAGTACACCTTGCTCATGCCCGAAAACACGCATTTTACCCTGGCCTTTTGCCCAGCGTCCATTACCATCCATAATCACGGCAATGTGCTTTGGCAGGCGGCTATAGTCTATTTGTTCTTTAAATCCCATTAATTATATCAAAATCAGCTTAAAAGGAATAGCATTTTGAGGATACAAAGGTAAAAGATATGCCAACACTAACAAATAGATAAGTGTCCCTTTTTCTAAAATCGCCCCTCTGTGTACCAGGCTTGCCAATATTATTATAGTTTGGGTTGTTAGGATCTGCCGGATTTGTCAAATTTACGGCCGGATTACCTACAAATTTTGGGTTTACAGGGTAAACACCACTAACATCGTCAATATAATCTGTAAGTGGCGTTCTATAACCAATTTCGGCAAAAACATTCCAAGTGTCTTTATAATTGTATTTTACGCCGCCGCCATAAGGAATTGTAACTACTGCATTTTTATATCCATTTTCCTGACCTTCAGTCGATAGCCTATCTAAACGGTATTTCTCTCCATTATATTTTGCTGTTGGCTGAAAAATAACAAGACCTACGCCGGTAAACAAATAAGGAGAAAACCTTCTGTTGCCGCCGCTTGGTTTATAATCAAAGAAATTAAATTCTAATAAGCCTGAAAATTCGTTTAGTGTTGTTTTAAAACGGAGGTTACGATCTCTAAATTGTTCATTGCTAGATTTTGCATCATCAGCACTTACCTGTCCGAAGGTATAATTTGCCCTAAAGCCTAAATAAGGATTAAAGTTTCGCTTTGCAAAAACACCTGCAGATACACCACTAATTTGTAAGGGATTATTTTGATTAAGATCGCCCATGTAACCAGCTGCGCCTCCAGCTACGCCAATTTCCCATGTTCCTTCTTGTGCACTGGCAAACCCAGCACTAAAAAGAAGTAGAAGAACAGTTAAAATAGACTTATTTATAGGCATATTAGTAATTACGGGTATCAATACCCCACAATAATTTATTCCTTAACGTGTTTAAATACGTTTCATTGTTAAGGCGAATAAGATTTATGCAAAAGTCGGCTTTTTTTATGGTAATTTTTACTGATCGTTCTACGGTTACTGTTCTACTATCGCATGATACTAAGAATTTCGATTCCCGGGCTTCCACTTCAAAGGATAATTCGTTATCATCAGGCACAACAACTGGCCTTACATTTAAATTATGCGGCGCTATTGGTGTAACTACAAAATTTTCTGAATCAGGATATATAATTGGCCCTCCGCAGCTTAAAGAGTATGCTGTTGAGCCTGTTGGGGTTGCTATAATTAAACCATCAGCCCAATAAGAGTTTATAAATTCATTATTCATGGAGGCATGAATAATCATCATGGCTGAATTATCACGGCGGTGAATGGTAATATCGTTAAGGGCAAAATTTTCTTCGCCAAAAAGTTTATTTTCAGATTCTAAGGTTAAAAGCGAGCGACTATCTAAAGTAAATTCTTTATTAATTAGCGCATTTAACGCAGATTTTATTTCATTTTTATTGATGCTTGCTAAAAAGCCTAACCGACCAAAGTTAATACCGATTACAGGAATTCCTGAATTTCTAATGAGCGAAAGTGTATCAAGCAAAGTTCCATCACCGCCTAAGCTTAATAAAACATCAGCATGCTCTTTTAATTCTTTGTGGTTATGAAAAATGATGGTACCTGCAGGTAATTTTATTTTACCGTGCAAAGAAGTTTTAAACTTTGAATATAAAACAGGCTGAATTTTATGATCACTCAAATGATTAAAAATTTCCTGTACATAGGGCAATACTGTATCGTTAAAATCTCTCCCGTAAATTGCAATCCTCATACGTTAAGTTTAAACATTTAAATAATTCATGAAAGAATCAAATCGCTCTTGCGAGCCGTTATCAATTTGAGTGTTATTATAAACCTCTTTTACCAGATAGTCGTAACGCTCTAGCGACGCTACTAACGATGTTATTTCTGTTTTATTTACTTTAAGTGTTAATTCTAAACGGGTAGAGTTTTCAAAAGAATTAACGTAAGAAGATAATATTTGAGCATTATCGGCTTCAACAATTTGCGAAATATGTGCTAAAGAATTATCACGATTGCTTATTTCAAGCACAATAATTCCACCTTGTTCATTTACAGCATATTGATCGGCAACGTAATCCACTATATTATTAATGGATACTACACCCAAATATTTTTTTTGCTGATCTAAAACTGGAACGACAGTTAATTTAAGCTGGCTTAACAACCTAATTACATCATAAGTATGTGCGTTGTTAAAAACAAAAGCGTTTAATAGATTTAAAGATATATCTTTTATTTGCTGCTTATGGTCTTGAATACCCAAAAGATCATCTTCAGAAGCTATTCCAATAAACTGCAAGTCGTTAACAACAGGCATATGTTTTAGTTTAAATTCGTTCATACGATCTAAAACTTTCTGCACCGTGTCATCGGTTCTTACTGGTGGTATAACACTTGATATGATTTCTTCAGCAAACATTTATTTCAATAAAATTCTATCCAAAAATTTCTCTAAAAAGGTATTAAATATTTCTGGGTGTTCCATCATTGGAACGTGCCCACATTTATCAACCCAATTTAACTCTGAGTTTGGTAAAAGTTCATGAAACTCTTCTGCAACCTCAGGTGGCGTAACTTTATCATTTCTACCCCAAATTAATGAAACGGGAATAGTAATTTTCGATAATTCTTTAGCCATATTATGTCGGATAGCCGATTTTGCCATAGTTAAAATCCTGATTACCCTTGATCTATCGTTAACGGTTTTAAAAACATCATCAACAAGCTCTTTAGTTGCAATTGCAGGATCATAAAAAGTAAAGGCTACCTTTTCTTTAACATAATCATAGCTTTCTCTCCGTGGAAAAGACCCACCGAAAGCATTTTCATATAAACCAGAACTTCCGGTAAGCACTAAAGCTTTTACAAATTCTTGGTGTGCTACGGTAAAAACCAAACCAACGTGCCCACCCAAAGAGTTACCAATAAGTACAACTTGATTTAAGTTTTTATATTTCAAAAAACGATGAACATATCTCGACAGGGCTTTTACGCCTAAAGTTAAAATCGGTAATTCGTAAATTGGCAAAATAGGAACAACAATATGATAACGATCTTTGAAACGTTCAATAACGAGCTCCCAGTTGCTTAATTCGCCCATAAGGCCATGCAGCAATACCAGTGTTTCGCCCTTTCCAGCTTCTACATATTTAAATCCGTCTTCTTCAATTATCTCGTAAGTCATATTATTTTAGATGGTATTGTGCTACTAAGTTAGTGGAGTAAAATTAATTTTTTGCATTTATGTGCCATTTTTCTGAAATAAAAACGAAAACGGTACAAAAACACTCTTAAAAACATCAGGAAGCAGATATATGGATTTGTTGAGTTTTAAATACCTCAATTAAGCCTATAATAAGCAACCTTTTGGCAAAGCTTAAGCCAGTTTTTCTTTTACAATTTCGGCAATAAGTTTACCATCGGCCTTACCCGCTAGTTCTTTATTAGCCATGCCCATAACTTTTCCCATATCTTTAACTGATGTAGCACCAGATTGTTTGATAACTGCTTCAATAATTACAGCAACCTTCGCTCTATCTAATTGTTTTGGTAAAAACTGATTAATTACTTCAATTTCTTCTTCTTCTACTTTATATAAATCTTCGCGATTTTGTTGTTTATAAATATCAGCTGACTCGCGACGTTGTTTAATTAGTTTTTGAAGAATTTTTAATTCCGTTTCTTCCGTAATTTCTTCTGCTGCTCCTTTTTCAGTTTTGGCTAAAAGCAAAGCTGCTTTTATTGCTCTTAAACCTCTTAATTGTGCATCGTTTTTAGCCAACATGGCTTTTTTAATTTCTTGATTTATTATATCTGATATCATTTCTTTTTAGTTAATTATTTGAATTGCTTAACTGTTGAATAATTTAAGCAATTAATTTCGTTTAACGATAGTTGCCGTTGCTTGTGCAGTTGGCATAATTAGCATATCGTTAATATTTACATGTTTAGGGCGACTTACGGCATACCAGATTGCATCGGCAATATCATCAGCAATAAGAGGTTCTAAGCCATCATAAACTTTTTTTGCCTTGTCTTCATCTCCTTTAAACCGCACCACAGAGAACTCTGTTTCAACCATACCAGGGTTAATTTGCGTTACTTTAATGCCGTGCTGCAAAAGATCTATTCGCATGCCTCTACTTAATGCATCTACAGCATGTTTACTGGCACAATATACATTCCCGTTTGGATAAACTTCTTTTCCAGCAATAGAACCTATGTTAACAATATGCCCTTGTTGATTCGGAATCATCCAGTTGGACACAATTTTAGTAATATAAAGCAACCCTTTTACATTTGTATCTATCATGGTATCCCAATCATTCGGATCTCCTTTATCAATTGGATCCAAACCCTGGCTTAAACCTGCATTATTAATTAAAACATCAACTTTTTTCCACTCTGCAGAAATACCCTCCAGCGCTGCTGATAAATTATCCTTCTCTCTAACATCTGCAAAAACCTGTTTTATGGTAATTGCATACTTATCTTCTAAATGATGCGCAATTTTAGCCAAGCGATCTTCACGACGGGCTAATAAAATTAAATTGTAACCTTGCTGAGCAAATATGTGTGCACAAGCCTCGCCTATTCCGGAAGTTGCGCCTGTTATTAATGCAATTTTAGACATATTGTTGAAATTTAATATCATTTATACTCTTCAACTTATTGGCTTAAGAATAACAAATGATGGCAAAGGTAAGTTTTTTTGCTTGCTATGCTTTATTGAAAAATCAGACTGAAAGTTAATTGACGTAATTTTAACTTATCAATTGGATTTGCAAACGCAGTATTGTCGTGCTGGAGTAAATCATTTGTAGAATAAGAGAGCTTAATTTCGGGCGATACCTTAAAATACTCGAAATATAAATCGCATCCTATTCCTGTTTCGTACGAAAGATAATTCCTTTTACTTTTAAGAAACTTTTCTGCAGGTGGTAGACCATCATCAAAGGTTTTCTTTTTTGAAGCAATATCAATTGAATACTTCATGCCACCCATCCAATAGGCTCTGAAATTATTTTGCCTGTTTGATTTTATCTTAATACCAAGCGGAAACTCAAACATTGTTGCCTGAATTTTCTTATCTATTGTACTATCATAAGTTTTAGTTTGCCCGTTTGGCAATGTTTCCGGCGGGATAGGCTCATATTCATAACGCACCACCCGATCGCTAAAAATCAAGGATGGTGTAGCCCGAATGTCAAAATTATCCGTTACCCTCCTATTCATTACAAAACCCAAACCAAAACCTTGAGATGGCGGACTTGAAATAGACCTTAAAGAATTGGTAACCTTAGCACTACCAGGCGAAGGATTGTAAGAAATATCGTTTGTATTGGGCACATCATAAAATGCACTTTGCCAATTGCTCTTTTTTAAAATTTTATATTCTGCAGAGATGTATTGAAAATTAAAACCCCAGCTCCAATCTTCATCATCTACACCTCCGCCCCAATTTTGGGCAAAAGTTGTGGTTGATAGCATAAAAAGGAGGATAATGAGGCTTAATTTTTTTATCATTTAGTGCCGATATAAATAGAACTTATTCCAAACGTTAAAATTCTTTGTTTGGTACTTTTAAAGCCCACTTTTTCCATTAATGCCGTAAAATCATTACCATCAGGAAAAGCGGCAACAGACTCAGGTAGGTAAGTATAAGCACGAGTATCTTTAGAAAAAAACCTACCGAAGAAAGGCAAAATTTGTTTAAAATAGAAACCGTACAATTGCTTAACTGGAAATGCTTTAGGTTTAGAAAACTCTAAAACTACAATTTTACCATTAGGCTTTAATACCCTGAACATATCTTTTAGTCCTTTTTCAAGGTTTTCGAAGTTACGCACACCATATGCAACTGTAATTGCATCGAAGGTATTATCTTCAAAATGCAAACCTTCAGAATCGCCAAGTTGAACAGAAAAAATCTCGCTTAAATTGCGCTCACTTATTTTCTTTTTGGCAACATTAAGCATTCCTTCAGAAATATCTACACCAATAACTTTCTCCGGATTTAACTTTTTAATGGCTTCAAAAGCGAAATCACCCGTTCCAGTGGCTACATCAAGCATTATTCTTGGGTGAATAGAAACCAATTCTTTAATTGCCTTTTTACGCCATAAAACATCAATCCCTAAGGAAAGGAAGTGATTTAAGAAATCGTATTTGTGAGAAATATTGTTAAACATAATTGCAACCTGCTCTTTTTTGGTTGCATCTTCAACTTGGTATGGGGTGATATTCTGATTCATGATATGTGGCAAAGATAAAGAAAAGAGTTTGCAGTTTGGGGTTTGCTGTTTTCAGTTTAACAATTGTTTTAAACTTTACTTAGTATTGACCACGATCGGTTTAAGACGTATAACGCCAACTCCTATCTCCAAACTAATTGTTACCTTTGCATTATGGTTATTAAAACGGCAACATTTGTTTGCAGCAACACCCAGGTATCGGCTTTGCCGCCGCCAACTATGCCCGAGTATGCCTTTATTGGTCGTTCTAACGTGGGCAAATCTTCTTTAATTAATATGTTGGTTAATCAGCATGGGCTTGCAAAAACTTCGCAACGCCCGGGTAAAACCCAATTAATTAATCATTTTCTGGTAAACGAATCTTGGTATATCGTAGATTTACCTGGCTATGGATACGCCAAAGTTTCCAAAACTAGTCGTGAAAAGTGGGAGAAATTTATTCGTGCATACATTACAAAAAGAGAAAGTTTACAATGTGTTTTTGTGCTTATTGATAGCCGTTTAGATCCACAACAAATAGATCTTGAATTTTGCTATTGGTTGGGCGAAAAGCAAATTCCTTTCTCCTTATTATTTACTAAAGCAGATAAACAAGGTGGTACAACTACAGCTAAAAATGTGGCTGCTTTTAAAAGAAAACTGAGCGATTGGTTTGAAGAAATTCCAACAACAATTGTTACTTCTGCCGAAAAACAAACAGGTAGAGATGAGGTTTTACACTTCATTACCGAAGTGAACAAAGATTTTGTTAAGCCCACGGTATTTAAACAGTTTTAGATTTCTGTTCTATTTATAAATGAAAAAGTATTTTTCACTCGTATTATTTGCGCACTCTGTATTTGCATTGCCTTTTGCAATGATTGGTTTCTTTTTGGGCGTTACCACTACCGAAGCACCATTTTCCTGGTACAAACTTATTTTAGTTTTGCTTTGTATGGTATTTGCCCGCAACGCTGCAATGGCTTTTAATCGCTATTTGGATAGAAACATTGATGCTAAAAATCCGCGTACAAAAATGCGTGATATTCCGGCAGGAAAAGTTTCGGCTAATGAGGCTTTAATTTTTGTAATTACCAACTGCATATTATTTGCTGTAACCACGTATTTTATTAATCCACTATGCTTTTATTTATCGCCAGTGGCATTATTTGTTGTACTTTTTTATAGCTACACTAAAAGGTTTACAGCACTTTGCCATTTGGTTTTAGGTTTAGGCCTAGCCCTTGCACCCATTGGCGCTTATATTGCGGTAACAGGTCATTTTGCATTGGTTCCTGTTTTATACTCCTTAACGGTACTATTTTGGGTAAGTGGCTTTGATATTATTTATGCCTTACAGGATGAAGATTTTGATCGTGAAGAAAATTTACATTCGATTCCGTCAGCGCTTGGCATAAAAAATGCTTTAAATGTTTCAATATTACTGCACGTATTATCCGCTGCCTGCGTAATTATTCCAGTATTCTTTACTACGTTTAGCTGGGTTTATTACATTGGTGTTGTATTTTTTTGCTGCATGTTAATTTATCAGCACTTATTAGTTAAACCGAATGATATTAGTAAAGTAAACAGAGCTTTTCAAACCACAAATGGCTATGCATCAGTTGTATTTGCTGTTTGTTTTTTAATTGATGCGTATATAAGGTATAAATGAGAGAGTTTTGAATGAATGAATTTTGAATGACTAAATTTTGAATGAATGTTTTAGACAATGTACAAATCATTCACTCAATCAATCATTCACTCATTCAATAATTCACTCATTCAATAATTCAATAATTAAACATTATGATTATAAACAAAAAACCTAGAACATATATTCCACAAGATTTAGCCATTACCTGGGAAAGTCTTGAACCTTTATTTTCAGAATTACAGAATAGAGAAATTAATAGCCTTCCTGAGTTAGAGCAATGGCTAAAGGACCGTTCGGAACTGGAAGCGGCTTTAGAAGAAGATTTTGCATGGCGCTATATTAAAATGAGTTGCGATACAGCTAATGAAGAATTGGTTAAAAACTTTCAATATTTTGCGACTGAAATTGAGCCTAAAATCTCTCCTTTATCTAACGAACTAAACAAAAAATTTGTTGAAAGTCCTTTTATGGATGATTTAGATAAAGAAAAATACTTTGTTTACAGCAGAGCGATTAAAAAAGCCTTAGAGCTTTATCGTGATGAAAACATCGAATTATTTACCGAATTACAAGTTAAACAACAAAAATATCAAGGCATTACAGGTGCCATGAGTGTAGAAATTAATAGGCAGGAATATACATTGGAACAGGCTTCGGTTTTTATAAAAGACTTAAACAGAGAAGTACGTGAAAATGCCTGGAAAACCATTCAACAAAGACGATTAATAGATAAAGACGATTTAAATATCCTGTTTGATGAGTTAATTCGTTTGCGAAATCAGGTGGCATTAAACGCAGGTTTTGAAAATTACCGCGATTATATGTTTCAAGCTTTGGGTCGTTTTGATTATACCCCACAAGATTGTTATGATTTTGCAAATGCTATAGAAAAAGAAATCGTTCCAATTTTAAAAGAGCAGGCAGAAAAACGCCGCGAAGCTTTAGGTTTGGAGGTTTTAAAACCCTGGGATATGGAAGTAAGTGTAAGCGGTAAGCCTGCATTGAAACCCTTTAATAATGGCGAAGAATTAATTGATAAAAGTATTGCTTGCTTTAATGCCATTGATAAAAAACTAGGCGATAAGCTGGCAACCATGAAAGCCAACAATCTTTTTGATGTAGAAAGTAGAAAAGGGAAAGCACCTGGAGGTTATAATTATCCATTGGCAGAAACTGGCGCACCGTTTATATTTATGAACTCTGCCAATTCACTTCGTGATTTAACTACAATGGTACACGAAGGCGGCCACGCGATACATACTTTTTTAACGGCAAATTTAGAGCTTAACGATTTTAAACATTGCCCATCCGAAGTTGCAGAACTTGCTTCAATGAGTATGGAATTAATTTCTATGGATAAATGGGATGTTTATTTCAGCAACCCGGAGGAATTAAATCGTGCTAAAAAAGAACAACTTGCCGATGTTTTAAAAACATTACCATGGGTTGCCGTAATTGATCAGTTTCAACACTGGATTTATACCAACCCAAATCATACCGCAGCCGATAGAGAAGAAACGTTTAAACAAATTTATAATCGTTTTGGTGCTGGTTTTGCCAACTGGGAAGATTTAGAACAAGCTTTTGGTAATGTTTGGCAAAAACAATTGCATTTATTCGAAGTGCCTTTTTATTATATCGAATATGCAATTGCACAACTTGGTGCCATTGCTGTTTGGAAAAACTATAAAGAAAATCCTGAAAAGGCTTTGGATCAATATTTAGCCGCTCTAGCCTTAGGTTACACTAAACCTATGAACGAAATTTATGAAACTGCAGGAATTAAATTTGATTTTAGTGCCACTTATGTTAAAGAATTAGCAGATTTTGTAAAACAGGAATTAGAGAAACTGGGTTAAGTGTAAATTTCAATACAGATTATTCATTTTCATAACAAACCCCGCAGTTTTTTCAACCTGCGGGGTTTTGTATTTTCTCCAGATGAGCCTCGGATAAGCTCCCGACGACTGGATTCTCTCCAGCAGAGCCTCGGATAAGCTCCCGACAACCGGATTCTCTCCAGCAGAGCCTCGGATAAGCTCCCGACGACCGGATTCTCTCCAGCAGAGCCTCGGATGAGCTCCCGACGACCGGATTCTCTCCAGCAGAGCCTCGGATGAGCTCCCGTCAACCGGATTCTCTCCAGCAGAGCCTCGGATAAGCTCCCGACGACTGGATTCTCTCCAGCAGAGCCTCGGATGAGCTCCCGACAACCAGATTCTCTCCAGCAGAGCCTCGGATAAGCTCCCGACGACCGGATTCTCTCCAGCAGAGCCTCGGATAAGCTCCCGACAACCGGATTCTCTCCAGCAGAGCCTCGGATCAACTGCCAGCTAAGCTATAGCTTCGTCTTTTTTCCTGATTTTCAAAATCACAAACATCACCAATAAGGATAAAACAATCATTATTAAATAACTATAGCTTAAATTTCGTTCATCTTTAGCAGGTACAAGGTTTACGATTCCATAACTTAAAAAAGATACAATTACATAGGTAATGCCTCCGGTTAAGCCGCCAGCTATACCTGCGTTTTTAGGGAATTTACTTAAGCAGAAAGTAAAATAATTATTAAAGGTAAAACCTGCGCCAACATGGATTATAAACGCAAAGAAAATTAGCGAATACAAATTGCTTATAAAGCTTAAACTTGCGATCATTACAACTACAAAAACAAGTTGCATTAATGAATTTATAGCTAATCTTTTAAAAAACGGACGGTTAATAGTTGCTTTACCAATAAAGCCGCCTACCATCCATGCAAAGCCTAAAACTAACGAACTATAGCCCGCAATTACTGGCGATAAATGTAAATGATGCTCGATAATAAATGGCCCCGTCATGTTGTAAACCATTACCATGCAGTAAGCCAAACCAAGCATAACAATCCCTAAAGTAAAACTTGTTGTTTTAATCATTTGGGCATAAATTCCGGCTATTTTCTTGATGTGGAAATCGGTATAATGTTTTAATGTTTCGCCACTAAAAACCAATTCAAGCACTGCAAATACTAAGGCGAAACCCGCTAAAAAGTAAAAGTTAGATTCCCACCCGAACGCTGCTTGTAAATATCCTCCAATAAATGGGGCAACAATTGGTCCGGTTGACCAAATAATAGAGAATAAACTCAAATAATGTTTAAGCTTATCACCTTCAAAAAGATCCACAAAGTAAGCCCTCTTAGCAACCACAATAGCACCAACGGTTAAACCGTGAATAATTCTCATTAAATAAATCAGGTAAATATTATGGGTTGTTGCAATAATTAAGCTCGCCCCTGCGAAAATAAGTAAGGCGTACAAGCCAATTTTATATCGCCCGAAGCTATCCAGTACACTGCCAATAAATAGCTGAGAAACGCCATAACTTATTAAGAAAAGACTAAGCGTTAGCTGTACCTGAATGCTTGAAACATTCATTGCACCTGCCATTGTTGGTAAAGATGGAATGTAAATATCGGTTGCGAAACCTGAAAGTGGAATTAATGCAAAAGCCAGTAAAGTTGCTATCCCCTGGTGGTTTTCTTTTATATTTTTTGTTTTAGTATCTGTTCTCATATCCCTCGCTGCATTATTAATTAAATTGTATTAATCAAAGTAAAAAATCTATTAATACTTGTTTGAGCGGCAAAAGTAGGCTTTTAAAGGATAACAGAATTATGCAAATCAAAGAATGAATTATTACAATGAAAGTAATGTGCAAATTTGACTTTAAACTAATAAACCGTAAATTTTAAAAGATTAATCTGTTAAAAAGGGTATTGAAATCCATCATTTTTGTATGTAATGAAATTTATATCGTGCATTAGAAATTTTTAGAACATATTTTTTTAAGTTTGGAGAATACAACAACCTAACAACAATGTTCGAAAAGCTATTCAGAAAGAAATCTATTTCCAAAATATTGCAGGATGCAGCAAAAGGCTATGGCGATCATGAAAGTTCATTACATAAAACCCTCGGTGTTCGAGATTTAACCGCTTTTGGTATTGCTGCAATTATTGGAGCGGGCATTTTTAGTACAATTGGTAAAGCCAGCGCAGATGGAGGTCCTGCAGTAATTTTTCTTTTTATTTTTACTGCTGTTGCTTGTAGTTTCGCTGCTTTTGCATATGCAGAATTTGCCTCCATGGTGCCTGTTTCTGGTAGTGCTTACACCTATTCTTACGTTGCTTTTGGCGAATTAGTAGCCTGGATAATTGGTTGGTCACTCATTATGGAGTACGCCATTGGCAATATTACCGTTGCTATTTCATGGTCTGATTACTTTACAGGACTGCTCTCCTCCATTCGAATACCAGCTTGGGGAATAGATGGAATTAATCTACCAGGGTGGATGACAATGGATTATTTAAGCGCCTACAATGGGCATAAACATGCTGAGGCACTTATAAATGCTGGTAAAAGCATTAGCGGATTAGATGCAGCAACGGCAGCAGCAAATAGCGCATGGCTTTCGGCACCAAAAATTGGTAGTTTTCATATCGTTGCAGATCTTCCTGCTTTAGGGATTATCATATTTATTACCTGGTTAGTTTATCGCGGAATGAAAGAGAGTCGTAACGCTAGCAATGCCATGGTTGTGGTTAAATTAGCGGTAATACTTTTGGTTTTGGCGGTAGGTGTATTTTACATTGATACCAAAAATTGGAATCCTTTTGCTCCAAACGGCGTTTCAGGAGTTTTAAAGGGCGTTTCGGCTGTATTTTTTGCTTACATAGGTTTTGATGCTATTTCTACAACTGCAGAAGAGTGTAAAAACCCTCAAAGAGATTTACCTCGCGGAATGATGTGGGCAATTATAATTTGTACTATACTTTATGTTGCCATTGCATTGGTATTAACCGGAATAGTAAAATCGGATACATTGGCTGTTGGCGATCCATTGGCTTTTGTTTTTGATCAGATAGATTTAAAATTAATGAGTGGAATTATTGCGGTGAGTGCTGTATTTGCAATGGCTAGTGTTCTTTTAGTCTTCCAAATGGGCCAGCCACGTATATGGATGAGCATGAGTCGTGATGGTTTATTACCGAAATCATTCTCCAAAATTCACCCAAAGTATAAAACACCTTCTTTTGCAACCATCGTAGTGGGCTTTGTAGTCGCTGTTCCGTCATTATTTATGAACCTTACTATTGTTACCGATTTATGTTCTATTGGTACCTTATTTGCCTTTGTATTGGTTTGTGCTGGTGTTTTAGTGTTACAAAACAGACCAGATGTACAGCGAGGAAAATTTAAAATCCCTTACGTAAATAGTAAATACATTATTCCTCTTGCTTTTATTGGCTGTATTGCTTTTGCCTTTACAAAGTATAACAAAGAAACTAAAGAATTTATTTTTAATACCCCAAAAACAGTTCAAACCATTTCTTTTGTAACTTCTTTAAATGGAGAAGAGCTTAAAATTGTTAAGGAAGAAATCATTAAAAACGCTGCGCCGCAAATTATGCTTGCAGAAAAAGTAGATGCAGAGGCTTATTTAAGCAGCTTACCTTCTGATCGTTATGAGCAATTTATTTCAGCTTCGAAAGTTTCAATAGAGAAGAAATACGAAAGTGGTTGGGGCTTATTTAAACATAAAATTCCAATGTGGATTTTCCTTATTATTTGTGTATTTATAGCTTACTATAGCATTACTAAAAACCTTTCTTTAATCCCTGTTTTAGGCTTAATAAGTTGTTTATATATGATGTGCGAGCTAGGTATTTCTAACTGGATTGGTTTTAGTATTTGGCTTGTTATTGGTCTTGTAATCTACTTTATGTATGGTTACAAACATAGTAAATTGGCTAATCCTGAAGTTTAAATTATAAACCCTACGAGATGACGATTTTTGAAAAAATTGAATTGTATAAAACTCAAAAAAACTACTGCAAAATTACCAGGCAAGTAGATCAAAAATCTAAATGCTTATCTCATGGTTATATTGTAGACTATTCATACAACTTTGTTCTTCTTTTAGAAACTCATGATTTTAAGTTTGAAGGCTTGTGTATTTTTCCAATCTCCAGTATTGTTAAAATAAGGTTTAATGAATATGACCAGTATTTTGACTACATCATGGAAGCTGAACAGCAAAAAAAGCTAATTAAAATTGATTATCCGATAGATTTAACAGACTGGAAATCAATTTTTAAATCAATTAAAAAAACTGAATTAGTTTGTATTATAGAAAAAGAAGGTAAAAAAAATCCATTTTTCTTAATAGGTCCGATCGAAGAAGTTAAAAACAAAAAAGTTTTAATTCATAATTTTGACCCACTTGGTTATTTAGATAAGGAATTTACTAAAGTCAAATTCAACGATATTTCTCAAGCTAAATTTAATGACCCTTACGGAAATACTTTTGGTAAATATTTAAGAAAAAGATAATAAAAAATGAGGCGATAAAATATCACCTCATTTTTTCTAGTTTTGTTGTTAATAAGAATGTTTTAACTCTTATACACAACCATATATTCCATTATATCCATAGCCTCTGCAAAAAGCCTGAGCTTCATCAATGGTAGAGCAGCAAACATCCGCGTAAGATATTACATCATCATTATTTCCACAAATAATATGATAACCCAAACAAGGTGGATTACCTGGATCGCCTGGAGGAAGTTTTCCACCTAAAACATTTTTCATTTCAGCTTTGCTGAGTAGGTTCTTTTTTTTCATTTTTTAAAGTTTAAGTTTGTTCACTTAGATTTTAATTGCCTTTCACGCAAGGCAAATTGAGCGATATCAATAAAAGTTGACATTCATTTTTAAAAAATATTTCTACCCTACTGTATATTTAATCTACACCAGAGCAGTTCAAAAACTTAATCCAATGTGGCTAAATCGCCTAAATTTTCTACTTCTTTATTTGATTAGCTTATTAAGTCAATATAGTTATATTATTAGAAATATAAAATCTTATTATTGTTACATTCTTAATCAAATTATCAATACCAAACCATGTGTAAGGCCTTTATTTGCAATCTGAATCTAAGAATGTATAAATTCAAGAAATGAAAAAGCCTCAGTTTAATTAATAAACTGAGGCTTTTTTGAATTATATGAAGGGATTATTTTGTTTTTTTTCCATTGTTCGGTGAGACACCAACCAATAGAATCCCCCTATCGGTCGATGTCTCCAGGGTCACCGCATTTAAATTAGGTTAAAGAGGGATAATAGATATTTATGATCCCATCCGGCTTTCCCCCTATCGGTCGGTGTCTCCAGGGTCAACGCATTTAAATTAGGTTAAAGAGGGATAATAGATATTTATGATCCCATCTGACTTTCCCCCTATCGGTCCGTGTCTCCAGGGTCAACGCATTTAAATTAGATTAAAGAGGGATAATAGATATTTATGATCCCATCCGGCTTTCCCCTATCGGTCGGTGTCTCACCGACCGATACTTTAGCATTTTTTAATATCTTTATTTTTCTAAAATCTTGATTAAAATCCTTATTTTCCTCCAAGTTATCCCTCCAACTAAAACGTTAATTATGAGTATATTTCACAAACGGCAGGGACAAATGGATTACAACTATCCATATTTTTATACAGATACCATCTTCGGTTTTGCGCATTTGCTTAAAAACGATCATTTAAAAATGGTTATCATAAAATCTCTCCAATATTTAGTTCAGCAAAACTTAGTTGAGGTATATGGATATGTAATTATGCCAAATCACATTCATCTAATTTGGAGGATTTTAAAAATGAACGGAAAAGAAAGTCCAGTTGCAAGTTTCACAAAATTTACAGCACATCAGTTTAAAAAACATCTGCTAGCGGAGTCTCCAGATTTACTGGAAATGTATAAGTCTGACAAAGAAGATCGCAACTATCAATTTTGGAAACGTGACCCCTTAGCAATTCTCTTAAGCGCAGATGAAATATTACTTCAGAAGTTGGATTATATACATGACAATCCGATTAAAGAAAAATGGAAGTTGAGTGATTATCCTGAAAATTATGAATGGAGCAGTGCCAACTTTTATCAAACAGGGATAGATAAATTCGATATTCTTACTCATTTTAGAGATTAAATTATTTCGGTCGGTGAGACACCGACCGATAGGCAAATAGGCTAATGCCAAAAATGAGAGCATAAAAAAATCCGTCATTCAAATAGAGTGGCGGATTTTTAATTTTCCCCTATCGGCTGGTGAGACACCGACCGATAGGCAAAATATTATCTTAATCTTTCTTCTTCACAAAAGCCATAACAGTTATCAATATTAAGCCTGCAATTGAAGCAATCATATATCGATTTTCATTTTGCCAGTGCAAAATTTTAGCCGTAGGCCCAACAAGGAAAAGACAAATAGCAACAATCAAAAGGAAACTTCTCATTGATTAAACAGGCAATCTGTTCAATTCAATATCATCAGGCGTTACAAAAATCAATGGTACTTTTTCCACATCCACGTAACTGCTATCTAAACCAAAACTTCTTTCCTCTGATAAACTTAATTTTTTAAGGATAAAGTAGTAATCCATAATGGTACGTTCATAAAAACTCAATTTAGTAAACTTAGAAAGATGTTTTTCTAGCAATACAAACCTAAAGTCGCCAGCTATTTTATGTTTGTTTAATGAAGCATACTGACTGGTAATATCCACTTCGCCATTTTTAACCAATTCTTCAACCACTTTACGATATAACAGATTTACCCTTTGCTCTATCCTAAAACCTAGTTTAAAATCAATACGAATTAATTTTCCAGGAATTAAAAATTCCACTTTATAATCCAATGTATAAGGCTCATCCATCACATCAACGTGTACTAACCAGTATACATCGGCACGTTTAGGTTCTTTTTGAATAATGGAATAAATGATTTTCGATTCTATCTCCGTTTTAAAATTGGCACTGGTTAAATACACCAATTGAGAAGAGTATTTTGGAACAGATTCATCATTACTTAACTCACCGATAATCTCATAATAATCTTCAATTTCTACATATTTAACGAAACGATTCTTGATTTTTCGGGCCACAAACCAACTCCACATAATTGTGAATAAAAGTGATCCAATTAATACTGTTACCCATCCACCGTGTACAAATTTAGTTAAGTTACTTACTAAAAATGTTCCTTCAATAATGATGTAGGTAAGGAAAAATATTAATATAGAATATTTAGGAAAACGCTTGCTTCGCAAATAATAACTTACCAAAATGGTTGTCATTAGCATGGCTATGGTAATTGATAAACCGTAGGCAGCATCCATTCGCTCTGATTCTCTAAACAATAAAACAATACCACAACATCCAATCCATAACATCCAGTTAATAGAAGGCACATATAATTGTCCTTTTGAAACAGTTGGATAAACGATTCTGATTTTTGGCCAAAGATTTAATCTTACAGCCTCTGATATTAAAGTAAATGAACCACTTATTAAGGCTTGACTTGCAATAATAGCTGCCATTGTAGCTAGTATTACCATTGCCACCTGATACTGCTCAGGAATGATTTGAAAGAAAGGATTCATTTTTGCTCCTGGAATAAAGCCTTTTGAATTTTGCAAAATCCAAACACCCTGTCCCAAATAGTTCATTATTAAGGTAAGCTTAACAAAAATCCAACTTGTACGGATGTTGTTTCTACCACAGTGACCTAAATCTGAATAAAGTGCTTCAGCTCCTGTTGTACATAAGAAAACCCCTCCTAAAATGTAAAATGCATTATGGTTGGTAACCAACAGATGAACTGCATAATATGGATTTAAAGCTCTTAAAATGCTCAAATCCTTAACAATAAACATTAAACCCAGCAAACCTAAAACTGCAAACCAGATAAACATGACTGGTCCAAAAAGTTTTCCAACTAAATTAGTTCCAAACTGTTGAATAATAAACAGTACCGTTAATATACTTAATACAATAGGAATAACAGGAACATCGAATTTATTGGTTAAACCTTCAATTGCTGAGGTTACCGTAATACTTGGGGTAATAATTCCATCAGCTAGTAAAGCACAACCACCAACAATGGCTGGTATTACGAGCCATTTAGCTTTTTTACGCACCAATGAAAAGAGTGAAAATATCCCTCCCTCACCTTTATTATCTGCCCTTAAAGTTATAATTACATATTTAATGGTAGTTTGAAGCGTCAATGTCCAGATAATACATGATAATACTCCTAATACAACTTGCGGAGTAACTGCCTCTGGTGTGCTGGCTATTCCACCTCTTACACCTAAAATGATTTTGAAAATAGCATTCAGCGTATATAAAGGAGAAGTACCAATATCGCCAAACACAATTCCTAAACTAATCAGAACCCCACCGGCGGTTAACGCATTTACATTTTTATGATTTGACACTTTAATATTTTTTAGTGCGGCAAAAGTAAACTAACTATAACAATTTAACAACCAATTTATTGTGTATTTTTGACACCATCAAAATCATTTTTTTATGTTAAAATGTGTTAAATTGTGGTTTTTAAACAAAATGTTTAATTTCTTTGTTTTAAATTAATACATTTGCTATAATAAATTTGATGAAACTCTACACTAAGATAACGCTTCTCCTAAAACTTACATGCACATTGTGTATTGTTTTGTTATGTAGCGTAAATTCTTGGGCACAAACGGACACTTTAAAAATTGGTTTAAAGCCAAGAACTAAAAAAGTAAGCCGAATTCCGGAGATTAAAGCAAATATCCAACCTTATAAACCTACGTTTCTTTCTATCGGAGGAACAGGTGTATTTAATACGTATTCAAATACAACAAAACCCTCTGGCGTTACACCCACAAAAGATAAACTTTTAACAATTGTTAAAATTTATCCTAACCCTGTTGAAGATCAGTTAAATATTATTCTCTCTTTAGGCAAGGATACCCAGGTAACCATAAAAATTATGGATTTACTAGGCAATGAAGTAGTTACGCTATCAAACGAACGCTTAAACGCTGGAGAAATCACAAAATCATTTACCATTCCTAGTCGCTTAAACGCTGGCATTTACTTTTTAAGGGTAATTGCAGGTTCAGAAAGCCAGGTAAAACGAATATCTGTTTTATAACATCATTTTCTTTTCTATTTTTGAACGGGTGCAGTTAAACTGATTCCCTGATTTGTCAATTTTTAAATTTTCCTGTTCTAATATTTCAAAATGTACAGGTTCTTCACCACTTAAAACCCATAAAATGAAAATTATAGCTATTGGTAGAAATTACGCCGAACACGCCAAAGAATTAAATAATCCTGTACCAACTACTCCTGTTATATTTTTAAAACCCGATACCGCTGTACTTAAAGATAATAAACCGTTCTATATTCCTGATTTTTCTGAAGATGTGCATTACGAGCTGGAAGTTGTTTTAAAAATTTGCAAGGAAGGAAAACATATTGCAGAAAAGTTTGCTTCAAATTATTATGATGAAATTGGTTTAGGAATAGATTTTACTGCTCGTGATATCCAAACAAAGCACAAAGAAAAAGGTTTACCTTGGGAACTTGCCAAAGCTTTTGATAATTCTGCTCCTATTAGTACTTTTTTTCCTAAAAACGATTTTGAAGATCTTTACAATCTAAACTTCGAATTAAAAGTAAATGATGAAACCCGACAAAAAGGCTACACTAAAGATCTTTTGTTCTCGTTTGAGAAGATAATCAGCTTCGTTTCTCAATATATTACTCTAAAAAAAGGTGATTTAATTTTCACGGGTACCCCAGAAGGTGTTGGAAAAGTAAATAAAGGCGATAAACTAGAAGCTTGGTTAGAAGACAAACAACTTTTAAATTTTGATGTTAAGTAAAGGCATGTTCAAAAAACCATTAATTTTTAAGATCTATATTCCTCTTTTTGCTTTAAACCTCTTATTGATACCAGTTACAAAAGCACAACAAATTTTTAGTAGTAATAAATACCCAATTACCGATTTTAGGCAACCTCTAGATATTACACCACCTGCACTTGCGGGTTCTTTTGGCGAAATAAGAGGAAATCACTTCCACTCGGGAATAGATTTCAGAACAAACCAACGCGAAGGATATCCTGTTTATGCGGTTGCAGATGGCTATATCTCTCGCCTCCGTGTTCAAAATAGCGGTTTTGGGCAAGCTTTATACATTAACCATCCAAATGGCTTTACCACAGTTTATGGGCACCTGCAGCGCTTTGCACCGAAAATTGCAACCATTGTAAAAAACCTTGAGTACGAAAAAAAATCATTTGAAATAGATGAGTTTCCTGATGCTACATTAATCCCTGTTCATAAAGGTGATATTATTGCATGGTCTGGCAATCGTGGTAGTTCTGGCGGACCGCATTTACATTTCGAAATCAGGGATACAAAAACCGAGGAAACCATCAACCCTCAGTTTTTCGGCATTAATATTCCTGATAATATTCCGCCAGTAATCCATGGCTTGTATGTTTATCACCTAAATGGAAAACCATTTAATGAATTTACTACAAAAGAAGCCATTGGAATTACTGGAGCAAATGGAACTTACAAAGCAACTACCCCAATAAACCTAAGCGGGGAAGTTGGTTTTGGCGTAGTTACTACTGATAGACATAATGGATTATCAGGCACAAACGGCGTTTATTCTATTCAATTGGAAGTAGATGGAAAAATGGTTTATACTTCTGCTTTGGAGCGTTTTGCTTTTGAAGATAGTAAGGCGATAAATTCTCATACTGATTATCCAACTTATTTAAATACTAAAAGAAGTATACAAAAAAGCTTTGTCGATCCCGGTAATCCACTAAAAATATATAGCAATTTGGTAAATAGCGGCCGAATTAATTTTACTGATGGCGAAACACATCAGCTTCGCTATATCATCACAGATTCTAAAGGAAATGCATCAGTACTACCTTTTACGGTTCATGCAGGCACAACACCATCAACAATTGCAGAAACAAAAGGAAACATTTTCCCTTATAACAAAGCCAACGAATTTAATACCGAAAGCATTAAGGTTGTACTACCTAAAGGCACATTATACAACGACTTAAACTTTAGCTACAAACTTTTGCCTAAGCCTACCGGTAATGCCTGGTCTGCAATGCATCAAATACAAAATAACTATACTCCATTGCACGTTGGTTTTGAGTTATGGATTAAGGCTGATAATTTGCCAGAAAATATTAGAAGTAAAGCATTAATTGTAAATGCGAATAGATCTTCTCAGGGTGGTTATTATGAAAACGGCTATGTAAAGGCAAATCCGAAAAATTTCGGGGCTTTCTTTATTTCTATTGATAGTATTGCACCAAATATTACACCGATCAATATTGCTGAAGGAAAAAACATGGCGGCATTATCTAAAATGATTTTCAAAATAAGTGATAATCTTTCTGGTATTAAAAGCTTTAACGGATATATAGATGGCAAGTGGGTTTTAATGGAATTCGACACTAAAACGGCCACTCTTTGGCATAGTTTTGATGAAAGAACAAGCAAAGGAAAACATACTTTCGAGTTAGTTGTTGCTGATATGAAAGATAATACAAAGCGATATTCAATTTCCTTTTTAAAGTAAAATTATGCTAATTAATTGCCCAGTTGCTTTAAGGTTGGCCATATCTATTGGTAACTTAGCGAAGCAATAAAAAGCATAAAATCAATTATAAAAAATATGGCAGAATTAAAAGAAGGTGATCAGGCACCCGCTATTACAGCAAAAGACCAGAATGGAAATTCTATTTCTTTAAGCGATTATAAAGGTAAAACTGTTATACTTTATTTTTATCCAAAAGATGATACGCCAGGCTGCACTGCCGAAGCTTGTGATTTTAGAGACAATTATCAAGGCTTAACCGCTAAAGGCATTATTGTTTTAGGCGTTAGCGTTGATGATGAAAAATCTCACCATAAATTTGTAACCAAACATAGTTTACCTTTTACTTTGCTTGCAGATGCCGACCAAAAAATTGTAAATGATTACGGCGTTTGGGCAGAAAAAAATATGTACGGTAAAAAATATATGGGTACCGTAAGAACTACCTTCATAATTAATGGTGAAGGCAAAATTGCCCACATCATTAAAAAAGTAGACACAAAAAATGCTACTCAGCAAGTGCTGGATTTAATCAATAACTAATTATGATATAGCAAGTAAAATATTACCTTTGTTATATAACAACAACCGCTTATTTTAATGAAACATACAATTAAAGAATTAGAAGATATTGCTTCGCAGATAAGACGAGATATTGTAAGAATGGTTCACGGATGTCAATCTGGCCACCCAGGTGGTTCATTAGGTTGCGCAGACTTTTTTACAGCTTTGTATTTCGAAGTTTTAAATCACAATAAAGAGTTTACTATGGATGGTATTGGCGAAGATTTATTCTTCCTATCCAACGGCCATATTTCTCCAGTTTGGTATAGTACTTTAGCACACGCAGGTTATTTCGATAAATCAGAATTGGCTACCTTCCGTAAACTTGATTCGAGATTGCAAGGACACCCAACTACACACGAAGGCTTACCTGGTATTCGCGTAGCTTCAGGTTCATTAGGTCAGGGTATGTCTGTTGCTATTGGCGCAGCGCTAACTAAAAGATTGAACGGTGATAAATCTTATGTTTTCACTTTACACGGTGATGGAGAATTACAAGAAGGCCAAAATTGGGAAGCTGCCATGTTTGCTCCTTTTCATGAATTAGACCACTTGATTTGTAGTGTTGATTATAACGGACAGCAAATTGATGGCCCAACTAAAAAAGTACTTTCTTTAGATAGCTTACAAGCTAAGTTTGAAGCTTTTGGATGGCATGTAATCAATACTGACGGTAACGATATGCAAGCCATTGTAGAAGGATTGCACTATGCTAAAACCCTAACAGGAAAAGGCAAACCTATTTTAAACTTAATGAGCACTCAAATGGGCGCTGGAGTAGATTATATGATGGGATCGCACAAATGGCATGGTACTGCTCCTAACGATGAGCAATTGGCTGCAGCTTTAGCGCAACTACCAGAAACTTTAGGAGATTACTAAAATCAGATTTTAGCGTTGAGGTATGAGATTTGAATCTCTTATCTGATGTCTAAAAATCTCATATCTAAAAAACAAAATGAAAAAATATACATACACAGAGAAAAAAGATACACGTTCGGGCTTTGGAGCTGGTTTGCATGAAGCAGGAAAGAAAAACGAAAACGTTGTAGCTTTATGTGCCGATTTAGTTGGCTCATTAAAAATGGATGCTTTTATCAAAGATTTCCCTGAGCGTTTTACTCAAGTTGGTATTGCAGAAGCAAACATGATTGGTATAGCAGCTGGTATGACAATTGGCGGTAAAATTCCTTTTACAGGTACTTTTGCTAACTTCTCTACCGGTCGTGTTTACGATCAGATTCGTCAATCAGTAGCTTACTCAAATAAAAATGTTAAAATTTGTGCTTCACACGCGGGCTTAACGCTAGGTGAAGATGGTGCAACACACCAAATTTTAGAAGATATAGGCTTAATGAAAATGTTGCCAGGTATGGTAGTAATAAATCCATGTGATTATAACCAAACTAAAGCTGCAACATTAGCAATTGCCGAATATGAAGGCCCTGTTTATTTACGTTTCGGTCGCCCGATTATCCCTGTGTTTACAGATCCTGATCAAAAATTTGAAATCGGTAAAGCATGGATGGTTAATGAAGGTACTGATGTAACCATTATTGCAACAGGCCACATGGTTTGGAAAGCAATTGAAGCTGGCGAGAAATTAGCAGAGCTAGGTATTGATGCAGAAATCATTAATATACACACCATTAAGCCATTAGACGAGGAAGCGATCTTAAAATCAGTAAAGAAAACTGGTTGCGTAGTAACTTGCGAAGAGCACAATAAATTTGGTGGTTTAGGCGAAAGTGTTGCCCGTTTATTAACAACTGAGCTACCTACCCCACAAGAATTTGTTGCTACAAATGATACTTTTGGCGAAAGTGGTACACCAGATCAATTAATGGCTAAATATGGCTTAGATGCTGTAAACATTGTTGAAGCTGTACAGAAAGTAATCGGCAGAAAAAAATAGTTACTAAATTACAAAGGCACTGAGCACACTAAGTATTTTAAACTTGGTGAACTTGGTGCCTTTCTGGTTAACAAAGAAAATCATCCCTTAATGAAACAAGTTGAAGATTCAGAAATTCTTGCAATGTTTGCTGTCGAGAAAACTCGAAATGAAGCCTTTAACTTGCTTTTAAAAAAATATCAGCAAAAAATATATTGGCACATCAGACGGTTAGTGCTTAATCATGATGATTGTGACGATTTGATTCAGGAGGTTTTTGTTAAAGTTTGGAAAAACCTGGATAAATTTAGAAGTGATTCTCAGCTGTACACCTGGATTTATAGAATCGCGACAAACGAATCCATCACTTTTTTAAACAAACAAAAACAAAGAAATAATACTCCTTTGGATGAGGTATCATCCGAACTAGCCGATAATCTTGTAGCATCATCCTATTTTAATGGCGATAAACTTGAACTAAAACTTCAAAAAGCCATTTTAACCTTACCAGAAAAACAACGGATTATTTTTAATATGAAATATTTTGATGATATGAAATATGAAGAGATATCAGAAGTTTTAGGCACTTCAGTAGGAGCGCTAAAAGCATCATTTCATATTGCTGCAAAAAAAATTGAAGCAATTATAACAAATGATGAAATAGATTATTAAACCTTTTGATCTGAATTGTATCATATATTAGTGATGAATGAAAATATAGAAAATAATGATTGGATTAATGAAGCACCTACCCTTGCGGCTATGGGCAAACGTAATCCTTTTGGTGTGCCCGATGGATATTTTGACAATTTAAATGAGTCGGTTTTTTCTTCTGTTTTTTTAGAAAATCTTAAAGAAAAATCTACAGCAAACAATTTTGAAGTTCCCCCGCATTATTTTGAAGAACTAACAGCACGCCTTGAAACAGCTATCACTTTAGCTACAATACCAAAGGCAGTAAGCGCTTTTGGAGTACCAGAAAATTATTTCGATAGCTTACAAAACCGAATTAACAGTAAAATTGAGGCTTTAGAGCCGAAGAAAGAAACTAAAGTTGTTCCACTTTGGAGTAAAAATTTATTTAAATATGCAAGTGCCGCTTGTTTCTTATTAATCTCTTCTTTTGGACTTTACCTTTATCAAAATCAAGGAAATTCAGTAAGCGAAATTAGAGCCGCTGAGTTTGCTAACGAACAAATGTTATATGATATTGATGAAAATACAATAATTGACCATTTAGAAGCTGGAAGCACAGCAAAATCAAATACAAAAACTACTTCTGCGTCAGATACAGAAATGGAAAACTACATCTTGAGTCATTTCTCTTCAAATGATTTAGCTCAAGAATTAAACAATTAATGGACTGAAAATAATCATGATTCTAACCTCAATCAGAAAATAAATCATGATAACTTCGCCAATGAAAAACAATTAAAAAGATGAAAAACTTATTTTTCGCTGCCTTATTACTTTTATTACCAACCATGCTTTGGGCACAAAGACCAAAGGGTGAGGAAATAGAATCGCTTAAAATCGCTTACTTTACCCAGAAACTTGATTTATCTCCCGATGAAGCTAAAATATTCTGGCCAATTTATAATGAAATGCAGCGTGAGCAAAACGACTTACGTAAGGAACGCATGCAAAAAATGATTTCTTTCAGAAAAACTGACGAAATCGATAATTTATCAGATGCTCAGGTTCAAAGTTTAATTACCAGTGAATTTGATTTCAAACAAAGAGATCTTAATCTTGATAAAAAGTATTACAATAAATTAAAATCAAGCTTACCGATTAAAGTTGTTGGAAAATTTTACCGGGCTCAAGAAGGTTTTAAACGAGAGTTGCTTAACCGATATAAAGGTGCTCAAAAACAATAACAAAAAAAGACTTACAGTAATGTAGGTCTTTTTTGTTTTAAAGCCTATATCATTTCTGTACTTTTGTGCCATGCTTACACAACGTCAGTTGTTTTTACAACATAATGCACAAACATCGCCTGAGCCCCTTTTATTGGAATTTGTAAAAGCCAATGGCTTGTATATTTACGATCAGGATAATAAAAAATACATGGATCTTATTGCCGGCATTGGCGTAAGTAATGTTGGGCATTGCCATCCAAAAGTAGTAAAAGCCATTCAACAACAAGCAGAAACCTATATGCATTTGATGGTTTATGGCGAATATGTTCAAAATCCACAGGTAAATTTTGCAAAAGCACTAGCGGATGTTTTACCTGAAAACCTAAGTTGCACTTATTTTGTAAATTCTGGTGCCGAGGCTGTAGAAGGCGCAATGAAACTGGCTAAGCGCTATACAGGCCGAAAGGGCTTTGTAGCTTGTAAAAATGCCTATCACGGTAGTACCCAAGGTGCAGAAAGTTTAATGGAAAGCGACTTTTATTCTTCTGGTTATGGACCATTTCTGCCTAATGTGAGCTTTATTAACTTTAACCAACATGATGATTTAAATTTAATAACCAAAGAAACTGCTGCCGTATTTATTGAGCCTATTCAGGGTGAAGCCGGAATTAGAGTTGGAGATGCTGAATATTTTCATGCTTTAAGAAAAAAATGTACTGAAACAGGAACCTTACTTGTTTTTGATGAAATACAAAGTGGTTTCGGCCGTTCAGGTAAAATGTTTGCTTTTGAGCATCTCAACATTGTTCCTGATATTTTATTATTAGCGAAGGGAATTGGAGGTGGAATGCCTATTGGAGCATTTATTTCCTCTTCCGAAATTATGTCTGTTCTATCAAATAATCCAATTTTAGGGCATATGACAACTTTTGGAGGGCATCCTGTTTGTTGCGCTGCTGGTTTAGCAACCTTGAATGTTTTAATTGACGAGCAAATTGTTACTGGTGTTGAAGCAAAAGGACAGCTATTTAAAAGCTTGCTAAAACATTCTGCAATTAAAGAAATCCGTGGTAAAGGTTTAATGTTGGCTGTAGAATTTGAAAGTTTCGAAATCAATAAAAAAATAATAGATGCTTGTATAGCAGATGGAATTATTAGTGATTGGTTTTTGCATTGCAGCAATTCAATGCGCATTGCGCCACCGCTAATTATTACAAAAGAAGAAATTGAAGAAGCCTGTGCTATAATTCTGAAAAACGTTAACTTAGTTGCCGGGAACCATAATAACTAAATAATAAGGTTATTGGTATATCAGGAAACTATTAATCATAAAAAGCTAATCTAATGAACGTTTTAATTGTTGAAGACGAGAAAAGTCTTGCGCTAGAAATGGATGAATTTTTAAGCAATGAAGGGTTTATTGTAGAACATGCCTGGAAAAAATCATCCGCGGAAGAGAAAATATTTGTAAATAATTACGACTTTATTCTTTTGGATTTGGGCTTGCCTGATGGCGATGGCTTTGATGTTTTAAAACAATTAAAAGCATTAAAAGATAGAGATGATGCAGTGATTATTTTAACCGCGAGAAGTGCTGTTGATGATCGTATTAAGGGATTAGATGAAGGCGCAGATGATTATTTGCCAAAACCTTTTTCATTGAATGAGCTGCTTGCCCGCATGCACGCAATTATCCGCAGGAAACACAAACTCGAAAAAAACGAAATAAACGTTCATAATTTCCTTTTAAATATTCAGAATAGAACGGTTTCTTTTGGCGAGGAAAGGTTAAATTTAACTAAAAAAGAATTTGAAATTTTCAACTATCTCGTCCTTAATAAAAATCGGGTCGTTTCCAGAATGAGCCTCACAGAACACGTTTGGGGAGATATTTTAGAAGTAAACTCAGATTCAAACTTTGTTGATGTACATGTAAAAAATCTTCGTAAAAAACTTTCAGCCGTAAATCAAACAGATTGGTTTGAAACTGTAAGAAGTATCGGCTACAGGATTAACTGCTAAAAGCATTAAAATGAAGCTACAGGTTAAGTTTTCTTTATACAATGCGGTTACTAAAATTGCTATTATCCTGGTTTTAGGTTCCATAATTTTATTCTCAATAGATAAACTTGCCTATAATCAATTGGATAACCGATTGATTAAAAAGAAAGGAAAAATCATTAAACACCTGAGTGACAATGAGATTGATAGCCTTTTAAACGACCAGCAATCTTATACTGATTACAATATCTTAAAGGAGGAGTACATCACTTTAACCGATATCCCTGACAATCAAAGAGATTCTGCAGCAGTTATTGTTACTGAAGAAAGGGAAATTGAAGGTGATGTAGAGTTTTATAGAATTCTAAATTACAAGTTTATATACCACACCAACTGGTATAATTTAGAAATTGGCGAAAGTATGACTTCGCTTCAATCAATAAAAAGCACAATCCGTTTTTACATGTTAATTGTGCTTATAGCGGCTCTTTTAATTACTTTGGTTACGGATTATACCTTTTCTAATTTCCTGCTTAAGCCTTTTTATCTGATTATCGACAAAAAGATTAACCTTGTAGATGATCCATCACACTACAATTACGAAAATATCCCAACAAATACGGACGATTTCAAAATCCTCGATAACAGTATAAATTCATTAATGCGAAAGATTAATAATCTGTTTTTACTCGAAAAGCAGTTTATCGCTAACGTATCTCACGAGTTGCTCACCCCTATTTCGATCCTAAGTACTAGGTTTGAGAACATGTTGAGCACCCCGAATATTCCTGTGGAACACGAAAATAAAATATTCGCTTCTTTAAAAACACTCAATAGGTTAAAAATAATTATAAATAGTTTGCTATTAATTTCTAAAGTAGAAAACAATCAATATTTAAAAACAGAAGAAATAGATATTAAACAGGAACTTGAAGATATTTATGAGGAATTGGAAGATCGAATTGCGGACAAAAAAATTAGTTTCAGCCTGAATTTAAAAAGTGATTTCAGCTTTATGGGCAATAAAGCACTGATTCATACTTTGTTAATGAATATTATTAATAATGGAATAAAGTATAATATCGAGGGTGGTTTTATTACAATAAACGGTGAAATGCAGCAGCAAAAATTTGTTTTAACCGTAATTGATACTGGTTTAGGTATGAGTAAAGACCTGGTAGAAGATGCTTTCGATCGTTTTAAACGAGGCAATACAGAGGAACATGGCTTTGGTTTAGGCTTGGCAATAGTACAGAGTATTGCTAAATTCCATAAAATTGAAATTGATATTCAATCTGAAGAAGGGAAAGGAACTGCGATAGCCTTAACCTTTTAAAATGAAACTTAACTGATTTATGTAAGCGTTAACACATGAATCAATTTATTACCTTTGTGGTTTATGTTGAATCCACAAAAAGTTAGATTTTTCCTGATTTGTTGCTTTTTAATCTCTTTTGTAATGGATTTAAAGGCGCAAAAAGCTGTACAAATCCTGGATTCGATACCACAGCATATTTTTACTTTTAAGGAAATTGAAGTCCTTGAAGATGCTAAAGACCAATATTCTTTTGAAGCCATCAAAAGCAAACCCTTCGATCAAAAATTTAAAGCCAGTACTTCCAGCACACCCCAAACTAAAAAACTTAATACAACCTATTGGTTTAAAATTAAAATAAAAGCTAATGATTTAGCGAAAAAACCTTTTTTACTGGAATTTTTCGATCAAACAATAGATCATATTACAGCTTATATTCCACAAAATGATCAGAGTTTTAAAGTTGAAGAATTAGGAGATTCAAATCCTTTTAGCAAAAGACTTATTCATCATAAAAATTTCGAAATTCCTATTCAGAATGATGGAGAAGCCATTCAAACTTATTATTTCAAAATAAAATCATCGCAAATTTCTGATGTGATTATTGTTTTGCGTAGCGCCGAATGGTTTATTTCTTATGCATTGGATGAATATTTTTATTTCGGCATTTTTTATGGAATGATTCTGGTTTTTAGCTTCTATAACCTAATTATGTACATTGCCATTAGGCAAAAACAATATTTATATTATGTATTATATAATTTAAGTGTTGGTTTTTTTGAAATGAGCACGGATGGTATTGCCTACCAATACTTATGGCCAAATGCCCCTGGTTGGAATCAGGTTGCCTACGCTTTTGCTCTTTGTGCAACGAGCATATTCGCCTTACTTTTTACCAGAGAATTGCTTCTTGTTAAGTTAAAGGCTCCAAAATTAAACCAAGTTATTGTTGGGGTTATAATATGCAGATTAGTATTTTTTGTTTATTGCTATCTATTTGATCAATCGCTGTTTAGCTATAAATTTATTGAGGCTATTCCACTTTCAGTAGCCTTTTTTACCGGCATTTACATCTATAAAAATGGTTATCAACCTGCCCGTTTCTTTGTATTGGGCTATAGTTTTCTTTTTGCAGGCTTTACTTTAAAGTTTTTAATTATGCTAGGCATTGCCTGGTTAAACTTTGGCGTGATAAGTTACTACAGCCTAAGCTTTTGCTTTGTTTTGGAAATGGTGTTCCTGTCTTTTGCAATTGGCGATAAGGTTAGGATTTTAAAGAAGAAAAAAGATAGCGTTCAGCAGAAAATGATTAGGCAAATGGCGGTTAACGCAAAGCTGAAAGATACCTTAAATCAAGAACTAGAAAGTAAGGTAGAAGAACGCACACGTGAGGTTTACCACAAATCATTAATTATTGAAAGTAAAAATCAAGCTCTTGAAGAAGCAAATTCTTTATTACAACAGCAGGCTGAAGAAATTTCAAGAATGAATGTTTTGCTTGAGCAAGATAATGAAGAATTACAAACAAGCGTAGAAAAGGTTTCGAGAGATAGAGTAATGTCTACCGAGGTAGATTTTGAGGAGTTTAGCAAAATATATCCTGATAAGGAAAGTTGCTACGAGTTTTTGGCAGAACTGAAATGGAATAAGGGCTATCATTGTCGCAAATGTAGTAATGATCATTATTTTAATGGGCACATTTTGCATAGCCGCCGTTGCAGTAAATGTGGCTATGAAGAATCAGTAACCACTTATACCATTTTCCATAATACACGGATTCCAATTAATAAAGCTTTTTATATGATTTTCCTGATTTATTCTTCAAAAGGGAAAATTTCATCTCATAAATTATCAGAATTACTTTCTATCCGACAAAGCACTTGTTGGACATTTGGAACCCGCATAAAAAAGGTTATGGATGATAGGAAGAAAACTTTAAAGAAATCAGCTAAAAATGGCTGGAGTCAACTCGTAATTGAGTAATTCTTATCTCATTTATCCGTCATAAAGCTGTTGTATTCATATTTTTTTAGCTTAATCTAATAGGTATTTAAGCGTATCAAAATGATACTGAGAACATACTACATTAAGACCCTTAACGGCTGATAATCAAGGCTAAAAGCAATAATAAATTAACGGTATTAAAGCGTATCGAATTAAATATAACAAACTAATTATCAATAACTTACATAGAAAATAATTGTTTCAAATACTTGCATTTTAGATTAATTCGGTGTTAACTTTACCGCGTATTAATTAACTAAAGCAAAATTATGAGAAAAAAGTTTACATTGCTTATGGTGTGTATTCTATGCGGAATCTCTTTGAGTATGGCACAGAATGTAACCATTAAAGGCCAGGTAAAAGATCAAAAGGGTTTGCCCCTACCTGGAGTATCCGTAAAGGTAAAAGGAACTAACCAAGGCGCCTCTACACAGGATAATGGTTCTTATACCATTAACGCTCCAAAAAACGCGACATTAGAATTTTCATTCATTGGTTTTAAAACACTTGAAGAGGTTGTAAATAACCGCACAAACATTAACGTAACCCTATCTGATGATAACCAACAATTAAATGAAGTTGTGGTAATTGGTTACGGTACAACAACTAAAAAAGATTTAACAACAGCCGTAGTGTCTATTTCATCTAAAGATATAGAGAATCAACCGGTAACCAATCCATTGCAAGCCATTCAAGGTAAAGCGGCGGGCGTTCAGGTAATCTCACAATCAGGTAAACCTGGTTCAGGTGTATCGGTTAGCATTAGGGGTAATACTTCAATCACAGCCTCAAATAGTCCTTTGTACGTAATTGATGGAGTAACTTCAAGAAATGCAGACTTTTTAAATCCAGGGGATATAGAAACATTAACCATTTTGAAAGATGCATCAGCGGCTGCCATTTATGGTTCAAGCGGTGCTAATGGTGTTGTTTTAATAACAACCAAAAAAGGTAGTTCGGATAAAATGAGAGTAGCATTTAATGCTTTCACTGGTTTTTCTAACTTATGGCAAAAAGTTGATGTTTTAAATGCGGCACAATATAATGCCTTAATGAAGGATATGAATTATACTGCTTTTGGAAATCAGGATACAGATTGGCAGGATGTTACTTTCGGTACTGGAACTCAAAACAATTACCAACTTTCTTTATCTGGAGGTATTAAAGGCGGTCAATATTATTTCTCTACTGGTTACCAACAAGATAAAGGTACTGTTGCACCAGCAGTTTTAGATAAATATACTGCTAACTTTAATGGATCACAAAATATTACAAGCTGGTTAAAATTAACTGGTACCGCTGCATTTACGTATAGAAAATCAGTTGATGTTGGCGATAATAGTGGTGTTGCTGGTGGTGGTGTAATTTTAGCTGCCTTATCTACTCCTCCAACTATCGGAATCTATAATAACTTAGGTCAGTATGCAGGTAATCCAAATCAAGGTGGTTGGGAAAATCCAATTGCTTATGCATACCGTATGACTAACGGAACAAATAACTTCCGTTTCTTAGGTTCATTTGCTGCTCAAGTAAATTTCACTAAAGATTTATACTTAAAATCAAGTATCAGCACCAACTTAAACAGAAATCGTTACAGCAACTTCTTAGATCCATACATGTCTGAATATGGTAGAACTCAACAAGGAAGATTCCAAAGTAATAGAACTAAGGATAATGTTTGGTTAAATGAAAACATTGTTAACTATACCAAAAATGTGGGTAAAAATGCTTTTACAGCTACAGGTGGTATGACTATCCAAGAATCTGATTACAAATATTACAACTACGAAGATTCTAAATATTTAGATGCAAATAAGAATTTATTGCCAGCAGCTACTTCAATTACTGCAACGCTACCATCTTTTGCGCAATGGTCTAAACGTTCTTATTTAGCACGTGTAACCTATGCTTACGATAGCAAATACTTGTTCAGTTCTAACTTCCGTGCGGATGGTTCTTCTCGTTTTGCACCAGATAAACGTTATGGATACTTCCCTTCTGCTTCGGTGGGATGGCGTATTTCTGGAGAAAACTTCATGAAGGAAAGCAAAACCATTAACGATTTAAAAATTAGAGGTAGCTGGGGTAAAGTTGGTAACGATGAAGGTATTGGAGATTATGCTTACCTAGAATTATATCAGCCAACTACTCAAGGTTCTTACAATTTTATTCAATTGGCAAACCCTGATTTAACATGGGAAAAAACAACTCAAACTAACATTGGTTTGGATTTAAGCATGTTCAACTCTAGAATTACTTTTACTGCTGATGCTTATTTAAAGAAAACAAATGACTTACTTTTAAACGTTCCTTTAGCACTTAGCACTGGTTTTAATACACAAGCCAGAAACGTAGGTTCAATGGAAAATAAAGGTTTAGAGTTTGTTTTATCCACCAAAAACTTTGTTAAAAGTAAATTCACCTGGTCTACAGATTTAAACTTCTCTTTAAATCGCAACAAGGTAACTAGTTTGGGTAATTCATTATCATCAATTGATTTTGGTGGTATTGATAGCCGTGACCAAGCCATTAGAGTAGAGGTTGGAAAACCGTTAGGTGCTTTTTATGGTTACGTTTTCCAGGGCGTTAATCCTCAAACTGGTAATGCAATGTATGCTGATTTAAACAACAATGGTAGCGTTGATGCCGGTGATCGTACTTACATTGGAAATGCGCAACCAAAATTCACATATGGGGTAAACAATAACTTAACTTATGGTTCTTTTGGCTTATCATTCTTTTTCCAAGGTGTACAGGGTAACGACATTTTTAATGCTTCAAGAATTGATTTAGAAGGTTTATACGATTCTAAAAACCAATCTACAGCAGTATTAGACAGATGGACTACTCCTGGTCAAATTACAAACATACCAAAGGTTACAAAGGGAAATACGGATAACTCACGTACATCAAGTAGATTTGTTGAAGATGGTTCTTATTTACGTTTAAAATCAGCAACATTATCTTACAACTTCGGTGCAAACACGCTAAAAAAACTGAACATGAGCAAGATAACTGTTTTTGCAACTGGTTATAACTTATTAACCTTTACTAATTATTCAGGTTTTGATCCAGAGGTACAGCGTTACAGCGGTAACAGCCCATCAATGGGTATAGATTATGGTACTTACCCACAATCAAGAACATTTTTATTTGGTGTTAACGTAGGCTTTTAATTTTAAACAGAATGAAACTTAAAATATATTCAATAATCGCTGCCGGCACCCTTACATTGGCTTTGAGCAGTTGTAAGAAAGACTTTTTAGATAAACAACCAATCAGTCAGGTTACGCCTGATGTTGCTTTTGCCGATGCTGCAGCAGCAGAAAAATTAATCCAGGGCGTTTATGATGGAATGTATAATGATTTCCACATCATGGATTTTATGACGAATGGTGATGTAATTGCAGATAACTGTTACGCAGGTGGTGATAACCCAAACAATATCCAGTTGGATCTTTTTACGGTAATCAACACAAATGCCAATGTTAGCCGTGATTATACAGCTTTATACAAAGACATTAAAAATTGTAATTTGGTAACGGATAACGTTCCAAAAATTGCCGATTCTAAATTAGATGTAAACGATCGCCGTAAGCAAATTTTGGCTGAGGCTCGCATTTTACGTGCCTACATGTACTTTAATGTGGTAAGATTATGGGGTGCTGCACCACTTGTGTTAAAAATCCCGGTAACAAACGAGGATTTATCTCCATCGAAATCTACTGTTGATCAAATTTATGCTCAAATTATTGCAGATTTAGAGTATGGCGTACAAAATGCACGTACCACTGCACCCAATAAAGGCATTGTAACTAAAGGTGTTGCTAATGCATTATTAGCTAAAGTTTATGCAAGTAAGCCTAATCCAGATTGGACAAAGGTAAATACCTATGCAGATGCGGTAATTAGTGGTGGTTATTCATTGGTATCTAACTATGATTTCCTTTGGGATTCTCAGCATAAAAACAACTCTGAAGCCATTTGGGAAATGCAATATGATGGTTGGGGTGGTTTACATGGTAACTGGATGCCTAGTCAGCTTTTTGGTGCAGGTTGGAAAAAATTCAATACACCAACAAACGATTTGGTAAATACCTTTAATGCAGAAAATGATGTTGTTCGTAAAAAATCAAGCATTTTAATTGATGGTATTGGATGGGATGATGATTATTGGAAAGATAAAGCTATTTATCCTCACGTTGGTAAATATAGAGCGGATGATAAAACCGATACTTATATTTTACGCCTTGCAGATATTATGTTATTAAAAGCAGAAGCTTTAAATGAACTAAGTGCAAGCGGATGGTCTACTGCTAAAGATGTAGTAAACACAGTTCGTGGTCGTGTTAATTTAGGTGCTACGCCAGCAACCGACCAAGCAAGTATGCGTTTAGCAATTGAAAAAGAACGTCGTTTAGAATTAGCATTCGAAGGTCACCGCTGGTATGATTTGTTAAGAACTAACAGAGCAATAACTGTGATGAATGCGCAAAAAGATGGAAATGGTAATTCATTAAATTACAATGTAACAGCAGCAAAGCTTTTACTACCAATTCCACAAACCGAACTGGATAGAAATCCAAACCTTCGTTAATTTCTTATCAATTTACAAAGGCGGCAATTGCCGCCTTTGTTTTATAAAACAATCTCATATGATTTTCCGGAAAACTCTACTAACGCTCTTCATTTTAGGAACCGTAATTAGTGCTAATGCACAAAACAAAAACCAAGCTAAAATAGATGCCTTGATTAGCAAAATGACCCTTGAGGAAAAAGTTGGTCAAATGGCTCAAATCACACTCGATGTAATTGGTAAAGGTAAAAATCGTTTCGAAAGCGATGAGCCATTTACCCTGGATCAGGCGGCAATGGAAAAAGCTTTAATCCAATATCATGTAGGTTCAGTTTTAAATACTTCAAATAACAGGGCTCGTACACCACAAGTTTGGTATAAAATTATTAGCGAAATTCAAGATGTGGCTATTAAAAAAGGCAAAAATAAAATTCCTGTAATTTATGGTGTGGATGAAGTTCATGGCGCAACTTATACCGTTGGTGCAACTATGTTTCCACAACAAATTGGACAAGCTGCAACTTTTAATCGCAGCTTGGTAAAAAATGGAGCATCAATTACGGCTTACGAAACCCGTGCAAGTTCTATTCCATGGAACTTTGCCCCTATTTTAGATTTAGGTGCCGATCCACGTTTTCCTCGTCAATGGGAAAGCTTTGGCGAAGATCCATTTGTTGTTACCGAATTAGGCAAAGCCGCTGTAAAAGGATACGAAGGCGATGATAATAACGTTGCTAATCCTTTTAAAGTTGCAACTTCCTTAAAACACTTTTTAGGTTATCAGGTTCCCGTTACTGGAAAAGATAGAACACCTTCTTATATATCAGATCAGGCTTTGAGAGAATATCACCTGCCGCCATTTAAGGCCGCTGTAGAGGCTGGAGCGCACACAGTGATGATTAACTCTGGAATTATAAACGGAGTGCCTGTACATGCTAATTACAGTATTGTTACTAAATTATTAAAGGAGGAGTTAGGATTTAAAGGTTTGGCGGTTACAGATTGGGGTGATATTGAAAACTTATTTAAAAGAGATCATATTGCTAAAGATGATAAAGAAGCAATTATGCTTGCCATTAATGCAGGTATAGATATGAGCATGATTGCTTATAACTATGAAGTTTTTTGTGATAATTTAATTGCCCTGGTTAAAGAAGGTAAAGTTAAACAAGAAAGAATTGATGATGCCGTTCGCCGTATTTTAATGGTTAAATATGCAACTGGTTTATTCGAAAAACCAACAACTAACCCTAAAGATTATCCAAAATTTGCAAGCAAGGAGTTTCAAGCCGCTGCTTATAATACTGCCGCAGAATCCATCACCCTATTAAAAAACTCCAACAACATTCTTCCTTTAAAAAAAGGAATGAAATTATTGGTTACTGGTCCAAATGCAAACTCAATGCGTACTTTAAACGGTGCGTGGACCTATAGCTGGCAAGGCGAAAAGGTAGAAGAATTTGCTAAAGATTATAATACAATTGTAGAGGCACTTCAAAATAAAAATGGTGCAGCAAACATTACTTATTTACCGGGCGTAAGCTATAAAATGGATGGTAAATACTTTGAAGACTTCGCCGATAAAATGGAAGAAACCATAGCTGCCGCAAAAAATGCGGATGCTGTGATTTTATGTCTTGGTGAAAATACTTACACAGAATCTCCTGGTAATTTAAGTGATTTATACATTTCTGATTTACAAACTGAATTGGCACAAAAAATTGCTGCAACGGGTAAACCAGTAATCTTAATTTTAAACGAAGGCAGGCCAAGAATCATCAGCAAGTTTGAGAAAAAAATGAGTGCTGTTGTTCAAACATATCTACCAGGTAACTTTGGTGCTGATGCATTGAGCGACATTTTATTTGGTGATGTTAATCCTTCTGGTAAACTTCCATATACTTATCCTCAATTTCCAAATGCATTATTTACTTACTACCACAAACCATCTGAAGCCCGTGAAACCGTAGAAGGTGTTTATAATTACGATTCGGATTTTAACCCACAATATGTTTTCGGGCAGGGTTTAAGTTACACTACTTTTAAATACAGTAATTTAAAATTGAGCAGTAATACTTTAAAAGCAGGCGAAACCTTAACTATAACTGTAGAAGTTAGCAATACGGGCAAATTAGAAGGAAAAGAAAGTGTATTGTTATATACATCCGACTTGGTTGCAAGCTTAATTACGCCAGATGTAAAACGGTTACGTGGCTTCGAAAAGATAAATTTAAAGGCTGGAGAAACTAAAACAGTAACCTTTAGCATTACGCCTGAAGATATTGCGGTTGTAAACCTAGAAAATAAAAAAGTAACTGAGGCCGGAGAATTTAAAGTTCAAATCGGAGATCAGAAAATCAACTTTAATTACACAAATTAAAACCAGAGGGATGGCGGCTTTAGTAAGCTGTCCATCCCTTTTTATTGTAAAAACCTATCATTTAAGACGAAAACATGAAATCAATTTACAGCGTAAGCTTAGCTCTGAGTGTTTTATTTACATCCTGTGCTTCTAAAAGAACACTATCAGGCGATATCGGAAATCCTCAGGTTGGTACAACACCAGTTAAAACAGAAGTAGCTTTTTGGCTTACAAAAGGCGATCAATCTGCCTTATTACAAAAACAAAATATTGCGCTCAACTTTAGCGATGCCACCAATAGCAATCCTTCAATTGAAGTAAATCCTAATACAACCTTTCAAAGTATTGATGGTTTTGGCTATACCCTAACTGGCGGAAGTGCCACTTTAATTAACGCGTTACCTGCGGCAGAAAAAGATAAATTACTAAATGAACTTTTTGGCAAAAAAGATGATGCCATTGCTGTGAGTTATATCCGTTTAAGTATTGGTGCTTCTGATTTAAGCGCTACTCCTTTTACTTATAATGATTTAGCTGATGGGGAAACGGATGAAAGTTTATCTAAATTCTCTATCGCAAAAGAGCAAGCAGATTTAATTCCTTTACTTAAAAAGATTGTGGCTATAAATCCTTCAATTAAAATTTTAGGTTCGCCATGGACTGCTCCAACCTGGATGAAAACTAACAAAAGTTTTATCGGCGGAAGTTTAAAAACAGAGTATTACCAAACTTATGCTAAATATCTGGTAAAGTATATCCAAACAATGAAAGCAGAGGGAATTATTATTGATGCCATTACGCCACAAAACGAGCCTTTGCATCCTGGTAATAATCCAAGCATGTATATGGACGCACTAACGCAGGCAGAATTTATTAAAACAGCTTTAGGTCCAGTATTTAAATCCTCAGGCATCACAACAAAAATTATTGTTTACGATCATAATGCAGATAAACCAGAATACCCGATTACGATTTTAAATGATCCAGAAGCTAAGAAATATGTTGATGGTTCTGCTTTTCATTTATATGCTGGAAATATTTCGGCACTTACAAAAGTTCATGATGCCCACCCAGATAAAAACGTATACTTTACGGAGCAATGGGTTGGTGGCCCAGGTAATTTCTCTGAGGATTTAAAATGGCATGTATCTACACTAATTATTGGCGCAACCCGTAATTGGAGTCGCAATGTTTTAGAATGGAATCTGGCAGCAGATGCAAATTACAATCCCCATACGGATAAAGGTGGCTGCACAAGTTGCTTAGGCGCTATTACTGTAGCACCAGCAGTAAGTAGAAATGTGGCATATTATGTTATTGCACATGCTTCAAAATTTGTTACTCCGGGTTCAGTCCGCATTTCTTCAAACGTTACCAATAATCTACAAAATGTAGCTTTTAAAACTCCAGAAGGTAAAACCGTACTTATTGTTTGCAATAATAACAATAGCGAAACCACATTTAACATTAAATACATTGGCAAAAGTGTTACAACTACCTTAGCGCAAGGTGCTGTAGCTACTTATGTTTGGTAAAAAAATCTTCGTTTAATTGTTAGTTAGCTCCGCTTTTGTGGGGCTTTCTTTTTTTTAGCCTTGTTGAATATTCAATTTTGGCAAGCGCTTTGTTAATACAAAACAATCAACCTTAATAAATTATGAAAAATATTGTCCCAATTATTGCTATTGCAACAGCATTTATGGCTTCTTGCCAAAGCAATACAAAAAACAACAATCAAACAGATTCTACCGTAGCAAAAACGGATAGTATTGCCCCTGCAACCGAGTGTTTTTTATATGCGAAAAATAGAGATACAGCTTCGTTAAAATTAAATATAAACGGAAATGTAATTTCAGGAGATTTGAGCTATAACTTGTTTGAAAAAGATAAAAACACAGGCAAAATTGAAGGTGTTGTTAAGGGCGACACTTTAATTGCAAACTATACTTTTAAATCTGAAGGAATGGAATCTGTTAGAGAGGTGGTATGGCTAAAACAAGCCGATAAATTAATAGAAGGCTTTGGGGAGGTAGAGGAAGCAAATGGAAAGGTAAAATTCAAAAACATCAATAAATTAAAATTTGGTGATGCTATTCAGTTTTCTAAAACCAATTGCAAATAAAAAAAATGGCTGTATCATCACTTTACGATCCAGCCATTTTTCTTTAATTATTAAGTGCTTCGTGGGCAGCCTCTCCCCATTCTTTACTTATTTGAGTTACGTAATCGGTATATTTTTGAATCTCTTCTGGTTTTAATTTAGCAGCTAAAGTAGTAGCCTTTTGAGACCAAGCTTTGTATTTTTCTGTTAAAGCTTGAATTTCTGTTGCATTTTTATTTTTTATAGCAGCAACATAATCGTCTTTTAATTTAGTAAGATCAGCCAAACCACTATTTACATCTTCGCTTGAAAACGTTGGCACTTCTGATGTTTTTACTTCTGTAGTTTTCGTAACCACTTTAACCGTAGTATCGCCATTGGCAGATACCGTTGAATCCGTAGTTTTTTCAGTTTTCTTGGTACTATCACAAGAAACCAAGGTTGTAGCCAGCAAACCTACTGCAGCTACTGATAATAAGATTTTTCTCATTTTGTTATAAGTTTGAAACATCAGCTAAAATATTATGCCAATTTTTTAAACTTCATTTAAACTTAAAAAATGAATAAAAGAAGGACATTCTACGAGTATTATTTTCTACAGTTACACAAATTGTATACACAAAAGTGATGGAGCTTAAAAGTTTTCAAACCTTTCCCAAAAACCATCAATCGGTAATTTGGCAAAAATATTTACAGGTTCTTTTTTAACTGGATGCATAAATTGCAAACGACGTGCATGCAAGCAAATACTGCCTTTTCTACTTCCTCTTGGATATCCATATTTATTATCGCCAACTATTGGACACCCCATTGATGATAATTGAACCCTAATTTGATGAGAGCGCCCCGTTAAAGGATCAACCTCAATAAGGTAATAATCAGCAAATGGAGTAATTAATCGATAAGATAATTCTGCCCTTTGGCTTCCAGGTACTTCAGAATTATAATAGGTAACAACATTTTTTTGTGGATTTTTAACCAACCAATGGATCAAAGTACCAGAAGGTTTTTCGGGTTTTTGCCGTACAACGGCCCAGTATGTTTTTTTTACCTCACGGTTTTTAAATGCCGCATTCATCCGCTCTAAAGCCTTGCTTGTTTTAGCGAATAAAATTACACCACTAACTGGTCTATCTAAACGATGTACAACACCCAAAAATGCACCATTTGGCTTATTATATTTTTTTGCGATGTACTTTTTTACCTGTTCATCCAAAGGTTCATCTCCGGTTTCATCAACCTGCACAATATCCCCCGCCCTTTTATTAATGGCGATTAAATGATTGTCTTCAAAAAGGATATCCTTATCTGTAATTGGCATTATTTAGGTTAAGCTGAAACTTAGTATTGTTCTTTTTCGTTCGGAAAATCATTGGCTTTTACATCTCGAATGTAAGCTTGCGCCGCACCCAAAATTTCGTCATATAAATTAATGTACTGACGTAAAAAACGTGGTTTAAATCCTTTGGTTAAGCCAATCATATCATTAACAACCAAAACTTGTCCATCGCAATGCGGACCAGCACCAATACCAATAGTTGGAATGAGAATACTTTCTGATACAACTTTACCCAATGCTGCCGGAATTTTCTCTAAAACAACCGCAAAGCATCCTGCATTTTGCAAGGCAATAGCGTCTGTTTTAAGCTTATTTGCTTCTTCTTCTTCTTTGGCACGTACAGTATAGGTTCCAAATTTATAAATAGATTGTGGCGTTAACCCCAAATGCCCCATTACGGGTATACCAGCGGTAATAATGCGCTGTACAGATTCTATAATTTCCTCTCCTCCTTCTAATTTCACACCGTGAGCACCAGATTCTTTCATGATACGAATGGCAGAATTTAAGGCCTCTTTAGAATTGCCTTGATAAGAACCAAAAGGTAAATCAACCACAACAAAAGCACGTTTTACCGCTCTAATCACAGATGCTGCATGATAAATCATTTGGTCTAAAGTAATTGGAAGTGTAGTTTCGTGCCCTGCCATAACATTTGATGCAGAATCGCCCACCAGCAAAACATCTAATCCAGCATCATCTAAAATCGTTGCCATTGAATAATCGTAGGCCGTTAGCATGGATATTTTTTCTCCACGCTGTTTCATTTCTTGCAGAATATGCGTGGTAATGCGTTTTATTTCTTTATGTACCGACATCTGTTTTGTTTTGTGCTGTCAAAAGTATTACTTTTTCTTTAAAAAGGTGTATCGTAAAAGGTATATGACAAAAGCCTTATTTTATGTATTAAAATATTAAATAATTAGTAAGCAGTAAGCCATTAAAATGATTTTAAAAGCTTAAAACGGATAACCACAATGTTTCATCTATTTCATTTTTCTCTTTACATTACCAATCTTTAATCCTATCTTTGTACCCCGAAATGGAAGGGATATATTCATCATTTTTTGCCCCCTGCAAAAACGGCTTTATAGCCGACAGCCATTCTTTTTTCAACTCTTTTTTAATCAAAAATCCATATTGTACTTAACATGACTAACTACACCAAGTTACCTGCGATTTTATTACTTGCCGACGGCACAGTTTTTTACGGCAAAGCTGCTGGAAAAATTGGCACCACAACCGGCGAAATTTGTTTTAATACCGGGATGACAGGTTACCAGGAAATTTTTACCGATCCAAGTTATTTTGGACAGATAATGGTTACAACCAATTCGCATATTGGTAATTACGGTATCCATAAAGATGAAATCGAATCTGACTCGATAAAAATTGCAGGTTTAGTTTGCAAAAACTATAACATTGTATACAGTCGTAAACAAGCTACAGAATCTATTCAGGATTATTTTCAAAATGATAATTTAGTAGCGATTTCTGATATTGATACCAGAGCACTTGTTCGTCACATTAGAGATAAAGGTGCAATGAATGCCATCATCTCTTCTGAAATTACAGATCTTGATGAATTAAAGAAAAAACTTGCCGAAGTGCCATCAATGGAAGGTTTAGAGTTATCTTCTAAAGTAAGTACTAAAGAGCCTTATCTTTACGGCAACCCTGATGCATCCTTAAAAGTTGCAGCCTTGGATTTAGGTATCAAGAAAAATATTTTACGCAATTTCGAAGCACGCGACATATACGTTCAGGTTTTTCCTGCTAAAACTACTTTCGCAGAAATGGAAAAATGGAATCCTGATGGATATTTCATTTCAAATGGCCCCGGCGATCCTTCGGTAATGCCATACGCGGTAGAAACGCTAAAACAAATTTTAGAAGCTAATAAACCAATGTTCGGTATTTGCTTAGGTCATCAATTATTGGCTGAAGCAAATGGAATTGGAACAATGAAAATGTTTAACGGCCACCGTGGATTAAACCATCCAGTTAAAAATATCATAAAAAACCATTGCGAGGTAACTTCTCAAAATCATGGTTTTGGCGTAATTCCTGATGAGGTTAGAAACTCAGATAAAGTTGAAATTACCCACATTAACTTAAATGATAAATCTATTGAAGGTATTCGTGTTAAAGGTAAAAAAGCGTTTTCTGTTCAATACCACCCAGAATCTTCACCAGGTCCTCACGATTCTCGTTACTTATTTGATGATTTTGTAAACGTTATTAAAGGTGAATTAACCTGGTAATTTTCACTACACTATAAAGCATTAAAACACTGTCTATAATACTGGCAGTGTTTTTTTATTTAAATTAGTAAATGATCATTAAAAAAGTTCCTCTACTTCTTCTTGTTTACGTTTGCTTATTCTGTGGATGCATTTCAAGGCTTTCGAGGCCCGCAATTACTGGTACTATTTTAGATTATCAGAATAAACCTGTTGCTGGCTGCAAAATTGGTGAAACCATAACCGATGCAAATGGCAAGTTTTACCTTAAAGAAATCCGTTATAGCAAGTTCTTTATCCCAGAAATATTCTATATGGAAGCACCTCCACTACATTATATTGAAGAAATTAAAAAGGAAGGCTTTTTAAATTATAAAATTGAGGTTTTTAATACATTTGGCGGCGGACAAGCAAAGGGAGCAACTACCAATATTGATACCATTTATATAAAAAGAATAAATGAAGTAATAAAGGCCGAAGATTACATTTACACCAAGTGGAAATTCACAGCAACTAAAAACTTGGATACACTTTATGGCACAAACGGTAATTTTAAAGCGGGAAATTACATAACCAATAATCCAGCTTTTGTAGAGAAACTAAATTATGGCTTAGATTATAAATTTAAAGCAACCCAAAAACCTGATACCACCTGGACTGCTGAGTATTACGATTTAAAAACAACCTATTTTGTATCGCTCAACACAAACGGTAGCTACATTGGCAAAAAAATCCTCAAGTATAGTAATGCATGGAAACAAAGAATGCAGTATGATCACTTATACAGAGAATCATATTCTATCAATAACGATAGCCTAAATACAAAGGGCAGCTTTAAACTTTTAAAGAATAAAATTCTTTTCGATGAAGCTTTTAACAAAACAAAAAATCTCTATAAAATTGATTCAATAGATCGGGATGTTATTATTTTAACCCGAAGTAGCAACTAAAAAATGATTTCACCTATGCCAAGCATCATTTTACCGACATTTTACCGCAATAGTGTCGAAATTCATTTTCTATTTATTTAAAGCTCCTTACATTTAGACTTATGGAAACAAAAAAAGCCATTATCAGTGTTAACAATCTGGTAAAAAAGTACGATGACTTCACAGCTGTTCAAGGCTTAAGTTTTGAAGTTTATGAAAATGAAATCTTCGGTTTATTAGGTCCGAACGGAGCTGGAAAAACAACTACATTAGAAATTATAGAAACCTTAAGAGAAAAAACCTCGGGCGAAATTATTGTCGATGGTTTTTCTGTAGATAAGCAAGCGCATGAAATTAAGCAGATTATTGGCGTGCAATTACAGGCTGCTGGCTACTATCCAAATCTTAATTTGGTAGAGTTATTGGAGCTATTTGCCGGTTTATATGGCGCTGATATTAAGCCAATGGAAATGCTAGAAAAAGTTAATTTGCAAGATAAGGCTAAAGCTAAATATAAAGCATTATCTGGCGGACAAAAACAACGCTTTTCAATTGCGACAACATTAATCAATCAGCCTAAAATTATTTTCCTTGATGAACCTACAACAGGCTTGGACCCTCAAGCGAGAAGGAATTTATGGGATTTAATTATCGACATCCGTAAAAATGGTACAACCGTGGTTATAACTACGCATTATATGGATGAAGCAGAACAGCTTTGCGATCGGGTAGCTTTTGTGGAACACGGGCAAATTATCGCTTTGGATACTCCAGACCAGTTGATCGATAATTTGATTAATAGTGGCTTCGAACGTAAAAAAGAGGTTAAAAAAGCCAATCTTGAAGATGTATTTATTCATCTTACTGGTAAAGAATGGCGAGAATAAACAATTACTTTGATCAATTTTAGAAATATCACAACTATTTAAAATACAATAGTAAATGAAACAATATAGTAATACAAAAGCAACCTTAGCCCTTGCAAAGGCAAGTTTTCGTTCAATTATGCGAAGCCCTTCAGCAGTGGTTTTTACCCTTGCTTTTCCATTAATCTTTATTTTAGTTTTTGGTTTTTTAGGCGGTGGTGGCACTCACATTGATGTTGGCATAGCACCAAATTCTGACATTAACAATCCTGTTATTGGAACATTAGAAAAAACAGGAATGATTCGCCTTATCAGAAATAAATCTCAGGGAGATTTAAGCAAATTACTGGAAAAAGGTAATGTAGATGCTGTAATTGATGTACACAGAAAGGTAAATACAGCTGCATACTCGGTAAACGTGGTCTACACATCTGCATCAAGAGACAAGGGCGGCATTTTGAAATCGGTATTGAATAATCTTTTTTATGATAAGCAGTTAAAGCCATCCGTTGCAGAAATTAAAGAAAGTACGGTTGAAGGAAGGGAATATAAAACCATTGATTTTATTCTTCCTGGTCAGTTAGGCTTCTCTTTATTAAGCACTGGCGTATTTGGTACTGCCTTTGTTTTTTTAAGCTTGCGCCAAACACTTGTTATAAAACGCTTTTTCGCTACGCCCGTAAAACGATCAAGCATTGTAATTGGCGAAGGTATTGCACGCATCGGCTTTGCTTTAATTGGTGCTTTATTCATCATTTTATTAGGTCATTTCTTTTTTGGCTTTACACTTGTTCATGGAGCGTTAACAGTGCTCAACATGCTTATACTAGCCACATTAGGTATAATTGTATTTATGGGCTTCGGCTTTATTATATCAGGTATTGCAAAAAATGAAAGCATGGTACCCCCTATTTCAAATATTGTAACATTACCTCAGTTTTTATTGTCGGGCACATTCTTCTCTATCGAAGCATTTCCATCATGGTTACAGCCCATTAGCAGAGCATTGCCACTAACCTATTTAAATGATGCAATGCGCAAAGTAGCTTTCGAAGGGCAAGGCTTATGGGATGTAAAACAGCAAATATTAATTCTAGTAATTTGGGGAATTGGAATTTATGCAGTAGCCGTAAAAGTATTTAAATGGGAATAATTGCAAAAATGCATTAATATCGGATTAAATGCTTTTTAAACCAAAACGATATTAGTACATTTGAGTGTGTGGAAATTTGATTTAACGGATTTAAATGATTTACAACCTCTTATAGATAGGCTGTACGAAAAAAAATCAATGCTTGATGCCTCAAGACCATTGCCAGGCAGCGCTTTGCAAAGAATCAAAACAGACCTAAGTCTCGAATGGACATACAACTCAAACAGCATTGAAGGGAACACACTTAGTTTAAGAGAAACCCAAATAGTACTGCAAGAAGGCATAACAGTTAAAGGCAAATCACTTAGAGAGCATTTCGAGGTATATAATCATGATAAAGCGATTGATTACCTATATACACTTGTTGATGTAAGCAAAACCATAAGATCAATTGATATTTTAAACATCCATGGTTTAGTTTTAAGAAGCATTGAGGATAATTATGCAGGTAGATTAAGAAATGGTGGTGTACGTATTGTTGGGGCAAATTTTGTTCCACCTAATGCCAATAAAGTTTCTGATTTACTTGATGAACTTGTGTTATTTATCAATGAAAATCCTCAAGGTTTAAACGATATAATATTAACTACTATATTTCACCACAAACTTGTTTGGATACATCCTTTCTTTGATGGGAATGGACGTACGGTGCGTTTAGCAATGAATTTATTTTTGATGCGGAAGGGTTTTCCTCCGGCTATTATCTTAAAAACAGATCGTAAGAAATACTACGAAGCGCTAAATCAAGCTAATCAAGGTCTTTACCATAAGCTTTGCTTGTTGATGTTGCAAGCTGTTGAAAGATCTTTAAATATGTACATTAATGCTTTACCAGGAAAAGATTACGGAGATTATGAACCAATATCTTACATTGTTGAAGAACCTGATGTACCTTACGGTCAAGAATATATAAGCTTATTGGCTAGGCAGGGCAAAATTGATGCTTATAAAGAAGGCAGGGAATGGCTTACTACTAAGGCTGCCGTAAAAGAATATGTTAAAAACAGAAAGCGCATACGTTAACTTTATTTAACTTTTCGATAAGTTATATTCAGTTAATTTTGTAAAACATGATAACGAAATTATTTCTAGTTTTTACTACATCTTTTTTAACCACTTGTGCGATAGCTCAAAATAAGTTTGCAGATAACGCAAGCTCTGAAAGATATCACGCTAAAATAAATGTAGAGAGTTGCAATGATGGCCTATGTAGTGGCAAAGCAAATATCATTTTATTTGATAAAATTTCTGGCAAGGAAATCCAGAGTTTCAATTCTAAGGACTTAGATTTTTCTTTAAAAATACATCAAGATCCCAAAGATGGTTTAGTGGAACTTGGCAAATACCAAAGTCCGTTAATATTTGGTGATTTTAATTTCGACGGGAATGAAGATGTCGCCATAAGGAATGGAAGTAATAGCGCTTATAACGATCCTTCTTATGATGTTTATACATTTAATAGCAGCAAAGGCAAGTTTGTTATTAGCAAAGAATTAACCGATTTAGCTAGCACAAATTCTGGAATGTTTAAGATAGATCGAAAAAATAAACAAATATCTGTTTATAAAAAAGATGGATGTTGCTACAATAAAACCACTAATTACAGAATAGATAGTAAAAAAGGCTTAACAGAAGCATCTTCAGTAATAGAAGATTCTACAATTGGGGATTACGTTACTGTAATTACTCAGAAATATGTTGATGGTAAGATCAAAAAAACAATTGAGCGATTTAAAACGGCTGAGTATTATAAAAACGATAATGAGTAATGTTTGATATTAACTAACAGTAATATCAAACATTATCTATAAGGCAGCTTTAACCAAGAATGGAAGAATTTCCTTTTGAAAGCTTACAAAGTTTTTACGCACATCAGAATCACTAACGGATGTAAAAGCAAATGAGAACACAATACTTTTGCTTGCTTTTAGTAAAAATGCCAAGCCTTCTCTCCTGGCAGGATTATTTTTAAAGTTATCAAGTTCCAAGTAAGCGGCTAACAATAAAGCTTCCAGCTGATCTGATAGGTGTTTCAAAAACTCTTGAGAGTTTGCATTTTCTCTAACAAAATCCCAACCAATAAACTCATTACAAGCCGTAAAAGACAAGCGACTGGTTTTCATTACCAATGCCTTTAAATGTTCTTCTTCTGAAGCGTAGCTTACTTTATTATTGATGATTTCGTGTAAATTTTGATCCAGATAATCCATTAGAATACTATCGAGTACCTGTTCCTTACTTTCGAAATATTTATAAATTGTTGCTTTAGCAATACGTGCTTTTTTAGCAATTTCGTTCACACTGGTTTTATGATAACCATACTTTCTAAAAAGTTCCTTAGCTGCTTTTTTTACAGTTTCCTTTATTTTTTCAGCTTCCATTTCTAATTGCTAACGGTTATTGTATTTAAGGTTACCGCTACCGTATATTGTTTTAAATATTTTTCTGCAGGTGCTTTTGCCGGACTACCATCCAAAAGCAAAAATTTGGCGCCCGAACATGGATCAGTTACGGTAATACCTTGAGATTCGTCGTTATTTAATGCACATTTATTTTGCGGATTAACTGTACTACAACGATCGTAAGCAACATAACGCCCGTTAGAACGGTAAAGAATTAAACCTGCTACTCCATATCCGTTTATAAAAACAGGCGTTCCGGAGCTTAACCCACTTAAACGTGGATCACTTAATAAAGTTGTAAAATTGACAGCAACTTCAGGGACATAATTATCCTCTTTACCGCAGCTTGAGAATACTACAAGTGCTAATAACATGCTGTATATTACCCTTTTCATTATATTAAAGCTGATTTAAATTGTTTTAAGAAACGAGCGTCATTTTCTGAGAACAGGCGTAAATCTTTAATTTCATATTTTAGATTTGCGATACGTTCAATACCCATTCCAAAAGCGAAACCACTGTATTTTTTAGAATCGATGCCACAGTTTTCCAATACATTTGGATCTACCATACCGCAACCTAAAATTTCTACCCAGCCACTATATTTACATAATTGGCAACCGGCGCCTTTACAAATGGTACAAGAAATATCCATTTCGGCAGATGGCTCTGTGAAAGGGAAATATGATGGACGGAAACGCACTTTTGTGCCTTCTCCATAAAGTTCTTGTACAAAATAAAATAAGGTTTGCTTTAAATCTGCAAAAGAAACATTTTCATCTACGTACAAGCCTTCAATTTGGTGAAAAAAGCAGTGTGCTCTGGCAGAAATAGCTTCATTACGATAAACACGACCTGGCATAATAGCCCTAAAAGGCGGTTGTCCTTGCTCCATCATTCTTACCTGTACGGATGATGTATGCGTACGCAAAGCGATATCACCTTTTTCGCCACCTTTTTTAATAAAGAAGGTATCTTGCATATCTCTTGCCGGATGTTCTTCAGGGAAGTTTAAAGCCGAGAAATTGTGCCAATCATCTTCAATTTCTGGTCCTTCTGCTACAGTAAATCCAAGTTTAGCATAAATTTCAACAATTTCGCGGCGAACCAAAGCCAAAGGATGGCGAGAACCTATTTCAAACCCTTCTCCAGGTAAAGTTAAATCCTGTTCCGAATTTTCAGTTTTTTGTTCTGAACTTTCGGTTGATTCCTTTAGGGTTAAATATTTTGATTCGGCAAGTTGTTTAAACTCATTTAAAACTTTACCTAATGATTTTTTTTCTTCTATAGAAACAGATTTAAATTCATCAAAAATCTCTTTAATGATGCCTTTACTTCCTAAATATTTAATACGGAACTGCTCTAATTCATCTGCTTTTTCAGTTACAAAAGCATTAATTTTTTCGGTATACTGTGTTATTTTATCCTGTAACATGGCTTCAAATATACGGCAAATTATCTTATTTTTTTAATGTTGCCGGGTTCAAAAAATCTGTTTACAATGCCATTATAAAAGAAAATGAACTCAAAACAAGAAAAGCCGCGATTTACGCAGCTTTTCATTTTATTTTTTATTGTTAATAATTAAATCACACCTAATTCTTTACCAACTTTTGTAAACGCAGCAATTGCTTTATCTAAATGATGTTGTTCATGCGCAGCAGATAATTGAACACGAATACGTGCTTTTCCTTGCGGCACTACTGGGTAGAAAAATCCAATAACATAGATGCCTTCTTCAAGCATTTTTGCAGCAAAGTTTTGAGCAATTTTAGCATCATAAAGCATTACCGGAACAATTGGATGGAAACCTGGTTTAATATCAAATCCAGCCTCAGTCATTTTTTCACGGAAATATTTGGTATTGCTTTCCAATTTATCTCTTAAAGAAGTTGTTTCGCTCAACATATCTAAAACCGCTACTGATGCACCGGCAATTGCTGGGGCAAGCGTATTAGAGAATAAATATGGACGTGAGCGTTGACGCAGCATATCAATGATTTCTTTTTTACCTGATGTAAAACCTCCTGATGCACCACCCAAAGCTTTACCTAAAGTACCAGTAATGATATCAATACGATCAATAACGTTGAAATGTTCGTGTGTACCACGACCTGTTGCACCAATAAAACCTGTACAATGAGATTCATCAATCATAACCAATGCTTCATATTTATCTGCCAAATCGCAAATTTTATCTAATGGAGCAACAGATCCGTCCATTGAAAAAGCACCATCGGTTACTATAATTCTATGTCTGCAATCTTTGGCGGCAATTAATTGTTTTTCTAAATCTTCCATATCCGCATTTTTAAAACGGAAACGTTGTGCTTTACATAATCTAACACCATCAATAATGGATGCATGATTTAATTCATCAGATATGATGGCATCTTCAGCATTAAATAATGGTTCAAAAACACCACCGTTTGCATCAAAAGCCGCCGCATATAAAATGGTATCTTCTGTACCTAAAAACTTAGATATTTTTGTTTCAAGCTCTTTATGTACATCTTGTGTACCGCAAATAAAACGTACCGAAGACATTCCATAACCGTGATCATCAATTGCTTTTTTTGCCGCTTCGATCACTTTAGGATGAGAAGAAAGTCCTAAATAATTATTAGCACAAAAATTGATAACTTCCGCACCGCTGCTTATTTTAATATCTGCACCTTGCGGAGAAATTATAATTCTTTCGCGTTTAAATAATCCTGCGTTTTCTATCTCTTCAAGTTCCTTTTGTAGAACGGGCTGTAGTGTTTTATACATGGCTTTTTTAATAATTGATTAGCTGTCAAAGTTATAAAAAAATCCATTTCACCCTACATAATCCTGAATTATCAAGAGATGATTTTTTCGAGGAAATTGACATTAATAAAGTCTTTTTCATTTGCCGTGCAACCTATTTCACAAAAAAATACTCTGCTAAATATTACGCATTAACAAACTTTAACACCCTGATATATGTATAGTGTTAAAACTTATTCGATATTTATAGCTTAACTACTCAAAAACTTTATGATCAGATTCTGCGCACTCTTTCTTTTTTGCAGCTTATGCAGTGTGGCAATTGCACAAAAAATCACTATTTCAGGAACTATTAAAGATTCGAATGGGCAGCCTATCCCCTTCACTTCAGTTTACTTAAAAAACACCACACATGGCACTTCTGCAAACGTGGATGGTAAGTATAGCATTAAAGTGAATAAGGGAGATCAAACACTAACTTTTAGAGCCGTTGGCTATAAACAACAGGAACAGCAAATTAATGGAAGTGAAAATCAGGTTTTGAATATTGTTTTGGCATCAGAGAGTTACACTTTAAATAATGTTAATATTAAGGGAAATGCTGAAGATCCTGCATATGAGATCATTAGAAAGGCTATAAAACAACGTAAAACACACTTAAACGAGGTAAAGGCATTTAGTTGCGATGTTTATATAAAAGGTGTACAACGCCTAAATGGGGCACCAAAAAAGTTTTTTGGTCAGGATATTCAAAAAGTTTTAGAACTGGATACCAATAGAAAAGGGATTATTTATTTGTCAGAATCTGAAAGCAAATTTAGTTTTCGCCGTCCAAATGAAGTACATGAGGAAATGCTTTCCTCTAAAGTTGCTGGCCGCAATAATGCTTTTAGCTTTAACAAGGCATCTGACTTAATTATTAATTTTTACGACAACTATCTTTTAGAAAACACATTAAGTGCGAGGGGCTTTATTTCGCCTATTGCGGATAATGCCATGTTTTATTACAAATACAAATATTTAGGCGAAACCAGAGAAAATGGAGAGATTGTAAATAAAATTGAGGTAATTCCCCGCCGTACAAATGACCCTGTTTTTAGAGGAATAATTTATATCCTTGATGATAGCTGGAGAATTTACAATACAGATTTATATCTTACCAAAAATTCGGGCATCAATTTTATTGATACCTTAAATATTAGTCAGCAATTTACTAAGGTAAAAGATGTTTATATGCCTACAAACATCAATTTTCAGTTTAACGGAAATGTTTTAGGTTTTAAATTTTCAGGTTATTATTTAGGTGTTTATAGCAACTATGATACTGCTCCTGTTTTCCCTAAAAATTACTTTAATGGTGAAATTTTAAAGGTTACCCAATTGGTAAATAAAAAGGACTCCATTTATTGGAAAAACAATAGACCCATTCCTTTAACACCCGATGAACGCTTAAATTACGTTAAAAAAGACAGTATCGCGAAGCTAAAAGAATCCAAGCACTATCTTGATTCATTAGAAAAGGAAAATAATAAGTTTGGCATTTTAAAGCTTGCATTGCACGGCTACAGTATAAATGATCGTTATGACAAGGAATATTATAGCTTCGATCCTATTTTAAGATCCTTATACTACACCACTGTTGAAGGTTTTGGAATTAGATATGGGGTAACTTATCGTAAAGTATATGAAAACAATCGTTTTTTTAGGATCAGACCAGAACTTAGGTACGGCTTTGCTAATCAAAAACTAACAGGAAGTTTGACAGGTTATTATTTTTATAATCCACTTAAAAGAGCCAGCGTTGGAGCATCATTTGGGAATGGGATTTTCGACCTTAACAATTTAGGTTCAATGACGTTATTAGGGAACTCGATTAACTCACTCTTTTATGAGAAGAACTTTTCTAAGTTTTACGAAAAAAACTTCATTAACATTAATACATCCCGCGAACTTATCAATGGTTTACAAGGAACTGTAAATGTTGACTACAGTAAAAATAAAACACTAACAAATAGTTCTAACTTTAAATTTGTTGATGCTAAGGATAGAGAATTTACTTCAAATAATCCCTTCTCTCCAGAAGTTGAAACGCCACTATTCCCTACTTACAACTCTTTGAGCGCCTCAGTTAATTTAACTTACACCATTGGACAAAAATATATTACCCGCCCAGATGGTAAGTTTTATACAGAATCCAAATTCCCTAAAATTACGGTTTTATACAAAAAGGGATTCAAAGATGTATTGGGAAGTGATGTAGATTATGATTTTGTAAAAGCCGAAATATCACAAGAAAGAATTGGTTTAGGCTTGTGGGGTTATACTTCATTTTTAGCAGGAGTGGGAAAATTTTTAAACAACAATAAAATGTTTTATCCTGATTTTAAACATTTCTCTGGTAACATTTCAACTATTTTCCCACCTAATATTAGAAAGTTCCAATACTTAGATTTCTATCAGTTCAGCACCAACCAACAATATTTTGAAGCCCACGTTGAGCATAATTTCGCTGGTTTCTTTTTAAATAAAGTTCCTTTACTGCGCAAGTTAAAGCTCGAAGAATTTATGGGTGGTGGTTATTTATCATCTCCGGAAAAAAGAAATTATAAAGAATTTTACTTCGGTATTCAACGCCTAATATTAAGAGCTAGCTATGGTTTTGCTTATGATGGAAGCAAGAAAATTTCTCAAGGCTTTAGAATTAGTTACGGATTTTAAGTTCAAAGACTAAAGCTGAAAGACCAAGGCAATAAACATTTTGCTTTGGTCTTTCACCTTAAAGCATTATCTTTGCCCCGCTTTAAACGCCGTTTGCAACGGTATCAACAGCGTTATGAAAAAATATCAGACATTACTTTACTATTGCTATAGCTATATAGCCGATGCAGAACAATTTGCTGCAGATCATCTTAAATTTTGCAAATCTTTAGATTTAACCGGAAGAATTATTGTAGCTGATGAAGGCTTAAATGGCACCGTATCTGGTACGGAAGAGGCTTGTAAGGCTTACATGAAGGCGATTCATGCAGATGATAGATTTGCTAAAACAGAGTTCAAAATTGATTACGTTGAAGAGCCATCTTTTATTAAGATGCATTGCCGTTACAAATCTGAAATTGTACACTCTGGTTTAAGAGATACATCTATTATTGATCCAAATAAACAAACAGGTAAACATTTAGAACCTGTTGATTTTATGGCGATGAAAGATGATGAAGATGTAGTTATTTTAGATGTTAGATCTAACTATGAGCATAATCTTGGCAAATTTAAAAATGCAATAACACTTGATATTGAGAATTTCCGTGATTTCCCTGAAAAAATAAATGAACTTGCGCAATACAAGGACAAAAAGATTTTAACCTACTGTACTGGCGGTATTAAGTGCGAAAAAGCATCTGCTTTACTTTTACATCATGGTTTTAATGATGTTTATCAATTGCATGGCGGGATTATTAAATATGGAAAAGAAGCTGGCGGAAAAGATTTTGAAGGCAAATGCTATGTGTTTGATAATCGAATTGCCGTTGACGTAAATCAAGTAAATCCGACAATTGTTTCTGTTTGCTACAACTGTGGTAAAACGACTCCTAAAATGATTAATTGTGCCAATCCGGAGTGCAATGAACATATTACGCAGTGTGATGAATGTGGCGATCAGTTAGAAGGATGTTGCTCAGTAGAGTGTACAACAAACCCACGCAAACGCCCTTATGATGGAACAGGTTATTATGTAAAAGTTCCTCAACCTGTTGGAAAAGTTACTTTAGCTTAAATATTTAAGCCTCATTATATAAAAGCAGGTGCGATATGAAACACATATCGCACCTGCTTTTTTGTTTGTAAGGGTGCAACAAATGAATCATTCCTATTTTTTTATTTACTTTGTGTATTAAATCGGCTACCTAATTAGCATTACATGCAAAAACTTCTACGTTGTCTTTTTCTGCTTCTCATTCTTGCTCACACTTCTATTTTTGCTGCTGATATAAAAAGCATTGGCGTACCTTATATAGAAAATTATCCCAAGTCTATTTATTCCGCAGGAAATCAAAATTGGAGTATTGCTAAAGATAAAAATGGCGTAATGTATTTCGGCAATGCTGAAGGCTTACTTACTTTCGATGGGCGTTATTGGCAAAAATATCAAATGCCGAACCGTCAAATCGTAAGATCGGTAGCCACGGATAGTAAAGGAAAAATTTATACTGGTTGTTTTGGCGAATTTGGTTATTGGGCGATAAAAAACAATAAATTAAGCTATAATTCCTTAATTTCTTTCTTACCAAAAGGGAAGAATGTTAACGATGAAATATGGAAAATTTACATAGACAAAGACCGTGTAATTTTCCAATCCTTTACAACCATTTACATTTATAAAAACAATAAAGTTGAAATAGTAAAAGGTCCTGCTTCCTTTTTATTTCTCCATAAAGTAAATAATCGCTTTTTTGTTGAAGTATTAGAAAAAGGATTATTCGAATTAGTTGGAAATAAATTAGTTCATTTACCTTTAAGTGAGAAATTAGGTAAAGAAGGGATTTTATCAATCCTTCCTTATAAAAATGGTGGTTTTATTATAGGTACAGTTAAAAACGGTTTATTTACTTATGATGGGAAAAATTTTACTCCACTAAATACTCCAGCAAATTCCTATTTAAAAACATTTCAACTTAATAATGGCGTTAGGCTATTGGATAAGTATTATGCTTATGGTACAATTTTAAACGGCTTAATTATCATTGATGAAGATGGTAGAATTGTACAGAAAATAAATAAATCAAGTGGTTTACAAAACAACACTATTTTAAGTTTATATGCTGATGATGAACAAAACCTTTGGACAGGGCTTGACAATGGCATAGATAGAATTGAATTAAACTCACCTTTATATTTCTATTTTGATAAAACCGGGCAATTTGGAACGGTTTATTCAAGTATTATCTTTAATAATAAAATTTATCTCGGTACTAACCAAGGTGTATTTTATAGCGAGTGGTCGACCAACAAAGAACTTGTACCATTTAATTTCCGTTTAATTCCTAATTCTCAAGGCCAGGTTTGGGAGCTTTCTATTATCGACAATCAATTAATTTGTGGTCACAATAGCGGAACTTTTAGAATTGTGGATGACAGGATTGAAAAAATATCAACCATTAGTGGTGGTTGGACAATCAAAAAATTAAATTCAAATCCAAATTACCTAATTCAGGGAACATATACGGGCTTATCATTATTTATGAAAACGCCTGGCGCCGATTTAAAATTTATTTCTAAAGTAAGTGGCTTTGATGCGCCTTCTAGATATATAGAACAAGATAACAAAGGTGATATTTGGGTGAGTCACGCTTACAAAGGGCTTTATAAAATCTCTTTGAGTCAAGACTACAAAAGAGTAACCAGTACTAAATATTACGATGAGAAGAATGGGCTTCCGGGCAATTACAACATCAATATGTTTAACCTGGAGAATAAGATTTTATTCTCTTCAGATGCTGGTTTTTATACTTATGACGAGCTAAGCAACAAGTTTAGTAAGTATGATGTATTAAACCACAAACTTGGCTCATTCTCAACTTCAAACAAGATTATCAATGCCGGTGGCAAAAAATATTGGTTTATAAATCATGGCAAAACAGCTTTGGTGAACTTTACTGAACCTGGAAAAATTGAAATAGATTCTAACCAATTCAGTCTTTTAGATGGACGCATGGTTCAGTATTATGAAAATATAAGCCGAATAAGCAACTCTATCTATTTAATTAGTGTTGATGATGGTTTTGTAATTTATAACCCAACCTTGGATTTTGTTGGTGGCAAGCACAAGCAACTACCGTCAGTATTAATCAGAAGGATTGATGATATTACCGACAAATATTTTACCATTAGTGAAATTGGAAACAATGGAGAGCCTACAGAAGTTCCGAATAGCCGCAATAATATTCGTATATCCTTTGCTCTTCCTTATTACAGGCAGGCAAAAATTAAATTTCAGTACTATTTAGAAGGATATTCTAAAGATTGGTCAGACTGGAGTTATGCAACACAAAAAGATTTTACCAATTTGGGCAGCGGAAGCTATAGATTTAAAGTACGAGCCAAAATTGATGATCAATCTGTTAGTCAGATTACAACATTCGAATTTACTGTATTGCGTCCATGGTATTTAAGCAACTGGGCTATATTGTTCTATTTTATTTTATTCATTGTAGTTTTAATCCTAGGAAAGAAAATCTATGAAAAGAAGCTGGAGGTAGATAGCAAAAAAATCAGCGACCGTTTACAAGCTGAACAAGATGAAATTATACGGCAGGAAACCGAGGCTAACGAAAAGCAAATTATAAGGCTTCAAACGGAAAAGCTTCAGGCCGAACTGGCTTCTAAAAATAGGGAACTTGCCAATTCTGCAATGACTTTGGTTTACAAAAATGAGCTGTTGCAAAAGCTAAGTGATGAAATTACTAAGCTTAAAGATGAGAACGGCAAGAAGCTATCTGAAGATCAAACACGCAAAATTCAAAAGGTAATTAACGATGGCATGAATGATGAGCGTGATTGGCATTTATTCGAAAACAGTTTTAACGAAGCCCACGAAAGTTTCTTTAAGAAACTTAAAGCGCAGCACCCAGATCTTGTACCAAACGACCTAAAATTGTGCGCTTATTTAAGAATGAATATGAGCAGTAAAGAGATGTCATCCCTACTTAATATCTCTTTACGTGGAGTAGAAATTCGCAGATATCGCTTACGTAAAAAACTAGAAGTACCCCACGATAAGAACCTTACGGAGTTTTTAATGGAGTTATAGCACTACATCATTACCTCTCATAACTCTTTTCTGCACCCCACAAAAACACTTCGTGTATTTTTTACACTTGTGCAGGTAAAATTATTTCATTGTGATTCTAAAAACCGCTTTTTTAGGCTTAAATCGATATTGGTTTTATTCTTTGAGAAACATATTTCACTGAAATGATGTATTAATGTTGAGGTAAAACCACTTGCATAAGCGAGAAAACTACCTCACATTTAAATAACAATTAAACCAAATTTTATAAAAGCATGAAAAGAATTTTTACGAGAATTTCTGTTCTAGCCGGAATTTGTTTACTCACATTGAATGTAGCGTTTGCACAAAACATTACAGTAAAAGGTAGGGTAACTGACGGAGGCGACAAAACCACCATCCCCAGCGTAAGCGTATTGGTTAAGGGGACACAAACTGGCACACAAACAGATGCAACTGGTGCATTTAGTATTAATGCCCCAGCAAATGCAACTTTAGTATTTACTTATTTAGGTTATACTACTCAAGAAGTGGCAGTAAACAATCAAACAACTATTAATGTAGTGTTACAATCATCAACCCAGCAACTAGAGCAAGTTGTGGTAGTGGGTTACGGTACACAAAGAAAAATTGATGTAACTGGATCGGTTGCATCAATAAAAGGTGATGAAATTTCGAAGCAGGCTTCTACAAACGCAGTAAGCGGTTTGCAGGGTAAAGTTGCTGGTGTATCAATTACCAACACTGGTTCTCCAGGCAGTTCTCCACAAATTAGAATTAGAGGTTTAGGTACCATATTTGGTAATGATAAACCATTATATGTTGTTGATGGAGTTTGGTATGATGATATTAATTTCTTAAACCCTGGCGATATAGAGAATCTAAGTGTACTTAAGGATGCTTCAGCTCAATCTATATACGGTATTAGGGCTGCAAATGGTGTAATACTTGTTACAACTAAAAAAGGCAAATTAAACGCCCCTACAACAGTTAATTATGATGGATATGTTGGTTTTCAAAAAGTGACCAACCAAGTAAAAATGGCAAATGCTACTGAGTATGGTACAATTATTAACGAATTGTATACTTCTAATGGTGCAGCTCCATTATTTTCTAACCCATCAAGCTTAGGTGAGGGCACTAACTGGTACAATCAAATTCTTCGTGATGCATTTGTAACAAACCACCAAATATCTATAATGGGCGGTTCAGAGAAATCTACTTACAACTTATCATTAGGTTATTTAAATCAAGATGGAATTGTTAAAAACAATAATTTCAAAAGGTATACAGCCCGTTTATCAAATGATTTTCAAGTATTTAAACCATTAAAAATCGGATATAATGTTACTGGTGTAATGAACAATTCTAATGATGCACCAACAAGCATTTTTCATCAATTGTTTTCGGCATCTCCTACTGTGCCTGTATTTAATGCAGATGGTAGTTATGGAGATCCAAACAAACAAAGTTTAGGTGATGGGGCAAATTTCAATCCTCAGGCAACTATTGATTTCTTCAACCAAAAGACTAAAACCTATCAATTTACAGGTAATGTATATGCAGAGTTAAAATTTGCTAAACACTTTACTTTTAAAACTAGCATTGGTGGCGATTTTGGTCAGTCAGAAACACGTACATATGCTCCAGTATATAACGCAACATTTGCTCAAAAAAGAGCTACTAGTCAGTTAGACATTAAACGTGTTGAAACTCGCAACTGGATTGTTGAAAATACATTAACCTATCAAAATACATTTAATGAGGATCATAATTTAACAGTTTTGGTTGGACAATCTGCTCAACGTAGAAAAACCTATACTTTAAATGCATCTGCTACAAATGTACCATATAGCAGTGAAGGCGATTTATATCTTGCTTTAGGTGATGCTGCAAGCAGAAACGTAGTTGACGCAGGTGCATTAACTACTTTCGCCTCTTATTTTGCTAGAGCAAACTATTCATTTAAGAATAAATACCTTTTAAATGCTTCGATCCGTGCTGATGGAGCTTCTCAGTTCTTTGGCTATGATACTTGGGGATATTTTCCTTCAGTAGGTGCAGGATGGGTTGTAACTCAAGAAGATTTCATGAAAGATCAGCATATCTTTGATAATTTAAAAATTCGTGGTAGCTGGGGTAAAGTAGGTAATGCAAATGTTCCTTCAAATCCTGCAACCCAATTAGTTGCACAAAATGCTGCTTTAATTGCAATTTATAATAATAACCCTGCAACAGGCGCAAGTATTAATACTATTGTTCCACCAAGCATTTTCTGGGAAAGAGGAGTTGGAACAAATATTGGTTTTGAAGCTGCATTTTTGAAAAATAGATTAACTGTTGAAGCTGATTATTATAACAGAAAGACCTCAAGAGCTATTTTCTTCCTTCCAACTTTCTTAAGTATAGGTACAGTTGATAATCAAGTTTTAGGAAATCAAGCTGATATTCAAAACAGAGGTGTTGATGTATCTGTTAATTGGGCAGATAGAACTGAAAGTGGGTTTACATATTCATTTGGAGCAAACTTAAACTATAACCAAAATAAAGTATTATCTGTAGAGTCTGGAGCTACTCCAATTTATTCAGGTAGTACTGGTGTAACTAACGGTTATCAAGCTACCAGAACAGTAGTAAATGAGCCTATTGGTCAGTTTTATGGATATAAAGTTGTGGGTGTTTTTCAAAGTGCTGCTGATATCGCTGCTTCTCCAACTCAATCTGGGGCGGCTGCCGGAAATTTCAAATATCAAGATACGAATGGTGATGGAATAATAGATTCACGGGATAAAGTAGTTTTAGGCAATCCAAATCCAAGATTTAATTACGGATTTAATACTGCTTTTGGCTATAAAAACTTTGATTTAGCTTTAGATTTTCAAGGTGTAGCTGGTGTTGAGGTTTATAACTCAAACATTGCTTACAGATTTGGTAATGAAAATTTCACTAAAGATTTCTATGATAACAGGTGGCATGGTGCGGGTACATCAAATACATATCCGTCTGCAAATGTTGGATCAGCAGCTAACGCAACACCTAACTCCTTCTATGTAGAAAACGGTTCATATTTCAGAGTACGTAATATTCAATTAGGATATACGCTACCAAAAACAATTCTTAATAAATGGAAGATACAAAAAGTTAGATTTTATGCAAATGCACAAAATGCAATAAACCTTTTTGGATATAAAGGATTTAGCCCTGAAGTTGGTCCTGCGGTAGTAGATAATGCTGCAAAAATCACCAATACTTTAAGCAATACAACTTTAAATGCTGGCCTTGATGCTAATGTGTATCCACTTTATGCTACTTATAATTTTGGTGTAAACATTACTTTTTAATCCTATTTATCATGAAAAAGAATTTTAAAAACAATTATATAAAAGCTGTCGCTGGGGTTAGTGTTATTGGCCTTTTAGCCATCACACCAGCTTGTAAAAAGAGCTTTTTGGATGTTCCTGCTCAAGCACAGCAAACGAGTCAGGTATTTTGGAAAACAACAGATGACGCAACAAAAGGTGTAAATGCAATATACGCCAACCTCAGAGCCTGGGGCAACACTGCTTTTCCAGCGATAGCTGTGGAAAGTATAGGTGCAGATGAAGCTGAAAAAGGTAGTAGCCCTACCGATGCGACTTATTTTAACAGCTATGATAATTTTACCGTGGATGTATCTGATGGTCAATTATCTGGTTTTTGGAGTGCACAGTATCAAAACATCAATTACTGTAATCAAGTTTTGGATAATGTTCCAAATATAAATATGGATGCGAGTTTAAAAGCCCGCTACCTTGCAGAAGCAAAATTTGTTAGAGCACTCTCTTATTTCCGCTTAGTTAGAGCATTTGGAGATGTTCCATTAAGATTACACGTACCAACTGATCCAACTCAATATAAAATTCCACAAACAGCAAAAGCATTAGTATATGCTCAGATAGAAACTGACTTAAACGATGCCGCATCTGTTTTACCTCAAAGTTATGGTGCTGCTGATATTGGTCGTGCAACAAAAGGTGCAGCACTAGGTTTACACGCTAAAGTTGCCATGTATCAGAAAAAATGGAATGATGTATTAACATTAACAAATTCTGTAATGACAATGGGCTATTCTTTATTACCTAACTACGATCAGGTTTTCAGAATTGCCAATGAAAATAGTGTAGAATCTATTTTTGAAATCCAATGTGCTTTAGTACTTGGAAACCCTGCGGCATCGAACTCACAGTACTCTCAGGTACAAGGCGTTAGAGGTATTACAGGAGGTGGTTGGGGCTTTAATGTTCCTACGGCTTCTTTAGCTGCAGCTTTTGAAACTGGCGATCCAAGAAGAGATGCAACAATTATTTTCAGAGGTGAAACTACTCCTCAGGGTGATGTGATCCCTCCTACAGGTGATAACCCAATGTACAACCAAAAATCTTATGTACCATTTAGTTTATTTCAAGATGGCTATAATGAAGGTTGTCAGCAAAATTTCCGTGTAATGCGTTATTCTGATGTGTTACTAATGAATGCTGAAGCGGCAAATGAACTTGGAAACCCTTCACAAGCGATTAGCTCTCTAGAAATTGTGAGAGCTAGGGCTCGCCAAGGAAACACCAGCATTTTACCAAAGGTAACTTCAACAGATCAAGCAACTTTACGTACAGCGATTTGGAAAGAGAGACAAGTGGAATTAGCAATGGAATATGACCGTTATTTTGATGTTATTCGTCAAGGCCGTGGTACAGCCGTATTTGGAGCTAAAGGTTGGAAAGCAGGAAGAAATGAAGTTTGGCCAATCCCACAAACTGAAGTTGATTTAAGTGGCGGTTTATATAAACAAAACCCAGGATACTAGTCTTTTTTAATTAATACACCCTTAATGGTTGCCAGAAATGGCAACCATTATTAACTATTTTCATGATTAATACCAGGATTTTTTACTTAGCTCTTATTATAACGCTTTTCTCGTGTAAAAAAAGCTCACAAAATCCTATTTCAGATACTCCAACACCATCTTCTTACTCTTTTTCTGATTTAAAAGTAAATGGCACAAATACTGGCTTTACTTATTATGGTTTAAACAATGCTCCTATTGTAAAAATAACCTTCTCATCACCTATAAACTTCTCTTCCCTTAGCGGAAATATAACTATTACAAGTGCTTCTGGAACTTCAACAGCATTTACCTCAACTTTAGAAAACAACGATAATACAGTTGTAATTGTGCCAACTGCCTTACAACCGATTACAAAATATATTTTAACTGTTAATACGGGTTTACTATCAAAAACTGGTGATAAACTGCAAAGCAGCATAACATTGAATTTAATTACGGCCATTGATGATACTGATAAGTTTACACGTATAACCGATGATGAACTTTTAACTTTAGTACAAAAACAAACTTTCAAGTATTTCTGGGATTTCGGTCACCCTAATAGTGGTTTGGCTAGAGAAAGAAATACTTCAGGGAATACGGTAACCTCAGGTGGATCTGGCTTTGGAATTATGGCAATAATAGCCGGTATAAACCGTGGTTTTATCAGCAGAACCGATGGATTAACCAGAATCCAGAAAATGGTTACTTTTTTAAAAACTGCCGATCGTTTTCATGGAGCATACCCACATTGGTTAGATGGTAATACAGGAAAAGTAATTCCTTTTAGTGTAAAAGACAACGGTGGCGACCTCGTAGAGACATCGTTTTTAATGGCCGGACTAATTACCGCTCGTCAATACTTTAAAGGGACCGATGCTAGCGAATCGACTTTAAGAACTGATATTAATGCTATTTACAATACTGTTGAATGGAGCTGGTATCGAAAAGATAATAGTAACACACTTTATTGGCATTGGAGCCCAAATTATAGCTGGGATTTGAACTTGCCTATAAAAGGTTGGAACGAATGCTTAATTACCTATGTAATGGCGGCATCTTCGCCTACTTATTCCATTCCTAAAAACGTATACGATAATGGTTGGGCACAAAACGGAGCTATGAAGAATGGCAGCACTTATTATGGCGTTCAGCTTCCTTTGGGCGCAACTAATGGTGGTCCGTTATTTTTCTCACATTATTCATTTTTGGGAATAAATCCTAAAGGATTATCAGATGCTTATGCAAATTATGAAACCCAAACTAAAGCGCATACATTAATTAATTACAATTACGCAAAGACAAATCCTTTAAATTATTATGGTTATAGTGAAAACTGCTGGGGTTTAACCGCAAGTGATATTCCTAATGGATACGCCGCAAGCGCACCCGGCAATGATGTAGGTGTTATTGCCCCAACGGCAGCGCTCTCTTCTTTTCCATATACGCCAACAGAATCTATGCAGGCACTTAAATACTTCTACTATAAGCTAGGTAATAAAACATGGGGAGATTATGGCTTTTATGATGCTTTCTCACTACAAGATCAATGGTTTGCTAATTCTACATTAGCTATAGACCAAGGACCAATTATTGTAATGATAGAGAATTATCGTAGCGGTTTATTGTGGAATTTATTTATGAGTGCACCAGAAATTAAAACCGGAATGAAGGGTTTAGGCTTCAATAGCCCTAATCTCTAATAATTTGAATAAATGAAAAAAATTACCATCCTCCCTGTTCTTTTGTATTGCCTTTTTAGCCATGCTTTTGCTATTGGCAAACCAATTGGAGAAACTGATTCGACAACAACAAAAATACAAAAAGGCTTAACAGATGAGCAATTACTTGATTTAGTACAAAAACAAACCTTCCAATATTTTTGGGATGGAGCTGAACCTACTTCTGGGGCAGCAAGAGAACGTTATCATGTAGATAATGTTTACCCAGAAAATGATAAAAGTACAGTAGCAACCGGAGCTACAGGTTTCGGATTAATGGCTATTTTAAGTGGAATTAACAGAAATTACGTTAGCAAAGCTGATGGATTAGCGAGATTAAATAAAATATTAGATTTCTTATCAAAAGCCGACCGTTTTCATGGTGCATGGTCACACTGGATTTACGGTGAAACTGGCAAAGTTCGTCCTTTTGGGCAAAAAGATAATGGAGGTGATTTAGTTGAAACCTCTTTTGTTGCGCAGGCATTAATCTGCATTAACGAATACTATAAAGATGGTAGTGCCGAAGAAAAGAAAGTTGCTGCAAAAGCAAATGAGCTTTGGAAAGGCATTGATTTTAGCTGGTACCGAAACAATCAAAATGTACTTTACTGGCACTGGTCGCCACAATACCAATGGGAAATGAATTTTCCTGTAAAAGGTTATAACGAATGTTTAATTATGTATGTTATGGCCGCCTCCTCTCCTACTCATACCATTCCTGCTGAAGTTTATCATGAAGGATGGGCAAGAAGTGGAGCAATTAAAGCAAATTTCGATCTATATGGACATCATATCCCTTTAGATTATCAAGGTGCGAAAAATTCTGTAGGCCCATTATTTTGGGCCCATTATTCATATTTAGGTTTAAATCCAAAGGGATTAAAAGATCGTTACGCCGATTATTGGGAAAACAACGTTAACCAAACATTGGCCATTCACGATTATTGCGTTGCCAACCCGAAAAAGTTTAAAGGTTATGGAGAAAATACCTGGGGTTTAACTGCTAGCTATTCTGTCAATGGTTATGCTGCACATAGCATTCAAGAAGATTTGGGTGTAATTTCTCCAACTGCCGCCATATCGTCTATTCCATATACGCCAAAAGAATCGATGAAAGTAATCAGGCATTTATATGAAAATCTTGGCGATAAAGTTTGGGGTAAATATGGTTTTTATGATGCTTTTTCTGAAAGTGAAAACTGGTATCCCCAAAAATATTTAGGCATAGACCAAGGACCGATGGTGGTAATGATTGAAAATTACCGTTCAGGATTACTTTGGAAATTATTTATGGGAAATAAAGATGTTCAAAATGGATTAAAGAAGTTAGATTTCAAGTATCCAGCAGCAAAAAAATAACATGAAAAGATTAATCATTACAATAATAATTCTGTTTTGTATTTCTCGAGTGTTCTCTCAACAAAGAACCTATTGTAATCCCATTAATTTAGATTATGGCTACACTCCCATTCCAAATTTTGCCGAATGGGGAAAACACAGAGCAACCGCTGATCCTGTTATTGTAAATTTTAAAGGTGATTATTATCTATTCTCTACCAACCAGTGGGGCTATTGGTATAGCAGTGATATGGCAGATTGGAAATTTGTTTCACGCCATTTTTTAAGGCCTGAGCATAAAGTTTACGATGACCTTTGCGCACCATCCGTTTGGATTCAAGGTGATACCATGCTTGTATTTGGATCTACATACTCTAAAAATTTCCCCATTTGGATGAGCACCAACCCTAAAGGCAACGAATGGAAGGAAGCTGTACACGAATTTGAAATTGGTGGTTGGGACCCTGGTCATTTTGTAGATGATGACGGAAAGCTGTACATGTATAATGGAAGCAGCAATTCTTACCCACTTTACGGAGTTGAATTAAATAGAAAAACCTTTCAGCCAATTGGCACACGTAAGGAGCTTTTACTTTTGAACCCCGGCAGATTTGGCTGGCAACGTTTTGGCGAGTATCTGGATGATACTTTTCTTGATCCTTTTATGGAAGGTGCATGGATGACTAAACATAAAGGCACATATTTTTTACAATATGGCGCTCCGGGAACCGAATTTAGTGGCTATGCCGACGGCGTTGCAACATCAAAAAGCCCACTTGGTCCTTTTGAGCATCAATCTTTACCCCTATCATGGAAACCTGGTGGCTTTGCTCGTGGTGCTGGTCATGGGGCTACTTTTCAGGATAATTTTAACAATTATTGGCATGTTTCAACCGTAGTACTATCCGTTAAAAATAATTTTGAACGCAGAATTGGAATTTGGCCCGCAGGTTTTGATCGGGATAATGTAATGTACACCAATACAGCTTTTGGCGATTATCCAACCTACTTACCAACATCTTTGGATGGCGAAGCTGAACCAGGAATTAGATCTTTATTTACCGGGTGGATGTTATTAAACTACAATAAACCAGTACAGGTATCATCTACTTTAGGAAATTACAACGCAAATAATGCTGTTGATGAAAGCATTAAAACTTATTGGAGCGCTACTTCAGCAAATAAAGGCGAGTGGATTCAAAGCGATTTGGGGCAACTTTCTACTGTTAATGCGGTTCAACTTAACTATGCAGATCAAGATGCAGAATTTTTAGGTAAGCAACTTAATACTTATCATCAATATCAACTTTTTTATTCTGTTGATGGCAAAAGCTGGAAAATACTGGTTGATAAAAGCAATAATAAAACAGATGTACCTCACGATTATATCGAACTAAAGCAACCCGTAAAAGCCAGATATATTAAATTGGTAAATATCCACATGCCTACTGGAAAATTTGCAATAAGCGGTTTAAGAGTATTTGGCAATGGTGGTGGCGCTAAACCCGAGGAAGTTAAAAATTTTATCGTTTTACGTACCGAAAAAGATAAACGCAGTGCCTGGCTTAAATGGAAACCTGTTAATAATGCCTATGCATATAATGTTTACATGGGTATTGCACCCGATAAGCTATACAATTGCGTAATGGTTTATGGCACTAACGAATATTGGTATAAAGGAATGGACAATCAAAAACCTTATTACTTTTCTATTGAAGCTATAAATGAAAATGGTGTTTCTGAGAAAACACAGGTTATAAAAGTTGAATAATATATTTTATTAATAATAAACACACAGAATGAAAAAAGCGAATTTCCTATTTATCGTACTAGCCCTTGCCGCCATGAACTCAATGGCACAAACCAAAAAAACTGTCTCTCCCGAACAGGCAAAAATGAATTCATTTATATCAGGCTTGATGGCTAAAATGACGATAGATGAAAAAATTGGCCAGTTAAATTTGGTTACAGGTGGCGAAGCAACAACAGGATCAACCGTAAGTACGGATGTTGAATCTAAAATTGCAAAAGGGAATGTTGGTGGTATTTTCAGTATGACTACCCCAGAAAAGATTAGAAAAACACAAGAAGTGGCGATGAAAAGTCGTTTAAAAATTCCATTGATTTTTGGTCAGGATGTTATTCATGGTTACAAAACCACATTTCCTATTCCTTTGGCTTTAGCAGCCAGCTGGGATATGCCTCTTATCCAAAATACGGCTCGTATTGCAGCAACAGAAGCGAGTGCTGATGGTATAAACTGGACATTTTCGCCTATGGTGGATGTTTCTCGTGATGCCAGATGGGGAAGAATATCCGAAGGTAGTGGTGAAGATACTTTCTTAGGATCAGAAATTGCCAAAGTAATGGTTAAGGGTTACCAAGGTGATGATTTGAAAAAAATTAATACCATTATGGCTTGTGTTAAGCATTTTGCACTTTATGGAGCGGCAGAATCTGGTCGTGATTATAACACAACAGATATGAGCTTAGATAGAATGTACAACGATTATTTGCCACCATATAAGGCTGCCTTAGATGCAGGCGCCGGCAGTATAATGGTTTCTTTTAATGATATTAATGGCGTTCCTGCTACTGCAAACAAATGGTTATTAACCGATCTTTTACGTAAACAATGGGGTTTTAATGGCTTTGTTGTTTCTGATTACACAGGTGTTAGCGAATTAATTGAACATGGCTTAGGCGATCTTCAAACGGTATCTGCAAAATCATTAGCAGCCGGTAATGATATGGATATGGTAAGCGAAGGTTTTTTAACCACACTTAAAAAGTCATTACAAGAAGGAAAGGTAACTATTGCACAAATTAATAATTCTTGTCGTTTAATTTTAGAAGCGAAATATAAATTAGGTCTGTTTGATGATCCTTACAGATATTGCAATAACGAGCGTGCTAAAAATGAAATTTTAACACCTGCGAACTTAAAGGCAGCAAGAGAAGCGGCAACCCAAAGTTTTGTTCTTTTGAAAAATGAAAACAAAACCCTTCCATTAAAAAAATCTGGTACGGTTGCATTGGTTGGTCCTTTGGCAAATACCAGAGCCAATATGCCAGGTACCTGGAGTGTAAATGCAGATTTAGTTAATACGCCCTCGTTATTAGAAGGATTGCAAAACGTAGTAGGCGATAAAGTTAAAATTATCCATGCTTTAGGGGCCAACTTAACTGCTGATGCAACATTGCAAACCAACTCTACCATGTTTGGGCGTGATATTCCAAGAGATAACAGACCAGAGGAAGAAATTATTGCCGAGGCTGTAAAAGCAGCTAAAAATGCTGATGTTGTAGTTGCTGCTTTAGGCGAAAGTTCGGAAATGAGTGGCGAAAGCTCAAGCCGTACGGATATTGGTATTCCTGAAACACAAAAAAAATTACTTGCTGCTTTATTAAAAACAGGTAAACCTGTCGTGTTGGTATTGTTTACCGGCAGACCATTAGCCATTAAATGGGAAAGTGAAAATGTACCTGCAATTTTAAATGTTTGGTTCGGCGGCGTTCAAGCAGCAAATGCAATTGGCGATGTATTATTTGGCGATGTTAATCCATCAGGAAAACTTCCTGTTACTTTCCCTCAAAATGTTGGTCAGGTGCCAATTTACTATAGTCACAAAAATACTGGCAGACCTTTAGCTGAAGGAAAATGGTTTACTAAATTTCGTTCAAACTATTTAGATGTAAGCAACGATCCACTTTATCCTTTTGGATACGGTTTAAGTTACACCACATTTACCTATAGCGATATTAAATTAAGCTCAAATACTTTAACAAAAGGAAAATCTATTACTGCAACTATTACACTTACCAACAATGGCAGCGTAGAAGGAAAAGAAGTTGTTCAGCTTTATACAAGAGATTTAGTTGGAAGCAGCACACGCCCGGTTAAAGAATTAAAAGGTTTCAAGAAAATTAGCCTAAAACCAGGAGAAAGCAAAGAAGTAAGCTTTAACATTTCAGAAAATGATCTTAAATTTTATAATTCAGATTTGAAATATGTAGCTGAGCCCGGAGATTTTAAACTGTTTATAGGTTCTAATTCTCACGATGTTAAAGAGATTGGTTTCACTTTAAAATAAAAAAATTATACAGCCCATAAGCCCCGGTCTATTGTTTAATAGCCGGGGTTTTATATTTTTGCTCTATGAAGAAGTTATCCCTAACAATTGCAGTACTTCTATTTGTGCTTTTTTCTAAAGCTCAGGATTTTAAAAAATATGATAAAGGAAGTTTTATAAAAGGAAAAGATTCTATTTATTACAGAATTCTTTTTCCTGAAAACTTCGATGCATCTAAAAAGTACCCTATTGTTTTCTTTCTACATGGAAGCGGTGAACGTGGAAATGACAATGAGAAACAATTAGTTCATGGTGGTAAATTATTTTTAAAAGACGATTTACGTAAAAAATTTCCAGCTATTGTTGTTTTCCCCCAATGCCCTGCAAATGATTTTTGGGCTAATGCCAATTTCAATACAAGTGCAAGTGGAAAAAGAAAAATCAGCTTTGTTGAAGGTGGTAAACCAACCAAAGTTATGCATGCATTAACTCGCATGGTGAAAGATTTTTTAAGAAAACCTTATGTAAATAGAGAGCAGGTGTATATTGGAGGCCTTTCTATGGGTGGTATGGGAACTTTTGAACTGTTAAGACGTAAACGCCATACATTTGCCGCCGCATTTTCTATTTGTGGTGGAGATAATACCAATAATATTAAGAAATATCAAACCGTGCCTTTGTGGATTTTTCATGGTGCTAAGGATGATGTAGTTGATCCAGCATTTTCTATTGCAATTTCCGAACGATTAAAAACAGTAGGTGACGAAGTTAAATTTAGCCTTTATCCAAAAGATAACCACAACAGTTGGGATAGTGCTTTTGCAGAACCAGAATTATTGCCTTGGTTATTTTCTCATAAAAAAAATTAATTATTTCTAACGTATTTGCCAGGAATCACTTGGTAAACGGTCGCAATTGACTTGGTAATAGTCACAATTGACTTGGTAACAGTCACAATTGACTTGGTAACGGTCGCAATTGACTTGGCAAGCCTTCACTAAAGCATCGATAATACACCCGTCATTGCGAGGCACGAAGCAATCTTTCTGATAATACACACCTACCGAAAGCGTCCCGCTTGTGGTCGTCAGTTTTAATTAATGAGTCATAATTATGGGTACCTAGGCTTAGCATGCGGCCACAAGCGAGATGCTTGCGATAGCTATTGGATAACACTCAAATTAAATCTAATTAGCAGCGGCATCCCCGATTTTTTCTATCGGGATACAGCGGAAAGTAGGGACAAATTCTAATAAGAACCACAGGTTTTGCTTTCCAAAAAACGTAAAATAAATATTTGGAAATGAACGGACACAGACATTTGGCTGGATGAAGTCCCGCTCCCGTTACTGTCCCGATACAAAATCGGGGGCATTCACTAAATCGGGTTTATAAACAGCAGATTAATGCCTCATTTCTTTTAAGCGAATAAACAACAAACCGCTTCTCTTTTTTGAGAAACGGTTTGTTAAGATATATAATAAATCCTTTATAGAATTTAAAGTAATACTAATTAGCAATTAGAGTTAGATTACGTTTATAAAACAAATTAGATATAGCTGAATACCTTGATAAATCAGCGCCTTTAACATCATAATACATCACAAATTTATAAGCATTATCCTTTACATATTTTGCTGTTTCAGTTCCTGATTTCTCATCATTAAGTCCATCGCTAAAATCTATCCCCAATCCAAGTCTTGCTTTAGTCATTCCTGCAGTTTCATAATCACTTAATCTGTATTCATAAGCCGAACTTTGATACGTCATTTCCCATCCATAATCTAACAGATCTGAAAGAGCATACTTTTTTTTATCAACTGTAATAGAAGCATCAAAATCTTCGCTATCATCATACAGTGCCTTTGCAGTAATTAATACTTTTCCAGGATGTAGGAGATCTTCAGCTTTCCAAAGTTTTTTCAATTCATATAAAACTCTTAAAATAGATTCTTTATAAGTTGTACCGGTGTAGTTTGCCCATTCTTCATCAATATCAATTCCATCGTACTGATAAAGCTTAATAGACTCATTAATTTGTTTGGCAAACTTGAGGGCTTTATCCTGGGTATCAAAACTTTTCCAGCCAGCATTTTCATGATCTGGAATAATATTCATTAAAACTGTGGTACCTGTAGCTTTCAAGTCTAAAATATCCTTTTTCAGTTCATTATTCATAGTTAAAGAATATCTTCCTGCATCGCCAGTTGTAGTTTTAACAGCGCTAGAATTATAAAGATCGCCTGAGCTTAATGCTTTTGCCGATGGTGAGAAACTTGAAGAAGAACTCCATTCTTTATATGCGAGCACATAATCTCCTAAATCAGTTCCTGTTTCTCCTCTAAGTTTTTTCGATTTTGCGGGTATTATCTTCGCCGATTCAAATACAATAGCGATATCAAAGAAATTTTGAGCAGTTTTTGTTTTTTGCTCATCTTTAGTAAGTTCAAATTTAAACTTGTTAATATCTGTAATGCGACCAGAATTTACTTTTGCGTAGGCAACATGTTTCACCTTATCATCCTTTACAATAAGGATTTTATTAGCAACGTCTAAACCATTTCTACTGTTTATGTGGCCATTTTCCGTTGTAGGTTCTTCGGTTTTTTTACAGGCATAAAAAGATAAAGAAAGGGCTAATAACAATGAGCCCGATAATAGTTGTTTTTTCATTGGTTTGTTTTTTTGGTTATGTATATAGAAATTTTAATTAATAGCACAAGTTATATAGGTTGTGGTGCAGTGAGCAGACAAATCAGCGCTTGAACAGCTTTTCTGTTTCAGGAGTTTTGGCTTTCGCCTAGATGGATGATCTAAAAAATAGGTGAACAATGGCTCATACCAATGCTTATTTTTTTTTAATAACACACTTAATAAGGATTATTGATTATGGTAAATATTTGGTTTAAATAAAGGTGAACTTTATAGGGGAGTTTATAAAATTTTCACAATCACATAAAAATGTGATGTGTATTTAGGTACCAGTTCACTTTTTATAATGCTATACCATTGGTTGGTAGGGGCAATTATTAGGAGAGAAAAAGACATAAAAAAAGGCTTAAAGAACAAGTTCTTTAAGCCTTTTTTTATTTTATAACGTTTAAAATTTATTCCGCCATATTGTGATAAACCGCTTGAACGTCATCATCCTCTTCAAGCTTATCAATTAATTTTAATACATCAGCTGCCTGCTCTTCAGTTACCTCGTGGTGAGAAAGTGCAATGCGCTCTAGTTTTGAACTTTTTAATTCAATTCCTTTTTCTTCCAATGCTTTTTGTAAAGAACCGAAGTTTTCAAAAGCACCTTGAGCTACAGCAATATCATTTCCTTCTTCATCAGCCTCAACATATAATTCTTCTAAACCGGCATCAATTAATTCAAATTCCAGTTCTTCCAAATCTAAACCTTCAGCAGGTACAAAGCGAAAAATAGATTTACGGTTAAAAACAAAATCCAATGAACCTGTTTTACCCAAAGAACCATCAGTTTTATTAAAGTAACTACGCACGTTTGCTACAGTACGATTGGTATTATCTGTGGCCGTTTCTATTAAAACAGCAACACCATGAGGCGCGTAACCTTCGTAAACAATTTCTTCGTAGTTAGCCATTGATTTGTCGGATGCACGTTTAATTGCAGCCTCAACCCTATCTTTTGGCATATTTACAGCCTTAGCATTTTGCATAGCCGTACGTAAACGAGAGTTGGTTTCAGGATGAGGTCCTGATTCCTTAACAGCCATTACGATATCTTTACCAATACGCGTAAACTGGACTGCCATTTTAGCCCAACGCTTAAATTTTCTCTCTTTTCTAAATTCGAATGCTCTTCCCATTTTTTTAGTATTGAGATATGAGATGTGAGATAGAGACCTTATGCCATCAATCTTAAACCTCTCTATCTTTATATTATTTTTTTAAATTTTTTAACATATCTATTGTAAGCTTCGACAAATCGAACTCGGGTTTCCAGTTCCAATCCTTTGTAGCATAACTATCATCAATAGAACGTGGCCAACTGTTTGCAATTTGCTGACGAGGATCGTTATCGGTGTAAGTTAATTTAAAATCTGGAATATGCTTTCTGATTTCGCTTGCTAAAACTTCAGGAGTAAAGTTTACACCGCCAAAATTATAACTACTTCTAACACTAATTTTATCAGCAGGCGCATCCATCAATTCAATAGTTCCTCTAATTGCATCATCCATATACATCATAGGCAATTCAGTTTCTGCATTTAAAAAGCTTTGGTAGCTTCCTTTTTTTAATGCATCATGAAAAATGTGAATGGCATAATCAGTTGTTCCACCACCTGGAGCGGCTTTCCAGCTAATTAAACCTGGGTATCGGATACTACGAACATCCAAGCCATATTTTTGATGATAATATTCGCACCAACGCTCACCAGCTAACTTACTAATTCCGTAAACGGTATTAGGGTCCATAATACAATATTGTGGCGTATTATCCTTAGGAGAATTTGGTCCGAAAACGGCAATTGAGCTTGGCCAGTATACTTTAGCTGTTTTATATTCTAAGGCTAAATCCAAAACATTCAATAAACCATTCATGTTTAAATCCCAGGCAAGCTTAGGATTTTGTTCGCCTGTGGCAGATAATAATGCAGCAAGTAAATAAACTTGTGTTGGTTTATATTTTTGGAAAATACCGTTGATGATATCTTTTTCCAAAACGTTTACAAATTCAAATGGTCCCGCATTTTTAATGTCATAATCAGGCCTGCGGATATCGCATGCAATTACATTATCATCGCCATGGATTTTACGCAACATGGTTACCAACTCTGTACCTATTTGCCCGTTGGAGCCTAAAACAACTATTTTTTCCTGCATATTTTATCGAAATTTAGCAAAGGTAAAAAAATGAGGTAAAAAGAAACACAAATTATTTATTCTTTATTCTGCTTTTAAAAAAACCGGGTAACAAGCTGTTCTTTAAGGAGAAAAACCGCAGCATTTTATAAAGCTATGTTGATCTATAAAATAAATAAATCGTTACATTTACTATACGAAACATATCTATAACCAATAATGACCCTTCTTGTTGAGCCACAAGATTCTGCTGATTTAATTAATCGCCTTAAAACTGGCGATAAAGGGGCTTATGAAAAAATTTATTTTCTATTCAGTAAGTCACTACTTTCTGCGGCTTATAAAAAAACCGGCGATAAGATAATTGCTGAAGAACTGGTTCAAAATATATTTATTTCTCTTTGGGAAAAAAGACTAAGTGCCGAAATACAAAACCTGCAATCCTATTTATTTGGTTCTTTAAAGTTTAGTGTAATAAACCACATCCGTAAACAAGTGATGGAAAATAAATACATTGAATATAAAAATCTTAATTATAGCGAAAACCATCAGGATACAGCCAATATTGTTAGTTTAAATGACTTATCAGGACTTATTGAAGAGGGAATAAATTCTTTACCTGAAAAAACACAAGAGGTTTTTAGGCTGAGCAGATATGAACACCAAACTACAAAAGATATTTCTGCTGAATTAAACATTTCTGAAAAGGCTGTAGAATACCACATCACAAGATCATTAAAGCGTATAAAGCTATACATCAAAAACTTCTATTCTTTTTTATAACTCATTATCAACTAGTTGTAAAATATTTAAATTTATTTTACCTTTCTGTTTAGGGTTTATAGCTGGTTGCGTTACCTGTATATAATTGCGCCAAATATATCTTTATGAACCAACAATCGTTTATCGATCTGCTAACCCGTTATGAGGAGGGAAATTGTACAGAAAGTGAAAAGCTTTTTGTAAATAAATGGTATGATCTTCTGGGAGACAAAAATATCAATCAGCTATCAGCTACAGAGCTTGATGAAATGAGCAATAGAGTTTGGGCCAATTTAGAAACCGAAAGATACCTGCCTGTCAAAAAAATTAGTTTAAAACGTACTTGGGTTAAAGTAGCCATTGCGGCATCTATAACTGTCGCATTTTTAATTGCTGGTTTATATGCTATCAATTATAATCATGCACAACATTCGTTTATAGATGAAAACAGTGGTTTAACTTTAATTACTGAAAAGAATAATAGCAACCATAACATTATTGTAAACCTGCCAGATTATAGTACAATTACACTTGCACCAAAGGCGAGTATTATTTATCCGAAGGTTTTCGCAGTTGATAAAAGAAACGTTTACCTAAATGGTAATGCCTTTTTTGCGGTAAGTAAAAACCCAGCGAAACCATTTTATGTGTATAACCAGCACTTAGTTGTTCGGGTTTTAGGTACCAGTTTTTTTATTAGAGAATGTGGAGATAAAGGCCCAGCTCAAGTTTCGGTAAGAACGGGTAAAGTTCAGGTAGATGAGAATATAAAAAGTAAACTTATTGACTTAGAAACTCATAAGATTGCAAAAACAATATTACTTACACCAAATCAAAAAGGAATTTTTAGCAAACATCAGTTAAATAAAACGCTGGTAGAAAAGCCTATTCCACTTGCGGTAGCCTATAATATTCCGAACAGCATTAGCTACAACTTTAAAGAAGAACGGTTGAGAGATATTTTTAAAACATTAACAGAAGCCTACGGTATAGAAATTAAAACTGAAAATGAGCAGTTATTAGACTATACATTTACAGGTGATTTAAGTAAAAAAGGGCTTTACGATCAGCTTAGCTTGATTTGCGGCTCTATTTCGGGCAAATATTCAATTAACGGAACCAACATCATGGTTTCAAACCACAACTAACCAAAATATATAAATTATGAAGCAACAAACCATCTCAAACAGTCCTTAGCCACAGGCTAACACACCTAATATATTCTTGAAAAAACAAAGCCGACAATGTGGGGCATTGCCGGCGAGTTAAATACATTAAGAATGTATTCGGGTATTTCTATGTCCAATAAATCCTATCATTTAATGAACAATAACCAAATTTATGAAAAAAAAACTACTTATTTCCCTGGCTCTATATGCAATGAGAAATTCGATCTACCAGATATTAGCAATTACCATATTTACCTGTAGCGCATTGGCTAAAGATGCAAAAGCACAGGATTTTCTTAATAAACAAATCTCAATTAAAGCAGAACAAATTGATATTAAAACCATTATAGATAAAGCCAGTAATATGGCAAGTGTACAATTTGTGTATAGCCCACAATTAATTAATTCTAACAGGAAAGTATCTATCAATGTTGTAAATCAAAAACTCAAGTACTTTTTAGATAATTCCTTAAAAAAATATGATGTAGGTTATCGCATAGTAAAAGATCAGATTTTACTTTATTCCATTCCGGCCAACAACAATTTAGAACTATTAAAAGCTTTTGATGGCGTAGTTACGGGTAAAGTAAGCGATAGTAAAGGCAATCCTCTACCTGGTGTATCCGTTACGGTAAAAGGTAAAACCATAGGAACCACCACAGATTTAAATGGTAATTTTGCTTTAAAGGGCTTAACAGTAGATAGTCGCATTATTGTGCTTACTTACGTTGGCTTTATTTCAAAAGAAGTTACTTTATCACCAGGCAATGCCGATGAAAATTTAAACATCAGCTTATCAGAAGATGCCTTACAGCTGGAAGGTGTTATGGTAACGGGTGGTAATCCGAAGAAAAAACTAGAAAGTAGTGTTGCCCTAACTTCGGTAAGCAACCAGGATATTACAAACCGTGCACCTTTAAATAGCACCGATTTACTAAAAGCTATACCAGGTTTAACTGTAGAAAGTACTGGTGGCGATGGACCAGGGAATGTTTGGGTAAGGGGATTTCCACAGCAGGGAGGCTATATTTTCTTAGGGATACAAGAAGATGGCTTGCCACTTTTACCAACAGGTTTTAATACAAACCCTTCGGTAGATCAATATTATAAAACAGATTTAACCATCCAAAATATTGAGGCAGTAAGAGGTGGAAATGCTTCAATAATCCAAGCAAATACACCTGGCGCAGTGGTAAATAACATTAGCTACGTGGGCGCCGACAAGCAATATGGACAGGTTAAATTTACCAGCGGACTTTCTCAGGGTTTATATCGTTTTGATGGAAATACAGGTGGCAAAATAAACGATTTAATTAAATATAACATAGGTGGTTTTTACAGGACAGATAAAGGTGTAGTAGATCAAGGTTTTTCGCCAGCAAACCAGGGTGGGCAAATTAAAGGAAACATGACATTTAACTTTAAAAACAATAAAGGCTTTATCAGGGTTTACGGAAAATACCTGAATGATAAAGTACAGTTTTTACTAACAAGTTACTATCCATACGATGGAACTGGGAAACCAAGAACTTATGGCAGTTACGATATGGTAAGTCAATCTATTGTTCCATTGCAAACAGAGTGGAGCTATACCGATCCGGTAGGAAGCAGTCATAATTTTAGCCTAAAGGATGGTATTCACACTAAATTAGGTTCTGCTGGCTTTCAGTTTAACTATATGACAGATGGTGGATGGCAGATTGTAAATAATTTCCGCTATCAAAACACGCACACCAACAGTACATACACAGTGCCAAGCGGTATTGCCGCCAGAACTGCTGCTACACCATATTATTATCCTGGTGGCGCTGTTGCTCCTTTCAATGCTGGCGATCAGGTTATCACTTCTTCAGCCAATGCACAAATGAATAGCGACGTACAAGTTGTAGATTATCTTGACTTGAAAAAAACCTTCGAAAAACATAGTTTAAGTTTAGGTTTAGGCATCCACCAGTACAATCGTGATGATTTAAGATATGCTTTCAGAAGTTTTTCTGAATTTAAAGAGCATCCAAGTATTATATTGCAAAGCCCAACTGCTGCAGAAAGAACCATTCAAACTAAAAATACCTTTATTGGCGATACCAGAACATTATCGGCCTATGCCAGCGACGAAATTAAAATCAGCGATCAATGGCGTTTGGATATTGGAGCGAGGATAGATAACCAGAATGTTAAAGGCAAAAGACCATTTTACGCTTTAACTGCCAACGGTACCCCAAATATAACAGCAGCATCTACAGCAACCATTTTGGGCTATACAGATTATAATGAAACTTTAACCAATTGGTCTGCCTCAATAGGTGCAAATTATAAAATCAACGCTACAGCAAGTATTTTCGCTCGTGCAACCAAAGCTTACAACGCACCAAACATTGGCGATTATAATGCATCAGCCTATAACCCTGCCAACATTAAAAAGCGCCCGGTTTATTTAGGAGAAATTGGTTTTAAATATGCTAAAAACAACCTGGCCATTTTTGCATCAGGAAGTTATTCTGCCATAAAAAACACCTCTTTAACAATCAATGTTCCTACAACAACAGCTGGAACACAATCGCTAGTTGCTTTTGGATCGACTAGAACGTGGAGCGCAGAGTACGAGATTTCTTATAAAGTATTTAAACCACTTAGTTTAAGGCTTACCGGAACTTTACAGGATTCTAAATATACAGATTACACTGCTTCTACCCGCACAAACTCTGCCGTATTAGCCGAGTTTGGAGATAAAGACTACAGCTTTACAGGCAACAGAACCGAAAGAGTGCCAGTACTGAACACAGAACTTGGCGCAAATTATGATTATAAAAAAGTAAACTTGTATGTATCTGCAACCTACGTAGGCAGTCGATTTACCTCTCCAAGCGACAGCTATAAACTACCCGCATACGTAGTAATGAAAGCGGGTGCAGGTTATAACTTTACTAAACAGGTAGCCATTAGGTTTTGGGCAGATAACTTATTAAATGCAAGGGTACTTACCGAAGGTGATGTTCGCGGCGATCAGTTTAGAGATTTCTCTAAAGTAACGCCAGGCACATTAATGATTGGAAGAACCTTACTTCAACGCACTTTCTGGGGATCATTATCTTATTCATTTTAATAACAAAGCCAGCGTTTAATAGCGCTGGCTTTTTAATTTAACAACATGACAAATAGAAGAACATTTTTGCAAAGAGCAGGTGTAGCTGCAGCAGCAGCGTTTTTAAGCCCATCTATAATTACTTCAGCGTTAGCCAATAACAGCAACCTTAAAATTTCTAAAATTGGGATTCAACTGTTTACTTTAAGAGAACAGTTAACAGCAAATGTAACTGAAACCATTACCAAAGTAGCCAAAATTGGTTATAACCAGGTAGAAACCTACTATGGCTATCCAGGGAAATACGAAGTAAAGGGCTTTTGGGGCTTGGAAGCGAAGGATTTTAACGCCTTGTTGCAATCAAATAATTTAACCTCCCCAAGCGGGCATTACAATACAACAGAATTCTTAATCAGCGGTGATGATAAACTTTTGAAACAATACATTGAAACCGCAGCAACAGTTGGGCAAAAATATTTCATCATTCCTGCCCTGCCTCCCAATGTAAGAACAGCGGGAACAGTGGATGATTATAAAAAAATGGCTTCCAAGTTTAATACAGCGGCAGAACTATGCCGAAAATCAGGCTTAAAATTGGGTTACCATAACCACAACTTTGAATTTAAAGACCAAGGTGGTGGACAAACAGGATACGATATTTTACTTAAAGAAACTGATCCAAAACTAGTTAGCTTTGAGCTTGATTTATTTTGGGCGGTTAATGCCGGATTAGATCCTATTGAAATGTTTAAAAAGAACCCTGGTCGTTATAACCTTTTTCATGTAAAGGATATGGATAAGCAAGACAAAACTATTTTTGCTGAAGTAGGATCAGGAAGAATAGATTTCAAAAGCATTTTTGCCCAGGCTAAACTTGCCGGATTGGATTATATTTTTACCGAGCAGGATGTAATTAAAAAGGACCCTTACCAAAGTATTTCAGAGAGTTATAACTACATAAAAAATAATCTGATTTAGGTATTTTACACGGCTGAAAATTCATCATTGTTGCTATGTTGCTATTTTATAAGGTACAAATAATCTTAATGTACAATATACACGAAGGATATTAAGAAGTAAAAAACGATTTAGTAATAGCTAAAAGGCAACAAAATCAATTTATTTAGAATAATTCTACGGGGTAACAATCGTATTGCACACTAATAATTTCCCGGTTTTTGCAACCTGTTTCTCCCATATTTTTTCTAATATTACTAATTCAACACATAGATAACCAATATATAAAATCATAAAGACGATGCAAAGAAGAGAAGCACTAAAAAGCGTTGCCTTATTGCTGGGCGGAGCCATCTCAGCAAGCACTATGGGCGTTTTGTTTGAGAGTTTTACCTTGCCCGAAAATGAGAAGAATTTTGTTTCATTTACACCCGAGCAGGAAAAGGTCTTAGCAGAATTTGCTGATATCATTGTTCCAACAACCAAATCATCAGCTGGAGCGAAAGCCGCAGGATTAGGAACTTTTATTCCTATGATGATTAAAGATTGTTATCCTAAGGAGATGCAAACATCATTTGCCAAGGGTTTTGCTGCCTTTGAAGCAAAATCAAACAAAGATTTCGGTAAAAGTTTTGCGCTATTAACCGTTCCTGATCGTGAAAAATTTATGGGAGATGTTAGAACCATAACTCTTGCACAAAAAGAAAATAAAGCTGATGAGAATAAAGACCTCGCCTATTTCTTTATTACCGCAAGAGACTTAACACTTCTAGGTTATTATTCATCAGAAATTGGTTGTACCAAAGCAAGAGAATATGTTCTTATTCCCGGCAGGTACGATGGTAGCGCACCTTTAAAACCAGGTCAAAGATCTTGGGCAACCTAATTAATAATCAACTACAACAAACTTCGAGCAAAACATCATGAATTTAAATACGAATTTAAAAGCAGAAAATACATACGATGCTATTGTTATAGGATCGGGGATTAGTGGCGGCTGGGCTGCAAAAGAATTAACAGAAAAAGGTCTTCGTGTTTTAATGCTTGAAAGAGGCATGAATATAGAACACATTAAAGACTATGATTCTGCCATGAAAAACCCATGGGATATTAAGCACGCAGGGAAATTAACCGAGGAGATGAAAAGAACTCACCCAGTGCAAAAAAGAGATTATCCATATAACGAAGCAACAGAAAAATGGTGGGTAAACGATTTAGAATGCCCGTATACAGAAGATAAACGCTTCGATTGGTATCGTGGTTTTCACGTTGGTGGTAAATCATTAATGTGGGGCCGCCAAAGCTATCGTTTAAGCGATCATAACTTTGAAGATAACGCTAAAGATGGTCACGGAAACGATTGGCCTGTGCGTTATAAAGAATTATCTCCATGGTATGATTACGCCGAGCGCTTTGCCGGTATCAGTGGTCAAAATGAAAACTGGCCAACTTGCCCTGACGGACAATTTTTACCTCCAATGGATTTAAACTGTGTTGAAAAATCAGTTAAAGCCCGCGTAGAAGAGCACTATAAAAGAGAACGTATCATTACCATTGGTCGTGTTGCCAACTTAACGGTACCACATAAAGGTCGTGGAAATTGCCAGTACAGAAATTTATGTAGCCGCGGTTGCCCATTTGGTGCTTATTTCAGCACTCAATCATCAACACTTCCTGCAGCAATGGCAACTAAACGCCTAACACTTAGACCGTATTCAATCGTAAACCATATTATTTACGATAAAAACACTAAAAAAGCTAAAGGTGTAATGGTTATTGATGCCCAAACCAATAAAACAATGGAGTTTTACGCTAAAATTGTTTTCGTTAATGGCTCTACTTTAGGCTCTACATTCATTTTATTAAACTCAACGTCAGAAGCACATCCAAATGGTTTAGGTAATGCCAGCGGACAATTAGGACATAACTTAATGGATCACCATTTCCGCTGTGGCGCATCTGGCGAAGCTGAAGGTTTTGATGATAAATATACTTACGGTCGTCGTGCAAACGGTGTTTATGTACCAAGGTATCAAAATATAGGTAACGATAAACGTGATTATTTACGTGGTTTCGGTTATCAAGGTGGTGCAAGCAGAAGCAACTGGCAAAATGATGTAGCCGAGCTTTCTTTTGGTGCTGATCTTAAAGAAAAAATGACTACCCCAGGAAAATGGTCGATGGGATTAGGTGGTTTCGGTGAAATGTTGCCATACTATGAAAACAAGGTTTACATTGATAAAACCAAAAAAGATAAATGGGGACAACCAGTATTGGCAATTGATTGCGAATACAAAGAAAACGAGAAAAAAATGCGTGTTGATATGATGAACGATGCAGCAGAAATGCTTGAAGCAGCGGGCATGAAAAATATTAAAACGTATGATGCTGGCTGTTATCCAGGTATGGCTATTCACGAAATGGGTACCGCCAGAATGGGCAACGATCCAAAAACATCTGTTTTGAACAAATGGAACCAAATGCACGAAGTAAACAATGTGTTTGTTACCGATGGATCGTGCATGCCTTCTATCGCTTGTCAAAACCCATCATTAACCTTTATGGCGCTTACCGCACGTGCTGCAGATTATGCTGTTAAAGAATTAAAGAAAAAGAATATCTAAAAGGGTGTAAGGTAAAAGGCTTAAGGTGTAAGGTTTTAAATTTTACGCCTTAAGCCTTAAGCCCTAAACCTGATTCCGTATGAATAGAAAATTAAAAATGGGCATGATTGGTGGCGGGAAAAATGCCTTTATAGGCGCCGTTCATCGTATTGCTGCAAATATAGATGGCTTAATCGAGTTACACTGTGGGGCATTTAGCTCCAATGCGGAAACTTCAAAAGCATCTGGTAAAGATTTATTCCTTCCCGAAGATAAATGCTACAGCTCTTATGAAGAAATGATTAAGACTGAAAGTAATCTTCCTATTGGAAAACGCATGGATTTTGTAAGCATCGTTACCCCTAACTTTGCGCATTTTGCACCTGCAATGCTTGCTTTAGAACATGGTTTTAATGTTTTAATCGATAAACCAATGACACTTACCCTTGATGAAGCCAAAAAACTTCAGCAAAAGGTAAACGAAACTGGTTTAATTTTATGCCTTACCCACACTTACTCTGGCTACCCAATGGTGAAACAGGCCCGTAAAATGGTTGCCGACCAACTTTTTGGAAAAATAAGAAAGGTAATGGTAGAATATCCTCAGGGCTGGCTAAGTACCTTATCAGAAAAAGATGATAATAAACAGGCCGCATGGCGAACCGATCCATCAAAAAGTGGCATTAGTGGCTGCATGGGCGATATTGGTACTCATGCTGCGCAACTTGCTGAATACATTTCTGGATTAAAAATTTCGAAACTTTGCGCTGACATCAACATTGTTGTAGAAGGCAGGCAGCTGGATGATGATGGCAATGTGTTGTTAAAATTTGACAACGGTGCTAACGGAATTCTTGTGGCTTCGCAAATTGCTGCAGGTGAAGAAAATGCATTAAAAATTAAAGTTTATGGTGAAAAAGGTGGTTTGGAATGGCATCAAATGGAACCTAACACTTTATTGGTAAAGTGGCTTGATGCACCCACACAAATTTATCGTACAGGTGGTGGTTATCTAAATCAGGTTGCCGCTTTTAACACTCGCACTCCTGGTGGGCACCCTGAGGGTTATTTAGAGGCTTTCGCCAATCTATATAAAAACTTTGCCCTTACTTTATCAGCAAAGCTTGAAGGTAAGGAGGCTACTGCCGAAATGCTTGATTTCCCTGGTGCAGATGATGGTGTGCGTGGAATGGCTTTTATAGAAAATGTAATTGCCTCTGGTAAATCAGATCAAAAATGGTTAGACTTTAAAATCTAAATAAAAATGACAACAATAAAAGGACCAGCGGTATTTCTAGCACAATTTATTAGCGATGAAGCGCCGTTTAATTCCCTTGACAATATATGTAAATGGGCAGCCGGATTAGGCTTTAAAGGCATCCAGATGCCAACTTTAGATCCAAGGTTTATCGATTTACAAAAAGCTGCGGAAAGTAAAACCTATGCAGATGAGTTAAAAGGAACTATTGCTTCTTATGGATTAGAAATTACCGAACTTTCTACCCACTTACAAGGGCAACTAGTTGCAGTACACCCTGCTTATGATGATTTGTTTAATGCCTTTGCACCAAAAGAACTTCATAAAAATCCAAAAGCAAGAACAGAATGGGCAGTACAACAATTAAAATATGCAGCTAAGGCATCACAAAATTTGGGTTTAAATGCTCATGCAACCTTTAGTGGCTCTTTGTTATGGCAATATTTTCATCCATGGCCACAGCGCCCGGCAGGCTTGGTTGAGGAAGGTTTTGCTGAACTTGCTAAACGCTGGACACCAATTTTAAATGAATTTGACCAATGCGGCGTAGATGTTTGTTATGAAATACACCCAGGTGAAGATTTATTTGATGGCGAAACTTATGAAATGTTTCTAAAAGCTGTTAACAATCATCCAAGAGCATGTTTATTATACGATCCATCTCACTTTGTATTGCAACAATTGGATTATATCCAATACATTGATTTTTACCATGAACGCATTAAAGCTTTTCACGTAAAAGATGCTGAATTTAATCCTACTGGTAAACAAGGCACATTTGGCGGGTACCAAAGCTGGGCAAACCGAGCTGGGCGTTATCGTTCGCCAGGCGATGGACAGGTAGATTTTAAAACCATTTTCAGCAAACTTGCCCAATACGATTTTAAGGGCTGGGCAGTAATGGAATGGGAATGTTGCATTAAAAATCAGGAAGATGGTGCCCGCGAAGGATCAGAATTTATAAAAAACCACATTATTAACGTAACTGATAAGGCATTTGATGATTTTGCCGCATCAGGAAGTGATAGCGCTTTCAATAAAAGAATATTAGGATTAAACAATTAACAACACACACAATGAAAAAAACATTTTTAATTTTAGGCGCTGTAGTCATATTCATGGCGTCATTTTCGAAAGCAGATTTAGAGAAAGAGAAAGCAGTTATTGCAACATCAACGTTAAACAGTCACGCATTTCAAATGTCAACTGGCGAAAAATTGATTAATAAATCAGATTGTATCGGTTGCCACAATAAAACAAATAAAATTATCGGTCCTGCATACGTAGAAATCGCAAAGAAATATCCAGCCAATGAAAAAAACATCAACTATCTTGCTGATAAAATCATTAAAGGTGGTACTGGTGTTTGGGGAAGCATGCCGATGACCGCCCACCCTACCGTTAAAAAAGACGACGCTAAATTGATGGTTAAATATATTTTATCATTGAAAAAATAAAACCAGATAACCGATATAAACTTCCCTAATTATGAAAACAGAGCAAGACAATAAAAACACGAGTAACCGACGTGATTTTATTAAAACAAGTGCAATTGCTGCGGCAGCTTTTATGATCGTTCCACGCCATGTTTTAGGTGGAAAAGGATTTTTAGCACCAAGTGATCGCCTTTTAGTTGCTGGAATTGGTGTGGGTGGAAAAGGACAAAGTGATATTGCCATGTTTGCCAAAAGCGGCAAGGCCGATATTGCTTTCTTATGTGATGTAGATGATCGCCGTGCAGCAAATAGTGTAAAAGCTTTTCCGAAGGCAAAATACTATAAAGACTGGCGTGAAATGCTGGATAAAGAACACAAAAATTTTGATGCAGTTTCTGTATCTACACCAGACCATAACCATGCCATCCAAACTTTAGCGGCCATGCAATTGGGCAAACATGTGTATGTACAAAAACCTTTAACGCACGATATTTACGAAGCTCGTATTTTAACTGCCGCAGCAAAAAAATATAAAGTGGTTACTCAAATGGGTAATCAAGGTGCATCTAACGATGGGCCAAGACAAATGAAAGAGTGGTATGAAGCTGGCTTAATTGGTGATGTGCATACAGTTTACGCATGGACAAATCGCCCGGTATGGCCTCAAGGCATTCCTTGGCCAACAACAAAAGCTGAAATACCAAAAGAACTAAATTGGAATTTATGGTTAGGAACAGCGCCAGAGAAGGATTATGTTGATAAACTGGTTCCTTTTAACTGGCGTGGCTGGTGGGATTACGGAACTGGAGCATTAGGAGATATGGGTTGCCATCTAATTGAAGCTCCTTTTAGTGTGTTAAACTTAAAATATGCTAAAGAGGTTGAAGCCAGCGTTGGCTCTGTATATGTTGATGAGTTTAAACGTGGCTATTTCCCTGAAAGTTGCCCCCCATCAAGTCACGTAACATTAAAATTCCCTAAAACTAATAAAACAAAAGGCGATGTAACTTTACATTGGATGGATGGTGGTATACAACCAGAACGTCCTGAAGAATTGGAAGCAAATGAAACTTTTGGTGATGGCGGTAACGGAACTTTATTTATCGGTACAAAAGGTAAAATGATGAGTGAAACCTATAGTGCAAATCCAAAATTATTGCCTTTAAGCAGAAATAAGGATATTAAAGTGCCAGCAAAATACGCCCGTGTTAAAGGCGGTGCGGATGGTCACTACGCTCAATGGGTAGAAGCCGCAATTGCAGGTTATGGCAAACAAGAAGTAAGTTCTCCTTTCGAAATTGCTGGCCCGCTTACCGAAGCTTTATTAATGGCCAACTTAGCCATTAGAAGTTTCGACATTAAAAAATCAGTAAACGGAAAAGATTCTTATCCTGGCAGATACATGAAAATGCTTTGGGATAATGACAACATGAAGATTACCAATTTTGATGAAGCCAACCAATTTGTTAAACGTGAATATCGTAAAGGCTGGAATAATTTAACTCTTTAATTAATAAGCACATTCGTCATTGCGAGGTACGAAGCAATCTTTCCCTAGCATAAAGATTGCTTCGTACCTCGCAATGACGACAAATATGAAAAAAATGAAAAAAATCTTCCTTTCTGCATGCATTCTACTTGCAGTAACTCAAATAACAAAAGCTCAAAAAGGTTTTAAACCTTTATTTGATGGCAAAACTACAACCGGCTGGCATACTTACAACAAAACAACTGTTGGCAGCGCATGGCAGGTACAAGATGGTGCTTTACATTTAGATCCTGCTAAAAAAGGACAAGATGGAGGTGGCGATTTAGTTACCGATAAAGAATATTCTAACTTCCATTTAAAACTAGATTGGAAAGTTGCTCCAAAATCTAACAGCGGTATTATTTTCTTTGTTCACGAAGATCCTAAGTTCCACGCAACTTACTCTACCGGACCAGAAATGCAGGTATTGGATAATGATGGTCACCCAGATGGTAAAATAACCAAACACCGCTCTGGAGATTTATACGATTTAATTAAAAGTTATTCGGAGCCAGTTAAACCAGTTGGCGAATGGAATACTGCAGAAATTATCAGTAAAAATGGTAAATTAACCTTAATATTAAACGGTGTTAAAACGGTTAATACTACACTTTGGGATGAAAACTGGAAAGCTTTAATCGCTGGAAGTAAATTTGCCAAATGGGAAGGTTTTGGAACCTATAAAACTGGAAAAATTGCACTTCAGGATCATGGTGATGAAGTTTGGTTCAAAAACATCCTGATTAAAGAACTATAACTAAGGTAGAAGGTAAAAGGCAGAAGACTGAAGGTTTCCTTTCTTTCGCTTTAATCAAATATTTGAGTTTGAAGGCAGGAAAGCATAAAGTTTACCCACTTTCACATTAACCTTACACCCTATACCTTTAACCTTATATCTTAAATAACCTTATATAAACCAAATGAATAGCACTACTCGCTTTAAACTCTCTGCCATGATGTTCCTAGAATTTTTTATCTGGGGCGCATGGTTTGTTACTTTAGGAGCTTTCTTAAACAATAACTTAAAGGCAACCAATTCCGAAATTGGTTCTGTATTTTCAACTCAATCTTGGGGGGCCATCATTGCTCCATTTATAATTGGCCTTATTGCCGATAGATATTTCAATGCCGAAAGAATTTTAGGTATTTTACACATTATAGGTGCTATTTTGATGTATCAAATGTATAATGCACCAGATGTTGCAGTTTTCTATCCTTATGTTTTAGGCTACATGATTTTATTTATGCCTACTCTGGCATTAGTTAATTCAGTTTCTTTTAACCAAATGAAAGATGCAGAAAAAGAATTTGCAAACATCAGGGTATTCGGTACAATCGGTTGGATCATTGCCGGTTTACTAATCAGCTTTGCATTTCATTGGGATTCACCAGAAGGTATTAAGGCCGGCCTGTTAAAAAGTACATTTTTAATGGCAGGAATAGCTTCCTTAGTACTAGGTTTATTTAGCTTTACGCTACCTGCTACCCCTCCAAAAGTAGCTAAAAACGAAAAAATTAAAATAGGTGATATTTTAGGTTTAGATGCATTAAAATTGTTAAAAGACAAAAATTTTGCAATTTTCTTTATTTCATCAATCCTAATTTGTATTCCCTTAGCTTTTTACTATCAAAATGCAGGTCTTTTCCTTGCAGATATTAAAGTATCCAACCCAACAGGTAAAATGGCAATCGGTCAGGTTTCTGAAGCGTTATTTTTATTAGCTATCCCTGTATTCTTTTCAAAGTATGGTTTTAAGAAAACCATTATAGTAGGTATGTTGGCCTGGGCAGTTCGATATTTGCTATTTGCATATGGCAATGCAGGTAGTTTAAGTTTTATGCTGATTATAGGAATTGCGCTTCATGGCGTTTGCTACGATTTCTTCTTCGTATCAGGTCAGATTTATACCAATTCAAAAGCAGGAGAAAAATTTAAAAGCGCAGCACAAGGAATCATCACTCTGGCCACTTATGGCGTTGGTATGCTTATTGGTTTTAAAGTAGCCGGGTTAATTACTGATATGTATAAAACCGGAGCCGTAACCGATTGGAAAATGGTTTGGATTATCCCTGCAGGTATTGCCGCTGTTGTATTCTTATTATTTGCCGTTTTATTTAATGATAAAACAAAATCAGAATTAAAAGAAGCATAATGGGAACTAATTTAAATAGAAGAACAGCATTAAAAGGAATCCTTGCAGGTACCGCTGCCATAGGTGTTTCTTCAGGCTTTTCTGCATTAGCAATGGATCAACAAGATTTAAATCAACCATCGGCGAAACTAAAAGGAAATATAAATCACTCCGTATGCCGATGGTGCTTTAGTGATTTAGATGTGGATACACTTTGCGTTGAAGCTAAAAAACTAGGCTTAAAAGGTATCGATTTAGTTGGACCAAAAGATTGGCCAACACTTAAAAAACATGGTCTAACCTCTTCTATGTGTAATGGTGCCGAAATTAATTTAGTTGATGGTTTTAATGATACAGCATTTCATGAAACATTAATTAAAAATTATTCAGCCATGATTCCATTGGTTGCTGAGGCTGGGTATAAAAATCTAATCTGTTTTAGTGGCAACAAACGTGGAAAAAGCGATGAAATTGGTTGGAATAACTGCGTACAAGGCTTAAAAAAACTTATGCCACTGGCAGAAAAACACAATGTAGTTTTGGTTATGGAGCTTTTAAACAGCAAGGTTAACCATAAAGATTATCAATGTGATACCACTGCTTGGGGTGTAGAATTGGCTAAACGCCTGGGCTCAGAAAATTTTAAGTTGCTTTATGATATTTATCATATGCAAATTGATGAAGGCAATGTAATTAGCAACATCAAAAATAATCATCAATATATTGCACATTACCACACCGCGGGTGTTCCTGGACGTAATGAAATTGATGAAACACAAGAATTATATTATCCTGCAATAATGAAAGCTATCGCCGAAACGGGCTTTAGTGGATTTGTTGCTCAAGAGTTTATTCCAAAAAACGTAGATAAGTTAGCATCCTTAAAAAAGGCTATATCTATTTGCGACATTTAATATTTTAAAATATGTTATCAAGAAGAAGTTTTTTAATCAATAGCAGTATGGCTGCGGCAGCTGCATTCTTAATTCCTTCATTGGCTTTCGCAGCCGTGAAAAGGAAAGTAGGTTTACAACTTTACTCTTTAAGAGATGAACTTCCTAAAGATGTTAAAGGTACTTTAGAAAAAGTAGCAAAAGCAGGTTTTGGTGAAGTAGAAACTTATGGTTTTTCAATTAAAGATCAATTCTGGGGCCTAACACCAACTCAGTTAAAGAAAATTTTAGATGATAACGGCTTAAAAGCTGTTAGTGGTCATTACGGTTTAGGTTCTTTCCTTGCCGATGGAAATACTGACGAACTTAAAGCTGCAATTGCTGCCGCCAAAGTTTTAAAAAGTGAGTATGTAACCATTCCATGGTTGGATGAGCATATCAGAAAAAGCGCTGAAGATTATAAAAAAATAGCCGAAAGAATTAACATCGCCGGAAAAATGTGCAAGGATGCTGGTTTAAGATTAGCGTATCATAACCACAATTTCGAATTTGAAAAACATGGAGATACTACAGGCTATGAAATTTTATTAAAAAATACGGATAAAAATCTGGTAGATTTTGAATTGGATTTATATTGGGTAGTGCGTTCTGGCAACGATCCAATTAAATTGTTTAAAGAAAACCCAGGTCGTTTTACCATGTGGCATGTTAAGGATATGGACAAAACAAATCCAGCACTTAATGCTGAAGTTGGAACAGGATCTATCGATTTCAAAACTATTTTTGCCGATGCAAAATTATCTGGCATGAAACATTTCTTTGTAGAGCACGAAACCAATTATAAACCAAACCCATTAGGATCGGTTACAGCTAGTTGCACTTATATTAAAAAGAGTTTAATATAACCTTTATTATCGGATGAGCTTTAAAATAAACTCATCCGATACTCCCCTCAGAAACTTAGCTAAGTAAATAGGAATTAGAAGACTATGATCAAGCAATTTATCGAAAATTAAAGCTTCTCTTGGTTTTTACTTAATTTACCAAATTCCTTCGTTAATAAGTTGATTTGTTCAGAGATAGCACCTATTTGTTTTTTTTGCTTCTGAATTTCTTTATCTTTTTCTATTAAATGAAGTGTTAGTTCTTCTATCTTTTTAAGTAATAGCATATTCATTTCACTAAGATTAATGCCATTCTTTTCCATATTCTTTGCTGAAGGTATTTCAGGCAAATGTTTATTAATTTTAATATAATTCTCAACCTCACTAAGGTGCAAAAGTGAATAGTTTTCTTCAAATACGTAGTCTGGTCCAGGTACATTTATATCTACTTTTATCTCTTCTGCATGTATTTTTCCTTTAACAGTCAATTTGGAATCTGGTGTTGTGGTACCGATACCTACATTGCCTCCCATTGTTACGAAGGTTCCATCGGTTTTTAGACCAAAGTATTTTGAAGTCCATAATCCATCTACGCCAAAAAAATTATTAAAACCAGCAATGGAAAACATAACACTCGAATTAGGCAAAGGGCTATTCGAACTGGTAATAACTGTTGCTGCTATTTTGCCATCACTTGCAACCTCTATTCCATGTTGAGGATTTAATGTTCCAATCCCAACATTTCCTCCCATTGTAACAAAGGTTCCATCAGTTTTTATTCCAAAATATTTGGAAGTCCATAGTCCATCTACTCCAAAAAAATTATTAAAACCAGCAGTGGAAGATAAAATACTTGAATTAGGCAAAGGACTATTAGAATTAGTAATAACTGTTGTTGCTATCTTACCCTCGCCTGTAACCTCTATACTATGTTGAGGATTTAGAGTACCTATTCCAACATTACCATTAGTAGGGAAAGTATTTTGTGCAAAACCATTTAGGGAGAATAATGTAAGAGCAAGAAATAGATGTTTTTTTTCCATAATTAATTTTATTTTTTTATGTTTAAAATATAGACTTAATTTAATTTTGAAGCCAGTACAAAAGTATTTTTATATCGCTTAGTATTTCCATTCAAATCAAAAACATCAAATGTTAATACATAAATGCCAATACCTGAAAGTTGTGCATTTTCATTCAAACCATCCCAAAAAATACTTCCCTTTGTTCCTACTGTTTGATTTTTCAGCAACTTCTTAACTAATATACCCTTATCTGTAAATATATTGATTGTTGCCAAGTTTGCATTTTCTGAAAGCTGATAATCGAGTTGAAGTAAATCTTCAAAACCATCGTTATCTGGAGAAAAGGTTTTAGATAAAAGTTTCACATAACTTTCTTCGCCATTTATTTCCTGAGAGTTTTTATAACCGGGCGTAGCAAAACCAACGGAGGCTGCAGCTGATTTAAAGTTCCCTGATTCATTAGCGCCTTTTGTAAATGAAACCCTTTCTAATGATACGCCATCTACATTTTGCAATAATGGAATATGCATTTTGGCATCATAATTAAATTGATCTATCATTAAATCATTGTTCAGCAAAATCACCGTTCCCTTTTCATTATTATAAACTGGCATACTACTTAACTGTGTAAAATGATCAGGATGTTCACTAAAGTAATTTGACCTTACCTGATCAGAATTGCTACTCAACACCCAATATGCGCTGGGCAGAATTAAGAGATTTACCGCAGAAACCTTTTTTATATTTGCTGGTTTTCCAAGTAAATCTACATTGGCTATTTGCAAATCTTTCAAATCTAAAACATGATCGGTAGCATTGTAAATTTCTATAAAATCTACTCCAGATGCTTTGGGATTAAATAAAACCTCTGAAATTAACAAATCATTAATTCCCGTCTCCTTTGCAATAAATAGCTTTGCAGTATTTGTTGGAGCATTAATTAAATTACCTGCACAATCTGTTATTCCTTCTACAACCAGAGCATGCTCTACCCCTCTTGTTAAAGGCAGTGCAAATTTTAAAACTGCAGAATTAAATAAAGGCGACCCCACAATAACACTTGTCGGGTTTCCAATACCATTGTTTATCGAATAATTTGTTAATTGGGAAGCCGACAAACTATCAACTGCTTTTGAAAATTGAATTGAAATAGTAACATTATCAGTAATGCTTGCGCTTATCAATTTCGGCACTTCAGTACTTATTTGAGAACGATAAACTGAGTTTTGCTTTCCAGGAGTTCCGCCAGTTACATCAGTACTCGCCATCCAATTTTGAATACCCGTGCAAACATTCTTTGGGTCGATTAATTCCAAACTAAAACCACCCTTCTTTTTCGCATCATCCTTATACCAAGTATCGTAATACGTTACTTTGTTAATTATTTCGTCTGCTGCATTTCTGAGGGTTAAAATATCATGGTTATTATTTAAACTCGACCAAGGCGAAAGTCCAATAGTTTTTCCATAAACTTTAAATAAAGAAATATCAGCTTTTGCGCATAAAATAACATGTTCGTTTGGCTTTATTGTATCTATTAAAAATGTGAATGTTGAATTTTGATCGCCATATTTCCAGCCCTTGGTTAAAATGTATTCATTCGTGGTATTCCAAAGCTCTACAAACTCTTTTTGAGGTAAAGTTACATTAGCAACCGGGTTCGCAAATATTTCGTTTATAACCACATCACCATATCTGGCTACATAAGGCTTTATATAAAAGAAATTAATATTGCTATTTGCAGCTATCATATTCCCCTTTTTGTCAGTTACATTGTTTACCGTTAAACTATAATTTTTGGTTTCTAGTGTTGATGAAAAAGTTAAACGATAAGTATTGGCTAAGGTGGTAGCTTCAACTTTAATTGGACTACCATAATTTGATAAACTATAATTAGCCGTTAACAATGCTGACGAATTTTCTAATGGCTCTGAAAAGGAAATATCTAAATTTAAAGCATCTATTACCGTTAAATTTTTTAAAGTTGGGGCAGTAATATCGGGTACGAGATCGTTCACTTCAAAATCATCAAAAATATACTGATTAAACCTTGATGCGGTGGCATATTTACACATTACGCCCATAAAAGCAGATGTAGTAAAGGTTTTGTCGGTAACATTCCCTTCCAAGCTATAGTTAGTACCACCTGTTATATCTGTATAAAGCGCCCAATTTCCTTCATCATCTCTGGTTACCTTAATTTTTGCTAATAATACTCCAGCATTTGCTCTTATTTTGGGTGGTCCGCTTATTATTTTGGTTATCGTAATGCCCGATTGCCGGTATAAATGGTAACCATCGGCATTGCCAGTTTCGCCAATTTGGACAAAATACCCATTTAATGCACCTTTTAAATCCTGCTGATCTGAACTCAGATAAATCCTTGTAAAATTAGTATTGGACGGATCAAAATTAAGTTGTACAGAAAACTCCCATCTGGTATTTAAACTTTGTTGGTTTACTGTAGAAAGCGAAATTGTTTGTGCCGCCAATTGCAGTCCCGAAGACTGCAGCTGCTTGACAGTATTAATTTTAAAATAATTTACATCACCAAGCCACACCGGATTTTGGGAGAAATCACCATCATCAAAATGATCAGCAACCTGTGAATGTGCAATTTTAGAAAGCAATAATAGGGATATAAGCAAATTTTTTAGCATATTTGGACTTATATCAAATGTTTACTAATATATAAAATTAAAACTTAAAAATGAAAGTAGCAGTAGTAGGTGCAACCGGTTTGGTTGGTACCGTTATGTTAAAAGTATTGGAGGAAAGAAATTTCCCTTTAACAGAGTTAATTCCCGTAGCATCAGAAAAGAGCGTTGGTAAGGAAATTACTTTTAAGGGTAAGAAGTTCCCAATCGTTAGCATGGATACTGCCATTAGCATGAAACCAGATATCGCTTTGTTCTCTGCTGGAGGTTCTACTTCTTTAGAGCATGCTCCTCGTTTCAAAGAAGCTGGAACTACCGTAATTGATAATTCATCGGCATGGCGTATGGATCCTTCAATTAAATTGATTGTTCCTGAAGTTAATGCACACGAACTTTCTATTGATAATAAAATTATTGCGAATCCAAATTGCTCTACCATTCAAATGGTTGTGGTTTTAAAGCCTTTACACGATAAATATAAAATTAAGCGTGTAATTGTTTCTACGTATCAATCTGTTACTGGAACAGGCGTTAAAGCTGTTGAGCAATTAATGAACGAGCGTAAAGGTATTGATGGACCTAAAGCTTATCCATATGAAATTGATTTGAATGTATTGCCTCACATCGATGTTTTTACCGAAAACGGCTATACTAAGGAAGAAATGAAAATGGTTAAGGAAACCAATAAAATTATGAGCGATGATAGCATTAAAGTTACGGCTACAACTGTTCGTATTCCGGTAATGGGTGGCCACTCAGAATCTGTAAACATCGAGTTTGAAAATGATTTCGATTTAGCTGAAGTACGTAGTATTTTAGAAAAAGCACCTGGTATTATCGTAGTGGATGATGTTGCAAACTTAAAATATCCAATGCCTAAAGATGCACACGAAAAAGACGAAGTTTTTGTTGGTCGTATCCGCAGAGATGAATCGCACCCTAAAGCTTTAAACCTTTGGATTGTTGCTGATAATTTGCGTAAAGGTGCAGCTACCAATGCGGTTCAAATTGCCGAATATTTATTGCAGAAAGAATTAGTTTAACAAATAATTCTTAATAAAAAAAAGTGATGCTCAAACAGCATCACTTTTTTTTTGTTATCATATCTTTATACTTCACCAAATATTTTGAAATAGAAAAATCTTAATTAAATAATGAGTTTTACTCCGCTCCTCTACTCAATAACACCAGCTGGATACCTGTTTTTTGGAACTATAATTATTTCCATTTTTTTGGCCTACAGATGGTTAAAAAAAGACAAAACAGAAAACCCTGGATGCATCTCTATTGGCTTTGTAAGTTTAATAATAGGGTTTATGATCCTATTTCCAGTGATGATTAGCTTTCAATTTTTCGAAACTGGCAATTTAAAAATTCAGATTATTGTTGCTATTTTTTGGATTATACTTATTGCAGCTATTATTTACGTGGCAAAAAGCAAAAACTATAAAATATTATGGAAAGTTGGACGCTACATTCTATACATCATTTTTGGTGGCTTATTTCTAATTTTAGTTGGAGGAATGGCCTATTTCGTTTACTTAAGAATGTTTACGCATGAAAAAGACGACGCTCCAATGTGGGCAGTTTTTTTATGTATATTTTTCCTCGCAGTTCTCATTTTAGCAACTATAGGTCTTTTTATAGGAAATCAGAAAAAAATGCAAGCGCAATTGGTTGAATTTAAAACCCTTGAAGAAGCAAAGTTAAAACCAGAGGATGTATATATTTTAAACTTATCTAATAAAAATATAAGCAGTTTTCCTTACGAAATTTTGGATTTTAAAAACTTAAAATCTTTAGATTTAAGCAATAATCAATTAACAGAATTGCCTTTTGAGATCAGCAGGATGAAGAATTTATTTACCATTAAACTTTCAAACAATCCAATATCCGACCAGCAAAGAGCCGCAATAAGAAAAATGTTTTCACCAGAGGTTGACCTTATTTTTCGTTCTTAACTTTAATACTTTAACTGATGAACGAGTTTTTTGATTTCTTTAATAAGCAGCAGGTAGATTACCCAATGTTGGTTTTTTTAATGGCTTTTAGCTGTGGCATTGCTCTTTTTCACACTTTAATATTTTCGGGTCTTTATGATCTTAATCTACGCCCAAAATGGATTTTCTTTTTAACTAACCCATTATTTGTTTGTTTACTTTTTATTAAACAACCTGGTTATGCTTTCCTTGCAATAGTTATATTATTCGCCACTGTATTTATTTCTGCTTTTATCGGGATGATTTATGCCGGAATAACGGAAGGTAAAAAGGATAAAATAGAGCAAGAAAAGTTTAACACTAAATATAATATCCCCAAAAAGAGTCGATTAAGAAGATTTTTAGGCGGTATGGCTGCTTTTGCAATTATAGCTTTGGGATTATGGTTAGCCAGCATTGAGAAATTATCTCTATTGCTGATTATTATTCCTGTTTTAGTTGTTTTAGATGCCATATTCTTTCCATCTCGAAAAACAAATTTCTATAAACTTCAGGCTATTTTGCCAACATCAAAAATGAATGCTGTGGCTATGGGAGTTGTGGAAGTAATTGGAGATTTGGTTGTAATAGAGCCTTTAATCTCACCGCATTTTCAGGAATCATGTATCGGTTATTCGCTGCGCATTGAACAAGAAACTAGAGATAAAGATGGGAAAAGCAGCTGGAGAACGATTTTTTCGGAATGTAAAACAAATCCTTTTAAAATAAAAGATGAAACTGGAACTGTAAATGTGGATGGTGAAGGGCTTGAATATTACATCAGCAAAATTGATCGACAGTACGAGAGTGGTAGCAAGCGCTACTCAGAAACTTATTTAAAAAACGATGATTATATCTTCCTAATTGGCTATGCAGATTCAAACAATGGAGAAACTATTATTAAAAAGGATGACTATCATAAAGTTTTTGGGGCTGCTATTCCACGGGAGGTGGCTTTACGAAATAAATTTAGCCCATTACTGACTTCATTTTTAACTACTTTGTTTTTTATAACTTTAATTATCATTTACATTATTCTAAATTAAATAAAATGAGCGCACAAAATATTGCACTAATCGTTGGAGTTTTACTCATTATAATCTTCTTTAGCTATTTCATTGGCATTTACAATAAGTTGGTAATGCTTAAAAATAATGTTGAAAAAGCGTTTATGAACATCGATGTAATTTTGATGCAACGAGCAGGAGAAATTCCAGAATTGGTTAAAGTAGCAAGTAAATTTATGGAGCATGAAACAACCTTACTTACTAATTTAACGAAATTGAGAACGGATTTTTTAAATGCGAAATCAATAGACGAAAAAATAGAAAACTCTGTGGAATTCTCTAAAGCTATGAAATCACTTTTTGCCGTTTCAGAAAATTATCCCGCTTTATTATCGAATAGTAATTTTCTGGAGTTGCAAAAAAGGGTATCTCAATTGGAAGATAAAATTGCCGATAGAAGAGAATTTTTTAATGATAGCGTAAATCTTTACAATATAGGTATTCAAGAATTTCCAAATATTATTTTAGCTAAAGCATTAGCATATCAGGCAAAACCATTATTTATTGTTACACCAGAACAAAAAGAATACAATGGCATTCAACTTTGAGCAGTTTTTTGGTTACGAAAATCAAATTAATAAAAACCCAGATCTGGTGTTAATTTATGGTTTCGCTGGAATAATTTTCGGAATAATGGCCATGATCCTTATTGCCATCATATTGAGAAAAATTGGTCTTGCAATTTTAGTAAGTAAATTTTTAAACCCCATAATGTTATCATTAGGAATTTGTTTTTTAGTTGCCATAGTCCCAACTATTCTATTTAAGGTTTTAGCAAATGATGTCTCAGGCGTTAAAATTATTTATATATGGATTACCATTTTCGCTGGCATTTCCATATTTACTACTTTAAATTATCAAATGCTAAAAAAATGGTTTTATAGTTTTGATAGAAAATCCTAGCCTATGAAAGTTCCTGTAACTTTACTCCTGCTTTTTGGAATTGCCATTGGCATTTTAATCTTCTACAATCAGGGGGAACATCCATCAGAAACAACTCCGTATTTTGCCATTCCGATTGCGATAGAAGTACTATTGATATTTATTTTTTTCTTTAGCAATAAGAACACGGTTTACCGCAAAGTTTTCAAAATTGTATTAATTATCTGGAGCTTGATTTTTGTGTTATCCATGATAGGACTTGTTTACCTAGCTGGCATGGCTGGCGCCTACTTACATTAATATTTATCCTATGTTTAAAGAAAGAGAAAATATTATCAATGTAGTTTTAGCAGCTATTTTAGGCATTATTATCATCGCCAATATTGTTAAAATGAAGAATTATAGGGCCGGTGATAGGTTTGAATGGTCTAGCGGTGTTTATACTAAGCCAGGGAACACAATACAGGTGGCTAATTGTACTTTTTTTTACGCAAATAACTGGAACTATGAGATTAATAAAACTAAAATATTAAATACCGGTCGGGAAGATATAAATTATACTGAAAAAGGACTCGAAAAAGCCTTTTATCCCGATAGCTTGGATATTTGTTGGTATTCTTATACTGAACGTAAATTTTATGGTGGTAAATTTTTATTGCCTTATAAACTTATTAATGATCTTGCAAGGCAACTCCGAAACACCACAAAATCCTACAACATAGAATATGCGAGGGCCAATCCAGATAAAATTCAATTGTATTTTTTTGCTGAAGTATTGCCTGGTGGGAAGATAACAACTTGGTTAAGTGATTTGGATAAATACATCGAAATTGGAAAGCATCAGGCCAAACCTGTAAATAAAACCTGGGAAATTTTTAACAGTAATTATGGAAATAATACGGAAAAAGTAAATATTGCAACTCAAACAGCACTGGTAATGGAAGAATATCCTCACTCGGTAAAATTTCTACTGCCTGATTCCTTGAAAGCGCTAACAATTGATCCATTTAATCAGGTAAGGTGGGAATTAGATAAAGAAAAGCCCCGAAATATACCCACTTTCAAAAATATCCCTAAAGAAATAGATTTTACTTGGGGCACTAAAGAAAAAGAATATTGGGTGCAATGGTATTTTAAAGACGAAGAAATTTTGTCGGCTTTTAAAAAACTGCAATCTTTACCAGGAAATTCCGAACCGATTTTGCTAATTACGGTGAATGATAAAAACGATAAAGTTGTTACGAGTTTGAAAAAAGGAAATACGATTATAGAGCTTCATTATGCCTATGATCAATTTCAAATTTACGACCGTACGCCAAAAAAGGAGGATGAATAATTTATCCTTAGATTTTAAAATATGATACCAAAAAAAGTTATAGTACTTCTATTTTTATTGCTCAATACCGCAGTTTTTTCACAAAATAGGATTCAAAAATTAGAAAGTGCTTTTAATCGCTTGCTCGCTGATGAACAAACTAAACATGCAATCACTTCGCTTTGCGTATTAGATGCAAATACGGGTAAAATACTTTTTGCAAAAAACGAAGAAATTGGCTTAGCCACAGCTTCAACACTAAAAACCATTACTGCTGCAACTGCTTTTAGCATTTTAGGAAAGGATTTTCAGTTTCAAACTACTTTAGCTTATTCAGGAAATATTACAGCAGATGGCACCTTAAAAGGTAATTTAATTATAGGCGGTAGTGGCGATCCTACGCTTGGTTCTTCGCGTTATCAGAATAAAGAAAATGCAGTTTTAAATCAATGGGTTACAGCTATTAAAGCTGCTGGAATAAAAAAAATTGAAGGCTCTGTAATTGGTGATGACAGTATTTTCGGTACACAAACTACGCCCGAAGGTTGGGTTTGGCAGGATATTGGAAATTACTACGGCGCAGGAACTTCTGGTTTGGCATGGAGAGAAAATCAGTTCGATATACACCTAAAACCAGGAAATAGTACTGGTGATGCCGTCAGCATTATAAAAACAGTACCCGAAACACCTTATGTAAAAATTGTAAATGAACTAAAAACCGGCAGTTCAGGTTCTGGTGATAATGCATATGCTTTTTTCCCTCCTTATAGCAATGTTGCTTACCTGCGTGGCAGCTGGGGCATGGGCATTGGTAAATCTGGAATTTCGATCGCCTTGCCAGACCCTGCTTTTGATTGCGCTTATCGCTTACAAGACACTTTAAAACGTTTGGGTATTAGCATCAGTCAGCAAGCTACAACTGCAAGATTACTCGCCTTAAATAATCAGGCTGTTCCTGCTATTGCTCAAAAAATAAGTACCATTAACTCCCCTACTTTAAGCGAAATAACTTTTTGGTTTTTGAAGAAAAGCATCAATTTATATGGAGAAACGCTTTTAAAAACCATTGCTTTAAAAGCTGGCAAACCCGCTACAACTGCTAAAGGAGCTGAAACAGAAATTAATTTCTGGAGCAACAAAGGCATTGATAAAAGCGCATTAAATATTATTGATGGCAGTGGTTTATCACCAGGCGATAGAGTTACAACCGCGGCAATGGCAAATATTTTATTCCAAATTCAGAAAGAAAGCTGGTATCCTGATTACTATAAAGCCCTACCGGAATATAATGGCATGAAGATCAAGAGTGGAACTATAAACGATGTTTCTGCCTTTGCAGGATACCATACCGATGCCGCTGGAAATAAATATGTAATCGTAATTAACATTAATAATTATAGCGGAAGCGGCATTAATAAAAAATTATTTAGGGTTTTAGATGAATTGAAATAGTTAGCTCAGTGGTCTTACTTGCAGTTGAATTCCTGCTTCAGATAAAACAGATTTAACATCAATCATAGCTTCTGTTCTAACTTCGCCAGCTACGCTTAAATCTGCAACCCACAATAAAACCCTAATTCCGATTGCATATTCCCCAAAATCTTGTAAAATAATAACAGGTTTAGGCATCGGTAATACTCTTTCATTAAGCGCCAGTTTATCTGAAATTAATTTTCTGGCCGCTTCTAAATTCGTATCGTACGGTACACCAACAGTAAATTCTACCCGTTTACTACGATCCTGCATTGTCCAGTTGATTAAGTGCTGCGAAAGTAAATCTCCATTGGGTACAATAATATCCGAACCTTCGGCACTATGAATTTTGCTAGATCGAACTCCAATTTCTTTCACAACTCCAGCCTTTGTTCCAATTTCTATCTGATCGCCAATTTGGATTGGACGCTCAAAAGCCAGAATAACACCAGACACCAAATTGTTTACAATATTTTGCAAGCCAAAACCTATACCAACACCTAAAGCACCCAACATAATAGAAAGCCTGTCGATAGGGATGCCTGCCGCTGCAACGGCAATTAAAAATCCCACAGTCCAAATGGCGAGACGAATAAGCAACATCATAGAATTTAAGCTATTTCTTTTGCCACCAGCCACAGCTTTTTCATGACCAAAGAAAAAGCTAATAAAACTCGATATGATAGAAGATAACCAGATAATACAGATGAATATGGCAATGCTGGCAAAAGTGAATTTATAACTTCCGATGCTTCTGGTTTCGTAAAAAAACTGCGAAGCAGAGTTGGTTAATAAATCGTATAGAGTGATGTTTCTAACAAAGGAAATAAAGAATACCAAAGAAGCAATAACCCATAAATAGGTTTGAAAACGGTGTTGTAACTCTTTAAAGTTGATGAAATCGGAAAAACGACTGGATTGATAAGCTTCGGTTTGCAGGTAAATAGCTTCTAAAACCATCGTACAAAATACTTTTAGGGTAATACCCAACATTAAACATTGAATGGCACTTACGCCAAAAATCTTGGCTAAGGAAACACGCCCTGTTAAATTAAAAAAGATAGATAGTACAACTTGAACTATCGTAAAAATAATCAAAGCCTTTGTAGCGGGCGATGGTTCTAATTGCACAAAAAGCAGCGTCCGTTTCCTTAAAATTTGAATACATAACACCAGGAGCATAACCCCAGCTATAAATAAACACCAACGTTCGCCAAAAGCCGAATCTAAAAGAACATCATCCAACGCATAAAAAACCCACAAACCACTTAAGCTAAACCATAATATTCTTGCTTCTTTTGTTAAAAACGGTGGAAGAAGAAAACATAAAGCAGCCAGTCTGAAAACTTCAAAAGTATGGAGCAGTGACATCGTTGGGTTTGCAAATAGAAAAGGGATATAAGTAAAAAAGCCCATTAAAGAAGCTATAATAACACTTCTCTTTAGGAATTTAACCTGTACCAAAATGCTTTCAGCATCTTCCATTTTCTTTATCCTGCGCATGTTAGAAACCATCCAACCGGTTACAACAATAAAAATGAACAAGCTAAGTACAATTATGCCGATTTTAGCCGAGAGATAAATTAGAATTATTTTCCAGGATCGGTCTAAAGCTTTAAATATTACTTCAAGAAATGAGCTCTCGTACTCGCTGCTTTTCGCTTTAAATAAAGGAGATTCTTCTTGCGACCACATATTAATTTTCTTCGAGATGGATAGATAAAGCATATCAGAAGAAAGGTTTTTTGTTTGCAACAGATTTACAGAAATCCGGCTACTTAAGAGATTTATCTTGGTTAGGGTTTTATTTTCCAACAGGTTTGCGTTTCTGCCTTCGTTAATTACATCCGTTAGTTGGGTTCTTAAAGTAGAATCTTCTACGGCAACTTTTAAGCCTGCATCATTGATAATTTTCTTTAAATCAGCTTTGCTTTTTGCAAGTTCGGCGGTATAGCCAGAAAGAATTGTTTTATAATCGGCTAAGTTATCAGAAACTTCGCTCAATAAAATAACCGCACTATTTAGGCTGCGCAAATTCATTTGCTGACCGCTCTTTTCAAACCTCGCCTTAAATCCTTTTACTTTCTTTTCTATATCAGGTAGCGCCTTTTCAATTTTACTTACATCATAACCGCGTTGCAACAAAAATTTATTCCGATCTATTATGAAATTATAAGTTTCAATTTTATTGACTAAAACGGGCACCTCACTTTCGTCTATATCTTTAGTTTCAACTTTGGCTTTCGGGTTGACTTTATGTTGTGCAGATACTTGCAAAACCGACAACAATAATAATACGCAAAGAAAATTGCGAATACCATTTTTCAAAAGACCTTTTAAAACCATGTAAATTGTAAACTAAAAAAAATAAAACGTAGTAATGTTGTGCAATGGGTTTGTACTCAATAGGGAATACAAAATTAGAATTTATAAACGACTAAATCTATATTTTAACATTTAGTCGAGGTCATTATATAGAGCGTTTAATGATAAGAACCCAATAACATTGTAATTGATAATACTGATGATTTAATCCATTTATAAACTCATCACCTGTGATTAAACGCTTTTATAACAAAGTTATTGGTTTTAACTCCTTCTCGTTCCAGCAGGTTGGAAAAGACTTTTGTTGCTTTTACAAATCCTAGTGAATCTATCCCAATTTGGTGATTATCTTGATCATAACCCACCATGTAAAAAAAGAAACTTTTGCTATTCTTAGCCAAAAAAGCACTTCCTAATGTATATCCGTTGCTCAGCATTTTTGTATTTACCTGCTCAACATCGTTAAAACCTATCCCCCAATTGGTGAAGAAAGGCTGTTTACTTAATGAGGTTTTTGCCGTATCGGGTGTTTTATTTTTATAATCTAAACCAACAAACCATATTTTTTTATTTGCTTGGTTTAACATTATGCCTTTATTAACTGGATAAATAGCATTACTTCCTGTTTTTAAAAGCAATAAAAACCCAAGAGAATCTTTTTTATTCACAAATTTTTCTGCCATTATCGCATCAGAAATCATCGCCTTAGTTGAAGTATAACTGTAGTTTTCCAGGTTAGGAGCCCAAGCTAATTGAGCTTCACGATCATTGGTATAAAGGTATATTTTCCCCTGAAGCTTTAAAAGACTGTCTATTGAGAAATCGGACCGTTGTTTTTTAATTAAGTAAGCTTTTCTAATGCCAGCCATTAATTTATTATTCTCCGCTTCTATTTTTTCCTTTTGATCAGAAATAAACATTCTGCCTATTGCCAAAACAATAATTAAAATCGATGCTGCGCTAATGCCTACCTTTTTATTCACCTTAACGGATCTAAATGAAATACAAGATAACATTAACTAAAATAAAATTATAAAATTTATTTTCCATTGAACAGCTGCACAGCGTAACTTATAAAAAAGGACTTCTATAAACCAAAAAGTAGGCTGTTATAAATTTAAAGCTAAGGTAGTACAGAGGGAGATGCATAAATATTAACTTAAGATTAACTGCAAATTAAACCCGAATTACTAATGTAATATTAAGCCGTTTAACTCTTTATTTATTTAAAAAATATATTAACTTTGATGTTAAGCTTAGTAATTGTACTTTTTACACTAAGCAGAATAAAAAATCAACAAAAATCAAATAAAATGAGCATAATAATTAGTGTCCATGCCAGACAAATTCTCGATTCGAGAGGCAATCCAACAGTAGAAGTAGAAGTATTAACAGAAGCAGGAGCCTTCGGTCGCGCTGCTGTACCAAGTGGAGCATCTACTGGTCAATACGAAGCTGTTGAATTACGTGATGGAGATAAATCTACATATTTAGGTAAAGGCGTTTTAAAAGCGGTAGAAAATGTAAATACTAAAATTGCTTCGGCATTAAGAGGTGTTGATGTTTTTGAGCAAAACGCGATTGACAAAATTATGTTAGATCTTGATGGTACTGAAAACAAAGGTAACTTAGGTGCTAATGCTATTTTAGGTGTTTCTTTAGCGGTTGCTAAAGCTGCTGCTGATGAAATTGGACAACCTTTATATCGTTATATTGGTGGTGTTAATGCAAATACATTACCAATTCCGATGATGAACATCATTAACGGTGGTTCTCACTCTGATGCGCCTATTGCTTTCCAGGAATTTATGATTATGCCAGTTGGTGCTCCATCTTTCTCTGAAGCATTACGTTGGGGTACAGAAGTTTTCCATAACTTAAAAAATATTCTTCACGATAGAGGCTTATCTACTGCTGTAGGCGATGAAGGTGGTTTTGCCCCTACTTTTGAAGGTACTGAAGATGCAATTGAAACTGTATTAAAAGCCATTGAAAAAGCAGGTTATAAACCAGGTTCTCAAATTTGTTTAGCTTTAGATTGTGCTTCATCTGAGTTTTACAAAGATGGTAAATACGATTATACTAAATTTGAAGGCGATAAAGGTGCCATTCGTTCAAGCGAAGAGCAGGCTCAATACTTAGCAGATTTATCAGCTAAATATCCAATTATTTCTATTGAAGATGGTATGGACGAAAATGACTGGGCTGGATGGAAATTATTAACTGAAAAAATTGGCGATCGCGTTCAATTAGTTGGTGATGATTTATTTGTAACCAATGTAACTCGTTTACAGCGTGGTATTGACGAAGATACAGCTAACTCAATTTTAGTTAAGGTAAACCAAATCGGTTCATTAACTGAAACGATTAACGCAGTAACTTTGGCTCAAACTAACGGTTATACTTCGGTAATGAGTCACCGTTCTGGCGAAACAGAAGATGTTACCATCGCTGATTTAGCTGTTGCTTTAAACTGTGGTCAAATTAAAACTGGTTCTGCATCACGTTCTGATAGGATTGCAAAATATAATCAATTACTACGTATTGAAGAAGAATTAGGTGAAAATGCTCGTTTCATCGGAAAAAACTTCAAATACGCTAAAAAATAGTGTTAATAAGTTGAAAAACTTATTTGTAAAACATCCGGAGATTTTAAATCTTCGGATGTTTTTATTTTAATACTATATTTGCGGAAGGGTTTTGCATGCCATTTGCATATATCCAGACTCATATTTCAGATTATGAAACGATTAATAGACCTTTTCCGCAATAAGTATTTCCTGGCAACCATTGCCTTTATCGTGTGGATGCTATTTTTCGATAAGAATGATATGCTTTCTCAATATGAGTATCGTAGCCAGGCGAATAAGCTTCAAGAAGAAAAAGAATATTTCGAGAAGGAAACCGCTCAGGTTAAAAAAGATTTAAATGAGTTAAATACCAATCTAAATACTGCAGAAAAGTTTGCTCGTGAAAAATACTTCATGAAAAAAGATAATGAAGATGTTTATGTAATTATCCACGAAGAGAAGAAATAAATCTCTTATTCGTTCTCTAAGTACTTGATTTAAGCTTTTTTACTCAATAAACAAATTTAGGAAGTGTAAGTTTATACCTCACAACCAATATTCTGATTACAAATATAAAGGCAATCACAATTAGCTTTGCAACAACTACACTAAGCGAAAACTGAATCAATATAAAATAAAGGATTCCACCTAAAATACAGGCAGTTGCATATATTTCTTTTCTAAAAATTAGAGGAATAGTATTTAGTAGAGTATCTCTGATAATACCACCAAAACAACCTGTAATAGTTCCTAAAGCCACACAAATACCTGGACTAAGGCCAAAAGCAATTCCCTTTTGCAAGCCTAACATGGTAAAAAGACCTAAACCTAAACTATCAAAAAGGAAAAGAGTCACTTTAAATTTCTTGATGTGAGTTTTAAAAAATATGGTGGCAATTGAGGTAAACAAAATTAATAAACAGATTCTTACATCTCGCATCCAGGCTACAGGTGTATCACCTAAAAGCAAATCTCGAACGGTACCGCCACCAATAGAGGTTACAAATGCAATAATAAGCACGCCAAAAGGATCAAGCCGTTTTTGCATAGCCGCAAAAGTACCCGATATGGCAAAAGATATGGTTCCTAAAACCTCAATTGTTTCTGTTGTACTAATATCCATTTGGTTAGAAGATTATAATTCTCCATTTCTTTTCCGTAAAAACCACTCTGTACCGAGCAAAATTAATATTAATCCGAATAACCATTTCATATTAATTAATTCGTCGTAACGGCGATCCTCATAACTTACTGTTTTTATATTTTCGTTCTTTAAAATCTCATCCGCTATATTCAATAAATTGGCAGGCATAAATAATTTACCATTACTTTGCGTAGCAATTGTATTAAGCAACTGGTGGTTAGCTGTGGTTTGTTGATACTCAGCAATTAATGCATTGATATAAAAACTTCCGTTTGCGGTAAACTTTTTACCACCCAAAGTAGTATTGGCATTATAAGTATAATTTCCCGCTGGCATGGATCCTGCATCAAGCCGATAACCGCTTTCCGTTTTAGAAAAAGTATAGCTAAAAACTTTACCAGCTTCATTTTTAAGCTGTAAATTCACTTCAGGCTCATTTATTGGTTGATAGCTTTCGTTATAAAGGGTTCCATTAAATTGGATACTTTCATTTTCATCATAAGCTGACTTTGAAGTAAAAACTTTAAATCTGCGTTTATCATCCTTCACGGAAAGATATTGAATGGCATTGGAAATTAAATCATTTAAAACAGATTTTGGAGCCTCGTTTTCTGCTTCCGATAATTTCCATCGCCATAAACCCTCTCCTACTAAATAACCAGCTTTTAATCCATTCTCTGCAGTAAAAAATAGTAATGGAGATTGCGTGCTAACTTTGCCAATGCGTTGATTAAATACTGGTGTTGCATTGGCATTAACCGATAACCTACCAAATGGCATTAATAAAGGATCGAAAGTTAAAAATAGCTTCTTATCTTCTTCTGATAAGTTAAAAACAGTAAATCCATTGGCAATATCAGGATAAACCTCTTGTAACGAACCATTTGAAGAAGATAAATTAACTTGATTTTGAATTTGATTAAATACATTTATATTGCTTTGAGCACCCAAAATGTACCAAATAGGTTTGTTTGACGCTGTAAGTTTTTGTAAAAAGCTTTTATATAAATTTTGAGCATCGGGCAACTGATATAAAACAACCAGATCGAAATTGGCAGGGTCTATAGCATTCAAATCATCAGCGAGAACTAATTTAGCCTCGTAATGTTTATTAAGAGATATTGCTTCTTTTAAAACACTTAAATCAGGATGTGGGGCAGCAGCAGCAAGAAGTACCTTTTGGCGCCCGTCAATAACCTCAATATAAAAAGATTGGCTGTTGTTTTTAGTTGTAATTTCATTTTGTAAAGCACCAAGCTGCACGGTATACTTTTGTATTCCAATTTTGCCTGCATGTAATTTTAATGAAATTGTTTTTACGAAGTTATTAGCATTGATGCTTAAATTTTGTTGGATAACTTTGCTCCCATTTTGAGTAACAGTTAAATTAGTACTTTCGCCATTGCTCTGATAAGCTTGTACTTGCACTTCAATGTTAAAATCGTCATCTAAATAAACGATATTATTGTAATTAACATTCGCAATTAATACATCTCTTTTTGGAATACTATCGCCTAAAGCAATGGTATAAATAGGGGCATTAATTTGACTGATGGTATAAAGTGGATTTCCTCCACGATTAAATATTCCATCGGTAGCGAGTATAATTGCACCAACATTTCTATTGGTATATTCATCTTTAACTTTCTGAAAAAATGCTGAAACATCTGTTAATTTCCCTTGGTTTTTAAAGTCAAAACCCTCGGCAACGGAATCAGAAAAGTTATAGGTTTTAACTTCATATTTATCGGCAAGCTTATTCTGCAATTTTTTTAAATTTTGTTCATATAGCTTCTGATCAAAGCCTGCAGCTTTTATCTGCCCTACAGATAAGGAATTATCTTGTCCGATAATAATAATTGGTTTATCTAACGTATAATTTAATGTTTTAATTAAGGGTGCAAAAAGTAACCACGCAATCGCAGAAACCACAATTACTCTTAAAGTTGCTAGAATGTATTGAAGTTTTTTATCGAGATTTTTATTGCCACGATAAAGCAACCATGCGTATAACAGGCCTAACGCTACACAACCCAGAAAAAATAAAATAAGATTACCGGAAAAAAAGCCATTCATAATTTATAAAGATGATAATTTTAGAGAAACTTTCAAGTTTATTAGCCACAAAGCGCACAAAGAATTTTCTCGGAGTACTACAATTTCATTTATAAAGCTTTAATCGTATTATCTGACATTTTTTGAGTTGAAATGAATATAATCCTTAGTCTAAAATTCTTAAATTAGCTAACTTTAATCAAACCAAAATCTATGAAATTAATTTATTTTATGTTTCTTTTAGCATTTACTGTTGGCGCCAAAGCTCAGGATGATTTTAAAACCCAACAACTTAAATTTGAACGCGTTAGAACAGCTTATAAAGAAAAATGGGAAGATTTAAATAAATTTCTGAAGCACGATGGCTTTGGGAATCATTTCTCCATGGCAATAAATGCCTATAAAGCAGAAGGTAAGGTGGAAATTTGGTTAAAAAACAGCAACGAAAAGAAATATAAATTGTTTAGAACTTATGATTTTTGTGCCCATTCTGGCACATTAGGTCCTAAAGTTATTGAAGGCGATGGGCAAACACCCGAGGGGTTTTATAAAGTTAATGTATTTAACCCAATGAGTAATTTTTATCTTTCTCTTGGCGTCGATTATCCCAATGCAACTGATTTAGCAAGAACGGGAAAAGACCGCAAGCCTGGTGGAGATATTTACATTCATGGAAATTGCGTAACTGTGGGCTGTATTCCCTTAACCGACGAAAAAATTAAGGAGGTTTATGTACTTGCGGTTGAAGCGAGAAATAATGGCCAGCAGGATATCCCCGTGACCATTATGCCTTTTAAAATGACAAAAGCTAACCTCGATCGCTATATTAAAGCTTATCCGCAGCAAAAAAGCTTTTGGGAAGGTTTATACAACACCTATAATAAACATGTTAATAACAGACCTTAAAAAATTGTTATTTAATATGCTTTTTGCAGTCATCAATATGATTTATGTATTTACCTCCGTTTGGCTAGACAAAAAAGCAGCCTTTTTATTAACTAGCCTCAATGCCAATAATATAAATCCCAAACTCAAGTTATTTAAGTTGTAGTAACTGAGCCAAATCAACTAAATTTTCTAAAATATGATCTGGTTTAGCTATTTCTAATTGCTCTTTAGTTTGCGCACCGCTTAGCACTCCAATGGTTAAGCCACAATTTGCATTTTTACCTTCAATAATGTCAATTTCTGAATCTCCTGCTTTTAAAACCAATGCAGGATCGGTAATTCCGAACATTTCCATGGCCTTTTGTATCATATCTGGATGTGGTCTTCCATTTACTACATCATCAGATGTGATTAATCCATCGATTTGTTTACCCACTTCCCAGTTTAACTTTTTAAGGAGTTTTTGCGCCGTTGGAAGATCATAACCAGTATTAAGTACAACATGTATTCCATTTGCTTTTAACTGTTCGAAAAAATCTTCAACACCATCGAACCCTTCAATATTAGCATCGTCATAAATTGCTGCCAATGTTGGCTTAAATTTTTCAAATGCTTTATCGGCAACTTTCTCTATGTTTTTAGCATCTGTGCAAGCTGTTAAAATATCAGTAATGGCTTTATATTTTTCTTTACCTGCACCATGTTCAAGTACTTGATCTAAGCTTAAATCGTAACCCGCATCCTTTATTACACTTTGAACGGTTTTATACACAATATTGTTTTCGTTTACGGTAGTACCCGCCATGTCAAAAACCGCCAGTTTAATTGTTGTCATTTGCTATTATATTGGAAATTAGTTAAATAATATATTTTCAAGCCCTAAATGGCCACAGTTAATTCGTTTAATTTTTTCTTCGGTATTTTTTTATTAAAATAAAGCTGAACCAAAATAAGTAAGGCCAACATTATCATTGCCGCAATATGGTTTAATGATATAAAGAAGCTTGACCAAGTTTGCTTAAAGCCAATTATTTCTTTTAAAATTAGTACGCCAACACTACCTAAATAGCCCAAGGCATCCGCTAGATAAAACAAAAAGCCCACATTCCCCTTATAACTTAACAATGCAATTAACCTTTCAAATAATAAACAATGGAACAAAATGTAAGGCAAATAAATACCAATACCACTGGTAATAATCCATAAAACCGGGCTGATGGTACTTTGCTGATATAGAAGCGTTGAAAGTAAAATTAGCATTGCACTAGCTACAGAAAGCCAAATACCAAAATTGAAGGCCAATTTATTTTTACGGATGAGAACGCCTGCAGCAGCAATAACAAGAACAATTAAAGCGATAGGAATCTCTGTTAAAGTTATTAATTGCGGCGCTTTGGAAAATCCTTGTTCAGCCCAGAAATCAACAATAAAGTTATCCCTAAAATCACGGATAATTGTTAGCAACACATAAATCGCTACTAAACCAAAATAACCTAAACCATTCGCTTTTAAAAAAGCAATGCGGTCTTTACCATACATTGGAACCCGAACGGTTCGTTCTGCGACATCTTTTTCATCAGGTATTTTAGCATGTTTCAGCATTAAAAGCGATGCGATAAAAATTGGTAAAAACACAATACCAGTTAAAAAAGGCATGTTAAACTCCGTTACGCCAAAATTTTGCATCAAAATTAAACCAACGGTTTTTACCAAACCTGTTGAAAAAATAAATGTGGCACTTAATGCTGCTGCCAATAATTCGGTATTTCTTCTTCCCTCAATAAAAGAGAAAACTAAACCAAATACAATTCCTAATGGCAAACCATTAAAAAATAGGGCAATTATCTTTAATTTATCAGGCAAAATGGCAAATAAACCTAACATAGCAAGTCCAAAAATTATAAGCCCAAGTAGCCATGTTATACGCTTATTTTTTGGCATCTCTGAAATGATTTTGATCCCCATAAATTTCGAAACCATGTAACCAAATACCTGACTAATTACGAACGTAGTTTTTGCATCAAGCCCGAAACCAATATAAATACCTGCATACTGGCCAGCAAGAAATGATTTTCTGATAGCGTACATTCCGGTATAAGACAGAAACACTGCAATCATAATCCAAATGGTAGATATTTTATCTGCCTTAGCAATACTTTTCATTTATTTATGATATTAATAATTTCTATTTTCACCGTCTTTTAAACGCCTTAGCATTTGGTAGATACAACTAAAATTTATCGCTTCCAAAATGTAATCAAGATAAGAGCAAGTAGTTGATGGTTCAAAAATGGACCATTAATATTAAGGCAATATTACTTAATTATTAACTTATTTGTTTAACTATACTAAACTTAAAATAGTAATACTAAATACCATAGATTTGTTTGAACCTTAATTCCTATTATGAAAAATGACAATCAAGCTTTAGCTATGGTATTTAGCGAAACCGGTAAAGCTTTTGCAAAAGAGAGTGTTGTACTAAGCCCGCCATCAACTGGCGAGATTTTAGTAAATATATTATATACAACCATTTGTGCAAGCGATTTACACACCTACAATGGGCGAAGATCTACCCCATCGCCTTGTATACTTGGCCACGAAATTATTGGTAGAATTGTAACTTTTGGAGATCAACCACCTAAAGATGAACGTGGTACAACCTTAAAAATTGGTGATTTAGTAACTTGGTGTATTTATGCTTTTGACCCAAACAACGAACTAGCACGAAACGGTATTCCACAAAAATCACCAAATCTTTATAAATACGGCCATCATCAATTTGGAGTTAACGATTCGCTAAACGGTGGTTTTGCTACACATTGCCTGCTGAAAGAGGGAACTGCCATTTTTAAGTTGCCAGAAAACATCGATTTAAAGGTATTGGCACCACTAAATTGCACGCACGCTACAATGGCTGGGGCTTTAAGGGTTGCGGGCAATATCAGTAATAAAAATGTATTGATTACAGGTTTAGGAATGTTAGGGCTTTCTGCCTGTGCCCTAGCTAATGAAGCTGGTGCAAAAAAGGTACTTGGGATGGATGTTAACCCCAAAAGGATACTTTTTGCAAAGGAATTTGGAGTTAAGCAATTTTTAGATGCTGACTTAACTGTAGCTGAACTTCAGGCTCAACTTGAAATTGAAGACAAAATAGATATTGTGATTGATACCACAGGTTTACCTGCCGTTATGGAAAAGGGGCTCGAATTGTTAAATATTGGCGGTACTGCCGTTTGGATCGGTGCGGTTTACAGTCAGCCAAAAACTGCGGTAAATGCAGAAATGATTATTAGAAACGTATTAACAATTAAGGGCTTACACAATTACACCCCTTCCGATTTGGCTGTAGCTGTGGATTTTATAGAAAAAAATCATTTAAAATATCCTTTTGCGAGCCTTGTAGGAACTGATTTTGAACTTAATGATTTGGACGAAGCTTTTGAAATAGCGAGTAAAGGGCAACATTACAGAGTAGGCGTGAAACAATAATAGATGATAACCTGAGTCTTTATAATATGCTTTTTAAAGATCTTCTGTAAGCATTTTTGAGCTAGAACCGTCACCCTGAATTTATTTCAGGGTCTATTTTGGCTGGAAAGATGCTGAAACAAGTTCAGCATGACGATCGACTCAGCTAGTGGAACTAAATTGGTCAATATGAATAAATATTAATTTGCAAATCTCAAGGAAATCAGGTTGATACTAAAAAGGCGTAAGATTTAGGGTTAACCTATCTTACGCCTCTCAATATTTTATAGTTCTGAAAATGAAACCTTCAACCTCAAACCTTCTAACCCTCAACCTCTATTACAGCATCCCACCACAAACGGATAATGTTTGCCCAGTAACGTAAGCGCTCATATCTGAAGCTAAAAAGACACAAACATTTGCAATATCTTCAGTTTCACCTGCACGCTTAAGTGGAATATCTTTCTCCCATCCTTCAACAACCTTAGGATCTAAAACTTCTGTCATTTCAGTACGGATAAATCCTGGAGCAACAACATTGGCACGTATATTTCTTGAACCTAACTCTTTAGCTACTGATTTAGTAAAGCCTACAATACCAGCTTTTGATGCTGCATAATTTGCCTGGCCAGCGTTACCTGTAATTCCTACAACTGAGCTCATATTAATAAAAACACCTTTTCGGGCTTTCATCATTACTTTTGATGCTGATTTAGTTACATTGAAAACCGATTTAAGATTTACATTAATCACATCATCCCAGTTTTCTTCGCTCATACGCATTAATAAACCATCTTTAGTAATTCCTGCATTATTTACAACAATATCTAAAGCACCAAAATCAGCAACAATATCATTAATTAATTGCTCGGCTTCGTCAAATTTAGAAGCATCAGAACGATAACCTTTAACTTGTGTTCCAAAGCTTTTAAGTTCTTCTTCCAAAGCTTGTCCTTTTTCTACTGATGATAAGTAAGTAAAAGCAACATTTGCACCTTGTTCTGCAAATTTTTCTGCTATTTTACGACCTATTCCTTTTGAAGCACCTGTAATTAATGCTGTTTTTCCTTCTAATAATTTCATTCGTTATTTTATTTGTTTGTCAGTCTGAGCTTGTCGAAGACCAAATATATCTATTTTTCCATTTTTAGATTTGATAATCTGACAATCTCATCCCAATCTTCTTTAAATAATGCTTCTTTCTTTTTTCTATTCCAACCCTTTACCTGCTTTTCAAAATCTATTGCATCCTCTATCCGTTCAAAACGTTTATAATATCTTAATATTAATGGCCTACGACTAAAAGTATATGCCTTTATATTTTTTCCTCCGTTGTGTTCATCAAATCTTGCACTTAGATCATTGGTTATACCTGTATAATAGCTTTTATCAGCGCATTCAAGCAAATAAACGAAGTAGTTGTGAATCGCTGGCATATCCTAATTTACAAAAATTTACTGGCTTGAACTTCTCTTAGAACAAACTATTAAATCTATCTTCCTTCGACAGGCTCAGGATGACAGTCTGCATAAACTATACCGCTGGTTCTTGTTGACTTAAGCAATGGAAACTACCTAATCCCCAAATAATATCCACAGAATTAATACCAATTACTTTTCTATCCGGAAAACAGCCTTGAATAATATCTAAAGCAATTTGATCGTTTACATCGTTAAATATTGGAACAATAACTGCTGCATTAGCGATGTAAAAATTGGCATATGAAGCTGGTAAGCGAGTATCTTCATGAATAACAGGAGAAGGCATTGGTAATTTCACAATTTTTAATGGCCTGCCATCCTTTAGCTTCATATTTTTTAAACTTTCATAATTCTCTTCTAAAAGAATATGATTTTCATCCAGGGGATTGCTTTCTATTACAGTTAGAACGGTATCCTCGTTTACAAAACGGGTAATATCATCAATGTGTCCATCTGTATCATCGCCTACAATACCATCGCCAAGCCATAAAACTTGTTCAACACCATAGTATTCTGTTAAGTATTCTTCAATCTGTTCTTTTGTTAAATGTGGATTACGGTTTTCATTTAGCAAACAAGCTGTTGTTGTTAAAACTGTTCCTGCTCCATTAAATTCAACAGATCCACCTTCCATTACAATGTCGGGTAAAAACAAGGGTAAATCGAAGTACATGGCAATTTTTGTAGGTACAACATCATCCAAATCAAACGGAGGGTATTTTCCACCCCACGCGTTATAGCCCCAATCAACTATCGCTTTTTTATTTCCATTTAATATGAAAGCTGGCCCATGATCTCTGCACCAGGCATCATTCGTTTCATTAAAATAAAATTCAATCTGATTCAAATCTGCACCAACTTTATCCAGTTCGGCTAAAGCAAATGCTTTCATTTCTTCATCTTTCACATTAATGCGAACCTTTTCACCTTCAGCAACTGCTTTTATAAATTCGCAATAAGGCTTATAAATGGTTTCGATTTTTCCAGGCCAACTTGCCTCTTTATGCGGCCAGCTTAACCAGGTTGCTTCATGTTTAGCCCATTCAGCAGGGAAAGAATATCCTTGTTTTTTCGGTGAATAATCGAATTGATTAATATTAAACTCTTTTCTTGGAGGAAATTGTGACATTTGTTAATCTTGTAATTTAAAGGTATCACATTGAGCTTGTCCAAATGTTTAGTCTTTCGACCATTCGTCCCGATTTCTCGGGAGGCTCAGGATGACACTCATGAATAGTTTTCGCTTTAAGCTTTGGTCTTTAACCTCTCTGCTTAATCTTCGTCTATATATCTTTTAGTTATTGGCTGGTAAGAATCTATCCTTCTATCTCTTAAAAACGGCCAGTGTTTACGCATAAAATCGCTTTGATTCAAGTCTAATTCAACAACTGTTGTTTCTTCCTGATCGTGTGAAGCCAGATAGAGTAGTTTACCTTGAGCGTTTGTTGCAAAACTTCCGCCCCAAAATTTCATAGCTCCATCCTGTTCAAAACCAACACGGTTAACACTTACAACCGGAACGCCATTTGCTACGGCATGAGAACGTTGAATGGTTTGCCATGCATTGTACTGATCTTGGTTTGTTTCCTCATCCTGATCGGTTGCCCAACCAATGGCTGTTGGATAAAACATAATATCAGCCCCCATTAAAGCAGTAATTCTTGATGCTTCAGGATACCACTGATCCCAACATATTAAAATACCGATTTTAGCAAACTTAGTTTCAAAAACTTTGTATCCTAAATCGCCCGGGGTGAAGTAAAATTTCTCATAAAAAGCAGGATCATCAGGAATGTGCATTTTGCGGTATTTGCCCAAATATTTTCCATCCGCATCTAAAACTGCGGTTGTATTATGATACAAACCTTGAGCACGTTTTTCAAATAAAGAAGCAATAATAACAACGCCCAACTCTGCTGCCACAACTGATAAAGCATCGGTTGAAGGACCTGGAATAGCTTCGGCTAAGTCAAAATTATCATAATCTTCTACATCGCAAAAGTATAGAGAAGTAAAAAGCTCTTGCAAACACACAATTTGTGCGCCCTTTGCGGCAGCTTCTCTAACTTTAACAATTGCTTTATCTAAATTTTCCTGTTTATCTTTAGTACAGCTCATCTGCACTAAGCCAACTTTTACTTTACTCATTTTTTTAAATTATAGGATGAGAGAATGATAAAATGAGTGATTGCACATCATTCAATCATTCAAAATTTATTCATTCAAAATTAGGTTGCAAAGTTACTATTTTGTTTAAAAGTAGAACGGCATTATTATGTAATTGTTTTTGTAATCGAAATGAATAAAAATTAAAAAGCCCAAATTTTCATTGGGACTTTAAACTTCAAATTAAATTAAGGATTAATGTTATCTCTCTTAGGTTTTGGCTTCGATTCAACAATTTCTGCCACTGCAACCACTTCTTTTCGTTTCTCAGGATCCATTAATTCCATTAGTTTTAATCCTAATAAGCCATCCATCGCTGAACCGCCATTATTTCCATTTCCACCAATTAATACATCAGGGATAAGCTTAACATTACCTTTGGATAGTTCTTCAGTAATTTTATAACGGGTAAAGTTTTCACCACCCAGTGCTTTTACGGCTAACTCATAGGCTTCTGCTGTTGATTTACCTACTGCTAAAATTTTTCCTGCCTCTGCGCTACCTGTAAGTGAAATTTGTTCTGCTTCTGCAGATGCTCTTAGCTTTATGGCTTCAGAGTCTGCTTGTGCCCTTGCTTTAGTTGCTTCAGCCTCTGCATGCGCTCTCATCTTGGTAGCCTCAGCTTCTGCACCAACTGCCAGTTTAACCCCCGCTGCATCACCTTCTGATTTTTTAACCGTTGCACTTGCTGTACGTTCGGCAATTTCAACACTTTGTTGTGCCTTTACAATATCCTTTTGCATATCAGCAATTGCAGTTTCCTTTTCCATACCTTGGCGGGTTTCCTGCGCTTGTTTCTGTGTATTATAAGTCACCTTTTGCTCTTCCGCAATTTTTCTATCGGTTAAGGTTTTCATTAATGATTCTGGTGGTACAATATCTCCAATGAGCGTATCAACTGCATTCACATTATATTCATCTAATACTTTACGAATGTGTTCTTTCGCGGATTCCTGACGTTCTTTACGGGTACTTAAGAAAGCAATAACGTCGCTATCCTGAGCCGAATTACGGAAATAGTTACCAATAGTTGGCTCTAAAACTTGCGAAACCAGGTTAACCATGTTACCAAAACGTGCAATTACCTTTGGTGCCTCAGTTGTTGGAACGTGAATAATTTGAGCAACATCCAAATTAAAAGGGAAACCATCTTTTGAACGTACCGTAATTGTTGATAAATTTTTATCTAGATTGTGTGCCTCACTTCTGGCAGATGCCCAATTTAAAACCAAATTTGTTGTTGGCACCAACTCTACCTTCATAATGTATTTATTAATTGGGTATTTACCTGGTCCAAGGGGCTCCAGCCATACACCTTTAGAGCCTTTTGCTACAATATTTCCATGCTTAAAGTCAACTCCAGTTAAATCATTTCCCTCATTACCTATGTAAGAAATAACCACACCTACATAACCAATTGCAATTTCCGTCATCGGGATTTCTTCCATTTGAATTGCCCATGGATTTAAATTGTAAGAACCCGCCAAAATAACCTGAGGTTGCAAACCACGATTACCACCGTTTTTAATAAAATTATCGAAGTTTTGGAAATTATTATGTCCATCAATGAGTTTACCAGCAATTTGATTTGCTTCAATTGGCAAACCATCAAGCGTAGTTACAATTCCGACCATACTTTCTTGTATTCGGATCATATCTGTAACCGAAATTTGAAATAACATGGTGTTTATACGGTAAGAACCCGAAGTTATATAAGAAGTTTGCCGACCACGCTGACCTCCGTTTTCCAGGAACTTCACTGCATCCTGAAAGTTATCAGATTCTACCCTTTGCCCTAAAATATTTCCTGTTGGAATTTCGGCACCATCTTTTGCCATAATTAATCCAATTTTCCCTTCGGGGATAATTGTAAATTGTTCCATGGTTACACTATATTGCCAAAACCACATACCAAAGTATAAACCTGGGGCTAATGTTTTACCTTGAAAACCTGCTTCGCCCTTTACAGCAATAATTCGTCCATCAGGTAGCTCACGATCTGAGCCAAAGAGTACAAACTTCTTGGTAATTAATCCAATCTTATCTTCAGGAACAATAACCATCCCAAATAAGAAGCGTAAAATATATTTGTATAAAACTACACATAACAGTGCCACTAAAACCCACCAGTAATTAGAAACGAGAGATTCCATAATCTATATTATTTTTAGTTTTTGATGCATGATAATTCATTTATCAAGCATGATATAGATGGTTCCGTTACAAGAATGTTACTCTTTTTAACACATTTTTTTTCTAAAAAATTAAGTCGAAAAAACACCTGTGTTTAAATGATTTAAAGGCACATTTTCTTTTGAAAGTAGGTTCATTATTATTATTAAAATCCACTTATACGCTCTAGTTTATCCGGGTGCTTAGAAATGTAATTGTAGATGGAAACACCTAAAAAACAAATATTTAAAGGATTAATCAACCAATTTCGAATACTATTTACTACCTTCATTTAACTTGAAGAGGCTTTGATCTTATTTAATAATCTTAATTAAAATGATCTTTCTATCCAAAATACTTTATTTTATTAGCCACCATGGTTTTTATACCGTTCTTATAATTATTTTAATTATAAGTTTAATCTTCAGATTGAGCAGAAAGGCATGGGTCCTTATCTTAATCTTTCCGCTTTCTATTGCCAATGGTTTTGCAAGTCAGTTTTTAAATGCCTGGTTTTTGAACAAATTTGGTGTAAAAAGTACGGCGATCATTACTTCTAATATAGAAACAAGCTCTACTTTAAATGAACAAAATATTCATGATTACGAAGCCATTGTAAAAAAACAGGATGGCAAATATGTAAATACTTATTTTTCGACAACTTCGGCGACTATCTATCCAATTGAAAATTCAATTCGTATCCCATCAACGGATAAGGCCTTTCCTGTTAAGTATATTCCCGGCTACGAAAAGAATATTGTAATTTTATACGATGAATCGGAAGAAGGTTTAATTCTTCGACGTTACGAAAAACAAGAACCGATTAATACTGCTCGCATTAAGTATGAGGCTGATAAAACGAATAAAGAATTTATAGAAGAATATATTTCTGCTTTAAAAGAATATACGGAAGAATATCACGACGAAAATGCGGAAACCTATCTCGTGTTAGCTAAAGAATTACAGCAAGAATTGGATCGTTTATAAATTTTATACTTTTAAACCTTCCTGATATTCATCCTGAAGTTCTTTTAAGCATTTAGCACAAAGGCAACCATCATATAATTCACTTATGTACTGTACTTCGTTAATACTTAATTGCACTACGCTGCATTGGCATTTGGTGTAAGAATTTGCCTTACATTCAATAGCAGTATTGCATCTTTCGCAAGGAATGATTTCGTGTTTGGCGCTATGGATATGTGAAGACATGGTGCAAAAATATAAACAAAAAATAAGGTTTTGAGCATTTGCCCAAAACCTTACTTAATTTTGAATATGTAATCGACAAGCAGACTTTAAACTTTCCGCTTTCTTTCCTCGTTTCTATCCAGAGCAGCTAATGCAACCCTCTTCCATTGAACAAACTGGGCCGTCAATGATTTCTTCTGCAACTTGATCTTGCGACATTTCTGCTGGGATAACTGCTTCAATTGCTTTACCGCCTTGGTTTTCTACCGTAAATTTAACCGCTTGCGATGCAGCTTGTGTACGTAAGTAATACATACCGGTTTTTAAACCTTTTTCCCATGCGTAGAAGTGCATTGAAGTTAATTTTGATGTATTCGGTGCGTTTACAAATAGATTTAAAGATTGCGACTGGCAGATATAAGCGCCACGATCTGCAGCCATATCAATGATGTTACGCATTTTAATTTCCCAAACTGTTTTGTATAATTCTTTAATATAGTCAGGAATTTCAGCTATAGCTTGGATAGAACCGTTTGCCAATATGATTTTGTTTTTCATATCGTTGTTCCATAAACCTAATGCTACTAAATCTTTTAATAAATGTTTGTTTACTACTACAAATTCTCCGCTTAATACACGACGGGTATAAATATTTGAAGTATATGGTTCAAAACATTCGTTATTACCTAAAATTTGTGAAGTAGATGCAGTTGGCATTGGCGCAACTAATAAAGAGTTGTATACACCATCTTTTACTACTTTTTTACGTAATGCATTCCAATCCCAACGACCGCTATCTGGAGTTACATTCCAAAGATCAAACTGGAATTTACCTTTTGATAAAGGAGAACCTTTAAATGTTTGATAAGGACCGTTTTTTACAGCTAAATCATGCGAAGCAGTCATTGATGCAAAATAGATTGTTTCGAAAATATCTTTATTTAAACGCTTAGCCTCATCGCTTTCGAAAGGCAAACGCATTAAAATAAATGCATCAGCCAAACCTTGTACTCCTAATCCAACTGGTCTGTGACGCATGTTAGAGTTTTCAGCTTCCTGAACAGGGTAATAGTTATGATCGATGATTTTATTTAGGTTTAATGTAGCTTGATAAGTTACATCGTATAATTTTTGATGATCGAATTGACCGCCAATTACAAAGCGAGGTAAAGCTAATGATGCTAAGTTACATACAGCAACTTCATCTTTAGAGGTGTACTCAATAATTTCGGTACACAAGTTAGAACTCTTAATAGTACCTAAGTTTTGCTGATTAGATTTGCTGTTCGCTGCATCTTTAAACAACATATAAGGTGTACCCGTTTCAATTTGCGAATCTAAAATTGCAAACCAAAGTTCTTGTGCTTTAATCGTTTTACGACCACGACCTTCTGCTTCGTATTTAGTATATAGTTCTTCAAATTCTGCTCCAAAACAATCGGCTAAGCCTGGGGCTTCATGTGGGCAAAATAATGTCCAATCGCCGTTATCTTTAACGCGTTGCATAAACAAATCATTTATCCAAAGGGCATAAAATAAATCACGGGCACGCATTTCTTCTTTACCGTGGTTTTTACGTAAATCTAAAAACTCAAAAACATCAGCATGCCAAGGTTCTAAATAAATTGCAAAAGCACCTTTACGCTTACCTCCACCCTGATCTACATAGCGTGCTGTATCATTAAAAACACGTAACATTGGGATGATACCATTACTTGTACCATTTGTACCGCCAATGTAAGAGCCTGTTGCACGGATATTGTGGATGCTTAAGCCAATACCGCCAGCACTTTGAGAAATTTTAGCAGTTTGTTTTAATGTATCATAAATCCCTTCGATGCTATCATCTTGCATAGTTAACAAGAAACATGATGACATTTGAGGTTTTGGTGTAGCAGCATTAAATAAGGTTGGCGTAGCGTGTGTAAACCAACGCTCACTCATTAAATTATACGTTTTAATTGCACTTTCAATATCTTCTTTGTGGATACCTACAGAAACACGCATGAACAAATGCTGAGGACGCTCAACAATTTGTCCGTTTACTTTTAAAAGGTAAGATTTTTCTAAAGTTTTAAAACCGAAATAATCGAATCCGAAATCACGGTCATAAATAATAGAACTATCTAAAATATCTTTATTTTTTTCAATAATCTCATAAACGTCATCAGCAATAAGCGGGGCAGCTTTTTGTGCTTTCGGGTCGAAATATTCGTACAACATTTTCATCGTTCCCGAGAATGACTTCGTCGTATTTTTATGCAAGTTAGAAACTGCTATACGCGATGCCAACAAGGCATAGTCAGGGTGTTTTGTAGTTAACGATGCAGCAGTTTCTGCGGCAAGGTTATCTAATTCAGAAGTTGTTACACCGTCATATAAACCTTCAATAACCTTTTTGGCTACATCAATAGGATCTACAAGGTCTGAATTTAAACTGTAGCACAGCTTTTGAATCCTGGCAGTGATTTTGTCAAATTGTACCGCCTCTTTGCGGCCATCTCTTTTTAGTACGAACATATATTTTGAGATTTAAATTTTATTAATGATTGAATGAGTAAGTTTTGAATGAGATAATGTTAATACACCCATCGCCCTGCTCCATCCATTATATATTTATTTAATTTTTGATTGATTGATAAAAGAGCATTCACTCATTTCATCATTCATTAATTCTAAATTCCTTTAAAAGTCCTCATCTAAAGAAAATGCTTGTTTATTATTATCAGCAGAGGTTAATACACCACTTTTTTGATAATCACCAACACGTTTCTCGAAGAAGTTTGTTTTTCCTTGTAACGAAATCATTTCCATGAAATCGAATGGATTTGTAGCATTGTAAATTTTTGTGTAGCCCAATTCCTGTAACCATCTATCGGCTACAAATTCAATATATTGGCTCATTAATTTTGCATTCATACCAATTAGAGCAACTGGAAGTGCATCGGTAATAAATTCTTTTTCAATTTCAACGGCATCGCTAATAATTGCATGCACTTGTTCTTCTGATAGTTTATTGCTCAACATGCTGTATAATAAACATGCAAACTCACAGTGTGAACCTTCATCTCTGGAAATTAACTCATTGCTAAAAGTTAATCCTGGCATTAAGCCACGTTTTTTCAACCAGAAAATTGAACAGAAACTACCGCTAAAGAAAATACCTTCTACAGCTGCGAAGGCAACTAAACGTTCGGCAAAATTTCCATTTTCAATCCAGCGAAGTGCCCATTCCGCTTTTCTTTTTACAGCCGGAACTGTATCAATAGCATGGAATAAGCGATCTTTTTCTTCAGGATCTTTAATATAGGTATCAATTAATAAGGCGTAGGTTTCTGCATGGATATTTTCCATCATAATTTGGAAACCATAGAAGCAACGCGCTTCAGGTAGTTGAACCTCGCTCATAAAGTTTACAGCCAGGTTTTCATTTACTATACCATCACTGGCAGAAAAGAAAGCTAAAATGTGCGAAATAAAATGTCTTTCGCCATCATTTAAGTTATCCCAATGTTTTTGGTCATCAGAAAGATCGATTTCCTCGGCCGTCCAGAAACTTGCTTCGGTTTTTTTATACATTTCCCAAATTGCCGGATACTTAATTGGTAAAAGCACAAATCGGTCTTTGTTTTCTCTTAATAGTAATTCATCCTGTTCCATACGCTGATAGTTTTTAATCTTTTAATCGTTTTATTTAGAGCAGACGAAGCACCTCAGCCATCAATTTTATATGATGATTGTTTGGTCTTATATCAAAACTCTGTTTTGTGAAAGTGTTAAGCCTGGCTTTTGATGAACAACTTTGTTTTTAGTTGAGGAATTTAATTTTTAAATCAGGAGATCCGCTTTTTAAATCACTAAAAATTAAGCTTTTATATTTGTTTTCAAAGGCAAGAACTTAAAGAACTTTGTTGAACAAATATATAGAAGTGAGCCCTTTTTTGTTAGTCAAAGTTGTTAACACTTGTTCGATTTGGGTGGAGAAAACGATCAGCTAAATATCATTTTCAATGGAAAAAAAAGCTAATCATTTCTTTTTAAGGGTTTAGGAAACCAAAATGAGTGTTAATAACTTAAATTTAGCCTTTAAATTAGAGCTAAAAAGAGTGCTATTCAACACTATAGCTTAATTGTACCTTAGCGCTACCTTTACGGTAAATACCGATTTCTTTTGCGGCGCTTTCTGATAAATCTATAGCATATTTTTTAACAAATGGACCACGATCATTTACTTTAACCGTTACTGATTTTCCATTAGCTGGGTTGGTTACTGTAATTTTGGTACCGAAGGGAAGTGTTCTGTGAGCGGCGGTTAATTTTTTACCGCGGTAGCGTGCTCCGCTTGAGGTGCGGCGACCTTCGAATTTTCTGTGGTAATAGGTTGCATATCCTGTTTTTTTGATGCTATCTGGTTCATTATTCGAATCAGAATTTTGTGCGTTGCTATGTAAAAACAAAAACAAACTACTTAATAACAGAAGGTATCTCATAGGCTAAATCTTTTCTAAAGAGCATGCAAATATAAGCATTTAGTTTATAATCAAACTTTTACCCTAAAAATATACGTTTAAAGCAGCTTAAACGCAATATATTATAATCCTTCCATTAGAACTTGCTATTTTTATGGAGTACAAAAAAAGGTGTAAAACTTATGTCTTACACCTTATCCTAACCCAACTAATCCTACTCTTTATTTTTTATCTGGCACAAAATTCATAGAGATTGAATTTACGCAATGGCGGGTATCTTTATTTGTAAATCCTTCCCCTAAAAATACGTGTCCTAAGTGAGCACCACAATTGGCGCAAACAATTTCTGTACGTGATCCGTCTGCATCAGGAATACGTTTAACTGCGCCTTTAATTTCATCATCAAATGCAGGCCATCCGCAATGTGCATCAAACTTACTTTCTGAACGATAAAGTGGTGCGTTACATCTTTTACAAACATAAGTTCCTTTATCAGTAGTGTGTTCATATTTACCTGTACCTGGGTATTCGGTACCTTTATTAACAATTACTCTTTCTTCTTCAGGTGTTAGCGGATTCCAATTCATCTTTTTCTTTGGTATTATTTGTTCTGTTTCTTTAGTTTGTTTTGCCTGCTTATCTTGTTTTTGTGCACATGCACTAAATCCCATTGTTATAATAACAGCCGAAACTAAAATTAGTTTATTTAACATCGTTTTCATTTTGTATGTGTGTTTAAGTTGCTTATAAACACATATACGCTAAGCTATAGATTTTGGTTTGTTGTTATCAATATTTGCAATACAGTTTACAAATTGGTGATAAAATTAAATTTGATCAAGGATTTTTATAGATTGAAGTAAATAATTCATTTTAGAAACTTTATTATTTGCCACCGATGCACAGAATTACACGGAATCATTTTCTTACCATACAACCCTTCTTATTTCAAGAACTGGCTTTCCAAAATTTAAAATCAAACCCACGTTACATTCAGAACACTCTAAATAATTAATTATAACATTCTTCCCCTTTATTTTCCGTGGCTTTAGTGTTTCCGTGGTAACATTTAAAAACAAAAAAAGCGTTCCGAAATTAATCGAAACGCTTTCATTATGTAAATTTTAAAATCTTACTTTGCTAATTCTTCTGCCATTGCAGCTCCAATTTCAGCCGGACTTTCTACTACGCGAATACCACACTCACGCATGATTTTCATTTTCGCAGCAGCAGTATCATCAGCTCCACCAACAATTGCACCAGCGTGGCCCATTCTACGTCCTGGAGGCGCAGTTTGGCCAGCGATAAAGCCTACAACAGGCTTAGTACCATGTTCTTTAATCCAACGGGCAGCTTCTGCTTCCATACCACCACCAATTTCACCAATCATGATGATACCGTGAGTTTCTGGATCGTTCATTAATAATTTAACAGCTTCTACTGTTGGCGTACCAATAATTGGATCACCACCAATACCGATAGCAGTTGTAATACCTAAACCAGCTTTAACAACCTGATCTACTGCTTCGTAAGTTAAAGTTCCTGATTTAGAAACAACACCTACATTACCTTTTTTGAAGATAAACCCTGGCATAATACCAATTTTAGCCTCATCAGCAGTGATAATACCTGGGCAGTTAGGGCCAATAAGGGTTACATCACGATCTGCAATATATTCTTTAACCTGAATCATATCCTTTGTAGGGATACCTTCAGTAATACAAACAATAACTTTAATACCACCTTCGGCAGCTTCCATAATTGCATCAGCAGCAAAAGCCGGTGGCACAAAAATGATAGATACATTTGCACCCGTCTTATCAACGGCATCTTTAACAGTATTAAAAACAGGCTTATCTAAATGCGATTGCCCACCTTTGCCAGGCGTTACACCACCAACTACGTTTGTACCATAAGCCAGCATCTGCTCGGCGTGGTAAGTTCCTTCGTTTCCGGTAAAACCCTGAACGATAACCTTAGAATCTTTATTTACTAAAACGCTCATGTATCAATTTTTTTTGTGCAAAGCTAATATTATTGACTGGAAAGTCAAACCCAAAAGCATATTATTTAAAGCAAATTATAAGTAATTGTAAGTAATTACACTAAGGCGACTTCTGCCTTGCTTGGAAATAAAGTTTTTATGCTTTAAGCGAAAGACTTATCTACGATATAAAATAAAAAAGCCCTGTTAACTTTAATCGCTAACTGGGCTTAAGTAATATTTTATTAAGGGAATTTTAAATTGTTTTTGCTTCTGTTTTTGAAGTTTCAGTTTTCCATTTCTTAGCCCACTCTGCTTGTGCTGCTTCGTTATGAAACGTCCATGCTACAAAGCGACTAATTTTTTGTCCTTGCGACATTTGAACTGTGGTTACTTCAAAAGCTTTTGCTTTAATTAAGGCGCTATAAATACTTTTCAGGTTTGCACTTTTAGAAACCAGGGAAGTAAACCATAAACACTGATTTGGAATTTGAGCACTTTGAATAATCATTTGCTCGATAAAAGCTCTTTCTCCACCTGGGCACCATAATTCGGCTTTATTTCCACCAAAATTTAAAACATGTTTTACTTCTGCTTCACCTTTAAGATTTCTCCATTTTTGGCGGGTTCCTTGTTCAGCTTCTTTTAATGATGCATGGAATGGTGGATTACAAATAGTTACGTCAAATTGTTCTTTTGCGCCAACAATTCCTCTAAAAATACCCATTCTTGAAGATTGCAAACGTGGTTCTATTGCGCCCTGTAAAGATTTATTTGCATCAATAATCCGTTTTGAAGATTCAATAGAAAGTGGATCAATATCTGAGCCTACAAAATTCCAACCATATTCTTGATGTCCAATTATTGGATAAATACAATTAGCGCCCATTCCAATATCTAATACTTTAATATTGTTTCCCTTTGGAATTTTACCTTTATTACTTGAGCCTAAAAGATCAGCTACGTAATGAATATAATCTGCACGGCCTGGTATTGGCGGACACAAATAATCTTTAGGAATATCCCATTGTGGAATATCATAAAAATGTTTTAATAACGCTTTATTAAGTGCTTTTACAGCGCTTTGATCAGCAAAATCTATAGAATCTTCATCGTGATCATTTTTAAAAACGAAACGTTTAAGTTCTTTAGATGTTCCTATAAGTTGTTTGAAATTGTAGCGTGAACGGTGTTTGTTACGTGGGTGTAGCTCGCTTTTTTCTGAGCGGCTATTTTCTTTTTGCTGAGCCAATATGGTATCGATTAATTAAATAAGCTGTGTGCTTATTTCTAATGCAAAGGTAGGCAAAAGAGTTGGGAGTATAAGCAAGTGGCTAAACCTATGTATTTAATGTGATTTTATGCCATTTAGACTCTACCAACTCGATGTAAAACCCGCTAGTTAAAAACTACTCATTTAAAACGGCTGGTCTTATTGCCAATTGATATTTTTCTTCGTCAAATTGATTTTCACTTTTCGCAATTACGATGGTTGCTACTCCATTTCCTATTACATTTGTTATGGCTCTAGCTTCGCTCATAAAACGATCCACTCCTATTAAAATTGAAATGTGTTCGATAGGCATAATTTTAAGTGCGGTAAGTGTAGAAACCAACACAATAAAGCCGCTCCCGGTAACACCTGCGGCTCCTTTTGAAGTAACCATTAATATAGCTAAAATAGTTAATTGCTGACCGATGGATAGATCGATATGAAAAACCTGACAAAGAAAAATTACGGCCATTGCTAGATAAATTGCAGTTCCATCGAGGTTAAATGAATAACCTGTTGGAATAACTAAACCTACAACAGATTTATCACAACCGATGGCTTCCATTTTCTGCATCATACTTGGCAGCGCAGATTCTGACGAGGAGGTGCCTAAAACAATTAGTATTTCTTGCCTGATGTACTTCAGATATTGCCATAAACTGAATTTATAATATCTACAAATGCCATTTAAAATCACAAAAATAAATAGAATACAGGTTAAATAAACCGACCCCATTAGTTTTGCCATTCCGTAAATACTTTGAATACCGTGTGTGCCAATACTAAAAGCCATACCACCGAAAGCACCAATTGGGGCTAATCTCATAATCACCTTCATGATTTTGAAGAGTACTTTCGAAATTTTATCGAATGCGTTTAAAACTGGTGTTCCTTCTCCGCCAAGTTTATTTAATCCATAGCCAAAAAGAATGGCGAAGAACAAAATCTGTAAGATATTACCTTCAGCGAAGGATGCAATAACATTATGTGGGATTATATGTAGAAAAAACTCTGCCCAATTCATATCTTTTGCCTGTTCGGCATAGCCTGCAATTTTAGTTGCATCGCCTTTGGTTGTTTCAATGCCAACGCCAGGTTTTAAAATATTAGCCACTAATAAACCAATGGCAATCGCTACAGTACTTACAATCTCGAAGTACAATAATGCCTTTCCGCCCACTCTACCAACCTTTTTCATATCACCCATGTGGGCAATCCCCAAAACGATGGTAAAAAATATGATCGGCGCAATTAGCATGCTAATCATATTGATAAAACCCTGACTGATTAATTTAGCTGTTGGCGCAAAACCAGGAAAGTAAGCACCAACAAATATCCCTAGGATAATAGCTACAATAACCTGAAATGTTAAATTGGAGAATACTTGCTTTGCGAATTTTATAAATGTCATTTACGTAGTTTGGGGATGAAATATATAATTATTTTTTCACCTAGTATAAAAATTTCTATTTATAAATGAGCACTTCAATTTTTCCATCGGCGGTTATTGTTCCTCTGTACATACCCTCAGTATTAAAAGGCATTGCAACATTTCCTTTTCTATCTAAAGCAATCAGGCCTCCATCACCGCCCATTTTACCAACTTTATCTAATACAATTTTTGAAGCTTCGGCAACCGATAAGTTTTTGTATTCCATTAAATCAGAAATGGTTTTCGCTACCACATTCCTAATGTAATATTCACCCCAACCTGTGCAAGAAATACCTGCTGTTTCATTATTACAATAGGTGCCGGCGCCAATAATTGGCGAATCGCCTACTCTACCATATTTTTTATTTGTCATACCACCAGTAGAAGTTCCTGCGGCCAAATTACCGGCCTTATCTAACGCCACACAGCCAACTGTCCCGAATTTATTGTCGTGGTTTTTAATTCCTAAAAGTTCAGATTTCTTATTGCCATGATCCAGTACTGCTTTTGTAGAATCTTCCTTAATTGCTTTTTGCAAACCATCCCATCTTTCCTTAGTCCAAAAATATTTGGGATCAACAATATCAAGACCTGCATCTTTTGCAAACTGATCTGCTCCGGCGCCAACCATTATCACATGTTCTGATTTTTCCATTACTGCACGTGCTGCCGAAATTGGATTTTTAATTGTGGTAACTCCTGCTACTGCACCAGCTTCTAAAGTTTTGCCATTCATAATGGCCGCATCCAATTCATTTCGTCCATCGTGTGTAAAAACTGCACCTTTACCGGCATTAAATAAGGGAGAATTTTCCATTACGTGAATCGTTGCTTCAACGGCATCTAAACTTGTTTTGCCAGATTGTATTTTAGCATAACCCGCTTTTAGCGCTTCCGTTAAAGCAGCAATATAAGCGGCTTCCTTTTCGGGTGTCATATTCTTTTTTAAGATTGTGCCTGCGCCACCATGAATAACCATAACATATTTTTGTTGTTGTGCCGAAACACTGAATGTTAACGCCATTACAAATAGCACGGCTAATAATCTTATTGATTTCATTTTATTATAAATTTTAGATACAAAAATTCCGTTAGCAAGTTTTTATGAATTAAAGTTAGCAACATGAAATGTAAGTAAAAGGTTATAAAATTTGAATTAAATTTTATTTATATTCAAATAAACTTAAACTACTAAATATGAACTCCTCAACACGTAAACTATCCAGGTTAGAAATGAAAAATGTACTCGGCGGTGTAGGCCCAGGCAAACCTCGTTGTAATGAACAATGCCTACCTTGGGCAAACTCAGAAATGTCTTGTGAAGACCAATGCGGATCTTGCAATTTTGTACAGGGCGTGGGCTATATATGCCAAATTCCTTTAGATGAAAAATAGATTATTTACCATTTGGATAAACTTTAGAGCTTATTAAAGTTCTAAAGTTTTATTGTTAAGCTTTTGCAATTCCTTCTGATGAGAATTGTAAATCGTAAAGCTTTTTATAATAACCATTTAGTTTTAGCAATTCTTGATGCGTACCTTTTTCTTTTATTTCACCTTTATCAAGCACAATAATTTGATCGGCTTTTTGGATGGTAGATAAACGGTGTGCAATAACAATTGAGGTTCGCCCATCCATTAAATTATCTATAGCTTTTTGAATTAGTAATTCTGTTTCGGTATCAACCGAGGACGTTGCTTCATCTAATACTAAAATTGCTGGATTATGAACCAACGCTCTTATGAATGAGATTAGCTGTGCCTGACCTGCAGAAAGCGTGGCTCCCCTTTCCATTACGTTGTATTGATAACCGCCCGGCAAACGCTCAATAAAATCGTGAGCACCAACTTTTTTTGCCGCATTAACCACCTCTTCAATAGTAATTTGGGGATTATTTAAGGTGATGTTATTTAGTATGGTATCCGAAAAAAGAAAAACATCTTGCAAAACCGTTGCAATATTACTACGAAGGTAATCTAGCTCAAAATCTTCAATGTGAATTCCATCAACGGTTATATCGCCTTTTTTAACTTCATAGAAACGATTTAAAATATTAATGGTTGAAGATTTTCCGGCTCCGGTTGCCCCCACTAAAGCTACAGTTTGACCGGCTTTAACTTCAAAAGATAAATCTTTAAGCACATAATTTTCATCATTATATGCAAACCAAACGTTTTTAAATTTGATGTTTCCATTAAGATGTGCAGGCTTTTGCGTACCTAAATTTGGTGTACTTTCATCGGTATCCAATACTTTGAAAACACGCTCGGCTCCAACCATTCCCATTTGAAGGGTGTTAAATTTATCTGCCAGTTGGCGAATTGGCGTAAAAACCATCCCTAAATACATAATAAATTGTGTAATGGTGCCAGGAGTTACATCCAACGGTTTAGCCAGAATACTTTTTGCTCCATACCAAACCAAGAGTCCCAATGACATGGCTGAAATTAACTCAACCACAGGGAAAAAGATAGAATAATACCAGTTAGAACGAATATTAGCATCGCGATAACGCTTATTAATGGCATTAAACTTTCTATATTCTTGCTTCTCTCTGGCAAAATACTGCACAATTGAAACACCTGTAATGTGTTCTTGTAAAAAAGTATTCAAATTGGCTACTTCAGTTCTAATTTCCTGGAAAGCAACTTTTATAGATTTTTGAAACTTTCTTGTCGCCATAATTAATAAGGGAATGGGCAAAAGCACCACAATGCTCAACTCCCAATCGGTATAAAGCATTACGCCAATAATTACAACTACTTGCAGGGTATCGCCAATCATGGAAATTAAGCCTTCAGAAAAAATATCCGCAATGGTTTCTAAATCGGAAACAGTTCTTGTAATTAGCTGACCTATTGGTGTTTTATCAAAAAATTTGAGTTTGAGTTTAGTAATGTGATTGAATACATTTATACGTAAATCCCGAATAACCGACTGACCTAAAGTATTGGTTAGAAGCGTATGATTGTATTGGATTAACGTTTGTAAAATCAACATAAAAATCATCAGGATTGTCATGTTAACCAAACCTGAATATTTACCTGTTAATATATAATGATCGAGTGTGTATTTAATTAAAAATGGACGAACCGGAGAAATAGCCGCAAGCAAAATAGTTAAAATTACCGACCACACGAAAACGGCACGATAAGGCTTTACGTATTGAAAAATACGTTTTAATAATCCTGTGTTATATACATCGCCAGTTATTGCCATTTTATTTTTTTAATTTTGAATGAGAAAAGGATTGAATGAGTGAATTTTAAAGGCAATCGCCAATCAACATTCTCTCATTCATTAATTCTATCATTCAATATAAGAATATTCAACCTTCACCAAATATAAACCACAAGCTGCAACAGATTGTCCGGCATTGCTTCGATTTTTACTTTCTATAATTTTCTTAAAATCCTCAATATCAATTTCTCCCTTACCTATTCTAACGAGTGTACCCATTTTATTTTTTTAATTTTGAATGAGAAAAGGATTGAATGAGTGAATTTTAAAGGCAATCGCCAATTAACATTCTCTCATTCATTAATTCTATCATTCAATATAAGGATATTCAATCTTCACCAAATATAAACCACAAGCTGCAACAGATTGTCCGGCATTGCTTCGATTTTTACTTTCTATAATTTTCTTAAAGTCCTCAATATCAATCTCTCCCTTACCTATTCTAACAAGCGTACCCATAATTGCACGCACCATGTTTCTTAAAAAGCGATCGGCTTTAATAGTAAAAACTAAGCCTCCTTCCTTCTCTTCAAAAACGGCCTCGGTAATTTTACAATTATTGGTAAAAGTTTGTGTATTCGATTTACTAAAGCACGAAAAATCGTTGTAATTAAATAACTCTTTAGCTGCCTCGTTCATTAAAACAACATTCAATTTATCCTTTATTAACCACGATCTATTCAGTTTAAATGGATCTTTTTCGAAGTGAATATAGTATTTATATGCTCTTGCTGTTGCATCAAATCTTGCATGTGCATCATCAGCCACTGTGATTATCTTTTTGACAGCAATTTGATAAGGTAACAAAGCATTAATGCTCGATACTGCATTTAAAACCTTCGCTTCATTAAAATTTTCAACATCAAAGTGTGCAAAAAATTCAGTTGCATGTACTCCGGCATCAGTTCTACCGCAACCCAAAGTTTCTATAGCTTGCCTAAAATAGATAGACATTGCTTTATCCAAGCACTCCTGAACCGTTATTGCATTCGGTTGAATTTGCCAGCCGTGGTATAAGCTGCCATCATAAGCCAGTTGTATGAAATATCGTTTTTTACTCAAAGTGATGCAAAAATACTTTTTTCCTTTTATTAGATGGAGTAGTAAGATGGAATTAAATATATTTGCCTTAAATATTGAATTAACATGATACAAAGAATACAATCCGTTTGGCTGTTGCTAGCAACTTTTACCTTAGTTTTAATGATCTTTTTACCAATTGCTACTAAAGATGTCAATGGATCTGATGCAACAGTTTACACCACTGGATTACACCAAATTGTAGCGGGGAAAACAGGCAAAGTATTATCGGTAGATGCATTTTTACCTTTATTAATTTTAAATATTGTGATTGCAATAATGTGCTTCATTAATATTTTCAATTTCAAAAAAAGAACGCTTCAAAAAAGAATACTAATTATAACAATTGTTGCTATTGGTGGTTTTGCCTTTTGGTGTAGTGTTCATTTAAAAGAGCTTCCTGGCGGTAGCGAAGGCGCCACCTTTGGAATTGGTGCTTATATGCCTGCGTTGGCTATTTTGTTTTGCGTGTTGGCTATCTTTGGTATTAATAAGGATGAAAGGCTAATTCGCTCTGCAGAAAGATTAAGATAACTTTGATGTTAAAGAGAGCTAGTTCACTTTGGCTATTTTTATCATCATTGATATTAGTGGTAATGATTTTTTCACCAATAGCAAGTATTCAAATAAATGGAGTTGAATTTCCTTTACTTTACACAACAAGGGCAATATCTTATTGGGATGCAGGAGAATTTATAACAACTAAAAAAGAACCTCTTTACTTATTGCTAACTGTAAATATAGCATTAGCTTTAACGTGTTTTGTAAATATATTTAATCATAAAAAAAAGCTTCAAAAAAAAATCGTAATTGCCTCGATTATTCTTATCAGTGTTTTTGATAGCTTTTGCATTTTCTATACACTAAAATTACCTATTGAAACTAAACTAATACAATTTGAAATAGCTGCTTATTTGCCTTTAATAGCCGTCCTTTTTTGCATACTAGCGATAACGAATAACAAGAATTCTTTAAAAGAAAATGGCTGAATTAATTTCCATAATTGTACTATATCCATTTCTATTACTAAATTCTCAACTCTTATAAGCTATAACTACTGTTTCTTTATAAAGCTCTCAATCGGCATGGTCAATTATTCGGAAAGCACCCCCTAAGCCCACCCACTGCCTTAAAGAGAAAAATTGCAAGCCGACAATTTTTGGTTCTTTTTGTTGTCAAAAAGAATAGAAGCCTCCGCGGCAGCGGAAAACACTGTCTCGCCAGACGGGCTTCGTACCTTTTTCTTAACAAAAAGGTACCCAAAAGTCAAGGCTGGCACTCTTTCTTGCATAGCAGCATTATAATTCTTAAAGCAGTAATATGAGGCTTAGCCCAACACAAAATCCTACGCTCGCTGCATATTCCTTTGGTTATTCGTATAATGAAAGTAAGTACAAGAATTCCAATGAGCTATCCTGCGAAATACTGCTATGCCTGGGCGTAATCGGATAATTCAGTAATATAATTTAAAGTTAGTTTAGCGATCGCCTATACTCCCAACAAATCCAAACCACTGCTTCTTCGTTAACCTCTCAATCGGCATGGTCAATTATTCGGGAAGCACCCGCTAAGCCCACCCACTGCCTTAAAGAGAAAAAATTGCGAGCCGACAATTTTTGGTTCTTTTTGTTGCCAAAAAGAATAAGGCCTCCGCGGCAGCGGAATAAAGATTTGTCTTGCCAGACGGGCTTTGTACCTTTTTCTTAACAAAAAGGCGCCCAAAAGTCAAGGCTGGCACCCTTTCTTGCATAGCAGCATTATAATTCCGACAGCAGTAATATGAGGCTTAGCCCAACACATAATCCTGCGCCCGCTGCATATTTCTTTAGTTATTCGTAAAACGGATGTAAGTACAAGAATTATAATGAGCTATTCTGCGAAATGCTGCTATGCCTGGGCGTAATCGGAAAGCTTTTGCAATATGAACGTTTGATTAGCAATGCGCTTAAAACACTAACAAGTCCAAACCATTGTTTTTTCGTAAGCTCTCAATCGGCATGGTCAATTATTCGGGAAGCACAATCTAATCCCACCCACTGCCTTACACAGAAAAATTGCGAGCCGACAATTTTGCTTCTTTGGTTGCCAAAAAGAATAAGGCCTCCGCGGCAGCGGAAAACCTTACTCTAATCAAATTCAAGAAGCTTTTTCGGCTCCATACTTACCCCCATTTACCTCATACAGTTTACTAAAACCTCTTTCCCCTTAATCCTCAAATAATTACACCAAAAAACTATTTCCTTAGCTATCAATAAAATACGGATTATTAACCGTACCTTTGCGGCTCAATTAAAATAATAAAAAGACGAATGACAAACCCATTTCAATTATTGGGGATAAGTGATGACGTCGTTAATGCCGTAAAGGACCTTGGATTTGAAAATCCAACGCCTATTCAGGAGCAAAGTATTCCTGTACTGTTAGAAGGCACTAATGATTTTGTTGGTTTGGCCCAAACAGGAACAGGAAAAACAGCCGCATTTGGTTTGCCGCTGTTAGAACTAATCGATTTTAAAAGCAATAAACCGCAGGCATTAATTTTATGCCCTACTCGCGAGTTATGTTTACAGATCGCTAACGACCTTAAAAACTTTTCTAAAAACATTGCTAATGCCCACGTAGTTGCCGTTTACGGTGGTGCGAACATTATGCAACAACTACGTGAAATACGCAATGGCGTACAAATTGTAGTGGCCACGCCCGGCCGTATGTTAGATATCATTGGCCGTAAGGCAATTGATTTTTCTGGCGTTAAATATGTTGTGCTTGATGAAGCCGACGAGATGTTAAACATGGGTTTCCAAGATGACATCAACGACATTTTATCAACCACTCCTGATGACAAAAAAACCTGGTTATTCTCGGCTACAATGCCTGCAGAAGTTCGCCGTATTGCTAAAAAATACATGAACGAGCCTGTTGAATTAACCATGGGCACAAAAAACACAGGTAACGTAAATATCGAACATGAGTATTACATCGTTCGTGCACGTGATAAATATGCAGCCCTTAAACGGATTGTAGATTTTAACCCTGAAATTTTTGCCGTAGTATTTTGTAAAACCAAATTGGATACACAAGATGTTGCTGAGCATTTAATTAAAGATGGCTACAATGCTGATGCTTTACACGGTGATTTATCACAACAACAACGTGATAAAGTAATGCAACGTTTCCGTGAGCGTAACATGCAATTATTAATTGCTACTGATGTTGCTGCTCGTGGTATTGATGTTAACAACGTAACACACGTAATTAACTATTCATTACCTGATGAGATTGAAAGTTATACCCACCGCTCTGGTCGTACTGGCCGTGCTGGTAAAACAGGTATCTCAATCTGTATCATCAACTCTAAAGAAGTTGGTAAAATCCGTCAATTGGAGCGTATCATTGGTAAACAATTTACTAAAGCTGAGCTTCCGACAGGATTTGATGTTTGCGAAAAACAATTATTCTCTTTAGTACATAAAGTACACAATGTAGAGGTTAATAATGAGCAAATAGATCAGTACATTCCTCGTATTATGGATGAATTTGCTGAGTTAAGCAAAGAAGAAGTAATCAAACGTTTTGCATCTTTAGAATTTAACCGTTTCTTAGATTACTATTCTAAAGCACCTGATTTAAATGCTGCAGTAGCTGAAGATCGTAACGAACGTGATCGTGTACGTGGTAACAACAGAGGTAGCGAAGGTTATACTCGTTTGTTTATCAACTTAGGTTCTGTAGATGAATTTACTCGTGGTGATATGTTATCATTCATTTGCAATAATGCAAAAATTGGTGGCAAAAGCGTTGGTAAAATCGATTTAAAAGGTGTTTACTCTTTCTTTGAAGTTGAAGATGACGTAGCTGAAAAAGTTTTCGAAGGTTTCAAAGCTGTAGAATTCAAAGGCCGTAATGTTCGTATCGAGAAAAGTGGTGATGGTGGCCGTGATGGAAGTGATGGCAGACCAAGACGTGATGGTGGCGAAAGACGCAGCGGTGGTTTTGGTGGAGAAAGAAGAAGTGGCGGCGGTGGACGTAGTTACGGTGGCGGTGGCGACAGAAGAAGTTCTGGCGGTGGCGAGAGAAGTGAAGGCGGAAACGGTGGTGGCGGATTCAGAGATTTCTCTGGTCGTAAACGTGAAGATCGTGGTGGTAGTACTGGCGGTAGCGGAAGACGTGAAGGTGGAAGTCGTGAAGGCGGAAGCAGAGAAGGTGGCGAACGCAGAAAAAAATGGTAATACACTAATCCAAATATTAAAGCCGGTTTTGTTTATTCAAAACCGGCTTTTTTTTTAACTAAAAGACTAAATCCGTACCAAGTATAAAAATTGAGGAGCGTAATTAACAACTGGCTGCTGTTTGTTATTGTCAAATATTAGTATTTGGAAATGATCGCTTCGGTGTGCATGGCAATTGAAGCCCTGCTTTTACACTGTATCCCGATAAAAAAAATCGGGATGCCGTTTCAATCAGGTTTAAATACAATTTCAGCTGTTCGAGATGTTCCGCAGGCATCTCGAATTAACAATAAAAAGGGTTCTGTGAACCCGTAAATAAGTAAAGCTATAAATGACCTTCAGAATTTGAAAATCCTGTTTTATCAATAGTACGAGATACTTCAGCTGTTCGAGATGTTCCGCATGCATCTCGAATTAACAATAAAAATGGTTCTGTGAACCCGTAAATAAGTAAAGCTATAAATGACCTTCAGAATTTGAAAATCCTGTTTTATCAATAGTACGAGATGCGCTGAAAAAGCTAACATCTCGAACAGCTTGTAAAAACTACTGACAATAGTTTCCAAAAAAATAAATCGGTTCTAACCTTTTTAAAATATTGGTTTCAATCATATTTAGATAAAAAAATTCGCATAATACCGCCTTAGCAGAAAATTGACCTGATCCCTAAATTATTTAGAAATTTAAGTTGATTCTGGTAAATACATATCTGCCCAAGAAACCAAATTGAGGTGCCTGGTTTGGATATAAAATACCTGATGTACCTTGGCTACCCAATAAAAGTTCTGCCGGATAAACATCAAATATATTATTTGCACCAACCGTTAATTTCAAGCTTTTAGTTAGGTTATAACCAAAACCTAAATCTGTAATTACGCGTCCTGGTAAATCTTGTCTGTTTGCTACAACATTAGTTGGTTGAGATACTGTACCGAAATAAACATTACGTAGAAACACATTAAATTTATTTAGGGTATAATCAAATGTTAAGTTGGCTTTTAAACGAGGAACTACCTTAGTTAATAAAATTACGCTGGCATCATCTAAATAGATACTTTCTTTACCGGCAAGTAAAGGCGAAGTGTTAATGCCTCCAACCAACGAAGTTTTAGAAATTGTACCCGCTAAATCTGTCCTCAAAGTACCTCCCCCTAAGCCTGTTGTATAGGTAATTACCGCATCAACACCTTTAGTTTCGGTATTTACAGCGTTTGCGAAGAAGCGTGCTGTACTGGCATTTGCCTGGCGCAATAGGTTATAAATTTCCTTATCTTGTGGAGAAGCTGATGCCGCATTGCTTCCGCTAAATTGACCAGTATAAATTACACGATCGTTAATACGGATTAGATAGCCATCAACCGTTATTTTAATTTTGCCTAAGTTTGAAGTAAAACCTGCACTATAACTGGTTGATGTTTCTTCTTTTAATTTAGGGATTCCTAAAAGTTGTGCTACGCGACTATCGTTTGAAAAAGTTCCTGATTCAACAAAATTACCGTCAATAAATACACTTGATGTTGCATTAAAATAGCGTTGTTGTAATGATGGAGCTCTAAAACCAGTACTTGCGGCTGCACGAAATACAAACTTGTCGGAAAATTTATATCGCCCAGCTAATTTAAAATTAAGTGTAGAGCCAAAATCAGAGTAATTTTCAAAGCGTAAAGCTCCATCCACTAAGAATTTATCGGTAAAATTAACTTCCACATCTCCATAAGCGGCTACAGAAGACCGCCCTACGTTAGTTGCATTATCTTTACTAAAGCCAGGAAACCCTTGTGCACCACCAGCATAAGCAGCGCCATTTGCGGCAAAACGTGTAGAAATATTTCCTTTAGGATCAGGAATTAAAATTGGATTAGCGGTTGTACCAACATTAATCGCATTGCCATAATTTACGTAAGATGCTTCTTCGCCGGCAATAATTTTATAGTTTTCATAACGATGCTCTGCACCAAATGCAACGTTGATTCCGCTTAAAGTATTTTTAAAGAAACGAGTAAAGTCTAAATTGGTTGTATTTTGAACAAAATCGTAACCTCCGGCATCAAATGAGGTTGGAGATGCCGTTAATAAAGAAGCATTTAATGTATTTGCGGTGGTAAAATTGATATAATTACGACCATAAGTATTGCTGAAATCTGCTTTCCATTCGCCTAAGTTTCCACGTATGCCAATAGCTAACGATTGATCGTTATTATCTGTTATAATTTGCGGTAAGAAACCATTAGGATAAATTGTTGCATTGGTTTGTGTTAATTGGCGAGGGGTTCTGTAAAAAGCATTAGAAGTACCGTTTCGGTAATTTAAACCACCGAAAGCATAAATTTCTGCACCATCTGAAACTGGAATTACCGAATTTAGAAACAAGGCACCGCCACGGTTTTTACTTTGACCAATATTAGGCACAAAATCACCACGGGTTAATCCTCTTCTTGCTAATTCAGCATCCGTAATATCGATACCTGTTGGTGTTGGATAAAGTGTTGGATTGTTATAATCGGTAAAAATAACACCACGATAAGGTGTGGTTCTTGATGCGAAATCACGATAATCAAAAGATCCACTAAGATTTAAAAAGCCTCCTTTATCATTCAGCTTCACGCCATAATTTACATTAGCCTGGGTTGTTGCCCCATCTAATCCATCAGAGTGCTTTCCGGCAAAACCGCCACCTGTAATACTTGCTGAAAGTTTATTCACATCTTCATTTAAAATAATGTTAATTACGCCTGCAATGGCATCAGAGCCGTATTGTGCGGCAGCTCCATCACGTAAAACCTCTACCCTTTTTATTGCAGCGGTTGGAATTGCATTCAAATCCGTTCCAACAGATCCTTTTCCTAAGCTGCCATTAATATTAATTAGTGAAGTTGTGTGGCGGCGTTTTCCATTGATTAAAACTAAAACCTGATCTGGCCCCAAGCCACGTAAAGAAGCTGGATCAATGTGATCGGTTCCATCTGTAAGGTTAGCTACATTTGAAGTGAATGAAGGCGCTACATAATTTAAAATTTGCGCCAATGATACTTGAGGTGAGTTTTGGGCGAGCTTTTTAACATCAACTAAATCAACTGGTACAGGCGTTTCCATTTGAGAACGAGGTGCACTTCTTGATCCAACGATTACAATGCCTTCTAAATCATTTTTATTCTCTGTTAATGTAAAGTTCAGTTCTTTAGTTTCTCCTACAGTGATAGTAATTTTTTTCTGCTGACTTTGATAACCTACATAAATGGCACTAATAGTATAAGTTCCGGCGGATGGGAACTTTAATTCATATCGCCCTTGTGCATTGGTAGCGGTTTTAATATTTTGACCAGAAACTGTGATGGTTGCTCCAATAATGGTTTGTAAGGAATCGCTCACTACACCTTTTACTACCTGAGCCTTAAGCCCTGAGACAAATAAAAAGGATAAAGAAACAATTAAGTAGAATTTATTTTTCATAAGCTATTTGTATTAGTATGATTATTAATTTGTAGAACAAACATACAAAAATTAAATCTACAGATTTAGTATACTATAATTTTTCTGTTACTTAGTGCCACACAATAATAGCTGATCTCCAATTACACTTAATAATTTACCTTTTAAATTTAACTATCTGCAATCGAAATAAAATATATTTACGAGTTCAAACCATATAAAATGAGCCTAAAAAAAATATTTCCACTCCTATTGCTACTTATTACTTCAGGAAACATTTACAGTCAAACGGTGCAAAAATCTAAAGAATCAAAAATGGAATGGTTTGGAGATGCTAAACTTGGTATTTTTATTCATTGGGGGATATATTCTGTAAATGGAATTTCAGAATCATGGTCCTTTTTCAATAATTACATCAATCATGATGCTTACATGAAACAGCTTCAGGGGTTTAATGCTTCAAAATATGATCCTAAAAAATGGGTAGATTTAATTAAAGAAAGTGGTGCAAAATATGCAGTAATTACAACGAAACATCATGATGGCATTTCCCTTTGGAACACCAAGGCTTTGGATGCTACAACAACCTTAAAAAATAGCGCAGCAAAACAGGATTTAATTACCCCTTTTATTGGAGCATTAAAGCAATCGGGCTTAAAAACAGGCTTATATTTTTCTTTACCAGATTGGAGTTATAAAAATTATGACGTTTTTACCAGAGATAGAAAGCGCTACGATGCGAAAGCTGATCCAAAACGCTGGAATACTTTCTTAAATTATTATCAAGAGCAATTAAGTGATCTTTCGGCTCAATTTAAACCAGATTTATTATGGTTTGATGGAAACTGGGAACATTCTGCAGCAGAATGGCAAGCCGATAAAGTACGTAAAATTTTGACTAGCTATAATCCTAATATTATTATTAATGCCCGTTTAGATGAACATGGCGATTACGAAACGCCTGAACAAGGTGTGCCTGTTGTAAAACCAAACGCTCCTTATTGGGAACTTTGTTATACAATGAATGATTCTTGGGGCTTCCAGCCTTACGATCAAAATTATAAAAGCTCAAATATGATTATCCGCACTTTGGTTGATTGTATTAGCATGGGTGGAAATCTATTATTGGATATTGGTCCTAAAGCGGATGGAACAATTGCTACAGAACAGGTTTCAATATTAAAGGACTTAGGCCGTTGGACGAAGAAAAATGCAGAGGCTATTTATAGAACTCAAGCAGGGCTTGAAGCCGGACACTTCAATGGTAAAACTACATTATCGAAAGATAAAAAAACCTTATTTCTGTATCTTGATTATCAAGATAAATCGGGCGTTAATCTATCTGGCATCGCCTCAAAAATTGCAAATATTTCTGTGATCGGTTATCAGGGAAAAATTAATTTTGAGCAAGGAGAAAATCAGAATTATGTTATAGACATTCCACAAGCTGCTTATGATAAAGATGTAACTGTGGTTGCCATAAAATTTAATGAAGCTATTAAAACGGTTAATCCAGCCACCACACCAATTAATTTATCAACATTAATTGGTACAAATTCCAAAGTTCCAGTAACTACAAAACTAAAAAAACTTGCTTCAGACTTGAATAAAGGGATCAATATTTTTAATGATACAAATTTATCTGCTGATGGTTTAAATTTTTCAACTGAAGTAAAACCTTTAGATAATGAAGCTAAAGATTGGATTGAAAAAAATGCGGAAGTGTTATATAAAACCACAGCAGGCATTCCAGCTGGTCATTATGACGGAAATACAGTTCTATCTGCCGATAAACAAACTCTTTATTTATTTGTAGAGGGAAAACCGACCGGACCAATTGCAATAAAAGGGCTTAAAAATCAAATCAGCAGAATTAGAGTGGTTGGCGAAGGAACGATGCTTCCGCATGAAGTTTACAACAAACTATACTGGAGTAAAATACCTGGCATTGTATATATTCCTGTTCCAGAGGATAGATTGGATAGAAATTTAACCGTAATTGCGGTATTACTTGATGGTCCTATTGATCTTTACAGGGAAAAAGTTGGTGCCATAGAAAGTAATCTGTAAAGCTTAAAACCTAAGATATAAATTACTTCTGTAGTTGCACAAAGAAGATAAGCCACCGAGGCAGCAAATTAAAGGATAGTAATTTTTAAAGCCACCATTTTATCTACTATTTGTAAAATATGTAAGGCAAAAGCATTTTCTCCTTAAATTTGCCTTAATTCGCAAATCATGCAGGCAAAATATATTTCTTATCAGGAAACTGGTTCCTTCTCAAAACTGGTTTTAGATTATATAAATAATGAGGAGAACCTCGCTCCTTTTTACAGTTATCGCCCAGATATGGATGGCTTGGCGCAAGCTATTGAAAATAGAAACTTTAAAGGTGATAGAGCCCTTTTGGTTGATGTTTTAAAGCAACAATATCAACACCTGCAAGTAAATAAATCGGTAAGTAAAAACATTGAACTTTTAGGTTTAGACCAAACTTTTACTGTTACAACTGGTCACCAGCTAAACTTATTTACCGGGCCATTATACTTTATTTATAAAATAGTAACGGCAATTAATCTTGCTATTGAGCTTAAAATTGCACATCCCGAAAAGAACTTTGTTCCTGTATATTGGATGGCTACTGAGGATCACGATTTTGATGAGATTAACCACGTAAGTGTTGACGAGAAAAATATCAGCTGGATACAAAGCACCAATGGTGCAACAGGAAGATTAAGTACAAAAACCGTTGCTGCAGCCGTTACGGCCTACAAAGGTTATTTAGGAATTTCTAAAAATGGTAAGCGAATTGCCAAACTGGTTGAACAAGCTTACTTAGAGCACGACAATTTAGCTGATGCGACCAGGTTTATGGTGAACAGCTTATTCGAAAAATACGGACTTGTTATCGTAAATGCTGATGATAAACGTTTAAAAAGGCTTTTTGCTCCAATTATTACAGCAGATATATTACAGCAAAACAGCGAAAGAATTATTCAGGAAACCTCATCAAAGCTAGAAGATTTAGGCTATAAAACGCAGGTTAACGGTCGTGATATAAACTTCTTTTACCTTAAGGATTCTCTTCGTGAGCGAATTATCTTAGAAGGTAAAACTTACAAAGTAAATCATACCGATATTAGTTTTACTGAGGAAGAACTAAAAGCAGAGATTGATTTATTTCCAGAGCGTTTTAGCCCTAACGTGATAATGCGACCAATGTATGAGGAATTAATTTTACCAAATATTGCCTACATAGGTGGCGGTGCGGAAGTATCATACTGGATGCAGCTTAAAGCCAACTTTGATTTCTATAAAGTGGATTTCCCAGTATTGCTTTTACGTAATTCGGCATTGTTAATTGATAAGCGAAGTGCGGAAAACTTGCATAGTTTAGGCTTCACAATGGAAGACGCTTTTTTACCTGTTGAAGAATTGAAAAACATTTGGGTAAAGAAAAACTCAACAGCACAGCTAAGTCTTGCCGATGAGATAAGAGCCGTTAATAGCATTTTTGATCAAATTAAACTAAACTCTTTCAAGGTAGATAAAACTCTTTCTGCTTCAACAGACTCAGCACGGCAGAAGACGAATCATCTTTTATCTAATCTGGAAAAGAAATTATTCAGAGCTGAAAAAAGAAAGCATGAATTTTCACTCCAACAAATAGAAAATGTAAAGAAAAGGCTCTTTCCAAATGGAACTTTACAGGAAAGAATTTCTAACATTGCGCCGATGTACGTTAATTATGGAGAAGATTTTCTTTCTTCCTTAATTGAAAACTTTGAGCCTCTGGGCGGCGATTTCACTTTATTATTACCTTAGTTGAGCGCTATTCTGATTTTACACTAAAATAAAATGAACTTTATAACTTTTACCGAAGCCGAACTCAGATCTTTTACCTACAATGTTTTTAAAAAAATAGGCTGTTCTGATGAACATGCAACCTTAGCGACAGATGTTTTATTACGATCTGATTTACGTGGAATTGATTCACACGGTGTAGCCAGATTAAGCGGTTACGTGCGTCTTTGGGAAAAGAAAAGAATAAATGCAACGCCAAATATTAAAGTTGTTTACGAAACTCCAACAACAGCAACTGTTGATGGCGATGGCGGATTAGGTTTGGTGGTAGCCCCTTTTGCTATGAAAGTAGCAATAGAAAAAGCCGAGAAATATGGAAGCGGATGGGTTTCGGTTAAAAATTCTAACCATTTTGGTATTGCTGGCTATCACGCTTTAATGGCGGTAGAAAAAGATATGATTGGAGTAAGTATGACTAACGCCAGCCCTTTAGTTGCCCCAACTTATGCCAATGAAAGGTTATTAGGTACCAACCCCATGTGTTATGCTTTCCCGGCAGGTAAATACCCACCAGTTATTGTTGATATGGCTACGGCTGCTGCTGCAAACGGAAAACTTGAAATTGCACAAAGAGCCAATAAAAATGTGCCAGATGGTTGGGTACAAAATAAGGATGGGCATGCTTCTATTGATCCTAATGAGTTAAAAAATGGCGGTTCTCTTTTGCCTTTAGGTAGCGATAAAGACCATGGAAGCCATAAAGGTTATGGATTAAGCGCAGCAGTTGATATTTTATCTGCAGTACTTTCTGGTGCAAATTACGGCCCTTGGGTTCCTCCTTTTGTTGCCTTTTTAGAGCCTTCAGCAAATCCTGTTGGCGAAGGTCTTGGTCATTTTTTAGGTGCCATGCGTGTAGATGGATTTCGCCCTACGGCTGATTTTAAAGATCATTTAGACAATTGGATTGAGCGTTTTAAAAGTGCAAAAACTATAGATCCCGATAAGAAAGTGATTATTCCTGGTGAACCTGAGCATGATTTCGAACAGGAAAGAAAAGTTTCTGGCATTCCAATAATTGATGTTGTAGTTAAGGATTTAAATGATCTGGCAGATAAGCTTGGCATTGATAAATTAGTTGGGAGCGATAATTAATTTTCTAATAATAAAAAAGCCGCAGATCTTACCAGGAATCTGCGGCAATATTTACCAAGTACATGGATTTTAAGCTCCCCATAAAGAGCAAGGATAATCAGTAATAAATTACTTTATCACCGTCAGCGTATCCTTAAGCTGTAATTCTTTGCTTGAAGATCCAATCATAATTCTAAAATCACCAGGCTCAATTACTGTTTTCATATTGGCATTAAGCATTTGTAGCATTTTTGGAGTAATGGTAAAACTTAACTGTTTACTTTCTCCAGCTTTTAATTTAATTCTTTGAAAGCCTTTTAATTCTAAAACAGGTCGTGCAACGCTAGCCAGAACATCACGAATGTACAATTGTACGACTTCCTCGCCATCATATTTCCCAGTATTTTGAATAGTAAAATCTGCCTTAATACTTTCGTTTGAACCAATTTGTTTTTTAGAAAGTTTTAAATCTTTGTATTGGAAAGTGCTATAACTTAACCCGAAACCAAAAGGGAAAAGTGCTTCTCCGCTCAAGTTATTATAATCATCACCTCGCCCTGTAGGTTTATGGTTATACACTAAAGGTAATTGTGCTTCGTTTATAGGGTAAGTAATAGGGAGTTTTCCAGCAGGATTATAATCACCAAATAAGGTTTCGGCAACGGCGTTCCCGCCCTCTTCACCAGGATACCAAACATTTAAAACCGCAGCAGATTGATCAAACCAACTATTCATAGTAATTGCACTACCGCCAACCAACAGCACCACTACAGGCTTACCCGTATTTTGCATTTCTTTTATCAATTCTTCTTGGTTGCCAGGTAAATTTAACATCGCCCTATCCAAAAATTCTCCCTCTTTAATGCCGGCAGTCACTACAATTACATCTGCATTTTTTGCGAGTTTAACAGCTTCATCAATCTCAGTTTTCCGAGTATCTGGTGTATTGTAATCCCAAACCAATTTAATATAAGCGTTGCCCTTTGATTCCTTAAATTCTACACGAATGTTATAGTTTTTATTTGCTTCGAAATTAAATGGAACCAGTTGAGTATGGTAAGATCTTTTCTCCCAACGATCAATAATTAATTTATCATCAAGATATAAACGATAACCATCATTCCCTTCCAACCCAATTTGGTATGTACCAGATTTCGGTGCAGATACTGTACCCTTCCACCGAATAGAATATTGGTCTTTTGCCAGTTTTCTATCGGGAGCGTGCAATGTCCACATAAAATTGATTGATTTATCAACTCTGTTTAACATTGGATTTCCAGATAACTCCAGATTACTAAAATACTCACCAGAAAGCCCCTTGGCAGTGTCGGATTTCAAAAATTGCTCAGTTATTGGCGTATATAAAACCGGAATACGACTACTACCTTTGCTATAAACAACGTTTACATCTTGGCCAGCTCTTTTCTTTAATCCTTCAAGAATATTCACTTTACCATTTCCACTACCACTATAACCACCCAAACGGGCTTCGATAGCATCCTCTCCAACTAGGAGAATATTTTTTATCCCATTAAAAGGCAATATAGATTTCTCATTTTTAAGGAGTACAAACGATTTTAAAGCCGCTTCTTTTGCCACAGCTTTATTGCTTTTATCACTTACCGCTTTTTGCGCATCGCTTTCTGATACATATGGATTTTCGAACAAACCGAGTTCAAATTTTGCTCTCAATACTCTTGAAACAGCATCATCAATTCTTTTCTTCGAAATAGAACCGTCTAAAAACGGAGGAATAAACAACTTATAATGATCAAATTCTGTTTGAAAAATCACATCTAATCCACCTGAAATTGCTTGTGTTGTCGCCTCAGCATAATTTTTAGCAGTATAGTGTAATACATTGGCACCACCAACAGCACCAGCATCAGAAATTACGAAGCCCTTAAAACCCCAGTCAGTTTTTAATTTTTGGGCTAACAAGTTATAGCTAGATGTAGCCGGAGTACCATCAACCGAGTTGTAAGCTGTCATTAAAGATCTGCTCTTACCCTGCTGAATTGTTGTTTTAAACGGTGGGAAATATATTTCTTCCATCAGGCGATCATTAAAATGGATCGGGTAACTATCTCTGCCGCCATCGCCAACATTGGCAACAAAATGTTTAGGAGTGGTAATAATATTCTGATTTTCAAAAGCTTTAACAAAAGCCAAACCCATTTGAGAAGTTAAAAAAGGATCTTCGCCATAAGTTTCTTCAGTTCTACCCCAACGTACATCAGATGCAATATTAATTACAGGGGTTAAAATATCGCGAATACCTCTTACTTTGGTTTCCTTTGCTATTGCGCCAGCCACTTTACTCATCATAAGTGTATCAAAACTTGCTGCCAGCCCAATGGCTTGTGGAAAAGCTGTTGCACCCTGCCTAACAAGACCATGCAAAGCCTCATCAAACGCAATCATTGGAATACCTAAACGGGTTTCATTTACAAAATAACGTTGAATGGCATTAATTTTTTTAGCTAATGTATAGGCGTTTTCTTGTGTATTGTAGCTTAACATTTGATTTGCACCACCACCTGCCTGTGCCACTGCGCTAACCTGTAAACCAAAAATTCCATTTTTATACCGTGTTTTATCCACACCATCTAAATCACCTGGAATCATAAACAACTGCCAAAATTTTTCTTCTGGTGTCATTCTGGCTAATAAATCATTTATCCTTGCATCTATACTTGCCTTTGGGTTTTTATAGATTGGATCTGTTGATCGTTCTTTATTACTTGATTTGTATTTACCTTTTTTTACATCATCATTTGCAAAAGCACTGTGGCCTAGTGCGGTGAGTAAAAGTATACTATAAATGACTTGGTTAAATTTCATTAATAATTTTTAAGGATATTAAAAGCTATATATTATATTTCGTTATACTGAATGATGTCGTTTCTTAAACAATTTGGAAAACTAATTAATCTCGATTTATTCAGTTGTAAATTCAAAAGCCAGTGCAATATTTTCATTAGTAGCATCGGCTGGTAACTCTACCGTTATTTGACCATTTAAAGATTTCCACTTTAATTTTTTGCCGCTTGATAATAGAGTAATTAATGTACCTTTTTTCGGAGTATTGCCCGACCAGCTAATGGTTTTAACTAATTTTTCATCCTTCTTAATACAATAAACTGCATATTTTGCCTTTCCGTTTTTACTTTGAGTAAACCAAGTTTGGCCGCTGTTGTAATTTTTGGTAATGCGAGTATTATATATTGCTTTGCCATTTATTGTTGTCCACTTACCAATTTCATTTAGCCTGTTGGTTACTTCCTCAGGTAAAGTTCCATCTGGTTTAGGACCTACGCCAAGTAATAAACTACCCCCTTTAGCCACAATTTCTATCAATTTATGAATCACTTCTGCCGCTGGCTTATAGGGCTCGTTAGCTACAAAACCCCAGTTATTACCTAGTGTCATACAGCTTTCCCATGGATGATCTAACTGCTTTTCAGGAATTTTTTGTTCAGGTGTTTGATAATTTTCATACGGACCGTGAACTGTTCTATCAACCATTAACAACCCTGGCTGTGCCTTACGGGCCATTTGAGCAATTTTTGGCATATCAATATCCTGACTCCATTTTGGGATATTAGCCCCCCAGGATAGTACTTCTTCATTTACGCTTTCTAACGGACGAACCCATCCGCCATCAAGCCAAAGAATATCTACCGATCCGTAGTTGTGCATCAACTCTCCTATTTGGTTATATACTAACCCCTTGAATTTGTTCCAACGCCACGGATTTTTCCTAATATCATAATTACTGTTTCTATCTGCTGTTGCATATTTTTGCCACCAGTAGTATTGCGAATGCCAGTCTGGCTTTGAAAAATACGCTCCGATCATAAACCCTTCTTTTCTAAAGGCATCAAAAACGTATTTTGCTACATCAGCTTTAGGATTATTCGCAAAAGGACCTTTGGCAATGCTAAAATCAGATTCCTTAGTATCAAACATCGCAAATCCATCGTGGTGTTTGGTTGTAAAAACCAGGTATTTCATTCCAGCATTTTTACCCGCTTTTGCCCATTGTTCGGGATTAAACTTTACAGGATTAAAATCTTTACTCAAACCCCAATACCATTTTTTATAGTCTTCGTATGCAATTGTGCTATCACGATCGATCCAATCTTCAGAACAAAGATTCCACGATTCCATAATTCCAGGAACGGAATAAAGACCCCAATGGATAATCATACCAAATTTTTTATCCTGCCAATTATCAAGCTTTTCCTTAACTAAAGGATCAGAAGGCCATTCGTACTTGGTTGATTGCTGATGTATGCCATTTTGTTGGGCCATTAGCATCTTAGTAAAACATATAAATAGTAGTAGCAGGGTTGATTTTTTATTCATGGTTCAATAAATTAAAAAAAATCCCGGCATTGAGCTGCCGGGATTAATTAATAACTGGATTAAGGCATCCAGAATATTTTTGTTTTACGTGTATCTTTAGCTTGTACAGCCTGATAATTTACACTATTTAATGTTTTTTCCTTTGCAGGATATATTAAACGTGTAGGTGGAGTATCGTATCCTGATAATTTACCATTCGATGGAAATGTTAAGATAGGAAATCCAGTTCTTCTATATTCAGACCATGCTTCTGTAGATTGTAAAACTCCGAAATGTGTCCATTTTTGAGTATAAATCTTAGTTAGTTTATCTACAGATGATCCTGAATAGGTTGCTGATGATGCATCTACCCAACTATCAATAATTGTGCTGGCAGGAGCAGTTACATTTACGTAACCATTTCCTTGATTTAAATTATTTAAGTAATAATAAAAAGCTACTGATTGTTTCAATGCATTATCATATGCAATTTTAGCATCTGTAGTGCTTCCCCATCTTTCATACGCTTCTGCTTTTAATAAGTTAACTTCTGAAGCTGTAATTACAATACCAGGTAATTTTTGATTGTAAAGAAATGTCGCAGAATCTAAAACTGAATAGTCAGCAAAGCTATTTTCTTGCTCTGTTGTAGTAAATGTAACAGGCATTGCTCTATAAGTTTTATTAGGCACAAACGTGTCCTTTCCATTAATTTTAACAGTACGACCAAATTTATCATATATAACAGGAATACGTGGATCATTTGCAGGCAACATTACTGTATTTAACATGTAATCTGTAGCGTAAAAGCTACCCTCTAAAAAAGCATCATGTAAATCGCTTGTGCTATTAGTAAGAGGTTGCAATAAAATATCTGACGTAGCTGGATTGTACTGACCTACATTACCACCATCTACCAAAGGATAAGTTGCCTGGTTATTTAACATTTCAAGTATGGCAGTTTTAGCTGTTGCTTCGTCTGTTTTTGAAATACGCATTAATAATCTCAAACGAAGTGAATTTGCATAACGTGCCCATCTATTCACATCTCCTTTTAATAGGATATCAGATTTTGAAAATGCAGCATTAGATGCATTGCTTTTAAAATAAGTTGATGCACTTGCAAGATCAGTTAAAAAACTATTATACAATGCTTTTTGCTCATCATATTTAGGGTTTTTAATTGTATTATTTGATGGTAGATTTCCTGCTTCAGAATATGGAATATCTCCCCATAAATCAACCATTTTAGCAGCTTGTTCTATCAATACAACCTTAGCAGCCTGCATAATAATTCTTTGTGTAGCTTGCTCATTTGCAGGTAATGAGTTGAATTTTACTTCCATTGCTCTATAAAGAGGTATAACGCCACTACCGTTACCATTTGTAGAGTAAAAATCATCCCAATAGTTTTGAGAATACCCATCACTTTGTTGATAAATAGAATTACTATTAGATATATATGCTGTTTGTGCATATACTCCAGGCATTTGACTTAAAAATGTACGTACATTCCAATATTTAGCAGCTACCCTGTCATTATTTAACATAGCTGTAAATAAACCGGCCACATTAGCATCCTTTGCTTGTTCCGGGTTATTAAACTTTTCTTCAAGTTCCTTTTTACAACCAACTAGAGCCGTTATTGCAACCAAAAGAAAACTTGCTTTTATAATTAACTTTTTCATAATATCATTAATTTTTAGGCTAAAAATTTGCGTTTAAAGAAAATCCGAAGTTTCTTGATGCTGCAGTTGAGCCAACATCCACTCCTTGCGACCACCATTTGTTTCCAAGAGGAGCCTCTGGATCTAAATCTTTAAGGGTACGATAGATGTAAAATAGGTTACGTCCGATTAAAGAAAATCTTAAATTGGTAATTTTTAACTTCTTGGTAAATGAAGCAGGTATTTTATAGCTTAAAGTTATTTCTCTCATTTTAACATAGCTGTTATCAAAAATTTCACCTTCTGTTAAAGAACCTTCACCCCAGTTATATGTTGTTAAATAATAATCTGCTGCAGAAAGAATTTTGCTATTTGGTAAACCTGTATTTTCATTAACACCTTGAAGCAATACACCATCATTATATGTTTTGCCGTTTGCTGTATATGCTAATCCTCCACTGGCTGCATCTCTAAACTCCATTGAGTTTTCAAGCATTCCAGCACCTCTCATATATTTAAGGTTTGGAGCAATCATTTTACCACCAAAGCGATAATCAATTGTAAAATCTAAAGCTAAATTACCATAGCTAAAAGTATTTGAAAATCCTCCAACTGCTTTAGGCATAATATTGCCAGCTTTAACGTAAGTAGAATTATCCATTACGTAGAAACCATCATTGTTGATAAGATAATTTCCATTTGCATCAGTTTTTCTTGGACGGATATATATATTTCCAAGATCCTCTCCTGTTCTAGCAACAATTTTAGCTGTTGATTGATCTGATGCATAAAAGTTGATTTCAGAATTAGCATCTTTCAATGAATTCACTTTTGATTTATTTGTTGAGAAGTTTAATCTTGTATCCCATCTAAATTTACCTGATATCGGAGTTGCATTAAATGCTAATTCAAATCCTTGGTTACCAATTTCTCCAACGTTTACAATTTGACTTCTTGCACCATTTGTAGATGTTACATCTAAAGGAATGATTTGATTTTTTATTTTATTTTTATAATAACTTACATCTAAACCAATACGACCATTTAGAAAACGAGTTTCTAAGCCAAACTCTGCTTCATGTTTTTTCTCTGGCATTAAGTCTATATTTCCATAAGCGCTGGCAGGACTTAAAGCAGGAACTGAGCCATTTATGGTTTGAAGAGAAACTTGCTTAAATAAAATGTTCGATTCATATATCGGTGGCGCATTACCAACAACACCGTAAGAAGCTCTTAATTTACCATAGCTCCAAAATGAAGGTAGCTTCCATAAATCACTAAAAACAAAACCTCCATTTACTGAATAGTATGAATATTTGTTATTTGCCGGAGGTAGTGTTGATACATATTCCTGACGAGCAGTTCCTTCTAAGAATAAATAATCCTTATAGGCTAAGTTCAACATCCCTAAATATGCATATTTCAATTGCTCTTTACGGGTGTCAGAAGTTTCAGCAACACCAAATGAGTTGGTGATAGCAAACCAATTTTCGGATACTAAACCATCTTTCGTATTTGATTTTTGGTCTTTATAATTTTCTTTTCTTCCTTGATAACCTCCACTTAGTGATACGTTAAAATCCTCACCAATCTTGTTTGAATAAGTTACCAATGCATCACCGTATAAAATTGCATACTGCCCTTGTGTAGTGGTATAAGCTCCTGTACTGGTATTACCATTCAATGCACTTGGAATTTCTGTATACTGACGATTTTCTGTTCTAGCACCTGTATAATCATTACCAATCCGCCCTCTAAATTTAAGGTTTTTAGCAAAATCATAATTTAAAGTGAAACTTGATAACAATCTGTTCTCATTCTCATCGTAAGTATTTTTTAATTGTTGCCAGTAGAAATCTAAAAGATTTGTTGCTCTGATATTAAATACGAAAGGCTCAGGACGATTAGTTTGATCAAAAGTTGCGTATTTGTATCCATTACTAGTTTGGAATTTCTCTTTCATTAAGTCCATATCTTCCGCACGGCTAAAGAAACCTCCGAAGGAACCCAATACCTGACCTAATTGATAGGGTCTGTTTCTGGTAATCGTATTTACATAACTTACAATTACATCTGCTGATAATTTTGGTGCAAGTTTAATTGTAGAGTTTAAATTGAAAGAGTTTTTTGATCCTGTGTTACCAGGTTGTGTTCCTCTATAATCTAATCTTGATGCAGAAAAACGATAATTTAAAGCTTCAGTTTGGTTAGATATTGCAATGTTTGCATTAGAGGTATAACCTGTTTGATATACATTTTTATAATTATCAGGCTGTGGGGAATATGAACGAATTGAGCCATCCCACCATCTAACTTGTTGACCTTCCATTTTAGGTCCGAAATTCGCATAAGATCTAAAGTACGGTCTAAAACCACTTGGAGAAGCTGGATCTGCAATCCATCCTTCTTCAGTAGCTCCATTTGCTACATTTGTTTCTCTATCATAACCTGGGCCATAAGTATTTTGAAATCTCGGTAAAAAAGCAACCTGATCCATTGAACCCTGATAGTTAAAATCAATTCCTAAACCTCTGCTTTTTGAACCTTTTTTAGTGGTGATTACTACAACACCACTACCAGCGTCAGAACCATACAATGCAGATGCACTAGCACCTTTTAGTACAGTTAAACTTTCAATATCAGCTGGGTTAATATCTAAAATACCATTACCCCTAACGCGTTGATCGTCCCAATAGTTGTTATTGTTTGCGCCTGCTGCTCCATTTTGGCCATCATTTCTTATCATTACACCATCCACAACGTAAAGTGGCTGCTGATTGTAGTTTATAGAGTTGATACCTCTAATTTGTACGTTTACAGCACTACTTGCACCACCAGGTGCAGTTGTAATTTTTACACCGGCGGCTTTACCATAAAGTGCAGAAGCAAAATTGGTATTCCCAGCCTCGGTTAACTGTTTTGCAGTTACAGTACTAACGGCATAACCAAGCGATTTTTCTTGTCGTTTTATACCTAATGCCGTAGTTACCACATTAACCTCATCAAGCTGGTTGGTACTTTCTTTTAATACAATTGCAAATGTAGTTTTATCGCCTACAGCTACTTCTTGCCTGGTGAAACCGATTGCATTAAAAACAAGAACATCAGTTGAATTAGCTGAAATAGAGAATCTTCCACTCCCATCTGTTTGTGTAGCCTTAGATGTTCCTTTTACAGAAATACTTACACCAGGTAGTGCACCCGATGCATCTTTTACTGTTCCTGTAACAGTTTTCTGTGCATAAGCAGCTATTGTAAAAATTGTTAACAATAGCGTACTTAAACACGTTAAGTACATTTTTTTCATTTTTTTGTAGTTAGTAATAATTTATTTAGTTAGCTGGTTGTTAATAGATGATTTTTGTTTGTTTAGTCCTTTATTTTATCATATCGTAAGGTTTAAGTTTATGTAAGGTGATTAGTTAAAATGACTATGCTCAACAAGTAAGCTTGCCGCTGCTAATGATTCTGCCTGTTCGGCCAGTTTAGAAAGTACAATGGTTGTTTGATCTGCTACCCTTGGGATACAAAACTCATTTATAGCTTGCTGTATTGGTGGCAAAAGCATTTTTCCTGCTTTAGCACCACGCCCACTTAGTATAATTCTTTCAGGATTCATAATATGAATTAAGGTTGCCAAGCCTTTTCCTATTTGAAATGCAGCATCTGATAATATAGAAATCGCAACGGGATCTTGGTTTACCACAGCATCCAGAAAATGATCTGCGTGGCTTTTACTTTTATCAGCAAATAATGCTTTCATACTAGTTTCAGCATCATCATTTACAGCTTTCTCTGCTTTACGTACCATTACCAAAAGGGAAGTTTCAACCTCAAGGCAACCGCGTTTACCACAAGAACATAACGCGTCAGAATTTGACAATGGAATATGGCTAAACTCCCCCGCGTAGCCGCTACTACCACGATAAAGCTGGCCATTAACAATCATACCTAAACCTGTTCCCCAACCAATGTTAACCACCAATACATCCTTTAAGTCAATAGCCTGCCCAAAATTCAATTCAGCTAATGCAATTAAACTGGAATCATTATCAAGAAAAACCGATAGGTTTAAGTTTCTGGAAAGGTAATCCTGTAAGCTAGAACCATCTTCAATATGCAGGAAAGAATAATTCATCCCCTTTTCTGCATTTACAAAGCCAGGCATTCCAATTCCTACACCTAATAAATCAGCTCTGTTTATTTTAGATTTTTCAATACATGCATTTATAAACTCAATTAATTCATCAGGACTATCTGCAGCAGACATATCCAAATTAACAAGCTGGGTTGGGAGAACTTTTTTATTTGATAAATCATAAATCGTAAGGCGGGTAATAAACTGATCCATTGCCACTGCCACGATGTATTTTTTGTAATCGGGATTTAAAAGAAACATGATCGGCCTGCGGCCACCTGTTGATGGCGCCAAACCTTGCTCAATAATCTGACCTTCTTCCACCAATCCATTTACGGTAGAAGTAATCAGTGGTAAACTCTTTTGTGTAAGCTTACTTAAATCTGTTAACGATAATACTTTCTTATAATAAAGAAGCTTAATAATATCAGCTTTTAGTCGCTGACCTTTTTCTATTATAACAGACATTTAATTTGGTTTTAAAACAAACTTAATAAAAAAATATAAAACAACATTAATCTTTTTAAAAAAATTAAAAAGATTAATTATCTATAAAAAAACGACTTACATAAAATGGAAGTCGTTTTGATTCAAATTTGTATTCTTTAGTGAATTCCTTTTAGTAATCTGCTCCACCTAATTTTGTGGAAGAAAGATGCATTGCTATCCCAACTCATCCAAATAAAGAGGGCTTTACCAACCACGTGATCCTCAGGTAAAAAACCCCAATAGCGAGAATCTATAGAATTATGACGGTTATCTCCCATCATCCAATAATAATTCATTTTAAACGTATAAGCAGTTGCCAACTTATCGTTAATGTACCAGTCCTTTCCCTTTTGTTCTACTTTGTTTCCCTCATATGTCCTAATTGCCCTATAATATAAAGGCATTGTGTTACTATCCAACTGAACGGTCCATCCTTTTGCTGGAATTTTTACAGGCCCAAAATTGTCTACATTCCATTTACGATTTTTATCAAGCGGGAAAAGATCGCCATCATCAACTGATGGAAGTTTTACATCTAAAGCAACAGATTTTATAAAATCCAACTTCTTTAACTTTTCTATCATTTCCGGAGTAGCGTTTGCTATATAAGTATCGGCACTAAGCTGCTGCATTTCGCCAACTGTAAAACCTAATTCGGTAAATACATCAAAATTAATATCGGTTGTTTTAAACTGGATTTTATAAGGCATTTGTCCGGTATTTTTTAAAGGCTCATTTTTACCGTTTACACTTACAATACCATCTTTCATACTTATCACATCACCAGAAATACCAATACATCGCTTAATGATATTTTCTCTTTTATCAACTGGCCTGCTGGTTATGGTGTATTGATTGTTAACGGTTTTCCAATCAGATTGACGTACTAAATTATAATAACTCGGTTCTTGATTTTCAAGGGCTACAGTATCTCCAACGGGTAAATTGAAAACAACTATATCATTTCTTTTAATTTCTGATAAGCCTGGTAAACGATGGTATTTCCATTGTACTCCATCCCAATAAGCTTTTGTACCGGTTAGGGGCATAGTATGATGTGCAAATGGAAAAGCAACCGGCGTCATAGGTATTCTGGCTCCATAATTTACCTTACTTACAAAAAGGAAATCGCCGATTAACAAAGATTTTTCCATTGAACCACTTGGAATGGTATAAGCCTCAATAAAAAACACCCGGATAATGGTTGCAGCAATTACAGCAAAAATAATGGCATCAAACCATTCTCTAGTTTTAGTTTTTTTCTTCTTATTTACATCGTTCTTTTTGCGCCAAAATTTCCAGTTCATAGTTTATAATTATAGTTTGAGTTAAAGATCAGTTTGTTACAACAGATTTTTAGATAAATCAAACTTCACTTTGTTACAATAAGAGATTGATCAAAATACAGCTTCTAACTAAGAGGCATCAATGTTCTTGCTCCCCGTTTAGTATTCTTGCTCCTGCGGTATATTAAAAGCCCAACACTTGGTTATTTTTTAAACAAAAAAAGCGGGAGACTTTTAAATCTTCCGCTTTTCTATTAATAGGGTATATTTTTTTCTAATGGATTCCTCTAAATAATCGGCTCCATCTAATTTTATGAAAGAATGAAGCGTCGCTATCCCAACTCATCCAAATAAATAAAGCTTTACCAACCACATGGTCTTCAGGTACAAAACCCCAATAGCGAGAATCGGCAGAGTTATGGCGATTATCACCCATCATCCAATAATAATTCATTTTAAAGGTATATGATGTAGCTGGTTTATCATTAATATACCATTCGTTACCTTTTTTCTCTACCTTATTTCCCTCGTAAGTTCTTATAGCTCTATAATATATCGGCATGCTTGTACTATCTAGCTGAACCGTCATTCCTTTAGCAGGGATTTTAACAGGGCCAAAATTATCTACATTCCACTTGCGATTTGGATCGTGTGGAAATAAGCCACCATCTTCTCCAGCAGGCTCTGCAGCCATATTAATAGATTTTACGAAATCAAATTTCCTTATTTCATCAGCCATTTCTGATGATGCATTAACCACATAAACCAAAGGACTAGAAGTTTGCTGTATGTCGGAAATTTTTAAACCAATATCATTAAACACAGAAAAGTTAACATCATTCGTTTTAAATTCAACTTTGTAAGGCATCATCCCTGTGCTTTTTAAAGGCTCAGCTTTACCATTAATGCTTACTATTCCATTCGTCATACTTACCACATCGCCACCAATACCTATACAACGTTTAATATAATTTTCGCGTTTATCAACTGGTCTGCTGGTTATGGTGTATTGACTGTTAACGGTTTTCCAGTCAGATTGTCTAACCAAATCGTAATAACTAGGGTTTTGGTTTTCCAGGGCAACGGTATCACCTTCAGGGAAGTTAAAAACAACTACATCATTTCTTTTGATATCTGATAATCCCGGTAAGCGGTGATATTTCCATTGAACACCATCCCAATAGGCTTTTGTACCGGTCAATGGCATAGTATGGTGTGCAAAAGGAAAGGCAACGGGTGTCATTGGTATTCTTGCACCATAATTTACCTTACTTACAAAAAGGAAATCGCCCACTAATAACGATCTTTCCATTGAGCCTGAAGGTATGGTATAGGCTTCAATAAAAAACACTCGAATAATAGTTGCTGCAATTACTGCAAAAACAATGGCATCTACCCATTCTCGGGTTTTAGTCTTTTTCTTTTTATTGGCATCATTTTTCTTCTGCCAGAATTTATAATTCATATATCTTAATTTTGGTTCACGATTTATTTAATCGATTACCTGTTATCTGTATTTTCGTTTAACTGATTAGTTGTTAAATTTTTTAACTGTTTCTCAACTGTTAACTGAAAACTGTTTTATTCAAATATATCAGTTATATTGAAAAAACCCTTTTTATTCTGCAACCACTCTGCAGCTACCACTGCGCCCAAAGCAAAACCTGCCCTATTGTGTGCAGTGTGTTTAATTTCAATATCATCTACCTCACTACTATAAATTACAGTATGTGTACCAGGTATATTTTCAATTCTATGAGATTCTATCAGCAACTGTTCTCCTTTTGGAAAAACTTCTACATCCGTACCTACAACTTCATTTAACCATTCTGTTTTTCTTTCCAGGTTTTCTACAATGCCTTCGGCAATTGTAATGGCTGTACCACTTGGCGAATCCAGTTTTTGTGTATGGTGTATTTCTTCTACCTGCACTTCGTAAGCTGGATAGTTATTCATCAGCTTTGCTAAAGTTTTATTCAGTTTGAAAAACAAATTAACGCCAATACTAAAGTTAGAGCCATATAACAAAGTATTGTTACCCAAATCGCATTCATTTTTAACTTCCTGCAATTTTCCGTACCAACCAGTTGTACCTACAACAACAGGTACATCGGCATCAAAACAGGTGTCGATATTTTGTAATACAGCATCCGGTGTACTAAAATCTATTGCAACATCTGCGTTTTTTAAATCCTGACGGGTTAAAGTATCTTTAGAAGATATTTTTAAAACAACTTCATGACCGCGTTCTAAAGCAAATTTCTCTATAATCTGGCCCATTTTGCCATATCCTAAAAGCGCAATTTTCATATTTTATTTAAAATGTAAGGGATAGTTTTAATGCTGGCGTGGCCGGATTAAAGCTATACATACTGTTGTTATTAATTACTGTTGGGGTAATTTTAAAAGTAAGCTTATCATCGATATTAAAGAAATGCAAACGGGCGGCTACGTAAGCATCAACCACATTTGCAAAGTAGATTAAACCGTAAGAAAACAATACAATTTGCTTATTTCTTTTATAGGTGCTTTTTGCGGTAAGAATTCCTTCATTAGAATATCTTGCTAAGGCGGGGTTGCCAACTAAATTTGTTGCACCTTGTACTCTGGCTTCTCTATACTGTGCTTCGGCTAAAAAGATTTTATAGTTGTTGCTGTTATCAATGTAAGAAAGTGTAAGTACAGTGAAACCGGTATAAATAGCTGCAATTTTACCAATGGTATAAACTTTTTGGAGTGTTTGGCTTTTTCCGGCTCTTTCGCCATACCCATCACTAAGCAACTGGATATTATAAACCTGCCCTAAACCTGGTAATAATAATGATTTTAGTACCGCTTTACGTCCTGCAATTTTACCAGGGTTTACATAACTTTCTTTAGCACTCTTTTTTCTAACGGTATCTTTACCAAGAGGCTTAATTGCCTTTGTTTTTAAATTTAAAGTATCAACAGGTTTTTGCACACTATCTTTTACCTGTGCGTTTGCCACGTTTATAAGAAAAAAAGTAAACAAAGAAATGAGTATAATCAGCCTACCTTTTTGCATTACCAATCTAATAATTCTAAGATTCTGTTTAGATCGTCATCGCTCATAAAAGGGATTTCTATGGCTCCTTTTCCGTTTTGACCAACTTTTAATTTTACTCGGGTTGCAAATTTAGAAGCTAAATCATCCTGTAGCTTTTTGTACTGGAAAGAAACAACCTTTTCTTTAGGTTTTTCGCTTTCCTTTAATGGAAGATGTTGCAGGTTACGCACCAGTTCTTCTACCTTACGTACCGATAGTCCTTTTTCCAGTATTTCCTGATGGATAAATAATTGTTTATCTACACCATCCACATTTATCAATGCACGGGCATGGCCCATTGATATTTTTTGATCGCGGATAGAAGCTTGAATCGCTGGCGGAAGTTTAAGTAAGCGCAAATAATTGGTTACCGTGGTACGGTTTTTACCAACACGTTCGCCCAATTGTTCTTGCTTTAAGCCAACTTCATCAATCATTCTTTGAAAACTCAATGCAACTTCAATTGCGTTTAGGTTTTCTCGCTGAATGTTTTCTATCAATGCCATTTCCAGCATTTGCTGATCGTTGGCACTACGGATATAAGCAGGAATTTGAGTTAAACCGGCAAGTTTTGAAGCCCTAAACCTACGCTCACCAGAAATAAGCTGATACTTATTTGCTGAAAGTTTTCTAACGGTAATAGGCTGTATTAAACCTTGTACTTTAATGGAATCGGCAAGCTCATTTAAAGCAACCTGATCAAATTCTGTACGTGGCTGGTATGGATTGGTTTCAACTTCTGTTAAATTTACATGACTGATGGTACCAATCTGTTCGGTTTCGCTTACAGGGTTTACACTCTGTTTTGGCGGATGAGAAGATTCGCTATCATCTAAAAGCGCACTTAACCCTCTTCCTAAACCTGTTTTTCGCTGAAAAGATGTCATCTATAATTTATAAAGTTGCTGTACCTATGTTTTCTTCTTCTTTTAACAAGCCGTTTTTCTTTACAATTTCACGGGCAAGGTTTAAGTAATTTATGGCACCCTTACAATTTGCATCGTGCATAATTACAGAAACACCATAACTTGGTGCTTCACTTAAACGGGTATTACGTTGAATAATGGTTTCAAAAACCAGTTCGTGGAAATGCGTTTTAACTTCTTCAACTACTTGGTTTGATAAGCGTAAACGTACATCGTACATGGTTAAAAGAATACCTTCAATCTCTAACGCTGGGTTTAAACGGTTTTGTACAATTTTAATTGTATTTAACAATTTGCCCAATCCTTCTAAAGCGAAATATTCGCACTGAACCGGAATAATTACAGAATCTGCAGCGGTTAAGGCATTAATGGTAATTAAACCCAATGATGGAGAGCAATCGATGATAATAAAATCGTATTGATCTTTAATTTTCTCCAAAACCGCTTTCATTTTATACTCACGATTATTCAGGTTGATCATCTCAATTTCCGCACCCACTAAATCAATATGTGCAGGGAGTAAATCTAAATTCGGAGTATCTGTTTTCTGAATCGCTTGTGCAGGATCAATATCGTTGATGATGCACTCGTAAATGCTATCTTTTATATTCCGGGGATCAAATCCAATACCTGAAGTTGAATTTGCCTGAGGATCAGCATCTACCAGTAAAGTTTTATACTCTAATACGGCTAAACTCGCAGCCAGGTTAATAGATGAAGTTGTTTTACCAACGCCACCTTTTTGATTTGCTAATGCAATAATTTTGCTCATTTATCTATCCGAAATTTACTTAACGTTTATTTGGGCTGTATTATTTAATGCGATTTAATCAGCAAAAAGTTCTATTTTTGTGCTGTTTACGCCCTTTTTCACAATCAGCTAAGATACAAACTATATGGCAATTTTAGCAATAAGGCTGCCTGCGTTTTAAACATCTTATTAACAATTATACATGATTACAATTATTGCCGCCACAAACCGATCTAATAGCAATACGCTTAAAGTTGCTAAATATTATCAGAACCAGCTTAAAATTAAGGGTGTAGAGGCTGGCATTTTTAGCTTAGAGCATCTGCCTATTGATGTTTTGAATACGGATATGTACGGTAAAAGATCGGAAGCGTTTCAGAAAATACAAGACTTAATTACCGCAACTGAAAAGTTTATTTTTATAATGCCTGAATATAATGGGAGTTATCCTGGGGCGTTAAAAGTACTGATTGATGCAAGTAATTTCCCTGATAGTTTTTACGATAAAAAGGCGGCTTTAGTAGGCATTTCTTCTGGCAAATACGGCAACATTCGTGGTGTAGATCATTTTACAGGCGTTTGCCATTACATCCACCTAAATATTTTACCGCTACGCTTACACATCCCAAATATTAAAATGGAATTAGATATGGATGGCAATTTGATTAAAGAAGATACCATAAAATTTACCAACGAGCAGATTGATAAGTTTATAAAGTTTTAAGGTAAAAGCTTAAAGTCCAAAGTAGAAAGCTTAAAGAAAAGGGACAGGTAAAAAAGTTCGGGATCGTAGTTAACTACTCGCCGCTATTGTTTTTATTATTCTTGCTAGGCATTAGAATTTGGAAATGAACGCTTCGGTGTATATGGCAATTGTAGCCCCGCTTTTACGCTGTATCCCCGATGAAAAATCGGGAGATGCCGCTTCAATCATGTTTAAACACAAAGTTTGTGCACTTAATGTCCCCACTTCTTGCTGCTCTTATTAAATAAACCAGCGCGACAGCGGTATCCCGATTTTTTCTATCGGGATTTAGCAAAGGGCGGGACTGCATTACCCAAAGGCTACTGACAATAATTTCCAAAAAAACAATTCGCTTCTAACCTTAATTAGCAAAATATCGCCTCCCCAGAAAATTGACCTGACCCAAAAAAAACGTTTCATTAGATATTATATAAGCCATGAAGAGAGTTAAAGTGATTTGAAAAGCAAAACCTGTCTTTTATTTTAAAGCTTTTCCTGCTGTTTGCTTCAATCTTTTTAACAAACCTAATCTTTACTAAAATTTAGAGTTTCTGCAAGTTAAAAAGGATTTTTGCGACCATCAGGTTTAGAAAACCTCAGATACTGTAAAAACAATAAAGCTTGTTATTCTACTTTTCTAAGGCATAAACCGCGAATGAAGCCAACCAATGATCGCCACCATAATTACCAGCAAAAACAAGCGGTAAAGCATTTGCCAAAAATCCATTGGCTGTAGCTTCAAAATGCTTTTTCCATTTATGGTTTTTTGGCAGTTCCTTTGCAATTCCCTTCATGCACCATGCCCTGGTAAATGATAAACCAACTAAATGTACGCCTTGATAATCGTTAATATCACTAATTACAGGCATTTCACTAATTCGCTTAATGCTTTTTTCTTCATAAAATTTGTTCAACCAATTTACAAATTGAGCATTTGGCAGTACTCTTCTCATTAAATCAGCAATTTCCAAACTAGGTGAAAAGAAATCAGAACCATCTGGCTCCAGATATGCCGGTGTAGCAGTATTATCCAAATAAAAGGCTTTCGCTTTATCATCAATTAACTTTTCAAAATCTTTATCTTTAAAAATACGTGCCCAATCTAAAGCGAAAACCAACCCAAAAGCGGTATTTGGATGCACGCCTGTTCTGTTAGGATAAGTTTGTTTTGGCAAATATGCATTCCAAAGTTTTAAAATCTGCTGCGTTAAAGGTTGCAAAGCAGTATACCATTTTTTAGCATCAGGGTTATCCCAGGTGTATAATTCCTGATCCAGTTTTAACAGCCATGCCCAGCCGTAAGTGCGCTCGTAAGTATTTGCCACTTGATACTTGCTGAAATATTCAGCCTCAGCAAGCATTTTTTCTGGCGTAAAGGTTTTATTTAACTGCGCAATAATTTCCTGTTTATTTTTTAAATCTGGAACCGTTTTCAACAAGCGCAGTAACATCCAATGTCCATGCACAGAACTGTGCCAATCTAAACAACCGTAAAAAGCAGGATGTAATTCACTCGGCAATAAACGACCATCAACGGCGGTATTGGCCACATGAGATGTTTTATTTGGGAACTCTTGACTAATGCAACCTAACGGCATTTTCGAAAGCTTCTCAGCAACCTCCGGTGTTAAAGTCGGAATAACTTGTGCCTTTATGGAGTAAGATAATGTTGCAAGCAAAAATAAAGCGACAAGTTTTTTCATATGCGTTAAAATTTTTTGAATGAGTGAATTATAAAATTTAGAATGAGTGAATTATAAAATTTAGAATGAATGATTGATTGATTTTTGAATGCAGAAAACTAACATTTTCTTATTAAAATAATTTTGAATGTAGTTGCAAGTTAACATTCTCTAATTCATTCATTCAAAATTCATTCATTCAAAATTCATTCATTCAAAATTCATTCATTCAAAATTCAATCATTCAATCTTCACTCATTCAATCTTCACTCATTTTCTAATCAATTCCTTTCCTATGCTCCAAATCTAATCCATTTATCGCCTTCATGGCCAAAAATGAATGATCCTGGATGCAACATTTCGGCAAAATCTTCTATTAATGAAACTGCATTTTCTGCCGAGCGTTCACGATTTACATCGTCGTTTAATAAAACAATTCTATTATTTTGTACTGCTTGCCAATCTGCACTAAGCATACCGGGTACTTCTCTCATTAAATCGGTTAGGGTTTTACCTGGCTGATAATAAACAACGTATACGGCACTCATCACATCAGTTTCTATCATCCCTCCGGCTTGTGTTATTTCTTCAGCCAAAAAATAATTTGGGTTATTGCTTAAATCCAAACATGCAACCGGAATTTTATCCATAAACTTAATCTTATGCTCTACAATATCCAAACGTTCCTGTAGTTCTTCCTGTTTAGCGGCATCAAGCCCAATAAATAAATCGTTTAAAAAAGACATCTGCATTAAATTTATTAATTTGTGCAAAAATAACATTCCTTTATTCATGCGAGGCTCATTTAAGTATATATTTTGGTTTTTATGCACTACAATTTTCATTTCTTGTCGGGAAGAATCTACAGATCAAAATAAAAAAGTCTTTAATATTAACCTCGATCAGGGCTTAACATCGCTTGATCCAGCATTTGCGAGAAACCAAAATGCCATTTGGATGACTAACCAGCTATTTAATGGACTGGTACAAATAGATTCTACTTTAAAAACAATCCCTTGCATAGCCAAAACCTGGCAAATTTCTGCTGATGCACTTACTTATACCTTCAATTTGCGTAACGATGTTTACTTTCACGATGATCCAATTTTTAAAAATGGGAAAGGGCGAAAAGTTGTTGCAACAGATTTTGCTTATAGTTTTTATAGACTAATTGATCCTAAAGTGGCATCATCTGGCGGATGGATTTTTAGCGATAAAGTTAAGAATCAAAATAATTTTGTGGCGCTTAATGATTCTACGTTTCAAATTAAGCTTATTAGACCTTTTCCTCCTTTAATGAGTTTGCTAACTTCTCAATATTGTTCTGTTGTGCCTAAAGAAGTGGTAGAGCATTATGGAAAAGATTTTAGAAGCCATCCTGTGGGCACTGGTCCGTTTAGCTTTAAATACTGGAAAGAGGGCGAAATTTTGGTGCTTTTAAAAAACAATCACTATTGGGAAAAAGACAGCAATGGGGCGCAATTACCATATATAGATGCTTTAAAGGCTAGTTTTATTACGGATAAACAGAGTGGTTTTATGAGTTTCTTGAAAAAGGACCTCGATTTTTATTACAGTGTAGATGGAAGTTACCGAGATGATATTTTAACCAAAAGCGGAAGAATGACTAGTAAATATAAAGGCAAGTTTCAACTTAAAAAGGGCCCGTATTTATGTACAGAATATGTAGGAATTTTAGTAGATAGCTCTTTAGCTATTGTAAAAAACTCTCCGCTAAAGGTTAAAAAAGTTAGACAGGCAATTAATTATGCCATAGATCGTGATAAATTAATTAAATACCTACGCAACGGAATTGGAATACCAGCTACCTCGGGTTTTATACCAAAAGGAATGCCTGGTTTTGATAGCTCGGCCGTTCATGGCTATCCTTATAATCCAAAACTTGCTGCAAAATTATTAACAGAAGCAGGTTTTCCGGAGGGCAAAGGACTAAAAGAAATTACATTAAATACCACTACAACTTATAAAGACTTGATTGAATTTATACAGGGCGAATTAAGTGCAATTGGAATTAAAACAAAGATAGATGTTAGTCCAAGTGCGAGCCTTAGAGAGTTGATGGCTAAAAATAATGTGAACTTTTTTCGTGGTTCGTGGATTGCGGATTATGCGGATGGCGAGAATTATTTATCAATGTTTTACTCCAAAAACAAAGTGCCTTATGGGCCAAATTATACAGCATTTTACAACAAGGCTTTTGATAAATTATTTGAAGAAAGTTATTATGAGCCTGATAATGAAAAGCGCTTTAAGCTTTACCGCCAAATGGACCAAATGGTGATGGATTATTCTCCCGTTGTACCTATCTTCTACGATCAATCGGTAGTAATGCTCCAAAATAATATTAGCGGCTATCCAATGAATCCGTTAAGCTTGATGATTTTAAAACGGGTTAAGAAAAAATAAATATTACAAGTACTTTTTTCTTTCTTTTAAGCTATTTGGGCAAGCTTTTTTGGTAAAAAAAGAGGAGCACTTTTTTGTACTCCTCTTTTGTATTTATTTAAAAATCACTGTGAACAACCCTGTCCTGCCAGTGTTTGATAGCCAGATGCTATGCACTGTGCATATTGGGTTATAGAGTCAGCTGTTTCACCACTTGGAGGAGCCGGGTATTGGGCTCTGCAATCAGGCACTACCGATAAATATTTATCAGCACAATCATTACCAGTACTTGGTCCACCGCCATCACCGGGATTTACCAATCCGCCCATAATAGTCTTTAACTGAGCTCTTGTAAGTACTTCAACATTAGCAAGAGCTGTTGGATTTGATTTTAATTTTTTCATATATAAGTTTTTTAAACGAATTTAATAAATAGAATTTAAAATACAAACCCATAGTTATTACTCTACTGTACGCCTCCCATACCTCCGCCTTGTTGCTGCTGATCTTGCTTAACATCGTCGTTTTTAATTTTCTTTTTCTCTGTAAATTTAAGTTTACCGAAAGAATAACTAAAGTTAACACCAAACGAACGCAGTGGATAATAAATATTTGCAGTCTTATAAATAGTACCAGCGTCGCTCTGAGCGTTATTAACGGTTTTAATATGTAAGTCTTTAGTGAAAGGGTTCAATGTATTTATTCCTATACTACCTTTTTTATTAAACAAATCTTTTTTGATAGATGCACCATAGATGTAAAATGGATCGGTAACACCTTGATAAGTACGTTTTTTTGAAGTAATTACATTAAAAAGCTCAAAATTATATCCTTTACCAAAGCCATAAGCCGAACGTACAAACCAGTTAAAATTAAAATATGTTCCTGTATTAATATTTGTTATAGTATTTGTAACAGAATACGTGTCGCCTGTGAAATTTGTCATCAAAGTCCATTTTGGCTTAGGATTGTACGATGCAAAAATATTAAATCCATAAGTTTCGGCTACACCCACATTAATATAACTGGTTAATGTTTTTGTTGCATTATCTTCAGTTAATGGGGAGATAGAACTTTCTATTACTCCATTAGTGCGACGGTAATAAACAGATGCATTAATAATTGATCCTTTAATAAAGGTTGAATAACCTAATTCCATATTTTGGCTCAATTCAGGATCCAGGAATGGATTGCCTTGCATAATGTTAAACTGGTCGCTTTCATTTCTAAAAGGGTTTAAATAGTTTAATGATGGTCTTTGTACCCTTCTGTTGTAGCTTAACTTTAAAGTTTGATTACCCTTAAAAGTTTGAGAGATAACTGCACTTGGAAACAGGTTAAAATAATTATTTTTAGCCGGACCGCCAGCAAAGCTAATATCCGTATATTCTGCTCTCAAGCCACCTTTAAACTTTATCTTTTTTGTTAAATCAAAACTGATTACACCATATGCTGCAGCAATATCCTGTGTATAATCAAAGTCTTTTTCTGATAAATTGGAATATTGACTTTTTATATTACGGAAAATTCCTTTTGCACCAACCTCTAATATAGTCGCCTTAGTAAATGGATAGGTATAATCTGCTTGTGCAGTATATTCATTGTTTTTACCTGTGTTTTCACTTCCAGTTGCCTGTCCGTTTGGGTATTGTGCAGAGGTAAGAAAGTTTGTAAAGTTGTTTGGTGTTCTACCTGTTGACAATTGACCAGAAAGCGTAAATTCTTCACCCTCTTTTTTAGTTGTCTTCTTATAATCAACATTCCAATCCATGTTATTCATTGTCATGTTAGCCCTACCAACATTATTAGCAACAAGATCATTAATATTGTAAACTGATTCACTTGGCCCACCATTTGAAAAACGGCTGAATTTTACATTTGAACTTATATTATTATACGCATTAAAATCATAATCCAAACCAAAGCTACCATTTACTGCGTTTCTATTCCACTTTGAATTACCCGTTTGCAAGATATTTATAACGCTTCCATCTGGTTTTATAGTGTTAGTAACATATTCAGTTCTTGTATTTTGAGGATAAGCATAAAAGCCCCCTAACGCCGTATTTAAGCTCAATCTACCCGTTTTTGCAGTTAAATTGAATGAACCATTGTTTTGTCGGCTTCCTGCTGAAGCATTTACACTTCCACTAACACCCTGTGCATTAGATTTTTTGGTAATGATATTAATGATACCACCCGATCCTTCAGCATCATATTTTGCAGAAGGACTGGTAATTACCTCAACACTTTTAATCTGCTCTGCAGGAATCATTTTTAAGGCATCGGCAACGCTGCTTGCCATTGTACCAGACGGTTTTCCGTTAATTAAAACCCTAACCGCAGCACCACGTAATTGTACATCACCGTTTGCATCAACAGATAACATTGGCACTTTACGCATTACATCCGTAGCATCGCCACCCGCATTTGTTCCATCAGCTTCGGCATTGTAAACCATTCTATCAACTTTATTTTCAATAATGGCTTTTGTTCCTTGAATTTGAACATCGGCTAAATTATTTTCGGTTGATGAAATATAAATTGTACCCAAATTATTATCGGGTTTTGATGGTGTGGTTGTTACTGTAATAGATTTTGTTTTGTAACCCATAAAGCCTATCAGTAATTTATAGGTATCTGGAGCAATATTTTGCAAGGTAATTTTACCCTTTGGATCGGTTACACCACCGTTAACAGATTTGTTGTTACTGGTTTTAACCAATGATATTGTAGCATAATCAATAGGTGTTTTTGATAATGAATCTAAAATTACCGCAGTAATACGTCCGGTAACAGCAGATTTTTGGGCACCTCCACCAAAGCCTCCCATGCCAGGCATTTGAGCTTTGGCATTAATCAGTATCCCTAAAGTGAAAATTAAAAGTAAAAGTCGTTTCATGTTTGTTAGTTAATCTTTTGTAATTAGTCGACGCAAATTGCATTTTGTTACAATACAACAAAATACTTTTTACGTGATACAAATAAATTAATCGGCAAACTGATGAATTTAGTCGGTAAACAACTATGCAATAATTAGGAAGCGCTTAATTATAATAGAATTATTTTACCGGCTGATATTATTTGGTCTTGAGTAAACCATCTGCATTACATTTATATTTCGCATGGCAAAAGCCGCTTCACAGTAATTTAAATAGTAATTCCATTTACGGATAAAAGTTTCGTCAAAGCCCAATGCCTTAACTTTATCTAAGTTTTTATTAAACTCTATAAACCAAAGGTGAAGTGTTTTAGCGTAATCAAGACCTAAGTCTTTTAAATCAACCAATGTCATATCTCCAGTTTCATTTATAGCATTATTTATGGCGGCAACAGAAGGTAATAAGGATCCGGGGAAAATATGTTTTTGAATCCAATCTACACCATTGCGCAGTTTATCGTAACGGCTATCGGGTGATGTGATGACCTGAAAGGCTAAAATCCCATCAGGTTTTAATAAATACTGGCATTTTTCAAAATAGGATTCTAAATATTGATGACCAACGGCCTCTAGCATTTCTATAGATACAATTTTATCAAATGTGCCTTCAATTTTACGGTAATCCTGAATAATAATTTCCACTTTATCCTCCAGATTTTCTGCTGCAACCCTTTCGATTGCTAATTTTTGCTGCTCTTTTGAAATGGTTACCGAAGTTACTTTGCAGCCATAGTTTTTAGCTAAATAAATTGCGTTTCCACCCCAGCCACTTCCAATTTCCAAAACATGATCGGTTGATTTTATTTTAAGCTGTTTCGCTAATCGTTCATATTTAGCATATTGAGATTCTTCTAAACTTAAATCTTCCTGATAAAAATAACCACTCGAATAGGTCATTGTTTTATCTAAAAAAGTTGCGAAAAAATCATTATTTAAATCATAGTGCTCAGAGATATTTTTTTGAGAACCAGCTAGTGTATTCGCCCGGCGTACATGATAAAGCTTATTTACCCATTTAAAAAGATTTAATGCCAAAGATTTAACCTTGCTTCCACTAACGGATGGCGCATTTTCGATATTCAAAATTACCCACTTTATAACGTTTGTAATATTGTTTGTATCCCAAAGGCCACTGGTATAGCCCTCCCCAAACCCAATATCCCCATAAAGTGCTATTGATTTAAAAAAATCTGGGTGGTTAACCTGGATATTTGCATTAATTTTATTTTCGCCATTACCAAAAATTAAGGTTTCGCCGCTGGGCAAAGTCATTTCTAGTTTCCCTAAAGTCATTTTAGAAAGCGCATTAAGTACTATTCTTTCGAAAAATCCTGTTGATGTTTTAGTGGCGGCAATGGAATTCATGATCTTTTTTTGAACGTTTAATTATGGTTTATATGGCTTATATACGTTACGTTGCAGCTCAGGGTTTTCGGCTTTTGGATGAAAAGGTGTTTTTTTTAACCACAACCTAAAGGCTTGCCAGTGTATCATCCACATTACCTGTAATGGAATTAAAGGGATAGAAAAGAAATATTTAAGCAAACTGCCATTGGTAAGCACTTTTCTTTCACCTTTTAAAGTGGTTATAAAGAAACGATTACCTTTTTTATCCAAATCATCAATTTTAATATCCAGCTGCGCCCCAGGAACCTTTAATTTGAAATCAAAAGCATTATCATGATCTATAAACGGAGAAACATAAAAATATTTTGTAGTTATTTTTTTAAAAGTATCGCCTTCTAATTCGTCCTTACCGAAGAAAAAAAGTTTCATTTCTCTATAAGTATTACTGATTTCTGCTATGCAGCAAACTGGTTTTTCATCTTCATCGAAACAGTAATAAAAGGAAACGGGATTAAAATTATAACCCAGTACATTAAGATTTGTTAATAATTTAATTTTAAACTTTGAGCCATCAACACCATTCTCCTTTAAATAACTTTCTAAATGTCCGCGGGTATTTTTAGTTCTATCTGGGTTTTCTTTCGGAAGCTGAAGGTGTTCTTTATCTCTAAATGAAAATAAATTAAAATGATTTCTGCTAAACCAACGCAACCTTTTACTCAAAGCATCAATTTCATCCAAATCAATATAAAACATATACACATTGTACCAAAAGGAGTGTTTTTTGGGTGCAAGGCGATTGTGCATCACTTTAGCAGTGTATATGCTTGAGGTAATATGGGATGTGGGCGATGTCATTTAGCTACTACAATTTACAAATCATTTTTGTTATTCTGAACTAGGTGTTTATTTCACAGCATAAACTGATTAAATATTAAATCCCTGCACACAAATCAACTGCACTTTTATAGGCATCTTCATGAAAGCCATATTTAAAATAACTGCCGCAATAATAAATAGGTCCGGTTTCGTTTAGCTTATGCAATTGCGCTTGTGCTTGCATTGCAGGCACATCAAATAATGGGTGATGATAATCGATTTCTTTAATCACTTTATCAACATTTAAAGTGGCTGTAGGATTTATAGAAACGAAATAATTTTGTTTTTTCGAAACTCCTTGCAAATTATTCATCCAGTAAATGGTGCTCGGCAACAAGTTATCACCTTGCTTTTCTACACGGTAATTCCAACTGCTCCACGCTAATTTAGCGATTGGCATTTGCGCTTCATCCGTATGTACAACTGCTTTATTCAATTGATATTTAAATTTCGAAAGCAATTCGGTTTCAAGTGGCGTTTTATCTTTTACAATTTCAAAGGTTTGATCGGCATGGCTGGCCATAATTACCTTATCAAACTCAAACTTCTCTCCTTTCGATGATTCTACTTCTACCTTACCATTTGCCAAGCGTTTAACAGCAACAATTTTGGTGTTGGTTTTAATCTTATTGCGAAAAGGTGCTATTAGTTTTTCGCGGTAGGCCTGACTTCCATTTTGCAGTGTATACCATTGGTGCTGGGTATCTAATCCTAAAAAACCATGATTTTTAAAGAAACGGATTAAAGTAACCGCCGGAAAATCCAATATCTGATCCATTGGGGCACTCCAAACCGCAGCACTCATCGGGATTAAATATTGCCACAACATATCATCGCTGTACCCAAATTCCTTAAAAAACTGTCCGATAGAATGGTTTTGATATTCTGGCTTATCCAAAATTTCTATACTTTGTTTATTGAAACGATTAATTTGCATCAACATTTTTAAATAAGAAATATTGAACAAATTTTTCCGTTGAGCGAATAAATGATTTAGGCTGGAGCCGCTATATTCTAAGTTTTTCGGCAAAAACTGCACACTAAAAGACATATCAGTTTTAATAACTGGTGCATCTATTTCTTTAAATAATTTGCAAAGATTAGGATAGGTTTGATAGTTAAAAACCATAAAACCGCTATCAAGATAAATAGATTTTCCATCCTCCTGGAGTATAATAGTATTGGTATGCCCACCAATATAATCCAGTTCTTCAAAAACCGTAATATCATATTTATGTTGTAGCAAATGGGCGCTTCCCATTCCTGCTATCCCTGAACCAATAATGGCGAGTTTCTGCATTTTTATAGATTTAATTCTTTTCTGGGCTAATTTTTTTCAAATAAATAATGGCACACCATCCATTCGTTCCCTTTGTTGTAATTAAATAATTCGGCACAAGCCATATAAAACAAACGCCAATAAACCCACCATTTTACAGCTTGAGCTTTGCCATAAGTATTTTCGAGAATTGGCATAATTTCCTTCTTATGGTTATCCATGTTGCTTAACCAAGCTTCGGATGTTTTACCATAATTGGTACCATTAACTACCCAGTGCTTCTCAATTTTCAGATCATCATTAAAGTAGAAAAATAAATGGTTTGAAGGCATAATTCCACCCGTAAAAAAGTATTTGCTCATCCAATCCGTTTCATCTATAACTTCATATTTGTAAGCCAAAGTTTTATGCGTAAAAATGTGGACGAAGAGTTTTCCATCGGGTTTTAAAAATGAAGAAACCTTTGCCAACAGTAATTTATAATTGCGCATATGCTCAAACATTTCAACAGAAACCACCCTATCAAAAGTATCGGCAATGGTAAAAGTATTCATATCAGCAGTAAGTACGGTAAGATTTTGAATGCCACGCTGCCTCGCCGTTTCATCTATAAAAACTTTCTGCGTAGCAGAATTTGAAACTACTGTAAATTTACTTTCAGGAAATTTAGCCGACATGTAAAGCGATAAAGAACCCCAACCACAGCCTAACTCTAAAACATTTTGACCACTTTGTAAATCTGCCCGCTTACAGGTTAATGCCAACATATCATCTTCGGAGGTATCAATATCTTTAACTCCCGGCTTCCAATAACCGCTGCTATATTTTAGGTTTTTACCTAAACAATACTGAAAAAACTGCGTGGGCAATTCATAATGCTGTTCATTTGCATCTGCAGTGTTTATAGCAATTGGAGAAGATTTTAACTCAGCAACCAAATCCATAAATTTCTGCTGTTGTAATTCTTCATCGCCAAGTGTTTCATCGTCCAGGCGTTGTTTAAGCAATTTTCTAATGCCAATACGTAATGCAGCATCAGGAAGTTTATCGTTTTCTAAAAGTTTATTGTACCACATATTAAGATAAGGGATTGTAAGGTGAAAGGTTTAAGCTTTTTTAAACCAAGGGAAAAAAGCACTTGTTGTTTGCTGATATTTTTTATAGGCTACAGGCTTGCTCCTTAAATTTTGTTCTTCATTATTTGGAACTCCAGTAACTTTTAATAATAAATATAAAATAATAGCAGGGCTAATAATGGCTAAAATACCCCATGGGGATGCTAAGGCGAAAACAAAATAACCCATCCAAGTTAACCATTCGAAAAAGTAATTTGGATGCCTACTGTAATTCCATAGTCCGGTGTTACAAACTTTGCCTTTATTAGAGGGGTCTTTTTTAAACTCGGCCAGTTGTCTATCAGCGATCATTTCACCAAAAAAAGAAATTATCCAAATGGCTAATCCTAAATATTCTAAAAAGGAAATTGTTGTTAATGAATTTGCCGTAATTATAAAAAACGGGATGGCTAAAAGCACATTGGATATAGCTTGAAACTGGAAAAACCAGAAGAAATTTCGATTAGCATTTTCTCCCCATTCCTTACGTAATTGCTGGTATCGGCCTTCTTCTTCATTTAAATGACCAATTACGCGTTGCCATAAATGCAAACCCAGGCGTAGCTCAGCCAGTAAAAACATGCCGCAAATTAAAAATTTTCGGGTTTCTAAGCCTTCTGATAAGAAAAAAGTGATTACTGTAATTACAGGGAAATTTAAAGCCCAGAAAACATCAACTACGCCAGCATTTTTAATTTTTTTGGCCCAAAGCCAAACTAACGCCATAATTACGCAACAGGCAATTAAAGAGAGAAGCGAAATAAATAGAATGTGTTTGTAATCCATTTTAAGGTTTTGGTTTTTAGGCCTATGGATAAAAAGCCCAAATGATATAAACTTTCGTTATATCCTTAACCTTTTACCTTTTTGCCAGCAATTCTTTAACACCTTCGCCAGTTTTTAGTTTGAATAATTGAACTAAAACATAAGCTAAAGTGCCGATGCTACCTAAACATACGAATAAAATGGTCCAAACGATTTTAAGGAAAACGTTTTTTTCTTTGTAAAACATCCACAAGGTGATTATGAAGATGTTAGCGTAAAAATCCCATAAAGTGGCACGCATCCAGGGGATACTGCCAAGAAAATCCCACTGCTCAAAAAGGTTACTCTCTATAGAAGTTGTAATTACTTTATAGCACATAAAAACAAAAAGTGCCGAGAAAACAATTTTGAGCAGGTTGATCATATTAAAAGCTTTAAACTTTTCTAATTTTGATAATTCGCATCCAATGCAAAACTTTCATCACTGGATAAGTAGGGTCAAACTCCCACCATTTAGAGGCAAAGTTTGGGCTATTGGGTTTTTTATGGTGATTATTTTGAAATAGCTCGCCCATTAATAAGAAATCCCATGGAAGAGAATTTTTACTATGATCGTCATTATCATGATTTGAATAACCATATTTATGACCACACCAGTTTACAATGGCACCGTGTAAAGGTCCCATCAAAAAATGTATAGGTAATAATAAAAACATCCACCAGTGGTTTGCAAAAACAACGTAAAAGCCTATATAAAATAAGCCACAAGAAATTCTCCAAATCCACGAATCGCCAATACGATCTACAAGAGGCCACTCCGGATAATTGCCTCGAAAAGCAGGCTCTGGCTCTATTTTAAAACGTAAATAATTTAAATACATATTCTTGGTTGCAAGCATCATTCCAAACACATCTTTAAAGAAATGTGGAGAGTGTGGATCCTTTTCCGTATCGCTATAGGCATGGTGCATGCGGTGTAAAATGGCATAAGCTCTTGGATTTAGGAAAGAAGAACCTTGCGAGATTAATAAAACCAGATAGAAAAACTTTTCCCAAAAAGGCTCCATTTTAAACATTTTATGTGATGAGTAACGGTGCAGAAAAAAGGTTTGACTAAAAAGCGATAGAAACCAATGTGCAAGAAAAAATATTAAGATAATCATTTACTATTTGTATATGTGTGTTGTGCTATTATTAACGAGTTTTTGCGGTTTTTGGTTTCTTTAGAACAAGAAACCTTTAGAGACGTAGTTTAGTTATTATCAAAAAGACTGTACTAATCCCTATTACGTTATGGTTTCCCTGTTTTACGTAATGCTAAAGATTAATACAGTCTAAAATTTATTTATCTACCGAAATCGTCTTGTACTCTAACGATATCGCTTTCATCTGATGGGTTTGAAGCATCAGTATGTTGCCAAATTTCTGCTACAACACCCCAATCTTCTAAACCGATTAGGCGGTGGCGCTCACCTTGTTGCAATTTAATTTGATCTTTTGGATTATATTTTTTCACTTCACCTTCTTCATCAGTTTCGCTGGTTTTAATGCCAACAGTACCAGTTACTACTTGCCAAATTTCGGCTCTACGGTGATGATATTGCCACGAAAGGCGTGTATTAGGTGCTACAATTAAAATTTTAGGACTTAATTTACCGCCTATTTTAAGGTCTTCAACATTTAAACCATCAAAATAAGTATCAGCAAATTGTTGAGCCTGCGCTTCATCAATTACAAAAAAACCTCCCCACGGACGGGTTTCATCGCGGTTTACTACATTAAAACCTTCAATTTTTAAACGTTGTGCAACGCTTTCGAATATTTCTTTTTTATCGTTTTGCATAAGGTGGTAAAAATAAGGCTTATAAATTAAAAAAGCCCTTTCGGGCTTATATTTTTTTCTCAGCAAAATTATATCCTGCTTTACAATATTAATGGCATGATTTTACTGTTCCTCCAAGAAATGCACTGTTACATGCAGTATAACAGGAGACGCCACAATCGAACGCGACAGCAGACCGTACACGCTTATATTTATCGGTGCATACACAATTAACTGTTACAACGGTTGCGCCACCGTTAATTTCTCTCATTTCTTTTCTAGTTAATTTACCAGAAAACTTTTGCGATTTCATCTCTTTTTCCATGTTTTTTGATTTAAAGGTTATTTCTATTTTAGAGTTATAAACTATTTCATTTGGATACTAAAGAGCAATTAAAGTAAATACCACTCAATCTTAGAGTTAACACCTACCTTAATTGCTTTTTTAATCGTTTTTACCAGCCAAAAACTTGCTTCAGATTAGGATTTAATACAATCTGATTTTGTGGAATTGGTCTGTAATAATACTGCGGTTCTATAAAATTTCGCTTTACCGATTCGGTTACAATATTTCCACCATTGCTTACATCTTGAAGACAAACAGCTGCATCAGAAGCAATTAATCCAGTTCGGTAATAAATTAACTTGGTGCCTAGTGTATTTTTTTCTTTCTTATCCTCAGCAGGAATAGAAGCAGATGCATCAATTAAAATGATATCTGGTATACCATCACCGGTAAGGTCATATTTCCCTAAACCTGCAAAGTACATCCCTTCGGGGCTTTTTGTTAGTAAGCTACCGGCTTTCCACCTCATTAAATCATCGTACCTGGTATTTTCGAAGGCAAATTCTATTCTGCGTTCCCTTCTTATTTCTAAAATTATGCCCACGTTACCGCTAACATTATTGTACTGTTGTTGCAATTTTAAATCGGGTGAAGAATTTGCCTGTACCATGTTTAAATCTGGCATTCCCACCCTTTTTCTAATCAAATTGATGGATAAATCCAAATCCTGTTGGGTTAAAACATTCAACTCTGCCTTAGCTTCAGCATTTATTAATAGTACTTCCGCATAGCGATACACAGGAAAATCGACACTGTTTATGGTTGCATCATCTTTGCTATTTACATAACCTTTTAGTTGATGGTATCCCGTAAAATTTCTACTTAATTCTTGAATATATGGTGTACTGTTTGGACTCATTATCCATCCGGGGTATGCCATTGTTTGACTTAAACGGGGATCACGATTTTGAAACTCCTGTACAAAACCCAGTTTATCGTAATTTGGAATATCTGTAAAACGGCTGCCATCTTTCATCAAATAAGATTGAATAAGATCTTTGGCTGGCGCTTGCTCATAACCTCCAAATAGTGTTCTATTTACGTTTTGACTTTTATTTTTGGTCTGGTCAAAAACATTAACCAAAATTACCTCTGGGTTGGTTGTTAAATCCTGACTGGTAAATAAATTTCCATAATCCTGATCTGTTTTGCCAGTAGAATAAATAGAGAACTTTTTAGAAGCCATAATATCATTTGAAACATTAACCGCAGCCTGAAGAAATGTATTTGCACTAGCGGATAAATTCAATTCTGGATGATATTTACGATACGTACCTTCATAAAGTGCTGCCCTTGCATAAAATGCAGCTACCGCCCATTTACCTGGCGTACCTGTAGGAACGCTTTCTTTAACGTTTTTATAGGCAAAGTCTAAATCAGCCATTACACTATCAACAACTAAGGCACGTGGATCGCTCGCTTTCAGTAAACCTGCATCGCCTGGGTTTAAAGTTTTGGAATACCAAGGCACATCAGAGAAACGCTTAATTTTATCTATATAAAACATTGCCCGATAATATCTTGCTAATCCAGCGTAATGCCTTTTAATGTCATTACTAACTATTGCATGATTACAGTTTTCTAAAAAATAATTTACATTTCGTAATCGTTCCCAATCCCAACCCACTATTAAATTTTGTGCAGTTGTTTTTCCACCCATAACAAGTTTCACTTCCACAGCAGCCGTTGTAGAAACATTATCGCTACTCTGATCGTTTAAATAGCTGCCCCTATCTGGTTGCGAAAGCAAACCGTTAATATATGATGAAAGATCGTTTTCGGTATTAAAAAAAAGACTTGGCGATATACTGGTTTGCGGAAGGCGATCGAGATCGCCTTTTTTACAAGCGGCAAAGCATAAGGTAAATGCCAATAAGGTATATATGATGTTATATTTCTTCATAACTGATATTTTTAAATAATTAAATGCGAGAGGGAGTTAAAAGTCTAAATTTAAACCAATAGCATATTTCCTTTGATAAGGATAGGCCCATGCAGTTGCTCCTTGATTTACAGCCTCAGGATCGATGTATTTCTTAATGGCTGAAAATTCGTAAAGGTTATCGCCCGTAACAAAAACACGTAAACGACTTATTTTGAAACGATTTGTAAACTTTGAAGGTAAAGTGTAACCCAGTGAAATATTTTTAATTCTTAAATAAGCTCCGTTTAACATGTACTTTGTTTGTGGAATATCTAATCCGCTGCCAAAATTATTATCAGCAAGCCATGATTGTAAAACCGGATAATTTGAATTGGTGTTGGCATCGGCTAATCCGGCAGCAATATATGAAGCAGAGTGTTGTGCTCTAACTTGTGGCGCATCGGCCGCTGCTCTGTAATAATCAAGATTCCAAGGGTAAACGTTAGCATAAGGCTGTTGATAAGGACCCCAAAACAAATAGTGATGAGGATAAAAGTCTCTTTTTAAAACGCCCTGTAAGAATATAGAAAGATCGAATCCATTCCAATCCATATTAAAATTAGCACCAATAGTATAGCGATTACTGCTATTTCCAATAACCTTTAAATCTTTAGGATCAAGCGTACTTAAACCCTTTTCAATTTTGCCATTTCCATCCAGATCTTTGTATTTTGGCCAACCCTGTACAATGGTTAAAGCACCCCACGGAATAATACTGGTTTCGTTTAGAGCTGCTATTTCGGCTTTATTTTGGAATAAACCATCGTTTTCAAGTCCCCATATTTCTCCAATGTTTTGTCCAGGCCTGTAATCACCAGAAAATAATTGCTGTTCATTAGGAAATTTTGTAATTTCTGTTTGCGAATCCGCCAGCGATATTTTTGCCTGAAATCCGAAAGGTTTAGAAGCAACTATAAAACGATCATGGTAGGTGGCAGATAACTCCCATCCTTTTGTTCTTAAATCAGCACTATTTTGTCTGGGCACTGCAGTTCCAAGTACACCAGGCAATTCCTGTCCGCCAGTAAGCATTCCGCTTGTATTGCGAATAAAATAATCAAATGCAAATAGAAACTTATCTTTAAAAAGACCAATATCCGTTCCTACATTTAAGGTTGATACCTTTTCCCAAGTATAGGTATTTGGATCAACCAACAAACCGGGCGCACCTTTTATAATAGGACTCTGCCCAATGCCGCCAATAATATATTTGGATGCATCTGTTGCCAGCGATTGAATATAACCGAAATCACGAAGTGGAGGATCAGAACTAATTGCTTGATTGCCTAAGGAACCATAAGATGTACGTAATTTAAAAGTAGAAAGTACCGGAGCTAAAGGTTTAAAAAAATCTTCAGCACTAGCTATCCACGCTCCAGATGCTGAAGGGAAAAACCCCCAACGCTTTTGGATAGGAAATCTGGATGAGCCATCGTATCGGCCAGTAGCTTCTAAAATATAGCGCTCTTTATAGGTGTAGTTTATACGGGCAAATCCACTGGTTGTTGCATAAGATCTATAGGCCGCACCTGTTGTAGCTGTACCGTTGGTTAGCGCAATGTATGGCAATGAAGAAGATATAAGACCATCTTTTGATGCCGTGATTTCAGAATAATTATAATCTTCTGAGTTATAACCTAACATTGCACTAAAAAAGTGATTGCCTATTGTTTTTTTGTAGGTACTATATAAGTTAAATGCATTATGATCCAAGTATCCGTTTCTTTCACTTACGCTGCTCAAACTTCCTTCTTCTCGCACATCATTAGGGCCATATCCAATTTTGTATTTTTTAGCATTTTTAGAATACCGCCAAAGTTCCCTTTTAAATGAAGCATCGCCATTAATAACTAAATCGCCTTTTAAAAATGTAGCGGTTGCACTACTTATATTCTGAAAGCCAAACGTAGTTTCAAGATTTTTTCCACCATCCGTTAGTTTAGCAGCCAATCTTCCTGCACCTGTATTTGCCCATGTACCATCAGGATTTACTGCTACATCAGTTGGTTTTAGGTAATAAAGATCTGTAATATCGGTAAATGGATACGCTCGTTTTGTTTGATAAATATTAAGGTTATTATCAATTTTAAGCCAATTTAAAGGTGTAAAGGTAACTCTTGGTCTTAAAGCGTAACGATCCCAAAAATCATCCGATAGTTTATTCATTCCATTTTCCTTAGTATAATTTGCAGATAAGTAATAAGTTAATGGCTTGTTATTTATGTTAGCACCGCCAGAAAAAGTTAAGCTATGGTTTTGAGAGAAGCTAGCGCTATTAAAAAAATATTTATACCAGTCGTTATTTCCCATATATGCCCACTTTGATGGATCTTTAATATCAACACGGGTATCGGGCAAAGCTGGATTATCAGAACGTTCTTTTGCCCATTTTAGATACTCATCAGAATAAGTTGAATTATTCCAGGGGGTATTATCTACAGCTGTTTCTACAGTTCTGGCGTAGATATAAGGATCGGTGATGGGCTGAGGTAAAATTGTAGGTTTGCCCCAGGTACTCAATGTACTATAGCTGATGGTTTGATGATCAACCGAACCCTGCTTGGTTGTTACTAAAATTACTCCGAAAGCAGCCCTAGCTCCGTAAATAGCAGCAGATGCAGCATCACGCAATACAGTAAGTGAAATAATATCAGAAGGTGTAAGTCTTAACAAATCTTCGTTGTTTGCTGCCGGAATACCATCAATTACAATCAACGGAGAACCACCATTGATGGAAGTCATCCCCCTGATGTTAATATCCGGCGTAGTACCAGGACCACCACCTTTATAAGTAATATTTAAACCCGGACTAATACCTTGCAAACCCTGCATAACATTTGAAATAGGCCGTGACTCTAAATCTTTTCCTGATATTTGATCGATAGCACCAGCTACATTTATTTTTTTCTTTGTACCAAAACCAACAACAAGAACCTCCTCAAGTCCTGCGTTTTCTGGTAAAAGCGTTACATTCAGTTGAGTTTGACCATTTAATGTAATTTCTTGTCTTTTGTAGCCAACATAAGCGAAAATAAGTATGGCATCAGGCTTAACACTTATGCTAAAAGCTCCGTTAGAATCGGTTGTGGTAGCTTGTTTAGTGCCTTTAATAAGAATGCTCACTGCTGGTAAAGTTTCCTTACTTTCACCATCTATAACTTTCCCCTTAAGTGTAATATTTTGAGCAAATGCACTCGTAGTTATCAAAAAAAAGCAAATCATCCAAAACAGTGAGCATCTTTTCTTTATTATCTTGCCGAGAGGTAATAATAACAGGTAATTTTTTTCCATCCTTAATTAATTGAAATTGATTATTTAAAATACAGACATTGTATTTTGCCGCTAAACTATCTGCATTTCAACACCTGAATATCAATTACATGTTAATTAATTCACCGCTCATTTATTCAATAAATTAACATTGACGTAATAAATAAAAAACAGCCTATACTGTTTATTAAGGCACTTTTTTAGAGCTGTTTTAACTCACTAAGCCAATCCATCACATCATTATGTAATGTTATAGAACATGAATTTTGAATAAAAATTGGGGGTTTAGAGCTAGATTTCTTCACAATTGCCAATTAATAGCGTGCCGATTTATCATAAATACCCTTTAAACGTTGCAAATACGAAAGGAATTTTTAAAAATTTACTATTGAAATGGCTTTTTTGAATATAGAAAAACTAAGGGGTATATGATTTATCTTAAAAAATTGATGACAATTATTTAAAACTATATAGGCAAAATTAATACTGCTGTAGATTATGCTTAAGGAGGGAAAACTTGATTGTTAAAAAAAATTACGGTTGGCATCCACCTAACCGCAATTAATCATTAAACTAACTAAAACAAAATAAGCAGCGATAGTATCTCTGCAAATCCCATATGTCAAATAACTTATTAATTCAGCCAGAAAAGAAATTTCTAACCTACCCACATCCCCCCAAAACACACCTATACATGCCTAAAATCGCTTAAAAATTAGCCAACGTTGAAATGATTTCCCTCAAGAGAAATACTTAATAAGAATTATAAGGAGAATGCTATAATATTTTACTTGGCAACATTGGGTTTGTTCTCATTGGAGTTTGGATTATGATTAGATGATCTTCTACCTCTCCTCCAGTAACTATACCAGTTGGCGAAGAAACATCAATCTTTGATTTCCCATAACGCAAACACGCACATAAGTATTTTTATTTACTCTATTTGCTGGTATTATCCATGTAAGGTCTACTGATGTTTGATTTGCAGGTGCCGAAACTGTTACTCTTTCACTATCATCAAAAATACCATTCTGGTCAAAATCAATCCAGCCAGAAATATAAGAACATTTCTATCTGAGAGACAATACTTTTGACAGAAATAAATGAAAAAACAAAAGGATAGTTATTTCTTTTAAAAAGCAAAGATCCAAGCACCTAAAACTATGTGTAAACCCTCACTACTACCCAATGCTTTTAGAGTTTATATTTTCCAATAATCTGGACTACCCATTGTTAATAAAAGGCTACTCAAGCTTTCACAAATTTGTCATCCATAAGTGAAGGTCTTCCCTTGAGGTAATTTTTAATTTTTTACGAATCCGATGTTTTTTTCCTTGTACAGCTTTTACAGAAAAGTTTCCATATCGAGCAATCTCTTTTGTTTCAAAATTTAGCCTTAATAAAACACAAATTTCAAGTTCTGAAACAAGTAAATCTGGGGTAATGGATAAAAGTTTATCAATAAATGTGGGAGAAAAGGCTTTAAATTTTGGAAGAAACGTGGGATCATTTTTTTTTGCGAGATTAATAATTTCATTCAAAATTTCTGAATCACCATGTTCAGCAACTAATTTAGTATTGTCGTTTTCTTCGAGATATGTTTTTTTAACAAACTGAGTTTGCTTTCTTAATAGAAAAAAAATAAGAAAAATGCTCGCTCCAATAAATATAACAAGAATTATATTTACCGTACTTAACCTTATTTCTTCCTCAGGTTTAAGCAGGGCTATTTCTTTTATTTGTAATTTATCTTCTTCATTTAAACTATCAGCAAGCATTGAATATTTTCTCAGAAATACATTTTCCATTTCCTTGTTTTTCATCGCACCATAAACTTCAAACATTCCTTCATATATGGCTTTTTTCTGCTCTGTCATTCTCGATACTAATGCCATTTTAAGTGCATTCTCATAAGCTGTGATTGCCTTTTGATATTCTTTTTTCTTAAAATATAAAGTACCTAGATTTTGAATGGTTTGAATCTTGATTCTAATAAACTTTGATTCATCGTAATGACTAGAAAGATGGTTTGCCAAAAGGATATATTTTTCCGCAGAATCACACTTATTAATACTCAGATAAAACAATCCTAAATTATCAAGTGCAATTATTCCACCACTTTTTAACTCTGATTTATTGCTAACCCTTTGAAATTCTTTGACACTTTGACTGAGATAAAATAATATACTATCTGAAGAATTTTTGCTTGCTTGAAGTATGTGAGAAATATTTGAATAAGCAATACCAATATGCGCATGAGATTCGTCAGCATTTGGAATTTTCTCTGCAAATGATGCTGCCTGATCCATTGATACCCTTGCCTCTTTAAAAAATCCCAATTTCGTATAACTTACACCTTTCATCGCAAAAAGCTTCGATAAAAGCATGGGGTTATTTAATTTCAATGCAGTTTGAATATTTTGATCGGCTAATTCTAACACCTTGTTATATCGCCCAAACTCAAATAATTTTTTCCCCAAGCTAACACTACTTCGAACAGACGCCGTAGGATAATCAACTGACAGGCAAAGTTTTTGTATTCGATGATTTAATTCTACAGACTCTTCAACTGAGTTGTTTTTATCAAGCAAAGAAAGTAAACTATCTATTCTTTTTTTAAGATAGGAATCGGGCTTTGTTCCTTGCCCCAAAACTGATAATGAACTGTAAATCAATATTAAAAAAACAAATAACTTCATAACATTTATAACGCATTATGCGATTGAATTGGATAAACTTAAATTTCAATAAATGCAACCGATATAGTGGCACATTTTTTTTATTTCGCCCATTAATTTGGATCAAAACTTAATATTTTTCAGGCAATGTTTGGGATAAATGCGAGCCTATGTTTTAATAGTTGAAGAGGATACTTATAAGAGTCTAAATTAACAAAAATGTTACACTTAATTTTATAAATAATCTGTTTTAAAGAAAAAAAATTAAATACCTAAATCTACCCAAATAATCCAAGAATTAAACAACAGAAATTAATCTTATTTTTTTAAGAAAGTAAGACTACTTGAATAGTACATCTCAAAAAAAATAAATAGAATATTATTAGGCATCCAATGGGTATAAGTAGGTAGCCACCACCCTTTATTTTAAGTATAAGTTGACGGTTCTTTGTATTAATAAAAATTAAAAGAACTACAAAGGATTATACTTGTCATCCATGCCTTTAAAAACCTTAAAAGAACTACAAATAGTACTTATTGATAATGATCCAAACATCATTAATACACTTAAGCTTGCATTTTTAGGTTTCAAGCATCCTACCTTCCGTTTCAATTTTACTTTAACAGGTTTAAAAGATTTAACGAGCTTAAAGGATGTGCTATTTAAACCTGATGTTATCTTTTTCGACAATTATGCATCTGATTTTAATGGTTATCAAGGTTTAAATCAATTAATTAAACATTTCCCTAAAAGCGCAGTAATTGTATACTCTAAAGATGATGACAGTTACGCCATTATTGAAGCTATACAACTTGGTGCTAAAGGGTATCTAAAAAAAGGAGTTAGCAACGATGAGCTTTTAATGGCTGTTATTAAAGTAATGGAAGGTTGTTTATATATCAGTCCTTTATTAATTAAGAAAATATTTGAGGTTATAAAATTTCAAACTTATCAATTTTCTGTACTTACAAGCAAGGAAAATGAAATTGTAAATGCTATAAATAGAGGTTTAAGCTATAAATTAACAGGATATAGATTAAATATTTCTATCAACACGGTTAGAGAACATATTAAAAGAATCTATAAAAAACTTAACATTAATAGCAAAGGAGAATTAATGGCCATGAACAGAACAAATCCAGAAGAAGCACCTTTAAAATTTGAAAACATGGAAGAGTGCTTATAAAGCTGATTATTTTTTTATCCTGATAGCTTTTTAGTTGTATCTATTTTCTCTTCACTTCCTAAATAAATCAAAATTTTACCTTCTTCATCCAGTAAAACATATAAAGGAATGCAATTTACTCTGTATGCAGTCCCTGTTTTTCCAAGTCCTTTCTGGTTATATTCGTCGATTACCTGAGACCAGGGCATTTTTTCCTCATCCATTGCCGAAAGCCAGTTTGATCTTTTCTTATCTAATGAAACACTAATAATTTCGAAATCTTTAGAATGATATTTTTGATAAACCTCTTTCCAATGTGGAATAGCATTTCTACATGGCTTACACCAACTTGCCCAGAAATCAATCAAAATGTATTTTCCTTTCGCTGCTGAAAGGGTGAGCGACGTACTATCTGTTTTTAAAAGTGTAAAATCTGGAGCTACATTGCTAGGTGTCAATAACTGTCTTAGGTCAACATCTTTTGCAATCGATTCATAGTAAAATGAGTTTTTAGCAGCCCCTTTAAACTTACTTAAAAAGGTAACCAGATCTGCTAATGGCATTGTTTGATTTCTTTGATAGTAAATATTCAATAAGTATGGCCCAATAATAGAATTAGGATTTTCAGCTATAAGTTTATTAATCCATTCCATTTTCCATATGCCCGCTTCTACAGTTATTTTATTTATTGCTGAGTCTAACCTACCTTTCTTATTTTCGTCATTTTCTGCTTGGTACTGCTTTTGCAACAATACATATTCAGCATTAAACTTTAACCTTTCGGGATTGTTCATGTAACTATTATACCTTGCTTGATTATCTGAGCCACTAAACACAACATTAATAAGTGAAGCCTCTTTATTACCACCGTATTTGGTATAATCACGATGTACAGCACCAGCAGTATCAGCATTTAAAACAATAATACCCTTATCTACAAACACATCAGTAGACCAATTACCAGGTTTAATGGTAATTAGCATTACTTCTTCCCGATTAATTTTTCCTGTCAAGTTAAATGTACCATTTTGAAATACAGCACTATCCACCGCTTCGGCATCACCGTATCTGGTTAGCTTAACTGTTCCTTTGTCGAGGCCCTTTATAGTGCCTTTTATATTAAAATTTCCATCTTTTTTATCCTGTGAATAGGAATTTATAGAAACAAATAGCAGTACGTTTAATAGAAATAGAATAGATTTAAAGCTGTTTTTCATTTGGGTTTATTTTACAACAAGTATACCTTTAATAATATGAAATACATACAGTTATAAAAATAGATTAAGGTTTTTTTAACGAAGAGAAAAGCAAATAAAAAAGACCAATCTAAATGAATAAATCGGCCTTTAAGGGTGGAGAATATCGGATTAAAAAATTCGCTTAAAACTTCTCCGTAGATGCCTTTTTGATATTCTGAGAGGGCTTTTACTTTTCTAATTTCACTATTTTTAAAGGATTGCTGGCAGACTTTTGTCAGACTTAACAACCGCATTTACAATAGCAAGAATACCAAAATCGAAATTCCTTTACAAGAAAAAACGTAACTTATGACATGTACAGCAACTCGCCAAATAAACAAAGCACAATAATTTTAAATTGTTAGGCTTTTAATTTATCTATTTTAGTAAGAGCTACGGGCTTGCAGGAGCGAAAACGCTAAAACTCACGCTACACCAGCAGTGGGAATTATTCAGCATGGTAAACAAGATTAGCGTATAAATGGAAAAACCACAAAGCATTGACCCCATCTCACCAAAAACACGTAATTAGCAATTAACTGGTTTACAGTTAATTTCCCCATACTTTAAAATTAGTGGAATGGGGTCAATCAAACTGGTTTACGCAAAGTATCCTAATAATCATATGATATCATCTTTTATGTTAGATTAAACGGATATACCTCATGAAATAGACTATTAGAAAACTTGTTTATTACCTATTAATCAAGGTTAGTCTATTATTTGTGCAAGAAATTCATTACTTGCATTATGTAATGCAGCAATTCTGGTTATAAATTGCATGAGAAATGGCAGCAAAATTAATAAAATAAAAAAACTCTGATAAAAACTAATTATTGCTACAACTATTGTAATAATTAACTCTAGAAAAAAGATACATAATATGTGTATTTTATTTTTGATTGGAAATCGTCGTTAGATTCAAAAAGCTCAAATTCTCCTTTATCTACTTTTTTAAATATTTTATCTTTGGAACGAATTTCCCAATTGTCATCTTTAAAGGACAAAGAGTTTGAAGTAATACCCGTAATAATATACCCCTGTTCTTTTAACCGTAAATTTATTCGATCCATTAATAAGGATACTTTTATTTTACTTTCCGCTGAAATTGTTTTTTTTATTCTCATAATCCGAAATCATATGTATGAGGCTGCCAATCTTCTTTAATATTTACTGGCTTGCCAAAAGTTGGGGTTCCAATCAAAGTAGTATAACCAACACTACCTGATCCAAACATTTTAAATGATAAGCCTGAAAACAAATAAATAACTACTCATTAGAATCTATTCAATTTTATGAAGCCTTTTTATTTTAGAGACGAAATCGGAATTGAAAAAATCAACAAGGGGTTTGATTCCTACACTTTCAGCTTGGTATCCACCAGAAATTAATGTTTTATTATAGGCTTTAGTTAAATAAACATTCGTTTTAGATCTCACTGCCTTTCCTTGAGGTTCTAGTTTTAAACCGAATTCAATTATATTATTATTAGCTTTTAATTCTATGGTTAATCTGATTGCATAATCATCTTTTACATTCCCAACTGTATCGGTTATGAAATATTTGCCATTGGATCTTAACTTTGAATATCTATCAATATCTATTATTAGTTCATTTACACTTCCCTGGTATTCATAACTTTGAATAGGTGGCGTTTGCCGACTGACACCACCGACAAAATATATTATTACGCCTATTGGTATCAGCATAACGAGAATGTACACGACGATTAAAATTTTTTTCATTATTTTAAAATTTTATATTTATTTAACAGATTGTCCACCTAAAATTATTTTATAACCTCCAATGCCTAAGAATGCAGCAGTCACTCTTTCAGCCCATTTCACTTCTTCTGCTGTAATTCTTTGTCCTGTGATCGTGTCCTTAGATCCCCGGTAATAAGCAGCTATAACACCAACTGCATCTAGGGCTAGTTGTTGGTCTGCAGCAGAAACTCTACGTCGGAATAACGCTCCGTTAATTCCGCCAACTTTCGCTGCATCATAAGCGACATCGTGGCGCTGGGCTGCTGCATCTAACATATCTACAGGTTTCAAGATATTGCCGTCATACCCCGTTAGTTTATAAGGATTTCCATCAGGACCTGGGCCTAAGAAATTTCCATACCATGGTATAGGACCACCTATTGCCCCTCTTACAAGCTCATGCCAGGTCGAAACAACACTAACTGTATTCAAAACCTGCTCATCTTTCCCTGTTTTGGTATTGAAATATGTTTCCATGCTTCCATTAATGACAGAACCATTTGACCAATAGCCATATTTACCGTCACTTTTATATCCATATTGCACTCCTCCCTCACCAGTTTTGCTCAATACACCATTTGTATCAGAAAAACCTTGTGAGATTGCCCATCGGTAACTATCACTTCCATTCCATGCACTCCAGTCTCCATAACCTATACCATCGCTCCAGTGGTTACCCGATCCAGCGCCTATCCTTCCATAGCCTCCATGAAAGTTAACGGCCTGCGACTCATTACTGCGTCCTCCCGGATCTCCCTGCTGTGTCAAATCCCCCATTGGATCGTTAAACATCACCGGGTTGTCCATCGAATAATGGTAAGTACCAAAACTATCGCTGGCCTCAGCCATAGGATTTACGTATGAGTTTTAACTCATATTTTTCTCCTCTACATGTCCTCAACAAAACCTTATAAACAAATAGAAATCTACACAGTATTTTCACTGTATAATATTCATTCCTATTTTCCTTTGTGATTACATAGATATGTACATATGTTGTTATAGTTAATTTCCCTAAATCTGATACTGGAAACAACACCAATTTATCACCACCAAAGTATCCCTTATCAAACAAGCCCGTACATTTAATCCTTTGCAAGGTCATCTTTTCAGATTTTAAAAAAGGATTAATAAATCTTCGTAAGCATTGTCGAAAATAAGATAAATATTGCTAATAATTTTTTCATAATGATATAGATTAAGGAATTGATCCCCTTTGAAATGCTGATGGAGTTGTAGTAGTAATAGGGGAAAGCACCACTGCATTATTAATAATTTGGAACCCATAAGTAATAGTTGTTATTGGCACATAATGCCCGGTGGTGGGAACATTTAAGCATGAACACTAAAAAGTGTCTTTCCACCATTTTTTTATTTTTCCCTCCAATGATGGCCTTTGCTTAACTTGCTCTGTTACCGGATGTTCTTGCTGGTGTTTAAGTAGCTTTTCACGATTGTAATTAGCAACTATAATAAACGACGCAGCTGTAATCACCATATAAAGAATGATCAATAGCCCTCCCTTTATATCTTTGGTAAAGTTGCATTCTAAGAAGAGTTCTCGTCTAACAAATACAAAGTAGTTTAATAGCCAGATAATTGCTATGGGAATTAATATGTAATATTTGCTCGGGATTATATCGTTAAAATAATCACAATAAATTAGCCATGAATAAACGGTGAATACGTTAAAAAAGATCAATAAGGCACTTATAGACGCCACATAGATTAAAGGAATGTCATTCTCTTTCATTCTATCTGTATAGAATTTATAAACCCTAAATAAAAAATAATAATACGCTCTCATCATTCACGTCTTGGTTTATCAAACAAAGTATCCCCAGTAGAATATTCGTATATAGCTTTACCTCCAAAATACAGAATACTCACCCCTGCACCAACAGGGCCCATGAAGCCTATTGCACCAAATGTGGCATCCACTAATGCCTCTTTTCCGGTAATCTGACCATTTATATATTGATAACCGGTAATTCCAACACCAGCTAAGCCAGCGGCTGTACCTAATCCTCGAAGTACCGTACCAGTTGTCCTTAGTGCACCAGTAGGAACATGAATATTTGCAAGGGTGGTTCTTAAAATAGTAGTCGCACCCGGTGCCCCATAAAGTGATCTACTCTTGATAATATTTCCAGCCCAATTACCTACCGCACCTGACACATATCCAACACCTGCAAGGCCGTTGCCAATATCACCATTATTCTTATCGAAATAATTTAGCGCGTTATCTCCCCCCTGATTGGCAGTTAACATATGCCAAGTTGAAACAAAATCACCTGTGTTCACACTTTGCTCAACTTTCCCAGTTACAGCGTTAAAATAACTAGTAGTGCCCGTTTGAAATATAGAATCATTTGACCAATACCCATATTTACCGTCACTTTTGTATCCATATTGCACTCCTCCCTCACCAGTTTTGCTCAATACACCATTTGTATCAGAAAAACCTTGTGAGATTGCCCATCGGTAACTATCACTTCCATTCCATGCACTCCAGTCTCCATAACCTATACCATCGCTCCAGTGGTTACCCGATCCAGCGCCTATCCTTCCATAGCCACCATGAAAGTTAACGGCCTGCGGCTCATTACTGCGTCCTCCCGGATCTCCCTGCTGTGTCAAATCCCCCATCGGATCGTTAAACATCACCGGGTTGTCCATCGAATAATGGTAGGTACCAAAACTTTCGCTGGCCTCAGCCATAGGATTCACGTATGAGTTTTAACTCATATTTTTCTCCTCTACCTGTCCTCAAAAAAACCTTATAAACAAATAGAAATCTACACAGTATTTTCACTGTATAACATTCATTCCTATTTTCCTTTGTGATTACATAGATATGTACATATGTTGCTGTAGTTAATTTTCCTAACTCTGATACTGGCAACAACACCAATTTATCACGACCAAAGTATCCCTTATCAAACAAGCCCGTACATTTAATCCTTTGCAAGGTCATCTTTTCAGATTTTAAAAAAGGATTAATATATCTTCGTTGCACATTATAGATAATTAGTTTATAAGCTAAATAATTTAAAGCAATAAACACAATTATTAATACAATAACTATTATAATAATTTTAACTGGCATATTATGACTATTATTATTTTGAAAATCCTATTCTAAAATTTGCCTCGATACCAAAAAAGAATTGTGCATTAACAGATGGATCAAATCCGACAAACCAGTCAGTTACATTTCCTGAGTTGTCTAATTTAACCTTTCCACCAAAACCAACTACTCCTAGTGATAATTCATGTTCTTTAACCCCTTTGTAAATCTGTCCTTTATAGTCAAATCCTAAATAATAGGCAGCCCCTATCCCCCAATTATTCTTTTCTCCAGGATTATACATTCCACCTTGAGTGCCTTTTATTCCTTTTTTATAACTAAATTCCACGTCACTATGAACCGTTGAATAAATATTTATTCTAGCAGCTAATCCCTCCTTAAATCCACCTCCAATCTGAGCCCCAAATGAAAGCGAATAGCCGCCAGCCACATCAAAGTGCTCCTTCATCCAATTCCATGCATTCCCCTTCCATGTCGAAGACTTTGAGTTGCCATTGTAAAAGGCCTCCCCAACTTTAACAAAACTCATTCCCCTTTCTACAGTTCTAAGTTAAGTTTCCCTCCTATTTCTTTTCCAGATCCTAAATAATCAGAATATCTAATTTTATCTGCATATCCCATCCCGGAATAAAAGCGGCATAATTGATTATTATTTTACAATTTTTATTAAATTAAAATTATCTCGTTCATTAATTTAACTGAAAAAACCAAGTTAAAAAGAATAAAAATTACAACACACCAGACAATTAAACTTCCAATCCGTTTTTTCTTCTTAGGCCATTTTTCAAACTCTTCAAAAGAAGATTTCCATTTATTTGAAAAAGTAAAAAAATACAATGTTGTACAAAACGCTAAGAGGAAAGGTATGAAACCAAGTGGCTGCCCGATTGAAAGTTCAATCCTTACACCTAGGAAGATACTCATATAAGCATATAAAGCAATTATCATCCATATTTGAAGAACAGTAATACATATATCTGCTTTAAATCTATTGGTTAGAAGGGGATTGTAATTTTTACTCCAAGCCTTGTAAATAGTATAATAAAAATAATAATATGCCTCTTTAATTTTCATAATCCATTTTTTTTATTTGCCTCCTAATGGCATGGGCCTCCAACTTGGTCCTAAAATTCTTTTTGTTTCTGCAAACCCTTGCTCAGCTCCATTCATTAATCCTTCAAAACCACCAGGTACAAATGCCTCAGCTCCAAAATAAAATATTGAGGGAACAGTTCCTACTCCTGTTAGACCCCATAGAGCCATCGTTGTATTAGTCGTCATCTTATTGTCACTAATATCGCCTTTATACCAGCTATATCCATCTACTGCAATTCCTGCTACTACTAATCCTCTTGAAGTAATAGCACCTATTTTTCCGACATTAAAGGTTTTTGCATATCTATTCCCTGTCCATGCATTACTATAATATTTAGGGCTGAAACCTAATTTTACAGTAGACAATCTAACAGACCCAGAAATATTTTGCAAACTAGTAGTCCCTAAAGTTAAGCCCCAATTGACCTTACTTGTACCATTAGCAAAATCTTTCCAAGTCTGATCGTCATTTAACATATGCCAAGTTGAAACAAAATCACCTGTGTTCACACTTTGCTCAACTTTCCCAGTTACAGCGTTAAAATAACTAGTAGTGCCCGTTTGAAATATAGAATCATTTGACCAATAACCATATTTACCATCACTTTTATATCCATACTGCACTCCTCCCTCACCAGTTTTGCTCAATACACCATTTGTATCAGAAAAACCTTGAGAAATTGCCCATCGGTAACTATCACTTCCATTCCATGCACTCCAGTCTCCATAACCTATACCATCGCTCCAGTGGTTACCGGAACCAGCGCCTATCCTTCCATAGCCTCCATGAAAGTTAACGGCCTGCGGCTCATTACTGCGTCCTCCCGGATCTCCCTGCTGTGTCAAATCCCCCATCGGATCGTTAAACATCACCGGGTTATCCATAGAATAATGGTAAGTACCAAAACTTTCGCTGGCCTCAGCCATAGGGTCAACCGCTATAAACCTGCCCAGTGCTGCATCATACATCCTGAAGAACGTTTGCTGCAAATCGGGTAGATCCCCAAAATCATCTTGCCACTCACTTCCTCTGTTATAGAGATTTTTATTGGCTGCTGTTGGCACTGTATTACCTGGCATGCTTAAGCCAAAAGGATAATAACTGTTTTCCTGCCTTACCACCGCTATACCGTTTTGCTCCTCAAAACTTACCCTGGCATTGCCCTGCTGGTCTTTAATAATATACTCCTGTTTCAAATTGCCAGCAGCATTTCTTACCCTTCCCTCAGTTGCACCAAAATAAGCCAATGTTCCGTTTTCATAAACAAAGCCTTCGATGTAATCTGTGGTTTTTACCAGGGCTCCATTGTCAATTGCCTGCTTACGAATCATTGACCCACCTGCATCGTAGGTATAATCAATATACCTGCCCGAAGCTGTATTTACCATGATTCGCTCAGTCCGGTTGAGGACATTATAAGAAAGCCCTAATCCTTTTTTAGGGTCAACTGTTAAGTTTCCATTATCGGCATATACATAAGAATTAACCGATCCGGTAAGGTTTTTAAACCCAAATACATTATAGCTTCCCCCGGCTCCATCAGCTACATTGCTAAGCCTGTTGCCATCATAACTGTAATTCAGGTCATCAACAGCAGTGATATTCCCGTTCAATATCGCATTGCGTTGTAAAGATAATATATTTCCGTTTAGGTCATAACTGATATTTTTTTCGTCAAAGGCACCTATGTTTCCCCAGCCATTACCTGCAGAGCGGTCGGCATAATTTGCGCTCGTTAACCTTAATAAGGCATCATAATTAAACCGATAACTTTTTTCGTTTCCGCTGGTTACACCAGGTGCATTGGTTTTCCACTTCACCGCCGAAATCATTCCATTATAATAGCTCGTATTCCCTAAGCTGGCATCGGTTTGATCGTAAAGCAATTCCATTCCAAATACATCATTGGTGTCGTCATTCCTGCTATCAGCAGTTAAACTACCGTTATTAATACTGGTAAGTTGCCCCCTGATGTTGTAGCGATAATCTACCGACTGCAGGTAACTGCTCCCCGCATTGGTGCTGTGGAGTTTTTTATCCACCAGCTGGCCAATCTCATTGTATTCGTAGGCAGCAACCCTTACAGCAGTCGCCCCGTTATAACTTTCATCTACTATTTTTAACCTGTCCATATGATCAAAAGTATAGGCAGTTTGTATGGTAACAGTTGTAGCGCCTGCGTGGATTATTTTAGTTAGCTTAGTCTTCCCGGTAAAATCGCGTACCAGCGTTTTAACCGAAGCCAGGTTAGCATTGAGCTGGTTATTGCCCAATGTTTGAATCAATTGCCCTTTACGGTTATAAAACATCACTGTGCTTAGCCATATATTGGAAAGCCCTGTTCCAACCGTTCGTTTCCTGATTATGGTAGGCAAGCCACTGATGTAATCGGTCGCTGTAGCCTCGCCATTAAGTCCCTGTGTTTGATACACATAATCAGGTGTGCCATTACCATCCAGATCATAATTATCAAAGTAGCTGTAGGCTAATGGTTCGATATTAGACGCTGGAAAAGTATTGTTGGTGTAAAAGCCTGTGGCTCCATCGCCGTTTCGAACTTCGAAATAAGTATTATTGTAATTAATGGCAGATACATAAGCCTGCATTGCCGTACGACTACTTCCATCGTTATAAATACCCTGGCTCACCGGGTTTTGCCGGCTATCATACTTAATATAATTCCACTTTCCCTGTGTACGGAGGTTACCATCCTGGGCCAGCACAAGTCTGTCCATCCGATCGTAAACCATATAAACTGCTGAACTTCCAGGCACTGTTTTTTCTATCGGCCTTCCCTTTTCATCATATACATAACTGAAGATTAATTTGGCTACTTCAGGCTGCGATAACGTATAATTGCCTAGCGACTCCATTAATGCAAAGGCTTTTGGAGGAATCGCAAAAACAAGCTGCCCAAGGTCATCATAAACATAGAACGTGTTTAGCCAGCTGATACCACCCTGACCCAGCCATTGTCGTTTCAGTACCGTTTGCCCCATCGCATCGGTATAAACGGCTGTTTTCGTACCGCTTTCATCTGTTATCATACTTACATCCAATGTTCCAGCAGGCCATATTCCGGCATCGTTGCCGTCTGGTTGCCATCTGCGAATTGTTTCAGAAGAAAGATTTGTACCATAAGCCATGGTTTTATAATGCTCGCCTGGCTGAAAACCAGCACCTACAGACCCCAATTGCAATACGCGTTGCAAGGGGCTATTTTCAAATACCTGTTGAGAAAAGGGACTGGAATCTGTAGCCGTCTTCTGGCCAGCTGTACTATAAAATGCATTTTGTTCCGCGACAGCATTGCTTCTGAAGGCAGCATTATTATTTAAAGATGCATAAGGCAGATAGATCTTAGACTCTCTTCCTATGTTGTCATAGCTTTTATGCTGAATCAGATCTTTACCATTTGGACTACCTCCAGCTACAACTATCTGTTGCACGCGTCCAAAACCATCGCTATATGTTCTAGTCACCTGTTTTTGTAAAGGTGTTAAGGTACTCAATTGCCCATCTGTAAGTACGCCTTCAATCTTAACCACTTCCTGCTGAACAAACGTTTTGTTTTGTGATAGAACTGGCAAAGCACTTATTACAATTTCTGTAAATACAATAATTGTATAGATTAAATATCTTTTCATGAATTTTCCTGATATCATAATACCTTATTCTATTGGTCCTAATGAGCATTCTTCATTAGCCACCGAGATGGATAGTTTCTCTTTTCCTGTGAGATCAACACCAAATTCGTAGATATTCACTCCTGGGGATGATGATAGACAGTTTTTGAACAGATTGGTATTGTTCGGCCCTACTGTTGAATACTGTATACTTTTAAACCCATAAGGATTTGAAGTAGCGTATGCCCCAGAAATACCTATTCTAACTGTATAAATCCCTGGAGAAATACTAACAGGTCCCGAACTCAATTCAGCCGGAGAAATCTGTCTAACGATCTGATTATTTTGATAGAAAGTGAGCGTCATGTCCCAATCAGCTATTAGCTGGGTTCCAATAACCTGTGGCTGTGAGACAATCAGATTTTTAGTAACACTCACAGATCCATACACGGGTGCTGTTTTGGTGAGTGATACTGTATAAGTGCCTGCCACACTGTATGTATGTTGCACTAAGCTTTCATATGTACCCGTAAATGAAGGGCTTCCATCACCAAAGTTCCAAGTGAAGGTGATCCCATCACCAGAAGTTACGGCATCATTTTCCATGCTAAAATTAATAGTTTGATTAACCAGTTGGTTTGTTTCCGTTGCAATTCTCGGCGTAAAACGGTCTTGATTTGCACCTAAAATATAGCTGGTTTTCTGCACCATATTACGATCCTGATCATAAACATGTTTTATCCTGTTCACACCATCGTAATCATAACGGGCTCCTATTCCATTTGAGGAATAGGTTGCAAGTAAGTTTTGTGTAAGCAGGTCGTAACTACTTATTCCTACCTCGGCTTCTTCAGGTCTAAAAATTACATCATCTATCAGCAAACTAGATGTGCTCCATAATCTTAGTCGAAAATTAGGTCCAATAGCATTTACAGGTATCCTAACCTGATAATATTTCCAGGTACCTGGTGCCGAAATAATGTTTACTGAACGGGAAACAAGCTGACCAGAGCCATCACTTACCGTGAGGTTAAGAATAGAGGCTGCATTAGAATTTATCCAGGCCGACAAAATATAGGTTGTAGCGCCCAATTTTTTCTTTAAGTCCCGGTAGAGTACCGCCGAAGTATTTGTAATTACACTCTGCTTACCAGTATGCGAATCAACAGAGCCCTGTCCGTTTGCCTCAAACCAAAGACCTGCGAGGTTTCCCTCCTCAAAATTGCTATAGAGAACTTCATCATGTCTCGCATTTTTGATTCCAGCCAAAGCCAATCTTGAATTATAATCATATATAGATGAACTGACATTACCTTTCCCATCATTTGCTGAAAGTAGTTGTCCGTACGCATTATAATCGGTAAAATTTCCAGTTGTATAGTATCTTCCATCACTTACAAAAACCCCAGATTGAATATTCGAGGGATGGAAGTCTGTTATCCCGGTTGCATTTCTGAATATTAACGTTTTTGCAGGTTGTTCAGTACCAGGGGTGAAAATTGCGAATTTCGTCAGGCTAGCCGAAACTGTTTTACTATTTCCTGCCCGCTCAACTTGATTAATGATCTCTATAGGTACATTGATGTTTTTTAACACCATACTTCTTATGGCAAGTGCAGCTGAATCGTTTGACAGGGATGTATTATAGTCCTTTGTATAAGATGTAAGTACACGTAGCAACTTCCCATCCCCACTCTGGGTCTCTATTTTTGTTGGATATTGATGCCCGTTACCCTCATAGAAATAGCTAGTTATTTTATGTTGTTGCTGGCCGCTAGCCACATCAAAGCTAAAATCTTGTTTTTGTTGGATAGCGCTTTCTACCCCAGTTAGAATTTTATACTTAGCATAAGCAAGTACGCCACTATTATATTCTCGCTTAAATCCAGGGATGTATATGGCATTTCCTGTTCTCGAAAAACTATATAGCGTTTCCGACAATTTTTGGTCGGCTTCGTTATATACCGCCTGCCTTATGGGCATTCCTCTCTCAAAACTTATATCCATGTTCGGCACAAACGGATATAAATCTCTATCATTATTGAGTGTACCACCTGTTCCGTTACATCCGGCAATATTAGTTATAATCCGGTTCCAGTCTGAAGAACTGGTTAGGTCAAAGTGGGTTGCTGGAAGCGTAAACTCAGCTGTGATATACCCTTGTCCAGGAACACGCTCTTTAAAAAAACCATACATTATCCCATCATCCACCTCAGAAAGGTCTTCATCAGAACGAACAATTGAATTTTTCCAATCTGCTTCCGGATTGAGACTAAATGGCTGTGCCCTGATAAAAGCATATACAGGAAGTGATAATGCCCTACCGCTAGTATGTCCCGTAGCAGGATCTGCATAGTTATAATCTACTACCTTCTGTAAACCAGGAACTGTGATATCATAAGTTGTGAGTTTTTTCACTCTTATTCCACTTCCGTATGGATCGGTTCCAGATTGAGGGTCAAAATAAGTATTTGATTCATATTCAATTTCGGTGGTTCCTCCATCAAGTATACTAACCTTTGCAAGGCTACCGGTAATTAACGCAGCGAGATTAACTGTTCTGGAATTCCCACTTAAGGAATAAGGGTAATACGCGGCAAGCGAGGGCACTTGTTCATACCTTAATTTCTCCATACCAGTTGTTACCGGATTTACAAATACCTCAGGCATAAGTGAGGTTGCTGCGGATGCATTATAATACCCCCACCTGTCGAGCTGTTTAGAGCTTGAATCTGGAAGTGTAGTTGTTGTCTTTTGGAGACCTGCAGAAATCCCATTATAATCAAAATGGTAACGTAAAGGGCTATCTTCAGAAGATTCTCTAAATTCTCTTAAAAAAAATCTTTTATAATCACTATTTATAGAATAGGCCTCATCATAAGAAAGTATCCAAGCTCTTCCGGGGCCTGATATCCCTTGGAGAAGCGGCATATAGGTACTCGAATTATAAACATATGTAAATGCAAATTTCGGAATCCCGGTCAGCACATCATCTGTTGTATAATCAATTCCTGTAAGCATCATTGTAAATGCAGCATCCTCAATATAAAATTGAGAACTCTTATTAACGGTGTTGCCAACATAGAGGTCATAATTCTTACGGCTCACCCTATAGGCATTCATATAATAATCGTACTTAAAGGTAATTTCGTTTCCATTATTATCCTTGATCGAATTCAGAAGCCATTTTCTTCTAAAACTTACAGCTTTTGAAACATCATACTTACGTTTAAAAAACTGTATTGCAGATTCGTTGGTGGTAAAAGCCTTACGGGTAACTAATTCAGAAACATTAAAACTATAGGTAATTCCTTTATCATTAATAATTGTAAAGCTTTTATACCATTATTATCTGTGGTATAACTTACTTTTATATCCCTGTAAGGAATAGTCCTTGGTTGATGGTTTCCATCAAATATGAGCTTGCATGATAATCCAGGCACACTAATATTAAATACGTCCGGCTCTGTATCAGATAAATCCCCAAAATTATTACTGATATAAGACTGGTCAGCGCTTTCATCATTGCATGTACCAGGATTACCATCGTTCAATATGAAAAAGTTGCCAATCTTTGCTGCATTATTATTGTACATCCATCCCTTTGAATTATCAGCCAGATCATCGGGCACATCCCTAAGTTCTCGCGTAATTGCTCCGCCTGCTGATAATTGCCAGTTCATGCCTGCCGATCCCTCAATGTCCTTTGCTCTAACTCCATTACCATAATAAGATAGAGAAATCGGGACTACAATTTTTCCTCGGGTCAATGTATATATTGGAATGTTTATAGTGGCCGCCCCCGACGACTGACTTACATTCACGATTTGTGCATTGGTTACACCAATTTGAAATAAAACTACTGTAGCACAGATGAGCTTAATAAGAATTTTTAGATTTTTCACGAAATATTATAATTTTTAAAATTATTTGTTCCATCCAAATAAAGGCTTCATTAATAAGCCTTGAAAAAGTCTTAAAAACAAAGTCAATAAACAATATTAAGGATGATGAAGGTCAGAAGTGACTTTACACAAAAGACCTTAATTGTAACACATACATTGGAAAGCTGTCGTCAGGCTGTAAAAGTGACAAAGAGTGGGATTTAATTGAGATCATTACTTAGATTTTTAGATAAATCTAATGTAAATAGAGTAATCACATTATCAAAATACAATATTTAACTTCTTTAAGTTAAAAGATTTGAAATATAGGTATTATATCGCTAAACCTCAGTTTTATTAATTTAAATAAAGTCGAGGATTTTGAAATAAAGAATTTTTTGAATTGTTAATAACACGTTTAGTAATCAGCAGGAATCTCGTTTCAATTTTTATTGCATTATTTATAACTTATTCACCCTATGATTAAAAAAACAAGTAAAATAATTAGTATAACCCTAATTAGTGAATAATATCTTTTTTATCGTTTACGATGGGTTTTAATATGAATTAAAATTATTTTAGGAGGAAGAAGAATTTGTGATCCAAACTAACTATTAAAAACTATTACTCATTTGAAACATCGGCAGATACATTGCAATTAGAATAACACCAACTGCCAGACCGAGAAAAATAATAATCAATGGTTCTAACAAGCCACTAATAGCATTAGTTTTATATTCCACCTCTTCTGTATATTGAGTAGATAGCTGTTCAAAAAAATACTCAAGTTTATTTACTTCTTCGGCTATCCGGATCATTTGTACAAATTTAACAGGATAAAATTCATGCTTGGCAAGTGAGTCTGACAAACTCATACCATGTAGAATATCATTTTCGGCTACATTTAGTGAATCTACAATTGGGTGGAAAACAATCATTTGTTTAACCATTCCTAATGCACTTAATAAGGGAATATTGGTACCTGTTAGCAATCTCATTGTATTTGCAAAACGAGCCAGATATACCTTTTTCACAATTTCTCCAACTACAGGTATTTTAAGTACCATAAATGCTGAAAGCCTTTGAAACCAGGGTTTATTACGACTAATAAAATAAAAAACTAATACACCAATTATAATAAACAAAATGAGGTATATATATCGATCCAACCAATCAGAAAAACTCACAATTAACGCGGTAATATATGGCAGTTTACCCCCAAAACGCTTAAATATATCAGCAAACATTGGCACAACAAATTTGATCATAAAAAAGATAGCGGCAAGGGATGTACTTAACACCAAAATCGGATATGTAATTGCGCCTATAATTTTTCTTCGTTGCGTAATTTTACTTTTATAATATTTAGCCAGCTCTCCAAGTACCTCACCTAATCTACCAGTCTCTTCACCAATGCTTACACTAAAATATTCATAGCTACTAAATTTGTTTTCATTCTTCAAGGCATCAGAAAGAGATTTACCAGAAACAACCTCTGCTTGTAATTTCTTAAACAATTCTAAGTCCTTTGCTTGAGTATAAGAACTGCAGGTTAGCTCTAAAGCCGTTTTAATATCTATCCCAGATCTAGTTAAAGTACCTAATTCATTATAAAATGCCTCTTTCTTTTTGTCTGATAACTGGCTACTACCAAAAGAAATATCCTTGTTTAATAATTCCAATAATCCATTTTTAGATGAATGGTTTATCTTTTTGGGCTTCTGCTTATATCCTGAAATATCTATTGATGGCATAAATTATTTAAATAAATCAACGGCACTATAATTCTTACTAATTTGTAAATTTAGCGCAGTACTTGAGCCTTTTAGCTTAATTCCTAAATTTAGAAAATCGACGGTATCTGCAACTCCAGCAGATTTTCCTTCAAAATAGAACTCTTTATCTTTAAGTTCAACAAAAAATGTATCGGTATGCAGACCTGGAACTATTCTTAAAATTTTATGTTCATCAAACGTATAACTAAGCTCTGTGCTGTCATTTTTAAGCTTAAGCCCTTCATCTGTTTTGATTACATATCTGGATTTTAAAAAATCCTTGTCCATCACCAGTTTTAAATCGGTTAACTGAGCCGATGTTTCATTCTTTATTCTAAATTTAGAATAGTAATCCTGAATTAAACCATAGGCAGTAAAACATATTGTAATACAAATTGCCGATAGCAACATTGCTACAGTTACTTCCATAAGGGTAAATGCCTTTAGCCTATTGCTCATCATTTTTGTAAATAAACCGGGTCCGCCCGAGTATCTTATTATTTAGTTTACCAGTAATCTCCATTGTGGTTAATCCAGATAAACGTGTACTATCAATATTAAAACTATATACCACACTATCTACAATAAGTTCATTTTGATACTGATACCCTTTTTGTTTAACGGAATTTGTCAGAATGTTTAATTGTTGTTCTACTTGTATTTTTTTTATCGATACGCCACTATATAGTACGTTATTAAAAATTTGAATTGCAGTGGTAAAAACAACCATAATAATAACCATAGCTATTAATACTTCTACTAGAGTAGAGGCGGCTAAACTTTTTGGCTTAATCTTTTTTAATTTAAAATACTCCTTTTTATAAAACATTCCAAGATTAATTTAACCACTTTAAAATTTTGTTGTTTTTTTCATTACCAGAAAATAAAGCCGAACTTAAATAATATTTACTTCTTGCTTTACGGTTAAAAGTAACATCAATTAAAAAATTTTCATATAGTGATGTAGGTGTTGTCATAATAAATCTATTAGCAGAAACTTTTCCTGATATAACCACACCCTTGTCTAATTTAACTAAGCCTGTAGCATATACTTCGCCATTAAGTTTTGCTTTTTTGCCCAATGAAATTATGGTTTGCATGGAGCTACGAACTTGTTCATAGCTAAATAATATTCCATTCATTTCAAAATTTTCACCTGACGTTATATTTGGTTGATCGGCCGAGCCTTTTTTTCGTATTACACCTAAAACCGAAGGATAATTTAATTTTACATCATTTTTAACCAAGATAGAATCACTGGCAAAAACCTGACAATTTCCTCTAAAGCCAGACTCAAAAGTTACCGTGTGTGCAAATATTTGAATATTATCTAATTTCGCATTCGCTGAAATAATAATTGAAGAATCTGATACCAAAATAATATTGCCGCTCAAACTTGAATTTAATACTGCTCCCGGAGGCACTGTAAATATTTTTGTTGAATTTTTAAAACCGTTATGTAAATCTGCACCACCCAATATTGGATATTTCTTGGTGGTATTGTCAAAATATGCTTCTAAATATTTAAGCCTTTTATTTTCTAGTTCTTTAAGCTTTCTTCCACTATCGCTTTTCTTTCCATATAATAATTGATCGCCTGTATAGGGCTTACCTTCTGCATAAGATTGTTTTATACCTGATTTTGGTATTTCTGCATCACCTGTAATTCTTGTTTCACCACTTATAGAAAGCGGTCTATCTTCATCAGCAAGATATAAAACCTTTCTATCCTTGGAGGTATTTAAACCAACAAGGAAAACCCGGCTCAGTGTATCTTTATTTGTAAATGCTTTTACAGTAGAAAGATCGTATAAGCCCCATTTTTTTTTGCTTATTTCTACACTATCTAGATTATCATTAAATAAATCGACGTTTTTTGATAAGTCGACATCCGTTACATCAGCAAGTAAAAAATCTATACCAGAATTTAAATTATTCTGCAACCGTTGATACCTTACCTCTTTCAAATGAGCAGAACGATAGTGTGCAGCTAACATAATTAATGAAGCACTTATAATTGCAATAAAAAATGCAATTACAATTGAGAAATATAAGGCGCCTGCTTTGAGCTTCATTTAAGATAGATAAGTAAGTTACAGACAATCATAGTTCCACTTAGTCTGTTATTCCTAATATTTTAATTGGTCTAAGATAAAAAAAACTAAGTCGTTAGAATGAATTATCCAACTTGATCTCATATTAATCTATATAAATTAAATTAACTGTCGAAATCTAGCCCCCGTTTCTTATATATTTAACCAAGAGAAGATTACCAAGTCAATCCCGACCGTTACCAAGTCAATTGCGACTGTTACCAAGTCAATCCCGACCGTTACCAAGTCAATTGCGACCGTTACCAAGTCAATTGCGACCGTTACCAAGTCATATACGAACGTTACCAAGTCAATCCCGACCGTTACCAAGTCAATTGCGACCGCTACCATGTCAATTGCGACCGCTACCAAGTCAATTGCGACTGTTACCAAGTCAATTGTGACCGTTACCAAGTCAATTGTGACCGTTACCAAGTCATTCCCGACCGTTACCAAGTCATTCCAGACTGTTACCAAGTCGTTCCAGACCGTTACCAAGTCATATACGAACGTTACCAAGTCAATTGCGACTGTTACTCAGAATAAACAAAAAGCCTAACAACTCTTAACGGTTAGACTTTTATTTTTCAGTTATAAATCCTGAAATCCATTCATCATTATCGATTTTACTACAAGAAATCTCAAAACCTTCTTTAGAATCTTTAAATCCATCCAATAATTCAGCTCGTGACTGTGCAGCCATTGCTTTATTTTCAGTGCTATAAATACCAATCAATTTAATATCCTCACCACCAAGCAATTCTTCATCAACATGAGTATGCCATAGTAAATAAACAAATTTTACATTCATTTTTTGTGTCTTTAAATTTAATAAAGGAAAATATTTAAGCTAGTGTCATGAATAAGTTGACTTATAATTAATGGGGAATTACAAGTTTAAAGTATACTTGAAGACATTTCATCAGGATCATCGCGTACTGTTGAGTAATTACTCCTACAGCATTAAGTATCCGGCTCATTCCAACTTCTAGATGCTAGTTCATCTACTTTAATGCCATTTGAAGAATATGAAAGAGATAGTGATAATTTTATTGACTTAACAGTATAAATCGGCACTATTTAATATCATTGATACTTTCCTTAGGTATGCCAAGACCAAAAAGGCTTATGTATAACAAAGCCGAGTTCTTTCTTGGGTATTAAAAACTGTAAATTAACTAGTTTGGGTCTTTTCAACATGATTTATGTATTTACATCTAGCTAAGCCAAAGCACAAAATCTTCGTTCTACTTTAACCCGGCCTAACAAATTTTTGGGTATGCACTAACAAGCCCATGCAAAAACTTAAAAACAAAAATTTTCAGCCGGCATTTTTCGTTTCTTTTTGATGCCAAAAAGAATAAAGCCCGTCCGGCCAGGACAAAAAGCAGCCTTTTCATTAACCAGAAAGTGAATTTTAGCTCAAAATCAATAATCTACATCCAAAACTCACGTTAAACTCACCTACTTATTCAACTTCTTCTTCAACTCATCAATCTCTTTTTGTTGTTGGATGATGTACAAAGTCAGTTCTTCTACTTTTTGCAAAAGTTTGGTTTGCAATTCGCTTACACCTACGCCTTCTTCTTGCATGGTTTTGGCTGTTGGGATTTCGGGCAGGTGCTTGTTTTGCTTTACAAAGGTTTCTATTTCGGTTAATGGGCGTAATTCATAATTGTTTTCGAATACAAAATCGGCTCCGGTGGTGTTGACCACAATTTCGTTGGCGCGGGCTTTGCCGTTAATATCGAGTTTGTAAGCGGGGTTGGTTTGGGAGGTTTTGCCGATGAGGACGTTGCCATCGCCCATTACATAGAACTTATTTTCTACTCCAAAATCCAATTGTCCAGGCAGGTTCCTTCCGCCCGTAATCAATAAGCCGTAATTGGTTGTATTCGAATTGCCATAACCAAAATACATATTGTGACCATTGGCTTCGGTATTGCTAAAATGAGTTAACCAAGCATAGTTTGTTGTTCCTTGAACCTGTAGTTGCGAAGACGGGTTTAATGTTCCAATGCCTACATTACCACTATTTGGAAAGGTGTTTTGCGCCATAGCCACTGGGCCAGCCAATAGCGAGAAGGCTAATAAGAGTTTAATTTTTTTCATGATGGTTATTATTTTTCTCGATTATTTTCTTTAACAATGCTTCTATCGTTTGCAGTCTTTCGTTTTGAACTTTATTCATTTCCTTTTCTTTGCTTAACTCTTTATCCTTCTCAATCAAATGCAATGTCAGTTCTTCAACCTTTTGCAATAAGCGTTTATTCATTTCACCAAGCTCCAATCCATTAAGTTCAACTTCTTTTGCCGATGGCATTCCGGGTAAGTATCCCTTTTCATTAATGTATTTTTCAGTTTCTGCTAGGGTTGGCAATACATAATCACTCTTAAATACATAATCAGGCCATCCTGTAGTTTCTACCTTAACTTCTTTAGCGCGAATGTTGCCATTTACAGAGAGCTTTTCTTTTGGAGTAGTTGTACCGATGCCTACATTGCCATTACCTGCCAATGTTAATTCATCCGTTAATAAACCAACATTATCATTTGGTACAAGTTGCACATAATCAAAGTACAAATCAGTTAAGCCAGGTTGAAAATTAATTCCCCTAATCTCTACCGCGCTCTCATTTTCGGGTAAGCTAAGCGAGATTGTAATTAATTGCCACTCGTTATTTGTTTTAAACATATTGGGCTTTAGTGAAACTCTTTTATAAACGAAACCACCAGATGAGCCAACGATGTCTAATGATAAAATATCATTTGAAGAGGCATTTGATGCTACTTTTAACCTGAATTGTACCAGGTAATTTCCTGCAGCAACATGAAAATATGGCCCCCACCACATAGTGTTTTGATAACTACCTGAAGACCGGAACATGCAACTGCTTTTATTGGCTGTAACATCATTAACCATGGTAGTTTGTGTTTCTTTGATTAATGTACTTTCATCCAGAAAAATGGTTTTTGGAAATTCCTGTCCAAAATTTTTCTTTGCAATACAGACAAAAATTAAAATATAAAGTAGTTTTTTCATGTCTATTTTTCACCTAAGTATTCGTTTAACATCCTCTTTAAATCTTTGAAATCCTTTTCCAACATTTCAATCTTACTTTTTTGATTATTTATCTGCTTTTCTTTATCAATTAAGTAAATAGTTAATTCTTCTATCTTTTTCTGCTGCAGTTTAAACATCTCACTCATAGCTAAGCCATTGCTTTCAACTTCCATAGCAGAAGGCATCCCGGGTAAGTATCCCTTTTCTTTAATATATTTTTCAGTTTCTGCTAGGGTTGGCAATACATAGTTCTTAGCAAAAACATAATCTGGCCAGCCTGTTGCTTCTACTTTAACTTCTTTAGCGCGAATGTTTCCATTTACAGAGAGTTTTTCTTTTGGTGTTATTGTACCAATACCTACATTACCATTACCACTATAATAATTAAAGGATTGAGGAGAGAGCTGATAATTCCATATTGCCTGAGTTGCAGGTTGGCTATCGGCTGTAAAATAAGGCTTATAATCTCCCCCTCTGATTAAAAATGTAAGTCCAAGGTGATATTCCGGCGTTTTAATATAAACATCATAATAATTTTGCCCTGGGCCATCATTTCCAGAGAAAGCATACCATTCTATTTTATCTGCTGATGCTCCATTTAATATCAATATGGGTTTAAGGTTACTATTAATGGATTGAGGGAAGCTGAAATCGATATAAGATCCACCATTACCCTGATAATCGACAAAATATAAACGGCCAGTAGCACCCCCTTTACCCCAAAAACCCATCGTATTATCATAATTTTTAATCCTAAAAAGCTTAATCCATTCTGGCGTGGTATGATTGTAATATTCGAAAACAGATAATTTTGTTAAACTCTGATTACCAATATCTGTTTGAGCTATTGCAACCAATTTAAGTAAAACAAAGCCAAGTAGTATTAATATCTTTTTAAATCTCATTTTTTTGATTTTTTATGCTGCATATTCAGAACCTTTCTTTCAAGCGCTTTATTTTGATCGTCCAATTCTTTTAGTGCACTTTTAAACTGTATTGCTTCCTTTTTACTCTCTATAAGGTAAATAGTTAATTCTTCTATCTTTTGCTGTTGTAGTTTAAACATCTCACTCATAGCTAAGCCATTGCTTTCAACTTCTTTTGCAGATGGCATCCCCGGTAAATGCCCTTTTTCATTAATGTATTTTTCAGTTTCGGTAAGCGTTGGTAATACATAATTCTTAGCAAAAACATAATCTGGCCAGCCTGTTGCTTCTACTTTAACTTCTTTAGCGCGAATGTTGCCATTTACGGAAAGCTTCTCTTTTGGTGTTTGAGTATCTATACCTATGTATCCCTTATTGGTGAGAATACTAATATTCCCTCCTTCTAATTCATTCTCAACCCATAAATTATTGGTACCTGGCCCTCCATATCCAAACCATCCAGACCTCGCAGTTGGGTTAATGCTCCGGGCATAAAACTCTATATAAGCATGATCTGCTGCTGCTGGTCTCAATTGTAATCCTGCTCCACCACCATCAGCCTGAATAGATCCATTTATATTAGCGAGCACTAATTTTTTCCATGCGTTCCAGTTTTCATTTCCATGCCATCCTGTTCTGTACAAAATACCGCTATTACTAAAGTTAAGTTGATGATTTTCTCCTCCTGAAGCATCATACCAAGGTGCTATGGTTAACATTGTTGAATAACCATCACCCAGAATACCTACAACTGATTTAAACTTAAAATCGAATCGGGCAATTTGATTATAGTTTCCAGGTAGCTCATTTGAGCTTCTGGTATCACTCACAGTAAGCTGTTCTGCAGTTTGAGAGTATCCATAAAGTACTTTTAGAGATAAAAAAATGAGTAATAAAATACGATATTGAAACTTCATTTTGTTTGTATTAAAATATGAACTAATGTTTATTTTTTCTTTCCAAGCTTTTAAGACGTATATTTTGTTCAGATAGTTTAGCATTTAATTTGTTGATTGCTTGGTTGGAATATCTCTTTTCAGCAATCAAATGCAAGGTCAGTTCTTCAACCTTTTGCAATAAGCGTTTATTCATTTCACCAAGCTCCAATCCATTAAGTTCAACTTCTTTTGCCGATGGCATGCCGGGTAAGTATCCTTTCTCTTTAATATGCTTTTCGGTTGCTTCCAAGCTTAATAAAGGATAATCTTTTTTGAAAACATAATCAGGCCAGTCTTTGGTTTCTACTTTAACTTCTTTAGCGCGAATGTTGCCATTTACAGAGAGCTTTTCTTTTGGAGTAGTTGTGCCGATGCCTACATTACCATTAGATAAGACTTTTATAGCTATTGATGCGCCATCGGTGCTGTATAAATTACCAACAAATAAATCCCATTCATTAGTCATGGGCTGTAGCTTAGTTACCGTTAAATCATTTCCTGTAGTACTTAAAGGCGTGAATGTACCGTTAAAGTTAATGGATGTTACTTTTATATAAACAGTAATTGGTTCTGAAACTCCGTATGTATTCACCGCCCTTACCCGAAACCGAGGTGTACCACCATAATAATCTCCGTTACAATCTATTGTAAAGTTACGGTATCTATCAACATATTGATTGTCGTTAATACGCCCCGTTTCGCGCCAAAGCGATGAATTCGCATGTGAAATTGCTGCTACATGGGTTGCCGCTGCCGCTATGTTACCTCTTGTGTAAGATATTGAAATATTATAATATCCTGAAGCTCCTGCAGAATATGGATCAACGCGGACAAATTCGATATAATCACCTATTGCATATCCTGCAGGGAAAGTGACAGACGTTTCATATTCATTAGTGGTAAATAATGGTATTTTATTTACCTTCTCAACTTTTGTGAATGCAAAAGATGGATTGATTAGCATAAATGCTAAAAGAGCTGTAATTAGATAGTTTTTCATTTTGTTTTACGTGCTGGAAAGAGTTTTTGTTGTTGAATTATTTTCTTTTTTAATGCTTGAATTTCTTTCTGCTGATGAATTAAATAAAGCGTTAGTTCTTCTTGTTTTTTAAGAAGCTGCTTAACCATTTCACCAAGTTCCAATCCATTAAGTTCAACTTCTTTTGCCGATGGCATGCCGGGTAAGTATCCTTTTTCTTTAATATGCTTTTCGGTTGCTTCCAGGCTTAATAAAGGATAATTTTTCTCAAAAACATAATCAGGCCAGCCTGTTGCTTCTACCTTAACTTCTTTAGCGCGAATGTTACCATTTACAGAGAGCTTTTCTTTGGGCGAAAGTGTTCCTATGCCTACTCTTCCGTTCAAATCCATAAACATAGTGGTTTGATAACTTAACGATTCATAACTACTTGTTGTTAAAGCATATTGAAACTGCAGTCCTCCTGCAACATCTACATTAGTCATCAATCTTATTCCATAAGAGCTTGCCCTATCATTGTGATTAATCATTTCCAATGCTGAATTGCCATTACCCAACTGACCAAGCCTTAACTGTTCAAAATTGTAAACACCAGGTATAAGAAGTGCTTTCGAAGCAACAGAGGTGTTAAAATCACCTATTTGTAATAAGGAGGTAGGTGAAGCAGTACCAATCCCTACATTACCGTTAGGATTTATGGCTAATGCGGCTATATCTGTTCCGTTACTCTGCACAACATTTAATCTAATCTCTGAGTCTAACAATCGCATATACGAAGCTCCTTTAGTATTTAAAATTCTGGTGATAGTAGAGGGGCCGTTGATTACATTATTCCCAATTCCGACGCCAGTATATGATATACCTGGTTCACTTGCCCACAGCATTAAGTCTGCTTGATAAAGAGGATCTCCATGAGGCCAGCGCATATTAAATTGGGTACTGTTATGCTCACCCATCATTTGCATCAGGTATTGAGGGCTTGTAGTACCAATACCTACATTACCACTATTAGGAAATGTGTTTTGTGCCATAGCCAAAGGGCCAGCTAATAACGAGAAGGCTAATAAGATTTTTTGTTTCATATCTAGGTTATTTTTTCCCTGTCAGTTTTTTTAGTATAATATCTAACTTTTCTTGCCTCTCTTCTAATTTTTGAAGCTTCTCTCCTTGTAATTTCGCGACTTCTTTATTTTTCGTCAGCTCTTTATCCTTCTCAATCAAATGCAAGCTCAATTCTTCTATCTTCTTTTGCTGCAATTTTACCATCTCTCCTAATTGCAAGCCGTTAGCCTCAATTTCTTTGGCTCCGGGCATATCTGGCAGGTGTTTGTTGGCTTTAATGTAACTTTCCAATTCTTCCAGTGTTCCAACTTTATAACCTGGTTCAAAAACATAATCAGGCCAGCCTTTCATATCTACCCGTACTTCCTGTGTATGTATTTTACCATTTACAGCTAGTTTTTCATCAGGCGTGGTGGTGCCGATGCCTAAACTACCGTTCATATAGTTTACGCCAGCACCATATAACTGGATGGATCCTTGCACCGATTTCCCCGCAGAATTAACATAGCTATCAACTGTGGTTTTAAAGCCGTGTGCTGGGCCATTTACTTGCTGGTAGGGCAAAGGGTTTTGAACGCCATCATACACAACAGGATTTTGTTCTACATTTGAGCGATAATTATAAGAGGTATTTCCCCTTAGCCAGATAACAAAATCAGCACTACCGCTAACAGTGGCATCCATATAACCTGCTATAAATGGAACATTAATAAAGTTTGTACCATTATGTGAATTTGTTTCTTGCATAATATCTACATCCCAAAAACGAGCGCCGTTTCCCCAGAAGGTATTATGAAATCTAAACCTGGCCATTAAGGAACCTTTCCAATTGGCATCAGCATGAACATCAGATCGGCCGATTTCAACTTCGGTAGGCACATGGTTATACCAGTTCTTATCTTGAAATGCTACAGGATAAAATTTATCCAAATCGCCCTTTACCCAAAAAGACTTTGTTTGGGCTTGAACATATGATCCAAACAGAATCAACAATAGGGGTATTATGATATATCTTTTCATGGCTGGTTTTATTTGTTCTTACTTTGTTTTAGATTATCTACTTCTTGTTTTAAAGCTTTCATCTCTTTATCCTTTTCAATCAAATACAAGGTCAATTCTTCTATCTTCTTTTGCTGCAATTTTACCATCTCTCCTAATTGCAAGCCGTTAGCTTCAATTTCTTTGGCTCCTGGCATATCTGGCAGGTGTTTATTGGCTTTGATGTAACTTTCCAATTCTTCCAGTGTTCCAATTTTATAACCTGGTTCAAAAACATAATCAGGCCAGCCTGTTGCTTCTACCTTAACTTCTTTAGCGCGAATATTGCCATTCACAGAGAGTTTTTCTTTGGGCGAAAGTGTTCCTATGCCTACTCTTCCGTTCAAATCCATAAACATAGTGGTTTGATAACTCAACGATTCATAACTACTTGTTGTTAAAGCATATTGAAACTGCAGTCCTCCTGCAACATCTACATTAGTCATCAATCTTATTCCATAAGAGCTTTCCCTATCACGGTGATTAATCATTTCCAATGCTGAATTGCCATTACCCAACTGACCAAGCCTTAACTGTTCAAAATTGTAAACACCAGGTATAAGAAGTGCTTTCGAAGCAACAGAGGTGTTAAAATCACCTATTTGTAATAAGGAGGTAGGTGAAGCAGTACCAATTCCTACATTTCCTGTTGTGGGAAAAGTATTGCTTTGCGCAAAGGAGTTGAGAGAGAATAATGTAGAGGCGAGTGTCAATAAAGATTTTAATTTCATATCATTTTGTTATTTAGGTTTATTCGATGGTTTTGTTTTAATTTTTTTATGAAAAATACCATTCAACCATTTACTTATTTTACTAGGTTGCTGATTTACAATTATTCCATTTTTGTACTTCAAAATCTGCACGCTATCTGGATTAATATATTTTTTAAATAAACCATTTATTTTTCCTTCTTTGTATTTTCCTTCTTCAGCCAGCGCACCAGACTCTTTATAATTGAAAAATTTTCCGTTTGGTGTTCCCTTTTTATAGGAGACTACCTTTAGCAAGGTTCCATTATCTGCCCAATTCTTCCATGTTCCTGTTTTTAAACCAGCATTAAATTCACCCAGTTCTTTTAAATTTTTATTTAAATAGAATCTGCTAAAGCGCCCGTCTAATAATTTGCCGCTAAAACCACCTTGGGTTGTCTTTATTTGGTTATTGCTATACCAATAATAGGTTTTATTTAAATCGGTATAACTCCTCAGTTGATTATCTTCTACTACATGTAAAGTAATTTTTTCTTCGGGTAAGGTTACTGTATGCTCATAACTTTCCATACCCAAATGATACTTATCTTTTTGTGCTGAAACAGATATCGACGCCAAAATGAATGGCAATGTTAACATGATATTTAACCGCATATTCTATTTTAAAATAATAAACTTAGTTGAATTTTGATATTGTACTTTAACCGAATCACCAGCATATTTAAGCAATTTTAAACCATCCACTATTTGCCCTTCAGCCAGCATAATTTGTTTTCCGTTAAGTTGCATCAAAACTATTTTTTTCTTGGTTGATGGATTTTTGATATATCCCGTATATAAAATGCCCTGCCAGTTTACTTGTGGCTTAATTATTGGTTGGGTGGCAAGAAATTTATTTTCAATAGAAATGCCTTTAGATTGTATTGTAGGAGCCGTTTTATTTTCCGTATCGGAAAAGGGATCTCTGTAATCAAAGTTTAAACTTAATTGTTCCTTAGAGTGATCTGGAATATTAAAGTAGGCAGCTTTCTTTACTTTTTGAGTTATAATTATATCCTCGTCATTATTATTTAATCTCAAATAAATTTGATAAAAAATGACACCCCATAATGCACAAACGCATACAATTAACAAATAAGTAAACTTCTTATTTTTCATTTTTATTGAATCGTAAAACTAAATAAATCGCTTACCGCTCCAATATTCCCTGCTTGATCTATAGCCTTTACTGACCAGCTTATTTTATCTCCACTTACGCCTTCATTAAATGTATAACTGTTTGTATTTACTATAACAGGAAAGCTTTTACTAAATACTATTGTAGAATTGTCTTTGTAAGCAGTTACCTCATATTTTACAGCATCGGTTATGGCTATCCATGTTAATTTAACAGGTTTGGAAACTGTTTGACCGTTGGCTGGAGCTGAAAGTGTAACTTTTGCTGGTGGACTTGTATCATAGGTAAATGATTTAACCGTAGACCATTTCGAGTTTTCTGTCGCATTTTCGGCCCTTACTCTCGCTTGAAATTTACCATCTTTAATCTGTGTGTAATTATATAGAAGATTATCAGTAGTTGCATTTAATACCAGATTATTTTCATCAGCAAAATTGTTATTGTCAATTTGGATTCTATATCTAGTTGCTCCAAATAGTTTAAGCCATTCAAATGGCAAAGTTGGGCTATTTGTATATAAATCATTTGCTGGCTTGCTTACCTGTAGTTCCTGATCTTTTAAAGCAGCATAATAAATTGTTAAAGAGCGGGATACATATTCTGTATGACTACTTCCGTTTTCTGCACGTACTCTCCACTCATATATGCCAGGATCTAATGTATAGGCAAACTTATCCTTTTTAATAAGTGTATCCAATATAAGTTTTTGAATGCCATCAAATTTTGGAGAAACAATTTGTAAACGATATTTAAGAGCATCCTCATGTAAATTCCACCAAAAAATCTGGTTATAACTGTTACTTTCCAATTTATCTTGAGGAGCGAGCAGGGAAATTGTTTGATGCTCAAGACTCGGTTCAATAAATTCTTTACAAGAAAGTAAGAAAGAACTTAAAATGATTAAAAAGAGGTATTTTTTCATAAATGCATGTAATTATTTATTTAGATAGGTAATAACTTTTCAAATTATTGTATTAAGCCTTTCAAAGCTAAATCCATTATAAGTGGTTGATTTTTATTGGCAGTAGTTCCATCACTTTTTTTCAAGTGTATTTTAAGTTTTGCAATTTTACCAATCCCAGTACTTTTACTTAAAGTATCAGCCAATCTAACTAGATTGAAATAGTTCCCCGTAAAACTAAATTCATTAGAGAATACCTTTTTCAATACTACATTGGCAGTTGTATCTTGCTTAGCTTGAGTATCCTGGTTAAAACTAATCTTTACCTGACAAGCCATTGCCATTCCTGAAAGGCTCTGCCAGAGATAATTTTCATGGTCTTCACCTTTAACTTTATAGCTTTTAACAACTTTTAAATAAAACTCACTTTTTCTTTCCAGTTGGGGCTGTCCTGCTTCTCCACTTAAAGCACTTATATTTTCTTTACTTAGCTGCTTATTTAATCTAAAAGCCTCTAATGCATTTTTAAATGAGCATTGATAAGCAATATAAAGTAATAGCAAAACTGAAAAGGCAAGTGCTATCTGTTTCTTTCTATAATCAAGTTTATCAAACATCCTAATACGTTAATAATATATCAAATTGATAAAGATCACTATCTTCCTGCTGATTGTATTTCAAAAGTTTAATTGATTTTATCCAGCTTTTTTCTTTCAATAAAAAAATCCAGTTGTTTACGGCAGATAAATTATCTGTGCTACCCATAATTTTAATGTTGGTTTGCAAAGCTGATTTTTCTTCATCGGTTTTAAAATCATTCATTGAAATAGTAGTTAAAACCAACTGTTTAGGCATGCTTTTACCCAATTCGTTCAGTAAAAAGCCATAATTATATCCTCCATTCCAGCCAATTTTTTTTAATAAAACCTCATTTTCAGAAATTTGCTGATTAAGCTGTTCAACGTTGTCCTTAAAAGTTATATTACTCCCAACTAACTTGCTTAACCGTTCGTTATCTGTGTTATAGTAAGAAAAAATGCCAAAACTTAATAGTAGAAGAATAAAAAGAGAAAATATAAAAGCCAAACCTTGCTTTTTTAGACGAAAGTTTTCAATCTGCTTCGTAAAGTCTTTCTTAATTTTATTAACATTTGCCTCTATTACATCAACCTGATTATGTAAAATCAATTGAAAAGCTGTAGCGTAAGCAACAATATATTCTTCTTCTATTGACTCTTGTCCTAATTTAATTGAAAATTCATTTTTATTATTTGGAATGTATTGATAAGCAGATAATTTTTTCTCGTCGGATAAGATAAACAAGTGCCCATCAAAACGTATTTCTTGGCCATATATATTCAATTGCTTCCATATTTGAATAGTTACAACGGGACCGAGTGTAAGCTGTAGTATTTTTATACCTGCCCTTTCAAATGTTTCTAATAATGGATCGACTACAGAATGCCTAACAATACTAAAAAATTTCAAGGCACTTTCCTGGTAGATCTGTTTGTAAAATACTTTTGAATCAATACCTGGAAATGCAGTTTTTAAACTATTTTCGTCATCTTGGATACCATCTTCATTTATTATTTTATTTAACAACCCCTTCCCAGTTAAACATAAGGCGATGGGGAAATTTTTTGGTAAAGATTCTATAACTGTGGCTAAGGATCCTTTAACAATTTTTTTCGAACTAATATCCAAGCTGTTTTGTAACCTGTTTACTAAGCAAAATCTGCAACTGTATTCTCCTTCTGAAATCAGTTTAAGTTCTACCCCAATACAGTTATTTGTTATCGCAGATACCATACTAATACATAATTATTGGTTTGATAAATACGAGTGTTACTACTTTGTTATTAGATTTTTCGCGACTACTAAATAACCATTTCAAAATTGGGATTCTGGATAGTATTGGTACGCCAGATCCGGATTCACTACTTTCAGTGCGTTCCAAGCCTCCTAGCACAATCATATCTTCGTTTTTAGCCCGAATAATGGAGGTAAACTTACTTGTAGATTTTGGTGGCGGTGAATTAGCTGGTGGGTTTCCAATAAAATCAGAGATATTAACCCCAATATTCAATGTCACCTGGTCATCGCCTGACACAATAGGTTTGATCTCAATTTCAAGATTTGCATTAACTTCCGTAAATTGCTCTGTAACTACAGTTTGCGCATTCAATGAGGGAATAACATTTTGCGTTCGCTGACTATAATATCTGGAACTTCCGATACTTAAATTTGCTTTATGACCGTTTAAGGTTGCCAATTTCGGGACAGACCTAATTTCTACATTGCTATTATTTTCTAATGCATTAAGTTTAACATAAAAATTAGGTGTAACTCTACCTAAATTGATGGAATTGTTACTTCCAAGCTTAGATAATAAACGGTTAATAGACCCAGAACCAAATGTATAATCAATTCCTGGTAGTATTGTTCCGCCAGTTTTAATGGTATCAGAAACTCCTGCTGTTATCCCAGTTTTAACACTTTTACCTTTTCTAATATCCACCAAAGTAACTTCAATCATAATCATTGGAATTACTTTATCTATTTGACGAATATAATTTTCTATTTCCTCTATTTGTGGAGCTGAGCCTGAGAGAAGCAACGTGTTTTGCTCACGAAATTCTTTAATCTCAATACCTTTTTTCCATTCAGAAGGGATCATTACCTGAACGGTATCAATAGATCTGTGCTGAAGTTTAACAATTCTATTGGCTCGCAAACCTTCCAGCCTTCTATCTCCTATCAAATAAACATCGTTATCTTTCTTATAAGTAAAGTCTGATCCTTGAAATAATGCAGTTAAAAAACTATCGTATGTAATGCTTTTTAAATGAGTAGTTACAGCGCCCCTAATATCAGAATAAATGAAATAATTAACACCAGCCTCTATTGATGCTGACTTAATCAGGTCAATAATTGGGGTATTTAATGCATCAACATTAATACTTTTATTCCCTTTAGAATCTCTACTACTGCTAATATTAAAACCTCCCGATTGCCCGACAGATGATCCACCAGAGGCACCCATTAGTTTGTTAGATCTTTTTACAGCAGTTGTATTTTCACCATTAATATAAAGTTCTTCTCCTTCTTCTAAAGGTTGAAAAATATAGACATTATCATTCGTCTTATTTAGTTTAAGCTCATTGGCGAATGCTAATTTTTCTAATGCTGATTCAAAAGGAGCTGCAGCAATAAAGGCAGTCACTTTCTTTCCAAGTAATGCAACTGGAACAACAACATTCTTTTGCGAAAGTTGACTTATTTTTTTTGCTACCAAGCTTAGAGAATCTCCATTTAATTCGAATCCTAAATTATCAGAAGCAGATATATAATTAACTTTAATATCTTTCACTGGCACTGGGGCTCGCGGAGAAATAGCTTTTGTAATAGACATTATAGACCCAATTAAATTTATATCCAAATCGTATTCTTTAGAAATAAATAGAAGCACATTTAGTGCTGTTTCGCCTTTAAAATTTGAATAAACTTTAAAGTTAATCAGTGGATCTACATTAATATTTAGATTACTCGATTGGGCCAATGCTCTTAAAAATTCTTGAGCAGAAGCTCCAGCCATGGATAATTCTACTTTTTGGTTTAGTCCTGGAACCATTACAGAAAGATTCCTTAATCTTTCCTCAATTACTTTCAATCGTTCTGCGCTATTTGGATATTGAGCAAATGCAGAATTAACCTGAACAATAAATATACAAAGGAGTGCGGCGAATAAAATGGCAATTCTATTTTTCATTTAGATAGATAACAATAATGGAAATATTTCTTCTAATGTGGTTTCACCCATCATAAAAAGATTAAATGCGTTTTCTGAAAGTGTTTTAATGTTTCTTGATTTTAGTTGTGTTTCTACAGACATATTGCCCTGTTTAATTTCAAAAGCAAGTTCTGCATCAACGGGTATAACTTCATATACAGCTTTTCGTCCTTTGTAGCCGGTAAAAAAACATTCCGTGCAACCTTTCGCAATGTGATGCTTAGATACAGTAAAAGGAGGCTTAAATTGCTTGGGATAACTTGCTGAATCAAAATCTACTTCTTCCTTGCAATTGGGGCACAATAAACGTAATAACCTCTGTGCAACAGTTGTGTTTAAAGTATTGGCAACTAAGAACCCGGGTATTCCCATATCCATTAACCTGGAAACTGTACCCCAAGCAGAGTTGGTATGGATTGTTGAAAGTACAAGGTGCCCAGTAAGGGCAGCCCTAATTGCCATATTTGCCGTTTCAGGATCACGAATCTCTCCTACCATGATTACATCAGGATCTTGTCTTAAAAAAGTACGCAATGCTGAAGCAAAGCCCAGGCCTATACTTTCCTTTAATTGCACTTGGTTTATACCTTCTAATGTATATTCAATCGGATCTTCAATCGTTAAAATATTACGAGTAGATTTATTTAATAATTTTAAAGTGGCATAGAGAGTTGTTGTTTTTCCTGAACCTGTTGGCCCACTTATCAATATGATTCCATTTGGCCGCTGAACGCCCTGCATATAATGTTCCATATCCGTTTTGGATAACCCCAATGTATTCAAATCTATATCGGTGCTGCTATTATTAAGCAAACGGAGTACTATTTTTTCGCCATGTAAAGTTGGCAATACTGAAACTCTTATATCAAAAGATGATAAGCCTGCTGCTTTATAATTAATCCTGCCATCCTGAGGTAAACGTTTCTCAGCGATATCCAGATTAGCCATGATTTTAATTTTGTTAATTAATGCAGGGTAATCTTCCTTTCTAATTTGATAACGTTCTACCATCATCCCATCTATCCTAACCCTTACACGACACTTATTTTCATAAGATTCGATATGTATATCACTACTTTTAAGTTGCCTTGCTTCTGCAATTAACTGGGATAAAAAATCATCATTTGCGGCAATAACTTCTGCCTGTGTATTATTTTTAACTTTACTATTTTCTGAATAATAATGAATGGATAGAAGCCGTTCTACATCTTGCAATGGCAAACCTTCAAGAATTATTTTTTTTCCAAAAATAATTTCAAGTTCATCAAACAGCTCTTTTTCTTTATCTTCAACACAATAGAAGCTTAAAGATTCCGAATCCGCATTAAAAGGTACAACATGATAACTCCAAGCCAAGTCTTTGCTTACCATGTGAATAATTTCCGGTTCTATTTTAGACTTAATTTCCATCCCCTCTATTAGTTATTTCTTCTTTAATTTAAATTAAATACTTAATCCATTCATCAAATTGAAAGTTTAGCTTTAGTAAGCCTCCAGTTAATAAAATGACGATTAAAAGCAATGATTGTATGCCGGCAAGTGGGATGGTTACTTCAACATTTTTATATATAAACCTACATAAAAATGCGAAGAAAATAGAGATGATTAAAGTAAGAATATAAAAAGCAATATAACTAACGGGAGAAAAATAAAAGCAGGTTACAAATAAAAATAGAATATCTCCCCATCCTAAAAGATCATTTGTGATGTTAACCGCTCGTTTTGCTTTAATGGTGAAATAGAGCCAAAGAAAAAAAAGTTGAACAAGCAAAAAACCTGTTAATATAAAAGCGTCAGTAAAAACTATACGATAGTTAAGGAGCGCTATCTTTTCCGAAATGAAAAGGACTATTAATATTGGAAAAAGAAACCAATAAACAGCTCTATCTTTAAAATCTTGAAAAGAAATGAAAGCTAAAACCAGGATAATTGATATTTTTAAAAACAACATTAATCGGGAGTAATTTCTTTTAAATTTTTGTCTTGATCTATTTGCCAAACATTGAAAACTCCGTTTCCATTAAAATCTGAAACCGCCGTAGCTTTAGCCGTAAAAGTATTATTTGTTGCTGAAACTACTTCGATTTTATAATTCGCTTTTCCATCTTTTCCGTCAGAAGAAAGTTTCTCCTGAATAAAGCCAAGTTCATTCATATCAGTTGTATACTTAGAATGCTCATAAAAATAAGATTGCTCTAATTTAGATAAATGCTCAAGTTGCAATTTAGCCTCAGTAGTTTTAGCTTTTGTAATTAAAGGCATTAGATTGGGGAGCGCCAAAAGCACCAAAATCCCTATTATCACTAAAACCACCAAAATTTCAGTTAGTGTGTATGCTTTTAACTTCTTTCTTAATACACTATTCATAGGTTTATTATTTGTTTATTCTATTACTGTTGAGAATTTTTTAGCTAAAAAAGCATATTCCCTAGTTTTCATTTGTTTTCTAATTATACTGTGGCCTTTTCTATCCAAAAATCCTTTTTGTAAAAGTTACATATCAACATTTATCATTCTAATTATGGTTTAACACAACCGTCTTTCCTCAACTGATGTAATTTTGTTTTTATTCATCAAAAATTGGATTTAGTTGGACAAGCAACTTCCTTAGTAGAAATGTTAAAACTAATTCAGAAATTAGTAAGTGAGTCTATTTCTAGCTTCAGAAAAATCTATAAAAAAGGAGGGATTTGAGGCATTAATATATGAGTGCATAATTTGTTTTTATTTACCCCACAATATCTTCAAAAAAAAGAACTTCACAAAATAAATTAATCGTCTGCATCAATATGGCCAAATTTCAAGTCCGTCAAACAAAATTATTGAGCATCTAATCAATAACATGTATAGGTAGCATATCCTACAACAACTCTTTTAAAGAGCTATAATACCTGATTAAAAAAATATGACCACAAAAAAAGGACAAAATACGTCCGGTATTTTGTCCTTTAAGGGTGGAGAATATCGGATTCGAACCGATCACCTCTTCACTGCCAGCGAAGTATGTACTACAACACAAATAACTTTATTACAAGCAAATACAAGATTCGGAAAACTATAGTTGTAAAACATTTGTAACGAAAACACATATTTATATGCCTTTTATTACTTTTCAATCTTTGCTTTTTCCATTACAACTGCGACGAGGTCATAATTATAAAATGCGAATATTACTAAAATTGCTGTGATAGCTATTATGCCTAAAAGGACAAAATGATAAGCTCCGACCTTACCAACGTTTTCCCTAGTCATTACCCAAATCACAATAGCAAATAGAATAAGGCAGTAACCATAAGAAATTATCATTCTATAGAACAACATTGGATCGGTCCCAATAACAACGTTGGTTAAGAGCTGAATCGTTCCAACTGAAAAGAGAGATATTGCCGAGAAAATCGCTAATATTTCAATTGAACGTCGTTCTGTATTCCTTACTTTATCAGCGGTTTTATTTATATTATCAACAACAACGGCTAACTTTCCGTAGGAATTTAAAAGAGTGTCAAATTTAATTTTGTTAAGCTTCATTGTATTGAGCTTTTGTTCTTCACTAACATAATCTAGCGGGATCACAAATGAAGTAAAGAAAAACAGCCTATGCTCTCCATAGCCTGGAACATTAATTTTCACCTCAGATTTACACTGTTCAAATGGTAATTGAAAATGCACAAAATTTTTACCTTTAGACCATTTGAAGCAATATTCGAATTTTCCTAACACACTACTATATTGTTCAAGCAAAATTTTAAATAATTCAAAATTCGTATTGTTGAGTAGATCGTCCGAAAGTTTTTCAATTTTGTTGGCCAAAATCAAACAGATTTTTTCCCAAGGAAAGAAATTATGTACAAACGTTTTATTTTGAAAATTCTGCAACTCACGTACATCGTCAGATATCTCATCTCTAAAAGTTGCCTTTTCTATTTTAGCTTGTTCCGTTGCGAGAGAGATCTGATTATTATATAAATAGTTGCTTGTTATTTGCAAGGCAAACTTATTGAAAATCTTAGGCACGTCAAGTTTTGCTTTCGAAAACTCTGTTCGTAAATTTTTCAATTGCTCCACACTAGCAGAGTCATCTTTATACGTCTTTGCTAATGCATGGTAATATATGTAATCACCTTCATTGTTCGAATCATCAAAACTTTCCACTCGCTTCCTCTGAAGATGTAGGAACCCAGGAGCTAAATCATAATGAATATCTATAATTTCAATCCAATCTTGAAGCTGTGGGGAGACAGGAAAAGAATCAGTATTTATTGGAATTACACTATAGTGGTCGACAGAGAAACCTAGCGACTCATCTTTCTTATCGCATTTTAATCTATAAACCATTTTCTTTATAAGAAAGTTAACTTTCTCATGTAATGGAGCTAGCAATGGATTCTCTGTTTCCTTTATTCCAGAATCTAATAGCCTTTTTTGTATTACTATTAAGCTGATAAGATTATTCTCGGTATAACTATAATTGAAGTGTTCGAAATTAGCAATAGCAAGGTTGCTCTTAAATATTTCTACAGTATTACCTACTACTATATAATTATAAACATCTTTATTTTGTTTTTCTACTCTAAAAGTAGTTGTGTCTTTTGTTAGGGAAAATTGTCGTTCAATGTCCTTAAGAAGATAAGTGATCCCAGGAACAATAATATTATCTAATGGTCTAATGACATTCTCTAAAAAACCTACTTGCCCTCTTCTGACTAGTGTTACATCAAGAGTTAACAAGTCATTTAACTCAATTATTCTTGCTTGAATGAATACTTTTAGTTTTTCAGATTCTTCATCAAATTTAACATAAGACTCAAGGCAATAATCTCCATTAAGAATGAAAAGGTTATAAAAATTCAGAATTTCCAATGAAATATTCTGAATCGAATTTATTAGTAATGCTGTTGCATCTGGTACGGTTTTAGTCAAGTATTCAGTTGTCCAACCGACATAAAAATACTTCTTAATTAATAATTCCTGAAGATGAGTAGTTGAGAGCTTTGATTCCATTAATAGGTATAATATTTGAGTTCCTGCTTAATAAGACTAGGGCTAATTTCTTTCGAATAGCTCTCCAGTTTCCTAGCTTCACTAAAAGTATATTCCCATGAAAACCATCTATGACTTATATCAACAAGGTCAAAAGCCTTTGCTGCAATTAAGTCGTTGTTTCTTTCTTTTAGATTCCTTACCATATTAATAATTATCTCATTCCTCATCGGGTCACCTAAGATATCTTGAGTAGAAGAAGTTTGAATGGTATTGTCATCAGATATTATAAAATGTTTAAGGTTGTCAATATTATCATAAACATCGCTTTCAACATGACCAAAAGGCATGGCATAGAATCTATTAAATATATCTAAGGCTCGATGATCTGTAGAACAGGCAAAAAAATGTAGTTTAATTACCTTCAACTTACTTAAATCATTTTTGGGATGGTTATTAAATTCGTCAACTCTAATTCCATAGTATTCGCAAAACCATGTAATTAATTCCTTGACAAAATATTCAAAAAGGTCGATTTTCATATAACTGAATTATAATTCAAAAATAAATAGAATAGGCGTCTTGTCAGTTAAATCAATGTAATATATACCTAAAATACAAATTATATTGAATCTAAATGATGATTGACTCTCCTTTATTTACTAACATACTAACGTATTACACATTTTATTAGTTTCATTCATTTTATTTTTTACTTAACCACTCCCCTTTTCCAGTGATGATCCATTCAACTGAAACACCATAAGATTCGGATAAAATATTGATGACATAGAAACTAGGAGTCCTGGTCTTTTCCTTTCTCATTCTATGAAAATTGGGATAGATTAAATTATGAACACCGCAAAAATTGAACATATTCTTAATCTTACCTAATTGCTCAAGTCTATCCAGGGCTAAAAAAAATCGCTCGTTCACTTGAACATCGTAAGCTTTTGATCTTACACCTTCAGAAACAACTTCTTTATTTTCCATTTTTGTCAGCAAGGTTAGTCCAGCGTTTAAGCTGGTTGTCGTCGTAATTGTAAGCTGTGAAGTTTGTGGCTGCATTCTTATATTCTTTTAGTTCTTGTTCGGTCATATATGGCAAGTACTGCTCAATCTTTAACATTTCCTGTATATTTTGGTGCAGGAAATATTTAACTTCATTTATAGCGGTATTATCAATCATTTCTCCATCTCCCAAAATCAACCACCTGGCATTCAAATCCGGATAAAGTTTTAATATTTTGGTAACAGGATCCAGACCTACACTCCCACCCTCTTTTACAAGCTTTGCGACATATTGGGGTGTTGCATCAATAACTTCAGCAAAAGTCCTTTGACTTCCACCGCACTTTATATCTATTACTTGTTTTATCCTTAGATTAATTCCCATACCTAACTCTAAATTCTTTTCTGTTCATTGAATAATGGTACCGAAGATTATTATACCATAGATACTTTCCATTTTTAAACATCCGGGAAAAGTCTTTCTGGAAAACAAAACCTTCCACATATGCATCCTCCATTATTAACTCAACTATTTGAGTGAGCTCATTTATGCGCGGCAAATCTGTATGGAAAATATTTATGTTTAAAATCCCAACCAAAGCCCCGACATCCTTATTGCAAAACAGGTTATTGATTTCAATGGCATCAACCTTACACTCCAAGGGCCTTGGCTTAACATGAAAACCACCTAACGGCATTAAATCGTCAGACCATATCTCTCCATGTTTAATATGATCAACAGTATAATGCTGAACATCATAAATCCATTCTTTGATTGAGGCGTTATTCAAAATTTATAAATCAGATGATTCCCATTTTTTCCCACAAGTTTTGCATTTGTAACGGGTAATTTTATGTGTAAATCCAAGTAGTAAGTAAACAATTCCTACCCCAATCAGGCATATCGCAATAAGAGAAATAAAACCACTACTGGCTGATTCATTTATATAACCCATATAATAGAGCAAGCTTCCAATGATAAAAGTCGAAACACCCACTTTGAATTTGTACTTCCGATCTTCGTAAACTATTTTATAACCACCGCAATTCAAACATTGAATTTGTTGTTCCATAAATATTCAATATCAAATTACAACTTACCAATTTTCATCGTCACTTTTAATCATAGATTTATAATATGTCTCAATTACAGAATTGACATATTCATTTAAAGTTTTTACACTTTTTTCATCCCTCACAATTCCTTTCTTATTGAAAAAATCCCCAATCATTTTTTCTCTAAAAATATCTCCAGTATAGGTTGATAATCTATTTACTGAGAAACTTATCCGAACCTTATTATCTTTAAATTCATAAGTTGAAGTATAATTAACATCCCAACTTGGATTCAAATAAAGGACTTTCATTTTGACCGCTTTCTTATCTATTCCGTTTAGAGTAATGCTTTCACCGTCAATTAAAGTCATTACCTCTTTTGGATTCACATACAGTTTGGAGAAATAAACTTGAGATTTTTTATAGAGGTCTGCCTTAGATTTATTGGGTATATCAATTATAACATACTTTTTGGTACTGTCAAGCACGCTGGAAAAACCGTCATAATTAAGCTGTAACTTTTGTAACTCCTGTCCCTTTAAAATAAATGGGAAAATCAATATTAGTAATAGTATTTTTTTCATTCTATCTAGTTTTTTTTATAATTTGAACCACACTAAATATTTGCTCTACTTCATCTAAATAAAGCTCCTCATCAGGATATTCAGGATTTAAAGAGTGAATAGTAATAATGCCTTCTTCAACATCGTGCTTAATGATTTGCTTTATAAGTATACCCTCCGTTTTATGGACAATTACCCAATTATCATAATTATGGGTGTGTAATTTATATATCCATTGATGACGAGGAAGATCTCTCCCAATTGCTATTCTACCAGGAAATATACTTTGTTCAGCCAATTCAGCAGTTTCTAGGCAAACCATACTATCACCCCGAACTTCAAATCCTAAATACGTCCCTCTATGCTCCTGCTCAACAGCAATCACAACATATTCAAAGTCTTCAAAGTACTCCGGATCTGCAAACCCTCTTAGATATCCTGCGTAAGCTTTTGCCGGAACCACTCTCACCTTCATCCCCATTGTTCCATCTGCAGCATATAGGAACTTTAGACTTTTCCCGTCATCATCATCCTTTTGCGGGTAAAGGCTTATAGGCACCGCCTCGTGGCGAGGATTTTTATATTCATCATTAGGCCTAACCATAGGTGTTATCCCGTCGATGAAAAAATGCTCATTTAAATCGGGAAAAGTATTTAGAATTTTCTCCACAAACAAAGGCTTGAAGGCGGTTGCATTTTGAGCCATCTTTCCCAGTCTACCATTACCAACCATTAACATTTGCTCAGCTTCCCTCAGACTTAAACCTCTATATTTCAGAAACAAGCCTAATCTTTCGTGCTGATCTTTAATTTTTTTTTCCTGATTTTCAGACATTTAGAAATTTCTAATGAAATTTCTACATTTTTCTATTTAAGTGTAGAAATTTCTATATACTTTTGTATTATATAACAAAAACAAATGTACTCATATACATTTAAAGAGGCAATCCCAAATAATAACTAAATGTACAACGCGACCAAAAATAGCAGATTGATAGCAGGACTTGTAGATAAGGCCGTGGAGTTCTTTGTCCATAGAAATGAAGTATACTGTGTACATGATGGAAGAACATATGTATTTGAAGAAATTCCACGCTGGATAATAGATATCGTAGAACACGATATGCTAAAACATGAGGATGCTATTAAAGCTCTCGCGCTGTGGGAAAACTTAGCTGATGAAGATTATATAAGACAATACATCATTTGCAGGTTTGGAGGAATAGATGACGAGCCAGACATAGATACTAAAGGAGTGGTTCATGAAGCCGAATATTTTGATTGCGGTTTGAGAGGCACCTGTAAACACGAAGGAAAGCTTTGTACTGCCTTTAAGGTTGCAAATGGCTACTTAACCAAAATGGAGCTAGCGATATTAAAACTTATCAATTTACCTGATAAAATTATTGCAGACAGGCTTTCTATATCAACAGAAACAGTAAGTACACATCAACAAAACATAAGAATTAAAACAGGCTTAAAATCAAAAGTTGAGCTAGCAATTTTTGCACAAAAAAAAGGCATCATATGACAATCGTAACTATTACAAAGGCACCTACTTGGACTGATATGATCACCGACCTTGAACCTGAAGAGCAGCTTAACGCTCCGTATGAGAAGATGCGCGTCATCACCTCTCTTATAAGCGGAACGATAAAGTTAAAATTCCCTGAGCGGAAGTTCACTACGAGAAAGGAAGAGATCGAGGTTAAAAAGAAAATGGTCCAGGTACTGGTAATCACAAGAACAGCATAATCCAGTCAGCAACTCAATCACAACAACAATGAGATTATTCAATCGCAACAACAGAAAAAACGGCAGCTTGCAGCAACAAACTGCCGTTAATCAAAAGCCTTTGGTTCCTGTGATTTGCAGGTATCCACACAGGATTGATGAAAATGGCGACATCCCTACCAGGATTCGCTTTGTAAAATCTACAGCCGAGCCTGATCATAGGTATGTGAATTTCTTCGCTTGGGTTATTCATATCTATTTAATGACAGGATCAGCATTCCTTGCATTTATCATGAAAGGAGGTCGAGATGCAGCACATTGAGTTCACCCTTCAGGCACATGAGATCAGGAGGCTTATGGCAGAGAGCATGGAAATCGGTGTTAAAAAAACCCTTGTAGAGCTCGGTTTATTAACTCCATACCTGAGTAAACAACAGGCATATAAAATGTATGGCCGTGCCCAGGTTGATCGGTGGTTAAAGGAAAAACTGATTTCCAAGATCAAGGACGGCACCAACACTTCAAGTATCAGGCTGTCCAGAATGGAGCTTGAAACAGTGTCCAAAACGAGTAACAGGCACAGCTGGTACAATAACTATGTAATGGAGGAGGACTAATGGAACTGGTATTATTAAGAAAGAACTACCCCTTCACTAAAGCAAGTATTGTCGCCGAGCGATTTGGGAAAAAGAAAAAGGATGTTTTAGGCTTTATAAACAGAGCAGGTTTTTCGGAAGGTTTTTATAATAAAAACTTCTACCTGATTGAGAAAGCAAACAAGGAAACTACGGATGTAAACTTTGATTACTACGTAACATATGACGGATTCACAGCAATTACAGCGGCGTTAAGCGGAACAATAGCAGATAAAGCAAGATCAGAGTTTATCCATGCTTTCGCGAAACATCCGGTTCCAGATGAAGCATGTAAGCTTGGATTCATAAACAAAAACCTCCATCAGTTAGAAACATTCATTAAGCAGCTCAAAGATGAAATTAACTCATAATAATTACAGCGAACCTTCGGAAAGAAGAAAGTATCGCGAGCCAAGCAGGGAAGAAATGATCAAGGGAGATAGAGTAGTTTTTATCCTAATGACCCTTGCAGCAATTGCACTTGCATTAATGATCACCATTTAATCACAACAACAAAAAATAACAGCAATGAAAACAATCAATTTAAACAAACTTATCATCAGGAACTTTAAAGGAATTAAAGAACTGATCATTGATTTCAAAAAGAAAACCGACATTTTCGGGGCTAACGAAGCAGGTAAAACCACAGTATTCGATGCTTTTAACTGGTTACTCTTTGGTAAAGACAGTTATGACCGTAAAGATTTCGGTATTAAAAATACTGTTCACCCTGAGCTAAATCGCCAGGAGCATGAGGTTGAGGGAATACTTTTAATAGATGATGAGATCGTAAATATTAAAAGAATTTACAAAGAGAAATGGACCAAGCCAAAAGGAACAACAAGAGCTATCCATACTGGTAATGAACAAGAATTTTACTGGAATGATGTTCCAATGCAAGCGAACCAGTTCTCTTCAAAAATTAATGAGATTGTTGATGAAACAGTTTTCAAGCTGATTACCAATGCACTTTATTTTAACACGCTACCCTGGAAGAAAAGAAGAGAGTTTTTGTTCAAACTCGCTGGAGAGATATCAGATCAGGACGTAGCCAACACGAACAGTAAGTTCAATGACTTGGTAAATATTTTTTCTTCCAAAGGCCTTGATGGTTATAAAGCTGAAATTAACGCGAAGAAAAAGAAGTTAAAGGATGAATTAGAAGCTATCCCAACCCGAATTGACGAGGCTAGCCGTGCATTACCTGAGAGCAGAGATTTTGCAGCGTTAAAAAATCAGCTGCTTGCCATTGAAAGCAGTATAGCAGATATTGACACCTTACTTAATGATAAAGCCAAGGCGAATAATGAACACTTGCAAAATATTCAGGATAAGCAGCGCAATATCCATAAAATCAAAACTGAGATTCAGGATCTACGCTTTACTGCTGAAAGTAATTTTAACAAAAAGATCAACTCGGTTATTTCAACTCGTTCAGAGTTGAGTGATGCTATTGCAAATATTGAGCGAAACTTAAGGAGTAAAAAAATCCTTATGGATAGTCAGAATGACACCAAAAAAGGATTGGACCTTCGCAGAGATAATCTTCGTTTGCTTTTCGATTCTACTAATGGTAAGGAACTTGAATTCAATGAAAATGAATTCTGTTGTCCGACTTGCAAACGTGATTTTGAAGCGGATGATATCCAGAGTAAAAAGTCTGAAATGCGTAAGAATTTCATGGCGGATAAAAACAAAGCCCTTGATGATATCGAGGCCAAAGGAATCGCTTTAAAACAGGAATCCGAAGCATGCGAACAAATGGTTTCCACATTGACCAACACCATCAATGGTCTTGAATCTGAGTTAGAAGCCGCCAAACTTGCTTTAGTAAATTTTAATCAGGTGAACCAGAATGTTGCAACTAAATTCGATTCTGAGGCATTTGAAAAATCTGAGGCTTTTCAGGAGGTGAATTCAAAATTATTGAAGGCAGAAGAAGATTTATCGCAATCATCGTCTGAAAAACAGGATAATGAAGCTGATGAGCTGAAAATCAAAAAGGTTGAACTAAACCAAGAGCTGGATGCTTTAAAAAAGGAAATCAATCTTGCAGAAGCGATTACTAAGGGCCAGGAACGCATTCAAAAGCTAAAAGATGATGAAAGCAACTATGCAACACAACTTTCACAACTTGAAGAAATAGAGTACAATATTGACGCTTTCACAAAAACAAAAATTGAGCTTATTGAAGCAAGAATTAACGGCAAGTTCCAATATGTTAAGTTCAAAATGTATGACTACACCATTGACAACAATCCGGTTGAGACTTGCGAAACAATGTATAAAGATGTCGCTTTTAGCGATCTAAATACTGCAGGTAAGATTTGGGCAGGTATTGATGTCATCAACACTTTATCGGATCACTTTAAAGTTTATGCACCAATCTTTTTAGATAACCGGGAAAGTATCTCAATGATCCCTGCCACTGATAGCCAGATCGTCAGCCTAATCGTTTCACCGGAAGACAAAGTTTTAAGGGTAGCGTAATGAAAACCAATAAGGCTACCACCTACCCCCTTGTCAGGTGTGATGATTGCAAATTTTATAAAGCAACAGATCACCCAACATTAAAGTATTGCACTGGGATAAATATGGTGCAGCCAGTAGTAGAATTCAGAACATGTTTAATTAAACAAAAAATCAGCAAATAAAATGTCAACAGAACAATCACAACAACAAACAGCAGCAAGAGTACCAGCAAAATTTCAGGAAGGAACAGTTGATTCCATTCTTAAAAGAGTATCAGATTTTCAGAATACCGGAGAATTAGTTTTGCCCGCCAATTACATTCCAGAAAACGCTGTACGTGCGGCCTGGTTAATGCTTATGGAAACCACAGACAGGAATGACAAGCCAGCAATTGAGGTTTGCACTAAAGAGAGTATTGCAAATGCTTTTTTAGAAATGGTTACCAAAGGTCTAAGTGTAGTTAAAAAACAATGTTATTTCGTTGTATACGGCAATAAATTAAGCTTAGAAGACAGCTACATCGGAAAAATAGCAATCGCTAAACGTGAAGCTGGCGTAAAAGAAGTAAATGCAGTAACGATCTACGAAGGCGATATATTCAAATATGAAAATGATATTGAAACAGGCCGTAAAAGGATTTTAGAGCATAAGCAAGAGCTTAAAAACATTAACCCCGATAAGATCGTGGGCGCCTAGGCCATTGTAAATTATACTGATGGTACCCGTGATTGTGAAATCATGACATTACCTCAAATTCATAAAGCCTGGGCGCAAGGTGGCTCCAAAGGATCCTCCCCTGCTCACAAAAACTTCCCTGATCAAATGGCCGAAAAAACAGTGATTAATCGTGCTTTAAAAATTGAGGTTGGCTCTACTGATGACAGCACACTTGTTCGCGATCGTGCATCCGAAGTTGTTAACCATGAAATCAGATCAAATGCCAATACTAAGGAAATTGATTTTGAAGATGCACAAATAATCAACGAGCCAGTGGTACCTGCTGAACTTCCAGAAAAAGAGCAATCGGTACTTGAAAAGGTCGGGCAAGAACTTGCCTCAGCAGAAGAACCAGTTTCAACAGGAAGAAGAGCGAATTTCTAATGAACCTTCACATAGTAGGAACTGGAAGCAAGGGTAATGCCTATATCATCCAAAACGATGATGAGGCATTACTTATCGAGTGTGGAGTGAGATTCAATGAAATCAAAAAAGAATTAAACTTTAACATTTCGAAAGTTGCAGGCATGCTGATAAGCCACAGCCATTTAGATCACTGTAAAGGAGTGAAAGAGGTTACTGCTGCAGGTATTGATGTTTATTGCTTAAAGGAAACGAGCGACACGTTTGGTATAGCAAGCCATAGGATTAATAACATCCAGCCTTTAAAAACATTTATGGTTGGAAACTTTAAAGTGTCCTCATTTGATTTAAAGCATGACGTGCCCTGTCTGGGCTTCATGATTGAACATCCAGAAACGGGAAGATTCTGCTTTATAACCGACACCTATTATTGCGAATACCGTTTACCATCGATGAACAACATTATTGTCGAGGCAAACTATTGCGAAACCATTTTACAAAAACGATTAGAAGCTGGCGAAGAACCAAGCTTTTTACGGGACAGGGTATTGAGAAGTCACATGAGCCTTCAAACATGCATGAAATTCCTCGAAGCAAATGATCTTAAGCAAGTGTACAATATTGTACTGATCCACCTAAGCGACCGAAATAGTCATGCTATCCGGTTTAAAAAAGAAATTAAAGATTTAACCGCCAAAAAAGTAACGGTTGCTGAAAACGGAATTGTTATACCATTTGGCAAAACACCATTTTAAAAATGAATAATCAAATATTGCCAGTAATCGACATAGAGAAATTACAACAAGCAGCAAATGAGTTTGCGATGAAGGGCGCCCTTAAAACCCTTGAAGATTTCTATACGGGCTACAATTCTCCATATCGCAAAGCGATTGAAGATAACCTAAATGGCAAAGGAGTTGAATCCTATAAGATGGAATTGCCTGATATTATAGCGGTATTAAATGAATCTATCTCGAACGAGATTGATGCTATTGCCAATACCGCAATTGCAAAAACATTCGTTCCCTTAGTATCAAAATTTCTTACTCGGCAAGAAAAAGAAATCAAGATGTCCGATATCCTAAAACAGTTTGTTGAGACAGCTGCAACTTACAAAGGCCCTGATCGTGATGATTATAATCTTCAATTAAATTTTAATAGCCAATACAAATGGTATGAAATGGAAATTACCGATGGAATAAGAGCCTACACGGCAACCTTACATTGTGTGTATGCTACACGTGATTTACCCCTAAACCAACGGAAATACCAATTTCTATCCTTACCAAATGATGGTAATGCATACAAGCACTCGATGAAATTATCATGTGATGGTTGCACTTTGGAACTGCCATTTGTAAAAGATGTCCTAAAGGATGAATTTCAATCCTACATCGCAGGTTTATTAATAGCCTCATCTGAAATTAGCCTGGATATAGAATATTTCGAAGAATGGATTTTACCTGATCACGGGTGCCATTGCTAAATAATTAAAAACTTTTAGTTGGGAACTATGATGCAGCAACATCACCCATCTATTTAATTACAACAACAAAAATGAAAGCTACAGAAACATTCCAAAAGACAATTAGTGATTACTTAAAATCACGTGGTGAAAACGATTCACTATTTGCTTTAACACTGAAAAAGCCAAATAAAAATATCGATGACTGTATCAATTACATCTTTGAAACAGTTAAAACAAGCGGATGCAATGGTTTCGCAGATGAAGAAATTTTTAATATGGCGGTCCACTACTACGACGAGGATGATATAAAAGTAAAGGGCAACGTAAGTGGCAAAGTCATAGTGAACCACACAATTGAAAAACCTAAACAAAAAGAGTTGCCATTGGGTGGTCGTGATACCGCAAAGGATGCTCCGAAAAAGCCTGCATTGAAAGTTGTTAAACCTGTATCATCTAAACAAACATCTCTATTCTAATGAAACCATCAAATAAACTTCAACATCGAGTATACTCCTTGAGCAAGGGTTTACCGAAGATGACAAAGGAACAAGAGCAGTGGGCATTTAAGAACTGCCTTGAACATATTGGATACCGTACTAAGTCAAATGTATTCTGTTTGGATTGTGGAAATATTTGGGATGGTGATAAAAAGGCAAAGAACATGGTTTGTCCGGCATGCGGAATAAAATTGAGAATAGTAGATACCAAGAAAAAGAAATTTAGCCAAACTAAGAACAAAATGGCAATAGTTGATGTAGTCGACGGCTTCCAGGTAATCAGGCACTTTGAGATTTGGTCACACCACAGAGCGGGAGAAAAAGCCCGCCAAATGACTCACGAAATCGTACAACAATGGTTTACTCCAGACCTTAATGAAACGATAGTTGGTAGGGTGCAGTTTATTGGCAATGAATCATATACCGGAGATATGGAGATTCGCGGTAGCGGTAGAAGCTGGAGGGGAACAAACTACTATCCGTGGACGCATTTTGTCTATCCAAAATTCAACTGCCTACCAATCTATAAGCGTAATGGATTTACCTCAAGGGTGAGTGACATCGACCTTTTGACCTTGTTCAAAAAACTAATTCACGATAACATTTCTGAAACACTGATCAAGGCCAGACAATTTGATTTGCTTTCTTGCAGGGTCGGAAACAGGGAACACCAAGTCTACAAATTTTGGAACTCAATCAAGATCGCTATTCGCAACAACTACAAAGTCAAGGACGGTTTAACTTGGTTAGACTACCTTGAGTTAGCAAGTTATTTTAAACAGGATCTACATAACCCCAAATATGTATGTCCTAGAAATTTAAAGGATGAACATGATATCCTGGTTAAGCGAAAACAAGAGATTACCCGAGTAGAGGATGAGGCCAGAGCAGCACGAAATGCTATCTTACAAGAAAGAAATGCAGCAAGATCAGCAGAAATTAAGCATATTAAAGATGAAATGGATAGTTCTAAGTACATCCAAGAAAAAGGCAGGTTTTTTGGCCTCTTATTCACTGATGGAGATTTATCTATTCGTGTCCTTAAAACATTGGAGGAGTTTAAGCAGGAGGGAAAAATCCATACTCATTGTGTTTTCACAAATAACTATTTCAGCCTGGAAGATTCCTTAATTTTTTCTGCCTCCGTAAACGGTATTCCAGCTGAAACGATCGAGCTTTCATTATCCAAGATGCAAATTATGCAATCAAGGGGTTTCGATAACAAGCCTACACCATATCATGATCAGATAATAAATTTGGTTAATAAGAATTTGAATTTGATTAGGCGCTGTTTGAAACCGATGAAAGTAAAGAGAGTCTTACAGGAAAGAGTTGGAGCAGTGGCATAAGGTTAATATTGGAAGCATTTAAACCACAAAATAAACTCCAACACCGATAACACTAACAAGTACTATCACCATCACCAGGAATAGTATTAATAATTTTTCAAATGAATCAAGGCTTTGCATGATGATTAAACCCATTGGAAAATAAAAAGTTTTAAGGAATGGTAAATAATTGAGTAAATGAAAAACGGATATTATTCTCTTTCAGGTTCATTTCGGATTAACCCAAATGACCTGGCTAAGATCTTTGAGTTGTACGCTAACGGGCAGTCAATAGATGCGATTGCCCAAGCTTATTCAATTGGTTCTTACACTATAGAGAGACACATCAGGAAATACTATGAAGGAATCATCCCAAAGGAGCTACAGGAACGCGTAACATTAGATTCTAAGGCTAACTATCCAGACGGAATTATCCTTCGACAGGCAAGCTAAAAAACAACACCAACATATCTTTTGGATATACTACATAAAAACATTAAAATTGTAAATTAAATGGCAAGGATTAGAACTATAAAACCAGACTTTTTTAAGCATGAGGATCTGTCGGAGTTATCTCCTATGGTAAGACTTCTCTTCATAGGATTATGGACGCAGGCCGACAGAGAAGGAAAGCTGGAAGATCGTCCTAAAAGATTGAAAATCGAGATATTTCCTTATGATGATTTTGACATTAATGAAGGCTTAAATGCCCTTCAAAATGCGGGATTTATTCTTAGATATTCAGTTGAAAACGCCAACAGTGAAAGCACCATGCTAGCACAGTGCAAGAACAGTGCTAGCACATTTATTAAAATTCTTTCCTTTGTCAAGCACCAACAACCAAACACCAAAGAAGCCCGTAGCACTATCCCTAACCCTGTTTTTACCCAAGCACCATACAAGCACAGTGCCGACACCGTGCTAGCATCACAGGAAGGGGAAAGGGAAAGGAATGGAATAAGGGAAAGGGAACAGGAAGGGGAAGGGAATACGGAATCGACACCCTCCCGAGACCATGAACTCGAAGATTCAATTTTAAATTTTTTCGGGTTCACCGTTCAGCAAAATTTTGATAAAGCCAGAACCGTAAATGAGTTTTGTTTTGCTTTAAAAAATTCTGGAACGCTCAATTATTTCCGAACACAGTTCGACGCCTACAAAGATTTCAAAGAACTCTCTGGCGGATTCGCTCACGGTTTTTATAAATTTTTGGGCGATCAAAAAAAATGTTTTGAAGATGGAGCCTGGAATGCAGAAAACTGGACCTTCCGGTTAAACGAGGAAAAAGAAAAAAGTTCCGCAAAAAAAGAAAAATTCACGAACGGGCAGCAAACCGATCGCGGAATCAATGCGGCAATGAAAGTCGGAGAAATTAAAATGATGGAGGACTAATGACTCAAATCACAACAACAAACAGCACACTGGCCGTTCAGCAAAACAGCCACCCCCTACTCCAATTGCCAGCAATTCGAGAGGAAAAACAGACAATTTTCAAAGCGGTTCAAATTGGCATTGCGAAGTCTATGGCCGATTTAAACCACAAACCAATTCCCGATCAGGATTTGAATTATTTCGTAAATGAGCTTACCAACAACATTCGCAAAAAGGAAAATCTCAACAACATCCGGGCAATCGAAATCCCCGAAGCTTTTGCTCGTGGCATTCGAGGCAAATTCGGGGAATATTTCGGATTAAACGTGATTTCATGTGAGCAGTTTATCGAGGGATACCTAGAGAGCAAAGAGCGATTAGAACTCGGAAAAACGCTTCCTGCGCCAGAAATCAAGTACGAGCCAGATAACGAAACCAAGTTCAAAACCGCCAAAGGAAATGCCCTAAACGCCTTTGAGACCTTCAAAGCCAAAGGAGATTATGATCTAATCTCACTCCCTGCATACTCGTTTCTCGATGGAATTAAGCTTATTCAATTCTCGATCGAGGAGAAATATGACTTCATTGCCGAGGCTAAAGTTGAGCTTAAAAAGCAGCTTGAATCCAAAAAAACCAAAGAGTTCAAAAGAGAATCACGCAATAAGCTCGTCCACATGATCAGTCATCTTGCCGAGGGAGGTTGTAAAGACCAGGTTGTCATCATGGCAAAAAAGCTGGCTCTAAAAGCCTTTTTCGAATCTATCGTGCTGGAAGACATTAATTTAACCCAAATGATCGATAAACAAAAGAACGTGTTCATGGAGGGGCTAAACAATGGCTAAAGCACTGAAAACGAACGCTAAGGGCTCGAACCTCGCTGCAAAGAAGAAAAAAAAGAGAGGTCCAGACTTCTTTTGTGCTCTTGTCAGATCAGATCTGAAGCTTGATATCGTGACAGAACATCGCTTCCATCCTACCCGACGTTGGCGATTTGATTACGCCATTCTCGAACATAAGATTGCCATCGAAAAAGATGGTGGTATCTGGTTAAAAGGTGGAGGTGCTCACTCCCGTCCTCAAAACATCTTACGAGATATGGAAAAGCTCACGCAAGCGAGCGTTTTAGGTTGGACGGTGATAAGAAGAACTCCAGAGCAACTAAACAAGCAAGAAACGCTTGATTTGATTAAACAAACAATTGCTAATAAATCTCTTAATAGCGAAATATGAAAGACTTATTCGGAAATGATGTTTCAGTCAATGCAGTAAATCGCAAGAACAAATCTGGATCACTAAAAATCAATCCTTGTGTTGGAGCTTACGGGAAAGGGCCAGAAGGAACTAGGTGTAAAACATGTTTGCATTTGTATTGCAAATCTTATGGAAAACGATACTATAAATGCGATTTAAGAAAAGACACAAACGGACCGGCAACAGACCACAAAGTAAACTGGCCGAGTTGCGGAAAATATATCAAAAACTAAAAGCTATGAACAGCAACAAAAAAAAGCTTCACAACTTCAACGATCTTGTCCGTGAACATAAATGTAGTCTGACAGAGGCAAAAGAATTGTATTTGATGCTTCAGTTTATTCGCATTAAGTCGGTTTTAAATCCACATATTATTTATGATCGAATGAACGAATTCAGGCCTACCTAATTTAACTAACCTTTAGAGAAATAATTCATAAATAACAAGAGCAGCAACTCTTTAATAAACAAAATCATAACAACATGGAAACGAAAATATTAATCATAGGGGATTACGAAACACATATACATGATGCAATAGCCAAGGTAAAATCTGCAACTGGCCTTGAAATAGAAGTTGAATCGATAGAGAAAGTAATAAATACCTTCAAAGAAACTACAAAAATATCACCAGAGGATATTATTGTTTCTGAACTGAATCAGTTAGGAAAAATAGAGATTGAACACGCCTTTGAATTTACTAATCGCATTAATCGCAAAGGTGGATTAAAAAACAAGAAGAATTGGAGGTATTAATGATCAAGACAAACGAATTAAGAATCGGAAATATAGTCCGGCACACAAATGTAAATGGGACTTTTGATTTGCCTGTTTGCGAAATAGGTAAGCACATTTGCTTGCTTTGGTCAAAAAACAATAGCGAATGGGGCGTCCATGAAAGTCAAATAGATGGAATTTCAGTTACAGAACAAATACTATTGAAGGCTGGATTTGAAGCATCTGATTACCCCAACTATAAAATCAAAGTTTCAGCATTAACGCTCACCTGCAGAATCCAAATAGGCATTAATTATTCCGAATTTGGGGGAATTTATTTCGGTGATAAGTTTAGGTATTTACACCAGTTGCAAAATTTTATTTTCTCAGTTTCCGGACAAGATTTAAAAGTATTTTTATGAAAGAATCATAACTAGCACAGCATTTTATCGACTTCTTTTCTGATCACGAGATATACAAGGAAGTGCCTTATGCAGGAATCATAGATATGGTTTCCTTAAAAGCAAGCATAAAAACCAGTTAAATAAAATGTCTATCCATTATAAGGGGACATTTTAAACCATCTCATGCCATCCTTATCTTTCAAATAATAGCCTATCAAATCATACGCAAGCTTAGCATAATCCCTGTTGCGATTTCTGATTAAATCACCCCAGATAGTTTTTATCTCAGGGCCAGTTTTAGACATGTCGTTAGATTTTAAATGTATTAACCTATCGCGTAACTTTTTGAGTTGTTGATAGATTTCCCATAATTTTGTGCCAGAAGGACTTTTAACTTCAAATATATTAGGCAAAATTTTATCAAATTTAACATCCAGCGTTAAATTACGCTCTATCTGTTCGCTGTCATATTCTTCTATAAACTTCTTATCGGCTCGTTTGGTTCTAAATACATAATTACTTGGAATTGATGTATTAGCGAAGCATTCCAATGCCGTAAATGAAAAGATTGCTTGTGCCAGCATCAATTCAAGAAAATCAAATAGTATTTTATGTGTTTTAGGGGGTGAGTTTCCTGCGTCCGCTAATTCTAATAAACATTGCTTCATATCTATAACCTCAAGTTCCATTTTAGCTTTATAAGCTAAATTCAAAAACAGTGCAGGACTTGAGGGTAAACAGAAATGCACTGTTTTTTTATCGATAAACTCTGATGTAGCTAGACAAGCTGTTCCCGCTCCTAAGATTCCTATAGCATGATATCTTGGGTCTTCTTCGTTGAGTAACTCTTGAGGCTTTTTTTGCATTTTAGACAATAATTTCGACTAATATAAAAAACTTTTTTATCTGAATTTTAGAATACTTAACATCCAGTGATTACTCAAAATGGTAAATTATAATCTCCATAATCGATCCCGAGATGAGCATGATTGATCGCAAGATTGTTAATGAATTCGGATTTGAAACGGACTTATTATACCTTAACAAATAATTATCATCCGTCAACAACGTTTTTAAATAACACTTAAATCGGCCAACAGTCAGACAAATTTGCTGGCTCAGGTGGTATTCGAAACCTCGATCAATCTAAAGTCACCGGGAAAGATTCCCTGTTGTAACCACCATACTCGCTACCAATTTCATAACTATCATCGGCTAAAGTCATGGATGCCCTAAATAACGCTACCTTGCTATATGTTGATAATTGTGATACAATATCTGGGTAATAATGCCAAATGATCGCTAACACATTTCTAATTTGTTCGATTGTTTCGAATCCATTATAGATTACCTCTGCTTCAAGATCACCTACTGGATAGCTTTTAGCTGAATTAAACGGTGGAAATGTGTCAATAAAATGTTGTAAAGTATGTTTATTAATTGGTGTAAAACTATTGATGGATGCGTCATATTGTATCAAAGACTTGAAATTAATATCTAATAATAAATCAAATGTCCGCTCACCATCAAGTATGTATAGAAGTTTTTTAGTATTAAGATAAAAGTTTTCGACATAGTGGATGTGTGGGCTTTTACCAACTTGCATCCAATCCCCTTTTGTAACATCTTCTGTTATAAAAATTATATCTTTCTGTTTTTCAAGCGCATATTTCATCATTTCATGAAATATTATATAATCACCATAAGGATCATCTTGCTTCTCCTTTTTTTCATAACAACCAGGAAAGGTTTTAAATATCTGCTTTTCGATGTCATTTTTATCCAAAGTATTTAGGAATAAGTCAAACTCAGCTTTTATTTCCTTGATGAACTTTTCTTCAAGGGGTTCCAATAACTCCATTCCTTGGAATTCTGTGATAAAATCATCATTATACATAATCTCATTTGTAGAAATGTTTTTCACACTTATTGATTCAGAAATCAACTTCAAAAGATCTGCAGCATCATTTTGCAGTTTTTCAAGTTTGACCTCAACATCTGGATAGTCCACAAGTTTTGATTTATTTTTGTTTCTAAAACTTGTTATCGTATTAATTATATCCTTATTGAAATTATCCGGTATAGTGGTGGTTACTTCGTTATTGAATTGGGAAATTACATTCTCTCTATTTTTTACAAATTCCCATTGAACTTGGGATGTTAGAACTATACGTGATCCATAATCCTTAAAAAATTGGAGCAGTTTTCCACGGGCCTTAAAGGATGTACTATAAATTCTCAAAATAACATTGGTATCTAAAAATATCTTATAATCACCCTTTAGTGATTTCGCTTCATCAAATCCTGCATAGTATCTATCTAAAACTTCTTTATGCGATTTTAAAGTTTGTTTAAATCGTTTAGAACCAAAGGTTGGATATAGAATTTCCAAATTTTCTTTTTCTGATTTTGCCATGAGAGATTAATTTTTGGCAATATAAAGATTTGCCTTTGATAAGTAAAGTCGTATTTTGCAAGCTAAATTTTCGTACTCATGGACTTTTTAAATTCTTTCTTCCAAAACATAAAGGACAAACTAACCAGTCCGTTCTTTGGAACATTAACAGTCATACTAATTATTCACCATTGGGAGTTTTGGTACACGTTATTCAATTTCGACAAAGATTGCACACGCACAGAAAAGGTTGCAACGCTCCGGCTTATAGCTAATGCTGAATTTGGTGGTTGGTCCCTCGTCCACGACATTATAACTGCCGTTATTATTATGCTAATCGGCTATGGAATTGTAATGGCTACCAGAACCCTCTCGCTAACTATAGACTTCAGATTTATGCCTTGGATAACTGGAAAGGTTATAAACAAGAAGGTTGTCGAAAGAAGTGTTCATGAAGATGTAGTTAAAGAAAGAGATGAATATAGTGAGAAATATGAGGATCAGAGGAAATTAGTAAGGTCATTTTCGAAAGACTACGATGCTCAGTCCGAACAAATACAATCCAAGAATGATTCGATAAATTTCCAACAGGATCAAATCGCTTCATTACAAAATTCAAATGCCGAGCTAGAAAATAACCTTCAAACAGAAAGATCAACAACGAGAACTTTAAGAGATTCCAATGAGCAAATAAAAACTGAATTAGATATCACCGAATCTATATTGGCATCGGAAAAGAATGCCCTAGAAATATCAAACGACCAAATTGAGAGCTTATTGAAAATGTTACTAAGCCCTAATGTTCTAGCTTCAATACCTGATATGCCTATTCCAATATCAATTTTAGACAAAGTGAAAGACTTGAAAGATGCTGGCGAATGGGCAAACTTCCAAAAGTATATTAGTTTTGAAGAAAATGGAGGAAGCATGAATTCGTCGATATTAACACGCATGCAAGCATTGGGTATAGCAAGTATGGACAGACGCGAACGTATGACTCCGCTTGGAAAATACCTAGCTGCATACGAACCTTTTCTATCCTAAATATGAACTTACATTCACAATATGACCTACCATATATTGCCAGATTTTGTTGATAAATTACTGATAATATTTAGAGTAATTTTTGTAAACCGTCTAGTAAATCAGCCATAAAATGCTGTTTAAAGCATTTTGTTAGGCAGACTTAATGTCATAACAATGTCACATTAAAAATTAATTGCAATCAGAAATTATTAGATTGTAGCATTCATAAAGTTCCTTAAATGACTTCTGCTATCAAAAGTAATACTATCTACTACTTCCATTACTTTAATTGAGATCGTACCACTTAGCGCCTAAATTTTGGTTCAAAACAAAATTTAAATCCGCTTCTATATCTTTAGCATTTCTAATATTATCAATACCAAATTCTTTAAGACTCAGTTCAACTACTACATTATCTTTACTATTATAATTTGCAAAAATGGTATAACTTTGGCTTCTACCTAATTAAATTAATGCTCTATATAATTGGCTATCCAATTATATTTACTTACAGTTGAAGGAAGAAAATATAATATGACAACCATTTCTCATAACCACCAATTCGAGCGACTATCTGAATTCTCTCAGGTTTTTGAAGATTTTCAATCTTCGAGGAAATCAATCAGAAAATATTTCGGAATATTAGGACTTACAGTAACGTTACCCTTTCATATACTTTCCCTAGGTGTATCAATTCGTTTTCAATCATTGGCCTTAAAAAAAGCTTTAAAAGTAATTGAAGCTGATTTTAATAGAGCTGAAGAACGAGAAAAGATGAAAACAGAGGCTAAAGTTGTTAGGTCAATAAAAACATTAGAGAGCAAGCTTCTTCCAGTTATTTCTAAACTAGAAAAGAAAAATCTTCCTTTTACTAGATTCTTTGTTAAATCTGCCCTAGAATATCTAAATCAAATCAAATCTATGGGGGACATGATGACGTTTGCTGTCTATCCTGAAAGAATTGATCCAGCAAAGGATCCTGTTTTATTTGACCGATTAAAACAATCATATAAAAACGTAGATTTATCTGATTGGAAAGGCGAGTCCAATTCTATTTACGACACTCTCTATCCAAACAATGCCTGCGTATAAGAGAGGGGATGTTTTATTAGTTTATTTTCCATATCAAGATGATCCTGATCAATCTAAAAAGCGCCCTGCGGTGCTTTTAGAAGACGCGATAGACGATCATATTGTTGTCAAATGCACAAAAACAGACAAATCACAGTATGGACCGTGTATATTTATTGAAAAGGACTCTGAAGAATATAATGAGATGGGATTATGGGAACCTACCTATATATCCATAGCGGAAACAGCAGAATTAACTAAATGGGATATATATAGTTATCTAGGCGAGTGCCCAGAGAGTCTAATGGACAAAATAGAAAAATTACTTGACCAACATAAAAAAGGCAATTGAAAAGCCTTTTTTATTTAGACATAAACATATCCTTTAGATATGTTTTATTATTATCTTTGCGTATATGGAAATCGTTACGCAATCAATACCTACCCTAAAAATCTGGCCTAACACTGGTCAGATCGCTGGCATTCCAAAAAATCCCAGGTTCATTAGAGATGAACGTTTTGCCAAGCTTGTAAGATCGATAATCGACCATCCAGAAATGTTGGAGCTTCGAGAATGCCTCGTTGTCGAGTATGCAGATGAATTTGTTGCTATAGCTGGGAATATGAGGTTGAGAGCAGTTGTCGAGGCTTCATCAATGTCTGAGGATGAATTTGCTTTGATTATTGAAGAGAAACAATCAAAAGATAACTTCAATGACTGGCTTGCTGCAATTACTGAGTTAAGATCAACTAAAACCATTCCTTGTAAGATTATCCCAAGGTCAGCTACAATTGAGCAAATTAAGGCATATATGATCAAGGATAATGTTGGTTTTGGTAGCGATGATTATGATCTGTTAGCAAACGAATGGGATCAGGACGATCTTTTAGATTGGGGAATGATCCTTACCAGCTTAGATGGAGGTGATGATGAGCCGGAAGAAAAGGAAAAGAAGTCTGTTGTGAGATTAGTAATTGAATTTGATGGTGATCTTGCGAACTATGACGAAGTGAAAAGGCGCGTGAGCGATATAGTGGAGGAATTTCCAGATGCAAAGTTGAGGGATTAAGATGGGTAATGTTAAGGGAAACAGAACAGCTACACAAATAAGGGAGGCGCGGCTTGTAGTAGTTTCGGAGCTATATAAGAAGGGCTACGGATATGATGCGATGCGTAAGCAGGTTATGTCACGTCTTGGACTTGCTACTTATTCAAAAAGCACTCTACACAAAGATATTCATATTCTCCTGAATGAATGGAGAAGTACCAGGATTGACAATACTGAATTATCAGTTCAATTAGAACTTGAAAAGATCAATGCTCAAGAGGTGGAATTGTGGGAAGCCTGGGATAAGTCTAAGATCGACCATAAGTCGACAAGTAAGAAACAAAAAGGAATAGCCGGTAAAGCAAAATCTGTTGGGCCTAACGGCAATATAGTGGATTCTGAAAAGATAGCAACGACCGCCATTGAAAGGATCGAAAAGGATGAGATAAACTTTGGAGATGCTAGGTACCAGGCGGAACTAACCAAGTTAGGCCAAGAGCGAAGAAAACTTTTAGGGTTATATGCTCCGGAGAAGAAAGAATTAAGCGGAAACGTTGGTTTTTACGATTTCCTACAACAGAATAACGTTTTAGAAGATTAACCAATGACCAAGCAAGCATCTAAATTCGAGGATAATGCCAGATCAGCAGTTAAACTTTGGACGGAAGACTGGAATAAGTTTGCCGCTGAAGCATTGGGCGTCTCGCTGGACAAAGATCAGCAAGCAATTTTGACATCAGTACAGTTCAATCCACGAACGACCGTAGCATCAGGCACCGCACGAGGTAAAGATTTCGTAACAGCTGTAGCGGCAGTTTGCTTTATGAACCTCACGCCCATGTGGAACAAGAAAGGTGAGTTAATTGCCAATACAAAAGTAGCGTTGACTGCTCCTACTGATCGTCAGGTTAAAAACATCATGATGCCTGAGATATCTAGATTGTATAACCGGGCGAAAAAACGTGGCATTCAACTGCCTGGTAGATTAAATGCTTATGATGTTCGTACAGAATATGAAGAATGGTTTTTAACAGGCTTCAAGGCTGATGAGCATAACCACGAAGCATGGTCAGGTTTTCATGCTGTTAATACAATGTTTGCCATTACTGAGGCATCAGGTATTTCTGATGATACTTTCGGAGCTATTGAGGGTAACCTTCAGGGTAATTCAAGAATTTTATTAGTATTCAACCCGAATGTCACAATCGGTTATGCTGCTAAATCACAAAAAGGTGATCGTTGGAATAAATTCCGCTTAAATTCTCTTACAGCACCTAACGTTATCGAGAAAAAGCCCATTATCCCAGGGCAAGTTGATTATGAATGGGTAGCTGATAAGCTTGATAACTGGTGTACGAAAATTAGACCTGATGAAATTAGCGAAACTCAGGATGACTTTGAGTTTGAAGGACAATGGTACCGACCTGAAGACATTTTCCGAATTAAAGTACTTGGTAAGTTTCCTAAAGTATCCGAGGATAGTTTAATTCCGGAACAATGGATTGAAATTGCTCAAAATAGATGGCTTGAGTACGTTGAAAAGAATGGCCACAATGCAATTCATAAAGGATTGCTCAAGCTAGGTGTCGATGTTGCGGGTATGGGACGTGACAGCTCTGTTTTTTGCCCTAGGTATGATTCCTTCGTCGACCATTTCTATAAAACGAATTCTGGAGGTAAAGCAAATCACATGGAAATTGCTGGAAAAGTAAAAAACATTCTTGATTCCAATCCAGGTTCAACGGCTCAAATAGACACAATTGGCGAAGGAGCTGGAGTTTATTCCCGACTAGAGGAACAGGGCTATGAAAACATTGCTTATAGCTGTAAATACTCTGAAGCTGCCAAGGATAAGTTTGGTGAGTTTCTAACAGATATTACTGGCCAATACAAGTTTGCAAACATGCGTGCATGGTTATTCTGGGCTGTTCGCGACTGGCTTGATCCAAAAAACAAAATGAATCCAATGCTTCCCCCTGGCAACACTTTAACAGAGGAAGCAACAGAAATAAAATGGAAGTTTCAAAGTAATGGAACGATCATCATTGAAGCGAAAGACGACATCAAAAAGCGTTTAGGCAAATCAACAGATGAGTTTGATGCACTTGCAAACACTTTCTATCCAATAATTGATAATACACCACAAGACTTAGAAGGAGTTTTTTAATATGAAAGTTGAAGATATTGCACCTGGTGCGAAAATAGACACGATAATCGCTAATCTTAAAATGAGGCCTTATCCCCTACCAAAGGTTGAGTTATTCGAAAAAAGACTAAATGTTAAAGGTCACAAGGTATTCAGTACAACCGAAAGAGAAGACAAGATTATTTATCCTAATCCAGAAAAAGATGCTGCTGGTAATATAACTGGTAAGGGGGAACCAAAAATAGAAAAGGTCAATCGAATTGGTTTCGCTCTCCAAAAACTGATCATCAAACGAGCCGTGTCATTCCTGTTTGGCAATCCGGTAGTTCTGGATTATAATGCTGAAAGCGAAGAAGAAAAAGCACTCATGGTTTGTCTGGAAGAAATTCTTGATGACAACAAAGAAGAGTTCCTAAACAAAAACGTAGCTCGTAAAGTATTTTCATTTACCGAAGCTGCAGAATATTGGTTTACGGTAGAACACGAAGAGCATGAGGAATATGGATTCAAGACTTCAAGAAAGCTTAAATCAAAGTTATTTAGTCCTGATCAAGGAGATGTATTATATCCTTATTTCGATGAATACGGTGATATGGTAGCGTTCAGCAGGGAGTTTAAGATAAAGAAACCTAACCTTGAAACAGTCTATTTCGAAACCTACACAAGTGAAGAGCTTATCAGATGGAAGCAATCGAGCCTATCTATGGATGGAGCGTGGGTTCAAGACCATTGGGAGGAAATTCCAATCAAGAAGATTCCCATTGCTTACGCTAGACAGGATGAAATGGAGACTGAGGATATTGAAAGCATCATCGATCGTCTTGAAAAAATGTTTTCAAATCTTGGCGATACAAACGATTACCATTCGGCACCAAAGATCTTCGTTAATGGCCGGATACTGTCATTTGGTTCCAAAGGATCAAGCAATACAGTAATTCAAGGTGAAAAGGATGCAAAAGCTGAATACTTATCATGGGATCATGCTCCAGAGTCGTTTTTGGTCGAGGCGAATAACCTTATCAAGATGGCTTATACCATTACTCAAACGCCAGATATCAGTTTTGAAAGCGTAAAAGGCATTGGTGCATTATCTGGTATAGCTTTAAAGTTGATGTTCCTTGATGCTCACTTAAAAGTGAAGGATAAGGAAGAAATTTTTATCCCTTTCTTACAGCGAAGATACAAGATTATCAGAGCCTACGCTTCTGAAATGAATAACAATGGCTTTAAAAAAGCTTCCAAAATGAAGATTAAGCCAACAATCACTCCTTATATGATCGCCGATGATCTTTCAGCAGCACAAGTGCTCCAAGTGGCCAATGGCGGTAAACCTTTCATTTCTCAACTGGAATCAGTTAAGAACTGGGGCGGCAATGAAGATGATTATGATAAGATCCTTGAGGAGAAGAAAGCAGATTCTCAATCTAATGTTTTTGAAACAAGTTATTAGTTAATTGGCCAAGCGTAAATTCATAACCATTGACGATGCTCGTTTTGAAAAGCAGCACCTTTCACGTATGGAAAAATACGCTGAAAAGGTTGAGGCTATATTTCGTTCTGCACTCGACGAATATGCAAAGCTTGGCTCATCAATTAAAAACGTAAACCTTGATAAGCTTTTCAGTTTTAAAGATTACCCTGAAACGAAAGAGAAGCTGGATAAGATCATTAATGTGACTTATGGCAATACTTTAGCAACCGTTCAATCAGGAATTAAAGATGAATGGAAGTTCTCTGCTTTAAAGAATGATGAGGTCGTCAAGGCCGTTCTCGGAAAAAGCAGATTGTCAAAAGCCGATATTGAAAAATATGCTAATCAAAATATAATTGCTTTAAAAGCATTCCAAAATAGAAAGGACGGTCCAAAACGATTAGGATTATCAGAAAGAATATGGAATTATGCCAATGATCAGAAAACAGAGGTAGAACTTGCCTTAGATATTGGTATTGGCGAAGGTAAATCTGCCGTTGAGATTGCCAATTTATTAAAAACCCATTTAAAACAGCCTTCAAATATATTTCGCAGAGTTAGAAATAAGCGTGGAGGCCTTGTTCCATCTAAAGCAATGGAAGCTTATAATCCAGGTACAGGCGTTTACAGATCTTCTTTTAAGAATGCAGCTCGTGTTGCAAGAACTGAAACCAATATGGCCTACAGAGCAGCTGACTACGAGCGTTGGAATCAATTAGACTTCGTTGTTGGAATTGAGATCAGGCTAAGCAATAATCCTAACCATTGCAAACTGTGTGCTGCCTTAGCTGGCAAATATCCTAAAGAATTTAAGTTTGTCGGATGGCATCCGCAATGCCGCTGCCACGCTGTATCCATATTAAAAACTCAAGATGAAATCGACCGTGAAGAAAGGGCGAAATTTTCCGGTAATTCCGATAATTCCAAAGGAAATTCCGAAAATTCCGTTAATGACGTGCCGGATAGCTTTAAGGAATGGGTAGATATCAATAAGGATAGAGAGGTTAAAAACACCCCATTTTGGGTAAAAGATAATTTTAAGGATGGGGATATTAAGAAGGGCTTAAACTTTAAATCCAAAAAAGATAAACCTCCACGTAAGGCTGTAGAAATTGATGATGACGATATTATCAATCTTAATAATTTTATTAAAGGTGATCAGCCTACAAACAAGGAGATTGAAAGTATCATGCTGGCATACGCGCAAAAAAATCCGGAAAACTTTAGAACCGGCTTAGGATCTGTTAAGTTTACAAACTCTAGATCATTCATGATGCAGCATGCTGCCAGCTATAAGCCTTCAACAAATGAATGGGTAGGAAAAGCCGATATTACCATTAGCAATAATACATTCCTAACCATCGGATTTAATCCGGCAAACGAGTTTAAACAGGCATTAGTAAATATAAAGAATGGAGTTAATCTAACATTTAACCAGGAGTACTCAATAGAAGCTTTATGGCATGAAATTTTACACGCTAAAACACTTTCACCACCAAGAAAGCTCAGCGAGGCTCAAACTGCAGCTATGGAAACCGTTAATCAATTTGTTGCCAGACATACCTATACCGATTTCCTTAAATCACTGGGTGGAAAAGCGGTTAATAAAAAAAATATTTTAGAAAAGGGCTATGGTTATACCAACTGGATAAAAGATTTTAGGAAAAGGCTAAAAGCAAATGGAATTTCAGAAAAGACAGCCTTAGAAGAGCTTACTCCAATCTTAATGAAGGATTATAGATCAATTCAATTTGAATTAATGAGGTTTTTCGAGAAACATAAAAAGTAGTTTATTGAGGGTTTAAGACATGATCATGCCCGGCTCTGTATTGTCTTTCAATATCAGGAATCTTAGACCATATTTCGTCAGCTTCTTTAACAAGGCCACGATGCTCAAGCAGCTTAGCTAAGTCAAGCAATGTGCCTTCTTCGCTATTTTCAACCTTATAATCTTTAACTGGCAATAGTAAAACGGAGAAGCCGTAAGCCATCGAATCTGACTTCTTATCATATCCGAATAGCTCCACTAATTCGGGATTGGTTGGATTGTAATCAAATATTGTTTTCATAATTCTATAAAATTAAGATTTCATCCTTGACTTACAAAGCCTGGCTTGCTGGTATCCGTATTTTTTATTTCAATTCTAATTTCAAGTTTTTGAAATTTCGCAGTATTAAGAATTGTTGATTCGCTTCGAATATACAAACCTGAGTTAAAAGCCATATCTAATCTTTCTAAGATGCCGACCTTAAATTTTTCCAGATCTTCTTTGGTTGTTATTTTTTTCATTTGCTATAATCCATTTTCAATGCATTTATGTTTACTTCTCTGTATTATGATTTAGATTTTTAAACTATCCTTAGCTAAATGAGTTTTGTAAAGAATAACATTAACGTGGGATAGATTTCAAGCTTGAACAGTGTTAGAGTAATGTTATAATGCAGAGGAACTCTACCTCTGCATTTTTTATTTAAACCATCGAAAAGTTTCAATATGCTTTATTAGCTTCATTAATAAGCTTCTGTTTATTGGGTATTTTCATCCATTTATTATATTCTTCCTTCGCCATTTGGTTAAGTTTTTTGCTTTGATAAAATCGAAGAGCAACCAAAAAAGGTCTTCTTCCAGATGCAGGCTCTGCTACACGCCCCTCTCTTTCGATAGAGTCTTTTCTTATCATTTCAACTAAATAGTCGCTCCCTTTACTAATAGCTTTTCCGTGAAGAATTATAAATACAGGATTATAAAATGATTTATCCAAACTAATTATTTTGTCTGTTACTTCTTTGCTTTCCAAGCCTTTCAAAAGACCGTTATAAAAAACCTGGTCTTTATAGGTTTGTATCCATTCTTTCTCATTTTCTTTACCTTGTCCAAATGTTGAAAGTGAAAATAGAATTAAGGCATTTATAATTAATATTTTTCTCATAAGTTTTATTGTAATTTCCATAGTGTTATTTTACTTACCCCCCCTTTTGCAGTAAAGTAATAATGTGTCACTGGTGGTGTAGTATAAAACCCTGCATGTCCTGAGGCACCAAAATAAGTTGGTCCCGGATAGTTAGGAATCATTATATATATACCATTTAATCCATTCAGTGCTGTAGCAAATCCTTCACCATTTTTTCCAGCATTTGCTGCTGTTAATCGAACGCTATTGCTTGCTGTAGGGGGGAATGTTTTTGTCATCCAAGCATTTAAACTCGCAGCTGATAAAAAATAATTTTTACCATCACCGCCTTTATATGTCCCTGAAACTTCCGGAATAGTCACTCCTGAGTAATTTAATGCTCTTGAAACCCTTAGCGCACATGCATTACTATATGTATTATTATTATATGGGTCCGAATCGGAAAGCGAAGCATCACGAAGTGCTTTTGGAGTGCCTCCAACCAAATCGAATACCTCAGGAGCTGACATTTCAAATTCGGCTTTACCAAACCCAGATTTAGGATAAGCTAGTGAAAACTCAAAAAGAGTTGGCAAGGTTTGCTGCTGAATCACAAGATTTGGATCGTTCCAATAATTCTCATCAAAATCTTCAGGCCCATCTGAACCGTCTGCCTTAAAATTTAAGAAAGCATTTTTAAACTCTTCAAAATTTCTATTATTAAATAAATAACCGACACTCCAATTTGCAAAATCGATTGTTTCTGCTGTCTTGCCATTAATTCTCAAATACTCCAACACTCCAGAACTAACATCAGGCGATGCAGCAAGGAATGACTTTATGCTCACATCGGTTATACTAAGAATACTTATTAAATCTTGTCCAGGAGTTGTATAGGTAACTCCTCCAGGAGGCATTAAAAACAGACTTGTTTTTCCATTATAATAAGTTACTGGAAAGGTTAGTCCAGTTAAACCATAACCAAAGTTGGGAGCAGGCCCATATCCATCGCTGCCTCTAAAACCTACGCTGTAGTAAATCCCAGGCGTATATCTATCATAACTATAATCAGGTGTGAAAAACGATCCTGTTAAAGCTCCGTTAAGACGTATTTCAACCATGGTTCCATGGAATGAAACTCCGTTAAGTTCTACTGTTGTACCAAACGGATCGGATGCTATATAATTTATTGTTTTTAAATATTGCAGAAATGCATCAAAATTATCCACAAGGATTTGGCAATTTAGACATTTTGGATCCAATCCGAAATCAGCAGGGTTTCCTGAGGTACCAGGTCCTCCACCAGGTCCGCCACCACCTGGCATTTCATCTATTCCACAAGTCCTGCCCACAAATTCTTCAGAGATAATCACACCATCCTGATCTCTTGTAACTAAATACCAATCTATACACTTCCCACCCCCAACACTAGAAGGATCACCAGTCATAATTTTATTTTGTGCAATAGTTTGAGTATTTGAAGAACTTGATTTTATATTACCTCCACTTGACTTATTTGTTAACACCACATTGCTAACATCACTAAGTTTTCTTTGCTCACTTCCAAAGGCCTTTTGGTATAAAGATTTGGCATCATATGATCTCGTCTCGTCTTTTTTAAGGATACGATGTGCATTTTGATCATCATTAATCGATTTTACTTCATATCCAGTTGCTTTTTCATGCATTACTAAGACCGGATTAATAGTTTGTCTTAGCTCGAGAGGAACATCTACTTCTAATGGAACAATATAAATATCCGTTTGATCGTCCAATCTAGATGCCTGCACCTCATTCCATTTGGGTTTTATATCCAGAGGAAAAGAATAACCATTAATAGACATTAAAGTACTTGTCGATTTATCGAATTTCTGATTATACCAATTCTTTGCACGTTCGACAGAATCTGAGGCATTTGGCATTAGATTATCTTTACGACAGGATTGCGCCAAAAATAGGCACATAATAGCAAGGCAAGCCATAGCTTTGCCTTTAGAGAGTGTTAGTTTGTTCATCAGTTAATTAGTTAAAGTAAATTTTGAGAGATGATGATTTAGCGAATATAATTTTTATTTCCGCAAAACAAGAAATTCAGAAATTAATTTTTATTGATTCTATTTACTAATAATATTAGTAATTTTGATTCTTTTTAATCTTTAATCAAAATGAAAATCACAAAATCATATGTAAAATTTGAGCATAACGGGGAACTAATAGTAATAAGAGCTGGTAATTATAAAAACATTTTGCATATCGGAGAGAGATTTGCAGGGTATTTATATTACAATACTAACTCATTCAAAACCCTCCCTAAAATCAATCTATCCAAAGAGTTAATTGATGAAATAATTTTAGGAGTTGAGAAACTTGACGAAATAAACTCTCATGTTTATTTAACAACACATATTAGAATTCGGGAAGAACTAAAAGTGAGAAGAAGTTTATCAGCAGATATTTATTCTAGTTAGTTGTATTTTCTATTTTCTTTGAATTACTAAATATATTAGTAATTTTGAAGCCCTTATTGATCCGAAAATGGAAACGAACTTCAGAAACTACAAGCCCGCCCTCGAAAGACAAATACAAAGCTGGTTTTGGCTTAATGATAAGATGCGACCTTTCATAATCAGTTTAGATCGCTTAATTGAAGTTGATGGATCTGATGGGGGAGATATTTTTATAAACCTTCATGCTCTAAATGATTTATATACTGATCGTTTCTTTAGAAAACAGTTGACTGAGGTTGCGCCAAAATTAATAGATCAAATTCTTAAACCAGGCTTAGCTGAGTTTCTTAAAGTTGTTGGATGGGAATCTTTTCTATTTAGCATAAAAGTTAAGATTGGTGGTGAGTTGTATGAAAAATTACTACGCGTTAAAAATCCCGACTTCGAATGACATGGGGGCCTCTTCCAGATCCCGCAAAAGATTACCGTGCGCATCTGGCATTACAAGCAAAAAAAATGAATTTTTGGATTTATAGTAAAACCACTAAGTTATGGTATACCCCTGAAGAATTCATATGGAGCAATGAGGATATAAATGTGCATAGAGGAAAAGCAAATGCCCCTCAACTTATATTAATGGATCCTAGGGAAGGGCTTAAAAAAGCTAACGATCTAATTCTAAGAGCATCAAAATTTGTTGAGGAACACACAAAAAAAATAAATCAGTATTATGATTTAAAGAAAAAGTAAAACAATATTTATTAAATTAGATTTAACTATCATGCTTACAACCACATTTAATATACATCCTTTTGGTGCAAAAACTGCTCAAAATGTTATCATCCATATTGATGATGAAATTTACTTTGTGCATGTAGAAGGAAACTTTATTGGCTCAATGGTGATGGATTCAGAATCAGAATTTGGGTTTTCAACTGAAAACGAAGAGTTAAAACAATTAATAGAAACTTTATCAGGGCACCTTCAGCAAAAGCAGTTTAAAGAAAATTTTCCAAGGATAATTAAGGAGCAATGGAGAGAAAACATTGTTTCTGTTGAATTTACTGACGAAGAAACAATAATGGTTGTATGCCACCCAGAAGTTGATATAGATGATTTCGGATCTGTTGTTAGAGATTCTATTTACGATCTGGTCGAATTTGACGAGCATCTGAATGTGATTCTGACAAAAGCCGGTAGTGATGAAATATTTGATATAGGTCTAAATTAAATAATATGTGTTATTATGTAAGCCACGCAGTAAAATTGGAGGATTTAAAAGAATATTATTCTGCAGATCCAAAGTACCAGGAAGATGTTGAAGAATACAATCCCTACCACATTGTTTCAGGTTTTGTGCATCCCACACTTTCTTTAATAACTCAAAGTGAAAACAGGGCAATACAAAAAATGCAATGGGGATTAATCCCAAATTGGAAAAAGCCTTTTCCTGACATGCTAAAAATGAGTAATAATACTCTTAATGCAATGTCTGAAACACTATGGGAAAAGCCATCTTTCAAAAATTCTATCGGCAAAAACAGAGCAATATTGCCAGTAAACGGTTTTTATGAGTATAAACATGTGGATGGTGACAAGCTTCCATATTTCATCCATCCAAAATCCCATCCTTATTTTAACCTTGCGTGCATATATTCTAATTACCAAAACCCAGATACTAAAGAGTGGCTTACAACCTTCTCAATCGTTACTGCTGAAGCTAATGAATTAATGGCCGATATACATAACTCTAAAAAACGTATGCCTTTAATTTTGGATAATGATCAAATTGATTCTTGGATAAATCCATCTTTAGCTAAACCAGAGATTGACAATCTTTTAGTTGGATGTGACGACCGGAATATGGCTGCATATCGGGTAGATCGAAATTTAATTAAATTAGGGAATGTCCAAGAAGCATACAAACCATTATCGGGTAATTAGCCGATAATTGAATTTATCGGACATTTAGCCGATATTGAAGTTTCAGAAAGTTTTATATATTTGCTCTTGAGAGCGTTAATTTAGATACAGGTACAAGGCAGCATGCTTTGTGCCTGTTTTTTTTTATAAAACAATCTTTGCAGATACTTGTTCAAAGTCTCACAATACTTATTGCTGCTAAGATGAAAAAAATATTAATGATTGACGATGATTATGGGGTACTGGAAGCAACAACCTTAGCGCTTGAAATAAGTAACTTCGATGTTTTAGCTCTACCTGATGCAATTGGTCTTGAAGAACATATTGAAAATTTTAAGCCTGACACAATCTTAATGGATTATAATATTGGAGAGGTTCAGAATGGAAGAAAGATTTGTGAAAACTTGCGCACCAACTCCAAGACTAAGGGGATTAAAGTCATTTTATTTACAGCAGCAGTTATTACAGATTCAGACTTTAGAAATCCTTTATTTAGGTGTTTTGACGGATATCTAACCAAACCCTACGATCTTGACGATTTAATTAAAATTGTAAGTTAGATATTACTTTCAATAATCAACTTCATCATTTTTAACCTAATTAACAGCGGATTATTAATTTTAGCATCAGGATGAGCCTTTAAAGGCGAAAAGTGACTATCTAAGAACTTAGCATAATCATTTACCTTGCTAGCATCATTTAACATCACTGGCATTTGAGGTTTTGGTGCATTCGCAAACCATTCTTCTAACTCTTGAATTGTCATGTCCAAAAGTAATTAAACAATCAGGAACAAATCAGTGTTATTGTATAAAACATTAATTATGAGCGACAATAAAAACAAACAAGATGGTCGTGACGACACTAAAGTAGATCTGAACGACGCAAGTGAAGTGGCATATGCTGCAAAAGAAGCTGGAGTAACTCCAAATCGATACAAAGAGTTAGCAAAGCAAAGCGGAAGCTCTTCCAGAGCAAAGATTGCTGATTACATTAAAAAAAATGGCTAGAAGAAAGCTGATAGAAGCACAACTTGAAGGTGTCGCTAAATTACTTAAACCAAAAGTTTATCGTGATGGCGACACTTTCATTTGTTTTCTTGATGAAGATATTAATGAAAGCGTCTTAGGGCGAGGAACTAGCCTAATTGAAGCAGTAAATAATTGGGATGAAAAACTGAAAGCTCACTTACGCAATGCAGCTGCAGATGATCCAGTTGTTCATTTTGTAAAATCGCTAATCGATATCCCTGGCAGATCAACTGAAAGAAAACCACGGACGGAAGTTAAGAAACCTCAACATGTAACTGATTTTGAAACTCAGTTTTATTCTCGGAAAAAATAGATATTGTGAGCAACATAAAGAGCATAATCACCTATCCCTATACGGACCTTTGCCCTTAATCATTAAAATAATAATTACAAATATTGCCGATGAAATTAAAAATATTTTAGCTCCCAAATCATCAAATATTAAGAATGTTTATTAATTTCCTTTAAAACAACGGACCTAAGCAAGTTCGGACGCATTTCTTCAAGCAAATCAATTATCTTTTGCTTAACCTCATTTGAAAACTCGACAGCATTGACCTTTCCCAGGAGATCCTCCAGTTTTATTTCGGCATCAAATATTATAAATTGGATGCGTGCCTTTTCCTCTACCTTTTTAACAAAATTGTTGCCCATATGAATCCTAAACTTACACAATTTTTTACAACATCATGAGCCGAATAACTGATTTATTCGGCTCATGAATTAATTAACAGGTTTACCCCTATGCGTCCTTTTGCCCCTTTTGGAAAAGAACGTTCCAATTTCTGTGAAAATATCGCAATACCAACTTTGAATAGCGCGATCTGCAGCTTCTTTAATTCGTCTTGGTCCATTCCATTTATGCATTATTTCAAAATTAAGTTATGAGGATCTATAATTATTGAGGGTTTCCGTAGGTAATAAAATGGTTAATGCTTTCACATAGCTTATTTTTTTAAAAAAAATGTAAACCCCGCCTTTATTTCAGGACGGGGTTAAATAAAATATTAATTAATATGCTGAATTTCCTGGGAAAACTGCCCCGGGAGGGAATGTAGTCTGCCCATATTTGGTAAGGTGAGGAACATAATAATATAAGCCATCAGTAACCGCAACAGTCCAGTATTCGTATGGATGGCAACCTGCATATTTACCGCAAACGCAACCTCCTGTATTATGGGGATAAGTATCTGCCCCACTTGGATAACCACCGCCAGGCGCCTCAACTCCTAATACATCACTTTTAATTATTGTAGCTTTTTCAACCTTTTCGATTTTTGAATCGTTTGAACTAACCAAATTTTCTTCTTTTTTGCATCCTACACCTAGTGTAAGAGCAAAGGCCAATAGCCCTATAAGTAAATTTTTCACTACCTCCTTATGCTCGCGTCCAAAAGAGGATCGCGAGCTAAAAAATTAAATGAATATTACTTTAAAAAGGAAGGTCTCCGATATCTGGATTATCTGGCTCCAAAATCACAACCGTCTTAATTTCTGTGACCGGAACTTCGACCTTTTTGACTACTCCAACCACCTTTAATATTTTTACTTCAACATTATGTAAGAGATGCAAACGCTTTGCTTCTTGAATTGCCGATTCAATGTTATTGTGAGTATATCGCGGAGGAGTAGTTCCGTTAGCGGTCATTAGTAAATATTGCTCGATCATTGAACTACCCATACCCTTTCTTCGATTAGATGGTTTAATGAGCTTTCATCCATTAGCAAGGTGTGTCCATTAGCTTCTAAATCGTATATACCTCCAGAGTATGACAATACGTTAATGATGCCTTCAGGACTCTGAAGTTTCGAGCCTGGTCTTAAAACAGTTTGAACTACCATTTCTTACCTCCCTTCTTTTCATCTTTTGCAGCTTCTTTTTCAAGAACTTGAAAATTTTCAAGAATGTATTCTTTTAACTGACCAGATCTTTCATTGCGGTATAGCCAAAGTAAATAGCCTGCTGGTACATTAGCTATGGCGATGTTTTTAAACTTTCCGAAAGGCATAGCCGTTTCGTCAGTAATTTTAGTTGCTGTTGCGTTCATTGTTGTTGTGATTTTATTTAAGAGTTGCTGCTCTTTAGTTATGCTTCCCAAACTTCAAAAGCATTGTAAGACGCCATATCTGCATCGTTCACTACCTTTAGATTAAGTTTTTTAGCCTCAATTAGCTGACGAGCAGATGTTACTTGACGATCAAGATCTTTTGCTTTGAACATCACCCTTCCAGGCTTAATGTTTTTCACACTGCTTCCAAAAGCTTCAATAAATTGTTCAAGGTCTGTTGGCTTTGATTTAGTCATTTAGAACCTCCTCTCTAAGCTCATCGGTCAATAAGGTATTTATATCTATTCCAGTAAGATTGGAAAGAGTAATTACCACGCTCAATGGAGGTTCAGCCCTTTGTTCCTCATAGGAAGCGTATGACGGCCTACTAATACCCAATTGCTTTGAGAACGCATCTTGGGTAAGACCTTTTTGTTTTCTGATATGCTTAAGATTATGACTTATGCATTTTTTAACTGAGGATTGATCCTGGATTTCTCCATCAAGGACAAAGAAAGTGGAGTCATCTTTCTTTTCGGCATGGTCAATATCCATACCAGCCCCATTACACTTTTTCGTGTTCATATTGCTGTATTAAGTTAATCACTGTTGTTGTGTTCGTCCTTACCAGAAGTTGCTGCTTCTATCGGTAACGACTTTGCAAATATGATTAGCAAATTTTACAATTCCAAATTATTTCAGAAATAAATTAACTAATTAGTTTACTAATCAAATTTGCAATTTAAAGCCATTAAAGACCTAAAACATATCCAAAGGATATTTTATTTGATTTTTTGATTTATCTTTGAGTCTACTAATTAGTTAACGTTAAATTTTAAACATGGCATTTAGAAAAGAAATCTTTCAAGGACTGAAAGCAAAACACAAGAATGTACCAAAAAGCATCCTGGACAAGGCGGCTGATTTTCTTGAAAAAGGGGTAACTGAAGAAACGCAAGTAGAGGATACTGTAGAAAATGCAGAGGATTTAGTTACGGGCTTCGCTACGCTTTTCCAATCGGAAGGAGACAGACGTGCTGCTGACGCTTTGAAAGGGGTTAAACCTGATGCAAATAAGGGCAACGAGGACAAAGATCCAAACACCCCTGAACCTGGTAAGGATGATAAGGAAACACCAGCTTGGGCAAAGGCATTAATCGAATCAAACAAAACATTGACTGATCGATTAGCAGCAATAGAACAAGGAAAAACCGTCGATTTAAGGAAACAGGCTTTGGAAACGAAGCTGCAAGGGGTTGATGAGAAGTTTAGCAAGCAGACAATGAAAAACTTTTCAAGGATGAAATTCGATACTGATGAAGATTTCAATTCATTCCTTGAAGAAGTTGAAACTGATGCTGCCGACTACGGACAAAATCTTTCAGACAAAAGCTTGAGCCAACAAACAAAGCCAAAATCTGCCAATATAAAAACTGGCAAGGAGGCATCAGAAGCAGACATAAGTGCTGCAATTGGTAACATGAGTATTTAAACTTAAACTATGTCAACGACAGTCGATTTAAACGAAGACGGAAACATCATTGACACTGGTAACGATTCAATCGTTATCGTTCGTCATTTGGATTCAATCCGAGGAGGCAGATCCCTAAATGTAACAGGGTTCACCCCAAAAGTGATCAGTGCAGGGCATTTGATCATTCAAGATCCGGTAAGTAAGGATTTTAAGCCAATGCCTATCAATGCAGGCGCAACAGCTTATGCCGCTTTACCAGCAGATCACATCTATGTTGGTGTGTTGATCGCATCAATTTTAACTAAACGCCCATTTGCGGCAATCCTGACAAACGGAACGGTGAATCCCGTGGCTTCTCCATTCGCTCCGCCAGCTGGTGCAATTACGGCATTAACTCAAATCCAATTTAGAGCAGACTAATGGAAGTTACAAAATACTTAGAACTGGTTGAAGCATACTTCCCAGGTTTAGTCTTGAAAATCGTTGAGACTATCAATGGCGAGAATAGCCCTAGAACTTACCTTTTTCGTAGGTTCTTAAAGAAAACGTATTCGGTTGATGGCAAATGGGAAGCAATCACCGTAAATGGTCAAATCATCACTGCAGACTATGTTGCAATGGACTCACCTCTTCCTTTGAAGAGACGCCCTTCTCAAAGTTCTGCAAGTGGAACAATTCCTAAATCAGGTCTTGAGATGCAGTTAAACGAATCTCAGATGGACGCAATCGACACAATGATTGCCTTAGGTAAGCCACAAGCTTTAATCGCTGCAAAGTTATTGGAGCACTTGCCTATCGTAATCCTTGCGGTTTATGAAACCATTGAGTCAACTTTCTTGCAATCATTATCAACTGGTATTGGATTGGTACAGGATGATAAAAATACTGGTGTTGGTATCCGTATGGATTTCAAATACCGTACTGATCATAAATTTGGTGTAACCAAGTTGTGGTCTGATCCAACATCAAAACCATTTGACGATTTAAATCGTGCAAAGGCCCAAGCCAAAAAAGAAAACAGGACCATCCAGAGATGGCTAATTACCGAAACTGATTTGATGAACATTGCTTCAACAGACCAAGCTAAGCAACTCTTTGCTTTCAGTCAAAACTTTGTGGGATCGAACATCCCTGAGCCTGACTTTGAACAATTGAATGCGACGGCCAAAAAACGTTTCGGTTATGTTTTCGAAGTGGTTGATCGTTCTATGGTTTCACAGAAAAACGGTATCAATACAACATACCAGCCGTGGGCAGAACATGCCGTTGTTGGTATTTGCACAGAGCAATTGGGTGATTTGGTTTGGAAAGAACCTGCAGAAAAGAATCGTCCGGTGGATGGAGTTAAATATCAGACTCCTGAAGACTTTCTTTTGGTTTCTCAATTCCGCGTTAACCGTCCTACCCTTGCTGAGGTAGTAAACTCACAGGCACGTATTGTTCCGGTGATCAGCTCAATTAACGATATTTTCTTACTTGATTCAGGCATCATTCAAGCATAATGGCACTTCATCACGCAACATTAAAGGCAGCCGTTGCATTATATGCAATTCTTCTTACCCAGGGTAAGAATGAAACGGAAATTAAGGCTGAGATCGCAAAGGATCCTAAAGAGTTTTCAACTGAAGAAGTTGAAGAAATCTACCACGCCATCGTAAACCCTAAACCAGAAAAACCAAAGGTTTTCAAGCACATCGTCACAGGTTCTTTTAGAGATATCAAGGATTTCTCAAAAGAGTATAAAGCTGGAGATGATGTTAGCGATCTGGATCCTAAACGTTTGGCAACCTTAGTTGACAACGGTCTGGTTGAAAAAGTAGAACAGGAATAATGACAATCGGGAATTATATACAGGCGAAGCTAAAAAGGTTTCAATTCAGCATGGAAGATGAGGAATTAGAAGCTGTATTGGTTGATCAGGAAATTACTCCAGAAATGGAATATACTCCTGCTTTAGCCAATAAAATTAAAAAGGCTTTGATCTCTATAATTCCCGAATTGCTCCTTGCTCCTGACATATCACAAGGCGATTATTCAATTAAGTACAAGGTTGATGGAATCAAAGCATACTACTCGATGCTCTGTAAGGAAGCTGGAGAGCAAGATGTATTTAATCCATCAAAGGATATAATCGTTGATAAGAGCGCCTTATGGTAATCGACGTTCAATACCCACATCAGCTTAAAGTAACCTATCAGGAAGGCGAGTCTGTAAAAGATAGCAATGGAAACTGGGTGAATTCGAGTATTCCGGTTGAAATAGAAAACATTAGGTGCAGAATTCAGCCAAACTCAAAAGGAACAGTAATTACAGGTGTTGATGGAAATAAGATTGTTTTCGATGCAATTATATACGTTGAGGGGAGATTGGAAACTATTCCATACGAGGCCAAGGTTGAGGTATTCGAAAATGATGAACTAATTCTCAATACAACATTATTGAGGTTTTCCAGAGATAGTTTTCATTCAAGGATATGGGTATAAAAGCACAGTTCAGCAAAGCAGAAATCCGAAAAGCCATTAAAGCAAAGATTGAAGAGTATAGAGATGCTGTTACTGATAGATTGAAGTATTCAGGTGAGGAGTTCATAAATCTTGCACGCACAAGCGGAGAGTATACCGATAGAACAGGCAATCTGAGAAATTCAATCGGTTATATGCTCCTCTACAATCAGAAAATAAAAGGAGAAGGTTTTGTGGGTTCGGGAGGCTTATCTGTAAAAGAGGCAAAAAAGATTGCTCGCAGAATAGCCAGAGATAATCCTGATGGTTTTTTATTGGTAGGTGTTGCTGGGATGGATTATGCAGCTGCTGTTGAGGCGAAAGGAAAAGACGTAATTACTGGCTCATCTCAAAAGGTAGGAAGGCTTTTAAAGGCATCGTTAAAAAGATTAAATAGAAATTTCAATGTCTAAAAAAATATCAATAGAAGTAATTGACATCGTCTATAAACTTCTGATTAGCGGAGGAATAAATCTTGAAATCTTTAAAGGAAATAAGCCTGCTTCTTTCAGTGGTGAATGTATAGTTATTAATGCTCTACCCCTCTCGAATGATCAGCTTCAGGAGTGCATAATTAACGTCAATGTATTTGTTCCAAATCTTACTTTGAAAATCGGAACAAACCAGGATAACAGTCAGGCGAATTATGAGCGGATAAAAGTTTTAAGCTTGAAAGTGTCAGAAATCCTGAACGAGGTCGACATTGACGATTGGAGCTTAAATATTGATCAGGAGTATGTTTTGGAGAACGAAGGTTTTAACGAACATTTCAACAATTTCAGAATCAGTTTTAGAAACGAAAATATTTAAAAAATTAAAATTATGGCAAAGTCATTAAAAGGTTATAAAGCATTCCGAATCGGTGCTATTGCAGCGGACGGAGGAATGGGAACAGCGTTAACAGCGTTGGGTACAACCGTAAAAGGTTCAACGAATGCTACAACTTCAGAGGCTCAAACGCAGGACTTCAATATTGAAGAACAATCTGAAGCTTTTGAATCTGTTGTAACGGAAAACCCTCAAATGTCGGGGGTACTCGAGTGCTACGATGTAACTCCTGCAACTGCAGTTAAAGTTTTCGGCGGAACGGCAACGACCACTGGAACAGGTGCAGCAAAACGTGCTGTGTTTACTCCACCAGATGTTTACAATCCTTTGGAGGTTTCAGCAGAGATAGAATCGAAAAACGGTGCTATCCTGGGTGTAGTTCGCATGCAGTTACTTCCAGTATGGAATTTATCATTTCAAGATGGTGAATTAGGTAAAATCGTAATTAACTGGAAAGCATTGGCTCCAACAAAGGCCGCGACTCCGGCTTATACGCTTTCGGTTCCAGATCCGGCTTAAACATTAATTAATAGCCCTGCCGATCGTGCAGGGCTTTAAAACAATAAAATGAACGAGAAAGATATTCTAAGGCAAGTCGCTAACGTAGCAACGAATCGGGAAATTGATATAGAGATTGATATCGTTAAGCCAAGCATTTTAGATCGGTTACGAAAAAGGAAGTCCAAAGTTTTTAAAGTAAGGCGATCATGTTTAAGCACATTATTGTATTTATCGGAGTTAATCCTCGAATTAAAGACTGAAATCGATACTTCCGAGAAGAATAATGTTGCAAAAATCTTAAAGGCATTTGGAGATGATGCAGCACTAACCGTCAAAATCATTGGAGTATTGATACTTAATACTAATCAGCTTCCTCCCTACTGCCTAACGAAATTTCTACTGAAAAACCTTGATGCTGTTGAGCAAAAGTATTTACTCTATAAGCTTATTGACCATAACAGATTAGAGGATTTTTTGAGTTCTATCATCTTAATGAAAGGGATGAGCCTACTGAAGACGGAGGAGATGATAGCCTCCGAAAACGAAGTCCTTGGGAAACTGTCGGAGGAGCAATAAAATACTTCCGGTTTACCTGGCATTATTGCCTTTATGAAATTAGCTATGCGAACTTAACCATGCTGATTGCAACAATACCGACCTCTAAAAGTGATAAAGAGGATAATAAAAATAAGTCTCAAGCACAAAAAACAATAGAAGAAGCAGGATTTTAATATGGGCGTTAGAATAGTAGAAGGAGGTCTGGGGTTCACTGCAACAATTGATGACAGTGAAATTGACCGTATTGCCTCACGCATTGAAAGCAGAATAGAAAACCTTAGTAAAAAAGTACAACAACAAGGAGATGCTTTAGATAATTGGGCAAAAAAAGCTGCAGCGCTTGCTGCCAGTTACGCTTCATTTACCGAAGGTAAAGAGCTCCTGATGAATATTGTTAAGGTTCGGGGTGAGTTTCAACAGTTGGAAATCGCTTTTACTACCATGCTGAAAAGCAAGGATGAAGCCGATAAGTTGATGGCCCAGGTTGTGAAGCTTGCAGCCACTACACCTTTCGGCCTTCAGGAAGTTGCCAATGGAGCGAAACAACTTTTAGCATATGGTACGGCTGCCAAGGACATCACTCCTACAATTTCAATGCTAGGAAATATCGCCAGTGGAGTAAGCGCCCCATTAAATGATATTGTTTACCTCTATGGTACTTTGCAAACGCAAGGTCGTGCATATTCTAAAGATATTCAACAGTTCACCGGCCGAGGTATTCCGATTATTAAAGAATTGGCCGCACAGTTTAAAGTTGCTGAAAGTGAAGTGATGGGCCTTGTTGAAGCTGGTAAAGTTGGATTCCCAGAAGTACAAAAAGCTTTCCAAAACATGACTTCAGCGTCAGGCATGTTCTATAACTTGATGCAAGAGCAATCTAAATCTCTGACTGGCCAGTTATCAAATCTGGAAGACAGTTTTGACAGCATGCTGAATGCGATCGGAAAAAGCAATGAAGGAATATTAAACTCAGGAATCGCAGGATTAAACTTGCTAGTTGAAAATTACGAAAATGTTATTACAATCATTGGAGTATTGGTTACCGCATATGGAGCATACCGAGCAGCATTAGTTCTTGAAGCCGCATTAATTCAATTAGTGACTGCTAGAACAGCTGGGCTAACAACCCAAACACTGTTATTAATGGGAGCAGAAAACTTATTAGCAACTGCTACCTCAATACTAAATGCAGTTATTAGAAATTCGCCAATTATTGCATATACAGCAGTTATCACAGCTCTCACGGTTGCGATCTATGCGCTTTCTCAAACAACTAGCGCTGCTGCTGTTTCACAACAAGCATTAGCAGATTTGTCTGCATCTTACCAAGGAAAGTTAGCGGAAGAAAAACTGCAATTAGAAGAGTTGGTCAAGGTTGCTAAAAGCCGCACTTCAACAGACGAGGAAAGGGTTGCTGCAATCAAGAAACTGAACGAATTAAACCCTGAATTTCTAAAGGGCTTAAACTCTCAAAATATATTCACTAAAGCTGGCACGACTGCAATCAAGGAATACCTAAAATGGCTTGAAATTAAACTTCAAGGTGAGGCAGCATATGCTGTAAAGGCAGAAGCAGTAAAAAGAATTGCTGAAAGGAATGCAAAAGCTTCTGCAGATCCTACCGATAAAGGACTGAACTTTACTACACGGCTCGGCTATTCACTTAAAAACTTCTTTAAAGGAAGAGCAATGCTTTCTGCTCAAGATGAGGCTAGCGATATTGTTAGACAACTTAACCAACAGGATCAGAAAATTATTGATTCGGTTAATAAGCAATATTCAGAACAATTGAAAAAACGAGTGGTTGGAAATATTACTCCTGAGACTTCAAAACCTAACAAAGCAAAGAACAAGGCATATTATGATGCAATAGTTAAAGAAAATACGGAAGCTCTGCAAGCTTTAGATGAAGGGGCAAAAGATTTCGAATCCAAAGCTGCACCTCTAAGAAAAAAAATCGACGAGGCACAGAAGAAACTACGCCTTTTTGAGGTTCATGACAAATCCGCTGACAAAGCGAATGACGAACTTAAAAAATGGGGCGAGAAAAAGCTAGACATTTTAAATAAAATTCATGAACAAGAAGCCAATATATATGCAAAAGGCAAAGTTCAAAGTGAAAAAGAGATTGAAGACGCACATAATAAATATGAAATACTGCGCAAGGAATTACTTGAATACAATAAAAAAGCTCCAAAAAGTCAGAAATTGACAGCTGGATCATTTACGCGTATAGATAACTTAGAGAAATCGGAGACTGGTGACATTAAGTATAGAAGTGAAACAGAAGTTTATAAATCCAATTTAGATAAACAAAAAGAACTATATCTTCAATTTGAAGAGTATAAAAAGAAAGTTGGTCTTGAAAACGCAAAAGAAAGGTATAAGGGCGAAATAAATACAAGTCAAACCTATTTACAAAAACTGGAAACAGACTTAGCCATAACATTAGCTCAAGCGTATTCGGCTGGTTTTACTGGGCCTATCCAGGAAAGGTTAACCGCTACTTCAAAACTTGTCACAGAAGAGAAAAAAAGGCAAACAGAAGAAACTAAAAATCAGTATGCTGAAGCTTATAACGCAACACTATCATACGAGCAAAAAGTTGAAGCAATCAAAAAGCAGTTTGCCGACCAAGCAAAGATCTTAGGGCCTCAAATAACAGATTCAAAAAAAGCAGAATTATTAAGGCAACGTGACAATGCAATTAATGCTGCGACCGATGAAGCTTATCAAAAAACAGAGATATATAGAAAACTTAATCAAGAAATAACCTTTCTAACCCGCCAACAGGCGAAAAACGAAATTACTAGTCTTAATGATATTCTTAAGAACAGTAATAACCTACCAACTGAATATATTAAATCTTTAAAGGAAAAATTGAAAGAAGCAGAATCTGTGCTTGATAAAGGTACCGACGCTGGTTACTACGATAGACTTAAGGAAAGGATAACATATTTAAATAAAGCTTTAAAAGAGGAAACGTTAGTTGCTGACCAAGCAGAGAGATATAGGCTTGAGTTAAAGCAGATCAACCTTGAATTATCCACCCAAAACAAACTAATCAAAGGTGCTCAGAAAGCCTCATCTGATATGGCGCAACTTTCAAGTGCATTTAGTCAAATGTCATCTTCCCTTGAAGGAACCAATGATCAGTTAGCTTACTCTTTGGGAACGCTTAGCCAAATAATGCAAGTTGGTAGCGATGCTGCCGGAGCATTTGCATCGTTTGCAAGTGGAGACATTATTGGTGGAATTACAAAAACCATAGGTGCTGTAGCTGGACTATTCTCAATTGGAAAGAAAGTAAAAGAAATGAATGCTAAAGCGAGAGCGGAAGTTCAGAAGTTTTACGATGATGCCCTGAATGGAGAAATAGAATACCAATCACTCTTACGTGAGCGAGAAAGAAATACTGCATCTGCCCAGGCTAAACGACTTTCAGGATTACAACAAGAATATGAGTTATTAAAAAAGCAATCCGAAGAAGTAGACAAACAATTCAAGCAAGTTCTTGGCCAGTTACAAGCCATGAATGAGGGAGAAATAACGGGTTCAGAATACAAACATGGAACATGGGTTAGAAAGGCAAAAACTACTTATTCTTATGCAAGCCTTGCAGGTAAGGACTATGACCAACTTGAGCAACTATACACTCAAAACAGATTAACTGATGGTGCAAAAGCATTATTTGAGCAATTAAGAAAATTAAAGAATGAAGGTGCTGACGTTACTGCAACTCTTGCTGCCATAGCTGAACAGACAAGAGAGATCTTCACTGGAACCACGGCGGATTCATTGACAGATTCACTTTTAGAAATGTTTCGATCAGGAAAAACCGGAGCACAGGAGTTGGCGGACTTCTTTAAGCAGACAATGGATGAGGCTGCATTAAGCATATTTAAAAATAAAATCTTAGCTGCTGCAATGGACCAATTTTATGATGAGTTCGCCAAAGATGCACAGAGTGATGAGAAACTGACGGACACTGAAATTGCCGATCTCCAAAAACTTTTCACCTCATTAACTGAGGAAGCAAGGATAAAATTCGAAGAGTTTAAAAAAATTACCGGGCAAGATCTTGGCGGTCAAAATTCCTCAAACAACACGGTATCGGGAATACAGGGAATGAGTCAGCAGACAGCTGAATTGATAGCTGGTCAGTTTGGAGGGCTTCGAATTGCTCAACTTGAATCAAATACATATTTGAAGGCCATAGGAGCATCGAATACGCAATTGATGAATATGGCCTCCGATCGCTTGGCAGTATTGAACAAGATCGAAGCAAATACATTTAGAACAGCTACTAACACAGATCGGCTTGCCAATATTGAAAACTCTTTAGTAAGCATGGATAAGAAAATGGGAAATAACGCTAACGCAGAAAGAGCTGCAGGAGGTATATAATGGCAGCGAACAATCTATATAAATTAAATGGCCTCGATGTTTACACAACCTATGGATTTGCAGTTTCTTCTGGAAGAGATGGATTTGTTAAAAGGCGGAAAGCTAAACCACGATTTAAGAACAGTTGGCCTGAGCTTAATGGTGATGAATATGATCTAACTGAACCAATCCGGTTTGAGGATAGAACATTCAATTTAAAGGGTTACATCATGGCAAGCTCACTGAACGAATTCAAAGCAAAAGAACAGGCTTTGTTTGATGCATTAAATGTTCCTGGTGTCGTTCCATTAACAAACGTGAAACTCAACATTACAGTAAATGTAATCTATCAGGACATGGCCAGTGCTGAAATTTTAACCAAGATCCCTAATGGTAATGGGAAAATGGGGATAGCTATTGAATTAGTATTACAGGAGGTTCAACAATCATGATGTATAATATAATGAGAACCAACGGCAATGTGTCGTGGTTAGTTAAAGCTGTTCATCCAACAGGTAAAGAAACTGTCAAAGCAATGGGAGAACGAGTTGTAGATATGCAATTCAGTTTACCTGTTTATGTTGACTTTATGCTCAATGACTTTATTGTCCTTGATAATGAAACTTACAAAATAAACCTTACTCCTACCGTTGAAAAGAAAGCAAAACGGTTATATGATTATACTATTCAATTTGAGCATGAGTTCTATGATCTGGCTAAAATCCAGATCCAAGGTTTAAATCCACAAAATGGTTATTTAGAACCAAGTTTTAGCGTGACGGGAAATGCATTAACTATCATTACTTTAATCGTTGAAAATATTAACCGGGCTTATCCTGGTTGGACAGTCGGTGTAATTGATGAAACAGAATATAAGAATTTCACCTTTTCTGCTCAGAATTGCCTTCAAGCCTTAAACCAGCTTGCAAGTGATTATAAAACTGAATTTTGGATCGAAAATAAAACCATCCACCTACAGAAACGAGAACAATCAAGCGGCTTAACCTTTGCTTATGGACAAGGAAAAGGTTTATATAACATTCTTCGCCAAAATAAGACGAGCACCAATATTATCACCCGTTTATATGTTCGGGGAAGTAGCGAAAATCTGCCAATCGGCTATAGGGATTATGCAGGAAACTTATTGCTGCCTGGTGGCCTAACTTATATTCAAGATGACTCTAAAGTAGATTTGTATGGATTAATTGAGGGTACACAGAACTTTGAGATTAAACCGGAAAGAGAAGGCACAATTACCTCTGTTGTAAGCGGTGATGGTAACTGGAAGTATTTTACGGATACTTCGATGGATTTCAATCTTAATGATTATAAACTCTCTGACCCTGTAAAGATAACTTTCAATACCGGGCAATTAGCAGGCTATACTTTTACTTTATCAAGCTACAACAATAGCACAAAAACATTCACCATTAACAAAAATGATGAAGAAAAGAGTATTGAGGTTCCTTCAAATCTTTTACGCCCTGCAGTTGGAGATAAATATGTTATTCTAAATATCCAAATGCCACCCTTATATGTAACTGATGGCGAAAATCGATTATTAAATGCCGGGCAAACTTATTATGATCAAAATAGTGATCCAAAATTTCTATTGGCTTACTCAGCGAAATGTGACCGTCTTTTTATCAAACAAAACCAGATCGAGGTACAGTTAGGAAATACGGCAATCATTAACGATCCTGATATGGGGTTAAATACTGAAGTCAGAATAGCAAGTTATACCCGTGATCTTCAGGACAGAAATTTATATGATGAAGTTGAATGGGCGGATACTATTGGGCCAAATGAAATTGTCAGACAATATGCCCAGCAACAACGAACCTTAAAGCTTATTGAAAGCAGTGGTTTGTTAAGTTCTGATCAGTTACGCAAAAATATATTTCTGAACCGTTTAAGTGAGTTAAATGGCTATTTAATGCTTGCTGGCAACAAGGTTAAAGCAGGCGTTGCAGATTTCGCAACTGATGCCGCCCGTGCTGCGCTTGCTGATTACGCCACCGATTCGGACAAATGGGATGGGAAACAGTTTGCAGATTATTTAGATCAGCCAGTTAGAAAAACTGATGCCGTTAAGTTTGCATCTGTTGAAGCTGACACGCTTAATAGTAAGGTTTATGTTAGTGGTTTTACGGGCGTTGGTTACAAAATCAACCCTGATGGTTCAGCGGAATTTGACAGCATAACCATTAGAAAAGATTTAAATGTAAATGTTTTAAATATCCGTGAGATCACTGGAACGGGTGGAAGTTTGGCTATCACCAATGTTGCTAAAATTAAAGAAGTTAACGATGGTGGCAGTTTTTGGTCGTGCATTATCAATACAGATGATGGCAGTATAGCGGTGCCTTTTAAAGCCAATGATATAATAAGGTGTCAGGTATGGGATGGTAAAAAACTCAAATACTATTCTGCCCGTGTACGTGGGGTAAGTGCTTCAATATTTGATTTAGAAAAATCTTCATTTGTTGGGTCCGGCATCCCACAACCCGGTGATACTGTTTTTCAATTTGGTAACGTAACTGATGCCAGCCGCCAGGGTTTAATTTACCTGACTAACAGCGATAGCGGTGCGCCTTATCTCGATGTGTTAGACGGTATTAATTCTGCTGACTTGACAGGTAAAACGAAAGTTAGGTTAGGAAAGCTTAATGGAATTAATGATCCTGATTTTGGAGCATTGCAGGGTTACGGCCTCTATGGAGAAAACGTTTACTTAAAGAATGGAAAGTTTAAGGGTGAAGTGACTATAACCGGAGGCAATGCTGCTACCCAGGCATATGCCAATACTGTTGCCAACAATGCTTTAGATGTTGTTATTAGTAATGGTAAGGTTAGAACTCCATTATTGGATAGTGATGACATTAGGGCGATAACAGCTAAAATTGATTATTTAAATGGTCTTGAATTTAATTTTACGCAGGGAACGATTGACCGTTTAAAAGCCAGGGTAATTAATGCTGCTCAAATCATTTCAGATGGTGGTGGTGCTACTTTAAGCTATGTAAATAATCAAATTACCACTGCAACCACGCAGGCTTCAGCAGATGCTACGGTCAAAGCAAGTGCTGCCCAGGTTGCAGCTATTCAGGTTGCCGCTAATGATGCAAGCGCCAAAGTTTCAGCTATTCAGCTTGGCGGCAGAAACTTATTACCTGATAGCAGTTTTGAAAACGGTGTATTACTACCCGTTAACCTTTCAGGTTTGGAAGCCAGTATTTTGAGTGATGGTGTTTTAGATGGTGGTTTAACACACCCATATTTGGGAACAAAATCCCTTTATTTGGCAGGTAACAATGTTACAAGTGCTGGCGATATTTATGTTTACTTAAATAAAGCTGTAAAATTTATACCGGGCGAAACCTATACAATTAGCTTTTATTACGTGGGTGCAGGTTCAATTACCGGGTGTTCAACTTACATCAATTTTAATGCAACGGGGCATAAAAGTGTTGGGTTTACTTTATTTGGTGATAAGGTTTGGCGTAGGCTTACATATAGTTTTGTTTGCGACCCAGCAGATACAAGTGGCGAAATAAGATTTGGTTTTCACGCAACGGGGTTTGGCTGGATGGCCTTTGATGCTATTAAGGTTGAAAAAGGAAACAAAGTATCAGATTGGACACCAGCCCCCGAAGATGGCGATTTTGTTGCAAGTCAAAAAGCCGATGCCGCACAATTGGCGGCAACCAATGCGGCTTACGCACAAGCTGCCTACGAACGTGAGATTGCCAAAGCTTATGCTGATGGAAAAGTAACAGCTGAAGAACAGTCAAGAATTGCCCAGGCTCAAGCCAATTTGCAGACTGCCAAAGATGATGCCCAACAAAAGGTAACAGCCGCATTGGGGGCTGCAAATGGTTATACAGATACTAAAAACCAGCAAACGCTTGCAGCTGCTCAAAGCTATGCAGATGCTTCAGCGCAGAGTAAAGCGAATGTTGCGCAAGCAAATGCAATTAGCCAGGCTTCAACTGATGCCCAGGCTAAGGCTAATGCGGCACAGGCTGCCGCCGCTGCCTTATCGCAACAATTGGTTGACGGGCTTAAATTTGGTGGTCGCAATTATTTAAGCGGTACTTCTACTGGAATTAGTTTAAATGGTTATACTGGGAAAGGCAAAAGCTTATCTATTCCTCTTGTAAATGGCGAACTATATACTTTATCATGGAGGATTAAAAACATTTCAAATTCTCCAAATGTGCTTGCCTACACCTCTATAGGAATAGGTGGAGACACAAGGCAAAACTTGATGTGGATTAATAACAGTAAGCCAAGTGACAGTTTTACATTTATTGCAAATTCAAATGGTTCGCAAGCGACAGTTATTACATTTTGGAATGAAGTATATGGATACCCAAATAATCCGAGCATAGATATCTATGATGTTAAATTAGAAAAAGGCAACAAAGCTACCGATTGGACACCAGCCCCCGAAGATGTGCAAGCAGCTATTGATAACGCAAAGGCTTTGGCAGATCAGGCAAATGCAAGCTATACAACCTTAACCGCCAACTTAAAATCATTGGCTTATGCCGATGTTGTGGAAGCTGCAAAATTAGGTACAACAGTTATTGAAGGTGGTAAAATTAAAGCGAACCTGCTTGATGTGGATTACATTAAGGTCAATGTAATTAACGCCGACTACATTAAATCATTAAACATTGTAGCTACAAATATAGAAGCTACCACGGGTACCATAGGCGGCTGGTCTTTAGCTTCAGACAGAATTTTTTCAGGTTCTGAGTCTTCTAATTACATCGCTTTAAAGTCCGGAAGTTCACCTGAATTATATATGAAAAATAGTTCGCAAGCAGCGGGTGAGTATAGTAGCATCAATACCAAAGGTTTATTTATTTTAAGTACAGGAAATGCTTTGCCAACTCCTTATGGAAGCTTTAATGCCGTGGGCGCCTTTAAATTAAAGCCTACTGGTGGAAGTTCAAATAGTGTTGCATTGTATGTTTCTGCCTTAACTGGTCAGAACCTGGCTTTTTATTGTGATGGTGATTTCTTTTTTAGCGGGGTTGGAACATTTAAAGACGTAGCAATATTTGATAATAGATTAGTTGTAAACACAGGAAATGTTACCGTTTCCAACATACCAAATGCTTTTGATTTGGGTGGTACTTCAGCCCCTCTTAAGATTATTACCTCAGGTGGAAACCGGGGAAGATTGTGTGTATAAAATAAATTATGATGAAAGCAACATTCAAAGATAGATTAATAATACAGGGTACATTAATGCCTTTAATGCCCACTAAAGGCAGCTACATCGAAATGATACAGATGGATGATTTAAGACAACAAACAGTAATTACCCAAAAAGAAGTTATTGAATATAATTTTCGTGACGGTGATCAACCAGGACAAATTATGTTTGATGTAAAACCAGGAGGTGACATTGAATTAAATCTAACGCCTTTGCAAATAGATTTTCTTCAACTCGCTGCAATGGCTTTAGATGAAATTAAAATGGTCGATTTTGATAATTTACCTACCTGCAAGAAAATAATGGAATTAACAGATAAATAAATATAAAATGAGAAAGAACACTAAAACAGTTACCAAACATTACGATAATGATGTGGTAAACGGATGGAATTTAAATTATGAGTACGAAAGTGAAAATGACGCTTTGCCTTTAGAAATTAAGGTTAATGGAACAAAGGGAACAGCAAACCTTTCCGTTTCAAAACATGGAACTATACTTTCGGTAACGTTTAACGGTGCTGAAATGGATAACCAGGTAATGGTCTCAATTAATACGGAAATAGCGGCTATCCTAGCTGACTTTACTCCAGCTGCTTAAAACAAAAAGCCCCGTTAAATAAATGTTTAACGGGGCTTAAATGTTATTTAATGCTTGTTTAATACATGCGTGAAAAGTAAATTATCCTTTCATTTTCCTTCAAGGTTAAAGATGCTGGTTGAATACTAACCACTTTGTAAACCGTTTTAAGGTCGTTTAGCTTCCATGTTAATTGATCACCTTCTAATTTAAAACTATCAATATCCCCCTTACCATTTACATCTTTTATAGTAAACTGTGTCGTTTGATCAATCGATACCCATGTTCCAATTAAAGATGGTTTATCCGTTTTTTTACAGGAGATAAAAACCGTAAGGCACAAAAATATTAATGAAATCTTTCTCATTGTTAGCTATTTATTAACTACTAACGCTAAAATTATGTATTTGAAAATAATTCCTATTTGCATTTGATAACGTCATTAGCAAAACATATCTTTTGGTTATGTTTTTGCCTAACTTTGACTTATGGGAAAGTTATTTACAGGTATTGATGCTTGGTTAAACACTGAGCCAAATCTTCCGAAAGAATTACAGGAAGCGATCAGGCATAATGGTTTGATGGAAATCAAGGGTAAAGAAAACAACGTGGATATCATGAGCTGGGCAAAACAACTTGGCGTATCTGGCTGGTACCCAAATGATGAGGTGCCTTGGTGTGGCCTAGCAAAAGGTATTTGTGCGTTCAGAACTGGTTGGTTGAAATTGCCCGCCCCAAATTTACTTTCGGCTTTGTGGTGGAGGACTTGGGGTAAAAAAGTTGAAATAAAGGATGCATGCGTTGGAGACACTGCCATTAAAGAAAGAAATGGAGGCGGACATGTCACCTATATTGTTGGAGAAAATTCAACCCATTTTCGCTGTTATGGAGGAAATCAATCAAATAGTTGGTGCTGTACATGGATTTCTAAATCTGAAATTACAGATGTAAGACGTGCACCTTTCACCGTCCAACCATTAGGAGTTAAAAAACACTATTATAAAAATTTAGATGGTACGCCAGCTAAAACGTCAGAAGCTTAAACAATGATTAATAAGAATGGCAACTACAACTCAAAAAACACTTACGTGGCTATTTGCCGCAGTTTCAAGCCTAGCATCATATATCGCCATTCAAAGCAGAGCAAGTTTAACCGAAAGCAGGGAACTAAGAGATCAGGATAAATCCTATTATCAAAAACAGATTGAGGTTAGAGATCTGATAATAATTAAAGAAAGACGTGAAAAGGACAGTTTACAGGGAGTTATTGTAAGCAGATCTGATAATTCATATCAGGAACTCAAGAGCTTGTTTAAGATAGATTCTACCAAGAAGAGTACAATTATCATTAAATCCATAAAGAAATGAAAAAGGTATTTATTGTTTTAGCAATCATCGTGCTCATTGCGCCAAGCAATGGATGCCGGATACTAAAGCACAAAACGAAAGAAAGCAAACTTGAAACTACTTCATTCAAAAATGACATCAAAGTCAGCTCATTAAAGGTTGATAGTTCTTCAGTCTTGAATTCATTCAAATATGATAGATCAAATGCTTTCAGTACTGAAGAAATTAACATAAAGCAGCACGCTCTTTCTTCAATTCCTTTGGAATTGACTGCAAAGTTTAGATTGGATGAAAATAGCTCGAAGGGTGATACCGCTTTTAAGCTTGTTGATATCTCAAATAAGCAAGTTAGTATCACTGTTTTTAAAAATGACAAAACTGGTGAGGCAACTATTAGAGTGAGCGGAACAAAAGGATCTTCAGATATGCCATTTACAGAAATGCAGATCAAGCGAACCAATAGTAATCAGCTTGAAAAGGTTGATACCACAAAACATAAAGTAAATCTCAAGAATGAGATCAAGGATAGCGTTGAAGCATCATTGAAGGAAGTTAAAATACAGGAAAGCAAGTTTGAGAAATTTAAGGAAACTCGTCCAGACTTTTTTATATGGATAGGAATTGGGGCGGTAATTGGTTTTTTCCTTTGGTTAGGATTTAGAAAATAGGATGTTTGTTTGTTTTATTGTTGGACCGGTTATCGAAAGATAATCGGTTTTTTATTGTTAAAATTTCCTATTTTTGGCCTGTTGTTGTGATATTTGGTTTTGCTGACCAAAGTTAATCACAATTAAGCCCGACTTGCTGGTCGGGCTTTACTTTTCATTTATAAAATCTAAAACCTTTCTGTTTGCCTCGTCAATTATGGACCAGTCTGTTTCGATATAGACATCTGTTATTGTTCCTATAGCATCCACATGGTTGAGTGCCTTACCAATAATATCTTTATCGATATTGCATTTATTCCTTGCAATCGTAGCCCAGGTATGTCTTAGAAAAACTGAAGTAACTTCTTTATCGATCTCAGCTCTCTTTGCGACTTGTTTCAAACCATCGTTAACACCTTTGTTGAAATTCCGCTCATCAGAATATCTTAAATGAAATGAAAAAACCCTTCTATTATCTTCATCTCTATATTTATTGAGGATAGCTTCTGCTTCTGGTTCAACCTTTATCGAAATATAGGCATCATCTGCCCTCTCCCCTCTAGTTTTTCTTCTGTTATAGGATAATCTACCATTCTCATACTTATCGATGTGAAATAGGTCTGTTGTATTCATACCGATTAGATAAAAACATAATAGACCAACATCCTTTCCTAATTCCAGCAAACTACCTTTTTTCTCGGATGAAGTATCAACATCGATTATGGCATTTATCTCTTCTTTTGTGAGATTACGCTTTTTTGTTTTAGGAGCATTGCCTATTTTATATTTTCTGAAAGGGTAATGTTTAATCAAAATTTCACCAGTATCTTCATCATTGAAGTTCTTTATTGCTTCATTAAAGATGGTACGTAATTCCTTCATGTAATGGAAGACGCCTGAATCAGTTGCGGCCGCTCTGGTGATTTCTCTTAATATGCCATGTTGGTTTTTCCGAATCATTTTCCTCTCCGTTTTAAGAAATGCCTCCCAACCTAACAAAAACTTGTAATTAATCTCGGCAATATCAACATCGCTCCTTTTGAAATAATCTTCAATGGAATTAATGATGGCATTATAAGTCATCGCCTTTGAATCCCTACCCTCTTTTTTAATCTTATCAATGTATTCCCGGGCAAATTTGATAAAGTTGACCTTTTGTCCATCCACCTCTTGCTTAGACTCGAATTTTTTCTCAAGAAATACTTTTAGCTCATCGGCAGTCATGGAAAATGCTGACATACCAAGTTTAGAGACTTCGTCCCTATAATTTTTTAGAGTTTCATTTAATAAATCAATGATGTAGTCATCCTTGATTTCAAATTTTCTATTCAACTGTGCCTTAACCAAAAAAATTGGTGAGTCGATATACCGCACCAATCTTTTGTGGGTTAGCCTGATCTTAACGTTCCAGGTGTTATCCTTTTTTTTATGATGTTCTAATACGATTGCTTTGAAGGTGGGCATTTTGAAAAACTTTTGTAAAACATTTGTGTTGAAATATACAAAAATGCTTGTAGAATTGAAATAAAAAAGGCCGATCTAAATGAATAAATCGGCCTTTAAGGGTGGAGAATATCGGATTCGAACCGATCACCTCTTCACTGCCAGCGAAGCGCTCTAGCCAAATGAGCTAATCCCCCTTGTGGTTGGCAAAAATAGCAATTAGTTTGTTGTTTGCAAATTAAAGTGAAACTTGTTTTTTTACTCTTTAACCTTCAAAGTAGACATTAGCATCAGGCTGCCTACAAACAGTGCAGACTCAAATGGATAAGCTATAAAAAGGTACAAAATAAAAGTTGCAACCGTTATTAGCAGTAGAAAAAGCGATGCTTTACATAGAGATTCCATGGAAAACATTGCAATAAAACCAAGAATATAAATAGGAATGATAAATACTGCTATAAGCATGTACCTAAATTAAGGCCTATTTATTAACAGAATATTAGCCCGGTATTAATTGCTTTATGCTTTCATTTAGTAACTGCTGATAACAATCTACAAACTGACTTACATGAATCCCATCCATTAGGGCATGATTTACGTGAATAGAAACTGTCATTATTTTTTTATCTCCCTCATTTCTAACCTTTCCAAATGAAATTTTAGGGCAACTATCTGGAATGGAAAACTTTCGGGCGTGAGACATTGACTTAAAATCTAACCATGGCAAAGCCGAATAATGGATTACATTTTGTCCGGATGAACCCAAAACTAATCCTGTACTATTTTCTACTTTTTTAATTTCAGCTAATGCGCCGATTTTAAATTCAGAAAAATCAGAGTGAAAATCAATATAACTGAAGCCAAAAGTTCCATTGGGCCTGCTAATAGTTGCCGAGGCGTGTATTGCATCATAACTCCAAACTTCGTTATCTATAATTCTATATCTAAAGGGCTCTATTTTATTAGCGGCTTCTAAAGATTTATACAAGTAAAGTAAGAAAAATGAAACACCCAGTTTTTTAGCTTCATGGTACGTAAAAGTACAATCTATATCTACTGTAATCCCAAAGAAAGGTTCTTCGAAAGTGTTAAAAAAATTAAAGTGATCTTTTCTAATCCAGGTTTCTATATCTATTTTATTTCTCATACAATTAATTTTGGTAAAACATCTGCCAAGCTATCCATCTGGTAAAAATTATCATGCTCAATCGAGTGATCGATATGCTCGTGTACCCATGTAGTGTGGTATGGAATATGTGCGGCATGACCACCAATAGCCAAAACAGGTAAAACATCAGATTTTAAGGAGTTTCCGAGCATTAAAAACTCTTCTGGAGGGCAATCCAAGTGTTTAAGTAATTTTAGATAGTCTTTCTCTTGTTTGTCGCTCATTATTTCTATGTGGTGGAAATAGTGATCCAAACCCGATTTTTTAAGCTTTCTTTCCTGATCTAGTAAATCTCCTTTTGTGGCTACCACTAATTTATATCGACCAAATAACGCTTTTAAAACATCTTCTACCCCATCCAGCAATTCTACAGGTTTGTTTAGCATCTCTTGCCCCAACTCTATCGCCTTGCTAATAATTAATGGGTTTACCGTTCCTTCTGTTATCCTTAAAACAGTTTCAATCATGCTCAACATAAAACCTTTAATCCCGTAACCGTATAATGGCAAATTGGCAATCTCAGTCTTATATAATTCTGCTGTTACCGTATGATGAGGCAAATAATCTTCCAAAAGACCAGCAAATTTCGCTTCGGTTTCACGAAAATAAGGTTCGTTTACCCAAAGTGTATCGTCTGCATCAAAAGCAATTACGGTAATCTTGTTTTTCATAGGTATTTATTTCTTAATGAGTATTCATATTATGATGATCTCATGCTTATGTTTACTTTTACTGCGACAAAAGTAAATCAATTAAAATCCGTGATAAAGGACAATTGTCCTGTACCGAAATATGTTACGCACCAACCTTACTTTCTTATCGTTTATTGAACGTTTTTATACCGAAACGGATCAGAAAAAAAATATCAGACTTAAATCTTTTACCAAAGGAACTAGGTTTATTGAGCAGGGCGATACCATTAAAAATATTTATATTGTTAAGGATGGGATAACAAAATGTTTTATTTCTGAAGAGAATGGTAAAGATTTTATTATCGAATTTTTGGGCAAGGGCGAAGTTGTTGGAGAGTTGGAAGCCCTAAAGAAAATAAATTGCCTTTGCAATGTAGAAGCCATTAGTGATGTTACCGTTTATGCCATTCCGGATTACTTTTTCCTTAAGCTGGTTAAAGAAAATACAGAGTTTAATAACATTTTGCTTCAAGAGTTATCTACCAGAATTATACAAACCAGCACACGGGCTTCGTTTCAGCAATTATATACTTTGGAATATGGATTAGATAAATTGCTAAAATTGCAAACAGACGAACATATTACCATTTCTAAAGAGGATATGGCAGCATATCTTGGTATATCCACCAGAAGTTTTAACAGGCTTTTAAAACAATTGAAGCAAAAAACTACTTAAAGTAAAACAACTTTCAGACGGCATAATTGTTATACTTAAAAAGTAAAATGGCCGAGATTTTAATTATTAATGGAAGTGCCCGATTAAATGGCGATACGCAAAGGTTTGTAAGTAGATTGATGGAAGGTATCGAACATGCTCAAATTAACCTTATTGAACATTACTTTCTTCCCTATAATTACGATAATCAATATCCTACGGAAGATTGTTTTGACACTTTTGCCAAAGAAATTTTATACCACAAACACATTGTATTTGCCACGCCCGTTTACTGGTATGCCATGAGTGGAAGGATGAAAACTTTTTTCGATAGATTAACAGATTGGGTTACGTTAAACAAAGAAGTTGGTAGAAACTTAAAGGGTAAAACAGTACAAGTAATTGCAGTGGGCACTGATGGGACACTGCCTGATGGCTTTACCACTCCATTTTATATGACGACAAACTATATGGAAATGGTTTTTATGGGACATGTTTATTTTAATTCAGAAATCTCTATTCCTGAAGAAGAATTTGCGGATATCAGGAAATCTTTTTTTAGTTTTATAAAAGAATAGAGCATCTAATTCTTTCGTTAATTTTCTTATAATTTAATGGTTTAAACAAATGAATGTAGCAGAGGTATTTAAAAATAATGAAAAGTGGATCGCAGAAAAGCTAGCTATAGATCCTGATTATTTTAATAATTTGGCAAAGGGCCAAAGTCCTGAGTTTTTATATATTGGCTGCTCTGATAGCCGGGTTACGGCAGAAGATTTAATGGGCATACAACCCGGGCAAGCTTTTGTACATCGTAATATTGCCAATTTAGTTAACAATGTTGATTTAAGCGTAATGACGGTATTAAATTATGCCGTGCGCCATTTAAAGGTAAACCATATTGTGGTTTGCGGGCATTACAACTGCGGTGGGGTTAAAGCAGCTATGCAACCTGCGGATATGGGCATTTTAAACCCATGGTTAAGAAATATTCGTGACGTATATCGCCTGCATAAGGATGAATTAAATGCGATTGAAAACGAAGATTTGCGTTATAATAGATTAGTTGAACTGAATGTGCAGGAGCAATGTGTAAACTTGCTAAAAACTGCAGCAGTACAGGAAGCAGTTATAAAGCGTGGATTAACCGTGCATGGGTGGGTTTTCGACATCCATACTGGCAGATTAATTGACCTGAAGATTGATTTTGAAAGGATTTTAAAAGATATTACAGAGATTTATAAGCTTTACTAAAGTTTATAACCAGTAGTTTTCAGTTTGTATAATAAACTGAAAAATACTGGTTACTTACTAAATATTATCTGCCCATCCAGCCGCCATCAACTGTTAAAATGGTACCGTGTACATAATCTCCTGCTTTTGATGCCAGGAAAACTGTTGGGCCTTTAAAATCTTCGGGTGTTCCCCATCTCGCTGCAGGAATGCGAGATAAAATAGAAGCACTTCTATCTTCATCCTCACGCAGGGCTGAAGTATTATCAGTAGCGATATAACCTGGGGCAATTGCATTTACGTTTACCCCTTTTGATGCCCATTCGTTGGCAAATGCTTTGGTTAAAGAAGCTATAGCACCTTTACTCGCTGCATATCCTGGAACGGTAATTCCGCCTTGAAAAGATAGTAATGACGCTGTAAAAATCACTTTTCCACTACCACGGGCAACCATTTCCTTACCAATTTCTCTTGTTAAAATAAATGGTGCAGTTTGGTTTACAGCAATTACTTCATCCCAATATTCATCAGGGTGCTCAGCAATGGGTTTACGTAAAATCGTACCTGCGTTATTTACTAAAATATCAATTACGGGATGATCTGTTTTTACTTGATTAATAAAATCGTTTATGGCATCGCGTTTACTAAAATCACATTTATAGGCATAAAATTTTCTACCTAACGCGATTACTTCTTTTTCAATTGCGCTACCTTCTAATTCAAGGCTTGCAGAAACACCAATTACATCAGCACCTGCTTCGGCTAAAGCAATGGCCATAGCCATGCCAATACCACGCTTGCAACCTGTTACAAGGGCAATTTTACCCTTTAATTCAAATATATTTAATGACATTTTTGTTGGGTTAAATTAGGTTACTTTAATTCGGTAATTTTGCAATGATCCATATCGCCGTAATCTAAATTTTCTCCAGCCATACCCCAAATAAAAGTGTAATTGCTAGTTCCAGCTCCTGAATGAATAGACCAGTTTGGAGAAATTACAGCTTCATCGTTCTGCATCCAAATATGACGGGTTTCTTGCGGTTGCCCCATAAAATGACAAACACTTTGTCCTTCAGGCACTTCGAAATAGAAATAAGCCTCCATTCTTCTATCGTGCGTATGGGCAGGCATTGTATTCCAAACGCTGCCAGATTTTAGCTCAGTCATACCCATTTGCAATTGGCAAGTTGGCAGTACACTGTTTACTAAAAGTTTGTTAATTATTCTATGATTTGCTGTTTCTGGCGATCCTAATTCTACAATTTCAGCCTCGGCTTTACTTACCTTTTTTGTTGGATAAGTATGATGTGCTGGTGCAGAGTTTAAATATAATTTTGCGGGCTGGCTTTGATCTGCTGATTCAAAAGAAACCTCTTTAGTTCCTTTTCCAATATACAGGGCTTCTTTATATTCCAATTCGAAACGTTCGCCATCAGCTGTTACAATTGCTTTTCCTCCAACGTTAATCATTCCTAACTCACGACGTTCTAAAAAGAAGTTTGCCTTTAAATCATCGGGGTTTGGAAGATCTATTTTTTGACCTACTGGCATTGCTCCACCAACAATATACCGATCAAAATGTGATAAAGTTAAATTTACCTGATTGGCTTCAAATACATTGTCGATTAAAAAATTATCCCGCAAAGCGGCGGTATCCATTTGTTTAACTTCTTTAGGACTTTGAGCGTAACGGCTTTCGAATTTATTCATTGATTAAAATTTGAGATGTGACTAAGATCGTGGTTAGGTAAACGATCTTAGTCACAAATATATTTATACAATCTTATAATTAGAACTAAGAAACTATTTAAATTTCACTAAATATTTTACTCTGTCACCCTGAGTTTAGTTCAGGGTCTTTTAAGATAGATTCTGAAACAAGTTCAGAAGGACGATCATTTTTTTATACAATCTTATAATTAGAACTAAGAAACTATTTAAATTTCACTAAATATTTTACTCCGTCACCCTGAATTTAGTTCAGGGTCTTTTAAGATAGATTCTGAAACAAGTTCAGAAGGACGATCATTTTTTTAGACAATCTTATAATCAGAACTAAGAAACTATTTAAATTTCACTAAATATTTTACTCCGTTACCCTTAATTTAGTTCAGGGTCTTTTAAGATAGATTCTGAAACAAGTTCAGAATGACGATTATTTTTTTTAGACTATCTTATAATCAGAACTAATACTCAACTTTATAATCTTTTTTTACTGGTTCACCAGTCCAGGCTTTAAGGCTTGTCCACGGTGCCGCAGCATCTGTCCAAAATTTATTATCGGCTGGAAGCCCTAGTGTAAGAAAACCTAAGGTAGCCATATACAAACTTCCTGTTGAGGTATATTGATCGGCAATCATTGGTTGATGACCATTAAAACCGAGTACAAGCCAGCCTTTATCATCAAAATTCTGATTACCATCATACATATTGTGCATCACTTTTGTTAAACCTGCCCTAACTTGTGCTGGCAAAACATAATCTGGCAGTTTTTCCATTAATGCCGTTTGGGCTAAAGCCTGAAAAGCGGCAGTTCTATAAGTTATTGATCTACCATAGGCAGGATAAGTGCCCTCCGGAGAGATTAAGCGCTCTAAATATTCAGAGTAGCGTACCATTCGTTTTAAAGCTAAATCATAATCGGCTTGTGGGGCTTTCTTTTTATCGACCAAAACTTTCAGCAAATCAACTAACATTGGGTGGATTACGTAAGAATTGTAATAATCCATACTAAACAAAGCACCATCACTATACCAGCTATCGCCAACGTACCATTCTTTCATTTTATTAATTGAAAACTGAACACGGGCAGGATCGTATTGTTCGCCAATGCTTAGTAAAAAACCTTCTGTTAAGCCAGAGAATAATAACCAGTTGTTGTATGCGCCTGTGCGGGTACGTAAAGCTTTAAATTCTTCAATAAAGCGTTTTTTAGTAGTTTCGTCTAACGGTTCCCAAAGTGCTTTTGGGGCACGTAAAAATGCATGTGCCACATAAGCGGCATCAACAATTGGTTGTTGCTCGGTTCTGTAATTCATATAATCGGGATTGGATGGATCAACCGAGTTTGCCAATCCTTTTAACAATTCTGTACGCAACTGTTTACGCATTTTCCCTTCTTCTGTATTGTCATCAGGTAACGCAAGCCATGGTGCAACACCAGCAATAGTGCGTCCTAAAGCTTCTAGATAAGTTACCTTTTCGAGATTCAAATAATATTGCGGCCCTATTTCTTTTGGCATATTTTGCTTAAGTGTTCCATTAGCCAAATTATGGATAACAGGATAGGAAATTCGGTACAAAGTTTTGGCCCAAAAAGAACGATCTTGCTGTCCGGTTGCAGCTTTTTTAGTTTGGGCGTTGGTTTGTAATATTGCGAAGCACAGTATTAAAACTGATAAGATTTTATAGATTACTTTCATGTTGCAGCTATTAAGGCGAGGTTTAAATTACAAATACCATTTTTTATATCGAGCCAATGCTTCCAGATAATAATAATCAGCATAAATTAAAGGCACATCAATTTCACTATTTAAAGGCAATGCACCTGTGCTGTGCATTAATAAAAAACCACCGTTTTCGCCCAATTTGGCTCTGTATGCATCACTAGATAATGAATAAATCATTGTTTCAGCGGCTGATTTAAATTCGGCTTTTTCATCTGCACTACTATATTGACCCAATTCTAGCAAAGCTGATGCAATTAATGCTCCTGCGGATGCATCACGTTTGGCGTAAGGAATACCTTGGGCGTCGAAATCCCAAAAGGGAATTTTATCTTCTGGTAAGTTTGGATGGTTTAAAATGAAATGTGCAATACCTTTTGCCTGTTTTAAATAAGCTTCATCTTTTGTAAAGCGATACATCATGGTAAAACCGTATAATGCCCAACCTTGTCCACGGGCCCATGCAGAGCAATCTGCAGCACCTTGCCAAGTGGCTTTTCTTTTTACACTTCCTGTTGTTAAATCATAATCAATAACATGAAAGGAGCTAAAATCAGGGCGGAAATGATTTTTTAAGGTAGTATTAGAGTGCGCTATAGCGATTTCTTTATATTTAGAATCTCCTCCGTTATCACTTACCCAGTTCATCATTTCCAAATTCATCATATTATCAATAATTACAGGACAATCCCAATATTTACTTTTATTCCACGATTGAATAGATTTAATTGATGGGCGATATCTGGTTGCTAAAGATTCTGCCGAACGCTGTATAACAGCTTTATATTCAGGCTTTCCTGTTAAGCGATAAGCGTTACCAAAGCTGCAGTACATCATAAAACCTAAATCATGGTTGCCTGTATACGTTTGATTTGGCTCAATTACTTTCAGTGCTTTTTCTGCTTCACTTTTAATTGCTTTATCTTGTGTTTGCTCATAAATGTACCACAAACTGCCAGAATAAAAACCACTGCACCACCATTTAATATCATAATTTATGGGCTTACCTTTTTCAAAACTTTGAGGTGTTTTCCCTTCCGGAATATTTTTGCTCAATACTTTATATTGGTCTGAGGCAAACTTAAATTCTTCACTAATTAGCTGGGCCATTTTTTTGTGAGGTGCAGCTTTTTGTGCAAATGATGTGATACTGCTTAATGCAATGAGTACGGCAATTAAATTTACTTTTTTCATGTATGTGTATTCGTGTTTTTTAAGGCGTTGACTGTTTATAAATTCCAAACTCAGCCAATGTTGGGTTTAGCCGTGATGACTGAATGTTAAACCTTATTTTATTTGTTGTAATTTGTTTAAAACTGATTAATCGTTTATAGCCTACTGTGGTTCCAACAGCAAAAGTTTTCCAAATTTCCCCGTCCAAATATTCGGCAGAAAATTTTTCAATTCTTTGGCCTACAGCTATATTTTCCTGTAAAGTTATAATATCGAAGGTTTGAGTTTTGGTTAATTCGAATTGGATTACTGCTGTGGTATCTTTTCCGGTAGTAGTTGCAAATGTTTCCATTTTACCATCAAAAAGGTTATTTGCGCCTTTAACATTAGATGATGTTATTTTAGCATTTTTTGCCAGGTTATTACCGAAAGTTTTTTTCATAAGCTCGGCAAACCCTAACAGATTTTTCACATCAGCATCTGCAATTAAGCCATTGGTATTGGGCGGAATATTTAGCAATAAAACACCGTTTCTCCCCACCGAAGTAAAATAAATATCCATCAGTTGCTTTGGCGTTTTAACTTTACCATCTTCTGCACTGTGATAAAACCAACCCGGTCTTATACTTACATCCGTTTCGGCAGGGTACCAAACTAAACCCGCTGCATTTGCTAATTGGGGTCTGCTACCCCTATCCTGATCTTTATAGCTTCCTAAAACACCAGGAATAACGTTTACATCCTTTTGGGAGGTAGAGGCAATTTTTTCCTGACTTAATTCGCCAACTGGCAAAACACTCCATTCGGTTTCTCTACCAACACCTGTTTCAGTGCCCACCCAACGCACATCTGGTCCTTGTACAGCAATTACCGCTTGTGGCTGTAGCTTACGGATTAAACTGTACCAGCGATCGAAGTCATAAACTTGTTTTTTACCATTTGGCCCCTCGCCATTAGCGCCATCAAACCAAACTTCATCTACTTTTCCGTATTCACTAAGCAATTCTGTTAACTGATTTACGAAATAGTCATTATAAGCTTCAGTTCCGTAAGATGCGTTGTTTCTATCCCAAGGAGAAAGGTATACTCCAAAGCCAATATTATATTTTCGACAAGCCGCGGCAACTTCTTTTACAATATCGCCCTTACCATTTTTGTAGGGCGTATTTTTAATGCTGTGTTCTGTATATTTTGATGGCCATAAGCAAAAACCATCATGGTGTTTGGCTGTAATAATTACCTGTTTAAAGCCGGCATTTTTAACTGTTTTGATCCATTGATCGGCATTAAGTTGCTCAGGATTAAATTTTGAAATATCTTCTGTTCCATCACCCCATTCTTTATTGGTAAATGTGTTAATGCCAAAATGGAAAAATGCGGTAAGTTCCAGTTGCTGCCAGCGCAGTTGCCTTGCTGATGGCGTTATATTGGCTGCTTTATTAATTACATCTTGGGGTTTATCTGTTGCATTTATTTTTACAAAACTTTTTTGCTGCGCATTTATCTGTGTCGAGGCTAAAATCAGGATACTCGCTATTAAACTCTTTTTCATTTGGTTAGCTTTTTAAATTCAAAGGCAAAATAGTTTAAACTGTGTTTATTAAGTTCAGGTTTTTCGGCAATCCAATTAGCTATATCAGTATAAAAAAAATGAGTATTAGGTATCATGTATTTTTTTTGGCTGTAAATTTTCTAGTTTTAGTTCTCCTGAATCTGGATTTTGTAAGTACCTATAGTATTTTTGTTTTTTGAGATTAAACGGATTCTATATAGTTTTTCGCCCCAAATTTTAATAATTCTGGCATCGTCCATTGGCTTTTCATCAATGTTTACTTCAAAATTAGAAGCATCAAAACTGATAGATATTCCTGCTTCTTTAAGTATTAACTTGCCCTTTGATAGTTCAGCTTTATAAGGTGTAAGAAAATTTAATTCAGTTGGCGCTTTATAGGCATTAAGGGTAAAATCATCAACTAAATTAATTTCATTTTTAGCTCTGTTTAATACGATACTTCTATTCCATTTTTTAACTTCGGCTGCCGCAGGATAAGCCTTGGCAATATCCATTGAAACAGAAGCCATAGAATTTGAATTGCTGTATTTAAAATCACTTGCGGCAAACGCTTTCCCATCTTGTTGGTTTACACCATTTATTGTAGGGCAATTATGCCATTGCGATTGTACATTCCATAATTCGTAGCGTTTGCTACTAAAGGTTTTTGCAGTGTAAGTGCCTACTCCTGCATCAATTAAAGCGGGTTTACCACTTGCATAAACTATAAAATTACCAATATCATTATGGTTATGGCTTTCGGCATTGTTGCCACCTTTTGCGGCAAAAAACAATCCTTTGGTATCTCCAGCTTTTAATCTTGCATTAAACACTTGCAAATCTGGCAGTACAGAATATTGCGGATAAGGTGCATTTGAAGGCAAACTTTTTAGATCATTATAAATATCAGCACTCGCCAAAAAATCGCTTACATCATCTGTTGGAATTTGGTTTTTACGTTCCTTAAATAAAAAGGAAGCATAATCTTTTAGGGTTTTATCCTTAAACATTAAACCGTATTCATAAACACTTTCAGGGTTTTGAGTGTAAATGGCGTTTGCATCGGCAAAGTTTACGTTATAGTTTCCTGCAATTTGCATTTTATAGGTGTAGGCACCAATGCGATGCAAAAGTTCTTTATCACTCCAGTCTAGTTTACCGCCTGATGATTGATTTAAAATGAGCATTAATCTAATTAATCTGCCCCCGGCCATGTCCCAGTAAGAAGGACCTTCATCACAACCGCCATCTTCAGGATATTGATTGATGAAATTATCGGTACTTCTTAGCAGTTTAGACGTTAAACTATCTAATTTACTGCCAGGTTTAAGCACTAATAAAGCCGCTTGCAAACTATTAGCATTTACATAAGTGTTCCAGTTATTAACCGAATTACCTTTAAAACCCATCCACCAGAAATAATCATACTTTAAATACGGATCGAATATGCGGCGGTTTAATTCATACAAAATACGACTGTTTACAACTTTAGAATAAGTTGCAAATTTTGGAGCAAGTACGCTATAAATACTGGCAACCGTTAGGGCAGTTCGGGAAGCATTTAAATCAATATACGGGTTTTCAATATTGGCTAAATCAGCGCCTTCCTTTTGTACAACAATATGCGCAGGTGCCACCCAGGTACTTTCTTCGAGCACCAGCCACAAACCATTTACAATTTGTGGAATGTATTTTCCTTTATTATCAACCAGTTCACCAATAACCAATTGCGAAAGCATTTTTCTGCGTTCGCCTTGCAAATTTTCATAATTTACCCTTGTACCTGTTAATTTATAATCTAAATATAAAGATGCGGGCAACGATGGCCACTTGTAATTATTGGCATTTTCTGCATTGCGAATGAGTTTTTGTTTTAAACTATCTGGCAAAGTGGCAATGGCTTTTATGCTTTCTGCTTGTTGCTGTTCTTGCCAGCTTGTAAGCGCAGGCAGCGCATTTCCTTTCGGGTATGCCTGTTGATGAGCATTAAATAGCCAGTTTCTTTTTACAGTAGTTTGAGCCTTAGTAATTATAGAAAAGGCCAGCAACAGGCAATACAGGGGAATAATTTTATTTTTAAGCATAATTTTGGTTAAAAAGATTTTCTTAATAAATCTTTAAATTTAATAAAAGGTAGCCACCAATGGTGGCTTACCTTTACCAACTAAACTAAATTTTAATTTACCCAGCCTGGTGTTTGCACCAAGTTTGGATTTCTTTCTATTTCTACCGCTGGTACTGGCCAGTTGTATAAATAATCGCCTTTAAATGAATAAGCGTACACCACTTTACCCCAAATTTGTTTTACCCCGTTACCAGCATAAAAAACTTTGTCTTTCCAGCTTTTCCATCTCATTTCGTCGAAGAAGTTGATGCCTTCATTTGGAAATTCCACTCTTCTTTCATTACGGATGCGTTCTCTTAAATCTACCTGACCAGATACAAATGTTGGCAATGAACTATTTGCATCTTGCAATAATGCTGCACCAGCTCTTGCTCTAACTTCGTTAACCTTTGCCATTGCATCAGATGTTAACCCTTGTTCGTTTAAAGCTTCTGCCCACATTAGTAACACATCTGCATATCTAATTAATACAAAATCGGTTGGGCCGTAATCTCTGGCAGGGGTTTCTGTTGTACCTTCATAAACATATTTACGGTATAAATAATAAAATAAGCTTTGCGTATCGGTACGTAAATCGCCGTTTGTTGCTGCTTCAGAACGGTATGGCCATCTTGAAGTTACTATTGCATTGGCACCGTTAAATACACCAACATAAGTAGAATAAGGTGTAATTACATTTGCAGCTAAACGCGGATCGCGATTAGCATAAGCTTGTGCAATTCGAGCTTCGTTTCCTGTTGGCAAATACAGGCTCATTTTTGCACCTCTAGTGGTTGCCGCTGTAATTTCTGCTGCTGTTAGGTTATTTCTTAAAAAGTAAACCTCTCGCTCTGCTACAGAAAGTGCCGAATATCCTGGTAAAACGGCATCCCAGTTAAATTTAGATCCATCAGCATTTTCATAAAGATCAACCAGGTTTGGCGATACGTGATAAGTGTTCCAGCAAGAGCCAAATGAAGAGCGTGTACCACAATAAAACTGTGTTGTTGAGCCAAATCCGGTAACGCCAATATTTTGAATAGAGAAAATCATTTCATTAGATTGCTCATTAGCAGTTTTAAAAAGTGCGCTGTAATTTGCAAATAGGCCGTAACCAGCATCTTTAACTTTTTGAAAATCGGCAGCGGCTAAATCCCATTTCTGCGTATACATATAAGCTTTACCGCGTAATGCATAAGCAGCACCTTTAGTTGCGTGACCATAATTTCCGTTTCCACTGGTGTAGCGATCAGGAAGATTTGGCTCGGCAATAGCAGCGGTTAGATCACTGATAACCTGGCTCCAAACTTCAGCTTCGCTTGAACGACCTTTTGTAGCTTGATCTGCAGTAAAAGGTTCCAAATAAATTGGTACACCTTTATACAACTGGTTCAATCGTAAATAGAAATAAGCTCTTAAAAATTTAGCCTCAGCAATGTATCTGGCTTTTTTCTCTGGTACCGAAGGTGATTTTGCAGGAATATTTTTCAATGCATCATTTGCACGTTGAATCCCTTCGTAAAGGTTTTGCCAATGCGAACTGAAGTAGGAATTACTAGTGGTTATTGTTCCGGCAAGTAAGGATTCTGCACCCGAAGTTTGCCCTGTAAAACCTAAACAATCCATTTGATAAAGTTCTAAACCAGAAGCCCCTCCTGTAGCCATACCATATCTTAGGGTAGCATAAACCCCGGTCATCCCCTGATCGGTTAAATTATCACTGGTCCACATCGTTTCAGATGCAATTTGCGATGGCGGTGTAGTATTTAATAAATCTTTTTTACAACCTGTAAGTACAGCAATTGTGAATATTATAATTAAAGTCTTTTTCATCTTAAATCTCTTAAAAAGTAACATTTAAACCTAAAGAATACTGGCGCATAGTTGGATAAGATACACCTGATCCAATTTCTGGATCTAAGCCTGGATAGTTTGTAATGGTGAACAAGTTTTCTCCTGATAGAAAAATTCTTGCTCTACTCATCGCTGCCTTTTTAGAAATTTTTTCTGGCAGCGTATAACCAATCTGTAGGTTTTTTAACTTTAAATAAGAAGCGTTATACAAATAGAAATCACTGGCTACACCAGCATTCTGTCCATCTGTTGTATTTTTTAATCTTGGGTATTTAGCCGTAATATTATTAGCCGGATCGTTTGGATTTGCATCATTGTAGTAATAATGATCGTTGGCAATTAAGGTACTTACCGCATTACCCAAGGATACAATTGAATTGTTGTAGCCTGTTGAATTCCAGTAATACCACATGCCTGCACTACCAGACCATAACATGGAAATATCGATGTTTTTGTAAGATAAATTCATGCTGAAACCGTAATTAAACCTCGGTGTGGAAGATTTATTTACAAACTGCGCATCACCATCATTACCATAAAGTCCATCGCCATTGTTATCTGCATAAATTAAATCACCATAATAAATTTTGGTTTTACCTACACCACCAGATGGTTGAAAAGTATAGCCGGCAGCAATCATAGCATTTAACCACGCCATATCATCCGGAGTACGAATCATACCATCTTTCGGCCCACCATTAATGTTTACTTTACCATCGGTAAAATAATTTCCATCGCCTTTGTAAACCTTTTGAAGGTAATACTCATTAATTTCGTGTCCCTCTAAAACGCGGTTTGTGCCACCACTTGAAACACTACCTAAATTAGATTTGTAAACCCTGTTGCCTAATGCATCAGTTGTATAACCGGCCTGGTAAGTACCTTTATATTTAGTTACGCGGTTAAAATTATAAGCAAAATTACCTGAAACGCCATATTTAAAATCTCCAAGTTTACCATTATAGCCTACAGTAACTTCTAAACCTTTGTTTGATACTTCTGCAATATTTTGGGTTGCTGCTATAGCCGTTCCTGTAGTTAGTGGAATGGTTGGAGTAAATAAAATTCCGCTGGTATATTTTCTGTATAAATCAATTTCGAAATTCATTTTGCCATGAAACAAATTACCATCTAAACCAATATTACTGGTTGTTGTGGTTTCCCAAACTAAAAATGGATTAGCAAACTTATTTGATACTAAACCATTGGATTGAATACCATTATAAGAATAGTTAGTTGATGCATAAAGTGCCTGATAATCATAGTTACCTAAAGATGGGTCAGGATTCATTACATTATTACCTGTTTTACCCCATGATGCACGAAGCTTTAGGTTGCCGATATAATCATTTAATCCACTCATAAAAGATTCTTGAGAGATACGCCATCCTGCAGAGAATGCAGGGAAAAAGCCCCAACGACGGCTTTCAGCAAATTTTGAAGATCCATCGTATCTAAATACACCTTCTAAAAGGTATTTACTTTTATAAGCATAATTTAAACGTCCGAAAACAGATCGCATTGCATAATCATACTCCCCACCTGATGCCGATGTTACAGCGGTTGCTGAATTAAGAGTTGTTATGGTTTCATCAATTAAACCTTTTTTAGTTGCTCCAAAATTGTAATAGTTGTAATAATATTGATTGTAACCCGCCAATGCGCTAATTTCATGGTCTTTAGCTATCGTTGTATTGTATTTTAAAATATTATCAATGGTCATACCATAGTTTTTGTTAAAACCATAGCTTGTACTTAGCTGATCAGGAGTGGTTTTAGCAGTTTTTAAAGTATTGGTGGCAAAGTTCCAGCGCTCATTGGTAATGCTATGTGTATTAAACTCTTCCTGGCGGGTTTGATAGTTAAATCTGGTTTCAAAATTTAAGCCTTTTAAAATATCAAATCTTGCAAAAACGGTTGTATTAATTCGTGTTTCCCTATCATCACCACCTGTGCTGTATAAATAAGAAGATATGTTATTTGCGGTCGATGATTCTTCTGCCGCAGCTGGAAAACCATATTTACCATCCCAAACTGGATATACACCTGGCGTAGTTTGACGTAAAAAATTAAAAGCATTATCGGTATTTGCTAAACCAACTGTTTGCAATGAAGCAAAAGTTTGTGTTCCTACCGTTAAAAATTTAGCCACTTTAGATTCAAGGTTAATACGCAAACTGTATTTATCAGAACCTGTATTAGCCATAGTACCCGGATTGTTTAAATACATAGCTGATAACAAATACTTTGTATTTTCTGAACCTCCGTTTAAAGAGATATTATGTTGCTGTACTACATTGTTTTCAAAAATTACATCACCCCAATTGGTATTAGGATAAGCAATATAATTTGGTACACCTTGTGGTGTAAGTCCATCAGGATTAGCGTTTGCCGCCGCCCATTGTGCAATGGTAGCATCTGTATAGATAGGATTTTGCCCTAAATTGCGGTAACCCTCATTAACCAAATTCATGTGTGTAATATAATCTGAAACAAAAGTTGGCAAATTTGCTGGTCGTGCAATTGATGCCAAACCACTATAAGTTATTGCTACCTTTCCTGAATTTCCTTTTTTAGTGGTAATTAATATTACACCATTTGCCGCTAAGGAACCATAAATAGAACCAGCAGCAGCATCTTTTAATACAGATACACTTTCTACATCATTTGGATTTACGGCATCCATTGATCCAATAATCCCATCAACAACTACCAGCGCATTGTTACTATTTAATGTTCCTGTACCTCTAATCCTTATTGTGGCCCCATCAGAACCAGGCTTGCCTGAAGTTTGACGAACAAATACACCAGAGCTTAAACCGCTTAAAGAAGATGATAAATTGGTTACAGGTCTATTTTCAATTGCTTTTGCATCAATTGTAGATACAGACCCGATAACATTAACCTTTTTTTGTACACCATAACCAACTACAACAACATCGTTTAAGCTGTTATTTTGCTCTTGCAAAACAATGTTTAATGTTGTGGAGTTACCAGCAGCTATTTCTTTAATATCGTAACCGATGTAGCTAAATACTAATCTATTTTGGGCGGATGGTACAGCAATAGTGTATTTACCATCGCCCCCGGTTACCACTGCTGTAGAAGTGCCTTTAACAGTAACACTTACACCTGGTAGTGGCCCGCCTGATGCATCTTTTACGGTACCTGAAATTTTAATAGATTGACCAAAGGCAGTAATTGCCATAAGGTTAATGAACATAAATAGGGCAAATAGTTTAAGCAGACTGCTGCCACAAATGCGCCAATTATGTTTTAATTGGAAATCATTGTAAAGTTTATCCATCTTGTTTGGTTTTATATTGTTTTATTAAATTGGTTAGTAAGGAAAAACATTATAAAAGTGTTTAAGCTAAAAATTGACTTAAACTGGAGTTAGTGATTCTTTAAGCTTCTCATCAAGCATTTTTTAGAATATTAACTATTCCAAATTTGTTGGTTTATTTTAAGGCAGAGGGGGTAAAATCCATAACAAATAGGGGTAAAATCTTATCTTTTACTCTTCATTAATACTTAAAGGGCTATATTTCGATCGAAATAAATTATCGCACATTTTTTATAAAACAATTTCTTTGCTTGATATTAGCGAAGCTCTTTCTAACCGAAATTGAAACTTTATCGTATTTTTATTGCCCTAAACATTAATCATCCCATGCAATGTTTTAACACGAAACACCTATTTACAATTTTACTGTTGTTTCATTCTTTTGCTATTTTTGCACAAAACAATAGTGCCTTTAAACACTTAAATGTTGAGCATGGGCTTTCGCAGAGTTCTGTACTTTCTATTACTCAAGATGCGAGAGGTTTTTTGTGGTTCGGTACACGTTTCGGCTTAAATAAGTACGATTCCAGAAGTTTCAAAATTTATAAACATGATGATAATGATCCTTCAAGCTTAATTAATTCTGAATCTTTATCTTCTATTCTGTCTGCTAAGGATGGCTCCTTATGGATTGGTTCTCCGTGGGGAATAAATAAGTACAATGAGGAACAGGATAATTTCGACCACATTATTCGTGATAAAAAAAAGCCTCAAAGCTTATCGAGCTCAAAAATAAACTGCCTTTTTGAAGATCGTGAAAATAGAATCTGGATTGGTACCGGTAATGGTCTAAATCTATTAATTAATAAGGCTAAGTATCATTTTCAGCATTTTTTAACTTCAGAAAAATCTAACAATGAAGTTTTTGCCATTGCTCAAGATCATGATGGCAATATTTGGATTGGAACGGGTATGGGCTTGGTGAAAATCAAAATAAAAAACGGCAAAACGAGCTATCAATATTTTAAAACATTTAGCGATCAAATTAACCTGGTAAACGATAACCATGTAACCAGTATTGTTGAGGATAAGGAAAATAACCTTTGGATAGGCACTAAACAAACTGGCTTAAATAAGTTGGATTTGCAAACCGGAGTTTTTACTACGTTTAAATATTCAAGTTTAAATGTGAACGGAATAAGCAGTAACAACATCAGAAAAATACTTTTGGATGAAGAAGGGAAACTCTGGATTGGTACTTTACATGGGATTAGCATTTATAACCCGCAAACAAAAACTTTCAGTATTTTACAAAACGAACCCGATAATAAGGGCAGCCTAAGTCAGAATTCTGTTTATGATATTTTTCAGGATAGACAGGGCATTATTTGGGTTGGCACCTATTATGGCGGTATTAATATGATTTACCCAAATTATACACCGTTTAAAATATATAAAAGTGCTAAAAATGGCCTTAGCAGTAATGTTATAAGTTCCATTACTGAAGATACAAACCATAACCTATGGATTGGAACTGAAGGTGAGGGTTTGAATTATTTTGACCGTAACAAAAACACATATACCCACTATAAATATAATCCTAACAACCCTAAAAGCTTAAGTTCTAACCTTGTTAAATCAGTTTTTAAAGATAAAAAGAATAGAATTTGGGTAGGCACACACCTGGGCGGACTTAACCTGTATGTTCCGGAAAGCAATAACTTTATTCGGTTTACAAACAAACCAAATGATGCCTTTAGTATTAGCTCTGACGCAGAAATATCGAGTATTTTTGAAGATAGTTATGATCGTTTTTGGATTGGGACAAGCAATGGTTTAAATTTATTTGATACCAAAACAGGCAAATTTTTCAGAAAAAAAATTAATGGGTTATCTGATGCCGTCTTTTATATTTTTGAAGATTCAAGGCGAAGGCTTTTCGTTGCTACCAATTCAGGTTTATACATTTTGCAAGGAAACTCTGCCCATTTTAGCTCGCTACCCTATAGCAATATTAGCTGTATTACTGAAGATAAGCAAGGGTTTATTTGGCTCGGCACACTACGCAGTGGGATTTATAAATTAGATGCCAAAAATCGTAAAGTTGGAGTAATTACAGAAAAAGATGGTTTACCAAGCAATAATATTGTAGGAATACTGGAAGATGACGCCCACAATTTTTGGATTAGCACGGATAATGGGCTATGCAAATACAATCCGGCATTAAAATCTTTTAAAACCTTTAATATTAAGGATGGCTTACCAGGAAATGAGTTTAATTACAAATCGATATTAAAAGATAGTAATGGAGAATTCTTTTTTGGTGGTTTAAGTGGTTTTGTGAGCTTTTTCCCTAAGGAGATAAAAGAAAATAAAGTTGCCAGAAGTGCAATATTCACAGAGCTTAAATTGTTTAATAAACCTGTAAAACTAAATGCAGAAGATGGTTTGTTAAAAACCAATATTAGTAACCTGAATAACATAACTTTCAAATCTGATCAAAATGTATTTTCGGTTGATTTTACGGTTCTAAATTTTATTAAATCCGACAAAAACACTTATGCCTATAAATTAATTGGCTTTGAAAAAAATTGGAATTACGTAAATACACCAACAGCCAGTTATACCAATTTATCGCCTGGCGATTACAAATTATTAGTTAAAGGAAGCAATAACGATGGTTTTTGGGCTGAAAAGCCAACAGAAATCAGTATAAAGATTCTCCCTCCATTTTATAAAACTTGGTGGGCCTATTTAATTTATTTTGGTATTGTTGCAGGCATTCTAATTTTAGGTGTACGCTATTTATTGATTCGGGCGGTACTAAAAAAGGAAAAAGAAATTAACGAGCATAAACTAGAATTTTTCACTAATATTTCTCACGAAATTAGAACGCCATTAACTTTAATTGTTGGGCCACTAGATAACATTATTGAGCAGAACCAGTATAATCCGCAGCTAGCTAAACAATTACAGCCAATTAAAAACAATGCTGATAGATTAATGAATCTTGTTACTGAATTATTGGATTTTAGAAAGGCCGAAAGCGGAAAAATGACTTTACAGGTAAGTCCAGGTAATTTAGTTAAGTTTTGTAAGGAGATTTTTCTCGCTTTCCAAAATATGGCTCTCAGCAATAATATTAGCTATACTTTTGAAACTGAAAGTGAGGAGATAAAAATTTATTTCGACAAAATTCAACTGGAAAAAGTATTTTTCAATATCCTTTCAAATGCTTTTAAATTTACGCTAAAGGGTGGCAAAATCAGCCTCAAAATCAGTTTGGATAAAAACGATGTAAACATTCAAATTTGTGATAATGGAAAAGGAATTCCGCTAGAAAATCAGGCTAATTTATTTAATAATTTCTATCAAGCTAATCCTAATGAAAACATTGGAACAGGCTTAGGCTTATCTTTTTCTAAAAGCATTACAGAACTTCATAAAGGCAATATTTCCTTTGAAAGTAAGCCACAACAAAATAATGAGCCAGGTTTTACTTGCTTCACCATTTGTTTAAAAACTGGTAAAGATCATTTTAAATCTTCAGATTTTATGGAAGATTACCTTTATTATGATGATGCTGCAAACTATAAGGTAAAAACTCCTGAAATTGAAAGCACCACTCATTTACCCGAAGAACCCTCTATTAAAACAGTTGAAAAGAAGAATTACAGCATTTTATTAGTTGAAGACAATGCGGAGGTTAGAAATTTTATTAAAAACTCCCTAAACGATAGTTATACCGTTTATGAAAGTGAAGATGGCTTAAAAGGTTGGGAAAATGCTACAGAAAACATCCCCGATTTGATTATCAGTGATGTAATGATGCCAAATATGGATGGCCTTGAACTGTGCAGAAGATTAAAAACAGATGAAAGAACGAGCCACATTCCTGTTATATTATTAACGGCAAGATCGGCTTATGTGCATCAAATTAATGGCTTTGAAAACGGTGCAGATGCTTACATTATGAAACCTTTTAATTTAAGGATTTTAGAGCTTAACATTACTAACCTTTTAAGCGCCAGAGAAACCATAAAGAAGAAATTTGCACATGTGGTTAAGCTAGAGCCTAAAAACCTGATTATTAATACTACTGAAGAGAATTTTTTAAATAAAATTATTTCAATTATAGAAGATCGCATCACCGATCCTGATTTTGATGTGCCTACCTTAGCTACAGAAATTGGTATGAGCCAACCCGTTTTATACAAAAAAATCAGGGCACTTACTGATTTTTCAGTAAATGATTTTATAAAATCCATTCGCTTAAAAAAGGCTGCTCAATTGCTTAAACTTAATCAAGGCAACATTTCTGAAATTGCATACAGCGTTGGCTTTAATGATCGAAAATATTTTAGTTTAGAATTTAAAAAGTATTTTGGCAAAACGCCAAGTGAATTTGCGCAGGAGGAAAATAGATGAAAATGTACCAACAAGCTTTAAGTCTAAATGAGAAACGCAGAGGTTTCCACTTAATTACCAAAGAAGTAGAAAATGTTTTACCGCAAATTTCTGACCTAAAAATCGGTATCTGCCAAGTTTTTATTCAGCATACTTCAGCCTCGCTTACCATTAATGAAAATGCTGACCCAACCGTAAGGATCGATTTTGAAATGTTTTTTAATAAGGCTGTTCCAGAAAACGATCCTGATTATGAACATGATTATGAAGGATCTGACGATATGCCGGCACATTTAAAAGCGGCGTTGCTGGGCAATTCTGTTACCATTCCAATAAGAAACGGTAAACTTGCTTTAGGCATATGGCAGGGCATTTACCTCTGCGAACACAGAAATTATGGTGGATCGAGAAATTTAATAATTACCGCTTGGGGAGAATAATTTATTTCTCAATGCCTGGGTGATTATCCTGAATAGAATTATTGCCAGTTTCAACTTCAACTTCTTTTGTGGTAACGGCGTAATGAGCCGGGTGGATTTCTGAACCATAAGCTACAGCATAGGCTTTGGTAAACTCTGCTCCAAAGTAAAGAATTATTGAAGAGTAATACGTCCAAAGTAAAACGATAACCAACGATCCGGCTGCACCGTAAGTGCTACCCACATTACTTTTGCCAATATAAAGGGAAATACCAAACTTACCAATCATAAATAAAACTGCGGTAACTACAGCACCTGCAAAAACATCTTTCCACTTGATAATGGCATCAGGAAGTACCTTAAAAATAACACCAAAAATTAAAGAAACAACAGCAAGCGTAACCACTTGGTTTAACACATAAAAAAGTACAACAGAAACATCTTCATAGCGGGCTTGTAAGTTTTTGCTAAAAGCATCTAAAACTGCAGTAACTGCTAATGAGACCAGTAATAAAAAGCCCAGACTGATAATTACTGAAAAAGATAAAAATCGGTTTTGGAGCATTTTCAACCAACCACGTTTAGGCTTTGGTTTCAAACCCCAAATGGTATTAATAGAATCCTGAATATCGCCAAATATAGTGGTTGCTCCTACCAGCAAGGTAACCAACCCAATGATAAAGGCAATATTTCCTTTACCACTTAAAGAAGCTTTTCTAATGATTTGTTGTAATTGTAAGGCCGTATCTTTCCCTAAAAATCCATCAAGCTGACCGTAAATTTGTCCTTCTGCAGCCTCCTGACCTAGAAAAATGGCACAAAGAGAAATTATTACAACTAATAAAGGTGCCATTGAAAAAACTGTATAATAGGCAAGTGAGCCACTAAGCTTTGTTACTTTATGATCGCTAAAACCTGTAAAAGCAGCTTTTAAAATACCCCAAATTCCTTTTAATGTTATTTTTTCTTTTGCCATATACTTTTTAACCTGCAAAACAGATTATTTGTTTGCTATAATTTATTCAATTCGCAAATGAGTATGTGCTTTGGCCTTTTATATTAAAATTAACTCGCAAAGTTATCAGCACAAAAAAAGCCGTTAAACAATGTTCAACGGCTTCTATTAAAAGGTTATATAAATATTATTTTGTTTTAATCCAAGCGGCAATATCATTAATTAAGGTTTCAGATACACTAACAGGAACTTGATATTGAGCCGTGGAACCTTTTTCAGTCTGCGGACTCAATAAATGATTAAGCTCAGGATAGAATTTAAGTTTTGCATTTTTCTTTTTTCCAAGCGCATCATTCCATAAATTATAATCTGTTTGCCCCACTTGAAAATCGTTTCCACCCTGAACAATAAATATTCTTGTTTTAGAAAGTTTTTTTGCAGAACCAACCTGATCGTAAATATTTAAATCAGACCAATATGCTGCAGGCAAACCTAAAATAAGAGAATCGGGCTTGATAGCGCCAAGCTGCGTAATTCTAGTTTTTCCGATTTGAACAATAGCATCGGCTAAACTTTTTCTGTTCGCTTCAGTTGTATCTTTAGAAAGTTCGAACATATATTTATTCTGATCCAGAACAACATCAGTCATTTTACGTGCAGGTGCGGCGGCTAAAATAATTCCAGCTAAATCTGGCGAAGTAGTTGCAATTCTTGGTGCTAACATACCGCCTAAACTGAGCCCAAATAGGTAGATATTTTTTTGATCGGCTCCAGCAACCGTTTTTGCCATTGCAATTGCTGCAGCAGCATCATCTAAAACCTCTTCTTTTACGGTAAAAACCTTTGCAAAATCATTTGGGTAAACCAAAGTTCGCTTTACATATCTAACAGATGCGATGCCTTTAGCTGCAAGTCCGGCAGCCATATCTTTAAAAGGTTTATTTGGACCTACAGTTGCATCCATATCGCCAGGGCCCGAGCCATGAACGAAAACAACTACAGGGAAATTTTTAACATTTTTAGGGGTTGTAATTATTGCCGCAAGCTGATGACCGGGCGTGCTTAAGTAAACCGATTTCTCTGCATAAAGATTGGTATCAGCGTAAGCTGGTTTTAAATAAGCATTTGCATTTTGAGGCGGGGCTAAAAATAAGCCCACAATTTTTTCAGCTTTATTAAAGCCCAGGATAAAGTTTTGGTTTCCATTTTCAAATTTACCTTCAACGGTTACAGCAAAAAATTCGCCTTGTACTTTACTTTGAATCGCATCAAAAGTATCAGCCTTACCTAATTTCGCATTTAAATCCGTCCAAAGTTTTTGCAAAACCTCTTGGGTAATTTTGGTTTTTATACTCTCATCAAAGTAATTATGTGCTTCAGGAAACTTGCCTTCCTGCATCAAGGCAAAAAAATTATTGGCACTGTTAAACAGGTTTATAACATTTTGCGAAAAGGCCGATGTTGTAAATAAAAATAAGGCCACTAAGAATAAAATACTTTTTTTCATGTATTCAGAATGTATTGTTTGGTTAAGTACAATATATCAAAGTTAATAATATTTGATTCTGAATCAGATTAAAATAAACTAATCTTTTAGTTTTTGTTTCTTAAACCACTAACAAATCTAAACCACAGGCCTACCCACTACCTTAAATAAAAAATTGCAAGCCGACAATTTGTTTCTTTTGGTGACAAAAGAAGAGAAGCACCGGAGCCAGCGGATAAAAGAATTGTCTTGCCAGACGGGCTTCGTACCTTTTTCTTAACAAAAAGGTACCCAAAAGTCAAGGCTTGCATCTTTTCTTGAATAGCAACATTACAATTCTTTAAGCAGTAATATGAGGCTTAGCCTACTTCACAATCCCTACGCCCGCTGCATATTCCTTTGGTTATTCGTAAACAAAATTAAGTATAAGAATTATAATGAGCTATCCTGCGAAATGCTGCTATGCCTGGGCGTAATCGGAAAGGATAGTAATTTTATTAAAGTTTGTTTAGCGATGGCCCAGGCGTACTTGTTCTCTCAAAATATTAATGTTTTTGAAAAAAAATATACCACCATACAATAATTTTAAAATTGAGCGTTTATATTACCGAGAGCGTTAATTTAGATGACGGGGATGCTGCTTCGGCGACGTCCCCGTTTCTTTTTACAGATTTTCTGAAACCGTTTATTCTTTTTACATTATAATTCACAAAAAAAGGGACAATTTAAAAGTTGTCCCTTTTCGGTTATATGATAGAGTTGAGGATTTTAGCTTTTAATTTCGGTCGTACCTTGATTTGTATTTTTGAAATAATCTTCAAAGTTTTTATTCCTTTTAGGTTTTAAAATCACGTATAATCCTAATCCAATTAAAATAATTGCAGTTGTAATTTTAGATAAGGCGAAATCAAAAATCGTGATGTCGTTTAAGGTAAAAACGGCTCCAATAATGGTTAATGCAAGCCAGCTACTGCCTTGATAATTTTTACGATAACCCATCCACAATCCAATACCTAACAAAATTGTATGCCAGCTAAATATCCAGTGTGGAATATCTAAGCCGATGTTTCTAAGTAAAAATACGGCTCCAATAACTAAGATTATAACACCTGAACCCAATTGTTTATCTGCGAAGTTTTTTTTGATTGAAGTTTCCATGACTTTGTTTTTTTATTCAAATGTATAGCGCAGATGAACACCAGTCTATGGGTTTTCTTTAAACGAACATAAATTATCGGTAAATAGAATTAAAATAGCGGTTAAAATATTTCGTTTTTTTTAAAATGGGGAGAAATATCGGTGAAATGTCCGTTTTTGCAAAGCAAGTAATTGTTTAATTTTTATCAAAGCTGATAATCTCTGTACCCTTTGCCATAATTACTTTTGAGGTTAGCCCGATAAATAAACCATGTGCAAGCAAACCCGTAATTTGATTTAAATCTGTTGCTAGTTTTTCAGGCGTATCAATTAATCCAAAATCTACATCGATGATATAATTGTTATTATCAGTTATAAAAGTTTTACCGTCTTTTTGTCTTAAAATACCTTTTCCTCCCAATTTTATTAACTGATTGAAAACATATTGAAATGCCAACGGAAAAACTTCAACAGGAACCGTAAAAGCGCCTAATTTTTCAACTAGCTTGGAAGTATCTGTGATGATAATTGAGTTTTTACTCAGCGAAGCGATAATTTTCTCTCTGAATAAAGCTCCTCCTCCTCCTTTGATCAAATTAAGCGAATTAGTAAACTCATCTGCACCATCAATGCTAATGTCGATAGAAGATAAAGTTCCTAGTTCGAGGATTTCTATGTCTAAAGATTTAGCAAGTTCTTCTGATCTAATGGAGCTTGAGGCGGCAGTAATTTTTAAGCCTTCAGCCACCCTTTTTCCTAGCTCTTTAATGGCAAAAGTTGTTGTAGTGCCTGTACCCAGGCCAACCACATCGCCATCTTTAACATAGTTTACGGCTTCTTTTGCTGCCAGTAATTTTTCTGCATCCTGCTGATTTTGATCTATAACTCCCATAAAGTAAAAATAGGAAAAGAATTTTCCATGTAACCTAATTGAAAAATAATTAAAAAAATTTTAACCCTTGTACAATAATTCCTAATTATGGCGTTTATGTATATGAGAGCGTTAATTTAGATGATGGGGATTCTGCAATAGTGGAATCCCCATTTCTTTTTAGTCAAAAATTTAGTCACAAAAAAAGTCCCGATTTTCATCAGGACTTTTCGCTTTTATAATCTTTATTATTTCTCTGTTGATAAAGAATAAGGGAAATCTGCAGGATTAGAACCTCTTTGTTTATTTGGTGTTGCTGTCATATTAAAATTCAATACCGCTCCTTTTTGTAAACCGCTGTGGCTAATCCAGTTTTTAGAATACGGCTTGCCATCCATTTGTAATGATTGAACATAGCGATTGGCATTGCTATTTGCAGGTGCATTAATGACTACAGTTTTACCACTTTCTAAAATAAGGGTTACCTTTTTAAACAATGGCGCTCCTAAAACATATTGATCTACTGCTGGCGTAACCGGATAAAAGCCCATTGCAGAAAACACATACCAGGCAGAAGTTTGTCCGTTATCTTCATCACCGCAATAGCCATCAGGTGTAGCCTTATACATTCTATCCATTGTTTCTCTAACCCAATATTGCGTTTTATAAGGCGCACCACCATAATTGTATAAATAAATCATGTGTTGTATTGGTTGGTTTCCATGTGCATACTGCCCCATATTGGCGATTTGCATTTCACGGATTTCGTGGATTACGCCACCGTAAGCACTTTCATCAAAAATTGGAGGTAAAGAGAAAACAGAATCTAGTTTGGTTACAAATTTATTGTGCCCGCCCATTAACTTTGCCAAGCCATCAACATCCTGAAAAACCGACCAGGTGTAATGCCAGCTATTACCTTCTGTAAATGCACCACCCCACTTAAACGGACTGAAAGGACTTTGGAAAGTACCATCTTGATTTTTTCCTCTCATTAATCCTGATGATGGATCGAAAAGGTTTTTGTAGTTCATGGCTCTTTTCTTGTAGATATCAATTTCTGAAGCTGGCTTACCTAAAGCTCTACCGAGTTGATAAATTGTGAAATCATCATAAGAATATTCTAAAGTTTTAGCGGCATTTTCGTTTTTCTTTACATCAAAAGGTACATAACCCAATTCGTTGTAATATTTAACACCATCACGGCCAACAGCTTCCATTGGTCCTTCATTATTTGCACCATGTTTTAAAGCTTCCCACAGGGTTTGAATATCGTATCCACGTAGGCCTTTAATGTAAGCATCAGAAACTACAGAGGCTGAGTTATTACCCACCATAATGTTGGCATAACCTGGGCTACTCCATTCTGGCAACCATCCACCCTCTTTGTAATCGTTAATTAAACCCTGCTGCATTTCTTTATTAATAGAAGGATAAACTAAGTTTAAAAAAGGATAAAGTGCTCTAAAAGTATCCCAGAAACCTGTACCGGCAAACATATAACCAGGTTTAATTTCGCCTGTGTATGGACTCCAGTGTACAATTTCATTTTTAGCATTCAATTCATAAAGTTTATTTGGGAAGAATAGAGTACGGTACAAGCACGAATAAAAAGTACGCATCTGATCAATTGTTCCACCTTCAACAGAAATGCGGCTTAATGCTTTGTTCCACGTTGCTTTGGCTTTAGCTTTTGTTGCATCGAAGCCATCACCTGCTAATTCTCTTTTTAAGTTTAATTCTGCTTGTTCAAAACTGATAAATGATGATGCAACTTTAGCAGAAACTTTTTCACCTTTAACGGTTTTAAAGCCAATAACGGCTCCGCTATGATCGCTTTCTAGTTCTAAATCGTTATTATTTAATTTTTTACCGCTCCAGGTTTTAGCCAGGGTAAAATCTTTATCAAAGTAAATTACAAAGTAGTTTTTAAAGTTTTTAGGTAGCGGGTCACTGGCATATTTTGTGGTATAACCTATAATTTTACGCTCTTTAGGGAAAATTTTAATGTATGAACCTTTGTTCTGAGCATCAACAACTACAAAAGAACTATCCGTTTTAGGAAAAGTAAATCTAAATTGTGCGGCTCTTTCTGTTGGTGTAATTTCTGTTGTTACATCAGCATCGGCCAGGTAAACGCTATAATAATAAGGTTTAGAAGTTTCTGCCTTATGGCTAAACCAACTTGCACGTTCATCATCTGTAAACTTAAGTTTTCCTGTTCCTGGCATAATGGCAAAAGCGCCGTAATCATTCATCCATGGTGATGGCTGATGTGTTTGCTTAAATCCACGGATTTTATCAGCGTCGTAAGTATAAGCCCACCCATCGCCCATTTTACCGGTTTGGGGTGTCCACATATTCATTCCCCAAGGCAAACCAATTGCGGGGTAAGTATTTCCATTTGAAAGATAGGGTTTGGATTGCGAGCCCATTAAAGGGTTAATCCATTCAACAGGATCGGTAATTTTGCCAACGTTTTGCGCAAAGCTGGTTGAGGCTGCAAAACTAAGTAAGGCGATAAACAATTTTTTCATTTTATTTTCGGTTTTATTTGTTGTTGCGCTATTTGCGCCTCGGCTATAAGGTAGGGTTTTTAATATAATCTGCCCAAAGTGTATCTAAATCTTTACCAGTCAATTTGGTCCATATTTCTGCTGTATAGGTATGATCTCTTAAGGATTCATCAACCGCTTTTATGGTTCTTGGCTTTACATTTTTCTCTATCCAGGCAAAAAATCTTGCCGTAATGCGGTAGCTATTTTTGTAGGTATGTTCAGGTTTCAAATCAGGCAAGGTCCATTTTGCACCTGCGTTATCTACTCCAAATTTATAGCGAGCATAATCTGCAATTCCTTCTGTTAACCAACCCGGGCCAACGCTATTGCCATAATTTTGCACAATATGCATTACCTCATGTGTTACCACATCAATATCTTCAGGGTGTTTAATCATCCACATAGAGCTGTAGGTAACTTTCCCATCACTTGTGGCAGCAACGCCTTTGTAAGCTGTATCTACAAAAAAAGTAACGGTTTTAAGCGTTTTAGGATTGTACTCTTTTGCTAATTTTGGATATACCGTAAAAAAAGTTTCAATTAATCTTTTCTTTAACTGAGGGTTAAGGGCATCAAAATTACTTTCAAAAGTTAAGGTATAGCCGTTCTTTTTAATCGTTTCCTGCGCATTTAATTTAGCAAATGGAATAATTAACAGGGCTAAAATGTTTAATAAAAATACTTTTTTCATTTAATTAATTTTAGGATGATATTAATATTAAGCGTTGCTTTTTAGTAAACTTAAATTGCCACAACTGGCGGCACCAATTAGGGCTGCATTTTCTTTTAGTTCGGAAATTTTAATCGCTGTATTTATTTGGTTTCCTTTTAAAGTAGCAATCAACTCTGGAGAAAACTCATTGAAAGCCTGCGTAATATTTCCTCCAAAAATGACAACCTCAATTTTATATTTCTGAATTATTGGAATTAAAAACTTAGCCAAGTTATTACCAAATTCCATAAAAATACGCGTTGCGGTATGATCTGTAGCGATAAGGCCAACCAATTCTTTTACGCCAGAAATGGTTTTATTAGTAAGCTGATTGTAGCGTTTAACAAACCATCCTGTTGATAAATAATCTTCGGCAATGCCATTTAAAAATTCCGAATTCCATAACGCGGCATCGGTTGCTTTATAATCGAGGCAAAACGCTGAACCCAATCCTGTTCCTAAAGTTAAGCCCATTACACTAGCGTTTCCTTTGGCTGCTCCTGCAAAAACTTCGCCCTGCAAAAAGCCTGCTGCATCATTTATAAAATGGATATTATCTGAAGGAATATTTAAACGGCTCGCTAATTCTTCCTTAACGTTTACGCCGTAAAGTGCCCTAAATTTATCCTGATCTTTAATTAATGAAATCCCCTTTTCGTAATTAAAAGGACCTGGCATTGCTATTCCAACTGTTTTCTCAGCGGTTTCGTATCCATTAAAGGAGTCCTCAATTACCTTGCACCATCCTACTAAAATACTTTCTGCGGTTCCATTTGAATCGATAAATTCTCTTTTTATTGAACCTTCAACCAAATTTTTACCATCTATATCTACAATTCCTGTTGTTATATGAGAACCGCCTATATCTACACCTAATGCTACAGGCTTTAATTTCATTGTTATACTATCTTCTTTCATTAAAAAAACAAACGCTGCTAACTTTAGCAATTAATATTCTTAGTTTTTACTTGTTTGGCTTTAAAACATCATTTTTTATTCAACAAATCCCGTTTTACAGGTCGCTGTTATACAATTGGTTATGTTTTTGCCTTAAAGTGGTAAAACGATTTATGAAATTATAAAAACTTTTGGATATTTAACCACCCCATGGCGATTATGTTCTCCTGTACATTTTTTTGCATAGCTTATGCTCATTACTTACTTAGCGAAAACGGTTTATCACTTTCTTGCAAACCTCTATTTAATGCCGGTTTATTGTCCATTTCAAGTTTTAATACCCCACCTTTTAAAATATCCTGATGGGTTAAAAAGTTTCGTGTGTAAATATTTCCGTTTAATGCTGCCGATTTAATATATACGTTTGAAGCGCTGTTTCCAGCGGCATCAATAATAAACTGTTTGCCGTTTTCGAGGTTAATAGTCGTTTTTTTAAACATCGGACTGCCAATAACGTATTCGGCTGTACCTGGTGTTACACTATAAAAACCCAGGGCACTTAGTACATACCATGATGATGTTTGCCCTTGATCTTCATCGCCAGGGTAACCATTTTCTGTAGCATCGTATAATTTACTCATTACCTCACGGGCGTGAAATTGTGCTTTCCAAGGCTGATTGGCATAATTGTATAAATAAACCATGTGCTGTATTGGTTGGTTTCCGTGTGCATATTGCCCCATATTTGCCATAACCATTTCGGTCATTTCATGGATCATGCCTCCATAACTACCAACATTTACCTTGTTTGGTTCACTAAAAACAGAATCTAATTTAGCCGTGAAGTGCTCATTACCACCCATTAAATTTATTAGGCCTTTAGTATCTTGAAAAACCGACCATTGCCAATGCCAAGCATTTCCTTCAGTAAATGCGCCACCCCACTCAATTGGATCAAAATTTGGAGTCCACTGCCCGTTTATATTTCTACCTCTCATAAACCTAGTAGCAGGATCATAAACATTTTTGTAATTATACATCTGGCGTTCAAAAATATCCATATAATACTTATTATCAGTCATTTTTGCCAGTTCATAAGCGCAGTAATCATCGTAAGCATACTCTAAAGTTTTAGCAGTAGCCTCTCTATATTTCGGGTATGGAACATAGCCTAATTGATAATATTCTTTCCAACCATCTCTGCCATTTGCTGGGCCCCAGGGGCCTTTGTTTGTAGCCTCGTGCAGGTAGGCTTCTAAAGCTTGCTTAGGATCAAATGTTCTGATTCCTTTAGCCCAGGCATCAGCTAGTAAAGAAATAGCATGGTTGCCAATCATACTTCCGGCTTCACTCGGAAAAGACCATGAAGGTAGCCATCCACATTGCTCGTAAGCGTTTAGCATGGCTTTTACATATCGACCGTGCATTTCGGTTTGCACCAGCGTATTAAGCGGAAATTGTGCTCTAAAAGTATCCCAAAAACCTGTATCGGTAAACATATAACCCTCGTGCACTTTACCATCGTAAGGACTAAAGTAATAAGGTTTGCCAGCGGCATTTAATTCGTAAAACTTCCTGGAGAATAAACTAGCTCTAAAAAAGCAAGAGTAAAAAGTTTCTGTATCGGCCTGCGAGCCACCTTCTACCAAAATTTTACCTAAAGATTTATTCCAAACAGCAGCTCCATTTGCTTTAGTTTGCTCCAAAGTTTTATCTTTTCCTAATTCAGTTTTTAAGTTTAATTCGGCTTGTTCCAAACTGATGTAGGATGAGGCGGTTTTAACTTGAACTTTTGCTCCAGCTTTAAACTCAACATAAGCGCCTTTGCCTAAACCATCAGCAATGGTAGAATCTGGATGAACCGTATTTTTTCTATTTTCCCAAGTACCGAAAGCTTTAATTGGCTGGTCGAACTGAACAACAAAATAGCTCTTCCACCCTTCTTTAAAACCTTCTCCATTATTTACATACCCTGTTATTCTGTTCTGTTTTGCATCAATTTTAACTCCGCTTAAATGGGTATAACCATCTAAAATCAGAAAGCTCTTTTTGCCCTTAGGATAAGAAAAACGCAAATGTGCACCCCGTTCCGAAGGAGAAATTTCCGTTGTAATTTCGTTATCAAATTTTACTTTATAATAATTGGGTTTAGCAATTTCATTGGCATGGCTAAATTTAGCTTCGCGTTTATTTTCATCTACTATAAGTTCATCAACCAATGGCATAAAAGAAAATACGGCGTAATCTCTAGTCCATGAGCTGCATTGATGTGCCTGTTGAAAGCCTCTGATTTTATCTTTAAAATATTGATATTTCCAACCATCGCCATTTCTGCCTGTTTGTGGAGACCATGTATGCATACCAAAAGGAAGCGCCGTTGTTGGGTAAGTGTTTCCTCTTGTTAATTCGTGTTTGGAATTGGTACCCTGTAAAGTATTTACATAATTTACCAAATCTTTCTGCTGCGCCAATAACCCTTTGGCAGCTATGCAGAATAAAACTGTTGTAACTAATTTAAATTTCATTTGTGTGTGTTTATTTTACAGATTGATGTTAACCTCTACACCTTCGCTGTAATTTTCAAAGCCTAGTAATAAGGTTTTAGATTTTTCATCCCAAACATTTTGAGTGAGTATTAATTCTTTACCTCCGGTTTTTGCAGTAATTTTCGATGGTTTAGCTGTTAATAAAATCCGCATCATGTTATTGGTTCTTGCAGGACTTTTTGCTATAAACGAATATTGTTTTTTAGTAATTATTTCATCAGTTACTCGTGATGCCGCAGCCAATATTTGTGGTTTATTTTTATTTACGGCACGATTAATATCATAAAGGTATGCCTGCGTGCCTGGCTGAATAACTTTTTGATTAAGTATAGGTAATGTAGGGTCGAACAAATCTATAAACTGCCCATTTAAGGTAAGCGGTTCTTCGCTTAATTCATTTAAAACCGCAGCAATGGTAAATGGTCCACGCTCTAATACAAAATTATTTTTGGTGATTAGTTCTTTTGAATTTTTCTCATAAGCTTTTTTAACCGTGGCTAAAAACTCTACATCACCATTGGCTTGCATCACCAGTTCTTTAGGATCTTTTCTAACTAAAAATACTTTCCCTTTTCCAACCTGATAATCTGTAACTCCATCGGCTACATTAATACCCAATTGCTTAAATAAATGTTCTGATGGTGCTTTGTAAGTATTTCCATTGGTGTTCCACCATTCTTTTACGTTTTGAAACGGATCATTATCTCTTCCATAATATAAAAGTGTTCCTCCATTTTTAACCCACTTAGCCAGTTCGTTGTGGTAATCGGCAGATAGCGGTTTCATATTTGCATAGCTCATAATCAACACATCAATATCTTTCAATGTATTTTTATTCGCCAGGTTTTCAATATGAACCGTTTCTACAGGAATCCCTCTTTTTAGTAAGGGAATAGCCATTCCATAAAAATTAGAAAGCTGGGGATCATCGTAACCGGCATGGGTTGGAAAACGCTGAAACATCATGGAGTTTGATAGTAAAACGCCAATACCATGACTACCATTTAGCTTATTTTTAGATAATGGCATTTGATTTAGCGAATTAACCATTACCTGCATTTGGGTTGCATAAGCAGGCGAAATGGGTTGCTTTTCTGCTACACCCTCTACCTTAAACTTGCCTTTATAAATGCGATTAGGCCAAGGCATTACTTCATAATTATCAACCATTGGATACAATAGCTGTGCGGTAAAAGTAGCCTGATAATTTACTTTATAATCATCCCAGGATCTCGTCCTATCTTCTATCGGATCGGTTAGAAAAAAAATCTTTCTTCCGGTTGGAGCAGTCATGGAAACCATTGAACCGTACTCTAAAAAGGCATTTTCAAATACCCTTTCTTTCTCTTTACCGTTAAAGTAAATAGGTTCTCTTGATGTGCCCGTCCACACTTGTGCAATGTAGCCATCCATTCCCTCTAAATTGGCTAAGCTGGCCTCAGGACTTACAATTTGCCATGAAGAATAGTTAATTAATGAATGTGTTGGCACATAACATTTAACCCTTTTTCCTTTGCTTTCGCTATAAGATTTAACATAACTAAAAACCTCTTTTAAGGCTTTAAAATAGAGTTGATATTTTAATTTAGACGATAGATAAGTGGCTTCAGGCGATTCGTGCTGCGCCATCCATGGGAAACCATAATAGGCCTGCCATTCTTTTTTAAAGGCATCGCCGTAACCTGCTCTAGCCCAAAATTCAGGCTCTTCTAAATAAATTGCGGTAACGCCTGCATCAATAGCCCTTTTAACATGGGTTTTCATGTAAGCTAAATAATTTTCGGAAGGTACAATGTATGGTACATTTTCGCCATGCCAAATGGTTTCACCATTGCGCATTACTTGTCCTTCATCAAGGTGCTTTTTACCATCCCACTGACCTAAGAAATAATCTTTATACTGCCCCCAGGCAATTCCGGTCATAAATTGTACTTCATAGCCTTTATCACGATAGCTTTTTACACGTTCTTCAAACTTTCCGCCATCATCATTTATACCGTAAACCATGGCAATATCTGCACGAATGTCGTAATCAGGACTCCACGGTGCGGAAGCTTGAAAAGATGTTTTTTCCTTTGATTTAAATTGTGCGAATAAATCGCTTTGCTGGAAAAGAAAGAGAGTGGCTAATGTTGCGTAAACTTTTAAATTTTTCATTTAAATAATTTTTAAATAAACCTTGTACAAGCAAACCAACCGAGTTGTACAAGGTTTATGTAAGCGATTTAAGAACTATTGAGCAGGTGCAAATAACTGCATAAAGGCAACTGCGCTGCTCGATTCATAAGATTGAACTGTACCAACAGGGCAGGCAATTTTATAGTTTCTATGCATAATTCCTCGGGTTTGATCGCGATTATTCCATGCGGTATTTGCATTAAAAATTGCCCATTTACCAAAATCTCCATCTGGATTTACCTTTACCAATTCGGCTAAATATTGCGCAAAAATTGCTTTTAAAACACCCTGCTCGTTCCAATCCCCTTCTGCTGGTAAAATGCCATTGGCATCACTCATGCTTACTTTTGTATAATTTGCTGCAAGTTTCGCATCGTCTAAATAGCTTTGGTTGTTGGTATTTTTATACAATAATACTGCTGCACCAATGCAGGTACCTTGATTGTAGGTATAATCTTCAAAACCAGGATTATCATTACCAACTTTATGATCTGCAACTCTACCTTTTGTAATATCGAACAGGTTATCTTTAGACCATGCGTAAATGCTTTTTGCTTTAGTTAAATAAGCTTCATCTTTAGTGATATTGTAAAGGCGCATAGCAGCAATAACCGTTGGATAATTTATACATGCATTTTTGCCACTGTGTTTAAAATCCCAAAACATACCACCTTTTGCAGGATCGTAAGATCCATCCCAAACACGGGTAAAGCCTGTTTTTGCTTTATCTAAATAGGTTTGGTTGCCAGTAATTTGGTAGGCACGTGTTAAAGCCATTACCCACCACATCATATCATCGTAAATAAACCAGGTTATGGTATTATCCCAGTTGTAATTATCGTAGCGTTTGGCGCCACCATCATAAATATCGGTAATAAGCTTATAGTAAGATTGGTCTTTAGTACGCTCGTAAGCATCCATTACAATATCCCAGTAGATGGCTTGCGTCCAAATGGCGGCAATATCTTTTTTCTCCGTTGTACTGTAATATAGTTTTTCGGTTGGGTTGTAATAAATGGTATTGAAAGCGTTAAAAGCCGTTGTAGCATCAGTTGCAGAGAAAGTTTTATTATCTACAGGTTTGGGTGGAACAGGAGTTGGCGTATCGTCAGTTTTTTTACTACACGACAATATCGAGATGGTTAATATCAATAGAAGAAATTTGCCTGCAATTGATTTATGACCTGTTAATCTTATATTTTCCATAAACTAGTTTTTTTATGGGTGAAGAAAAATCAAGGTTGTACCTGTGACTATGCGACAACAGGCACAACCTGAAATAATTATTTTTCTGAACTATTGGCGTTTACCAACCCGGGTTTTGAACCATTAAATCATCAGAGTTTACATCTTTTGATGGAATTGGGAATAAATAATGTCTTTTAGTAAATACCCTAGTTTCGAAAGGTACAACGGTAAAGAAATCAGGAAGATTTTTCGAAATACTTAAACCCAAAATTGGTCCGTTATCGGTAGTTTCTGCAATTTTCCATCTTCTGGTGTCAAAATATCTAACGTTTTCGAAAGCCAGCTCTACTCTTCTTTCTTTTCTGATGGCTTCACGCATTAAATCCTGACTAGCTGGAGCAGCAATTTGACCAGTACCTGAGCCATAAGTTGGAATACCAGCTCTTTCTCTAATCTGATTTAAATAGTTTAGAATATCTGGATCTCCAGGTGTTGATTCATTTAAAGCTTCAACATAATCCAAAAACAAATTACCAACTCTGTACAAAATACAAGGACGGTTGTTTTCTCTCCAGTTGCCTAAACCCATCGCTTTGCGCACAATATAACCTGTAGCAGAATAATCATTACCACCTGTGGCTTTACCTGAGTTACCGTTATTATTCATCTCTGTGATGATGTTACCGTAAGTTGTATTTAACCAAACGCTGTTGTGGTAAGTGATGTTAACATAAAACCTTGGCTCACGGTTAACCCATTGATTGTAAGTATCAGTAGCAATTGGGCTTCCTGGCGCTTTGTAATTGGTGGTTCCGCTTGTTATATAACCAGAACCAGGATCATTAATACTTTTTCCATTGGCCATAAAAAATGCATCAACCTGATTTTGTGTTGCCGCTAAGCCACCAGAACCTCTAACTTCGGAGTTTTTACCATTGTGATATGGCGTTAACTCATATTGCCTTCCTTCGATTGAAGCTTCAATTCTCGACATGATAATTTCGTTATTGAAACGATCTATAAACACATCTCTGCAGGATAGGTATGGACTGAAATTACCCGAAGCATCATTTTTTCTGAATAAACTGTAAGTACCAGGAACAAATTGAGTAATATATGCTTTGTAAGCGTCAGATGCTCTTTTCCATTTACTGGCGTCGTAAGTTTGACTAATTAATTGTTTGCCATCCTTATTTTTAAGGGTAGCCATATCTGTATTACCATTATAAAGTGGGCTAGCAGCTAACAAATAAGCCTGCAGGCGATAACTTAATGCCATACCCTTAGTAATACGGCCATAGTTATTATCATTAATAGGGTTTACAGGCAGGTTATCTGCTGCGGTCTGCAATTCTGAAGCGATATAATTTATACATTCATCAAAGCTGCTGCGTGGTAAACGAATACTTTCTGAAGGGGCATCTGGCGCAATTACTTCTTCTCCTAAAAGAACCACTGGCCCGTAAGTGCGTACTAAATAAAAATAATACATTGCCCTTAAAGCCCTTGCCTCATTTTTATATTGGGTAATTAACTGAGGTGTAATATCTTGAGTTACCTTATCAATATTTGCGATAAAGAAACTTGCAGAGCGAATACCTTTATAATAATTATTCCAGTAATCGTTTACGAAACCTGTATTGGCATCCCAGCTACCAATATTTACATTATTGGCTTGATTAAAGCCCCAAACAAATTCTGCTTCATCAGCGGCACCGGTCCAAATACCTGCATTTCTACCAGTATTAGGGTTTCTTTGTCCAAATTCATCCGGAATCCAAGAGTATATGTTGTTTAAAAACTTTTCTGCCGTTGCTCTATTGGTAAATGTTTCTTCAAGTGTTAACCTATCATTAGGTACTTGATCAAGGAAACCTTTTTTACATGAAGTAGCGAGCGTTAAGCAGGCTACAAATGTGATCAATATATATTTTTTCATGTTTTCTAATTATTAAAATTTAACATTAAGCCCTAGAGATAATGTAGCTGTAAGCGGATATTTAGCTCCGTTTGCTCTACCGTTAACGTTGGTATTTAACTCAGGATCCCACAGTTTCCATTTACTAAATGTTAAAAGATTAGAGCCAATTAAATAAATTGCTGCATTTTTAATGTGGATTTTTTGGGTAAATGCCGTTGGTAAGTTATAGCTAAGCTGTGCGCTTTTTAACCTTAAGAAACTTACATCCTTTACCCACCATGAGCTTTCTAAAGTGTTGTTTGTGTTATCGGCTTCGCCATAGGCTAAACGAGGATAAAAAGCATCTTGTCTTGGGTTTGCAGGTGTCCAACGGTCATTTGCAACGCTATAGGCATTGCTTAAACCACCACCACCATTAAATGGAAATATACCCGAGCCACCCAACATAATATCAGCATTGGCTACACCTTGAAATAAAGTGCTTATTGCAAAACCTTTGTATGATGCTGTAAAACCGAAACCATATACTGTGTTAGGAATATCACCTCTACCGATTTTAGTTTTATCGTAATCGTTGATTAAACCATCTCCATTTAAATCTTTGTATTTAATATCACCTGGTTTAATGCTTCCTTTTGAACCTGGAGTAGGACTTGCATTAATTTCTTCCTGAGAATCAAATAATTTTTCGGCTACATAACCGTAACGAGCAAGTACATTATCCCCTAAATGGCTCATCCAAGGGTAAGGCTGCGCCGGACGATCATCATTAACCAGTTTATCTTTATTGTAAGTGTAGGTACCTCTTAAACCAATATCAACCTGGCCTACTTTAAAGTTATATTCTAAAGTAGCGTCGATACCACGGTTATCAACCACACCTAAGTTTCCATAAGGCTGGTTGGTTAAACCTACGTAGCCTGGCAACGATTGACGTTGTAAAAATATACCAGTACGTTTTTCTTTAAATAAATCTACAATAAGGTATAGGTTATCGTTAAGGGTTCTAATTTCCATACCCAAATCTTGTTTGCGAGATTCTGCCCATCTAATATCTACACCATAATCCATTACGGTAATACCGCCAGAATTATTAAAGTTTTTACCCAATTGGTAGCCTTGTACTTTATCAGGATCGTTTGGATTATCAGATACTAAGGTTAAATAAGCAAAGCGTCGTCCGTTAATTTTACCAATACCCGTAACCCCATCAGAGTATCTAAACTTTAAGAATGAAATGGTATTTTTAATCGGTTCCCAGAATTTCTCGTTAGATGGAATCCATCCAATACCGAAGGCTGGAAATGAACCATATCTGTTGGATGGTGCAAATAGTTCTGATCCATTGTATCCAAAATTAACCTCCGCAAAATAACGGTCATCGTAAGAATAAGTTCCACGGGCAGCTAAACCAACCTGGCGCTCAGGAATTGATGAGGTAAAGTTACCGGCAAATGGATCGTTATAATCTTGAGTGTAACCCAAAATTAAACCACCAACACGGTGCTTACCAAAAGCCCTATCGTAATTTGCAGCTGCTTCTGTGTAAAATTTACGATTTCCTGCTCTCGTTGGTTCAAAACTTAAATAGTTACCACCACTGGTAAACGTTTGAACCAGATTTAAAGAACCGTCGGGTTTGTACGGAGAATTAGTTCCCGTTACATTAGAAATAAAATAGGTACTCTCTCTCTTTGATCTTTTAATAAAATTTTCGTTGTACGCATCAAATGCAACCATTGCTGTAGCCGTTAAACCTGGCGTAACCATTTTTAAATCTTGTGTTAATCTTAAATTGGTATACAATTGATTTTTAAACTCGGTGCGATAACCTCTTCTGGTTAAATCTGCATAAGGGTTGCGGAAACCACCATTTGATGCACGACCAGGAATAAAACCTCCTGGATATAATTTTGGATATTCTACTGAAGAAACATCTAAAGCAGAACGAAAAATATCTTCTGTTTTTTCACCAGGATAGTTTCCGGTAGATGCATATCCCTGAATTCCTAAATCTAACTTAGTTGTTCCGGTTAGTTTTAAGTTTAAATTACTGGTAAAATTGTATCTGTTATAATTTAAAGCCGTATTGTATTGAGTTAAATCATCAGTTTTCAAAAAGCCAGTTTCATTATAATAAGCTAATGAAACATAATATTGAGCATTTTCTACACCACCGCTTGCATTTAAATTTGCTCTTCTGTTGCGACTATATTTTTTAAATAACTCATCCATCCAATTTACATTTGGATAAAGCAATGGATCTGCACCTGAAGCCGTTTTATCAATATAATCTTGTGCATATTTAGCACTTTGTCCTCTTCCAGTTAATGCTTCATTTGCCAAATTCATATAATCGACACCATCAAGCATTTCGGGTTTTTTAGTAAAGGTGCTTACGCCTTCGTTGTAATCAAAAAAGATATTAGGCTTACCAACTTTACCTGTTTTAGTTTTTACAATAACAACGCCGTTTGCACCTCTAACACCATAAACGGCTGTACCAGATGCATCTTTTAGCACCGTGAAAGATTCAATATCTTCTGGATCAATGTTATCAATAGAACGTTCTACCCCATCTACTAAAACTAATGGCGAGCTGGTATTGCCACCAAAAGTTGCTATTCCTCTAATCCAGATATCTGCTGCACTTCTACCTGGCTCTCCACTTCTTTGTACACCAACAACACCGGCAATTCTGCCCGCTAAAGATTGCGTTATACTGGCAACAGGTTGTTTTAGCTCTTTTGCACTAACCGTAGATTGAGCGCCAATTAATGAAACTTTACGTTGCGTACCAAAGCCTACTACAGCAACTTCTTCTAGCGCATTACTACTTGGCAATAGTTGAACTGAGATGTTTTTTTGATTACCTACCGTAATTTCTTTTGCTTCATAACCTACGTATGAAATAATAAGAACGGAAGATTCTGAAGGAACAGAAATACTGAAACTACCATTAATATCTGTTGCTGCAACCGTTAAGGTGCCCTTCACTTTAATACTTGCCCCCGGGATTGGTGCGCCCGTTTCATCTTTAATAATACCCCTTACCACAATAGCTGAGGCATTTCTTTTCAGTTCTTTTTTTGAAATTGGCGAATTGCGATCTACACTTTTCACATCCGCTGATGCGTTAAATGTTAATCCAAAAGCCAGAGATAAGGTGCCAATTTTTATTGCACCCGATCTCGTCATAAGCCTAAGCTTAATGAGTCTGGTAAATTTTTTGTTCATAATGGAATGGTTTGTACTTGGTTATTTATTTTTTTGGAATGCTATTTAATGCCCCATTTATTAGCCAGTAGCTTTATAAAATAGCCACCAACAACACTTCTTGCCTGGAAACCAGTCATTTTTCCAGTAGTTGTTTCGTACCAATCGCTCATAGGAACTTTGGTTTCTGTGTGGCTTACATATTTATAAACAGGACTAACAAGTTTTTGAAAATCGGCCTGGTTATCCGCCAAAGTTGCGGTCCAGATAATCCAATCAGATTTTGTATAGGTTTTGCGGCTATCCAATGGCAATCCGAATTCATTTTGTTTTGTTAAGTAGTAGTTGATTTCTTTTTTATAAACTTCTGCCGGGAACAGGTTAAGCTTTAAAAGTTTATCCCAAACGAGATTATATTTCTGGCTCCAGGTATTTTTATCATTAAAAGTTAAAGCGTAATGGTCGCCTCCATCTGCAATTTGTTGCCAGTTTTTAGCCATTTCCAAGGCTGCAGTTCTATATTTTGTTGCTACATCTGCTTTGTTAAGCTGCTGTGCCATTTGAGCATATGCGCCCAAAGCAACAATGGCTTTTACGGATAAATTGGCGTTGCGTGCAAGGTGACCAGCAAAATCATCGGTACATAATTGGTTTGCGGGGTCAAATCCTTCTTTTAATAAATAATTTGCCCACGTAGAAATTGTTTGCCAGTGTTTTTCTGCATAATTGGCATTTCCATCAGCCTTGCTAATCGCTCCTGCCAAAATAATCATGTTTCCAGCTTCTTCAACAGGCATATCTTCGCCATAAATTTGACCATTTGCCACCGGATATGTGCCAATATCATGCGCAGGATAAGGTTTATTCCATTTGCCGCTTTCCGCGTAATAGAAAATACCATTCAACATTCCCTTTAACAATTCAGGATTGTACAATAAATATTCTGGTGCCGATGGATAGGTTACATCAACGGTATTGATAAAACCACCACTAAAATTCTCCTTAGAAAGGAAAAGGATTTCACCATTTGGTGCATATAAAATTTTGTGGGCAGCGATACTTTGTCTGTACGCCATTTTACATAAATCTGCATATTCTTTACCGCCAACTTTTGTAGCATCAGCAACCAATTGTTTATTAAACTGATTACATTTTGTTTTTATTGATACATAGTCGTTGCTTGCACTAACCAACAAATTTTCAAATTGAACGCCCGATTTTTTCCAGATTGGCAATAACGCTTTTTCGAAATATTCTACAGATTTCAAGTCATCGTACCCCATCATCACATATTTTTCTACGGGGGTTGCTGTTACGGTACCAAAAGGAATTACGCTGCTTAAATCCAACTGTGTTGAATTTAAAACATGTGTTTGCTGCGGATATTTTGCACCCACAAAGTTTTGCAAATTTTCTTCTTGCTTACCAATATATTGTTGCGCTTTAAATTTTGCAGGCACAGCAACATACATATAGCCCCAATCTATTCGGGTATCATCGCCTTTCTTTTGCAATATTGGCTGCTCTATTGTACCAGCTTTTAATATTGATAAATTATTTTTTGAAGTTTTCCACGCTGAAACTGGTTGGTTGCTTGTGTTTACAGCAATATTAGTTGATGCACTGAAATAAACTGAAACTTGATGCGACTTTGCATCATTGGATTTTGCTATGTAACTAATGTAACTAATTGGCCTTGCCGTTAAATTTATATCATTAAGAAGCAGCGGCGAAGTGAAAGTAACATCTAAATTAACCTTACCGCAGCTAAAAGTATATTTGGTTGTTGTAGCCTCAAAAGATACGTTGGTTTGTTTTGCAGTTAAAATTTTTGATCCCTGCGGAACTTCCTCAACAATGCCAGCATCAAGGTGCCTGCCGCCTGCTGTATTTTTACAATGAATGGCTAGCGTATTTTCTCCATCCGTTAAAATGCCATCCTCAATAGGAATGTAAATATACTCATGTACCCATCCTTCTTTCTGATAAATCGTTTTAGTATTTAAATACACAATAACATTATCATCGTGGCTAAGCTTTAAATATTTTTTAGCTTTTGATGGTTTTGCAATTGAAAATTTTCTACGGTAGTAAATATTATCTGTATCCCATTTGGTTTTTGCTGTTTTATCATCACCAAAAGGGGCTTCAGATTTTTTCCAGTTGCTATCGTTATAATTTGGTGTATTCCAATTTGCGCCAGGCTCATCAAATGTATAACTTACAGTGTAGGCTGTTTCATCCGCTGCCGGAAGAATAGTTTTATAATCCTTGGTTTCTTCGCCTAAAAAACGATAAAACTGATTGTCAACTTTAATAACACCTAACAAAGATTGTTTCTTCCCTGTCCAATGTTTAGTAACAGATTGGTTTAAACCATCCCCAAAAGACCAGATGCTAAAATAGGTATCGTGGGTAATTAACGGGTAAGCTGGTGCCTTATCTTGTGCCTTAGAATAAATTGAAATAAAAAGGCACAGCCCTAGCAAGTAGAGATTTCTCATAATTAGTTATTCGGTTAGTTTAATGATAAATCGTTTTAGTAAATCCTCTAAAATTAAACCCTCTCATAAAAAAGAAGGTTATTTAATTATTTAAGAAAATTTTTATCAACTATATGCTGTTTTTTATACAGCTAAGCCTAAATAAAGTAAAACGTTTTACTAAATCAATTTTAGATAAAAAATTACATGATTGAAATAAAAAAAAGTAACATATCGGTTACAATATAATTTTATCAAAACAACCCATATTTTAAATCATAAAGCAGAAAGAGGCCGCATCATAAACTTTAACTTGCCGTGCTGAACTTGCTAAGATTTACTTTTATTTTAAAGCAATTCGAAAAGCTCAATATGGAAGATTAAAAATAGTTTATGGTACGACCTCAATCTTTAATATTACTCAGGCTTTAATTATAACCTGGGTTTTGTGTTAATTTTGGGTTGTTCTTAATTTCAGATGTTGGAATTGGAAATAAAAGGTTTTTTGTTTGCAAAGATTGATTTACACTTTTATTAACATGGCCAACAAAATTATCAAAGCTATTGGTGCTTTCATTGTAAACTTTGCGCAAACGAAGCATATCAAACCAGGTTAATCCCTCGTAGCATAGCTCATGCCAGCGTTCTCTCCAAACAGCTTCCTCAAACTGTGTTTGTCCAAGGCCAGATAAATTTCCTAACAAAGCCCGTCTTCTTACAGCATTTACGGCAGCATATGCAGCGAGGTTAGGCGCTCCATCAGCTCGGTTTTGCGCTTCTGCATAAATTAACAAAACATCTGCATATCTAATTTGCGGAATATTTAAATCACTTCTACTTGTTCCCTGTACGCCTAATGTACCATTGGCAACAAGATCAAAATGTTTAAAAATATACGGTTTACCACGATTTACCAAAGGCATTTTATATCCATCTGTATAATAATCGGTAAAGAAATATCCGTCTCTATTTTTTGCCCTTAAATCTCCTGCTTCGTATGATGCATAAAAATCTGCTGTTGGTATGGAAGTTCCAATTCCATCTATTTTAGAAACTAATGGCTGGTGTAATGGTAAGTAAGAAGATTGAAGTGGATTACCTACTCCAGCGGCATCATTATATTGAATTCCGAAAATATGCTCTACTTTATTATCATTTTTAGCATCGTGTATTTCTGCATAGGTAGAGAATAAATTAAGTGACGTTGGGTTGCCGGTGGAATAATCTATCACTTCTTTGGCTTTATCAGCCGATAAGCGATAATATGCGGCACCTTTATTTAACGGCTGACCTGCCATTGTTAAATAAACCTTTGCTAATTGCGATTTAATTGCGGCGGTAGAAACCCTCCCACTTGCATCCATAAATGGTAAGCCTGCTGTTTCTGCAAACACCAAATCATCTACAATTTGTTTGTAAACCTGCTCTTGTGGAGTTCTTGATGGATAAAAATCAGGATCGTTAGGACTAGTTACTGGTTTTACAATTAAAGGTACATCGCCCCATAAACGCACCAAATAAAAATAAGCCCATGCCCTTAAAAAAGAAGCTTCGCCTAAAATTCTTTTCTTTTGCACACCATCCATAGGCGTAATTGCTGGTACTTTATCAAGCAATAAATTTGCCTGTGCAATTACTTTATAAAAGCCGTTCCAGTTTTGATTAATATGCAGGTTTGTGCCATCGTAAATTAACGAATAAAGGTTGTTTAAATCAGAGTTTTGAGCAGTTTCTGTAGATTGTATTCCCGTTGGTGCATCAAGCATTTGCCAATTGTTGGAGAAAATACCAGCACCGTTTCCAATAAACCTAATTTCAGAATATATTGCCGCAATGCCAGCTTCTGCATGCTCAGGCAAGGTATAAAAACTGCCCGGAGAAAGGTTTGTAGGATCCTTTTCTTCTAAAAACTTTTTACATCCCGAATTTCCAATTATTGCTCCGCCCAGAAGCAAAAAGGCAGCAATGTTTTTTATATTGATTTTCATTGTTATTCTTTCTTTAATATTGTTTATAGCCCAATGTTTAAGCCCACCATAAATGTGGTTGGTTTTGGATAATCAAAAAATGTTTGTCCTTGTGCAAAAGCATTTCCATAAGTTGTTACCTCAGGATCATTCCCTGTATACTTTGTTGCAATGAAGAAATTTTGAACAGAAGTATAAACACGTAATTTGCTCAAACGCAACTTTTCTACAAGTGCCCTGTTAAATGTGTAGCCCAGCAAAAGGTTTTTTCCACGGATAAATGAACCATCCTCCAGCCAGTGCGTATCTACATTGGTAACGTAGCCCGCAGATTGATCTCTGATTGCTGCAATTGGTGTATTCTGATTTTGCGGTGTCCACGCATTTAATACGCTTGCAAAGCTATTGGCCTGCACTTGTCTATCTTCCCCTGAGTGATGCGTCATATTCAAAACATCATTGCCATATGAATATTGAAGCTCAACGATTAAATCAAAGTTTTTATAGCGGAAAGAGTTAGAAAAAGACCCCCAGCCTTTTGGCATTCCATTTCCAATAATCTGACGATCAGCATCTGTAATGGCATGATCTCCGTTTACATCCAGGTATTTAATATCACCAGGAAGCAAGGTTTTGCCACCACGATAACTTACATATTTAGCGGCTTCGGCTCTTTCGGCCTCGCTCCATGTACCTAAACGAACCAATCCCCAGAAAGAACCCACCGGTTCACCTACTCTAATAATACCGGTTTGATTGGTGAAATTTGGATTACCAACACCAAAAATATCATCAGGAGTAGCTAATGAAAGTACCTTATTTCTGTTTAGTGAGATGTTAAAACTCGTTTTCCAGGTAAAATCTTTTGTCTCAATGTTTATAGTATTAATGCCAAGGTCTAAACCTTTATTTTGCATCGATCCAATATTTTTACGGATTACCGCATAACCTGTTGTTCTTGGTACAGGCGCATCCAACAACATATCGGTTGTTTTTCTGTAGTAAAGATCTGCTTCCAGGTTAATTCTATTATTAAATAAACCCAATTCAACACCAGCATCGTACTGCGCTGTTTTTTCCCAAACTAAATCGGGATTTGCCAATCTTCCAATTCCAATTCCAGTTACCTTGCTATCATTTATAATGGCAAAGTTATTGGCAAGTGTTGATAACGACTGATAAGCAGGAAGCTCAGAATTACCACTTAAACCATAACTGGTGCGCAGTTTCAAATTAGAAATGGTCGTATTTCCTTTAAGAAAATCTTCATCTGATGCTTTCCATGCCAATGCCGCAGATGGGAAAAACGCAAATTTATGGTTCTCTCCAAATTTAGAAGATCCATCTACCCTACCTGTAAAAGTAACCAGATATTTATCTTTGTAGGCATAGTTTATCCGCCCAAAATAAGAGTTAAAAGCTGATTTATTTCTGCTAGAACCTACGGTAATCGATTTACTACCTGAGCCCATATTATTGTTTCCGAAGAAATCAGTCACAAAATTTTCTGCGTGTCCAGTGTTGCTAAAAAAGTTTGTCGCTTGCCATGATATACCCAATAAAGCGTTTATGGCATGTACTTCTGAGAAACGTTTGTTATAAGTTAAATAATTCTCTAACGACCAAAATGTTTCTCTATCATTAGTTACATTGGCTGTACCATTTTGACCATCAGAAATACCGTAAAGTTGCTTTGCATTGTATTCATTAATGTTTCTGCTAACAATGTTAGCCCCCAATTGTGTACGAAATTCTAAATCTTTACTAAAAGTTATATTTGAATAAATACTTCCTAAAGAGGTTTGTGTAACCATTCCATATTTTTGATCTGTTAATATATGAACGGGATTGGAACCACCTTCTGCCCATGGAATTAATTTATTATCACCCCAGGTTCCATCAGCCAATTTTATAGGAAGAAATGGAAAAGCCTCTGTAATCATACGCACCGAGTTTAAGCCACCCGTTCCTTGATCTACAATATTTTCTACTTGATTGTTGTAACTTAAATTACCACCTACTTTTAACCATGGCTTAATTTTACTATCAAAGTTAAAGCGACCAGAATAGCGTTTTAAAAACGAATTAAGTAAAAGCCCTTGATCATCGCGATAGCCAGCAAAAACTCCGTAAGTACTATTTTCATTTCCACCAGTAAAACCTAACTGATGATTTTGCGACAGTTTATTCTGAGTTGATTCTTTTAACCAATCGGTATTGTACAAAGGGTTACCATTACTATCAAAAAACTGTGGTAAGGCAATTCTTGCAGCTTTTGGTACTGGCGTTGATGCATAGTTTCCGGCCGCCCAACCCACAGGATCATAAACCTTTATATTATCGTAAGCCAAATCCTGAACTTTTACATATTCATAGGCATCCAGCATTTTAACATGGTGTGCAGATAGTGTGTTGATACCAAAATCAGCATCGTAAGTAATTCTTTGTGTATTAGCCGTACCTTTTTTAGTGGTGATTAAAATAACTCCATTTGCGCCTCTTGCCCCATAAATTGCGGTAGATGAAGCATCTTTCAATACCTCAACAGAAGCAATATCGCTTGGGTTAATATAATCGATTGCATTACTGTTTTGAGTTTGAGAACCAACTGGCAGTGCAACCCCATCTACCACATAAAGCGGGTTATTACTGGTGTTGATAGAGCTAAAACCTCTAATTTTAATACTGGTTTGTCCGCCTGGCCTACCAGAGTTTGTGTTTACCTGAACTCCAGAAATTCTTCCGGCCAAAGCTTGGTTTAAAGATGCTGCTGGTCTTTCTTGCAATTCGCTTGCTTTTACTACACCAACAGAGCCTGTAAGATCTGTTTTTTTAACGGTTCCGTATCCAATAACAACAACCTCATCTAGCTTACTAGCTTCAGAAGGTGCAATTTTAACGCTAAGGCTGTTTTGTGCACCAACGGTTACGCTTTTTGTTTCATAACCGATGTAAGTAAATTGAAGAACATCACCTGGATTAGCTTCTATGCTAAACTTACCAGAATCATCCGTAACGGTAGATTTACCTGTAGCTTGGTTTTTAATTCCAACACCGGGCATCGGAAGATCCTTTTCGTCCATTACTGTTCCAGTAATTACCTTTCGAGACTGGATTAGCGTTAGTGGTTCATACTTTTTCAAAATTCTTTTGGAAGAATTCCCATCATAATTCATTGAAAAAGCAGGACTATTGAGCAAAAAAAGCACAGAGAGTCCTGAAATCTTGAGTAGATTGATTTTCATTTAGTTTTAGTTAATGGTTAATTAAAATTTAGTTTTCTTTACTGGTTAAAACGTTTTACTAATTATTTGTAAAATTTGCGAATACAAGTTTTTTTGTCGCTAATCAGAATTAAATGTTTAAAAGGAGATAACTGAATGTAATTTGGAACTACATTTTATCATGTAGATTTTCCATGTAACTAAATAAATTATGCATACAGAAATTGCATAATACGGAAGTATTAGTCCTGAGCTCATAAATACATTTGGTTTAGTTTGATAAAACGATTTATCAATTCAATAATAACTATTTTCCAATCATTATCAATCGAATACAAAGCAACATATATGTTACATACTACTGCATCGAAACAAAATACTTGTAATTAAGTAGTTTTAAGCAGACGTAAAACAATTTTTAAAAAAGGAATATTGATTTATGAAACATAAAAAAGGAGATACTTCATTAGGTATCTCCTTCTGTAAAATACGATAAAAATGTATTGTATTAGGCTTTAATCCTACAAAATGACAATAATTAATTCCTTGAAATTAATTTGGCAGGAATAATAACTTGCTGATTGGCCAGTTTTGTTTTTGAAGAAAGTTGATTTAAAATTAATTTTATTACTGCTTCGGCAATTTCTTCAAGCGGTTGTTGCACTGCAGAAATTAATGGTGTATGCAATTCAAACGCTTCATGGTCATCATATGCAATTACTGATAAATCTTTCCCTACTGTTTTCTTAATCTGTTTAAGCGCTTTTAAACCGCTTATTGCTAAGTAGTTAGTAGCAAACAAAACTGCATCAATATCATTATTTTTAAAAAGATCTTTTATTTTATTTATGGTTTCTTCTTCTGCCTGACCAAAGGGTACTTTTAAAACCAATTTTTCATTATATGGAATTTTATAATCGGTTAATGCTTGTTTATAACCATCAAAACGCTCCATAATTTGCTGTACGCCAACATCTGTAGTAACCAGTGCAATATTTTTTTTACCTGTTTTGGCGAAACTCTCTATTGATTGATATGTGGCTGTAAAATGGTTTGCGCCCACATAATTGGTATCAATATCTGGCAAATTCCTATCAAATAATATTACGGGCTTATTATCATTTAAAAGCAGCTTTATATCTTCTTCAATGCCCACAACCGGAGAAATGATATAAGCATCAACTTTCCTCGATTTAAACATATTAATAAGCTCCTTAGCTTTTTCTACATTATTTTCGGTACTTGAATAGATAATTTTATAACCTTTTTTATAAGCTTTATCTTCAATTAAACGGGCTATCTTAGAGAAAAATGAATTGGAAATATCCTCTACAATCAATCCAATAATATTAGAATTGCCTGTTCTTAAGCTTCGGGCTATTTGGTTGGGTTTGTAACCACTTTCATTAATAATTTTTTCAACTTTCTTAATTACCGCCTCGCTGATTGATTTTTCTTTAGCTTTTCCATTAATAATAAAGGAAACCGTAGTAATGGATACGTTTGCTTTTAAAGCTATATCTTTTATAGAGAGGCTTTTCATTATGAATAATTATTTTGAAGGTCAGTTTTACGAATATATATTATAGAATTCGATTTTGGCTAATATAGTAGATAATCAGCTATTTTTTAGAAAATCTAGTCCCATTAAAACCCTATTTAACAAATTTTAAGCATTTTTAGAACGTATTAAGTGATATAAATGAAAAAGACCGCATCATAATATTAATTTGCTCTAAACTTTTTTAGTTTAATTTTTGACAAATTAATTTTCGATACGGTCTTAACTAAAACTAATAACCAGGATTTTGGGTAAGTTTAGTATTTAAATCTCGTTGCTGCTGAGGGATTGGATATAACGTTTTGGTTGCAGCAGATGGTGTATGATCCCACCATTTTGCCGTATTAAATTTGCCAAAACGAATTAAGTCATTCCTTCTAAAACCTTCAAATATAAATTCCCTTCCTCTTTCTTCCAGCAATTCATTTAAATTTAAAGTTGCGGTGGTATAGGCTTTTGAGGGCCAAATTGCGGCGGTGTAGGCTCTGGATTTGCAAGCATTAATTAAATCAACAGCTTCTATGGTAGCAACGCCACCATTTTTACGCATTAAAGCTTCGGCTTTGGCAAAATAGATCCACGTTAGGCGATAAACATTCCAATCAGTATTATTATAGTTTGGATCAGGCTCTACTTTTACACCATTAACGATTCCGGGTAATGAGTTTCCTAGCTTATACTTATTAAAGCGGATGCCGCTATTTTCTTCCCCTTCGCTCATATTAGATAATGTAGAATTTTTTATATTCCTTTGGATATTATCAACAAATTCTAATGGTTTACCGGCATATTCTACCGTACCTTTTACTGGTGTAACGCCATCAGAAAAAGAAAGTTGAGGACCAGCTAAAAGCCAATTCGTTTTACGTAGATCATCTGTTTCGTAATTTACGTATACGCCAGGAACTAAAACTACCCCATCATTTCCGTTTCTGCCACCGCCGTAAATTTCCTTTTGAGAAAAATGATAAAATTCACCTGTCCATGATGGTTCAAATTTTGCTCTGGTAAAATCATAAGCAATAGAGAAAATTACTTCTTTGGATAAGTCGTTGGTATTTTTAAACTGATCGCTAATGTTTGGATCTAATTGCATATTTCCATTTTGACCGCCTGCCTGACCATTAATCAATTGATCTGCCGCAGCAATACAGTCATCCCAGCGTGGCGTTCCAGTCCATACTTCAGCATTTAAATACAATTCTACCAGCATAGCGTATGCACTAGCCTGGCTCATACGCCCTAATTGTGCTCTTGATAATTTTGGAACATTAGCCAAATTATCTTTAATCTCCTTTTCTACGAAAGCAAATACATCTTTTCTGGAGGATGTATTTGGCAAAACAGGGTTGGATGGATCAACAATTGATGTTGAAATTGGGATATTACCAAATAAATCCATCAGTTTTAAATAATGAAAAGCTCTTAATAATTTCAATTCGGATAGGTAAGCGTTTTTTTCTGCCTGAGTAATTCCCATTTTAGAAATATCTCTAGATTCTATATTAAAAATTGGATCGTTACAATAACCAACGCCACCATACATTAAAGACCATGCATTATTAATTCCAGCTTCATCAACTGTCCAGGAGTGATAATGTAACCTTTTCCACTTACCCCCATCTTCTCCGTGGGGGCCTTTGGTTGGCCAAGCCAGTTGATCTGCAGAAAGCTCTGCCAGGCGCCACCACCCATCTTGCCCCGAAGGTGTAACCCAAGCGTTTGCATGGGTGTAAGGCCTTAAAACTGCAGATAAAACTTCATTTTTATTGTTGTAAAACTGATCTGCCGGAATGCTATCGTAAGCCTTTTCATCTAAATTAGTACAGGCGCTTCCTAAGCCAGTAAATAAAATCAGTGCGGTATATATTATTGATTTGTTTTTCATTGTTGTATAAATTAAAAGCCTATGTTAACGCCAAAAAGAAATGATCTTGTGCTAGGATAAGCACCACGACTATCGATACCTGGGCCCAAGCCAGTATCTTGAACAAAATCAGGATCGTTACCAGAGTAACCAGTAATTGTGGCTAAGTTTTGCCCTGTTGCATATACCCTGAAATTACGAATGAGTTTGCTTTTTAACTTAAAATTATAACCTACCGTTACCTCATCAATTTTAACATTTGTACCATTTTCCAAATAATAATCAGAGTACATGTAGGTATCTTTAATGGCGCTATATTTTGTAAATGCTTCGCTTAAGTAGTTTGAACCATTAATAAATGGATTCCCATAAGAAAGTGCAGTTGTATTTAAAATATCGTAATCAAATTTACCTCTCAAGAAAATGCGAAGATCAAATTGCTTATAAGTGAAATTAGCTGTGTAAGAGGCATAATATTTAGGAATTGCATTGCCAATTGGTGCTAAATCCGACAGATTTTTATCTTTTGAATAATTAATCTGATCGTTTCTTACCGCTACGCCGTTTCTATTGTAGAATAACCATTTTCCATCTGCATCAAAACCGGCGAATCGTTTACCATAAAAAACGCCCAAATCTTCACCTTCATAAGTAATAATGGCATCACCTAAATCTCCTGCTCCACCAATTGGACCAAAGGTTTTATATTTCACTTTGTAAACATCGTTTGAATAAGAGTTTAATTTATTTTTAATGGTACTACCTGTAAAATCCATGCTAAATGTAAAATCTGTAGTTTTAATAGCTTGATAACTTAAGGCAAGTTCAATCCCTTTAGATGAAATTGTGCCTACATTGGCATAAATTCTTGTTTGTACAAAAGGTGGTTGTGGTGTAATATATTCATCTAAAAGATCTTTTGTTGTTCTGTTAAACAAATCCAATGATCCGGTTAACTTGCTATTAAACAAGGTAAAATCTGCGCCAATATTGGTTTCACGCTTAGTTTCCCACTTTAAAAACGGATTTGGGTTTCTGGATGGGCCGTAAGTTTCACGGTAAGTTCCGTCAGGATAAATGTATTTTCCGCCGCCGCTTAATGTTACTCTTGAGGCATTGTTGCTAAAACCCGAATTACCTGTTACGCCATAACCGGCTCTTAATTTTAAATAGTTTACCCATTTAACATTTTTCATAAAGCCTTCTTCCGTAACATTCCAACCTAATGAAACCGCAGGGAAATTTCCCCATTTATTATTTGCACCAAAACGTGAGGAGCCTTCTCTTCTTAAAATAAACTGAGCTAAATATTTGCCATCGAAAGTATAGTTTACCCTTCCAAAGAATGCAATTAAGGTATTATCATTTTTAAAACTTCCCATAGCTGCTTTTCCATCTGCTAAAGCCTGACCAGCACCCAAATTATCTTCATGAAACTGATCATTTAAAAACCCCCGATTACTGGCTTTTTGTCCTTCTTCCATGTTATAACGATAGCTATAACCAGCCAAAGCGGTAATAGAATGTTTGGTTGCTAAAGTTGTACTGTACTGCAAAGTTGGCTCAAAGGCGTAGCTTTGCGAGAGGAAATTGTTTTTAAAGCCATAACCGCCATTGGGATAATCGCTATTCTCAACAGAATTTTCACTTGCGATAAGGGCGTAACCTCCATCAATATAAAAATCACGCTGTAATGACCCAAAAACTGATCCTTTTAAACCTTTAACAATATCAATATCGGCTTTAATATCTGCTGAGCTGGTTTGTTGTTTACGATAATTGGTTTGCTGAAATAACTTTGCGTATTGGTTGGTACTCTGATTATCAAAATAAAAAGAGCCGTCTTGATTATAAATTTGTTTAGTTGGGTTTTTAGCTAATTCCTCTTCCCAACCGCTTCCATTCAGTTCATTATCGTAAAAAGGAATAGTTCCTCCGTTAGAGAGTAAATTGGCTCTATTAAAATTAGTGGCTAAGTTTAACTGCAAATTCAATTTATCGTTAAAAGCTTTTTGGTTTACATTTATTCTAGCGGTATACTCTTTCCTACCATTTTCTAAAGCAATTCCTTGTAAATCACGATAGTTTAAACTTGCTCTGTAACTGGTTTTATCTGTACCGCCAGAAAGCGAAACGTTGTGGTTTTGAGACAAATTTCCATGATTAACCAGCTTATCGTATAAATCGTAATTCCCACCGTAATCCACAGCATTTATTTGTCCGGAAGCAATTTTGGATCTGAATTCATCTGCTGTTAAAAAATCCAGTCGATTCTGGATAAATTCTTTTCTAATGTAACCCGAATAATTAATTGTAGGCAAGCCTGGTTTACCTTTTTTTGTGGTAATTAAAATTACACCCGCATTTGCACTGGTTCCATAAATTGCCGCTCCCGAACCATCTTTTAGTACATCAATAGATAAAACATCATCTTGTTGGAGTAAATCGGGATTGCCTCCAGGAATACCATCAATAACATAAAGTGGAGAGGCACTTCCGGTTACTGATACTACGCCACGCAATTGTACACTTGGGCTAGAGTTTGGATTTGAACCTGTTCGGGTAATGTTTAAACCGGCTACTTTGCCCTGCACCAAATCCAATGCGCTCCTTGCCCCACCTTGCCTAAACTGGGCAGTATCAACGTGGGCAACTGCCGAAGTAACTTCTTTTGATTTTAAAGTGCCGTAACCTACTACCACTACATCATCAAGCTTTTGAGATTCGGATGGAACCATATTTACCACTAATGGTGTGTTTCCTGATCCTGCTGGAATAGATTTTGGCTGATAACCAATGTAGCTAAATTGTAAAACATCACTAGCAGAACTTACCTTGATTGTAAACTTGCCGTTTTCTTGCGTTACAGCTCCACCCGTTTTACCCTGAATTTTAATTCCAACGCCAGGTAAACCAATCTTTTTTTCATCTAAAACTACTCCGGTAATGGTTTTTTGACTAGTTGAATCTGCAGGCTTCTCGGTTGTTGATGCTGCCACCGAACCTGGGTTTGAGGTGCCCAAAGGATTTACCGGTTTTTTGATCGTGTCAACGGTATTTACAACGGGTGTTTTCTTAGTTGTATCTTGCCGTTTAGTGGTGTCTTGTTGAAAATATAAAAAGTTTGTTTTGTAGTTTTCGCCCATAGAACTGGCGAATAATTTCATGGATGAAATCAGGAAAAAGCATAGCAATCCCAATCTCATTGGTAAATAGTTTTTCATTGGCACTCATTAGGTTTAGAAATAATTAGTTCGCAATGCGGCCAAAAAATTATACTTAATTAATGAGGCGTTTTAAAAATTAATTAGGATGATAAGTTTTCCGCAAAACGATTTAGTAACGCTTTAAATGCGGTTTTGTTTTAAACAAAATGAAAAAACTTTGAAATGTTGACTTATAAAAACTGTTATTTTTGGCGTAGATAACTGATTATCAGTTTCGCTGTTTTTGCTGATGCACCTGGTTTTCCCATTAAATTTAATAGCTCATCATAGTCATTCAACATCGTTTCTCTCCCTGCTCCATCCACTATATAACGAAGCTCTTCATCTACCTTTTTAGTGTTACAATCTTCCTGAATAAGTTCGGTTACAACCTTCTTATTTACAATAAGATTAACGAGAGAAATGAACTTAATTTTCACTAGCATCCGGGCAATTGCAATGGAAATTTTTCCGCCTTTATATACCACAACTTGTGGCACTTTAAATAAAGCTGTTTCTAAAGTTGCGGTACCTGATGCCACAATTGCGGCATGGGCAATTTGCAAAAGATCATAAGTGGCATTAAACAATAAAGTAACCTTTTTAGTACCTGTAAACTGCTTATAATATGCCTCATTAAAAGTGGGCGCTGCAGCTACGGCAAAAACATAATCTGGGTATTGATCGGTAATGCTCAGCATAACGGGCAACAACCTTTCTATTTCTTGTTTACGGCTTCCGGGTAAAAGCGCAATTACCTTTTTATCAGTTAAATTATTTTGCGCTCTAAAACTTTCATTAGCCGTAAAGTGATCCACTGCATCAAGTAAAGGATTGCCTACGTAATCAACCTTCATTCCCCATTCTTTGTAAAAATTTACTTCGAAAGGTAAAATGCAAAACATATGGTCTACAACACGTTTTATTTTTAAAACCCGTTTTTGGTTCCATGCCCAAACCTTTGGTGAAATATAATAGCAAACCTTAATATTATTGGCTTTTGCAAATTCTGCGATTTTTAAATTAAAGCCTGGAAAATCAATTAGAATCAAAACATCAGGTTGCCATTCTAAAATATCTGCTTTACACGATTTCATGTTTTTAAAAATCGTTCTTAAATTCAATACCACCTCTGTAAAGCCCATAAAAGCCATATCAGCATAGTGTTTTACCAGCTCCCCACCTTCTGCCTGCATTTTATCGCCACCAAAATACCTGAAATCTGCATCTGCATCTTCTGTTTTTAAGGCTTTAATTAAATTTGCTCCGTGTAAATCGCCTGATGCTTCTCCGGCTACGAGGTAATATTTCATATTTTAGATATTATAACAATATCGTCATTGCAGTGACGCAGGCTTTTTAAAAAACTTTGTAAAAGAAAAATGCAAAGGCACATAGAAAAGTTGCAGCCAAAATTCCTCTCCCAATGTTTTCTTTATTGTACTTAAAAAAATATTGCATGGTGTAGGCGTTTATAGCAATGCCGCCAATGTAAAGTAAATCTGCTTTGGCAAGGTAAATCACATGGTGAATTAAATACCACGCTATTGAACAAAAAATAGCTGGGCTTAATAAACCAATACCTACACCTACCCAAACATTGTTATTCAGCTTTTTTAAACGATCATTCATTGGTTGGGTTCTAGCCTAAATTTAATCCATCAGGTGCTGAAACTGTATTTTTCGCATCACCTGTTTTTGATTTTTTATCATCAATAAAAGACCAGCTATTTAACATTTGAATAGCATGATGTGCTGTTAAATCAAACTGTACAGGAACAATAGATGCGTAATTATTTTCTAAAGCCCAAACATCGGTATCTTCTCCTTTATCAAAGTTTTGGAAAACCCCAGTTAACCAATAATAGGGTCTTTTGTAAGGATCTACTCTTTCTTCAAATTCCTCGGCCCACTTTGCATTTGCTTGTCTACAGATTTTAACGCCTTTAATTTCTGCTCCATTCGGGAAATTTACATTTAGCAGCGTACCTTCTGGCAAACCGTGCTCCAAAACTTGTTCACAAATATTTTTTATATACTTTTTGCAATGACTAAAATCTGCATCTGCACCAAAATCATCTAAAGAAAAACCAATGGACGGAATTTTTTCAATAGCACCTTCTACCGCAGCAGACATGGTGCCTGAATAAATTACGTTAATAGAATTGTTTAAACCGTGGTTTATTCCAGATACACATAAATCGGGTTTTTTACCTTTAAAAATTTTATTAACAGCAATTTTAACACAATCTACAGGTGTACCGCTACATTTATACATTTCAACACCTGGGTAAAGGTCAACCTTATCAAAACGGATAGGCTTGCCAATGGTTATTGCATGCCCCATTCCGCTCTGCGGGCTATCAGGTGCAACTACAACAACATTCCCTAATTGTTGCATAACTTCCATCAGGTTTTTTATACCTGTTGCGGTTATTCCATCATCATTTACAACTAAAATATTGGGTTTTGTGCTCTGCTTTGTCATATCGGTAAAAATACGGAATATAAGCTTGCTAATGTAAAAATGACTTGAGATTTTCTATTTAAAATTAATTATGTCTTTAGAGATATCAACTATAAAAAATATTTATATTTGAGTACTAACTTCAAATAAAAACTATGGAAACGAAACAAAAAGCAACTCTTACAAGAGAAGAAATGAAAAACGTTCAGGGTGGCGGAACGCGTTACTATTGCCTGTGCAATAACGGAACCACAATTAATGGCGCAGTTTCTGAAACTATGATTGACGACGTGGACAGAATTTGTGGCGACGCTGGTGGTGAGTGCTTCACACGTTAGTAAAACTAATCCTGCCACCTATTATGGGAAGGCAGGATTGCAATAGCTTTTTTTATAATACCAGAAAACCACTTTTATTACTTCATAAATTATATGTTTAAATTAACAACACTGGCAGGCTTAATTTGCTTTACCTGCTTTTTATCGCATGCTCAAACCTCCTATCAATGGAAAACGGGTACATCAGGCGGTTACACCTATAAATATGTAACAAACGACCCTACAAAATCGCGTTTCTATACGTTGAAAAATGGATTAACGGTTATCTTATCTCAAAATAACAAAGAGCCAAAAATTGTGTATAAAATGGCTGTTCGTGCAGGTAGTAATACAGATCCAAGAACCAACACTGGATTAGCTCATTACCTTGAACATCTCTTATTTAAAGGTACCGATAAGTTTGGTGCTTTAAACTATGCTAAAGAGAAACCTTTATTGGATAAAATAGAGGCGCTTTACGAAGTTTACAACAAAACAACGGATCCGGCAAAACGTAAGGAAATTTATAAGGAAATTGATAAAACTTCTGGCGAGGCATCAAATTATTCTATCGCTAATGAGTACGATAAATTGATGAAAGCAATTGGAAGTGAGCAAAGTAATGCCCATACTTCTGTTGAGGAAACTGTGTATGAAGAGGACCTTCCATCAAATGCTATTGATAAATTTTTAGCCGTTCAGGCTGAGCGTTTCCGTGCTCCGGTTTTCCGTATTTTCCATACTGAATTAGAAGCAGTTTATGAAGAAAAAAATAGAGGCTTGGATGACGATAACCGTAAAATTTACGAAGCAAGATTAAGAGCCTTATTTCCTACCCATAACTATGGTCAACAAAGTACTATTGGTACTATAGAACATTTAAAAAATCCTTCTTTAGTTGAAATCAGAAAGTATTACAACAAATATTATGTACCCAATAATATGGCGGTTATCATGTCTGGTGATATTAACTATGATAATTTAATTAAGAAAATAGATAAGGATTTTGCTTACCTGGCTCCAAAACCACTTGCATTGTACAACCCGGCACCAGAAAAACCATTAACTCAAATTCAAAAACTTGATGTTTATGGACCAAGTGCAGAAAGTGTAGGTATTGCATATCGTGGATATGCTCAAAACAGCCACCAAAGTTTATTACTTGATTTAATTAGCAGTATTTTATCTAATGGAAAAGCTGGTTTATTAGATATTAACCTAAATAAACAACAAAAAGTATTAAGATCTAGCGCTGGTTACGGACAGTTTAAGGATTATGGTTATTTTATCACTTCGGCATCACCAAAAACCGGACAGAGTTTAGAAGAGGCTCAGAAATTATTACTAGATCAAATTGATTTAATTAAAAAAGGTGATTTTGATGAAAATTTGATTAAAGCTACTGTTGCAAACACAAAATTAAGTGAGCTGGAAGCTTACGACAACAACGACGTTAGAGCTGAGGCAACCATGACTGCCTTTATTCAAAACCGAGGTACCGAATGGGATAAATCTTTATCTGCAACGGATGCAATGGCAAAAATAACTAAAAAGGAAATTGTTGATTTCGCTAATAAATTCTTTATAGATAATTATGTAGTCGTTCTTAAACATAAAGGGGAAGATAAAAGCATTATTAAAGTAGAAAAACCAACTATTACTGCAGTTAAAACGAATGTAAATGAGGTTTCTCCTTTCACAAAATCTATTATAGATGCTAAGGTGACGCCTATTGCGCCTAAATTTTTAGATTATACTAAAGATTTAAGCTTTGGTAAAGCCGGCATTGCTGAAGTAATTGCTGTTAAAAACACCGAAAACAGTATTTTCCGTTTAAGCTATCGCTTTGAAAAAGGTTCTTACAATTATAGATTATTGCCTTATGCATCTCAATACTTAACCTTTTTAAGTACTGATAAGTATTCTGCAGAAGAAATTAGTAAAGAATTTTATAACATCGCCTGCTCTTACAGCATTAATGTAGGCACTGATGCTACTACAATTTCTGTAAGTGGTTTACAAGAAAATTTTGATAAGGCTGTTGCTTTAGTTGAGCATGTTTTAGCCAATTGTAAGCCTAATGAAAAAGCACTTGAAGATTTAAAAGGCCGCCTATTAAAAGCTAGAGATAACAATAAATTAAATAAGGCCGCTATTATGAACGGTTTAATGAGTTATGCTCAATATGGTGCTGATAATCCAACAAATTATGGTTTAACAAACGATGAGATTAAAAACATGAAATCAGCTGATTTAATTTATCTTTTGCACAACTTAACCAATTATAAACACATCATTACTTATTACGGTCCTAAAGATTTGGAAGCTTTCTCTTCTGATATCGCTAAAGTACACCCTTTACCAAAGGAGTTTACACCAGAGGCGCCAATGAAAAAATTTACTTACACCACTACTGATGCAAACAAAGTTTACTTTGCTGATTACGATATGGTACAGGCCGAAATTCGTTGGTTGCGTAATGCTGGTTTATATGATGCCGCAAATGCTGCAAAAATTGATCTATTTAATAACTATTTCGGTGGTGGTATGGGTTCTATCGTTTTCCAAACCATTCGCGAATCAAAAGCTTTAGCTTACTCAACATTCGCCTTTTATTCTGCTCCAAACAGTAAAGAAAAAGAAAACACTGTGGTGGCTTACGTAGGTACGCAAGCAGATAAAATGAATGATGCTGTTGTAGGCATGAATGAGTTATTAACCACTTTACCAGAGTCTGATAAATCATTTAGCTTATCAAAAGGAAATAGTTTAAATGGCCTTGAAACCTCTCGTATTACGAAAGATGGCATTATTTATTCTTATTTAGCAGATAAAAAATTAGGCTTTGATCACGATTCAAGGATCGATCTTTATACTAATTTAAAACCATTAACATTTGCTGATATTAAAACTTTTCACCAAACTAATTTATCAGGCAAGCCTTATAACTACTGTATCGTAGCATCAGAGAAGAAGGTAAGCACCGCTGATTTAGAAAAATATGGTGCAGTAACAAAGTTAACCCTAGAACAAATTTTTGGATACTAAGTAAGCATTCTTACTCATTTAAAAACAGCGTTTCGATGTAAATCGAGACGCTGTTTTGCTTTAAGCAAAGTCCATTACTTTAATTAAGTCGCAAACAGTAAGTTTATCCTCTATTTGGCACTTTGTGGCTGGTCCATTCTCCAAAATGTGCCTTACGACAGTTAACCCACTCACCATTTAGAATTGTCATATTAAACTCACTTATATATTTTTTTTTCGTTACATTGTATTAATCATTTACGAACAAATTAATCATTAACTAAAACTTAAATTTGATGAAAAAACTACTCTTATGGTTTTTGCTGTATTGCTTTGCAATGGCACAAGCTTCCTCGCAAGAAAGGGTTATTACCGGGAAGGTTACCTCCGGCGATACCTTACCCCTCCCCGGTGTTAGCATTTATGTAAAGGGCTCTTCAGGTAATGGCACACAGACTGATGCTTCGGGTACATTTAAACTCAGTGTTCCTACTAGCGCCAAAGTACTTGTTTTTAGTTTTATCGGGTATAAAAGCAAAGAAATTGCTATTACAGGCAATAACTCATACAATGTTGTTTTAGAAGATAATGCTGCTACTTTAAATGATATTGTGGTTGTAGGTTATGGTACGCAAAATAAAAGAGATGTAACTGGATCAATCGCTAGAGTTTCTGCCGCTGATTTAAAAGATAGGCCTATCCCTACTGTCGAAAGTGCATTGCAAGGTAAGGCACCTGGAGTCTTTATAAACTCAGGAAGTGGCAAGCTTGGCCAGGCATTACAAATAAGGGTTAGAGGTATTTCTTCAATATCAGCAAGTAACCAACCACTATTTGTTATTGATGGCGTACCTATTGTAACTGAAGCTTTAGGTACCTATACAGAGGCTGATAATCCGTTGGCTGCAATTAGTCCGGATGATATAGAATCCATGGAGGTTTTAAAAGATGCTGCATCAGCTGCAATTTATGGTGCAAGAGGATCTAACGGCGTTGTAATTATCACCACAAAAAAAGGTAAACAAGGTAGAACTAATATAGACTTTGGATATTATGCTGGCTTTAGTGATCCTACAAAGAAAGGTAAATTTTTAAACGCCGATCAATACCGTCAGCTACTTGATGCTTCATTTAAATATAATAATTATGATGATGGAGATTATGCAAACGCAGCTGAAATGTGGGCAGATTATACTGGTACAGATGACTGGAACTCAAACAATAATACCAATTGGGTAAATGAATCATTAAAAAGAGGCCATACACAACAGTATAGCTTAAATATTAATGGTGGCGATGCAAAAACTCGTTTCATGATTTCTGGTAACTATAATAATAATAATGGCATAATTTTTTCCAATAGATATGTACGTACAGGTGGCAGGCTTAGCCTAGATCATACCGTTTCTAAACTTTTAGAAGTTGGTGGTTCTGTTAATATTTCAAAGGTTGACAATTATCGGATTCCTACTGACAACGCCTTCTCTAATCCATTGCAATTAAACGCATTACCTCCAATACAACCAGTTTATGTAAATGGAGAGCTTAATAACAATACCGTTTATTACAACAGTTTAATTGATATTGCTAATGGTAAAAATCTATCTACAACTTACCGCACTTTTGCAAATGCCTATGCAAGTTTAAAGTTTACACCAGATTTGGTTTTCAGGAGTGAATACGGTTTTGACTTTAATAATTTGGAAGAAGAACAATATTTGGGATCGAAAACTCAAGATGGTGGTGGCACAAGGGGTTATGGAAGTGATTATATGGCAAAATCCATCAACTTTAACACTAACAACACGTTAACATATTCAAAAACCTTTAACGAAAAACACAACATAAATGCATTAGCTGGTTTTGCCTTTCAAGATACCAAATTCAGATACTCTAATGTAGAAGGTACAGGTTTCCCATCAGATAGTTTTACAAAAATTGCTAGTGCTGCCATAATTTCTTTAGGTAGTTCATCTGAAACAGAACACTCTTTTGTTTCTTATTTAGCAAGGGTTAACTATAAATATGATGATAAATATTTACTTAGCGCATCAGTTAGAACAGATGGATCCTCAAGATTTGGCGTTAATAACCGCTATGGAACATTCCCTGCATTTTCTGCAGGCTGGCTTATCAATCAGGAAGATTTCCTGAAATCAAGCACAGCAATTAGCTTACTAAAACTTAGAGCAAGTTATGGTTTAACGGGTAATGCCGAAATTGGTGATTTTCCATCCAGAAATTTATACAGCGGCGTTAATTATGCAGGTATTGGAGGCACTTCTCCTAGCCAGTTAGGTGATCCTAATTTGAGTTGGGAAACGACATCAAATTACAATATCGGTTTAGATTTTGGCTTTTTATCTGATAGAATCTCCGGAACGGTAGAATATTATAAAAAGAAAACCAAAGATTTATTGCTAAACGCTCCAATTCCAGCAACAAATGGTTTTACATCAATTGTACAAAATATTGGAGATATGCAAAATAAAGGTCTTGAGATATCTTTAAATACTAAAAACTTTGTTGGAGAGTTTAAGTGGTCCACCTCTTTCAATATTTCTTTTAATAGAAATAAAGTTTTGCGTTTAGTTAATGATCAACCAATTTATCCAGGCGGCAGGTTTTTAGGAAGAGTTGCCGTTGGCGAGCCTTTAGGTTATTTTTACGGTAAAGCTTATGCAGGCGTAGACCCAGCAAACGGTGATGCTTTATACTTTGTTGATGCAACCAGAACAACTACAACAAACAGCTATGCTGCAGCTCAAAATCAAAAACTTGGCGATCCAAATCCTAAATATTATGGTGGTTTTGGAAATCATTTTTCTTATAAAAATTTTGATTTAGATATACAAGCTCAATTCGTATCGGGCAATGATATTTACAATATGGCGGGGGCTTTCCAATCTGCAAACGGTGATTATTTTGATAATCAAACCATTGACCAGCTAAATTATTGGACACCAACTAACACCATTACAAATATTCCTCAACCACGTTTTGATGAAGGTAATGGCACAAGCCCATCATCAAGATGGATTCAAAAAGGTTCTTACTTAAGGATTAAAACAGTTGTTTTAGCGTACAATTTACCTAAGGCATTTGTAAATAAATATAAAATGCAAAATGTTAGGTTATATGCATCAGCACTTAATTTATTTACCATAACAGGCTACAAAGGTTACGATCCAGAAGTTAATACGCCAGGTGGGTCAAGTATACAATCTGCAAATATTCAATTAGGTCACGATTTTTATACCCCACCACAAGCAAGAACAATAACTTTCGGAGTAAACATTGGTTTATAAAAATAAAATAGAATTATGAAAAATTATAAAAATATATGGATCGCTCTTTTATTCGTCATAAGCTTTTCAGCTTGTAAAAAGCAATTAGAAATAGATCCCAAACAATCTATAGATGCTAAAGATGCATTAAAAACCACCGCTGATGTACAAAATGCATTAATTGGTGCTTACACAACATTAGCTACTGGTGATTTGTATGGAACAAATTTGGTGTTTGTTCCCGATTTATATGCCAGCGATAACTATTTAAATTGGGTTGGTTCCTTCAGCACCTATAGGAATATATCTGGCAAGGCCATTTTATCGTCAAATGCCGATGCTACAAGAACGTGGGTATCTGCCTATAAAGCCATTAATACCGCAAACATTGTATTATCAGCATTAGGTGTTGTTAGTAATAATGACACAAGAACAGTTATAGAAGGTAAAGCGTTATTTATAAGAGGAATTATGCATTTCGAACTTGTAAGATTATATGCGCAACCTTACAACGCAACTGGTGCAAATAGCGGCTTAGGCGTACCAATTATTTCTAAAGCAGTTAGTACAATTGATAATGTTGTGCAAAGTGTACCCCGAAATACTATTGCAGAGGTTTATATTGCAGTTGAAAACGATTTAAAAACGGCGATTACAAAATTAGCATCAGTAAACGATCAATATGCCGCTAAAGCATTTTTAGCAAGAGTTTATTTGCAAGAAGAAAAATATGCACTAGCCAGAGATTTGGCAAACGATATCATATCTAATAGCCCTTATCATTTAATTACCAATTCGTTGGAAGCGCCCTTCAGAACCAAAAATTCTAATGAAGGTATTTTCGAAATTCAACAAAACGAACAAAGTAATGCCGGCACAGCAAATGATGGTTTAGCTACTTTTTATTCTAGCTACAAAAACTCTACTGGTGGCAATGTTGGCCGTGGCGACGTTAGAATAAATACTGTATTTTATAATTCGTTTGAGGCTGGAGATAAGAGACAAACTGAAATGATTTATGATGGTACTGGCGCTAGAACTGGTTTGTTTACAAAAAAATGGTATGGTTATTTTGATAATATTCCTGTTTGTCGCATTACTGAGCAATATTTAATTCGTGCAGAATGCAATTTTAGGCTGGGAACGAGCGTAGGCGCCACCCCTGCAGATGATATTAATATTCTTAGAACTAGAGCAGGCCTGGGTACCATTGCTTTAACACTTGATGTTATTTTAAACGAACGCGAAAAAGAATTAGATTTTGAAGGGTTTAAATTACATGATTATAAACGCACAAAAAGATCAATAGGTGTTTATCCATATGATGATCCCAAATTGGTATTCCCTATTCCAGATCGTGAAATGACCGCTAACAAAGCGTTAGAACAAAACCCTGGATATTAATAATTTTAATCCATAAACAAAAAATGCCTCCGAAATTTCGGAGGCATTTTTTGTTTAAATTCAGCACGAAGTTTTAAAGTTTCTTCGAGGCTTCTATAATTTCTTCAACAACCGCTGGATCCAGCAAAGTTGATGTATCACCCAAATTGGAAGTATCACCTTCGGCTATTTTGCGTAAAATACGACGCATAATTTTACCAGAACGTGTTTTAGGTAAACCTGAAACAAATAGTATTTTATCAGGCTTTGCAATTGCTCCAATTACGCGAGTAACGGTTTGTAAAATATCCTTTTTAGATAATTCAGCTTCGCCATGCATTTCTGGATAAATTACAAAAGCGTAAATACCTTGTCCTTTTACATCATGAGGATAACCAACTACAGCACTTTCTACTACTCCAGCATGCATATTTATCGCATTTTCTACTTCTGCAGTTCCTATTCTATGGCCTGATACATTTAAAACATCATCAACACGACCGGTAATTCTATAATAACCGTCTTCATCCCGTAAGCAGCCGTCACCAGTAAAATATAAATTAGGATAAGCAGAAAAATATGTTTGCTTGCAACGCTCATGATCGCCATAAGTAGTACGCAGCATACCTGGCCATGGAAACTTTAAACATAAATTTCCACTTACACCATTACCCTCTACTTCGTTTCCGTTTTCATCAACTAAAATTGGCTGAATACCTGGCAAAGGTAAGGTAGCGTAGCCCGGTTTTGTTGGTGTTACCGTAGCAATAGGTGAAATCATAATTCCGCCTGTTTCGGTTTGCCACCAAGTATCTACAATTGGCGCTTCACTATGCCCAATTTTTTCATCAAACCAATGCCAAGCTTCCTCATTAATTGGCTCCCCTACTGAACCCAAAACACGGATAGAACTTAAATCTTTTCCGTTTAATGGCTCTTCTCCAAAACTCATTAAAGATCGGATTGCTGTTGGCGCTGTATATAAAGTATTTACCTTATGTTTTTCTACAATATCCCAGAAACGCGAAGGAGTTGGATAAGTTGGAATTCCTTCAAACAATACAGAAGTTGCACCCTGAGATAATGGACCATAAACAATGTAAGAATGACCGGTAATCCACCCAATATCTGCTGTACAAAAATATACTTCACCAGGTTGATAATTAAATACATTAGAAAAAGTATAGCCTGCGTAAACCATGTAACCACCGCAAGTATGCACCACGCCTTTTGGTTTTCCGGTTGATCCAGATGTATACAAAATAAATAGCAAATCTTCGGCATCCATTTCCTCTGCTTCGCAAATATCATTTACGTGTTTTACCTCATCTTCCCACCAAACATCACGTCCTTTAAGCATAGAAACAGGCGTGCGTACATGTGTTAAAACAATACACTTAGATACTGTCGGACAACCAATTAAGGCATCATCAATTACCTCTTTTAAAGGAATTTGTTTATTTCCACGGTAAGCACCATCAGCAGTAATAACCAATTTACATTGAGCATCATTAATTCTATCAGCAATAGATTTAGCTGAAAAGCCACCAAACACTACAGAGTGTACAGCACCAATACGAGCACAAGCTAGTACAGCAATAGCCAATTCTGGTACCATAGGCATATAAATGCAAATTCGATCACCCTTTTTAGCACCGTTTCTTTTTAAAACATTAGCAAAACGGCAAACCCGTTCGTGAAGCATTTTATAAGTGAGTGTAACACTTTCCTCTTCGGGGTTATTAGGCTCCCAAATAATGGCTGGTTTATCTCCATCTTTGGCTAAGTGCCTATCTAAACAATTTTCGGTAATATTTAGCTTTGCGCCTTCAAACCATTTAATATTCGGTTCTTCAAAATTCCATGAAAGTACTTTGTACCAAGGTTTACGCCATTGAAAGTTTTGTGCTACTTCTCCCCAAAATTGCTCGGGGTTATCTACGCTTTTTCTATAATCTTCTTCGTATTGCTTAAAAGATGTAATTTGCATTGCTCGTTTATATGTTTTGGATTAGTAGCCGCTAATTTAAATAATTATTGAGGGAATAAAACTTTCAAATGGTATCAAAATGGATAAAGAGGAATATTTAAAAAATATATTAAAATTTTTCCGCCTATGCTTGTCTTTTACAATTATTATTCAGATATTTGCACACTCTTAAAAAAATTAAGTAGCGATATTAACAACTATATATACAAGTCATGTCAAGAGTTTGTGATTTAACAGGAAAAATGGCGATGAAAGGTAATAATGTTTCTCACTCGAACGTTAAAACCAAGCGCAAATTTTATCCTAACTTAAAACTTCAGAAATTTTATATCCCTGAAGAGGACCGTTGGATTACGTTGAAAGTTTCAACTTCAGCGATAAAAACCATTAACAAAGTGGGTATTAGCGAAGCGATTAGTCGTTTCGTAAAAAAAGGATTTTTGTAAAAAACATTAACTGTTGAGATTAACAGTTTAAATTTATATTAAAATGGCAAAAAAAGGTAACAGAGTTCAGGTTATTTTAGAATGTACTGAGCATAAAGAAAGTGGCATGCCAGGTATGTCTAGATATATTTCGACTAAAAACCGTAAAAACACTACCGAAAGATTAGAGTTGAAAAAATTCAATCCGGTATTGAGAAAAGTAACTGTACATAAAGAAATAAAATAATTGAATGAAAGATTGAATGCTCGAGCTTTAAAACTCTTTCATTCTATAATTCTCTAATTTGATCATTTAAAATTAAAATATCATGGCAAAGAAAGTAGTTGCAACCCTTAAAACCGGAACTGGTAAAGAATATTCGAAAGTAATTACAATGGTTAAATCACCAAAAACTGGTGCTTATTCATTCAAAGAACTTATCGTTCATAACGACCACGTTAAAGATGCTATCGCATCTAAATAAGGTTAATATTTTTTAATATTGAAAATATTAAAGGCCGTTCCGCATTAACCGGAAGGGCTTTTTTTGTTATATAAAATTTAGATATGGGCTTATTCGATTTTTTCAAAAAGAAAGAGGCTGCACCTGAAGCTCAGGAAGCACTGGATAAAGGTTTAGAAAAAACCAAAGATGGTTTCTTTAATAAAATAACTAAAGCTGTCGCCGGAAAATCTTCTGTAGATGATGAAGTACTTGATAACCTGGAAGAAGTTTTAGTAACTTCTGACGTTGGCGTAAGTACTACTTTAAAAATTATTAAAAGAATTGAAGACCGTGTAGCCCGCGATAAATATCTTTCTACTACTGAGTTGAATTTTATATTGCGTGATGAAATTCAGCTACTACTTTCTGAAAATAACAGCAACGATTTTCGCCAGTTTGAATATGGAGATCATAAGCCATATGTAATTATGGTGGTTGGTGTAAATGGAGTTGGCAAAACTACTACTATTGGAAAGTTAGCTCACAAGCTAAAAGAAGCAAACTTAAAAGTAGTTTTAGGTGCCGCTGATACTTTTAGAGCTGCTGCAGTAGATCAGATTAAACTTTGGGGTGAACGTGTTGGTGTTAGAGTTGTTGCACAAGCAATGGGTTCCGATCCGGCATCTGTAGCTTTTGATACTCTACAATCAGCAGTTGCTAACGGAGAAGATGTAGTTATTATTGATACCGCTGGTCGTTTGCACAACAAAATTGGCTTGATGAACGAGCTTGGTAAAATTAAACAAGTAATGCAAAAGGTTGTACCGAATGCTCCACATGAAATTTTACTCGTGCTAGATGCCTCAACTGGTCAAAATGCTTTTGAACAATGTAAACAGTTTACCGAAGCAACTGATGTAAATGCTTTAGCCATTACTAAATTAGATGGTACCGCTAAAGGTGGTGTTGTAATCGGAATTTCAGATCAGTTTAAAATTCCAGTAAAATATATTGGTGTAGGTGAAAAAATTAACGACTTACAACTTTTTGATAAAAAGGAATTTGTAAACAGCCTTTTTAAATAATAGATAGATTAAGTGTAAAAGATGAATACTAAAATAGTAAAAAACAAAGCTGCAGTTAAACAACCTAAAATCAATGTAATTACATTAGGTTGCTCAAAAAATATTTACGATTCGGAAGTACTAATGGGTCAGTTGCGTGGAAACAGCTTAAATGTTGTACACGAAGCTGATAAAGTTGGTAAAGATGATATCGTTGTAATTAATACCTGTGGCTTTATTGACAATGCTAAACAAGAATCTATCGATACTATTTTACAGTATAGCGAACTTAAAGAAGCCGGAAAGGTAGGCAAAGTAATCGTTACAGGATGCTTATCTGAACGTTATAAACCAGAGTTGCAATCTGAAATTACAAACGTTGATGCCTTTTTTGGCACTAATGATTTACAAAATATATTGCATGAGTTAGGGGCAAACTATAAACATGAATTAATTGGCGAGCGCCTTTTAACTACCCCTTCGCACTTTGCTTATTTTAAAATTGCTGAAGGCTGTAATCGCCCATGCTCTTTTTGCGCCATCCCATTAATGCGTGGTAAACACTTGAGCAAGCCAATGGAAGAATTGGTAAATGAAGCTAAGATTTTAGCTAAAAACGGCACAAAGGAGTTAATTTTAATTGCCCAGGATCTTACCTATTATGGCCTTGATCTTTATGGCGTACGTAAGCTAGATGAGTTAATGCGTCGCTTATCTGATGTACCAGGCATTGAATGGATTCGTTTGCAGTACGCGTACCCTTCTGGTTTCCCAATGGAAATTTTAGATGCAATGAACGAACGTGATAATATTTGCAAGTATCTGGATATGCCTTTACAGCACATTACTGATAATATGCTTAAATCAATGCGTCGTGGTACAACCAAACAAAAAACCATAGATTTAGTTAACCAAATTAGAGATAAGGTTCCAAATATAGCCATGCGTACTACATTAATTTGTGGTTATCCTGGTGAAACTCAACATGATTTTGAAGAAATGAAACAATGGGTTGAAGATACTAAATTCGATCGTTTAGGCTGTTTTACCTATTCTCATGAGGAAAAAACACATGCGCATACTTTAATTGATGATGTGCCTGATGAAGTAAAACAACAACGTGTTGATGATATTATGGAAATACAACAAGGCATTTCTTTCGATATTAATCAAGAAAAAGTTGGCAAAATATTTAAAGTTTTAGTTGATAAAAAAGAAGGTGATTTCTTTGTAGGTCGTACAGAATTTGATTCTCCTGAAGTAGACAATGAAGTTTTAATCGATGCGGCAACTGGCTATGCTGCTAATGGTAGCTTTGTTAATGTTAAAATAGATAGAGCCGAAGATTTCGATTTATACGGAAAGATTGTTTAAATTATTTTATTTAATAGATAGAGCCTAAAAATCTGTCTATTAAATATTTGCTTTATTACCTGTAGCGATTCCCTCCATCCTTTCGTTTAGTATAATAAAACTAAACATGAAAAAAATCTTAATTGCACTCGCAGCACTATTTATTATCAATTTAGGTTGTAAAAAAATTACTGAAGGTGGCCAGCCCTGTGCCTGTTCACCTATTCAGGGACCTACTCTAAGCCTAACAATTAAAAGCAGTACTGATGTAGATTTGCTCAACTCTACTACAACAGGCTATTTTAATAAGGATCAGATTAAACTATATTCGAAAGATGCCAACAATGTAATTAAACAGATTAGCTTCTCCATTGGCCAACCATTTACTTACACAAGCGATTTAAAAATTACTTACTATCAACTCCGTTCAGATGAAATAGCCATACTCGCTAAAAGTATAGACAATAACTTTTATTTGAAACTCGGAGAAGATAAAATATATGAGCTTAACCTTAAAGTAAATGGTAATTTAGTAGAGAAACTACTTATTAATAAAGCTGAGGCACCTAAAGAAATTCCAAACCGTAACGATTCATTTCTATCGAGTATGTACACTTTAAAGTTTAATTAAAGCTATATAAACAAAAATCCCGCTAGTAAAACTATCGGGATTTTTTATTTATTTCTTATCAGCTGGTCTGTTTCTAATTTGGCTTGCTTTTAACCAAATTTTCGCACCTTTTTTATTAACATAGTACTTTTCATTTTTACCGTTAATATAAACATCAGATCCATCTGGTGCCATTTTACCTTTATACACTTTATCTGTTACTTTTGAGGCTCCTTTTACAGCAACTTCAGCAGTTTTTTTACCAACTTTGTCGGCAGTTTTACCAATTGCCTGACCAGCTTTTTCTACACCGCTTTTTTTCTCTTGTGCGTTAACACTAAGGGTTAAACCACCAAACAATGCTAATGTTAGTAACCCGAATACAAATTTCTTTTTCATAATAGTTATTATATAATTTCTATAACAACGATTGAAAATTGTTTTTGTTTTTGAGGGGAGATAAGTTTTCAACAAAAATGATACAAAGCTATTCTTAAGTTCAAATTTGAAGCTTAAAAAATTACTATTGCCTGTTTTACAATTAAATATGCGGCTAGTACAAAAAGAAAAATAGCGATAGATTTATTGATTAATAAACTACTTAATGCAAACTTTTCCTGTATATACTTAGCAAAATGCCCATACAAATATAATGCTGCAGCTGACCCTACTCCTGATCCTAATGCAAAAATAATTAGTGATAAATAATCAGTTTCTATCCATTGATGAAGAATCACGTAATTACCAAAAAACAACCAGAAAGGAATTTGAACAGGGTTTAGAACGCCTAAGATTAATCCATAAAGTACGCTTCCACTACGTTTATCTTCTTTATCGTTTGTTTTTGGTGTTTTTTTACGGTTTTTCCAGGTTATAGTTCCCATTACTAGAAACATAATGATCATAAATCCATCCACCAAAGTACTTAGCCTTACATCGCTTACTGCTTCGTTAGGATTGATATCACTCATCGCCCACCGGGCAAAGCGCATCATTCCAAATGTAAAAAACACTTCTACAATAGAAAATGATAATATAAAGTACCATACCTGGCGCATACCTCGGTTAATGGCAAGTTTGGCTACTGTTAAGTTAATGTTCCCTGGTGGAATATAACCCATTGCGTTGAGAACGATGCCAATGAAAAACGTTAGAAAAAGCATTGCCGAAATTATGGATTTATATTCAAATGAGTAGCTAAATATTTTCCGGTATAAGATTTTTTCTCTTTTACCAGATCTTCGGGCACGCCTTCAAACACAAGCTGTCCTCCTCCATCTCCACCTTCAGGGCCAATATCAATTACCCAATCTGCACATTTAATTATATCCATATTATGCTCAATTACCAAAATTGTATTTCCCTGTTCAATTAAGGTATTTAACGCTTTTAATAATTTTTTAATATCATGGAAATGCAAGCCTGTTGTTGGCTCATCAAAAATAAACATGGTTTTATTGGCATTATTGCCCTTAATTAAGAATGAAGCTAGTTTAATACGTTGAGCCTCTCCTCCTGATAAGGTATTTGATGATTGGCCTAAATGCACATAACCCAAACCAACATCAACCAGTGGATTTAATTTATTAAGGATTTTCTGTTCATCTTTAAAGAAATCAACCGCTTCATCAATGGTCATATCTAAAATTTCAGAAACATTTTTTTCTTTATAAGTTACATCTAAAACCTGTTGTTTAAATCGCTTACCACCACAAGCTTCGCAAGGCAAATAAATATCTGCCATAAACTGCATCTCAATTTTAACCTCACCCTCACCTTGGCAAACATCGCAACGACCACCTTCTACGTTAAAAGAAAATGCTGCTGGCTTTAATCCTGCTGCCTTAGCTGCTGGAAAAGCCGAGAATAAAGCTCTGATGTCATCCCATGCTTTTACATAGGTTACGGGGTTAGAACGGCTTGAACGACCAATGGGATTCTGATCAACCATTTCTACGGCACTAACTAAATCGTAATTACCGAAAATGCCATCGTAAGCTCCAGTTTGTTCTCCTGCATAGTTTCCTATCGCCTTTTGTAGTGCCGGATATAAAATCTTTTTAACCAAACTGGTTTTTCCAGATCCAGAAACACCGCTTACCGCTGTAAAAACACCTAAAGGAAATTTAATATCTATATTTTGAAGATTATTTTCTCTCGCTCCTTTAATTAAAACATGATCGTTCCATTTACGGCGTTTCTCCGGAATAGCAATTTTTTCTAAACCGGCTAAATAACGACCAGTTAAACTATTTTTATCCTTTAAAATTTCCTCATAGTTTCCGCTAAAAACAAGATTGCCGCCATGAGTACCTGCTTCTGGTCCAATATCAATAATGTAATCGGCAGCCCTCATCATCTCTTCTTCGTGCTCAACAACTAAAACCGTATTACCAACATTTCGTAGTGAAAGTAAAACCTCAATCAGCTTGTTGGTATCTCTTGGGTGCAAACCAATGCTTGGCTCATCTAATACATAAATAGAACCAACCAAACTACTTCCTAATGATGTAGCCAGATTTATCCTTTGAGATTCTCCTCCGGATAAAGTATTAGATAGCCTGTTTAAAGTCAAATAGCCTAACCCAACATTATTTAAATAAAGAAATCTGTTATCAATTTCTGCAAGTAAACGTTTGGCAATTTTTGCATCATTGGCATTAAGCTTTAATTCATTGAAGAAATTTAACGCCGTTGATAAAGGCATTAAAACAACATCTATAATTGATTTTTCAGCAATTTTAACATAGGATGCATCTTTGCGTAAACGCGATCCTTTACAATCCGGGCAAACAGTTTTTCCGCGATAACGGGATAACATTACACGATATTGAATTTTATAGGTTTGCTCCTCTAATTCCTTAAAAAAGGCATCTAAACCAGCAAAGTATTTATTTCCTGTCCATAGTAACTTTTGTTCCTTTTCGGTTAACTGGCTATAAGCACGATGAATTGGAAAATCGAACTTTGAGGATACTTTTATAAAGTTTTGCAACCATACACCCATCTTTTCACCTCTCCAAGGCGCAATAGCGTTATCATATACACTTTTACTTTTATCAGGTATCACTAAATCTTCATCAATGCCAATTACATTACCGTAACCTTCACATCGTTTACAAGCACCATACGGGTTGTTAAAAGAAAAGAAATTAGGAGTTGGCTCTTCAAAACGGATTCCATCCAACTCAAAACGATCGCTAAAGTGCTTGGTTTTACCTTGCGCTTCTACATAACAATCGCCTTTACCCTCAAAAAAGGCAGTTTGAACAGAATCTGCTAATCGGCTTAAAGTTTCTTCCTCTTCATTAACTACAATCCTATCAATAAGAATCTGAACCGTTTCACTATTTGTCAATTCAGCATCCTTAAAGTCAGCATCGTCCAAAACAGTTTCTATTTTCTCAATTTTATTATTAATCAGAACCCTTAGAAAACCCTTTTGTAGTAAAATGGCAAGCTCTTCTTTTATTGTTCGGTTGTTGTGTGGAAATAAAGGGCAGAAAATTGTTGTCGTTGTATCTTCGGGCAATGCACTTACATAATCAACAACGGTTGTAACCGAATCCTTTTTAACCTCTTTACCCGAAATCGGAGAGATTGTTTTACCAATACGAGAAAACAACAGCTTTAAATAGTCATAAATCTCTGTTGAAGTACCTACTGTAGAACGTGGGTTGGAAGTAATTACCTTTTGTTCTATTGCAATTGCGGGCGCTATACCTTTTATATAATCAACATCGGGCTTGTTCATTCTACCCATAAACTGGCGGGCATAAGCAGATAAACTCTCTACATAACGACGTTGCCCTTCGGCGTAAAGTGTATCAAATGCCAGTGAAGATTTTCCTGACCCTGACATACCGGTTACCACAACTAATTTATTTTTCGGAATAGCAACATCTATATTTTTAAGGTTGTGCACACGGGCACCTTTTATAATAATATTTTTATGCGGATCTTTTTCGGCTTCTTTTTTGCTCATGTATTTATTAATATATGAAATATAACCCGGGAAGTATATTTTGGGTTTTTAAAACATACAAAAATAAGGTACTGAGATGGTTTATTTATTTTTTAACATTTTATTTTTTGTTTTTTGATAAAAAAAACACTTTCTTTGAATATCAACCCTCTCAAAACCAAACTAACAATAGTCAAAAACCATAGGAGATCAGCTATAGAAATTAAACTTCTACAAATTAATTTTTAGCAAATAGTACGGGATTTAGTGTAGGTAAACCTATGAATTTACAATCATATAATGATCAGGACCTGGTAAAGGTATATATTGCCGGGAACGAACTTGGATTGCAGGAGCTTTTAAGAAGGCATAAAAGCAAAATTTATACCTCTATCTACTTATTGGTTAAAGACCAATATTTGGCAGAAGATATTTTTCAAGATGCTTTTATTAAAGTAATTAACACGCTGCGATCAGGAAGATACAATGAAGAGGGTAAGTTTTTACCCTGGGTAATGCGTATTGCCCATAATTTAGTAATTGATTATTTCAGAAAGGAAAAACGCACACCAATCATTACCAGTTCTGATGGCATGGATGTGTTTAATATGCTACAATTTTACGATGAAAGCGCAGAAGACAAAATGCTCCGCGATCAAACGCATAAAGACTTAAAAGAAATGATCCATTTATTGCCTGACGAGCAAAAAGAAGTACTTTTAATGCGCCATTATGCAGATTTAAGCTTTAAAGAAATTGCAGATTTAACTGAAGTAAGCATAAATACAGCTCTTGGGCGTATGCGTTATGCCTTAAGTAACCTGCGTAAAATGTTAAAAACAAAAGAGATGACATACAAGGGGTAGCATAAATATTACAAAAAAAGTTTACTGATGTAAAATAAAGCTAAACAACTATCGTTAAGTTTATAAAACTTATCACATTTAGTTGCTTATGACAAAAACCTCTACATCAAAACAAAATGTAAATTTGCCCCAAAACATGTTTCAGCTTACTACTGATAATGACTCCGACGCAGAAATCGACTTATTTTATGATCAAATAAAAGGTAAGTTAGATAGGCTGATTAAAAATCCTCAGGATGAAACCATCGACAGGATTTTGGCCTATAGCAGAAAGAAATAAAATTTACACGAGCGAAAAAAGTTGTCCTAAAATTGGTTCAACTTTTTTTGTCTTTTAGTACTAACCTTTCCAATACGTTTAAATTGTTAAAATTTAACGAACGTATATTGTATTTCTTTTTCTTTCCCTTTGAGATGCACGTACTTCGTCCAAAATGTCGTTAGTATTACAATTCCATTTTAATAAAACCCTTACCTTTGCTTAGTGTAATTAAAACACTAAGGCATGAACAAAAACTTACTTCCATTAACACTTGGTGGTTTAGGCATTGGCATTACAGAATTTGTGATGATGGGCTTACTTCCTGATATAGCAAAAGATTTAAACGTTACAATTCCACAAGCCGGGCATTTAATTTCAGCTTATGCTTTAGGTGTAGTAATTGGAGCGCCACTTTTAATTATGATTGCTGGCAAATATCCACCAAAAAAAATCTTGATGGCTTTAATGGTTATGTTTACCGTTTTCAACGCTTTCTCAGCCTTTGCTCCTACATTTGATACCTTATTTATTGCCCGATTATTATCTGGATTACCTCACGGAGCATTCTTTGGTGTAGGCTCGGTAGTCGCTAGTCGCATTGCTCAAAAAGGTAAATCAGCACAAGCTGTTTCCTTAATGTTTGCTGGTTTAACAATAGCAAATGTTTTAGGTGTACCCCTTGGAACTTACATAGGGCACAACTTTTCGTGGCGAATTTCATTTGCAGTAGTGGTATTTGTAGGGTTAGTTACTTTGCTGAGTCTTAAATTATGGTTACCAGCTTTAGAAGCCACAAAAAACAGAGATTTAAAATCGGAACTCAGTTTCTTCAAAAAACGCGAAGCCTGGATAATTATTTTTATGATTTCCATTGGTACAGGTGGGTTATTTACCTGGTATAGTTATATCGCCCCGTTAATGACCGAGATTGCACATTTTTCTGCAGAAAATGTAACCTATATATTAATGTTGGCAGGCTTTGGCATGATGGCAGGAAACTTTGTAGGTGGAATTTTAGCCGATCGTTTCTCACCAGCAAAAGCTTCAGCCTTTTTGTTGATAGCAATGGTGGCTACCCTAGTTATTGTACATTTTGTTTCTTCTAACCAAATACTCGCTTTAGTTATGACGTTTATTACCGGTGCAATCGCGTTTTCATTGGCAGCTCCAATACAAATGTTGATGATTCAATCGGCTAAAGGTTCTGAAATGCTAGCAGCATCTGCCAGTCAGGCAAGTTTTAATATTGGTAATGCTTTAGGTGCATTTTTTGGTGGATTACCGCTAGTATATGGCTTCGATTACACCTCGCCCGCTTATGTGGGTGCAGCAATGGCTTTAATTGGTGCTTTTTTTGCTTTTTGGTTAATCAAAAAAAATCAAGGCATCAAACAAGAGATTAAAATTGCAGCCACTTCTTTTCACTAAGTATATATTATTTGGAGGCGTGCAACTGTAATTTGGCTTCAATGGAATAAAATGATTAGGAAAATAAACCATCGTTAATTTAAATTTCCTGAACAATCTATTAATATATTTGCACATGCTTAAAAAAGAACGCTACAAACTTTTTGTAGAACATTTTTCGGCCAAGCAACCTGATGCAGAAACCGAGTTACATTACAACAATCCTTACCAACTTTTAGTTGCCGTAATTCTTTCTGCACAATGTACCGATAAAAGGGTAAATATGGTTACACCTGCCCTATTTCAACGTTTTCCAAATGCAAAAGCATTGGCTGAAGTAACACCAGATATTGTATTTGATTATATTAGAAGCATTAGCTATCCAAATAATAAGGCCAAACACTTGGTTGGCATGGCTAATATTCTGTTAAATGAATTTAATGATGTTGTGCCTTCTGACATTGATGATTTACAAAAAATGCCAGGCGTTGGTCGCAAAACTGCTAATGTAATTGCTTCGGTTATTTACAATGCACCAGCTATGGCAGTAGATACGCATGTTTTTAGAGTTGCAAACCGTTTAGGCTTAACAAATGGTAAAACTCCATTGGCTGTAGAAAAAGATTTAGTAAAGCATTTACCAGAGCAGGATATTCACATTGCTCACCATTGGTTGATTTTACATGGGCGATATGTTTGCCTGGCCAGAAAACCGAAGTGTGAAGTATGTGAAATCACTTATATGTGCCGATATTTTGAACGATTAAATGCACAGAACGAAAGAGATAAACTAAAAAGTTAAAACTATTTTCAATTTACTATTGACATTAGCTAAAAAACATTTAACTTAGCTAAATATTTTAGTATTTAAATTAAAGACATAAGGCTTAATAGCCACATAAATAACATATATTTACGTAATCAGATAGATGAAACAAACCATGAGCAGCGCAAATCCAGATAAATTAAAAGCATTACAACTAACCTTAGATAAATTAGAAAAATCATACGGTAAAGGTACCATCATGAAATTGGGTGATACTGCAATTGAGCCAATCGATTTTATTTCAACAGGTTCAATCAGTTTAGATATTGCTTTAGGCATTGGCGGTATTCCAAAAGGACGTGTGATTGAAATTTACGGTCCTGAATCTTCTGGTAAAACCACTTTGGCTACCCACATTATTGCTGAGGCACAGAAAAAAGGTGGCATTGCTGCTTTTATTGATGCAGAACATGCTTTTGATCAATTTTACGCAAAGAAATTAGGTGTTGATACAGATAATTTATTAATCTCTCAACCAGATAATGGTGAACAAGCTTTAGAAATTGCCGATAACTTAATCCGTTCAGGCGCTATTGATGTAATTGTTATCGATTCCGTTGCTGCTTTAGTTCCTAAAAGTGAAATTGAAGGCGAAATGGGTGATAGTAAAATGGGTTTACACGCCCGTTTAATGAGTCAGGCATTACGTAAATTAACAGGAACAATTTCTAAAACTGGATGTTGCTGCATTTTCATTAACCAATTACGTGATAAAATTGGAGTAATGTTTGGTAACCCTGAAACTACAACAGGCGGTAACGCTTTAAAATTTTATGCTTCAGTACGTTTAGATATCAGACGTGTTTCTCAAATTAAGGATTCTGACGAGGTTTCTGGTAATCGTGTTAAAGTTAAAATTGTTAAAAATAAAGTTGCCCCACCTTTCCGTATTGCCGAATTTGACGTAATGTTTGGAGAAGGTATTTCTAAAAACGGTGAGATTGTGGATTTAGGTGTTGATTTCGGCATCATTAAAAAAGCAGGTTCATGGTATTCTTATGGAGATACTAAATTAGGACAAGGTAGAGATGCGGTTAAACAATTATTATCTGATAACCCTGAACTAGCGGAAGAATTAGAAATTAAGATTAAAGCGGAAGTAACTGGCGATAAATTAGCAGAGAAATAAGCTTTACAAATACAAAACAAATTAAAAATGCCCAGCTCAAAATTTAAGCTGGGCATTTTTTTTAAGAGATAAAAGAACTCTTATTTCGATCCATCCTGACTGAAGATGGCATTAAAATCCTTTGTGACATAAACAATCACTAAAATTGCTGCAACGAGTAACGCACCTAAAATGATTACTCCCCAACTTCCACTTAATTTATTCTTATCTTTTCTAATCATCCAATACAATGCACCCATTAAAGGAATTGCACAAACGATCCAAAATATTAGTGATGCACCTGTCATATTATTTATATCAATATCTTATTTATTATTATCTATTAAAATTCCATTCTGGCCAAAGGCGATACCTCTTGCCCAACAAAATCATTGTTCAAAAACTTTTGATATCCAGCTATTGCGATCATCCCAGCATTATCGGTACAATACTGGAAAGCCGGAATGTAAACGTTCCAACCTAATTTTGTAGCCAAACCTTGCAAAGTATTACGCAAACCTGAATTAGCAGAAACACCACCTGCAATGGCTATTTCCTTAATGTTATACTGAACAGCAGCCTTTTTTAATTTCTTCATCAAAATTTCAATAATACTATACTGAACAGAAGCACAAATATCATCTAAATTTTCAGCAATAAAGTTTGGATTATCTTTTTCTTGCTTCCTAATAAAATATAAAATAGAAGTTTTAAAACCACTAAAACTAAAATTTAAGTCAGCAATTTGTGGCTCCGCAAATTTAAAAGCTAAAGGATTTCCTTTTTGGGCATGCTTATCAATAAGTGGCCCACCGGGATATGGGAGTTGCAAAATTTTAGCCGTTTTATCAAAAGCTTCTCCCGCTGCATCATCCAAAGTTTCCCCAACAATTTCCATATCGAAATAATCCTTAACCAAAACAATTTGCGTATGACCACCTGAAACGGTTAGGCATAAAAATGGAAAATTGGGTTTAGGATCATCAATAAAGTGCGCCAATATGTGCGCATGCATATGGTTTACCGAAATTAAAGGTATATTTAAAGCTAATGCGAAAGATTTAGCAAAAGAAACGCCGACTAAAAGTGATCCTAATAAACCAGGGCCACGTGTAAAAGCAACAGCATTTATGTCCTGTTTTGTAACTTTAGCATCAATTAATGCTTGTTGTACGGCAGGCACAATATTTTGTTGATGTACCCTTGAAGCTAATTCTGGGATTACACCACCATAATTTTGATGAATTGTTTGGTTTGCAATAACATTGGCAGTAATTTTGCCGTTGTTACATATAGCAACTGAAGTATCATCGCAAGAGGACTCGATAGCAAGTATGACAGACAAATTATTTATATTTAAGCTGCAAAATTATTAAAAAACTATTTAAAATACTCCTTTGGGTAATCGCATCAATAATTTTGCTGCTGGCGCTTGTTATTTTTTCTCTACAGTTTAAGCCTGTTCAAACTTATATTGCCCAAAAAGCAGCCGCATATTTATCAAAAGAACTTAATACAACCATCTCGATCAAGAGTGTATACATTAAGCCGTTCAAATCTGTTGTACTTGAAGATTTACTTGTTCTCGATCAACAAAAGGATACTTTATTAAGCACCCCAGCATTTTTAGTCGATATCAATCAGCTTTCTATCAAGAAAAGAATAATTGATGTTAGTACAGTTCAAATCAACAATGGTAGCTTTTTCCTAAAGGATTATAAAGATAAGACATCTAACCTTGATTTCATTATTAACTACTTCGATTCTGGTAAACCTACTGTAAAGAAAAAGAAATCCGAGCCTTATAAAATTGATTTCAGAAGAATCATCTTAAATAAAATCAGTTTTAAATATAAAAATTATGCAGTTAAGGATACTGTCCTTAAACAAAGCGTAAATTTTGATGACGTTAGTTTAAATAGCTTAAGCGGTATTTTTGAAGGTTTAGACACTAAAAACCACCTATTTAAAACCAATATTAAGGGTTTAACATTTAGAGAGAAAAGTGGCTTTTATTTAAAGAATCTTACTGCTGAAACAACAGTTGACAGTAATGCAATTGAATTGAAGAATTTGTTGTTAGAAACTAACCAAAGTCGTTTAACAAATTACTATCAAATGCGCTTTAAAAGTTTCAGAGACTTTAACCATTACGTGGATAATGTAAGAATGAAGGCAATTTTTAAGGATAGTCATATCACTTCTAAAGATGTTTCATTTTTTGCACCAGAACTGAGCACCATGAAACTGGATATTGATGTTGATGGTCAGATTACGGGCTTAGTGAATAATTTACGTGCTAAAAAACTATCTATAAAATCGGGAAAGGCTACATATATTAAAGGTGATTTTATTATCAAAGGGCTTCCTAAGTGGGAAGAAACCTTTATGGATCTTAAAATTGAATTAGCGGGCACTAATAAAGCAGATCTTGAAGAGGTAATTGGTGGAATTACTGGAAAAAAATCTAAAATTATTCCCTCTATTGTTAACAAGTTTGGTAATATCAATTTCAACGGGAGTTTTACTGGTTTTCAAAATGATTTTATTGCATACGGTGAGTTTAAAACCAAGCTGGGCAAAATTGTTTCTGATGTGAACATGAAAATTGACAAAAATGATGTTCCTTCCTATACCGGAAACGTTAAAACATTTGATTTTAATATCGGAAATCTACTTGATGAAAAGAGTTTGGGTAGAATAACTTCTTCATTATATGTAAAAGGCCGAGGAACTGAGCTTAAAAACCTCTCTGAAAACATTAATGGTGATGTAGATTATATAGATTTCAACAATTACCGATACCACAATGTTAAGGTTGATGGCACTTTTGATAAAAAATATTTTGATGGTAAACTGAGTATAAACGATAAAAATGTAAAGCTCGTTTTTGATGGCGGTGTAAACTTAAATCCTAAATTACCAGTATTTAATTTCAATGCAACCATTACAAAGGCAAAGCTTAAGGCGCTTAAGTTATTAAGTGATTCTTTAATGGTTGATGCTAAATTTACCACCAATTTCTCGGGAACTAACCTTAATAATATTGAGGGGCGTTTATTAATTCAAGAAATTAGGCTGCAAAATCCTAAGGGCATCTACCACGTAGATTCTGTACAGTTGTTGGCAAATGGAGCAGGTGTAAATCGTAACTTAACGATTAAATCGGATATTTTGGATGCTAGTATTACTGGAGAATATGATTTAAATTCAATAGGTTCTTATTATAAAGCTATTGCGAAAACCTATATTCCTTCGTTAAAAGCAGACATTATTAAGTATAAAGACCAAATTTTTAAATTTAATTTACAGATTAAAAAGTTTGAACCTTTGGCGCAAATTATATCGCCAGGATTAAAGCTTGAGGAAGGTGGTGTTTTTATAGGAAACTTTGATTCTAAGCAGAACACAGCTACTCTAAATGGTTTTATTAAGAAACTTGATTATCAGGGAGTGGTGGTAAACAATATCATTCTTGATGAAAATACTACAAAGCAACAATTACAATTAAACATCACATCTGATCGGGTTCAGTTAAATGACAGTTTATACATTAAAGATTTTAACATTTCCAATATTCTTCGAAACGATAGTCTTGCATTTAACGTAAAAATGTCTAACGCGGATGAAGATAATCAGCTCGATTTAAACGGCTTGGTCGAATTTACGAAGAACCAGGATACTACAGCGAGACTAAGTATTTTGCCTTCCATTTTAAAAATCAATAATGAAGAATGGCGAATACAGGAAAAAGTTCGTATTGTTTTAAACAACGGCAAAACCGAAATAAGCAATTTTGATTTAACCAATAATCACCAGCAAATTACCATTGATGGATTAATATCAGAAGATCCAAAGGATTTATTAAAAGTTGGTTTTAAAGATTTTAGTCTTAAAACACTTAATCCTTTTACAAAAAGTTTAGGCATTAAACTAGGTGGAAATGTGAATGGTAAAACCGAACTCTATGGCATATTGAAAGGCTTAAGGGCTAGTGATGATGTAAAAATTGATTCACTAAACTTTAATGGAATTGACATTGGAACATTAACGGATACCTCTTCTTTCAATACAAAATCCAACAAGGTAAATGTGTTTACCAAAATCATGTATGATGGATCAGAAACTTTTAAGGTAACTGGTGGAGTAGATTTAAAGGACAAGCAAATTGACTTGGCTATTAAAATGAACGAAAGTAAATTAACCATCCTAGAGCCATTTGTTAAAGAATTAGTTTCTAATCTTAAAGGAAATATCTCTTCAGATTTAACAATTAAAGGACCGTTAGATAAGCCTCAAATTAATGGAACCGTTGCACTTGATAAGGGGCAATTGATGGTTAATTATTTAAAAACCACATATGTTATTACTGATAAGGTTGAAGTTAAAAACAGTGTAATTAACCTCGATTACTTTAAGTTGAGCGATATTGAAGGCAATGAGGCAACGGCAAATGGAAGTGTAGATTTAAATAATTTAGACAACCCAACTTTGAAAGTAGTGGTAGATGCAGAAAACTTTATGGCTTTAAATACCACCGCAAAGGATAATTCTATATACTATGGAAAGGCTTACGGAACTGGAGTATTTAAATTTACTGGTCCTACTAATAAGATGAAGATTGATATTAAAGCCAAAACCGAAAAAGGTACCGTCTTTAATTTGCCACTAAATAGTTCTGAAACAGTATCTGATAATGACTTTATCAATTTTATCAGTCGCGATTCTACAAAGGTTGTTAAGAAAGCAACAAGTTTTGATGGTTTAACTTTAACATTTAAATTAACCATTGACCCTAATACTACAGCCAATATTTTTACAACTTTAGGTAATTTAAGTGGGAAAGGGAATGCGGAACTTAATTTGAATATCAATAGTTTTGGCGATTTTGAAATGTCTGGCGATTATATTATTGAAACGGGAAGTTTCGATTTTACGGCGCAAGAAGTGATTAATAAAAAATTCGAAATTAGACAGGGCGGAACGATAAGGTGGACTGGAAATCCGACCGCAGCACAAATTAACTTAAAAGCGGTATATGCGCTGAGAGCAAACTTAAACGAATTATTTAAAGCGGCTAATCGTGATGCTAGTAGTAATGCAAACCAAAGGGTAAATACTGAGGTAGAAATGGGATTGACAGGCTTGTTATTAAAACCTGATATTAAACTGGACATTAACTTCCCATCTCAGCCTGCTATAAAAGAAGAATTACAAACTTACCTTAGCGATCAAAATAACTTAAACTTACAGGCTTTTAGTTTAATTATTAGAAGGAGTTTTGCCCCCGGAAATGGTGGCGAATCTATTGGCAACCAGTTAGGATCTACGGTTCAAAGTACCGCTACAGAATTGGTGTTTAACCAATTTAACAATGTGCTCTCATCTTTAAATTTAAACTTTGTGGATTTAAATGTTAAATCACTGAGTGAGGCAAATGCATCGTTTAAATTCTTTAATGATAGGCTAATTGTAAATGCAGGTATTGTTGATCGAAATAGTTTAAATGATTTTACAGTGATCGATTTTTCTAAAAACAATGTAGGTAGTGAGGTTGAGGCTTTATTCCTGATTAAGAAAGATGGCAGTTTAACTGGCAAATTGGCCAACAAACCGCCAACGCAGCAAAGTATCTTCTTAAATAGTGGTATAAGTCCAACGGCAAATGTAACTTCATTAGGTTTACTTTATACGCAACAGTTTGATACCTTTAAAGAGTTTCTTCAGAAGCTATCCGGTGCTTACCGTCGCAACTTAAAAAGAAAGCAAAGCCAACAGCCTAAAGCGAACAAATCAATTAGTAAGGAAGTGATTATTAACCAAAGCAAAAATACCCCTAGAAGATAATTAGTTTATAGGGTTGATATAAATCAAAAAAGGTTGACCGTTTTATACGATCAACCTTTTTTGATAAGTGAATAGTGGAAATTATCCCTTCATAATGGAATGCCCCATTTTATCACGTTTTGTTTTCAAATAACGTTCGTTATGTACATTACTTTCAATTTCTATAGGAATATTTTCTACCACTTCTAAACCATAACCAATAAGACCAGCTCTTTTAGTTGGGTTGTTGCTCATTAAGCGCATTTTAGAAACACCTTCTGATCTTAATATCTGTGCGCCAACTCCGTAATCACGCTCATCACCTTTAAAACCTAATTTAATATTAGCTTCAACAGTATCAAAGCCGGCATCCTGCAAATTATAAGAACGTAACTTGTTAATTAATCCAATACCTCTACCCTCTTGGTTCATGTAAACTACAATTCCTTTCCCTGCTTTTTCAATCATTTCAAGCGATTTATGAAGCTGAGGACCGCAATCGCAACGGCAAGAACCAAAAATATCACCCGTTACGCAAGAACTGTGTACACGTACCAAAATAGGTTCATCAGCAGCCCACTCTCCTTTTGAAATTGCCAGATGGTTTGCATTATTATTCAACTGCGTATAAGCTGTCATTTTAAAATCGCCCCATTGCGTAGGTAAATCAACAGTTACTTCTTGTTTTATCAAGCTATCAATTCCTAAGCGATAAGCGATTAAATCTTCAATAGAAATAATTTTCAACTGGTGTTGCTCGGCAATTTTTAATAACTCCGGAAGTCTGGCCATTTCACCATCCTCCTTTAATATTTCTACTAAAACACCTGCGGGTTGAAATCCTGCTAATCGGGCTAAATCTACGGCAGCTTCTGTATGGCCTGCTCTACGAATTACACCACCATCTTTAGCTCTTAATGGAAAAATATGTCCTGGTCTTCCTAATTCTTCAGGATCTGTGTTTGGATTAGCCAAAGCTAACATTGTTTTTGAACGATCGCTGGCAGAAATCCCGGTTGTACAACCATGACCAACAAGATCAACAGAAACCGTAAAATTGGTTTCGTGTACAGCTGTATTTTTAGTAACCATTAAGTTAAGGTTTAACTCATCACAACGCTCTTCAGTAAGTGGTGCACAAATTAAACCACGCCCATAAGTTGCCATAAAATTAATAATTTCAGGAGTTGCATTTTCTGCAGCGGTTACAAAGTCTCCCTCGTTTTCCCTTCCTTCATCATCAACAACTATAATAACTTTACCGGCTTTAATATCTTCTATAGCCTCTTGTATGGTGTTTAATTTTGTTTGCATTTTTATAAAGCAATAAGATTTGATTATTATCTGCTAAAAGAAATACTTGTAATATAATTAAGCTATATTTTTTAGCTATACAAATGTACAACCTTATTAGACAATAAATTTAATATTATATCATTTTGAAGTAAAGGAACAGAACCTGACGTATTACTGTTTTTGTTTTATCCTGAAAAGCTTAACAAAGAATTGCTTGTAATAATTGATATCAAACAGAGCAGAATCTACAGTTGCTTTATAGGTTAAAAACGCAGCCAAGGGCGATAGTACAATTACGGCAATCCACATGGCAAAAATTGGATTTAATGAGCCTTCTCTTGCTGATTTTTCTGCAACGGTTGTTAAAATATGATAAACCAGGAAGAATGAAATTGCCATAACTACGGGTAAACCCATACCACCTTTTCTGATGATGGCGCCTAATGGTGCTCCAATAAAAAACAATAAAATACACGATGCAGCCAATGTAAACTTACGCTGATATTCTATTCTGGTGAAAATAATCTCTCCAGTTAAATCCTGATTACGGGGTGTATCATTATTTAAAGTTTGATTAATTGATGCTACCGCACCAGCAGCATTTTCGATACTTTGCTTTCTCGAACCATTTGGAATGGTTTTAAGAATAATATCATCAATTTTTTTTGGTGCTACCTTTAATTTTGAATACCCCTTAGCAATATTATTTTGCTTAAAATTATTTGCAAGGTTAATTGCAGTATTTCTTTTAAAAGTATCCAATACTTTTGTTAACGAATCATGTTTTCTGGTAATTCCCCTTAAATTAAGCATTGGCGTGCTGTTGCCAAATGCATTAGGGTCGGTACGGTTCATCTCAAAAGAAGAAAGGTCAAATTTAGGCTCGGTTTCCTTAAATCTATTTCTATAGAAAATTTGTCGTGGGTTATAAATCCCGCTATTATTAGCCTGTTCTTCGTATTGTACGCCATCTTTTAATTTAAGTACCAGAAATTTACCATCACTGGTTTTTTCCATTACGCCTTGTTTGGCCATTATAATTTTAGGAATGCCTCCATTTCCTTTATGATCGTAAATCATTATGTTATGGAGGGTACCATCTTCATCCTTTTTATCTACACGGATAGAATAATTTGGGATACTATTATTAAAAACGCCTGGTTTAATTAAAAAGGAAAGTTTTTTATTTCTTACATCGTAAAGGAGCGAGCCAAATTTTAAGTTGGCTTTGGGTAACATGTAATTAGAAAAAAGAAAGGAGCCTATTGTAAGCATAATAATTACAACAAACAGCGGTTGCATTGCTTTTTGAAGGGAAATACCTGCAGATTTAATGGCAACTAACTCATAGTTTTCTCCTAAAGAGCCAAACGTCATTATGGAAGAAAGTAGAATAGATAATGGCAGGGCCATGGATACGTTGGCGGCAGATGCATAGTACATCAACTCTAAAATGGTGTACCACTCAAAGCCCTTACCTATTAAATCATCCACCCATTTAAATAGAAAAAACATTAAAAGGATAAACATTACCACAAAAAAGGTGGTAATGAATGGCCAAATAAATGCTTTAACTAAAAGAAGATGTATTTTTTTCACCCTACAAAGGTAAACAAAGCATATAAAATATTATGCACCTAAAACACTAATCAGGTAATCTATTTGATTATCCCAGATTAATTTTTTCTCTGAAAGTGTTTCTTCCGTAGAGAAATCTGTTATAGAAAGGGCAACATCATTGGTTAACTCATCTTGCACAATTTCCATCTCAAAATAGCACTGTGGTTCGTCATCTATCCACTTAAACTTAACTAATTTGTTCTCTTTTATAGAAATTAACTTTGCTTTTAACTGTTCATCATCCCATGTAAAAGTATAAAGTTGATCGCGAAAAACAACATCATCTGCAAACCATTGTGATAAGCCATTTGGCTCACTTATAAAACTATACAGTATTCTTGGTGACGATTTAACCTCGTACTCTAGCGTAAATTTTTTCTTTTCTGCCATGTTAATTCATTACCAGAATAATCTTCCGGACGATTTTTTTTTATTTATTTTTCTAAAGAAAAGGAATTTATTCTATATTTGCAACTCCAAAAAATAACCACACAAATATTTGATAATATAAGCAAATATTTTTACCCGGCGGGGTAGCTCAGATGGTTAGAGCGCAGGATTCATAACCCTGAGGTCGGCAGTTCGATCCTGCTCCCCGCTACCGAATCGGCAAAAGAGGCATAATCCAGAGATAATTCTGGTATGCCTCTTTTCTTTTTACTGATAAGTTGCTGAAAATAAGCTATATACAAAAACACTAAATTTATTTCAGTGGTTCGAACTTTATCATTTTTCTTATCATAACTCATACCACTAGGGAACAGTAATGTTTGGAGTTGTTGCTTAGTATGGTAATCACCAGAAAGCCAGTTTAAAGGTAGCTGAGTAGCATATTCTATAGCCAACCTAACACATTTTAAAAGGTTCGAACTTTTATTAGACAGGATGAGCAAATTCTGCTCAATTTCTCTTTTTTCGTCCGAATATTTCTCATGGTACTTTGTGTAAAGTTCCTGACTTATATCTTCTTCAATATATCTTTCCTCTAATCGCTCCACCTTCTTCTTAACTTCTCTGTGGCTGTTCTCCAACTCTAAAAGATCCGCTTGCTTATTTTGAGTCAACTGGTTAAATGTTGCAGCAACCTGCTCAACCAATAGTTCTATATATTCCTTGGCAATGTCAATTTTAAAGAAATCAAGTATATCTGCAAATCTGGAATTAAGAGAATCAGCATTTTTGTTATTACAGCAAGCTTTGGTTTTGCATTTATAATAATGTATATTCTTTTTGCGTGCGAGGTAGCCACTCAACGGCTTCCCGCATTCGGCACATACCATAAAGCGCTTCAAAGAAATGTGCACATTTTCTTCATTTAGTGAAAAACCATGGGGAATCTTATCTAGCATACCGTTAACCTTTAAGAAAAGTTCCCTGCTAATTAATTTCTCGTGATTGCCCACAACCACTTGTCCCTCCAACATATTGTGCACCATCAAGCCACAATAGAATGGATTTCTAAAGATTTCTGAGATACGCTGATGAATCAATTTTAGTCCTTTAGCCGCCAACCTATCGCGAATTACCTCATTTGACACATTTTCATAAGCTTTCCATTCAAAGGCCTGACGAATGAGCCTTCCCTTCCCATTTATGACAATCTGCCTTTTGTTCTTCGATCTGTCAATCTCAAATCCTAAAGGGGGATTAGTCGGCCAATCACCACGCAGTAACATCTCTTTTATACCAGCACTACATTTTTGCTTTCTCAATTGATTGTCAAACTCGCCAAACAGGAACAACAACTTTTGTTGCATCTGACCCGAAGCACTCGAGGTATCAATAGGTTGCGTTACGGAAATTATTTCTATACCTAAGCGCCTCAATTCTCCGCTAAGCCAGATTGAGTTGTCATTTCTTGAAAACCTCTCCAGACTATACACTAAGATAGAAGATATTTTTCCTTTGAATTTTTTCACGAAAGAAAGCATGGCGGTAAATTGCTTTCTCTCATCGTTCTCAGCGCTTTCGTAGGTTCCCCCAAACTGAGCGGCAATATTAAACCCAAATTTCTCTGCGTATAGCATACATGCCTTCAATTGGGTTCCCAGGCTTAAATTATCAGCCTGCTCTTTACTACTAACCCTTGTATAGATAACGCATTCCAAGCTTTTGGAAACTTTTTTATTTTGTTTCCCTTTTGCAAATGAGTCGAAAAAAAAGATGTCTGACATAAATAATACTTCTTTGATTACACTATAAGATACTAATAATCAATTATTTTATCAAGTTTTTTACTCCTTTTTTTCACTTGCATTAAAAATGATTATAGACATTTTTTTGATAGTAAGGATCACATCATTAGCCTGCTCCTCGGTAAAATGTGAAAACATTTGCTTTGAAAGCACCTCTTCTATGGTTAGATCATGCTGGCGCACAATAGTTTCTATATTTAAATCAAACTCCATATCCATGACGTTTATTTTGAGTAACAAATATTTTTAGAAAGGTATTCTGAAGAATAACAGGATTGGATAATCACAATTAATTACGCTCCTGTTAGAAATAGATGCAAATAGGTATAAACTGGGGTACATCTATCATTAATGTACTCACATTTTGAGATGAGCACATGAGTCTCCTGTTAATAATTTATCTTTGCAAATCTGAATGATCTATCGCCAAAGAATCAATTACGCCATCGCGGATCACCTCAAATCCCGCTACACGATCTGTATTGTATATCGCGACTGTTTTTGGTGGCCAAAGTTTCGGGTCGTTTATTTTATCCCAGTCAATCCCAATGCCTGACGGATAATAATCCCAGTTTTCCCAGGCTCTCTCTTTAATTAAAAGTCCGTCGTAACCCAGTACCCTTGTAAGATATTCATTACGGTTACCTTCCCAGTTCATCCCGTAGCAGAGCAGATCAGCAACCTTGTAAAAATCAGAGAGCTGGTCATCGTGCCGGTGATTTAGGTATCGCTCGGAAACTCCTGCGCACAGCAAAATACTCCGGACGCGAGATGCGTCCAGAGCTTTGTCAGCATCCAAAATGCTGGCATCCTTACTGAGTGTTATCTTATAGATTTTGGCATATCCAAGATTATCAAACCCTGCTTCACCGTTCAGTCTTGACTTCTGGAGTACGAGATGGCTAAAAAGGCAGGCGGCGTCCTCACTTATTGAAGTATAAAATGCATTTCCCAAAGTGAGAGCATTCCAGCCAACTCCTTTACCGGACTGGATGTTTATTTTCATACCGTCCAGTCCAAGCGAACCATGATAAAGTGCCAGCAATTCTGGGTTTATTTCCTTTACTTTCAAACTCCAAATTCCGTCTTTAGGTCTATCGGGTAGTTAGCTGTTAGCACCTCCGTCTTGCTTTTCTGCTTTCCTCCTTTTGCATTAACGGAAACCTGTTGCTTTACCGACCATTGATGCCAGCCATGTTCTTTGGCATATTTTTCCAATATTGGAGAGGGGTAGGAAGAGAGCAAAAACTTGCCTTTTATTCCGGCCAGTAAAAAAAGAAGGGCTTCAAAATCCCCTTCAGAATAACCGTCATAGTGACCACAGTCAGAGTTGTAGTAGGGCGGATCACAGTAAAAGAAACTATCTGCGGTATCGCGGCTTGCGATGATGTAAAGGGCATCTGCGCATTCTATCTGGCAGTTCTGGAGCCTGATAGCCATTTCTTCAACAAATCCTTCTTTCTTGGAATTTATTTTTTTTGTGGTGGTATTACCTGATTTATCATATCCCCAACTGCTGTCAAGCTGCGAAGAAAAGCTCTGTGATGAAGTCAACCAGACTGCCCATGCCCTTTTTATCTCCGAAAACATATCCGGATTGTTATAGATCACCGAAGCCTTTCTGTGCAGATCCCTGGAATGAAGAGAGATCCTGATCTCCTTTTCTAGTGAAGTAAAATCCTCCTTCGCTACCCTATAAAAATTCATCAGTTCTTTATTGGTATCATTAATTACCTCAACCTTTGATTGTTCTTTAGCAAAGAATACCGCCGCGCCACCAATAAAAGGCTCACAATAAAGCACATGTGGCGGAATTACCGAAACAATGCGTTTGGCTAATTTTTGTTTACCCCCATAATAGCTTATGGGGGTTCTTAATTTTAGTTTAGTCATAAATTCTAATACAAGTCGTCAATGCTTAAATCAACTTTTTTCCCCTCAACCATTACCGACACCCTGCACTTGATATCGGGCGTGGCCATACTTTCCACATGATAGCGCTTGCCGTTTAAGTTATGTAGCGGGTGATCTTCCTTGAGATCAAGGGTAACCCATCCGCTTGCGCGGATGCGGTCTATCTTAGCTAAAAGCTTTCTCATTTTTTCTTTGCTGTTACAAAGGATTATCTTCCTATTTCCTCGCTTTGGGAGGTATCACCATCCCGCTGGTTTTCCCAGGGAAACCGCTCTTCTGTATTGCTGGCATCGATTTCGCTTTTTTGGGAAGTTCTTTGCTCAGCCGAGGCCGTGCTTTCTTTTTGCTCTTCTTTTTTAGGAAAGATTTCATCCTGGCGGATAATGGCCATGTTCTTATCATAAACATCAAGTCCCTTAAACTGGGGATTCGCGGTTACCATTACAGCAACGGCTTTCTTACCCACCATCATCTCGGCCGGTGCCAGATGGCCACTTCTCAGCATTTTCATCATACCATCCTTTCCAAGTTCAGTAAGACCCTTGAACGGATATTTGTCTATGGCATCAGATAGCTCAAACTTGAATTCGGGGTAGAATTTTTTCAGGGGATGATTCCCGTAGGCATCCTGAATATCAAGGTTGAGCTTAAACCAAACCTTTTTCTTTTCCGAACCCTCACTGTTTTCCAATTTGGTGTAAACATCCCGTTCAAGTGAGTTCCCAGAGAGTAGTTTATAGGCCTGTAGCGCCGTAATCCGATTGTCCCTTTCCAGATCAAAGACTTGTCTGATAGGCAAGGCACTTCCGGCCTTATTCAGAGTTACCTCATAATCGTTCAGAAAATACATATCGCTCTGCTTGGAGCGGTTGAAGTTCAGCATGAACCTGACCTGATCGGAACCAATTGCAGGATTCTTTTTGGCGTTGGCAGATGTGTAGCTTTGCGTAACTCCGAGGGTGAAAGCAGGGAGTTCCCTGGAAATTGCTGATTCAAGAACATCGTTGAGTTTTGTTCCAAAGCCCAGATAATCCAGGCTCTTTTTTAGATAATCTAAATTTTGTTCATTCATAAGAATATGTTATTAATTAATCAAAATAGGCTAAGCTGTTGCTCAGGCTGGGGAGGGCTATAGCCATTTTCCCGGGCGAGGTGTTCGCCAAGGGAGACTGCCAGTTCCTCGATGGACGCATATCCGCAATCCTTTAAAAAAGCAGAAAAGAGAAAATGTGACCGGTAGCCGGTGCTGGATATAATATTGGAATCTGAGCGAAACTCCAGGTGTACAACGGTTGGCTCTTTTTCATCATTTCTTTTGCTGGGCCAGTTGTACACATAATTGACATTGACATCGAATCCGAATACGCGGATATCGAGACCTATATCCTGTTTGAAAATTTCTGGAATCATGGGAATGGATTTTACCGGATTTGCAAAGGCCTTAGATTAGTCCTAAATCCGGTGATCTTACAAAACCTATTAAGTGAAAAGAGTGATTCCGCACATGAAAATTCGCATGACTTAAAAGTGAAAATCACATGATGGGATAAAACCAGAAAAGTTGCGTCAAATCCTTTCAGCCATAGCGAAATCTTACAGGTTAATACGATTGCAGGCAGATCATCTCCGAATACAGTCACGAATTTCGCATTGGGAAATACCAAGCTGATGCGTATTATACCTTCCGGAAGAGCAAGAAAACCAAACGTTGCCAGCGCGGCATCCCGAAATTTGACTGAGGTAGCATCTGATAGAACTTTTAGACAATCCCTTTTTTCATAAAAAAGATAAACGGTACGGATACATATCTCTGGCAGCCCGTAAGGAATCAGGTATGCGAAACCATCGCACATAACCCATTCTCTGTCCATATTTATCTGGATATGCTATGACTATAGCCGCGGCTATACTCGTTTTTGAACTCATCGAGTTCTCTCTGCTGCAACATCTCGTCTGAAATTGCGCCATCGTTTTTTTTCATTTCCAGGAATGCTGATTCAAAGCCTGGTGAAAAGGGAGTCTGATGAATACTTGAATCCATTATGGGAGCGAGATCTTTTAATAAAAAACCCGCGGCTTTACCGTCTTTCAAAAAAGTTAAGATAAGTGCTGTACGGCTGGCTACGATCCCCTTGGGCTCACTGGCCCTATGCTGAATCATCGTCCCATCGATTAGCTGCACAATGCGTCCTAGGGCAAAATCCTTACTTTTCTTTACATCTAGTTTCTCTCCGTTGATCTGAAATGGAACCTCTACCCCTTTTGGATCATAGGAAATGAACTCCCTGGTTTCACTATCATATTCAAATACGAGAGTCCTACTTGTGCCATCAGGAAAATTAATGGGTTTTGCAATATTCTTAACCTCTCCTGCGACCAGCGCATCAGCTTCAACATCCAATAAATCCGGAGACAGTTTCGGCTCCTTGTAAATAGGATGCAATTTTATCTCGTGGAGACTATCTTCATTTAGGTTTAAGGATAGCTTAGCATCCAGGCTATCAATAACAAAAGCCTCGCTGACCAGATTCTGTAGGTTCACTAAAGAAGTTCTCCTGCCCGAAAGAAGTGCAGCAATGTCTGTGTCGTCCAATAAGTACCTGGTCCCGTCGTATAGCCCTAGCCTGGATAGCTCTGCAACGGGCAGGGCCTCCTCGATAATTATATTTTTCATAAATTTCTTTTATCTGTTTAAATCAAGATGTGATTGGTTCACAGCTTCGCCAATTTGGTTAGCGTGCTTCTCATTTTGAAACTCAGCACCCATTTCGCGTTTGAGATATAAAAGCGCTGCGTAGAGTTTATCTTCCCGGCCCAATGTAAATGCATTGCCGTTCAGGCTTTCATGCATCTTCAGCCTTCCCTGTTTTAAATGGCCTAGAACCTCATAGACCGATCCGTTATATGGAATCTTATCTCCCGTGGTGAGATACCCAGAAGCTTTTCCGGGAGCAGGCTGCATCGCATTCAGGGAAACCTTTTCATCGGTAATCTCCTGCTTTCTTTCTATATCCATGATATAGCCAAGAATACGCTCGGCATCCATGGAAGCAGAAAAGATCTCAAAAGGATTGTTCTCCAGAATCGATATCCAGCTTTCCACATAGGCATAATGCTGTCCCGGGTCATGGCCTATACCAAGTTCCTGTCCAATAAGCATCGAAGCGATTTCTGCTCTGAGTTCCTCCCTGGCATAGCTCGCATCCCCAAAGCCTTTACCCATGTCTCGGTTCAACCGGTCTGGATGCCCCGTCCAGTGTCCCAGTTCGTGGAGCAGTGTAGCATAATATTTGTGGCTTTCAGAAAACCAGTCCTTGTAGGGAAGCGTAATAGCATCCCTTTTTGGGTCATAAAAGGCATTTGCGGAATATTGGTGAAAAATTACTGCGCCTGAGGAGGCAATGAGATTCTCTGCTCGCTCAACCGGTGCCCACTTCGTGCCTGGCTTTTCTCTTTCCAGTTTGGGCATGCCCTCGATCTGAGCGGCATTAAACACGTAAGCATTGCGAACAATGGCATGGGGAAGTTCCCTTGTTTCCTTTATGGGCTTTCCGAGCTCATCATGCATAACCTTTCCTGAAGCGTCGCGCCTGGTTCGCTCATCACTTGTTTTAACGAACTGGATGGGCATGGATTTCTCTCCCTTTCTCACCTGCATTCCGCTTTCCTCTGCCTGCCTGTAGGTCATCCATCTTGGATCTTCCCTACCTGCCATCAAAAGTGATAGCGCGTTGATTCCCTTGTATCTATTGCCGCTCTGAAAATTGTAAGGCATTAAAAGAGGAATGCCCGCTGAATCCCATGGAATCTGCCAGGGTGCGGTTCCGGCGCGGAGTGCCTCAATTACTTTCTCGGCAACCTGAACGTGCAGGGGTTTATGAACATCTTTTTTATCCATCTTGCTCTTCCTCCGTATCCGCAAAACCAATTCCGTAAACCCAGGCCTCGTCCTGATTCAGTTCCACTTCCTCTACCATCGCGAGTAGTTCCAGTTTTTGCCTTAGGGTCAAATAGGCTGAATTTTCCATAAAATTTATTTGATTAATTTTGGCTACTTTATAGTAGCGAAGAATAAAGTTTACAGGATCGATGTAGACTCCCCCGATGCGCAAACTAAAGTGCAGGTGTTCGCCAGTCACCCTACCGGTAGATCCCGTAACCGCTATAACTTCCCCAGAACGGACTTCCTCGCCCTTTCGAACCAGAATAATGGAGAGGTGGCCATATATGCTTTCAAGGCCTGAATGATCAATCCTTATAAATTTTCCCAGAATTGGATTAAAGCCTACGCCGGATACCTTTCCGGTAAGAAAAGAAAATACAGGCTCATTTCTTGCGTGAAGATCAATGCCACGATGGAAATCCGCAAAATGGGTAACAGGATGTATCCTTTTACCAAAAGCGCTATTTACCTTTATTGAATTCAAAGGCAAGGAGATTTGGGAGTAGCAGGATAGAGAAGAGCAAACAAAAATGAGAAGTACGCCTGCCAAAAGCCTAACGCTCAAAAGAAACCGCTTCGCTGACATTTATATTGTGATTTCGTGAAATATAGTCCTCCAGGGAAATCATGCTCCTTTTCATCACCTCTTGATTTTCGATAGCAATCTTCATCGCAGCAGAAATGTGACCATAATCTGAATACTCCTGTTTCATATTAATATCGAGCAGGTCTTTAAAAGTACCGGCATCCATATCCTTTACCCCGGTCATAATATCCTGATAAAGCTCCCTTTTATCCTTTAGCACAAGGAGGGCATCTGAGGAATACCTGCCAAGTGGACCACCACCAAAGCCGACGCTAATGTTATCTTTTTGAAGATCCGCTATTGCAATTACACCTATCTGACCCTGTCTGGAAACAGGATCTGTTGTCAGCTGGGGATGTACCACCACAAGCCGGCCGGTTAATTCTTCCATAAAAATTGATTTTAAGATTGAAAAAAAATAGTTTGTTTATCTCTTCATTCCGCCTGCCATGGAGGCTTTGGGACTTTCCCCATTTTTTGGGACGGCAGCCTCGGTTCTGAATTTTTTAACCAATACCTGTATTTCATCATTTATGCGCATGAAGTTTTTACGGAGAATCTCATCCTTTTTTCCTGCGAAATCATAATACAACGGCATATCAGGGTAAGCTTTTTCCTCTGTAGCTAATGCCTCCATATCAAGATTCACCCTGCAGTTGATCGCCGAGGTATCAAATTTTCCGGTATATTCTTCTACCGCATCCGCTGCAAGCATACCAACGAGCTCTCCGGCCTTCAATGATGCGATCTTACCTGCAGGAATCAGCGATTCTAGTTTTTCCGAGAGCGACACCGATGTCTTGGTTCTATCAATGGACAAGCTCTCCGACTGTTGCTTAACTTTCCCAAAAAGCCGCTCCAGCCATTCGAGCGTTTCCTTGTTCCTTACCGAGCCAGAAAGTACATTCCCTACTACCGAGGTAATGGTGGTTGCGGTATCCTTTCCATATTGCTGCTGAAACTGTGGAAGCTCCTGGAGTCCCATGAGAACCGCTACCTTATTTGATCTGGCAGTGGCAATTAGATTTTCAATGCGGTGCACAAATAAGGTTGGCAGCTCATCGATAATCAAGGCCGAGGGCCGGTTTCCTTTAGAGTTGATAAGCCTGGTCAGCCTGTTGAGCACCACAGAATAGCAGGCGGAATTGATATTCTGTGTATTGGGGTCATTGGCAAGGACTAATATAGAGGGCTCCGCCCGGGATGAAATCTTTAAGTTGAAATCATCCGCGGAAAAAACCCAGAACGTCTCTTTAGTAGCTAAGCGGGAGATGAATACCTTTAGCGTTCCTATCTGCCCCTCTAGCTGGTTGAAAGCTTTAGCCTGCCATGCAGTGGCAAATGGAGAAAGTAAGCTCCCAAGCTCAGGATTGGAAAATAGCACCGAAAAAATCTGCTCATAACTGCAGTTCAAAAATGAAAGTACGTGCGGAAAAGTAGAATACTTCCCTCCCTGGTACTGAGAAAAGAAATAAATGCAGGAAGAAAGAAAATTTACCGCACTCTGGGTAAAGAACTGATCGCTACCACCGGATTTATCCCCTTTTTTCAAGGCTTCAACCAGGGCTTCCGCTGTTTCGCCAGCATCGGCGAGCGTTACTATGTAATCTGGTCTTAATACATTTATCCTCCTGCTTCGCTCTACCTGGGTTAAGTTGATGACATGAAAATCAAAGCCTGAGAGCCTGCCCTGCTTTTTACCCAGCAGATAATGGTAATAGGCGATCTGACCCAGGTCGGGAAACTTAAAGTCATAACAGCAGATACAGAATTCCTTAAAGATAAGCTGCCGGATAAAGGGCATAACAATGCCAAAACTCTTGCCCGAGCCCGGGGTCCCGATCAAAAGCGTTCCGCGAAAGATGTTCTCTATGTTAATGAAGCCCGAATGTACTTTCTTGCGGTAATAAAAAAGTGAGGGGATGGTAACTGCAAATGGTCCGTTTACAGGCTTTCTTGCCTGCATAAAGGATTCTTCTTCGGTATTCCACTTATCCTTACCTAAAGAAGAGCTGATAATCTTGGAAACATTATCCATCGCTAGGTGCACCAGGATCGTACCTATCAACAATAAAAAGATATACCCGATATCCTGCCAGCTGGTCAGATAAAAAACCGCAGTCCCCTTTTCACCAAAAAAAAAGATACTGGCCGCCATTAAGACTAATCCCAACACGAGCGGATAAATGATCGCTGTTTTAGCATCAAGATCTTTTTCTTTTTTGCTCAGTGTCCCGATTGAAACCAGCGAGATAAGCAACAACGAGAAAAACCGGCTGTAGAGCGGGTGCTGGTAAATAATAATCCGTGACATGCGCACTAGAAACCTGGCGAGCCCGATTTTCTCTGCACCAGAATCAGTTAACAGCTTAGTTGCATAGACAAACATGAGCACATCTAGCAAAAGGGCTAGATAAATGGCAAACTGAAGGAAGCGGTGCAGGCTCTGTTGTTCCTTGCTTTCTTCCATAATGAAACATTAAAAGGTGTCGGCGTTTAGGATATCGGAGTAAGTTAATGAAGCGCGAAGATTTCTTCCGGAAATCTGCTTTTCCGATAATTCAATACTGAATTCCTTGTCACCGGGAAAGGTGGTTTTTTTAATGAAATAAATATTACGATAGGATTTCGAAAATCTTTCAAAGGGATAAAGCTGAAAAACCGGCTTTAATTCTATGGACTGGACATTGGTAGATTTATTGATCTTTCTGTCCGCTATCTTAAACCTGAGCTCGTCGACATCAAAGGTGAGATTTGTCGAGTTATGGAAGCTCAGGTCAAGAAGGATGCAATCGCCAAGGGTATAAACCCGGTTTACCACCAGTGATATCCCGAAAGCTGATTCTTTTTTAATTCGGGAATCCCCTCTGCGCTTTAGCAGGGAAAGCGCATTGCTCTTCATTTCGTTCTGTGATAATCCTATCCCCGAAATATCAATGGATCTCATATAGGTTGGCAGGATATCGATTTGTGTGGAAACCAGCTCGGGACTAGCAGGCGATAAAAAGGAGAGTCTGTATTGTGCAATAAAGGTTTCTCCGACAATGGTAACCAGGCCAGCATCGCCGCTGGAGAAAAGAGCGGCAACAGAGTCTGGAATCGCCTTGATCCTGAGAATGTTCTTTTCCGGAAGGTCACCAATCAGCGAACTGCTGGATAGGTCTACATAGGAAATTTTCTCTGGCGAGATGAAGTGGATAGAAACTGAACCCGATATTCCGATTACCGGAATATCGGCAACGGTAACTGAGTGTGGCACTTGCGCATAAAGGGCCAGTGAGCTCAGGAAAATTTGAGCTAGGAACAATATTTTTTTCATGAAATTCTAATAAGATTGTTGTTTTCTTTTAAGCTCATTGGGATCAATGAGATAAACCTGGGTATTGTATCTGACCTTGACCTTATTGGACCGGATCAACTTGTTTACCGCTGTTGTTGTAGACTGGAACATCTTGGAAAGCACCCCCATAACGAGTTGATTGTTGTTTTCCGCCATCTGCTGTATGGTAATCCCTTGCGTGCTTGAACTGCTCATGTCCCTGGTAAATTCGCGAAAGGCGGATGATGGAACATAAATACCGGCCATTCCGTCGTTGTCATAAACCTGAAGATTTACCGGCAGAATTTCCCCGCCATGGAATACCGATGAGATCACCAAGGAAACCCTTTGGGCAGAGAAGCCTGAAATAGTTGCATAGAGGTAGGTGCCTTTAGGGATCATAAACTTGCCGGCCATGATATCATCAGTCAGCCTTATACGCAGGCGCGATCCGGAAAAGCCTGTAACATCCTGATCAATGATTGGAGTTGCTACCTTTGAGTAGAGACATTTATCTCGCAGATTTAAAGGAGTAATTTTAAATTTGACTAATATGAAACACAGGGTATTTGATGATGAATTCAAAAAGATGGCTGTAGAGTTGTCTAGG
>NZ_RQRS01000019.1 GCF_004335085.1 Pedobacter nototheniae | reverse complement strand
GCATTGCGGTCGTCGGTACGATCGAAAGAATCAGACACTAAAATACTAAATCCATTGCTTCTTTTTTCTTGATTCATTTTAAGGTTTTTTTAAACCAAAATGTGTCAAGTTTTTTTAGGAGAGGACAGTGACGAATAATTTAACATATTGATGTTTAAAGGTTAATATGTAAGTAAGATATAGTTAGCTTATATAGTTTATATTTGGTTAATATGTAATTAAAATTAGACTAATTTATATATATAATATTACTTTATTTTATAAGTAAAGTAATATTGTGTTATGTATTCTATGTTATAATAGCAAGTATAAGATCGTATTAATTAATGTGTTAAACAATTTAAAAATCAAGCCTGTGAAAAGTCAAAGTCAAATCGTTTTTTCAAGAAAGGAAATCTGGAGAAATAAAAAGCAAAAATGTTTGGTTCCTTTTTTGTGGAGTCTGTTTTTATTCACTACAATTACGAGCTTAAGTTTTAATGGGTATGCCCAGGTTCGCATAAGGCCGACATTAGATCAACTTAGAAAAGTTTTATTAGATTCTAAATATAACCCGAATTACGTTTTACTGGCACTTCACCGGGCATCTTGGACAGACGGAACGCCAGAAAATTCAATCGAAGCAGTGACTGCAGCTATTGCAAATCCAAATGTGGAAATCATAGAAGTAGATGTTAAAGTTAGTAAAGATGGGGAACTCTATTTAATGCACGACGACTATTTACAACGAACAACAAATTTCTTGGATGCTTATCCAAATCAATATGGAACCGGGACAGATAGTTATGGGAAGTTTAATAATTATAACTGGAGTGATATAGCCAAGTTGCGATTAAAAAATGAAGAAAAAATCTATACGCTATCCAAAATCCCCTTGCTTGAAGATATTATTGCCTTTGTTGGTAGGCTCAAAAATGTAATTATTCAATTAGATATCAACGATGATGTCACTTTTAATGCCTGTATAGAACTGGTAAGGGCAACCAACTCGTTTAAGTATGTTATGTTTAAAGGAAATAAAACTGTAAATGGTTTTACTTCTTCATTAAACAAACTCACCGAAGCACAAAAAGCAGAAATAATTTTTGCTCCGATTATCAAATCAGATTCTAAGCCAGACAATGCCACAGCTCCTGATCCAATGGGATTTTATAATCAATGGGAAGCATGGTGTAAGCTTAATCCTAAGTATGTAGGTGTAGCCGGTATATATCAAATGGCATTTAAGACAAGTGCGGATGTTGTGCTTATTAAGGTTGCTGAAAAGATAAGAGCAGACGGAAAAAAAAGGGTAGGGATATTTGCCGCGCAACCTGAATATTATAAAGGTCGCTATATAGGAAATGTAAATATTAATCAATGTTGCGCAGCAAAACCTGAGGATGATAGAAGAGGAGACTGGGATTTTATCTTATCCCCTAATGGAAGTAAGACTGCAGGCATTAATGGTTACATAATAACTGATGAGGTAATTACATTTTTAGAATTTTTTCCGGACAGGACTATCAAATAATAATGGACGATAATTTAATTTTTTAAAAAAAAAATATGAAAACAAAATATTTAAAGAGTAAATTCTTCCTGTTACAGTGTGCAGGATTATTTACAAAACAATATGTGCTTTTATTAATTATTGGTATGCTCGCCCAAAAGACGATTGCCCAGGAAGTATATGAAAATAATACAGGCGAATATAATAAAAACACAACGGTGTACAGTATGTATACCTTAGAGAAGATGGTTGCTCCTGATTATAAACACAAAGGTGATAATAGCTATAACCTTGATATGTCTAAAACGGTTGGAACTGCTCCAGATAGATTTGCTAGCCCGGAGCAGGCTTTGCTGTTTACATCTGATGCAGATTATGCAACAATACCATCAAAAGTTTTAAATGATGTTATAGATGCCAATAAAGGGATTTCTTTGTCCTTTTGGATGAGATCGGATGACTATAGCGTAGCGCGCCAGATTTTTAATATTAAGGATAATACCGGGACAGTTGTAGCCGCTCTTAGACTGACTAAGGATGGTTATTTCCAAATTCTGAGATATTCGACTTTTGCAAACAAAATGGTCATTTGGGCACAAGCAAGATACAAAATAAGTTTTAATGATATATTTCCAAGTGAAAATGAACATGGTTTTGGGTATATTTTTGTATCCATAACTTCTGATCAATATGCTACAAGGATCTTTTACAGCCGGCCTGGCGGGAAGCTTTATGCAAATTACTTTTGGTTTGGTTTAATGGACGTAATAAAAAAAGACAGTAAAATTACTTTTGGAAGGGAAGCTGTTGGAGGTAAGGCCATTAACAGGCTTGATGATATCATGATATACAAAGAAACGCTTTCTCCTGAAATGGTAAGTAATCATTTTTTATTGCAATCTCCTTTGTACCCAAGCCGTTCATACCTGGTAAAGAGTTATGAGGATAAATCTCTGACTGTGGATCGTACAGACTACAAAACAGGATATAATGATGGTTATATAAAAACTGTAGCCGAGGAGGAATGGAACAAACAGATATACGGCTTTAATCGATGGTTTATTCCCAGTACATCAATATCAGCAACTGGAAATATCGCAAGATTTTTTAATGCAAAGACTATGAAGAGAATCTCGCGATGGAACGCTAACACAGGGAATTTTTATTATCAGGCTTCTGCTGATGGTATGGGCGAAAGAGACCAGTTCTATAAGGGGCACATATTAGGTAACTTTGATAATTTACTCGATCCATCAATTGCCAGTTTTAATTTCCTTTCATATGAATATAGGGCAAAAGGGTATCAATTGGGGGTCAGTGATAATAACTTGTATCTCCAAAACGCAAATAAATTAGATGATAATTGGAAAATAACAGGATCATTTAATTCTGCCGTAAGAGAAAATTTCAGTAACGTTTCATCCAATCAACAAGTTAGTATAGCCAATTATGGATCTAAATTGTTTATGACTATATCTGTTAGTGGCGCCCAGAACTATTTTCTTGTGCTAGGCCCAGGTAGGGAATACTTTTATCTCCAAAAATCTCCGGCTCTTTTTGATGAAAAATCTGCTACTTACAATTTATCTGATTACACGATCTCAAATACGGCAGCCACGCCAGCTTACTTAGGTGCAAAAGATGGAATAGGTGATTTGGTTGACAATGGTTATGTTGTCTTATCAACAACAGTAAAATTTAATTGGCAGTTGGTTTATGTAAAAGACGATCCCAATGGAAAACCCTTATATTTAATACGGGCGAATAATGGTTATGGCGCCAGAATTCTTGTTCCCAATTATACTACGGAAGGAATTACCTATATCACCCAAAATATGATTTCAGAAACCGGTAATCTTCCTGATAAACCCGGTAATTTTCCTGATAATTATTTATGGTCAATTAATGTAGTATCTCCGGTTAACTGAAAGTAAAGACCTGAGTTGTGATTAAGATTTACGCTTTTTTAGAGTTAAAAGTTTAAAAACTACAGTTTTATCTTGAGGTATAGTACAATATTCTGATCTCTAAGATAGCTTAGTGAAACTAATGCTGGTGCCAGGGAAGACATCAGCATTAGTTTTAGATAAAGTTTTAATCATGGTTTCTCAAAACGATGATTCAATCAATATTTTTTTCTTAAAAAAGATATGGTCAATAAATTAATATAAAAATAACATCATTACAATTTAAGTTACTACTTAGGTATTGTATTAGCTAAAATCTTAATAGCTTGAAATACGTTGCTGGTGTTTTTAATTGTAGTATCGATTACCGAACGGATGATTGCGAACCGGGTTGCTCCTTGATGGGATCTAAATCTTCCTGATACTTTGGTTTTAATTTTAACATTTCTAACGGCTCTTTCTGATGCGTTATTATCTGGAGGTACCTTAAGGTGGTGCAGGAAAGTAAATATACTATTTCTATTTTTTAACAACCGTTTGAGGAAAGCCTGTTTGAATCTGGATCTTGGATAACAACAAATCAAACTGTCTAAATCGAGCCATTTCTTATAATAGTAGTAAACCAGTTGCCACCTGGGCAAAGTTTTGCCACTTATATCCTATTTAACCAGATAAAGGATAGTATTCCAAATACATCGTAAATTATGGTTTCGCTTATGGCCCTCTAACTGTAAGGTTTTTTTTATAAATTACCCCTGGTTATTACTTAAATCGGTTCGATAATCTTTCGTACTAACTGTGGTTGTTGTTATTCACAATTAGTAGGTATTGAGCCGATTGGCAACGCCTTTTTATAAACTTTTCAACACATAACATTTTATTTATCCATTTTTAATCAGGCCCTAAAGTTTAATTTCAAATTTTATTTAATGACCGAAGACGAACACGTAAATCCAGATTTTAATTTAATTAGAGGCTTTAAGGGAGGGCAAAAAGGAACTGTTCTTATTTTATACGACCGTTATTATTCTAAAGTATATAATTCCATTAAAACTTTCAATCTCTCACCAGATGAGATTGAAGACATCGTACAGGAAACTTTTATTCAAATTTGGTCACAGCGTGAACGCCTGGATGAAAACCAACAAATTATAGGTTTATTAAAAACAATTGCTAAAAGGCTTACATGGAAAAAAATCTATTTGAAGCAAAAACGCAATGAAGAGAATATCGACAATTGCCTTGAGCCTCTAAGTTCTTCAAAATCTGATGATGGTATCATACTTAAGCAAACTCAAGAAAATATTGAAAATGCAATCCTAAAATTACCAACATCGCAACAACGTATATTTAATCTCTATTATAAATTTGATTTTAGCGCCGCAGAAATTGCTAAGGATTTAAACATATCTCAACGAACAGTAGAAAATCAAATATATAAAGCACGGAAAAAATTACAGGCATTACTAATAGTCACCATGTTGCTAGTTACCACCATCAATTTTTTATAAGTGAATTTGATGTAAGTAAATTTTGTTAAAAATGCAATATAAATAAAAATGACACTTTGCTTTTATTGATATGAACGAATTGGAAAAATATAAAGATTTTGAGAGAGAATTTGAAGCTGCCTGGGAAAACAGTAGCTCAGAGCCACTAAATTTATTAAACAATGAAAAAATAAAGGCTAATATTTTATCAGGTATAAATAACGAAGACGGCACCATAAAATTTGCGAAAAGTGTAATTTTCAAAAGAAAAGTTATTGCTTACACTTCAATTGCGGCAACGATATTATTATGCTTTTTAGCAGGTTTATATTTCGCATCAGTACCCAAAATAGTCCCCACAAATGCCACTGTCAGCTATAATGAGTTTAAAACTGGTAATAAAAGCAAACAATTTACGCTTCCAGACCAAACAATTGTAGCGCTAAAACCAAACAGCACATTAAAATTCAGCAACAATTATTTGAAAAACCGGTTTGTATCACTTATCGGAAATGCCTTTTTTATGGTGACCAAAAATACTTTAAATCCTTTCGTTGTTGATACAAAAAATGCGCAGGTTAAGGTACTGGGAACTTCATTTAATGTAAACACGATAACGGATGATCCTAATGTACTTTTGAATGTTGAAGTGATAAGTGGGATTGTCAAAGTAACCAACAAAGACAATTTAAATGATGCCGTTATCTTAAAAAAATCTGATAGGGCTATTTTGTACAATCATACCTTAAAATTGGAAAAGGTATTGAAAAAAGTTGCCGAAGAACATCCTGAAAAGGAAAATGTCGTGTTCAAAGAAATCTCGTTTACAACTATAGTGCAGGAATTAAAAAGAATTTACCATGTAGATTTTCACATTGAAGGAGAAGCAAGCAACGTAAAATATTCTGGATATTTTAATCAATTAAACCTTAATCAAGCATTAATTAAATTAGGTAAAACCTATCATTTTCATTTCATAATTAAATCGAACCAAGTTTATATAACCTTTTACTAGTTTTATATTCCAACATAGATTAATTAATCAATAATTATTTAACAATTATTTAATTTTTAAACATGAGTATAACATCTTCATATATGCAATAGTATCATAAACAAATAATATTCATTATGAAGGGAAAAATACTAATTGCAACAGTTCTAATCCTATTTTCAATACAGGGGCTATATGCCCAAGGTGTTACAACAGGCAACATTACAGGTATTGTTAGTGATGGTAAAAATTCTCCCATACCTGGCGTTACCATTACAGCTATTCACACTTCATCTGGTAGTAGATACAGAGTTGGAACAGCTGCCGATGGCAGGTTTAATATTTTAAACGTTAAAGTTGGTGGGCCGTATCAAATAATTGCATCTTATTTAGGTTACTTACCCGATACCATTAACAATGTAGAGGTAACGCTAGGTGCAGATTTAAATGTAGCTATTACACTTTCTGAAGCTACGGCAAATTTGAAAGAAATAACCGTCAGATCTACTTTGGCAGGCAGGATAGTAAAATCGGGTGCCTCTTTGAGCATAGGCAAAGAGCAACTCGCAGCGCTACCATCAATTTCCAGAAGTTTAAGTGATTTTACGCGTTTGGTTCCCCAAGCAGGAAGTGCAGGTATGATTGGTAAGGGAGGTAAGAGCAATAACCTTTCTATTGATGGGGCCGCTTTTAATAATTCATTTGGCCTGGGGGGCGATGGCAATGCAATTCCTGGCGCTTTTACTGGTGCGCAACCCATCAGCTTAGATGCTATTGAGCAAATTTCTGTAGAACTATCTCCTTATGATGTAAAGCAGAGTGGTTTTACCGGAGCTGGAATTAATGTTGTAACTAAAAGCGGAGATAATGAGCTTAAAGGGTCTGTCTATACATTTTATAGAGATGAGAATTTAATAGGACAGAAAACACGGGATACCAAAATACCTCGCACAGATTTTAGCGAAACCACTTATGGCTTTAGGCTTGGTGGTCCGATTATAAAAAATAAGCTGTTTTTCTTTGTTAACTACGAAAATGTAAAAAATACTACGCCGGCCACAAGTATTATTCCGGCTAGAACTGGATTAAGTGGCGATAATATTGCTAACATTAAGGCTGATGATTTGGATGCTTTAAGTTCCTTTTTAAAAACCAATTATAATTATGAAGCCGGCCAGTACGAAAATTACAAAAACGAAGCAAAAAGCAATAAGTTTTTAATAAAATTGGATTGGAACATTAACGATAAACATAAAGCAAGTTTACGCTATAATCAACTTAACTCTGATGCAAGTTTGGGTGGTACAAATTCAAAAAACACAATTAATTTTGGCAATAGCCGTTACAAACGCAACAATAACATCTATTCTATAACAGGGGAACTAAATAGCAGACTAAGTGATAGGTCTAGTAACCGTATTTTTGCTTCATTTACTTCCTTGCCGGATTATAGGACATACTTAGGTACACCTTTTCCTTTTGTGAGTATTAACGATAATAACAATGTTTATAATTTTGGAACCGATAGAGCAACAAAAGATAATCGAGTGGCGCAACAAAACCTACAGGTACAAAACGATTATACCTTAATTTTATCTGGGCATAAAATTACTACAGGCCTAAGTGTGCAATACCTGAATGTAAGCAATAGTTTTACCTATACTCCGCTAGGGGCATTTGGTTTTAACAGTGTAAGCTCATTTTATAATTCTGCACCCGCAGGTACGGTAACTCCCATTGGTGCTAGTACGGGCTTAGGTTTGCCATCATCTTATAATTTAAGCTATACCCTGCAAGAAAATAGATCGGTAACATTTAGTAACCCGAAAATTTTGCAAGGTGGGTTCTACTTGCAGGATGAGATTTCGAAAATAAAAAATCTAAGTATAACTCCTGGTATTCGCGTGGATTTGGTCTCATTTTTAAACAAGTCGACTAATAATTCTGATGTAGAAACAATGTCGTTTCAAAATGCCATGGGTGGTGAAGAAAAATACAGAACGGCTAACAATCCAGGTACAAAAATTTTATTTTCACCCCGTATAGGTTTCAACTGGAACGTTTTGGGTAATAGACTATTACAGGTGAGAGGTGGTACCGGTATTTTTACAGGTCTAATCCCTTTTGTATATATTGAGAAAACTTATGGATTGAATGGTTTAAACGAAGGAAACATTAATGCTACCGCACCTGCGGATGTGGCACACTATCCATTTAGCCCAGACCCGAACCACTACATTCCTACTGATAAAAAAGCACCGGCCCAATATGAACTGGATTTGGTTTCGCCACAATTTAAAATGCCACAAACCTGGCGCAGTACTTTGGCTATTGATGTTGCCTTATCAAGCAAGACCATGTTTTCAATCGAAGCATTATATAGTAAAGATATTAATGCAGCCTATTACAGAAATGCAAACCTTAACTATAATACAGCAACAACTGATGCAAATGGTAGGCTAGTTTATGCACAGCCCCGTATAAATAATAGTATAACAGGTGCTTATGTTTTAAATAATACCCATTTAGGCAAACAGTTGTTTTTAACGGCATCTGTAACGCAGAAGTTTAATAACCATCTATCCGCTTCGTTAGCATACACACATGGTATTGCCAAAGATGCCTATAGTTTTAGATCTACCACACCATCGAGTGCTTTTAATGCTATTCCTATTGTTGGGAATGCCAATATTCCGGTGTTATCTTATAGCGATTTCGATTTAAGACATCGTTTTATTGGCAATCTGTCTTACCAAATAAATTATGCAAAAGATAAATTAACTACACGTATTGGTTTGTTTTTTGAAGGTGTGCAACAGGGACGCGGTTCTTATGTATATGGTGGCACTGGTAACGTAAATAACGATCAGGTTGCAGCTAACGATTTAATATTTATTCCAGCCAAACAATCAGACATTAATTTAATTGATAAAACCATTTCAGGAACTTTATTTACAGCTGATCAGCAGTGGCAAGCCTTAGATAATTACATTAACAATTCATCTTACTTAAAAAAATATAGAGGCCAATATGCACAAAGAAATGGCGTAATTAATCCATGGTATTTTAGATTGGATTTTAAACTTGCTCAAGATTTTTCAGCTCTAATAGGCAAAAAGAAGAATACAATTGAGCTAACGGTCGATATATTAAACTTTACCAATCTGTTGAACAAAAACTGGGGTTATGCTAAAAACTTTAACAATTCCCAATTAATTACGGCCGAAAGCAGAAACACTTTTTCTGTTAATCCCAATAATTTAGGGCAGGGAGAATTTTTATACGATACGAGTTTAGACTCCAGGTATCGTATTCAATTTGGCGTTCGATATAATTTTAATTAAACTCCAAGCAATCATTCACCAGTTAGTATCTATTATACCATTATGAAATATTTTTTTTATTCATCAATTATTGCTTTAATATATTGTTCTTTTGTTTATACACCTATCTATAAAATGAGATGCCTAAATATGCATGAAAGTTTACAAGATCAGTTAAGGTGGAAAAACGAGAAAAATAGCTTTTTTGTAATGGCACACCGCAATAGCCCGATTGCAGGTTTTGCAGAAAATGACATTGCTACATTACAGCAAACAAAGGCTATTTTACCCTGTGCTGTACAAGAAATAGATGTACGAATGACTAAAGATAGTGTTCTGGTTTTGTTGCACGATAGTACGCTGGACAGGACTACAACTGGTTCTGGAAATTTAAATTTGTTAAACTACAACGAGGTAAAAAAACTGTTTTTGAAAGATGATTATGGAAAAATTTTAAAAAATAGCATACCTACATTACTTGATTTTTTAAGGGTTGCGAAGAAAAATAGCGTTAATCTTTTTTTGGATATGAAACCAGGAACCGATTCAAACAAAATGATGGATGTTGTTCGGCAAACCAATATGCAAAGCAACGTTATTGTAATTTGCTACACTATTAAAAGTGCCCAAAAGCTACATAAAGAATATCCAACATTAATGCTTTCCCTAGGTTTTAACAGTTGGGAGGATATTTCAAAAATTGAAAAATCTGGCATTAATTTTAAAAACTTGGTAGCCTTAACCCCTCAAAAACTTCAGGAAAAGTCATTTTACAAGAAAATTCACGAAATGGGAATTATTACATCTTTTGGTACAAATGGTGGAATAGATACACTTAAAAATGAGCTTGCCATAATAAGATATAAGGACTTGATTGAGGCAGGCATAGATATGATTTGTACTGATAGTGCAAAAAAAGTGTTAAATATTTTAAATTGAGCAATTGAGTTTTCAATTTAATTTGTTGGTGAGATTAAAAGAAAACTTGCAACTCACATTGACATCGTTTTGCTACTGTCTAAATTTTCATCTTCTTGTGAACTGATCAGAATATGAACATGACAAAAACTATTTTATAATTGAGTTCCCAAAGTTCGAGGCAATTCAGGCTCTCAATCTAAGGTTATTAAAATATGTACTTAAACAGTGGTTAAACGAAACCAATTATTTAAAGTATTAAACTTAAATAATACCACAAATAAAATAATATTTAATGGATAATTTCCTTTGGGAGGAAAAATTATGCGCAAGGTTTTATGCTTAAATAGACGGAATTATAAATGATTATAAAACCAGGCGCAGCAGATAATTCTGCAATAATTTGAAAGTTTTAAGGCTTTACCTTAAAACTGGAGCGTAAAACTTAAAGATTAAATTTTAGCAACCTTAACGGCCGTTGGTCCTTTCTGACCCATTTCTACTTCGAAACTCACTTTATCGCCCTCTTTAATTTGCATGGTTAAACCATTAGCGTGTACAAAAATACTGTCTTGTGTTTCAGTGTTTTTAATAAAGCCATAACCTTTGCTATCATTAAAGAACGTAACTGTTCCTTTTTTAACAGGGTTTTCATCAATAATATCTTCTTGTCTTGAAATGCCAATCTGGATATCTTCAGTATTAATGATTTTCTTTTTCTTCGGATCTGGTGGTGTAGATGAAATGTTTCCGTTTTCATCAACATAAGCCATCATGTCTTCTAAGCTTAAGCCGTTTTTCTTGTTAGCCTGGCGCTCTTCTTTTTTTTCCTGTTTGTCGTTTTTCTTTTTTAATCTTTTCTTTTCGTTCTCTTTTTTACTGTACGTTGCCTGAGATTTAGCCATATTTTATTTAATTGTTTTGTGATCTGGGAATGAAATATCCCTGATTTGTACAAATATAACAATACTAAATTACAATCACGATTTTATTCCTGAACGTGTAAAGTGCTGTAAACTAAAGCTGATGCAATCTTAATTTTAAACAGAAAGCTAAAGTGTAGAGTATGACGGCTTAAGGCTGAAAACAGCTTATGTTGTAAAATTGATAATGAAAATTATCGGCCTTGCCAGTCTTCCTTTTTTATTTCATAAAGGAAATTCCATTTCGTTGGTTCGCCATAATAAGCAATTTCTTGTTCGGCAACTTTAACGGCACCTAATTTCTCTGTAGCCTTTTGCGAACGGAAGTTTTCTGCTCCAATGTGTAAAACAACTTTGTTTGCAAAATTAAAGGCATGATCTAGCATTAATTTTTTCATACCCTTGTTATGTTCCTTGCCCCAATAATCGCGGCCTATAAAAGTATAGCCAACCGCAACAGATTTATTTTCCTCATCGAGTTCGTAATATCTGGAACTCCCCACCACATTGCCTGATGCTTTTTCAATAACCAAAAATGCCCCTTGTGATTCCATAGCTCCTTTAAAGAAATTTTCAAAAACCTCTCTCTGATAGCGATTTTTATTAGGATGTTGTTCCCAAACTAAAGGATCAGAAGCGACAGCATAGAGTGCCTCAAAATCGGTTTCCTTTAGCGGAATCATTTTTAATAAGTCATTTTCTAGTGTGGGTTGTAGTTCGAAATTCATGCAGGTAAATTAAGTGAGTGAATTTTGAATGATAGAATTTTGAATGAGTGAATGTATATTTCATTCTGTCATTCAAAATTCTATCATTATTTTATTTATCCAACTAATCCTTCAATTTCTACCATTTCATTTGCTTCTTTTTGATAATCAACTTTATCAATTTCGAAACCGAATAAACTTAAGAAATCAGATTTGTAGCCTGGTAAATCGCCAATAGTTGGTAAAGTTTCTGTTGTAGCTTCTTCCCAAAGTTTGGCAACTTTAGCCTGTACATCTTCACGCATTTCCCAATCATCGATTCTAATTCTTCCTTTTTCATCTGTTGGTACAGGTTTTCCTGTGTATAAACGCTCGGCATATAAACGCTGAATTTGCTCAATAGTGCCCTCGTGTATACCTTCAGCTTTCATTACTTTGTATAATAACGAAATGTATAAAGGAATAACTGGAATTGCAGAACTTGCTTGCGTAACCAATGCTTTATTTACTGATACGTAAGCTTTTCCATTAATATCTTTTAAAGTATCACCAATTTTAAATGCTGTAGCCTCTAAATCATCTTTAGCACGGCCGATAGTTCCTTTACGGTAAACTGCCTCAGTTAAAGATGGGCCTATGTAAGAATATGCAACTGTTGTAGCGCCATCAGCCAATAAATTTTCTGCTTTTAAAGCATCAATCCACATTGCCCAATCTTCGCCACCCATAACAGCAATAGTATTGGTAATATCTTCTTCGTTTGCTGGCTCAATAGTAACGTTAGATACTATTCCGGTATGAAAATCTACTGTTTTATTGCTAAAAGGAGCGCCAATAGGCTTTAAAACTGAGCGGTGTAAAACTTCTGTATCAGGGTGTTTCCTAACTGGAGAAGCTAAGCTATAAATTACTAAATCAATCTGGCCTAAATCGGCTTTAATCAATTCTAAAGTTTTCTCTTTAATTTCTTTTGAGAAAGCATCACCATTAATGCTTTTCGCATATAAACCTGCAGCGTGTGCTTCTTTTTCAAAAGCAGCGCTGTTGTACCATCCTGGTGATGCAGTTTTGCCTTCAGAAGGCGCTTTTTCGAAGAAAACACCAATTGTTGCAGCATCAGAACCAAAAGCAGCGGCTATTCTTGATGCCAAACCGAAACCGGTTGATGCACCAATTACCAATACTTTTTTAGGGCCGTTAATTGCACCTTTAGATTTTACATAATCAATTTGGTTCTTTACGTTTTGTGCGCAACCATCTGGGTGCGAAGTTAAACAGATAAAGCCCCTCATTCTTGGTTCAATAATCATCTTATTCTTTGATTTTACGTTTGTAATTTTTAAAAATTTAAGGCAAATCCTACGAATTTATATTCCTTAAAATAGCCAAATCTTTAACGAAGATAAATTTTTAATTGTTTATGGCTAAATGAAATTTAAATAATGCTGCTTTTGCCGCCTTTAAATTTTCTCCATTTGTAAAGGTTTAACATATTTATTGGCTGCTTATTCAATTTATATTATTTTAGCGGCACACAGATTTACCGGAATTAATCTAATGATGAGAAAAGTACTTTTAAGTGCTCTAATGCTATTTTTAGCATGGAGCAAACTATCTGCGCAAACGCAATATCAAAACACTGGCTGGTTTTTCTTCCTTAATAATACCAGATTTAATAAACATTGGGGTTTGCAGTTTGATTTACAATTACGTTCTGCCGATGGTTGGGATTATATGCGTAATACGTTGGTAAGACCAGGGCTAACTTATTTTATTAACGAAAAGCATAATGTTACGTTAGGCTATTTGTGGCAAACTACACAGAATAGGGTAGATGGGCTTGAAAATTTTACCCTAAATGAGCACCGCATTTTTGAGCAATATATTTATACACATAAACTCAATTCAATATTTGCCAGCCATAGGGTTAGGGTAGAGCAACGTTTTATTGGTAGAACGGGTGAGGATGTTTTTGCACAACGTTTTCGTTATTTCTTCAGGTTAATACAGCCTTTGCAAAAAATAGAATCGGGTTTTAAAAAGGGTCCTTTTGTTGCTTTACAGAATGAGGTTTTCTTAAATATCCAAAATAAGAAGCAAATTAATAATAGCTTTTTCGATCAAAATAGAATGTATCTGGCGGCAGGTTATCGTTTCTCCAAAGCGGTTGATGTTGAAGCGGGCTATATGAATCAGGCATCGCATGGGGCAAATAATAATACAATAAATAACATTGTTCAGCTGGCGCTTTATACGAGGTTTTAATGTTTTAAAGTCATTTTTTATAAAGCAGAATATACCAATTGTTAAATAAGTTGTAAATGAGTTTGCTTTTTGCTCAATTTGCGGCGATGAAACGAATTTCTATTTTATTTATTGCACTTTTATTTGGCAGGCGGATGCAGGCCCAAGAGATAAAAACCTCTGCAACAGAGAATTCTCCAGCTTCAAAAAGCTTATTTAATCCTGAGCATAAAAGGAATTTTTCCCGAAAGGGCGATTTCTTTTTTCACTGGGGGTATAACCATTCCTGGTATGATAAAAGTGATATTAGATTTACCGGGCCAAACTACGATTTTACTTTAAAAGATGTTGTTGCGCATGATAGACAATCAAAATTAGATTGGAATTATTTAAACCCTGCATTAATTTCCGTGCCTCAATATAATATTCGTGTAGGTTATTTTATAAAAGATAATTATAGCGTATCAATTGGTTGGGATCATATGAAATATGTAATGGATATCCCGCAAACGGTGGCAATTACAGGCTATATCGGTCCAAATATCACTGTAGAAAATGTTCCAACCGGGGCTTTGGCTGGCACATACAACGGCGAAAAAATTAATGTAACGGATAAAATGCTTACTTATGAACATACCGATGGTTTCAATTATGCCAATATTGAAGTTGCTCGTTATGATGATATTTGGGTTGCGCCTTCAGGAAATACTTCTTTAACTTTAGAAACTGGTGTTGGCTTTGGAATGATTGTGCCACGCTCTGATGTACGTTTATTTCAATTGGGAAGAAACAATCACTGGAATGTTGCAGGTTATGGTGTTTCTGTTGAGGCAGGACTGAAATTTTATCCATGGAAACATGTTTATTTCCAAAATACCACTAAACTCGGTACTACTAATTTGAAAACAGTACACACAACAGGTTATGATGAGTATGATAAAGCAAGTCAGAAAATTAACTATATAGAAAACTTCTTCGCTATTGGCGTTCAGTTTTAAAATTATAATTCACCTGAAACGATATTATACACTCGTTTCAGGTGAATTCTTCCAAGTGCTGCCTTTCCTATAAATCCAACAAACGCCTGTGGTAGTTTATTTGTCCTAAATGATACGTTAAATGGGTAGTTAAATGAACGAGAAAAAATTCTGTAGTCATTTTATCTTCAAAAACCACAAGCGGATATTCAGCGTTTAGGTCGTTTTCTGTTAAAACTTCAAGGGTTTTATTTAAAACCAAAATGGTATCCTCAATTTTTTTCACCAGTTCTTGCTGAGGAATATTTTTCAAAGAAAATTCCAATTCTCGGTTGCGCACATACCCTGATTGGCCAAGCGTTGCACCGATATAAGTATTGAGATTTCCAATTAGATGCAAGCAAAGATTTCCAGCAGAATTTAAAATACCCTTGTCTATAACCCAAAGATTGGATTCTGTTTTATATGATTCTATTTCAAATTTGAGTTTGTTTAAATCTCTATTAAAAAGCCAAATTAATGTTTGTGTTAGCATAGCTGCAAATTAATAGTTTTAACATTAACGTTTATCTGGAATTGAAAAAATATGGACAAAAAAAAGCGCTTGCAAAAAGCAAGCGCCCATCATTTATGTGTTTAAATGAGATTATATTTTACGTATTCTTCCTGATCCAACTACCGTTTTATCAATTTCAGGATTGCCACTATAATTTACGCTACCCGAACCGCTTATAAGTACATTAAGCTTACGATCTGCATGAATATTAACTGAACCCGAACCGCTAATGCGTGTAGAGAAATCTTGAGTAGTTAAACTTTTGCCATTAAAAGCGCCAGAACCACTGATGGTTACACTCGCTTCTTCGGTTTTGCCAGAGATATTTAAATTACCAGAACCACTAATTACACTGGTTACCTTTCTGGCATTTGTATTTACATTTACTTTACCAGAACCGCTAATTGTTGTAGCTAAATCTGAAGTGTTAACCGTACCCTCAACTGAAATGCTTCCATCACCACTCATTGTTAAGCTGCTAATTTGTTTTGCCGTTACATAAGCAATAATTTTTTTGCCTTCATATTTTCTCGACCAACTTTTCCAGCTTGTTTCCGGGCGGATAATTAAAATAGAACCTTTTACTTCAGCTACCAAAGTAGAAATAGCATCAGCATCGCCTTCAAATTTTAAACTTTCTGTATTGCCTAATTTTACAATAACCGTAATTGGACCACCAGCAGCAATACCATTAAAGTTTTTTACCTCACGCTCATCGCCAGTAATTTTAGTGATATTACTTTTAACAGAAGCAGCCATTACAGTATTAAAACCTGCCGTAAATATTAATGCTGCACATAGAATAGAGAATATTTTTTTCATTGTTTTATAGGTTTAGCGCCCCAGGGAATTTCCTTTAGGCTGATTATTAATTTTAAATATAAGACGACTGAGCTAAGCAAAAGTTGCACCAACAATAAAATTTTTCTTGCGTGTATGTAAAGGCTTGTCGAACAGAACATTTTAGATGATTTGGAAATGAACACTTCGGTAAACATGGCAATTGAAGCCCCGCTTTACACTCTATCCCGACAGAAAAATGTCGGGATGCCGTTTCAATCAGGTTTAAATTCAACCTTTTGTGCCTGGGAGCCATGATTTTGATGCGAAATGATTTAAAATCCTAATTTATTTTTTATTCGGGATGCGTTGCACTAACATCCCGAATAGCTTAAATATTTTAGATCATTTGGAAATGAAACTTTGGTAAAAATGGTTTACATACAAAGTTTGTGCTTGGAGTAAAAAATAAAAAAGGTGGAAGAAATTTAAATTTCTTCCACCTTTTAACACTGTATTTCTTTGAGTTTTTTTATTCTACACTTTTGGATTTAATATAAAACTGAGGATCGGTTTTAAAGTTTGCTGCTGTAACATCCGCATCAATCTTTGTGGTTTTCCAATCGTTGGTTGGTTTAATTAAACTATAGGAACCATTTTTTAAGGTTACTCTTATTGGCATATCAAAACCAGTTACATCTGTTACCCAACGATAAGATAAAATACCTGCATTAACTTTATATTCAAGCGTTGGAATTTGAGTATGGCGTAAATACTGGTCGAAAACCTTATCCAATTTTAAACCACTTTGTTTAATAATATAATTCTCAATTTCTGCTGTAGTTACGGTTTTATGGTAAAAAGTTTTGTTCAAACCTCTAAGTAATTGTCTAAACTTTTCATCATTATTCATTAACTGACGGATGGTGTGTACCAAGTTTGCACCTTTTGGATACATATCTCCAGATCCTTCTTTATTTACACCATAAGGACCAATAATTGGAATATCGTTTGAGATAATTTTCTGTAGGCCAACTGCGTATTCATTACCAGCGTCCTTATTTTCGGTACACTCCGTAAATAAAACTTCAGAGTAGTTGGTAAAACCTTCATGAATCCACATATCCGCAATATCTTTCGAGGTAATATTGTTGCCAAACCACTCATGTCCGCTTTCATGGATAGTAATAAAATCCCATTTTAAACCGTGGCCTGTACCACTTAAATCGCGGCCTAAATAACCTTTTTTAAATTGATTTCCATAAGCAACGGCACTTTGATGTTCCATACCTAAATGCGGAGCTTGTACAAGTTTGTAGCCATCCTTATAAAATGGATATGGACCAAACCAGTATTCAAAGCATTTTAACATCGGCTTTACATCTGCATCCCAGTGTGGGCGGGCTTTAGCACTATCGGCTTTTAACGACCAATAATCGATGCTTAAGTTTCCATTTTCACCAGCGAAGGTATCTTGCCAGTGCGCATATTTACCAATGTAAAAAGTTACACTATAATTGTTAATCGGATTGCTTACAAACCAATTATATTGAGTGTATCCACCAGGTTTTTCGACAGTATTTCTTAATTTTCCGTTAGAAATTTCCTGCAAACCTTTGGGTACGCTAATGCTAATTAAAACACTATCCACCTCATCACTTTGGTGATCTTTATTAGGCCACCAGCAGCTGGCACCAAAACCCTGGCAGGCTACAGAAACCCATGGATTTCCATCCGAATCTTTCTTAAAAATAAAACCGCCATCCCAAGGTGGTCTTTTTGCAATAACCGGGTTGCCCGAATAAAAAACAGTAAACTTTTCTTTGCTACCTTTTTTTATAGTTTTATTAAAAGTAACAAATACAGCATTATACTCTCTTGTAAAAGGTAATTCTGTGCCTTGATAAACTACTTTCTCTACTTTAAGATTTGCAAAAAGATCAAATTGTAATTTAGTGAAATCCTGTGTAGCAGTAAAAGCAAACTCATTACTTCCACTAATAAACTTCTGATCGATATCTATTTTAACATCCAGGTGGTAATAATTAATATCGTAACAAGTACGAAGTGGAGTTAAAGTTCCACGCAAACTATCCGCACGAGAATTTGGCTGATCTTTGCCCAATAACTGCGCATTAGCGGAAGAAATGCCCAAGCTTAGGGCAATTAAAACTAAAAGCTTCTTCATTTTTATTTAATAATATCTACTTCTACAAAACTATCATTAAAAACGGTTTGTGTAGCCTTTATATAATCCGCTTCTGTTGCTTTATAAGGATTATCAACAAACTTTTGTGGGTTGCGTGCAAATAAAGGAAAGGCTGTACTTTGTACCTGAATCATAATTCTGTGCCCTTTTTTAAAGGTATGCAACACATCCTGCAAGCGGAAATTTACATCAGTTTTTTGATTAGCTATCAAAGCCTCTGGCTTCTCGAAACTGTTTCTAAAACGTGCAGGCATAATTTCTGAGCGTACCATTTGCCAGTAATTACTTAACGTAATGTTTTTGTTTGGCATGTATGGGTTATTTGGCTCATCTCCAGGATATACATCAATCAGCTTTACAAAAAAATCAGCGTCTGTTCCTGTTGTAGCAATTTTTAAGTGCGACATAATTTCACCTCCCAACGTAACATCTTCTGTTAAAACATCGGTTTGATAAACCAATACATCTGGTCTGCGACCAGCAAAACGCTGATCTTCACTCATGTAATTGTGCGGTGTAAAGCCTAAAGTTGTTGTAATATCTTCGGTATAAGGAACTGGTTTAGCAGGATCACTGATGTAATTAACTGAAGCAGTTGCGCCTGGAGCCACCATACTTAATTTTCCATCTGCAGAAAGATATAACTTTTGTTTAGTAGCTTTTTCTGTAGGCCATTTGGTAAACGTTTCCCATTGTTTTTTGCCCGTATCAAACATGTAGGCTTCTGGTAAGCCAGAATTTTTATCACCACTGCCTTTTAAAAAGTGGTTAAAAAACTTCGATTCGATATTTTTTTGATAAAAAGTAGCAATACTATCGCCAAAATACACATTGCTATGCATGGTATGGCCAGTTTCACGGCTCCATCTTCCATGTCCGAATGGGCCCATAACAATAGTATTATACGCATTTGGGTTTTTCTTTTCTATGGTTTTATAAATATTTAAAGGGCCCGATAAATCTTCCGCATCATACCAACCACCAACTAACATTACTGCTGGTTTAATGGTGCCGTAGTGTTTCAATAATCCACGCTTTTGCCAAAATTCATCGTAATTTGGATGGTTAACCGTTTCCTGCCAGTAAAAATTATCTTTATAATATTTATCAGCGTTGCTTAATGAACCAAGATCTAATGCAAATTGATAACCATCTTTAGTGTTTGGCTTAATCATTTGGTTATTGTACCATGCTTTTGAAGTGGTATCAGTTTTTTGAACACCAAATACAGGAAAAGTCATGAAGTAACTTTGAAGGAAAGAGCCATTGTGGTGAAAATCATCAAAGAAAAAGTCGGAAATTGGTGCTTGTGGCGATGAAGCTTTTAAAGCAGGATGATTACTTAAAATGCCTGCTGCGGTATAAAAACCAGGGTAAGAAATACCCCACTGACCAACCTTGCCATTGTTGTTGCTTACATTTTTAACCAACCAATCAATAGTGTCATAAGTATCAGAACCTTCATCCACATCCGTTTTAGATTTTTTATTGTCTATTACCGGTGTCATGTTTGTCCAGGTGCCCTCACTTTTCCAACGGCCACGTACATCCTGCATCACAACAATATAGCCCTCTTTCATCATTAAATCAGAAGGACCTAAACGCGAAGGGAATTTATTTTCCCCATATGGAGCAATGCTATAACAGGTGCGTTGCATAATCATAGGGTATTTTTTCTGCGCTGATGCATCTTTGGGTGTATAAATAGCTGTAAAAAGTTTTACGCCATCACGCATGGTGATGTAAACTTCTTTCTTAGTATAATTTTCTTTTGCATAATTGGCGTCACTTTGTGCAAATGCTGCCGATGAAGAGAAAATAATAACGGAAACAATTAGTTTGAGGTATTTCATTTGGTTTTATTTTAAAACAGATACGGTAATATAAGAACTGTTAAATGTATCGTGGTAAATTTTTTGAGTAGCTTTTTGGAAATCTCCCTTTTCTGCCTGATAAATATCCATAAATTTCTGAGGATTTCTATCTGCCAGTGGGAACCAAGAGTTCTGAATTTGAATCATAATTTTATGTCCTTTTTTAAAAGTATGAGCAACATCAGGCAAGGGATAATTTACCTTTGTTATTGCGCCAGGTACAAATGGCTCAGGCTTTTCGAAGCTATTGCGGTATTTTCCTCGCATAATTTCACCTCTTACCAACATTTGGTAACCACCCATAATAATGTTTTTTGGGTTAGGTGTAGGGTTTGGTGCATCCTCCGGATAAACATCTATTAATTTAACCAAGTAATCAGCATCTGTTCCGGTGGTAGATACAACCAAGTTGGCTAAAACTGGTCCAGTTAACGTAATATCCTCTGTTAAAGCATCTGTTTCAAAACTTTTAACATCCGGTCGGCGAGCAGCAAAACGTTGGTCGTCAATCATATATTCGCGGGTTCTTCTTGCTTGAATGCCATCTTGATAAGGTACCGGATTATTTGGATCGCTCACATATTCATCCCAGCTATCGGTTCTACCAACTTTTTCGAAACCAAGCTTACCATTAGGTTGCAGGTATAAATTTTTAGTCTCGGTTTCTTGTGGTGGCCAGGTTGTAAATTTTTTCCATTCATTACTTCCCGTTACAAAAATATTAGCTTCGGCGGCGTTAAAATTACCTTCACCTTTTAAATAATGCTTAAAGAAGGGTAGTTCAAAGTTTTCCTGATATTGTGTACCTGTTGGTTGTCCAAATTGAATATCGCCAAAACTGTTGCCAACACTTCTAACCCAACCACCATGAAACCATGGCCCGGCAACTAAAATATTATTTGCTCCAGGGTTTTGTTTCTCAATGGCTTTATAAGTTGCAAAAGTTCCATAAGCATCTTCGGCATCAAAAAAACCACCCACAACCATAACTGCAGGCTTAACATTGGTTAGGTGGGGTAAAATTAAACGTGATTTCCAAAACGTATCTAAGTTTGAATGTTTAAATAAATCATTCCAGAATTTAATGCTATCTGCAAAATATTTTTCTTTCAGGTTTTTAAGTGATCCAGCCTCTAAGTAAAAACGATAGTTATCCTGAATAGGGAATTGGAAACCTTTAGGGCCTTTATCTGGTGTAATTGGTTTTGGTCTCGGTACGCCAAAAGTACTCATAAAGCTAAAGGCATCCATCAAAAACAAAGTTCCACGGTGATGAAAGTCATCGCCCATAAACCAATCTGTAACGGGCGCCTGTGGCGAAACAGCTTTTAAAGCTGGGTGTGCATTAGGTAAGGACGTTGTAGAGTAAAAACCAGGATATGAAATACCATAAATACCTGCGTTGCCATTATTGTTCTTAATGTTTTTAACCAACCAATCAATTGTATCGTAAGTATCTGTACTTTCATCAATATCTTTTTTGCCCTTTTTGGTCGCCTGCGGGCGAATATCCTCAAAAGTACCCTCACTCATCCACTTTCCTCTAACATCTTGATAAACAAAAATAAATCCCTCGCGCATCATTGCCGGAAAATTACCTAAACTGGTTTTATACTTATCTTCTCCATAAGGCGACACTGTATATGGTGTTCTGTTAATTAGGAAAGGGTATTTCTTTGATTGATTTTTAGGAATATAAATAGATGTAAAAAGTTTTACACCATCACGCATTGCAATCTGGCGTTCTATTTTAGTATAATTCTCTCTTACATAGGCCGAATCTGTTTGCTGGGCAAGTAATTGATTGGAAAAGATTAAGAAAAATACAAGGCTGCAAAGTTTAGTAAAGTTCATTTAAAATAGTTTTGAGGAATAAAATTTAAAGATAGATATAAGGATTGATTGGATAAAAAACATCAGGTAAAAGGTTTGTTAGCAAATGGAATAGATTTTATTTGCCTAATTCGTCATTTCTGTATCAGAATTTAGTTAAATTTAAGTGTTGCGATAATCTTTTAAACAGTTTTATCGTCTTACTCATAAATCATTTAAACATATAGAAATGAAGAGTTTAATTAATAAAGGATTAGCTGTTGTTGCTGTAGCAGCAATGATTGCTACATTAAATATAGATTCTGCATCTGCACAACGTGCAAGCAGGAGCGGAGGTGGCGGTGGCGGAAGAACAAGTTCTGTTGGAGCATCAAGAGGTGGTTCTTTTTCAAGGCAGCCCTCAATGCAGGCTTCATCAGGTGGAAGAATTTCACGCGCCCCAGGTGTTAGCAGTTATCGCCCGGGTCGTCCTGGCTATGCCCCCGGCCGTCCAGGTTATCGCCCAGGATACAGACCAGGCTATGGCTATAGGCCACATTTTGGCTATAGACCATATTATAGCTATTATAATTATTACAGGCCATTTTTAGGTTTCCGTATTAATGTATTGCCATTTGGTTATTATCCTTTCTGGTTTGGGCCAAGTCAATATTATTATTCAGGTGGTTTATTTTATCAACAAAATAATGATAATTACGAAGTGGTTGTACCGCCAGTAGGTGCAGAAGTGCCAAGTTTACCATCAGATGCACAGCAAGTAACCATTAATGGGCAGAATTATTACGAATATAAAGGTGTTTACTACACCCAAAGTACCAATGCCGATGGCAAAGCAGTTTATGTGGTAGCAGGTAAGGATGGAGTTTTAAATACAGGCGATAATCCTGCTTCAAACTATCAAATTGGCGATATTATAGATCAATTGCCCGAAGGATGTAGAGAAGTAACCATTAAAAATGAGAAATATTTCGTTTCTCCAGATGATGTTTACTACGAAGAAGTGATAGATGGAAACAAAACAAGTTATCGCGTTATTGGTAAGTTGTTTTAATAGCCAGTAGTTTTTGCCGCCACAGAAGTTTAGCATACAGGTAGATTTATAATTTCTCTGTAGTGTTTAAAGTTCTGTGGCTTTTTTATGCCCTCTTTTATACAACATTATATACTTTTACAATCAATATATTTTGGCATAGAATGAAACTAATTACAATATCCGTACGCTCGTTTTTACTTCTAAGTTTTACTTTGCTATGCGCCTGCAGCAATCAGCGGTTAGTATCTAAAAAGCAAGAGAAAGAAACCACCATCTCCGCAATTAAGTTTTTAAGCGAGTATACGCTTCCTTATCACCTGGATTATAATAATACCATAGTTGGAGGTTTATCAGGAATAGATTATGATGCGCAGAATAACCAATATTTTATCATAAGTGATGATCCTTCGCAGTTTAGCCCAGCAAGAATTTATACCGCAAAAATTGACATTAAAGACAACAAAATAGATACCGTAAAATTTACTGGCGTTACGTTTATGTTGCAGGAAAACGGACAGCAGTTTCCAAAATTTGGAACCACAAAAAAGGTAAAGGCCGATGGCGAATCTGTACGTTATAATCCATTAACCAAGCAATTACTTTGGAGCAGTGAAGGCGAACGTTTGTTTAAAAATGGTGATACTATGATTGTGCAACCTACGCTAACTAATATTAATTTGAATGGAAGTTTTGTAGATACCATTCCTTTGCCCGCTGGCTTTCAGTTTACAAAAACTGAAAATGGTGTTAGAAAAAATGCCCTTTTTGAAGGAACAACCTATGCTGATAATTATAATACCATTTACACTAGTTTAGAAGAACCAAGATATGAAGATGGACCGAAAGCTAGTTTTGGGTACGATAAGGCACTAACCAGAATTTTGAAATTTGATGCAAAAACGAAAAAAAACACCGCTCAATATGCATACAACCTAGGCGAATTACCGGTTAAGCCTTCAGTTGATATGGATTGGAATATAAATGGAATATCAGAAATTTTGGCTGTAAACAATCATACTTTATTGGTTATGGAGCGTGCTTGGGCTAAAGGACATGATGACCATACTTTTATTAAAATTTTCTTAGTTGATTTAAATGATGCAGAGAATGAAATTAATAATCCTTCTTTTGTTAAAAACCCTCCTAAACCACTTAAAAAGAAACTACTGTTTGATTTTGATACCTTAAACAGGTATATTGATAATTTTGAAGGGGTAACATTTGGTCCGAAATTACCCAACGGGCACAATACCTTAATTTTTATTGTTGATGATAACTTTGCCAAGAATGAAAAGGGACAAATCTTTTTATTTGAAGTAATTCCTTAAAAGAAATTAATACAAACTGTGGTTGTCGTTTAGACAACTTTTTGTTATGTTTGTATAGCCTTCTATTTTTAAGTAAGAAATAATGTTTTTCTTTTATACACTTTCTCTTTTATTTACAATTAAAGTTTCTCCAAATGAGAATAGTTTATTTAAAGAAGCTGATGGACTTCAGCAAAAAACATGCAGACGCAACTAAGAGCCTATCAGTTTGGAAGATAATTGTTGGAAAAGTAATATGGAAAACCCCATTAGACATAGCAAAGAGTTTTCCTAATTCAAAAATTATAAATGGTCGGCGAGCTAGATTCAAAATAGTTGGCAATAAATATCGTATTATAATTGAAGTAGATTTTGAGGATGATATTGTTGAAATAAGGTTTGTTGGTACACATGCCGAATATGATAAAATTGATGCAATTAAAATATAAATAGTCTAAAATTAGAAAGTTATGAGTACAGCAACTCAATGGTTTTTATTAGAGAATGAGGAAGATTATAACCTTGCAACCTCTCGTTACGAAGAAATAAAATATGCATCAAAAAGCTCTGCTGAGTACAGAGAGAAAATGTTACTGGTACATCTTATTTCAGATTATGAAAACAAAGAGTGGGATTTGCCAACTGTAGATCCTATTGAAACAATAAAGATAAGAATGGAAGAGTTTGGCTTAAAACCAGCAGATTTAACCAAGAAATACGGTGACAAGGGCAACATTAGTAAGGTGCTAAATTACCAACGGTTTTTATCTTTAAGCATGATTAGGAAGTTTAGCACAGCTTTACACATCCCCGCAGATATGCTAATTCAAGAGTATTCTTTAAAAGGTTAACATCTATAACTATAAAACTGATTTACCTTATTATTCCATCATACAGGAATGTTTTAGGCTAAAAATTATTAAACACCTCCTTATGAAATTTAAAGCATTATTATTCGATTTAGACGGTACGCTTATCGATTCTGAATTTTTTCACTATGAATGTTGGAACGAAATTCTCGAAGAATATAATGTTTCCTTAACCTACCAGGATTGGCTTGCAACTTATGCTGGTGTTCCATTACCAGTAAATGCTAAAAACCTACTCGAAAAGTATAATATCAACGCCGTATTGGAAGATGTTGTAATTAGGAGGGAAAACCTAACGCTAGAAAGGTTAAAAACTAAAGATGTTAACCTGATGCCACATGTAACTGAATTTCTTGATTATTTTTACAATAAAGGATTAACAATGGCATTAGTCACTTCGAGTCCACGTAAAGATGTTGAAGCTGTATTTGAAAGAAATGGACTTGATAAATATTTTAGCTTAGTTATTACCCGAACTGAAGTTACAAAAAGCAAGCCCGATCCGGAAAGCTATAACATTTGCTGCCAAAAGCTAAATATACCTAAAGCGTATTGCTTGGTGTTTGAAGATACCATAAATGGCGTAAAATCGGCCGTTGCCGCAGAAATAACTTGTTTTGCTATTCAAAATAATATTAACGATCACGAAAAATTAAGTATTGCAGATAAGTTATTTCCTGATTTTTGTGAAGCTAAGAATTACATTCTTCAGCATGAATTAATTTAATGCACAGAGCGGAAAAAAATCAATCCCAAATAAAAATTAAGAATACACTTTCATTGTAAAATTGTTCCTTTTAGGGTGAGTCTTTAAACTTTTGACTTTCAGCTTTTCGCCTTTTTTCTCTACATTTGGGTCATCAAAAAAAATCCATAAATTATGCAATACGATGTCGTTGTTATCGGTTCAGGTCCTGGTGGTTATGTTGGAGCAATCCGTTGTGCCCAGTTAGGCTTAAAAACTGCCGTAGTAGAAAAATATAAAACTTTTGGAGGTACTTGCTTAAACGTAGGTTGTATTCCATCAAAAGCACTGTTAGATTCTTCTGAACATTTCCATAACGCAGCCCACACCTTTACCACTCATGGTATTAACCTTAAAGATTTAAAGGTTGATATGAAACAAATGATTGCCCGTAAAGATGATGTAGTAGCTCAAAACACTGCTGGTATTACATATTTATTCAAAAAAAATAAAATAGATTCTTTCGAAGGCGTTGGCTCTTTTGTTGATAAAAATACAATTCTAGTTACCAAAGCAGATGGTACTACAGAAACCTTATCGGCTAAAAATGTAATCATTGCTACAGGTTCTAAGCCAACAGCATTGCCATTTTTACCAATAGATAAAAAACGCATCATTACCTCTACTGAAGCTTTAAATATTAAAGAAGTGCCAAAAACCATGGTTGTTATTGGTGGCGGTGTTATCGGGTTAGAGTTAGGCTCTGTTTATGCACGTTTAGGTACAAAAGTTTCGGTTATCGAATTTTTACCTTCAATTATTGCTACAATGGATGCTGGCTTAGGTAAAGAACTTCAACGTGTGTTAAAGAAATCTTTAGGCATGGAGTTTTTTATGGGGCATAAAGTTACCGGAGCATCTGTAAAAGGAAAAACCGTTACCGTTACTGCAGATAATGCCAAAGGCGAAGCCGTTAGTTTTGATGCAGATTATTGCATCGTAGCCGTTGGTCGTACCGCTTACAGCGAAGGTTTAGGTTTAGATAAAATCGGAATTACCGTTGAAGAAAGAGGTAAAAAAATCCCTGTAAATGAGCATTTAGAAACTTCAGTTAAAGGTGTTTATGCAATTGGTGATGTTATTACCGGCGCTATGTTGGCACACAAGGCAGAAGATGAAGGAACTTATGTTGCAGAAACTATTGCAGGCCAAAAACCACATATTAACTACAATCTAATCCCTGGAGTTGTTTATACCTGGCCAGAGGTTGCTTCTGTTGGCCAAACAGAGGAGCAATTAAAAGAAAAGGGTAAAAAATATAAAGCAGGTTCTTTTCCTTTTAAAGCAAGCGGACGTGCAAAGGCGAGTATGGATACCGATGGTTTCATTAAAGTTTTAGCTGATGCAGAAACGGATGAAGTTTTAGGGGTACACATGATTGGACCTCGTGCTGCCGATATGATTGCAGAAGCTGTTATTGCTATGGAATTCCGTGCATCTGCAGAGGATATTGCACGCACCTGCCATGCGCACCCAACTTATACAGAAGCTTTAAAAGAAGCTGCTTTAGCTGCTACTGATAATAGAGCAATTCACATTTAATTAAGGCATTTCTAATTTAAGAAAATGCTAATAATAGGCACGAAGAGCATGAGGTAGTTAAAAACCTGATGATCTTTGTGCCTTTCTCGTTTAATTTTTAGCTTAATAAATTAGCATCAATCTATGAAATACTTTAATGTGCTTACCATAGCAGGTTCTGATAGCGGTGGCGGAGCTGGAATACAGGCTGATTTAAAAACGTTTTCTGCTTTAGGTTGCTACGGTACATCTGTTATTACTGCTGTAACAGCGCAAAATACGCTCGGTGTTAAATCAATTCACAGCATTCCTGTTCATGTTATTATCGATCAACTTCAAGCTGTTTTAACGGATATAAAACCAGTTGCCATTAAAATTGGAATGATTAACCGTGCCGAAGTGGTGGATGCAATTTATGAAGAGCTGATTAAATATGATAAAGTTCCAATAATTTTGGATCCGGTAATGGTAGCAACCAGCGGTCATAAATTAATTGAATCCAATACAATTACACACCTTAAAGAAAAATTATTTGCTGCAGCTACATTAATTACCCCCAATATTGATGAAGCAATTATCCTATCGGGACAAAAAATAAACAGCGTTGAACAAATGATTACCGCTGGTAAAAATATCGTTAATCAAGGTGTAAATGCAGTGCTTATAAAAGGCGGGCATCTTCCGGGGCTTATTATGTATGATGTATTGATTGAGAGAGATCATGAACCCGTAATTTTCGAAAGTCCTTTTATACCTTCCAAAAATTTACATGGTACAGGTTGCACACTTTCTTCAGCTATTGCTGCCGAGATGGCGAAGTACAATAATCTTTCTGTTGCAATAAAAAAGGCTAAGAAATACCTCAGTAATGCAATTTTAGCTGGCAGTGCAGTAAAAACAGGAACAGGTAATGGCCCGTTGAATCATTTTTTTGATCCTTTAAAACTAATAATACATTAAAACAGTACGGTTTTATAACTGATAACTGTAAATTTTTATGTTGCTTTTAAAGATAAATGTTAAAAATTGTGACTATTAGCAATAGATTTAAGACCTTTGTGTCTACTTATATTTATTTATTATTACAGCTAAATTTTGGAAGAAACACACGCAAAACAGGATACCATCCAATCACCACAAGTAAAAAATGTACCTGTAGCGCAAAGTACCCCAAATAGAATTCGCCTTGCTGTATCTTTATTTTATTTCGGACAGGGAATTGCCTTTGCTTCATGGGCAAGCCGCATTCCAGATATTAAACACAGCTTAAATTTATCAGATGGTGCTTTAGGTAGTATTTTACTTGCCTTGCCACTTGGCCAATTAGTTACCATGCCAATTTCAGGTAGTTTAGTTACAAAATTTGGAAGCAAAAGAATTTTAACAATTACCGCACCTTTATATGTTTTAGCTTTAAGTAATTTAGGTTTGGCAACAGCTCCATGGCATTTGGCTGCATTTTTATTTATATTCGGCGTAGTAGGTAATATGTGTAATATAGCCGTTAATACACAGGGTGCCGAAGCTGAAAAATTATTTGGAAGGCCTATTATGACTTCCTTTCATGGTGCATGGAGCATTGCTGGTTTTTCTGGTGCCTTACTAGGTTTATTAATGGTTAACCTACACATTATTCCATATTATCATTTTTGGGTTATTGCAGTTTTAATATGGGTAAATGTTTTCTTAAATTATAAGCATCTCGTACCCGGAAAAGGTGCAACAAGCGAAAGAAAACCTAAGTTATTTGTAATGCCTCAAGGAGATTTGCTGCAATTGGGTATTATTGGCTTTTGCAGTATGGCAACAGAAGGGGCAATGTTTGATTGGAGCGGTGTGTATTTTAAAGAAATTGTTAAAGCCCCAACTTCCCTCGTTATATTAGGTTATGCATCCTTTATGATTATGATGGCTACCGGCCGCTTTGTTGGCGATAAGATTATTGCTAAAATGGGTCGTAAAAAAACCATTCAAATCAGTGGCTTAATTATTTCTACAGGCATGTTTATTTCTGTTCTTTTTCCTTTTGTTGTTACCGCTACCTTAGGTTTTATGTTAGTAGGTATTGGGGTTTCCAGTATTGTACCCACAGTTTACAGTGTTGCAGGTAAAAATGGAAAAATTGCACCGGGCATGGCAATCGCTGTTGTATCAAGTGTTAGCTATTTTGGCTTTTTAATGGGCCCACCTCTAATTGGGTATATTTCACAGCTATCAAGCCTCCAATATTCTTATGCTGTAATTGGCTGCTTTGGTTTGCTGGTTAGTTTTATCGTAACAAAAATTAAAGCAATAGAATAATTTCTACTCTTTCTGTATTAAATTGTGCTCCTTTAAAATAGCTACTGATAACTCTATTAGTCTAAAGTTTTCATCTAAGTGCCCGTGCTGTACCTCCACATTTATATATGGAATATTATTTTGCATAGCATAAACAGATAGAGAGCCATCGTTACTAGCAAATTTAGATTGGAGAATTACATTAACATTTGCTTTTTTAAAGCTGCTAAATAATCTCGGCTCAGTTACATAAATTAAGTCATCTCCATCCATTTCGAAATTGATAAATACAGAATCTGCCGTACTAGATAAATCATATCCCGGCAGGTAAGATGAAATGCCAAAACCACCATCGCCATTGTTGTGCAACGTTAAAATATAACCTGTTGATTTTGGATCGTAAAAATCTATAATCTGTTTCCCTGCTTTAAGTAAGGCTTCTTCAACCTCAGTTGTACTGTATTGGCTTTTTTTAAGGCGGGTATGTACACCTGTTTTGGTATATATCGCGTTAGGATCAATCCGGTATGGATCATCCATATAAGTAAAATTATAATCTCTTACACTGCCATATTGACTATCAATGATTTCACCTCCATACCACTTTATATAATCAAAACCAGCTTTTACACCAGTATCTTCATCATCATGTACAACTAAAAATTTTACACCATTAGCATTATAACTATATTTTACCAATTGCACATCTAAATCATATAATTTAATAACAGATGTATCGGTAGTCATAGCATCAAAAATAGGCGGGTGTTGTGCTTTAACCAACATTGCTACATGAACCAGAATAATACTAAGGATAACTTTAAACATATCTGTAATATACAATGATGGGGATAAGTTTGTTTGGTAATGGAGGTTTTAGCAAAGCGATAAATGAATTGGAAACACTGTAGTTTCTTAAAGAGGTTGCAATTGGCATTCTTAGTTTCAGGATTCCAATTATTTGCAAACATAACATTGAACCTAATTTGAATATTGTTGAGATTAGCTAATTGCAGAATGTCAATCAATTTGATTCATATAATGTAAAGCTTGATTTCAAAATCTAGCTTTACCATTATGTCTTTGCTTATTCACGGGTTCTGAGAACCCTTTTTATCGTTTGTTCGGGATGCCCTGCGGAACATCTCGAACAGCTGATTATTGCAAAACCATTGTTAGCAGATAGCCTTCTCTGTTTGTCCAGCTGTTCGAGATGTTAGCTTTTTCAGCGCATCTCGTACTATTGATAAAGCTGGATTTTCAATCTAGAAACCCTTTTATGCCTAAAGCATATTCACTATTCTTTAGTTCGGGATGCCCTGCTGAACATCTCGAACAGCTGGAATTCAACCTGTATTAACATCAACTGTTGGAATATTTGAAAAATATAATCTACTCAGTTCTTTTAAAAACTCTTCAAAGTAAACCCAATGTACTTTTAAAACACAAATTTTAAAATTATAAGCAACAAAAAATGCAACCAAACTATAATCTCTAAAGCTGCGCAATAAATAAAAACGACTAGGCATTTGTTTAGCAGCAACAAAAAAGCCAACTATAAAATTATTGGGTAGGGTATAGCTCCGGGTGCCAATTTTAAACTTCAATTGCAGTTCTATATATTCACCTCTTTGTTTTAAAATAAAACAAAGCACAGGTACATCGGACGCAAAATAGCAAGGTATTAAAAGCTGCTTTTGCGGTTTGCCCTTTACATTACGCATACCATGTGTGCAATAATAAAAACTAAAAAGTTGCCTGCTTAGCAAGGGCAAGGCCTGTTGATATAAAACAAATAAATTACGCTGTTTTAAAACATTTGCACGGTTAATGGCATCAATATTTAAGCTATTGGCTGTAAAAGCATGTTGCTGTATTAAGGCCAGGGTTTGCATTTGTTTACAAATATCCATCAGCAAACTTTGTGTTTGGCTTAAAACAAAGGCAGGTGCTGTGCTACCTGTACCAACAAAGCCATTAAAATATTTAATAGCAGTTTTGTTTTGCGTTAATTTAGCCCAATAAGGTATTAAAAAAGGATAATGTTGCGTGTGCCAACGCTTTAAATCTGTATAGGCAAGGCAAAAGCCAACTGTGTAAGGTTGTGTAACATTAGGTTTTTCATCAATAAACCATAAAGGCGATAGGGTAGCAGGTTCGGCAAGGTTAAGCTTTGGTAAAACGGTACTTGGTTTTAAAAAGCTATAACCAGCCTTTTGGCTTATGCACAAACCTTGTTTAGCTTTAGTTATTTTTAAATAATCGCTTTTGCCGTTCTCCTTAAAAAAATTAGGCCAGTAATAAATTTCAAAACTATATTGTTCGGCAACGCCAATTAAATCTCTTAAAGCAAAATAAGTGTATCGGCTTAAATAAATATCAGTAGTATTTACACTGCAACTTACCAATAGGGCGGTAGGTGTAACATTTAAATAAACCTTTTCTACAGGCTCCTTATTTAATTGTACGGCTAACTCCAAAATACCATGTGTAAAATTTAGCCCTTGCAGGTTTACCAAAGTGTAGGGGTTGCTGATTTTGCGGTAGGCCGATAAACCATTTAAAGTATTTAAGCTAAGGGTAAAACTATTAGCCGTAAATGGTAAGCTAAACCACTTGTTTAATGCCAAAGGCTTTGTAAATTGGTTGCGCATAAGGTTAGGTATTTATGTGCTTTAAATTTGTAACTATAAAGCTGGGTACTCAACCACAGGTAAATGTTTTTAACAACCTTTGTATTGTTTTTTACACTACAAATAATTTAGATATATTTGGAATATGGAAACCGCACATAAAACCAACAAACCACATTTAGGTCGCAAAATTACTCGCATACGCGAATTAAGAGGCATGAAACAAGATGCCCTTGCAACCGAATTAGGCATTAGCCAGCAAGCGGTAAGTAAGTTGGAACAAAGCGAAACCATTGAAGATGAAGTTTTAGAAAAGATTGCTAAGGTTTTGGGGGTTACAGCAGAAGGAATTAAAAACTTTACTGAAGAAGCGGTTTTTAATATCATATCAAATACCTACCACAATTCTAGCAGTGATAATTCAACTTTAATTGCAAGTTCATTAAACTACCAACCAACCTTTAATACTATTGAAAAAATAGTAGAGCTATACGAACGTTTGTTGCAAAGCGAACGAGAGAAAGTAGAGATTTTGAAGAATAAATAATTTAACAATTATTCATTAGTACTCTATAGACTAATTGCTAAAATTAAATGGCAATCGGGTTCGAATTCCTTCCAAGGTATGCATTCGAAGTAATATTCTACAGTACATCATCACTCCCGTATGAAATCTATATTTTAAACTAACTTATTCCTAAAATTATCTCAGAATATTTATTTATCATGCAAATTATGTCTCTTAAAGAAAAACTTCTAACTGAAATAGCTTTAGCCATAAATTATCATTAATAAATTCAGCAAAAGAGCATTCGCTATAGTCAAATTTATAATCAGCAGGTTTTTAGCTGAACAAATATTCGTACAGACGATTCTCAATTGCTATTTTTCTCGGATCATTGCTTTTGCTAATTCCATTTCCACATCTTGTTTATTTAAGTATTCTTGAATAGTAGGCCGAATTTCATAATCCGGACTTAAACCATGACCAAATGGGATAGAATTGTTTTGTGTTTCGAGCACAAACTTACATAGTGGAATTCTACCAGGTAATGCTGTATTCGGTAGGGTGAATTTTAAAAAGCTTCCGCTGGTATTGCCATAGTATCCCCCTCCTGTTTCTTCTCCTATAAAAACTGCGTTTGAATGGTTTTTCGCAAGTGAAGCAAATTCAGAACCTCCAGAAAAAGTCAACCCGCTTATCAAAATGTAAACATTCCCATAGAAATGAATGGAACTTGGTGGAAGGCCATCATAATATCCTTTTTTGTTCAGATACCTTCCATCAACTGCCTTATAAAATTCTTCCGATAATTCCTTTTTAAGGATGTCTGCTTCGTCTTTGTAATCGGTGTACTTTAGAAAAGAATAACTAAATGATGGAATTTCAACATACTTATACTTCTGATAACTTTTAGTGCTGAAATAGGAAAGCAAAATATCTTCCATTCCCTGCGAACCACCTTCGTTTTTTCTAATATCGATGATTAGATTTTTTATGTGTTTGCTGTTAATTGTAGTAAAGATCTCATCTAAATACTTTTGAAAGCCCTTTTTACCACCCTTATAGTTTCTCGATCCAAGATCGTTTACCGTTAATTTGGCAAGATTTTTTAAAGTATCAAGTGAAAATTCTGATGGTTTTGAAAATTTATAATCTGTATTTTCCTTAATAAATTTTTGATAAAATATTGCATATTCTTTTGATGTTAAAGCTGGAATATTGTAAGTAATGTTATCTGCTGTTGCAGACACAAATTCGATCTTAAAAGATTTTGTTTTTTCAAAAAATCGCCGGTAGTATTTAGCAAATGAATTTTCTATCCAATGCTCTTTACTGGTGATATTATAACCATCAGCCGGCTCAATACTTTCGAATTTAGACAATATAGTACCTGCATCAAGCCCATTAATTTTTGAAATCATTAACCCTTTCGTTTTAAGATCTTCATGATCATTTAGTACATATATTTTTCTGTTGATGATTTTAACAAGAAAGGGGAAATAACCGCCACTTTGTTTAAAATAATCATTGATTCCATCGGAAGTGGAAATATAACAATGACCTTCCTTTGTAAAAGCGGTGATTGGGGCAACAATTTTATAGAAATCCAAAGCAGTCATTTGGTCGCGAAGTTTAGCATTTTGGACATTGCAAAGGCTGTCAAATTGTGTATAACTGTTATACCACAACCCAACATGCGTTTCCAGATACGCATTTTTTAAGAAATCAAAATCTTGCTGGAGTTCCTTAATGCTATACTTTTTTAAATTTTCAGAAAGGGTAGAGGTGCAAATCGTATAGTCTCCTTTATCAGAGTTTTCTGCTTCTTCAAGTGGTTTCACCGCAATAATATATTTTCCTGACACATTAGGTGAAAACACTATTTTTTCTATGCCTTTTTGACCTGTAGGGCTATCTTTTTGTTCTAAAATTTTATTCTTTTCATCCTTTAAATAAACTACTACATCTATTCCGAGCTGCTCTACCGAAATATTATAATATACATCTTTAGTTAACCGAACTTCGAATTCGGCTTGTTGCTTACGCTCAATAGAATGCCTTTCAGATTTAGAATTAACTTTAATCTTGGTTATATTTTGTGCTATGCAGATGTTACTTGTTAGTATACTTAGGATGATGATTAATCTATACATTTCAATTTTTTGATTTAACAAATCTATCTTGTTTTCATTAAAGTCTATTGTATAATATTGCAACAGTCGGTATCAGGCATTTTTGTAAGCTGTTGGTGTTACGCCAGTATATTTTTTGAAGTCTCTGCAAAAATGTGCCGTGTCATAGAAGCCGGATGATATAGCAATTTCTAGTAAATCGCTACCATTTTCTGAGATTAGTTTTTTAGCATTTTCAATCCGTTTATTGATGATAAAGCTATTGGGCGTAAGTCCTGTTTCTTGTTTAAATAACCTTAGAAATTTATATTTGTCTAACCCAAAACCTTTAGCTGTTTTTTCCAGTGAAAATTTTAAAAATGTTTCTTCTTCCAAAAACGTATGAAATAACTGAGTTTTACAATTTTTAAATTTGAGTTCGGTAGAATATTCCTCAACTAAAACAGTAAGGCACCGAAGTAAATACTTTTCGAAATCTATAAGTGGGTTATTTACATTCTGAGAAAGGTAATAGAAGGAATTAAAAAGGGCTTGATTATAAATAACTTTGTCATTGAAGAAAACATCCTTGCCGTGATTAATTTCCTTTAGAACATCGGGTGAAATGTAAAAAGTATTAAAGGTGTTTCCTGTTTGTTTATCGCAAGGTGTGGCATGCACCTCATCCGGATTTGTGATGCAAATCGTTCCAATTGGTGCATTTAAAAGTTTAGATCGCAATTTGGCACTAAAGGACTGGTGGAGTATTAAAGCAATATTGAAGGTATTGTGTGTATGATTTGGGAAATCAAGGGTATGGTTTTTAGCATATAATAGTTCTATACCATCAAGAAAGGATAATCTTTTATAATCACTAATATCTTTTTTCGATCTCATCTGTTGTGTATTTTGCTAAATGATAAAATGTTAATTCTCACTCTGGTCACTAATTCAGTTTTAGTGTTAAATTAAAAGTCTAGCTGTTCGAGATGTTAGCTTTTTCAGCGCATCTCGTACTATTGCTAAAGCTGGATTTTCAAATCAAGAAACCCATTTATGCCTTTGCTTATTCACGGGTTCTGAGAACCCTTTTTATCGTTTGTTCGAGATGCCCTGCGGAACATCTCGAACAGCTAATCGAAGCAATACCGTTGAACTTTGCAGTTTCGCTCCACTATTGCAAAACCCATGTTACCTGATGGCATATTTTTCAATTTGTTCTTTTAAGTTATTTTTTACATTTTCTTCCCATTCGTCTTTCAAGATACTCAGTTTTAATGCGTCTATAATTTTTCCGTCAGCATCTTTACTAAATTGTCTTAATATCCCTTCAACTTTACATCCAATACTTTTCATAGCGTTTATACTTCTTTCGTTTTTGCTGTTTGCTCCGAAACCTACTCTTATCATTTGTAGTTTGTCAAAGACAAACTCTAAAAGAAGATATTTACAGTTTTTGTTTAGTCCAGTTCCTTGAAATTTTTTTCCATACCAAGTAAACCCTATGTCAATACGTTTAAATTCGTTAGAGATTTCGTAAAGTCGTGTCATTCCTACATATTCATTATTTCTTTTGTCAAAAACAATAAAAGGATAATGATTTTTCTCTTTAAATAATTTTACTGCTGTGTCAAAGTAGGTGTCAAAATTTTCTTTACCGTTTCCTCCATTAATATTGAACTTCCAAAGTTCAGGTTCATTAATTGCAAAGTTTATTAGTTTTTCTTTGTCTGAAACTTCCAAAGGTCTTAATAAAACATAGTTATTTTCTAAAATATATTTTTCTGTAAAGTCAAAATTCATAATTTTCAATATTAAGCGGTATAGGAATGCTTGCAGGTAACTCCTAAATATACGCAACGACCAATTCACAACATCTTTAATCGTAGTTCATTGGAGCATTTTATCCAAGTTAATAGTTGCGTATTTTGAGTATCCTTTATTCGTATTTAAATTTTTGTAAGCGTTTAAACGCGAATAAATTGAGCTAGAGCATGATGCTAATTTATTTCGGCAAGATATTAATTTTCTTGGAAACTGCATATCCAAAATTTATTCAAGTCCAGCCTAAATTTTAACACTAACAACTGTTGGGATATTTGAAAAATATAATCCACTCATTTTTGCCTTTGCTTATTCACGGGTTCTGAGAACCCTTTTATCGTTTGTTCGAGAATTGTAAATATCGATGGTGTTTGGTCCTTTTGCCGAATTCCTTTTGATTTGATTTTCTGAAAAAAGGTCTTAAAGTGTTTTGAATGCTGTTGGAAACATTTTTGCTCGAAACAATAAAAAATTTCCGCAAAAAATGTTTCTGGATTTGGAAACAATTTTTCTGGAAACAATAAAATGTTTCCAACTTTTTTGTTTCCAAAATGTGTTAAGTTGGATTAAAATTTCAGTGCATGAAAAAACCAGCTGTTCGAGATGTTAGCTTTTTCAGCGCATCTCGTACTATTGATAAAGCTGGATTTTCAAATCCAGAAACCCTTTTATGCCTAAAGCATATTCACTATTCTTTAGTTCGGGATGCCCTGCGGAACATCTCGAACAGCTGATGTTTTTTTAATAAAAACTATCTTGCCAAGTATTCTCGCTTCTGTGGTTAGTATTCTTGCTCCTGCATCAATATTATTGTGTTATAGGCAACAAGATTTGGAGGCAATTTTGGCATTCTCTTGCTTGTAAATTAAACAAAAAAAGACCGCCCTTGGGTTGGGCGGTCTTTAAACTGATTGTTAACTTTTATATATTAATGTTCTAAATCGTATTCCAAAACATCTTTATGATCATAAGGCTCCACTAATAACTCATCAATAGTTTTACCTTTTTTGTTAAACCCAAATTTCTCTAACATAATATCGAAAATCAGGTAAACAACCGGTACTACAATTAATGTTAAGAATAGCGAACTGGTTAAACCACCAACGATAACCCAAGCCAAACCGTTTTTCCATTCTGCACCCGCACCACTTGCTAATGCAATTGGAAGCATACCGAAAATCATCGCAATGGTTGTCATCAAAATTGGACGTAAACGGGCATGGTTGGCTAAAATTAAAGCTTCAACCGTCGATTTTCCTTCAGATTTCATGTGGTTGGTAAAATCGACAAGGATAATCGCATTCTTCGCCACTAAACCCATTAACATAATAAAACCTAAAATGGTAAAAATACCGATAGAGTTGTTTGTTAAAGCCAACGCCAGGAATGCACCAATTAATGCAAGCGGTAGCGAGAACATTACCACAAATGGATACACAAAACTATCATATAAGGCTACCATAATTAAGTAAACCAAAATAATCGAAGCCAATAAAGCAATACCTAAAGTACCAAAACCTTCAGCCTGGTTTTCCTGGTCACCCGCCCATGTATAGCTTACACCAGTGGGCGCCTTTAACTTTCCATTTTTCTGAAGCTCAATTAATTTAGCCTGAAAATCTGCTACAATTGTACCCGTTGGTCTACCGATAGATTGAGCCTGTACAGATACTGAAGTTGATTTGTTTAAACGCTCTAACTGACTTGGGCCTGAGCCTTCAGTAATGTTAGCAAATTGCGATAACTTAACCTGAGCACCTTTATCATTTACAAAAATTAGGTTACGTACATCATCAATATCTTTTCTGTTAAAATCTTGATATTGGATGTTAATATCATATTCGTACTCACCTTTTCTATATTTACCATCCGTGTTACCAGCAAAAGCAGTTTGCATGGTAGAACCTACCGTTGATAAAGTTAAGCCGACAGCCGACATTTTATCACGGTCTACCTGCACGTTAATTTCTGGTGTACCTTTTTCTACTGATAATTTAATCTCTGTAGCACCCGGAATACTTGCAAGTACATTTTTAGCACCTTCAGCATACTTTAAAGCACTATCTAAATCAGATCCCATTACCACTAATGATATTGGTGCATTTTCTGCAATACCCAAAATACTAATTGGCACTGTTTTAACCTTTGCTCCAACTAATTCTTTTGCTAAGGCACGACTCATTTTTGTGGCGAAAATATCGGATGATACACCTTCGCGTTTTTCACGATCAACAAGTTTAACGTTAATCTCAGATTTGTACGCTGTTGCTTGCGTACCTCCAAAATCACCACTTGCCTGTCCAACCGTAGTAATTAACTGTGTAATTTCTGGTTGTTTATGTAAAAATGCTTCAGCTCTTTGCGTAAAGAAGTTTGTTTGCTCTAAAGGCGCATCTTTTGGTAATTCAATTTGAACTAAGAACTCACCTTTATCTGATTTAGGGAAAAACTCAGAACCAATAAAACCAGCCCCAGCCAACCACATCGCGGCAACAAATAATACAACTACAGCAAGAATGGTACGTCTTTTATGGTTTAAAGACCATGTTAAGATGTTTGTAATCCAGTGGGTGAATTTTTTAAGTTGCTTTTCAAACCATAAAATGAAACGGCCGAATATATTTTTACCTTCAATGTGCTCTAGTTTACCAAAACGAGAGAATAATAAAGGAACAATAGTAAATGAAGCAACCAACGAAAGCAATGTTGCAATAATTACAACCACGCAAAACTGACGAAGGATGTTTGATACCAAGCCAGAACTGATGGCGATAGGGAAAAACACCACCACAATTACTAATGTAATGGATACTACCGTAAAACCAATTTCACGAGTTGCATCAGATGCAGCCCTTACTTTATTTTTACCCATTTCCATGTGACGTTGGATATTTTCTAATACCACAATCGCATCATCCACCAAAATACCTACCACGAGGGATAAACCAAGTAAAGACATTAAGTTTAAGGTAAACCCAAATAAGTTGATACCAATAAAGGTTGCAATTAATGAAGCCGGGATTGATACCATTACAATTAATGCATTACGTAAACTGTGTAAAAAGAATAGCATTACAAAAGCTACCAAAACAACAGCAAGCATTAAATCGTGGATTACAGCATCAGCAGATTCTAGAGTGAAAATTGAACTATCGTTCACAATTTTCATATCCAGTTTGTTGGTTTTATATTCCTCTTTAAGTTTATCAATAATAGCGTGTACACCTTTACTTACCTCTACAGCATTGGCATCACTTTGTTTAATAATTTGAATAGCAATTGACTCTTTACGATCAACACGTGCTAATTTTTCTGTTTCTTTTTTAGCATCCTGAACATCGGCAACATCACCCAAACGAATTTGAGCACCATCTTTAGATGTTGTTAAAACTAAGTTTCTTAACTCATCAATACTTCTGTATTTACCAGATAAACGAATTAATACATCTTGGTTTTGAGTTTTAACACTTCCAGTAGGGAAATCAAGGTTTGAGCTTAAAATCATTTGCTGCACTTGAGGTACAGAAAGATTATAACCTTGTAATTTATCAGCATCCAATGCAACCTGAATTTCACGCTCAGAACCACCAATAAGGTTTACTTGCGCAATACCACTTACCCTAGAAATAACCGGAGCAATACGCTTATCAATTAAATCGTAAAAGGTAATATCATCCATATTGGCTGATGCCGTCATGGTGATAACTGGTAAATCATCTAAAGAGAACTTACTTAATGATGGTGTTTTTACATCCTCAGGTAAAGTAGAAAGAATAGCATTTACCTTACGCTGCGCATCATTTAAAGCAATATCAATATTTGCTTTATCAGTTAATGTAATAGTTACCGTTGATAAACTCTCGAATGATACCGAGTTTATCTTTTTAATGTTTTCCATTGAGGATACCGCATCCTCAATTTTCTTGGTTACTGTATTTTCCACCTCATTTGGAGAAGCTCCAGGATAGATGGTTGAAATAGATACAACGTTGTTTGAGAATTTTGGCAATAACTCATAACCCAACGAAAAGTAACTTAGTAAGCCCAGCAAGGTTAGTGCAGTAAAAACTACAATTACCAGCGATGGCCTTTTTATAGATATATCTGTTATCTTCATTTTCTTTTAATATAGCTCACGTTATGCACGTGCCGCGAATTTATATTTGCAAAATTTGCCCTACTTAACGATGCTCACAGGAGAACCTTCGTTTAAGTTAATCTGTCCGCTGGTAATCACAGATTCGCCTTCAGCTAATCCATCAAGAATCTCAACGTTATCGCCTAAAATACGACCAGCAACAACCTTACGTAATTTTGCCGTACTTTTTTCTTTATCCAACACAAACACTTGGTTGCTACTTACACTGCCCACAAATGAAGTACGTGGAATAAGAATGCTTGGTGCCTGTTTAGGGAAATTGAAGATTGCAGTACCGTACATACCAGCTTTTAAGGTGTTTTTAGCGTTGTTTGTAACCTCAATTTCAATTGGGAAATTTAATGTCGCATCAGCCTTAGCAGCAATGAAAGTAATTTGTCCGCTAAATTTATCTGTAGGGAATACCGAAGATTTAATGTCGATTTTATCACCCATTTTCAAATTAGCTACCTGAGATTCGTTTACGTTAACTTTCAATTTTAATTTTGAAACATCAACTATCTCAAATAATTGTGTACCCTGCGCATTTACAAAAGCACCTACCTCAATATATTTTTTATTTACAATACCATTAATTGGCGATTTAATAACCGCATTGCTTAATGTTTTTTGAGCAGCTTGTAAACGCAATTTTGCATTTCTGGTTGCTAATTTAGCCTGATCTAACTGTTGTTGAGTTACCCCGCCAGTTTGATAAGAACTTTGGTATCTAGCCTCATCCTTTAAAGCATTTTGATAAGTTGCCTCAGCAGTTTCTCTATCAGTATTAATAATTTCAGCATCAATACGAGCTAAAGCTTGCCCTTTAGAAACACGATCACCTTCTTTAACATAAATAGCAGAAATACGACCTGCATTTTCATTTAAAAGGTTTAATTCTTGTTTTGGAATGAAGTTTCCGTTTGCAGCAAAATCAAGATCTACAGTTTTCTTTTCAACTGTTGCAACCCTAACGGCTATTGCACCACTACCTTTAGCAATGAATGCAGTTTTTTCTTCATTCTTCTTTTTATTGTTGCTTAATACGTAAGCTATTGCACCAAGCGCAATAACAATTACAACGATTATGGTAATTACTCTTTTCATTTCTATTTTACTAGCGATTTAATATTTCCGTTTGATTTTATTAATTGTATTTCGGCAATTTTATAATTTAATAATGCCTGGGTATAGCTGTTTTGTGCTTCAGTAAGTGAATTTTCCGTTTCCAGTAAATCTGTTAATGTAGCCAAGCCATTGTTGTAATTGTTTTGTGTACTTCTGTAAATCTCATCAGCAAGCTGTGCGTTTTTACGTTGCGAAGTAATGGTGTTCATGTTATTGCGCAATTGAATTTTTGCATTTTCATAAGCCATATTTAAAGAGTTTGTAGATTCTAATCTATCTTCCTTAGCTTTTTTAATGTCTACATCAGCTTGGCGTATTTTTGAACGAGTTAAAAAGCCATTAAAAATGGGCACTTTTAACGTTAAACCTACCGCAGATGATCCGAAACCAATTGCTGTACTATTCGTATTTAAAAAGTCGAAACCATTACTTTGACTAGAGTAGGTGTAATTTCCAGTTAAAGCTAAACTCGGGTAATACTCAGATACGTAAGATTTTCTTTGAAGTAATAATAGTTTGTCCTGATTATCCAAAAGCTTTACCTCAGTTCTATTCGATAAATCAATCGATTCACTAAACTCAGGCAATTGAGTTACCTCAGTTAATTCGGTAAAAGGTAAAGTAATTGGTGTACTTACAGGCATACCCATCGAAAACTTAAGCTGATTTTCCAGCTGGGTAATGTTATTTACAATCTGCTCATGTTGTGTTGTTAAATTAGTCATATTAACCGTAATACGATCAACATCGATCTTTCTAGCCAAACCATTCTTGTACTGATTGGTTACAATTTTCTCCACAACCTTAACATTTTTAATGTTAGTGTCAATTACATTTAATTGTTGTCTGCTTACCAGTACTTGATAATAGTTGTTGGCAACCAACTCAATAATTTGTTCCTCAGTTAACTGAGCCGTAAGGTTATAATATTCTTCGCTTGATTTAGCCGCTTTTAAGCCAGCAAACACCTGCTGATTGAATATTTGTTGAGAAAGCTGAACGCCTGCAGATGAATTCCATTTCTGACCGAACTTTAACGTTTGCAATTGTCCACCAAAATCAACCACCTGTTGACCAATAATTGGATTATAAGTTAAGCCAGCATTACCAGTAATTTGAGGTAAAGCCTGTGCTCTTACTTCTTCAACTTTATACCTTCCTTTTTCTATATCCAATTTGGATTTACGAAACTTGGTGTTGTTTTGAAGAGCATAATTAAGCGCATCTTTAAGTGTAACCTGCTGTTGCGCCGAAACTAATGATGGTAAAGCAATGCCCGCAATAAGGATAAGCATTAAATTTACCGTTTTTATTCTAAGCATAATATATTGATTTTTGTTTTTGGGTTCTTATCTATACTTAACTCTGTATTGGGTTAAGGTTTTCTTTTTATAAAATTATCTTTATTAGCATTTAAGACCTTTAGTAAAGATGTAAGAAAGATCTTTTTGCTTTTTAGTCATCTTCGATAAAGCTTTTTTATCAGGGAAAAGATCCCTGCCGGTTTCCATAATGCACATATTGGTTAAGCCCATTAAACTTTCTAAATAAAGCTCGGCAATATGGTTCATATCTTCGTGTTCAATTTCCTTTTTAGCCTGCGCCTGTCTGAAAATTTCAGCAAAAAAATCTTTTTCAGATTTTTTTAGCGTTGTTAGCTTGGTTTTAATCACATCATCATTTAATAAATCAGGAATACCTTCGGCAATTCTCATCATATAATATTTCTGAAAAAAAGTATTTCTCACATCTATCGTATTGTAAAGAATATCTATCAGTGCCTGATCCGGATTATGTTTCTTCTTTAAAAGCTCAAAGAAATCATTAAAAACACGTTCAATAACACCAACAATTAAGCTTTTCTTATCTGGAAAATAATAATAAAGTGATGGCTTCGAAACGGAAAGATCTTCAGCAATATCATTCATCGTGGTTTTGTTAATTCCAAAATGTGTGAAACGTTTAATAGCACCATCAATAATTAGTTCTCTTTTTTTATCAGCAACAATCATTTTACTTTTCTACTTTCTGACTTTTTTAATGTTTTGGTCAAAAATAGTGCTAAAAACTCATTTGTTAATCAATCGACTCAATTTCTGTCATAACCTTACAATTTTATGACAATATTTGTCTTTCTCGCTGGTTTATATATCTTTACGAATCCCGTTTTTGTATATTATGGCAGTGCTTTTAAATATTTTTATCCTTTTATTGACCATTATTTTCATGGAAAGCTTTTCTTGGTTTATCCATAAATATTTATTTCATGGTCCATTATGGTTCATTCATAAAAGCCATCATGAGCATAAAAAAGGTTTTTTAGAATGGAATGATCTGTTTGCATTGTTGTTTGCTGCGGCATCACTTTATCTCATGTTTATTGATAGAAATAATTTTGGCTATAAATTTTTTATAGGTGCAGGTATTTCAACCTATGGAATAATCTATTTTATAATACACGATTGGTTTATACACCGCAGATTAAAAACTTGTAAAAGCAATAATAAATATCTTTTAGCAGTGCGAAAAGCACATAAAATACATCATAAAAATAGAGGCAAACTCAATGGAAAGGCTTTCGGGTTATTATTCTTTAATAAAAAGCAAATACATTAAGCCTGTGGTGTTGTAGTGGTACATGTCTATTGTGGCGTTAGGTTAGTTATCGTAAAAATATTACATACTTTTTATTTTTTTTCTGATAAAATTAGTAGAATTAAATTTTTTTAATGACATTGGATTTAAAGATTAATGTCTCATGAAATTATTTGGATCAACAAAATCAAATCTAGATTCAGTTCTATTCTCTCTAATCAAAACTTTAAAAGTTAAAGTAACCGAAAAAACGATTGAAACTTGTTTGTCAGATCATCCCGAAACACCGAGTTTATTGGCTTTAAGCGATTGCTTGACAAGTTGGAATATTGAAAATCAGGCTTTTCGTATCGCAAGAGAAGATTATGATGTAGACGATTTACTCTTTCCTTTTATTGCACACTTACCTGAAAAGGGCGGACGTTTTATTTTAATTAAAAATATTAATGCTGGTGTTGTTCAATTTTCCGACGAAGAAAATAAGAGAGCTACCATGCCTGAAGAGGAATTTTTAAAGCGCTGGGATGGTATTGCGCTACACGCAGAATTAACCGCAGAGAGTGGAGAAAAAAATTATAGCGAAAATAAATTTAAATATTTTCTACAAAGTTTAGTTTTGCCATTAGGTGTTGTATTGCTGCTCAGTATAATTGGTTTAGTGTTTTATAATTCATCAATATCTTGGTCTAATGCTTTGTTACTGTTAGCCAAACTTGCAGGTTTAACCATAAGTGTACTGTTGCTGGTTCAAAGTATAAACTCCAACAATCCTTTTATTCAAAATTTGTGTAGTCTGGGCGGGAAGAATAATTGTAATGCCATTTTAAAATCTGATGCAGCTAAAGTTACTTCGTGGTTAAGCTGGAGCGAAGTTGGATTTTTCTATTTCGCAGGTTCTTTTCTGTTGTTGTTATTAAACCCTTCAAGCATCGCCATTTTGGCAAGGTTTAATGTATTGGCACTTCCATACACCATTTATTCAATTTCCTATCAATTTAGAAGTAAAAACTGGTGTGTATTATGCTGCGCTGTTCAAGCTTTACTTTGGATAGAGTTTTTAATAAACATAATCTCTGGGCATTTTACTTTCGGCTTAGGAATTTCACTTTTTAGTATTGGGGTTTTAACTATATGTTTCCTTTTACCAATTGTAATATGGGCATTTTTTAAACCATTCTTCTTAGATGCCGCTCAACTAAAACCAATTCAAAATCAGCTCAAAACCTTTAAATATAATAGTGATTTATTTAAACAGGCATTAACAAATCAGCCTCGTTATGCGGTAAGTGATGAACTTTTACCAGTATTAATGGGTAATGCTGATGCCGAAACAGTAATTACTATGGTTAGTAATCCATTTTGTGGCCCTTGTAGTAAAGCCCACAAAACTATAGAAGAGTGGTTGCAAACGAGAGATGATATTCAGTTAAAAGTTATTTTTAGTACAGCAGATCATGACCATGATTCAGGAACTAAAATGGCAAGACATATTACTGCTTTAAGTTTATTGAAGGATCAAAGTATTACCGAAAAAGCTTTAAATGCTTGGTATGATCAAACCAATAAGAAGTACGAAAACTGGGCAGAACAATTTCCTGTTAGCGTAAATGATGAAGTAGCAAGCGTAACAGAAAAACATAGAGCGTGGTGCAAAATGGCTGAAATTACTTTTACACCAACTATTTTAATTAACGGTTATAAATTACCTGAACCATACAGATTGGAAGATATTAAGTATTTGATCGCCTAATAGCTAGGTTGTTGATGAAAGGTTTTCGAAGAAATTATAATTTATTTCAATAGCTGTTTTCAGTCATTTTAAGCTACCTACTAATTTTTGGATCTCAATTTAGGTTATATTCGGTTTATAAGATGAGCCAATATTTACTATGGTATTATTTGTAAGTAGTAAACTATGTTTATTATATTTCTTTATATGTTTTATAGAGATAATAAACGATTTGCTAATCCTTTGGAAATGATTATAATCTTTTAATTGATTTTCCATAGCCAATAATGTCCCATATTGTAAGTAAGTTTCTTCTTTAGTATAAATTTTAATGTAATTTGAAGCCCCTTGTATAACAACAATTTCATCTATAAGTATTTTTATATTTTCTTTTCTTAAACCAGATTTTATCCAAATAAAAGGCCTTGGGATTGGAGTTTTATAGATTAGAAAATCCACTATTTTATTAAATTTATTAATGCAAAAGGGTTTTAGTAGAAAATGAACGGCTCCAACGTCATACCCGTCAATAGCATATTTTAAATGTGCACTAACCAGTACCAAATGCTTAACCTTATGGCTTACTTCTTTTACAAGTTTTAGCCCATCTACATAAGGCATTTCTATATCAGTAAATAAAAAATCTACTGGTTGTTCCATCTCGCTTATTTCTTTTAATGCCAATAGTGGGTTCGTATAAGCCTTTGTTAAAGTTAAAGAAGGAGTTAAGGCGATGTATTCTGTTAATTGATTTATAGAATATTGTTCGTCGTCTACGATAATGCAAGTATGTGTCATCTTTAATTATATAGCAATTAGTGAGTGTTGCTACTGGGATGACGATAGCGTTAATATTTTAAATTTAATACATTTTATCGGGACTAAAAATATAGTTTAAGCCTTTTTGCATAATATTTTGGTGCTTTCACATAATAGTCAACAATGAATCAAATTTTATATTCAAATTCAGTTTAAACTTCAAACTAAATATGAAATTATATAGAAGTTGAAACATTGGATTAGCTGTAATTAAAAGTATTAAAAAAATTTTTGTGCAAAAAAGAGTAGCTGGTTGCAAACATGTTGCTCTACAATGAAATGTTGACATTCATCAGCATCGCTTAAGTTGTATTGCGTGAAATAGCAACGAAAATTTTAAACGAAATTAAATCTGAAAAAAATGAAAAATGTAAATGTACTCAGCAAGGCTGAAATGAAAATTATTAAAGGTGGCGATTATATTAGATGTTATAATATCTGTATGTCGGGCTATCATGGACACGGCCACGAGTTAACCCAAAAAGTTACCGCTTGTGACGGTTTATGTAGTTGATAATATCAAAATGCAATTGATAGCTATGCTATTAATTGCATTTTTTAAACGATAAAAATGAAATTAAGATTAACCCTAATATTGCTGTTCACCACTTTAACCTCAGTTTTTGCACAGCAAAAAGATTATAAAATAACTGTAAAATTAAAAGACAAGAGTACATTTAAGTACGTTTTTTTATATGACTATAATAATTATCCCGCAGAGAGAAAAGCTGTTACTGATACCATTTTGTTTTTGGGTAATTATTCATTGTTGACTGAAAATGGCGGTTTACAATCAGGATTGGTAGTTTTAAGTAATAATGAATCAATTAGTGAAAATGACTTGATTTACAATCAGAAAAATATGATTTGTCAAAATTTTTTATTTGAACCAAAGGTTGAGGTTTTTTATACAGGAAATGGTTTTTCAATTCGAGGAGACACTCTTAATATCATTAACAATATTTTTGTTCAAAATGAAAACCTTTATAAAAAGAAATTAGATAGCTTATATGGCGAAATTGATAAAAAATATCTTATTGCCGCAACAAACAAAACTGAAAAAGCTGCAGCCAAAAGAAAAAATTATATTCTAAAATCAATGAGCAGTTTAGATATAATTAAGGAAAATAAAAATTCGGAGGTCGCATTGGATAATTTTTTTGTATTTGCAATGGTGCCAATAATACCAACAACTGAAACTAGGACGATATTCAGTTTGTTTTCAGATAGGATACGCAAAAGTAAATATGGTAGGCTAACCGATAGCTTAATAACCGTACAAGAAAACATGTTCAAGAATGAATTAAAAATTGGAACAAAAATGCCTGTTTTTGAACTTAAAAATGCAAAAGACAAGATAGTCAAAGGTAATGATACCTTTGGTAAATATACTCTGATTGATTTCTGGGCCAGTTGGTGTGCACCCTGCAGGGCAGAAAATCCTAATTTGAAGCTGGCCTATCAAAAATATCATAAAAAGGGTTTTAATATTATTTCTATTTCGATTGATGCAGAGAAAGATAAAGCTAAATGGCTGGCCGCAATAGCACAAGATAAAACCCAGGAATTTATCAACCTGTATAATCCTGGTGGTTCATCAGGAATTGCAAAGGAATTAGGTATAAATGCTATCCCAGCAAATTATCTGATAGATGGAAAAGGAATCGTTGTTGGGGTTAACTTAAGGGGTTCTGATTTGCAAAAAAAACTGAATAAATTATTTGTTAAATAGCTTTATATTATAAATTCTCCTTGATACATATTATTAAGTTAATAATCATACATTGGAGTCTCATCGTTATTTTGAGCATCTTTTTCGAATTTAAATATACCCACGTGAGAAGACTCTTCTTTTTAGCATTTATTATATTAAATCCCCACATTATGTTTGCTCAAAGCACTAAAATAATTGTGTTAGATAGAGCAGATAAACAGCCAATTAATGGATTGTCTATACTTACCGAAATAGGAAGCTTAATTGGAAATACAAATGAAAAGGCGAGTTTCTTTTTGATCAGCCTTCCTTAGCAAAACTAGAAGTAAAAAAGATAATGTTATATAGCGTGGATTACCAACCAGTAGAATTATCCTTTGCCACATTGCCTAATATTGTTTATTTAGAAAAAATTAAAGTTAACCAACTAGATGGTGTTGAAATAAAAGGGAAGCGTACTAATAAATATTATATGCTAAGTGCTTATGTACGGAGTTGGAAACTCGAAAATGATAAGCTTGTAAGGTATGGCGATGCAATTATTGATTATGAAATTCCATTTGAACACCTCAAAAACCCTTTTCGTGCACAAAAAAATAAATACATAAGGGCCTCCAGGAATTTTAGAATAGACAGTATAAAAGCAAAATCTAAAATAGTTAGTATTTCCTCTTACGATGGATTTTTTAATAATGACTTACCTAACGGTGATCGAATCTCCAGTAGTTGGAGTTGGTATACTACAAAAAAAGCTAAAGATAGCTTATATAATGTTTATGATGAGGGCAAAAATGTTGGATATGCTATTTATAGTAAAGAAAATCTACCAAAAGAAATAAATCTTACCAATAGCTTTGAGGGTGATGAAGCAATAAAAATAGCATTATGGTGGAAAATATCTGGTAAATCCAAAAATATAGAAAAGTGGACAACGACAGGAAGCATTAGACACCCAACGTATTTACTTTCCAATGAAAAGAGATTGAAAAAGGGCAGCGTAATAGGGCAGATCAATGCCGAAGAAACAGTTACAGAGATATTTATTGATGACAAAATAAATTACACTTGGATTAAGCCAATAAAATACAAGAGCCATATTGACATTGACGGGAGTTTTTATAGTGTAGACTATTGGACCGAGGAAATAAAGAAACACCCTTTGCCTAGCTTTATTTTAGAACAGTTAAATAGCGTGAATGAATTAAAGAACACATATTGATTTGACAAACAACCGAAATGTAACTATTTATATAAATTCATGTAACAAATTTGATTTTTCGAACTAAATATAAGCCAATAAAAATCAAATTATTATTATATTCACCACAGGTTAGTTAAATTAATTATACATATCCGGATCAGAGTAAACGCATATAAATATTTAAAATTTGATTTCATTCCCTTTTTATAAACAACCCGATCAAATGGATTGTGGGCCTACCTGTTTACGTATGATTGCCCGGCATTATGGCAAAAACTTCAGCTTACAACGTTTACGAGAAATTTCTGGTATAAACCGGGAAGGTGTTTCCTTATTAGGAATAAGTGAAGCAGCAGAAAAAATTGGCTTTCGTACTACGGGGATAAAGCTGTCGCTAAGCCAAATTAAAGAAGTAGAGTTTCCGATGATTTTACATTGGGATCAGAACCACTTCGTTGTGCTCTATAAAATTAAGGGAAATAAATTTTTTGTTGCCGATCCTGCCAAAGGACTTATAGAATATACAGAAACCGAGTTTTCAAAGCACTGGTTGAGCACTACATCTGGTGGCGAAAGTGAAGGTGTTTTACTAACGCTATCACCTAGTCCTGATTTTTATACACAGGATGGAGACAAGAACGATGGGTTGGATTTTAGTTATCTATTAAAATATTTATATCGCTACAAGCAATTAGTTATTCAGCTTTTTGTAGGTTTAGGCGTAGGTAGTTTGTTGCAGCTTATTTTGCCATTTCTAACACAATCTGTTGTTGATATTGGTATTAACACACGTAACCTTAACTTTATTTACATCATTCTTATTGCCCAAACCATGCTGTTTATCGGGCGAATGAGCGTCGACTTTATCCGTTCATGGATTTTACTTCACATTAGTACCCGAATTAATATTTCCATATTAACTGATTTTCTAATTAAGTTAATGAAGTTGCCAATGGGTTATTTTGATACCAAAATGACTGGTGATATTTTGCAGAGAATGAACGATCAGAAAAGGATTGAAAGCTTTTTAACAGGCTCTACTTTAAGTGTGATCTTTTCTATGTTCAACCTGGTGATTTTTGCAGTTGTACTTGCTTATTACAATATCAATATCTTCATCATTTTTGTGGTAAGCAGTATTTTATACAGTTTATGGGTAGTGTTTTTCCTTAAAAGAAGACGTGAACTTGATTTCAAACGTTTTGATATTTCCGCAAAAAACCAAAGTTCGGTTGTGCAGCTAATTAGCGGTATGCAAGAAATAAAGCTAAATAACTGTGAGCAACAAAAACGGTGGGAGTGGGAACGTATTCAGGCAGGACTTTTTAGGTTCAATGTAAAAAGCCTGGCGCTTGGGCAGTATCAACAAGCTGGAACATTCTTTATTAATGAAGGAAAAAATATTCTAATTACTTTTTTAGTTGCCAAATCCGTTATTGATGGTCAGTTAACGTTGGGTGCAATGATGGCAGTGCAATACATTATTGGACAGTTAAATAGCCCTATTGAACAAATGCTTGGATTTGTTCAACAGTTGCAAGATGCAAAAATTTCACTGGAACGCTTAAACGAAATCAGGGAAATGGACGATGAAGAACCTTTAGATAAAACCTTTATTAGAGAGTTGCCGGAGGATAAAAGTATTAATATTGAAAATTTATCTTTTACTTATCCAGGTGCTGGTAATGAGCCTGTGTTATCCAAAATAGATTTAAGTATTCCTGCGGGCAAAACTACAGCTATTGTAGGCATGAGTGGAAGTGGAAAAACAACAATTCTTAAACTTTTACTCCGTTTTTATGAACCACAAAAAGGAGATATAAAAATTGGTAATTCTTATTTAAATCAAGTTAGCTTTCGTTATTGGCGAGGATTATGTGGCGTGGTAATGCAGGATGGTTTTATATTTTCTGATAGTATTGCCAAAAATATTGCAGTAGGTGATGAATATCCAAATATGGCTAAGTTAAAACATGCAATTAATGTAGCCAATATAAATGACTTCGTAGAAAGTCTGCCGCTGGGTTTAAATACCAAAATAGGTTCTGAAGGAAATGGAATTAGTCAGGGGCAAAAGCAACGAATTTTAATTGCACGTGCGGTGTATAAAGATCCCGAATATATTTTCTTTGATGAAGCTACAAATGCGCTCGATGCCAACAACGAAAAAGTAATTATGGAAAACCTGGAAAGCTTTTTTAAAGGACGAACGGTTGTTGTAGTTGCGCATAGATTAAGTACGGTTAAAAATGCTGATAATATTATTGTGCTTGATAAAGGTGCAATTATAGAGCAAGGAACCCATGCAGAACTTACACAAAGTAAAGGCGAATATTACCAATTGGTGAAAAACCAGCTGGAGTTGGGTTCGTAAAAAGATGATAATTGATTTTTTATAATCAAAAAAATGAAAAATAAATGCCTCAAGAAATTATATATCAGGAAGTAAACAGCGAAGAAGTGCAGGATATTATTACTGCAGTTCCATCATGGATTTTACGGTGGGGAATAACTTTGATTTTTGCCATTTTGGGCGGTATTATTTTGCTGTCGGCATTAATTGAATACCCTGATGTTGTTAAAACCAATTTAAAGGTAAACAGTTTAAATTCTCCTAAACAGGTTTTAGCAAAGCAAGGCGGAAAACTAACGGCTTTACTGGTAGAGGATGGCCAGATGGTACAAGAAAATCAGGTTCTGGCATTTTTTGAAAGTACGGCAAATCCCAACGATGTTTTGAAGTTGAGTAAAGAACTAAAAAAGTTTCAAAATAACCTTTTAACAAACAGTTTAGCTTCGGTTAATTTACCTACAGGTTTAAATTTGGGAGAGCTTCAAGGCAGTTATCAAAGTTTTTACCAGCAATATTTGCAATATCAATCTACTCAAAAAAATGGTTATTATCTAAATAAAATGGCCTATTTGGAGCGAGATTTAAAAGATATTACAACACTTAAAGCACAATTAGTTAAACAGCAAAAGGTACAGCAACAAGAATATGCCAATAATGAGAAGGAATATAAAGCATATAGGCAGCTTTATGATAAAAAAGTTATATCCAGCAGTGAGTTCACTCAGCAAGAGAATAAATATTTAGCATCAAAGTACCCGTTGCAACAAACAGAAACTTCCATGCTTAATAACGCCAGCAGCTACACAGGCAAGGAAAAAGAATTACTTGATTTAAAACATACCATTGCAGAAGAACAAGCTAAATTTTTACAATCACTCAATCAATGTGTTACCGAAAGTGATGCCTGGATATTGCAGCACATTTTAAAAGCACCTGTGGCTGGTAAATTGAGCTTTGCCGGTATTGTACAACAAAATCAAAATGTTGCAGCCAATCAAGAAATTTTTATTGTGAACCCTGGCAATGCAAATTACTTTGGCGAGGTACAAATTCCGCAGTACAATATGGGTAAAATCCGCAAGGGAGAACGTACGCTGGTTAAATTAAAAAGCTATCCGTTTGAACAGTATGGAATGATTAGAGGGCGCTTAACCTATATTTCTGATGCGGCTTATAAAGATAGCGTGTTTATTGCCAAGGTAAGCTTTGAGCAATTTGAAAATAAAGACCCAAATCGAAAAATTGTACTTAAAAATGGAATGCTGGCTGATGCAGAAATTATTACAGAAGAAAGTTCTTTACTGCAGCGTTTCTTTAGGAATATTACCAAAATGATGCATAGCCAATAATATATTTATACAATTAAAAATACCGCTAAAGCAGGCTTGCGTGAAAGCCCGCAAAAACTTCAAAACAAATCAAATCCCTAAAAAAATGAAAAAGACAAATTTGCTCAGCAAAGCTGAAATGAAAAATGTATTAGGTGGAAAAAAACAGATGATGTGTGGTGTTTGCGATGGTAACTTAGTGCCCTTTGATTGTATGGGCAATATGGGTACAACAGATGCCAATGGCATTTTTGTAGGAGGACAATGGTCGCCAACAAATGGAGGTTGCTCTGGCCCAGTTATGTATACTTGTGCTGGTGAGGTGGTTATGCAGCCATGTGCTTAATTTTTTAACAACATTAAATTAAAGCGATGAGAATAACAAAGCCATTAACTAAAAGAACCATGTTTGTTTTTAAAAAAATAAAGCATGATGGACTTAAAATGCCAACTGTTCCAGTTAAAACCATAACTGTTATTACCATAAGGCCAACAACGCTTTAGTATTAAAGGTTAATCACAATGCGGTATTTGCTGCATTGTGATTAAATTTATTCCTGATTTATAATCATTCAATAAGTCAGACACTATTTTCTTACTTTTGGGCAGAAAATTACAATCAATTATGCTGCAGATTCAGGAAAATATTTCACTTAAACCATACAATTCTTTCGGTATAGATGTTAAAGCAAGTTTTTTTGCTGAAATATTTAATGAAGATGATTTGAGTAAGCTTTTTGAATCTGAGGTTGTGAAAGCAAATCAGATTTTAATTATTGGCGGTGGAAGCAATATGCTTTTCACTAAAAACTTTGAGGGCTTAATTATAAAAATGAGCATCAAAGGAATTTCAAATGAAATTACTGGTGAAACGGTTAAAGTTACCGCTGGCGCAGGTGAAGTTTGGAATGATTTGGTAAATTATTGTGTGCAACATGGTTTTGCCGGAGTAGAAAATCTGAGTTTAATTCCTGGTACGGTTGGTGCATCGCCCATTCAAAATATTGGAGCTTATGGTGTAGAGTTAAAAGATGTGTTTGAAAGCTGTAAAGCCTTTGAAATAGAAACAGGGATTTTTAAGATATTTAATTTTAATCAATGCCATTTTGGTTACCGCGAAAGTGTTTTTAAAGGAGAACTAAAAGGAAAATACATCATTACATCGGTTACTTTTAATCTAAGTACGCAACCCAATATTAATACATCCTACGGCGCAATTGAGGCTGAGCTTAGCAATAGAAACATTCAAAATCCTAATATTGCAGATGTTTCTTCTGTGGTATCGCATATTCGTGTAAGCAAACTGCCAGATCCTTCAACTATTGGTAATGCCGGCAGTTTCTTTAAAAATCCGGTTATAGAAAAATATGAATTTGCTGATGTTGTAGCAAATCACCCCGATGTGGTACATTATCCTACAGCAGATGGAAAAGTTAAATTGGCAGCTGGATGGTTAATAGAGCAGTGCGGATGGAAGGGCAAAATTGTTGGCCAAACAGGTACCTGGAAAAATCAGGCGCTGGTTTTAGTAAATCATGGCAACGCTACAGGTAAAGAAGTGTATCAATTATCCGAACAGATTATAGACAGTGTAAAGTCTACTTTTGGAGTCACTTTAGAACGTGAAGTAAATATTCTGTGACGAAAAGTAGCTTCAAGGAGTTATTTAGGTTTTGGCACACCATAAATATTTTTTGGTATTAAGTTTGTTTAGTTTTTAGCGAAATATTGGACAATTCATTTGTTTATTAAATCTTACCTAAAGCTAAAACATCATGACAAAATTTGAATTCAATCATCTAGTTAACCATCACTCGGTATCTCTTAGATCTTATGCTTTGAACTTTACAAAAGATGCAGAAGACGCAAATGACCTTGTGCAGGATACTATGCTCAAAGCTATTACGTACTATAACAAGTTTAAAGAAGGAACGAATTTAAAAGGATGGTTGTTTACAATAATGAAAAATACTTTCATTAATAATTATCGCCGCTTGGTTAAAACAAATACTTTAATTACGCAAAGCGAAGATATATCATCAGCAAATCTTTCTTTTAGTGCAACAAAGAATGATGCTGAAAGTAAATTTGTATTAGGCGATATTAACAAAGCATTATCTCAGTTACCTGAAGAATATTACGTGCCATTTATCCGTTATTTTGAAGGGTATAAATACCATGAAATTGCAGATATGTTGCAGATTCCAATTGGAACGGTAAAAACTCGTATTCACGTAGCAAGAGGAATTCTTAAAAAATATTTGAAAACATATTCAAAAGAAATTCAAATCGCCGAATTGGTTTCATAAACCTTAAAATAATTAGAAAAGCCCGAATTTATTCGGGCTTTTTATTTTTAGTTTAATTCGTAATAAATTTGAAATCGAATGATCTTAAAAAGCAAAAGGCCTGGAAATTTCCTGGCCTTTTTTGCTTATCATATATTTGGTTAGTTGATTCTTATTTTGTATTTCAACATCCTTCTCTCTAATTCCGAAACACTTGCTGATTTAAATTTTATTGTCTTTTTTAAAGGGCAAGTACAGTATTTTTGTTTTGTGGTTATAAAGATAAGCGAAATTTTAAATTTGTCAAGTCTTTTTTAGTTTTTTTATTATTTCTTTTGCCACCACTTGTCCTGATATGATTGCAGGAGGTACTCCAGGACCTGGAACGGTTAATTGTCCGGTATATAAAAGATTTGTTACCTTGCTTTTCATGCTCGGTTTTAAGAATGCTGTTTGCTTTAAAGTGTTTGCCAAGCCATAAGCATTACCCTTAAAGGCATGATAATCCTCAACAAAATCATTCATGGCATAACTCCGTTTAAACAGAACATTATCTTTAATGTCGTTTCCAGTTAAATTTTTAAAGCGATTTAACAACAATTCGAAATATTTTTCTCTTTCTTCCTCACTATCCGTTAAACCAGGTGCCAATGGAATCAGAAAAAATAAATTTTCACAACCATCAGGCGCTACCGTAGTATCCGTTATAGAAGGGCAGCAAGCATAAAATAAGGGTTTTGATGGCCATTGTGGATTAGCATAAATTTCTTCAGCATGTTGATCAAAATTTTCGTCAAAGAATAAATTGTGGTGTAAAATATTCTTTAGCTTTTTATTTAAGCCTATATAAAATAACAGGCACGATGGCGCCATTGTTCGTTTATCCCAATAATTAGCATCGTAGTTTCTATATTTTTGCTCCAATAATTTTTGGTCTATATGATGATAATCAGCATTGCCAACCACAAAATCTGTTTTGAAACTTCCTTTAGCAGTCTGAATTTCTTCAGCCTTTCCGCTTTTTACATCTATTTTAGTTACTTCCGTATTGAATATAAACTTTACACCATGTTCTTCGGCTATTTGTTGCATGGCATCAACAATTTTCCGCATTCCACCAATTGGGTACCAAGTGCCTAAAACTAAATCAGCATAATTCATTAAGCTATACAGAGCAGGTGTATTTTGTGGGGTAGCACCTAAAAATAATACAGGAAATTCTAAGAGCTTCCTCAGTTTATCATTTTTAAAAAGTTTATGCACATGTTTCCTCATATTGCCCAACAGTTGCAATTTTATGCCACTTATTGCTAAACGGGGATCGAAATATTCCATCACACTATGAGATGGCTTAAATACGTATTCATTCATGCCAACATCGTATTTGTATTTCGCTTGTGCTAAAAACGAATCAAGATTTTTGCTGCTTCCTGGTTCCAACGATTCAAAAAGCTGATAAAGAGCCTCTAATGTTGCGGGTACATCAAGAGTGTCTTCTTTCCCAAAATAAATCCGATAGGAAGGACTTAATCTTTCAAGTTTATAAAAATCAGATGTGGTTTTACGAAACAGATTGTAATAATTTTCAAAAACATCGGGCATCCAGTACCAACTTGGTCCCATATCGAAGGTAAATCCATCTTTTTCCCAGCTACGTGCACGACCACCAGCCATATTATGTTTTTCAATTACGGTAACATCACAGCCATTTTTTGCTAACAAAGCAGCGGCAGCTAGTCCGGCGAAACCCGCACCAATTACAGTAACATGAGGTTTTTTATTCATTGCTATAAATAAAGTAAATAAACCCGAATTTGTTTGTATAATGTTGATAACAGATAATTAAAAGAAACCTCTTTGTAATAACTATAATGCATGTAAAATGCTTTGTTTTACTATTTTTGCCAGATACATGATTAATTTGAGAGCCATAATTTTATTGTTTTGTGTGTTGGCAACGAGCTTTTGCAAGGCGCAATTGAGCAATAAAGAAATAACCGAGCTAAAAACCAATATGGTTAAGGCGGTAGAAAATTCTAAACTAACGGATTCTCTTTTTAAAAAACTGGATCAACTGCCCAACAAAACGGCTTTAATAACCGCCTATACCGGAACATTGGAAGCATTAAAGGCCAAGCACTCGTGGAATCCCTATAACAAAATTAAATATGTTAGCAGATCATTAAAAACAATGAAGAAAGCAATTAACATGGATAAAGAAAACATGGAGATTCGCTTTATGCGTTTTTCAATTGAGCATTTCACACCTTCTTTTTTAGGATTTAGTAAAGATTTGGATGTGGATAGAAAGGAAATTGTAAAGCACTATCAAAATCATAACTTTGGAAATACAGATGAGGACCTGATTAAAAACGTTGCTAAATTTATGATTGATAGTAAGCGTTGTACGGCTCAAGAAATTAAAATACTCCAAAAAAACTTATAAATGAACTATACCTATTTACTCATTAACATTGCTGTAATATTTTTTCCATTGGTTTTGTCGTTTGATAAAAAAGTTCATTTTTTTAGCAAGTGGAAATTTGTATTTCCTGCAATTTTTTTAACAGGAATTATTTTTCTGGTTTGGGATCTTTTATTCGTGAAACTTAACGTATGGTCATTTAACCCAAAATATTTAGTAGGAATAGATTTATTAGGCTTACCACTTGAAGAAATTTTATTTTTTTTAACAGTTCCCTATGCATGCATTTTTATTTACGAATGCTTAAATGCTTATTTTCCTGCAAATAATTTACAAAAATATAGCTTAGCCTTAAGTAATTTATTTTTAGGATTGTGTGTAGCCATTTTATTTTTTGGTTACCACAAATGGTATACATTAATAAATTTTGGGTTTTTGTTTATTGTTTTGATCTATGTAGAGTACTTTAATAAACAATTTAGGTTTATGTATCGCTTTTATCGTGCTTATGTTGTTTCATTAATCCCATTTTACATCGTTAATGGCTTTTTAACCTCCATTCCAGTTGTAATTTACAATAACAAAGAAATTTTAGGCATGCGGGTGGGAACTATTCCTTTTGAAGATCATTTTTACCTGATGGCACTATTGCTGATGAATGTGTATTTATATGAGTTTTTTAAAAGTAAAGCAGCCAAATAATGGATTTGCCAATATATACCAAACAGCAGCTTGCGCTACGTAATGGACAGGATAAGCCTCAAATTTGGGTAGCCTACAAAGGATTTATTTATGAAGTAACCGAAAGCCGTTTATGGCGTAATGGCAAACATTATGAACATTGGGCAGGACAGGATTTAACGGATGAAATGCCCGATGCACCACATACAGAAACAGTTTTCGAGAAATTTACAATAATCGGCGTTTTAAAATAAAGTTTAAAGTTTGGTAAGTGTAGTATGTTTTAAATCTTTAAAATCTGACGGTCTTTTGCCAACCATCTTTGAAAAAGTATTGCTGAAAGAAGAAATACTGTTATAGCCCACAGAATACGCAATCTCACTAATGGTTAAATCGCTTTCCAATAATTTTTCCATTGCCTTGGTCATTCTTACCAGTTTTAAATATTGGAAGAAAGAAATATTTAATGCCGATTGAAAAATTCGGGATAAAGTTCTTTCACTAAAACCATTGGCAGCAGCTACGCTTTCCAAGCTAAGAGAATCATCGCCAGCGTTTAAATTAATGTAGGCTAAAGATGGTCTTAACCGTTCATTAGCGGTTGTTGGTACAGCAATTGGTAACGGGTTTTGACTTACTACTGGTAAAATATTCTTCAAAGTATTTAAAAAATCATATTCCTGTGTTCCAGGAAAGATATTTCCATTCCATCTTTCAGAAAATAAGAACATTTCCAGTAGTAAATTATTTACAGGATAAATGCCTATTTGCTTGTAAAAAGGGTTGCTTTCGTCAGTTTTTGTGTCAAAATAAATATTACGGGTTATGGCTGCATGGTAGCGATGTTGTAAATGATGCTCAACCCCAGCAGGGATCCAAACATAATGCCTTGCCGGAAGAAAATACGACTTTTCGTCTGTGTGTAAAAATATTACACCACCCTCTACGTAAGTTAGTTGTCCTTTTAAATGTGTGTGATCTTGAAAGCGATCTTCAAACCTGCTGTGCCAAACATACATTGTTTCTGGTTTTTCGTCCAATGCAAATAAAAGCTCTTCGTTGCTAAGTTTCATATTTTGGCTGGTTTGAATAAATATAAGGCTGTTTAGATAAAACAAAGAAACAATTCTTGAGCGAAATTTGCATCATTAATTAACGAATATGAATTTTACAAGGTATAAAAGAGTGTTTTGGATGTGCATATCCCTTCTTTTATCATCCATTTTTAGTTATGCACAAAGTGAAGTCAAGGAAATAACAACGCTCAACATTAATCAGGTTTGGCAACTTGCAGATAGCAATAGCAAAAAAATAAAGATGCAACAGCTTGATGTGCAAACCGCAGAAGCAAAGGTAAAAGTAGCTAAAGCAGAACGTTTGCCCGAAGTAGAAGCAGATGCAGTTTTAGCGCATATTTTTGAAATGCCTATTTATGAAAACGGACTTTTCCATACTCCATCGCAATATCCAGTAGAGCCGAAGTATTATAAAATTAGTGCCGATGCTTATTTAAATCTGTACAATGGAGGGAAAACAAATCGTGAAATAGAAGCTTCTAAAACAGAATTACAGATTTCGAAAGAAAAACAAGGCGCTCAAACTCAAGAAATACACTACACTGCAGCAGTTTATTTTTATGATGTATACAGAAATCAATCCTATAAAAAATTATTGGAGCAGGATATTAAAGAGCGGGAAAAACAGTTGCTTGAAATTGGGCATATGTTTAAAAATGGAGCGGTTTTAAAAAGTGATGTTTTGCGTGCCGAACTTCGCTTATCCAAGCAAAAAATGCTATTAACAGAAATTGAAAATAGCATCAGTATAGCAACCCAAAAATTAAATCTTTTAATCGGGAAGGAGGAGCAAACGGTTATTAATCCAGTTATTTCTGATGGTGATGAAAAAGACTTTTTAAAAGGAATGGCAGAATATATGGACCGAGCAAATTCAAATTCTTTTCAGGTCAAAATCTCTGAGAAAGAACAGCAATTAGCAGAATTGAGGTTGAAACAAGTTAAATCAAATATTTTGCCTTCATTGGGTTTATTTGGAGAATACGCCTTTGCTTATCCCCAAATTCAGTTTTACCCTTATTCGCTTTCGCTATACAGTAATGGAATGGCTGGTTTAAAGTTAAAAATTCCGATTTCATCGTTCTACAACAATAAAAATAAGGTGAGAGCGGCAACTTTACAACTTAAAAAACAACAGGTGGAAGATGAGGATGTGAAAGAACGCATTAAGCAAGAAGTGCAAGAATATTACTTGCGGTATACAGAATCTTTAAAAAGGATAGATGTGGCGCAAGAGAATATTAAACAAGCTTCAGAAAGCTATCGTATAGTGCAAAATACCTATTTCAACCATTTATCGCTTTTAACTGATCTTTTGGATGCCGAAACGCAATTATTGCAGTCTCGTTTCGAATTGACAACCGCTCGTGTTAATGCAAAAATTCAATATTATCAATTACAAAAAGTCGTAGGAACGTTATAAAAATGATTACTAAAACACAAAATAAAACCGATAAAATTATTACCAGAATTACCACGGCTATTGCTTGTTTAGTATTGGCTATTTTACTTTTTTGGGGCGGGAAAACCGCGATTCATTATATGCGATATAACGATACTAATGATGCCCAGATTGATGAATATATTAACCCAATTACGGCAAGAGCAAGTGGTTACGTAAAAGAAGTTAGATATGAGGAAAATCAGGAGGTTAAAAAAGGTGATACTCTTTTGATAATTGACGACAGCGATTACGCAGTACAGCAAAATGAGGCTTCCGCATCTTTATTAAATGCAAAAGCACAGGTTGCAGTATTAAAAAGCAACGTTCAAACAGCAGCCACAACGGCGGCGGTAAGTAAATCGAAAATTGATGCAGCTAAAGCTCGTTTGTGGAAGCAACAGGAAGAATACAACCGTTATAAAAAACTGTACGATGTAGAATCTGCAACCCGCCAGCAATTGGAAGCAGTAGAAAGTGCACTGGAAATTGCCAAGGCAGACTTAGCTGCGACTAAGGAAGAATATGCAGCTGCAACTTCTAAAACAAATGATATTAGATTGCAATCCGAAGTGCTTTCTTCTGAAATTAAAAGGAGAGAAGCTGTAGTGGATAGAAGTAGTTTAAACTCTTCATACACGGTAATTGTTGCGCCATATAACGGCAAAATGGGGAGGAGAACAATCCAAATAGGTCAAATGATTCAATCAGGCCAAACTATTGCATATATCGTAGATCGTGATGCAGGCAAGTGGGTTATTGCAAACTTTAAAGAAACTCAGGTTGGAAAAATGTATGTGGGCGAGCCTGTCGAAGTTCAGGTTGATGCTTTTCCAGATCAAACCTTTTCTGGCAAAATCGAATCGCTTGCTGGTGCTACAGGTTCTCGGTTTTCGCTACTTCCACCTGATAATGCTACAGGTAACTTTGTTAAAATTGCCCAGCGCATCCCAGTACGTATTCTTTTGGATGGTGAAGCTAAAAAAATGACTAACCTAAACGCAGGAATGAGCGCAGTAGTAAAGGTTAAAAAAACAGATCATGAATAACCCTGTTTTAATATTTAAAAGCTGGGCGCCTGAATGGCTTATCCGCTTCGGGATTCTTTTTTTGCTTTTAGCCTCGGTACTATTGTTTGCGCTTTCTACGGCTGATGGAACCGCTGCGGCTGGTTATTATGGTATGGAGCCTGCCGATGTTCAATTTTCTTTATTGCTTTTTTATGCTGCCGTTGCCAGCTTTACTGCGCTGGAAAGGCGATTTTATGAACGCATTCAGACAAAAGAATACTTGCTGATTTGTATTGTTTTAGAAATTCTAATTGCTTACGCCTGTTATAATACTCGCGAAATTTGGTTGGTATTTACCTTTAGATTTATGCAAGGAATTGTAAATTGTGGAATTACCAGTATATGCTTAAATCTGCTTTTTAGTCGCCTAAAGTCTGAACATTCAAGAGAGGTAGGTTACACTATTTTTTACGGGATGATTTTATGTGTTTCTCCAATTACAGGGTTATTTGCCGCTCCTTTAGTAGAAAACTACGAGTATAATATTTTGTATAAAGCCATTATATTTTTCTTTTTGCCAAGTGCCGCATTGCTCTATATTATGCTAAATAGGGTTAATGTTTTAAAGCATAAGCCGTTATATCAGTTAGATTGGGCTAGTTTTTTACTTTTCGCAAGCATGCTTATTTTAATTGCTTATGTGCTGGTTTACGGTCAGCAAAAAGATTGGCTTGATGATTCTGGAATCATCTTTTGTATCCTTGCAATTTTAGGTTTGTTTTTGGTTTCTATTTTCAGGCAATTGAGTTTAAAAAGACCAACGGTTGATCTTGCTGTTTTTAAATCGCGAAATTTTAGCATTGGCATTGTCTTTCTTATTATCCTTTATATAATTAGAGGGGCTTTTTCTTTAACAAATACTTATTTTATATCTGTTTTAGGAATGGATTCTTTACATGCTAACGAACTAATGGTATTTAACATCGCTGGTGTAGGTGTTGGTTCTTATATTTCTATAAGATTTTTAACCAGGCAAAAAGGATTAAGAATGTTGTGGATTGCTGGTTTTTCTCTATTACTGATTTTTTTCGGTTTAATGTGCTTTTTATTCGCAAGCGAAGCTGATGCAGAAACATTTATACTACCACTATTTTTGCAAGGATTGGGAGCAGGCATGGTTATGTCGCCAGTTGTAATGTTCATTATTTCATCTGTACCATCCAATTTAAGTCAATCTGCAGCTTCCGTTGGTGTATTTGTAAGGTTTAGTACCTTTAGTTTGAGCCTTGCCTTTATTAATTTTTTTCAACTGTTTTTTAAGGGCACCCACATCAATAGTATGGAGAAAGGGTTAACATTGATAAATCCTGCCATGCAAGATCGTTTAATAGCTTATCAAGCGGCATTGTCTGGAAGAGGAATGTTAAAAGATGAAGCAGTAAAAGCCGCTACAGGCTTGTTGAGTAAAGCGGTTCAAAAGCAATCCTTTTTAAGTTTCTGTGTAAACTATTATGAAATGATTACCGTTTTATGTTTAATTACGATTGTAATTATTGGTTTGCAGCCCGTAATTAGTAAAACTATTATTAATGTTAAAGGCAAGCACCCAGCCCCAGCAGGGTTTTAATAGTAGAGGGTCTGTTGCAGACCCTCTAAACTTATTTATGCTTCTATTGTGAAAGAACTTAAATTCACAAATTCATTAATTCTTGCAGCCACTTCCTGATCAGTTAAGTTTAGCAATCTTTCATTTCCAAATTTTTCAACACAAAATGAAGCCAATGCAGAGCCATAAATAATTGCATTTTTCATGTTGTTGAAGTTAATGGTGCCAACTTTAGCTAAATAACCAATAAAACCACCAGCAAATGTATCACCAGCGCCTGTTGGATCAAAAACCTCAGCTAATGGAAGTGCAGGAGCAGAGAATATTTGATCCTCATGGAACAATAAAGCGCCATGCTCACCTTTTTTGATAATTAAGTATTTAGGGCCCATTGCTAAAATTTTCTTAGCAGCCTTAACTAAAGAATATTCACCCGATAACTGACGAGCCTCAGCATCGTTGATGGCTAAAACATCAACCATTTTAATGGTTTGTAATAAATCATCCATCATAATGTCCATCCAAAAGTTCATGGTATCCATTACAATTAACTTAGGGCGATTTTTTAGACGGTTTATTACTGTTTGTTGAACAACAGGTGTTAAGTTGCCTAACATTAAGTATTCGCAATCTTGGTAGCTCTCCGGAATAATTGGATCAAAATTTTCCAATACATTTAATTCAGTAATTAAAGTATCGCGGCTATTCATGTCGTTATGGTATTTGCCCGACCAAAAGAAAGATTTTTCTCCTGCTTTAATCTGTAGACCTTCGGTATCAATCCCGTGTTCAGTAAAGGTATCAATTGCCTCTTTTGGGAAATCATCGCCAACAACGCCAACGATTTTTGTGTTTTTATAGAAGTAAGAAGCTGCTAAACTTGCGTAAGTTGCAGCGCCACCTACAATTTTATCTGTTTTCCCGAAGGGAGTTTCAATAGCATCAAAAGCTACACTACCTATGATTATCAGGCTCATATAAATTATTTTAAATTATTTTAAATTTTTTTCTCTGCAAATATTGCATAAATAATTTAAAAGCCCTAATATTGCATTCCCAAAACGAACAAGGGTATGTGTACTGAAAAGCACATTTAAACTTGATTTTTGGAAAACCAGCACTCCTTCTTAGCTCAGCTGGTTAGAGCATCTGACTGTTAATCAGAGGGTCGCTGGTTCGAGCCCAGCAGAGGGAGCCAAAACCCGCAACGAAAGTTGTGGGTTTTTTGCATTTAGGAGATTAAGGATTTATTCTTAGTTTAATTGAATGAAATTCTTCAAAAGGCTTAGGTAAGCTCTATTATTTTCTTAAAAGAGATATTTTAATTGCGATTAATATAATTCCATAAAGATAATATTTACGTCTAATAACAATCGAATCATAGCATATAAAATATGTAATAAAGGGTAAGTAGATTATGAAATATTCGATAATTTTCTAGTCATCATTACCAGTCATTAAACTATTTTCATCAGCTAAAGTCATAATAAAACACACGGCATAAAGCTTGATTTAATTTTTAATTTAAAAAATTTAGGTTATGAAAAAGATTATATATGCGCTGCTCTTTATGGTTATGGTTTTTAGTTTTAGTGCCTGCGTGGTCAGTGCACGTGCCCCAAGGGCTTACTGGGTTAGAGGACATTATAATGTTGATCCTTATGGTTATCGCCACTGGGTACCTGGTCATTACCGTTAAAATAAAATTGTTGTTTTTCGCCGCCATAAATAAAATTTGTGGTGGCGATTTTTATTTTAAAACACCTATTACATAAAGAATCTAATTCTTGGTTTAAATTACAGGAATAAATAATACATTAGCAGCAATAACACTCATCATATATGCAGGAAGAAATTCTTTTACAAATAAGCCTTAAAATTAGAGAACGACGTAAAGAACTTGGTATTACCGTGCAGGAGCTTGCAGATAAGGCTGAGGTAAGTAAAGGACTTATTTCTCAAATCGAAAACAGCCGTACCATCCCATCATTAATGGTTTTGATGGATATTATTAAAAGTTTAGAAATAGATCTCAATAGCTTTTTTAAAGATATTAATTTTCATAAAAAAGATGCACCAGTACTAGTTAAAAGGAAAGATCAATATCAAAAATTTGAAAAAGAACAAGCAGTTGGTTTTAACTATTCGCGTATTTTAACAAAAAGTATTAAATTTTCTACCGCTGATTTTGTTTTGCTTGAACTTGAGGTAAATGCACACAGGCCAATGGTTAAAACAGAAGCTTTCGAGTTTAAATACATGATAGAAGGTAAGGTAGAATATCAGTTTTCTAAAAAGAAAATTGTACTTGAAAAGGGTGATTCTATGCTTTTTGATGGCCGACTTTCTCACACACCGGTAAATGTTGGAAATACCAAAGCTTTAATGCTTGTGGTTTATTTCTTCGAGTAACATTTTGTAAACAATGTTTATTTATACTTAACAAATATTTACCTTCATATTCATATATGGCTTTTACTTTTAGCCATAAAATGAAACTATGAAAAAATATTTAAGAATTACATTTGTACTGCTCTGCCTTTCGGTATTTGCACAGGCTCAGGTTAAAAGGGCTAAACACATTATCTTAATCGGTTGTGATGGTTTTGGTGGGTACGCCCTAAAAGATGCCAACATGCCTGCCCTAAAAGGTCTAATGGCAAAAGGGTCATGGACGGATAAAGCCCGCTCGGTATTGCCGTCATCTAGTGCTGTAAATTGGGCATCTATGTTAATGGGGGCAGGGCCAACGGAGCACGGTTACACCGAATGGAATAGTAAAGTGCCCGAAATTCCTTCAGTAACTAAAACTGCTTATGGCTTGTTTCCTGGTATTTTTAGTGTTATAAGAGATCAAAAAAAGCAAGCTAAAACAGCCATAATTTATAGTTGGAGTGGTATTGGCTATTTGTTTGAAAAAGATGCAGTAAATATTATTGTCAATGGTAAAGAAAAGGATGATTTCTGTGCAGATACTGCCGCAACAATTATTAAAGTTGAAAAACCATTCTTTACTTTCATACATTTTGATGAACCTGATGGCACGGGGCATGGTATAGGACATCGTACACCTGCATATTACAAACAACTTGAATCCGTAGATAAACGCATTGGCAAAATTGTTAAAGCCGTTGAAGATGCTGGTATAGCAGATGAAACAATTATTTTGGTAACAGCAGATCATGGTGGAACAGGTAAGGGGCATGGCGGTAAAACCCTGGATGAAGTGCAAATTCCTTGGGTTATTGCTGGACCAGGAGTTCGCAAAAACCATGAAATCAAAAGTGCAATAATTACTTATGATACAGCCGCAACTTTAGCTTGGATAATGGGATTGGAGCAGCCTCAAAGCTGGAGAGGTAAGCCTGTAGGTGAGGTGTTTGCGAAATAATTAAATCCGTTTTTCTATTAGCTTAACAATTTGATAACTTAAACATTGTTTATTATTTATAAACAATGTTTACTATTGTGGCTTAATAAATGGCTACATCCTTTAATTTATTGATGTAGATTTAAAGGTATAGTCATTGTTTTAATATAGTAGAGCTAATATTTATATAAATCTATGCAGCTTTAAGAGCTTAGCTTAGATTACAAAACACGAAAAATGAGTAATAAACATTTCGATCTTATTGTAGTTGGTGGTGGTATACTTGGTACATTTCACGCTTACCATGCGTTAATCGCTGGTAAATCAGTTTTGCAATTAGAAAAAGATAATTTCCCGGTAGGTGCTACAGTTCGTAATTTTGGGCAAGTGGTGCCTTCTGGTATGGAAGCCGAATGGTTTGAATATGGGGTAGCCGGATTGGAAATTTATAAAAATATTCAGCAGGAATTTGATATCTCGGTCAGAAATAATGGTAGTGTTTATATTGCTTCTGATGAAGGAGAACAAACGCTGATTCATGAGTTAAAGGCGCATTACGATTTAATAGGCTATCCAACAGAATTATTAAGTAAGGAAGCTATTTTAGCAAAATATCCAGCCATTAAATCATCCTATGCTAAGGAAGCACTTTTCTTTCCGCAAGAAATTAGTGTAGAACCAGGATTAATGATTAGAAACCTGCACAGCTACATGCAAGGGAAGTTTAGCCAATACACACTTAAATATAATAGTCCAGTTACCGCTTGTGATGCAAAAGGCGATGGTGTTATAGTCGGTTTAAAAAATAATACAGAAACTTATACAGGTTCAAAAGCAATTATTTGCAATGGATACGAGTTTAAATTACTATATCCAGAATTATTTAGTGAAAGTGGAATTGTTGTAAGTAAACTGCAAATGATGCGCAGTATACCCATGCCCAACGTTAAACTTGATGGCAACATATTAACTGGATTAACCATTAGAAGGTATGAAAGCTTCGAGCATTATTGTCCGTCTTTCAAAACAATTTCTATGCCTGATTCCTTTGATGAACTTAAAAAGTGGGGCATCCATATGTTATTTAAAAAAGCTGCAGATAACAGCATTATTATTGGCGATTCTCACGTATATGCTGACGTAAATCACTTCGATGATCTTGGTTTTGATTTAAGTAGCCACATTAATGAGTTGATGTTTAAAGAAGCAGAACGAATTGTTGATTTCGATGTTAGAAAACTTCAAAGTACTTGGGCAGGATTTTATCCTCAGCATCCAACTAAGCATATTGTAGAGTATGATTTAGAGAATAAAATACATATTCGTACGGCAATTGGAGGTAAGGGAATGACGGCAAGTGCAGGTTATGCGGCCGAAAGCATCAATAAAATATTTAGTTAAGCAGATTTATTGAAGAAAAACCATAAGAATTTGTTTTAGGTTTTAACTGGTAATTATCTTTAAATCAGGAGGATATTTTCATTCAAAAAACAAGATGAAAATTTATGCGTATTTTAATTAAAATGATTTTCATTTAAATTTTGTAGAAATAATTTAAATCCCTAATATTGCACTCCCAAAACAAGTAAGGGTATATGTACTGAAAGGTACTTTAAACTTAGTTTTTTTTGGAAAGACCAGCACTCCTTCTTAGCTCAGCTGGTTAGAGCATCTGACTGTTAATCAGAGGGTCGCTGGTTCGAGCCCAGCAGAGGGAGCCAAAGCCCGTAACGAAAGTTGCGGGCTTTTTTGTTTTATGGCTGCTTTATGTTTAATTCGCCAAATGTTCCGCTCTTTGCAACTAATAATATCAATCTTAAAATTTACTGTCTACACTCCATTTGTGCTCTGGTAATGTGGCTAGTAATAAGCTAGAAAAGCTGACTACAAAAACAGAATAATTAAAAGGCGCTCTATAATCTGCAAAAAATAGCATACTCAATGCAAAAATTAAAGTAAGGATAAAGCTACCGTAAGCAGCCCATTTAGTTTTTAAGCCAATTATGAGCATAATTCCAAAAATAACTTCACCAATAGTGGCAACAGCTCCAGAAAAAGAAGCTAGCTGTCTATTTAAATAGGGCATTAAAGAATTTGTATAATTTATAAAATTGGTCCAATTTCCCCAGCTTACAACATAACCACCTGGAGAACCAAGCACGCCTAGTCTGTCTAATACGGGGAAAATAAAACCAATACCGAGCGCTAACCTTAATAAAAACTGCGCTTTTGAAGTTGAGTTATTCATTATTAGTGTTTTAAATGTTTACAATATTACTTTAAATAAAGGTTGAAAAAATTAATCTAGTTTAAGAAACGAGTTTAATCCGCTTTATTAACTTTAATGAGAATCAAACGCAGGTGCTGTTAAAGCTTTAAATGGAAAATTAATGAGTAGAAGATGAACTAAAAACACTAAGTTTATCCAATTTTAAACCAACTAATCAAATTAAATACATCGAGTTCTATTGTTAAAGCCGTAGCCTCAATTTATTCGCAAAACATCCTTAATATGAACAACAGAATTTTTAGTATCGTAATTATTTTATTTGCTTTTTCTTTGGCAGGCAAAGCACAACAAACTAAAGCTGTGCAAAATAATAGTGCAGTTAAAGGTGCTCAAAAAACCTTATATCAAGAGGTATTTGAAGCAGATAGCTTACTTTTTAACGCTTTTAATAACTGTGACACCACAACCTATAAAAAGTTTTTTAAAGAAGATCTTGAATTTTATCATGATTTAGGCGGATTAACAGTCGGGATCGAAAATGAATTGAAATCTGTTAAAGAAATGTGTGCAAGAGGCAACCACATTAGGAGAGAATTAGTTAAAAGTAGTTTAGAGGTTTATCCCTTAAAAAATTATGGCGCTGTAGAAATTGGTGTTCATAATTTTTATCATACTAATAAAGGTGAAACTGAAAAACCAAGTGGTACATACAAATTTGTTCAGGTTTGGGAGAAAAAAGATGGTCAGTGGAAAATCTCCAGAATCATTAGTTACGGACACGACCATATGAATAATAATTAAACTTTTAAGGCATAATATTAAAACCCGGATGATAAGAAATTAGCATCCGGCTTTTTATTTTTAGGGCTTTATTTACAAAGTAAGCCATGTGTTGATTTAAATTTGTCTTCTGGCTAAATCAACAAAAATTTATGAAGCCCTATTGATTTCTATTAGTAGTTATTTGCCATTGTCACAATCAACTTTAAAACAGTTAAATAACGATAGTAAACCATTCAGAAGGCTACTTTTTCATCTTTTGCCAATAATTATTTAGAAAAAGAAAAGAAGTATGATTTTTGCTTTACAGTAATTAATCAGATTAAGGCTTATGATACGGAAGATTTTTTACACCACATTTCTGCTATTACTAAATTTACTTTGCTTTGGGCAAAAGTTAAATGGACTATCAGATTTTGATTATGCATATCAGAAAGAATTAAGAGCAGAAAACGAAGCGCTTACTGCCAGAATAAAAACTTTCCCAGCCGATGTACAGGATTTTAACAAGAAAGTAGCTCTTGCGGTAAGAAACAATAACCTTAGTGAGGCTTTGAGCTTAACAATGGCAATTGATTCTATGTATCCTAATTTGGCAGATGTTAAAAATTTTAAAGGCAAATTACTGATTAAAAAAGGTGATGCAGATGCCGCAGTTAATGCTTTTAATGAAGCCATTAAGCTAAATCCAAGTAATAAATGGTTTTATATAAATGCTGCAACAGCCATGGCCGAGCAAGGCAAAAATAAGGAAGGCTTAAATATGATAGGCAAACTTATTGCCAAAATTCCAAACTGGAGCATTGCGTACAATGTAAAAGCAGCAATACTCCATAGTGCAGGGCGAAACCAAGAGGCATTGCTTGCCTATACAAAAGGAATTAGTGCCCTGCCGAAAAGTGCGCAAATTCTAACCAATCGTGGTGATTTGTTCCTTTTTCTTAAGCAAAAAGAATTGGCTTTAAAAGATTATCATAATGCTTTAAAGATACAGCCAGATTATCAATTGGCTAAAAGTAAGCTAGATGCATTAGAATAAATATTAATTTTCAATATTATTTGGAATTATTCTAAATAATAGGATATTTGTCTACATCTCAATAAGATTAAGAAATAGCCTATGTGTAACACAACCATTCTTGTTCAAAAAGGAAATATTTCCATTACAGAGTGCCGCAATTGTAAGGTGCTTAATATTTGGCGTGCAGGTGTACTGATGAATTTTTCATTTAGCCAGTTTGATGCATTTAATTATGCTACACAAAAGCTCAACTTTGATGATTATTTAGAAACTGCACCCAATGGAAATGAGATTGTAATTCTTTCTACTCCTTTTCCTGATATTAGTTTAGTGTTTACCAGAGATGAATGGGAGATCTTTTTTGTTGCAATTCAGGAAGCCGTTTATATGCAGCAAATTTATAGCCTGGTGCATGGCTAAATCAGAAAAAAGGAATAATTAGGTTTAAAAGCATAATGAATAGCTTCTTGTTAAGCTTTCTTATCGCTTTGTTTAATACCTTTGCCTAAATAATCTGTACAAGATTTAGGCTATTCTTTTTATTCTTAATGAAACCATACTTACAAGTCTTCGATTTTTCGAAAAAGATAAACTATAAAACCGAAATTTTAGCGGGCTTAACTGTTGCTATGACAATGATTCCTGAATCGTTATCGTTTGCAATTTTAGCAGGCTTCCCACCTTTAACAGGTTTATATGCCGCTTTTATTATGGGCTTGGTTACCGCAATTTTAGGTGGCAGGCCAGGGATGGTTTCTGGTGGTGCTGGCGCTACTGTAATTGTACTTATTGCATTAATGAAAACGCAAGGCATTGAATATGTTTTTGCTGCGGTTGCTTTAGCTGGCGTTTTTCAAATTTTAGTGGGTTTGTTTAAGCTTGGCAAATTTATCAGGTTGGTACCCCAACCCGTTATGTTTGGCTTTGTTAATGGCTTGGCGGTAATTATTTTTATGTCTCAGCTTGAGCAGTTTAAAACAGTTGTTAATGGGCAGGTTACATGGATAAGTGGTTCGCCGTTATGGATTATGTTGGGCCTGGTTGCACTAACCATTTCAATTGTTTTAGTTTGGCCTAAAATTACAAAGGCCGTACCGGCTTCCTTAGTTGCTATTATTATTGTTTTCATTGTTGTTTTAACCTTTGGAATTGATACCAAACTCGTTAAAGATATTGCTTCAGTAAGTGGTGGTTTTCCAGCTTTTCATATTCCTAATATTCAATTTAACCTGGAAACACTTAAAATTATTTTCCCTTATGCATTAATTATGGCTGGTGTAGGTTTAACTGAGGGATTATTAACGTTAAACCTTGTTGATGAAATTACACAAACAAAAGGAAATGGAAACCGTGAGAGTATTGCACAGGGTACAGCAAATATTTTAAATGGATTTTTTACGGGGATGGGTGGCTGCCCTATGATTGCACAAACGCTGGTAAATTTATCAGCAGGAGCAAGGGCACGACTATCTGGCATTATTGCCTCGTTAACTATTCTTATTATTATATTAGTAGGCGCTCCAGTAATTGATCGTGTACCTATGGCGGCGTTGGTTGGCGTAATGGCTATGGTGGCGATTGGTACTTTTGAGTGGATGAGCTTTAAGGTAATCAACAAAATGCCTAAGCAAGATATTTTTGTAGGCATTTTAGTGGCGGTAATTACCGTGTGGCTTCATAACCTTGCATTGGCTGTACTAATTGGTGTAATTCTTTCTGCATTGGTTTTTGCCTGGGAAAGTGCAAAAAGAATCAGAGCAAAAAAATATATTGATGAACAAGGCATAAAACACTATGAAATTTTTGGCCCTTTGTTTTTCGGTTCCGTTGCTGCATTTAATGAGAAATTTGATTTGGCAACAGATCCAAACATAGTTATTGTAGATTTTAAAGAAAGTAGAATCTTCGATATGTCTGGTATTGATGCATTGAGTAAACTCACTGATCGCTATGCCAAAGCAAATAAAAAACTTCATTTAAAACATTTAAGTGCAGATTGTAAACTTCTCCTTAAAAATGCTGATGATGTAATTGAAGTTAATATTATCGAAGATCCTACCTATCGGATTTAATCGGAAATAATTTTAAATGGTTTTATTAATCTCATACTGACCATATATTTTTCTGATTTTTTCCTTTTGTAGATCGAAATAAATTTAAAATTCAAATTCAAGCTGATTGTTTTCAGTTTTATCCTCTGGCATTTCCTCGTAAAAACGAGATAGTGTTATGCCCAGCAAACGTACTTCTGTTCGTCCAATTTCAGCTTCATCTAATAATTTAATTGCTTCAGCATAAATCTGTGCCTGCCCATTAAATGGAATGCTAAAAGATCTGCTTCGGGTGATGATTTTAAAATCGGCGAATTTTATCTTCAATGTTAGTGTTTTGCCCTTGAGCTGATGTTTTTCTAAACGCTTGCTTACTATATCACTTATTTGAAGTAAAAGCCCGTGCATAATAGAAAGTTCATTGGTATCAGTAGAAAAAGTATCTTCTGCACCAACAGATTTAGTTTCACGGTTTGGTCTAACCGGTCTATCATCAATGCCACGAACCACTTTGTAATAAAACTTGCCCGATTTGCCAAACTGTGCGATTAGTTGTTGTTCAGTTAATTTTTTTAAATCTGCACCAGTATTAATTTGCATGGCTTTCATTTTTGCAGCCGTAACCTTACCCACGCCAAAAAATTTCTCTACAGGTAGTTTCTCCATAAACCCTTTCACTTTGGATGGCCCAATAAAGGTTAGTCCGTCGGGTTTATTCATGTCGGAGGCAATTTTTGCTACAAACTTATTAATGGATATACCAGCAGAAGCGGTTAAATTAAGCTCATTTTTAATGGCATCTTTAATGGATTTAGCAATATCAATTGCAGATCCAATATTCAGTTTGTCATTTGTAACATCCAAATAAGCTTCATCCAAAGATAGTGGTTCGATTAAATCGGTATAGCGACTAAATATTTCCCTAATAGCTTTTGAAGCAGTTGTATAGGCATCAAACCTTGGGTATACAAAAATGGCTGTTGGGCATAACTGATAAGCTTTACTGGCAGACATTGCCGATCTGATTCCAAACTTTCTCGCTTCATAACTTGCTGTAGAAACTACGCCACGGCTATCTGGTTTGCCTCCAACTACTAATGGTTTACCTCGGTATTCAGGAAAATCACGCTGCTCTACCGATGCATAAAAGGCATCCATATCAATATGGATTATTTTTCTTAAAGAGGTAGGGGTTTCTTCAGACATTTATTAACAAAACCAAAATACATACCCAACCTTAAAAGTAGATGTGGATATTTAAACAAAGGTGCTCTATAAATTTCGTGATTTTATAAGGATTATTGAAATGGATTTTTTTTCTTTACAAAATATGGAAAGAAAAATCAGGTTTTACAAAAACGCAAAAGGAGAGTGGTATGCAGATATACCCGAATGGGGCGGCGATATTGCCGATTTGCAAATGGTTGAGGGTGCTGATGAATTATTAGATTGGGTGGCGGCGGCAGCAACTGAATGCAATTTGCTCATGGCAGATAACCATATTAAAGATGCAGAAATTTTAAATTTAGTTTATGCACGCGAAGCTAACCTAGGGGGCGGCGGCGATTATATTTTAGAAAGCTTTAAAGGCGAATGGAAAAACCATAAACTCTGGCTTTGCCATGTTACTGAATTTGTATTTAAGCAACTACCAGAAACCATTTACTTTAAAGAGGCAATATAATTGTAAGTGTTAATTCAAAAGCAGAGTTACTTTATTTAAAAGAGAGTCCATTTCAAAAGGCTTTTCCATAAAATCGTTGGCACCGGCATCAAGAGCAGATTGTTTAATATCACGACTGGCAGAAATCATTAAAATTGGAATTTCTTTGTATTCAGGATCATTTTTAAGGGCTTTGCAAATGTCTCGTCCATCGTGACCAGACATCCAAATATCGAGCATGATAAGATCTGGTTTTCCTTTAACTGCATCAATAACCTTTCCGCCATCATAGGTAAATTCCACTTCATAACCCATAACTTCCAATATCATCGTTACCGCATCTACAATTCCCTCGTCATCATCAGCGATGAGTATTTTTTTATTTCCCATTGATTTATTGTACTATATATTCCGCTTTGCGGGTTGCAAAACCAAATATGATAAATTATTGTATAACTATTGAAGCTATTTCATGTTTTTATCAAAAAAAGCATCATTACTTAATTCTATACAAAACCAATTGTTTACAGCAATATTTAAAAAAGAAATCAATCTAAAATAAAATGTAATGGTTTTTCAATAATGATCTGTTTTGTATACTATAATGATAATAAAGGTTAACGCGAAATTGTTTTATAATTTTACAATTAAAAATGGGTTCATATTATTTAGCACAATTTAAGTTTATATTTACACCATTATTTACATGTTAATTAGGTTTTAATAGCCCAAATGGATAGCATTAATATTAAGAAATTAGCTCAGGCCTTAAAATTATCTACGTCTACAATTTCCAGAGCTTTTAGAGATAATAGCGATATAAGTGTTGCTACAAAAGAAAGAATTCTGGCAAAGGCTAAAGAATTAAACTATCAACCAAACCATTATGCTAGTAATTTAAGAGAGCAGAAAAGCAAAACCATTGCTGTAATTGTACCAGAACTTGCCAACAATTATTTCTCGCAAGCCATACACGGTATAGAAAGAATTGCCAGAGAAAATGGATACCATATTTTAATTTATGTAACCGATGATGAGTATATTAAAGAGGTAAACTTTATTCGCCATTTGCACAATGGTAGGGCTGATGGTATTATAATGTCTGTTTCTGGTGAGGGTAACGATCATAATTACCTTAATAAGTTTGGGGCAAAACGCTTGCCACTTGTGTTTTTTGATCGGATTTATGAAGATATTGAAACATCTAGAGTAATTACGAACGATTACAACAGTAGTTTTTTGGCCACTGAACATTTAATAGAGCAAGGATGCAAACGAATTGCTTATTTGGTGGTAAATAAAAGTTTATCTATTGGTAAAACTCGTATGCAAGGTTATATTGATGCTTTGGAGAAACATAATATCCAATATGAAGAAAGCCTGATTGTGGATTGCAGCAACAGCTACGAAGAAAATAGCATTATTATTAAGCATGCTCTAACACAATTAAAACCCGATGGCGTTTTTACATCTGTAGAGCGTTTAGCCTTTGCTACCTACTATGCATGCTATGATTTAAATATTTCTATTCCAAATGATTTAAAGGTCATCAGTTTTTCTAGTTTGGAGATAGCGCCTTTGCTCAACCCATCTTTAACAACCATAACACAACCAGCGACAGAAATAGGCGAGCAGGCGGCAAATTTACTCTTCAAAATGCTGGCCAATAATGGCGATAAAAATCAACCTGAAGAGGTAATTTTAGAGTCGAAAATTATTAGCAGAAACTCCACTTCAACCGCCCATAAATTGCGTTAAAAATCGTCACTTTTTTTAACTTAAATTTTTCAAATTTTTTCGGTGCTTAGTGTAAAATAAGCAGAATTTCGATCAATTTTCGGGAACGTTCCCGAAAAACGTTGGTGTTTTGCTTTAATATTATCGGGAACGTTCCCGAAAAACGAGTAAAAAATAGCTTAGTGTAAAAAATACACTTAAATTTAAAATTTAACTTTAATAAGTTATTGACTATTAGGTTATTAAAAATAAATATTGATTGTTTTGGAGGAATGTACTTTTATAAAAAAAGCTCATTCTTATGAAAATCAAAGCATCGTTTTTTGGTCGGAAATATATTTTTTAAATAAATTTTGAAATCTCATTATGTGCTGTAAATTAGGGCTATGTGTAAATCACTATAATATTTAACCAAATTTTTATCATTAAACGAGCTTCGAATATGAAAGTATTTTACCTGTTAAAACAGGGGCTTTTGGTGCTGTTAGTTTTTGCAGCATTAATCGTAAAAGCACAAACCGGATCTGTTTCTGGTAAGGTGCTTGATGAAACCGGACTACCCTTACCTGGTGCATCCATTTTAGTTAAAGGAACAACCAGAAGTACATCAACGGATGTAAACGGTATTTTTAAGTTAAACGGATTATCGAGCGGTTCCGTAACCTTATCAGTAAGTTTTATCGGTTACCAAACTTTAGAGAAAGCCGTAACTGTTGGCGCTAATTCAATTACAAACTTTCAGTTAGTGCCCGATGCCCAAAAACTAAACGAAGTTGTAGTAATTGGATATGGTACAGCAGAAAAGAAAAACCTAACAGGATCTATCACTACAGTTAGTGCAAAAGATTTTCAAAAAGGTACAATTACAACTCCTGAGCAACTAATACAAGGTAAAGTAGCAGGTGTTAACATTATTTCTGGTGGCGGTTCTCCTGGTGGCGGTAGTACAATCCGCATCCGTGGTGGTGCTTCTTTAAATGCAAGTAACGATCCTTTAATTGTTGTGGATGGAGTTCCATTTAGTGGAAACAGCATTGGTAATGCACCAAGCCCGCTTTCCTTAATCAATCCTAACGATATTGAAACCTTTACGGTATTAAAAGATGCGAATGCAACAGCTATTTATGGTTCGAGAGCATCAAACGGTGTAATTTTAATTACAACTAAAAAAGGCGGTTCGGGTGCACCTCAAATTAATTTCAGTACGAATAACTCTATTGGAACTGTGGCGAAAAAAGTTAATGTGCTTTCTGCGGATCAGGTTCGTGCTTTTGTTAACGCAAATGGTAACGCTACTCAAAAAGCCCTTTTAGGTACAGCAAATACTGATTGGCAAGATGAAATTTATCAAAATGCCTTTTCTACCGATAATAACTTAAGTATTTCTGGTTCATTTAAAGGTGTGCCTTATCGTGTTTCGGCAGGTTATTTGGATCAGGATGGAGTTGTAATTACCAGTAAACTAAAAAGAGCGACTGGTGCTTTCTCCATTTCCCCTAAATTATTCCAGGATCACTTGAAAATCGAATTAAACTTGAAAGGATCTTTAACCGATTCTCAATATCCAAATGATAACGCGATTCAAAATGCAATTCAGTTCGATCCAACTCAACCTGTAAATGCAACAAATAAATTCGGAAATTATTTCGAATGGATTACTTCAGCAGGTGTTCCAAATCCAAACGCTCCGCGTAACCCTGTTGCATTAATCAGACAGCAAGATAATCACGGTAATGCGGCCAGAAGTTTTGGTAATGTGAAATTGGATTATTCTTTCCACTTCTTACCAGAATTACACGCAGTGGTTAATGTTGGTTATGATTACTCAAAAGGATACGGACGTACAATTGTTCCAATTTATGCAGCACAAAGTTATTCTACTGAGGGTTCATTTTCAAGAAGGTTGAACACAGAGATGAATAAGTTCTCTGAAGCTTATTTAACCTATGCAAAAACAATTGGTAAAAGTAAATTTGATGTAACTGGTGGTTACGGATATTATGATGATGCGGTTACCAACTACAATTTTGCTACGTATAGAGCTACTGGTGTGTTACAAACTACACCTGTTTTCCCTTTCGCTATTGATGAAAATAAATTGCTTTCGTACTATGGTAGATTCAATTATACTTTAGCTGATAAATATATCTTATCAGGAACGATGAGAGCTGATGCTTCATCAAAGTTTGCTGAAAATAATCGTTGGGGTTATTTCCCATCAGTTGGTTTTACCTGGAGAGTAATTGGCGAAGATTTCTTAAAGGATAGTAAAGTATTATCTGATTTGAAATTGAGATTAACATATGGTGAAACTGGCAATAAAGATGGTATTGGCAACTATGATTACCTATCTAAATATTATGCTAATACAAATCAAGGTCAATATCAAATAGGGGATACCTTTTATAATTATTACAGCCCAGCAGGTTACGATCCTGATTTAAGATGGGAATCTACAACAACTTATAATGCTGGTTTAGATTATGGTTTTATGGGTGGTAGATTATATGGTAGTATTGACGTTTATTACAAAAAAACCAAAGATTTATTAAGTAAAGTTACTATTCCAGTTGGTACAAACTTTAGCAATGAGCTAACAACCAATGTGGGTAACATGGAAGTTAGAGGTGCAGAGTTTAGTATAAACTATGTAGCGATTAAAAATGAGAATACAACCTGGGATATTGGTTTTAATGCAGCTTATAACAAAAGAAAGGTTACTAACTTAACGTTAAATCCAAACTCTGGTTTCAAAATTGATGCAGGCGATATTACTGGTGGTACAGGTATCCACTTAAAATACAACGCAGTTAACGAGTTGCCTGGTGCGTTTTATGTGTATAAACAAGTTTACAATGCTGATGGAAAACCATTAGAAGGCGTTTATCAAGATTTAAATGGTGATGGCGCTGTAAATGCTGCCGATCAATATTTTTACAAATCTCCTGATCCGGTAGTAACATTAGGTTTTAACACATCTTTCACTTATAAAAAATGGACAGCAAGTACCGTTTTAAGAGCTAATATTGGCAACTATATTTACGATAATATTTCTTCAAACCTTGGTATTAGAAACAATGTTTTAAGTACCCAGGGAATTTTGAATAACTCGGCAACTGATTTATACAACACCAATTTTTCTGGATCATCAGGCGTTCAATATTTAAGTGATTATTACATTAAAAATGCATCGTTCCTGAAAATGGATAACGTTGGCCTATCATACAATGTGGGTAAACTATCTAAAAACGGTACAGCATCAATGCGTATCTCCGCAAACTGCCAAAATGTATTCGTTTTATCTAAGTATAAAGGAATAGATCCAGAGTCGGTAAGTGGTATAGATTATAACTTATACCCTCGTCCTAGAACTTATACTTTAGGTTTAAATGTTGGATTTTAATTAAGTAATAGCAATGATTATCGAAACTGTGCAAGCAAATAAACAGGTAATCAGAACCTATAAAATAAGATATAAGAAAATGAAAAATTCATTTAAAACGATATTGGCATCAGGTATGCTACTGCTGTCATTAAATTCATGCAAAAAAGAGGCATTTAATTTAACACCAACAAATGATGTAACAGCAACTTCTGTTTACGCTACACCTGCGGGTTACAAAAATAGCTTAGTAAAGTTATATGCAACTTTTGGATTAACAAGTCCTCAAGGTGCTGATGGAAGCGATGTTGGGGGATTAAACTCTGGCTTCGCAGATTTTTTAAGGTTATTTTGGATGACTCAAGAATTAACCACTGATGAAGCCATTTGTGCATGGGGTGATGTTGGAGTTCCAGAATTAGATTATGGTACACCAACGCCAGACAATCAATTTTTACGTGGTTTATATTCAAGAAGCATTCTTCAAATTACTTTTTGTAATGAATTTCTTCGCGAAAGTACAGCAGAAAAATTAGCTAGTCGTAACATTACAGGTGCAGATGCAACTGCAATAACGCGTTACCGTGCTGAAGCCCGTTTTTTACGTGCTTATCAATATTGGGTGTTGTTAGATGCTTTTGGCAATCCTCCATTCGTTACAGAAGACGATGCCATTGGTAAAGTAAATCCTAAACAAATTCAAAGAGCTGCCCTTTTCAATTATGTTGAATCAGAGTTGAAAGCTATTGAAGGAGATTTAGCTGACCCTAGAACAAACGAGTACGGTCGTGCTGATAAAGGTGCAGATTGGGCGTTGCTAGCCAGATTATATTTAAATGCACAAGTGTACACGGGTACTGCAAAATATACTGAAGCCATTACCTATTCAAGTAAAGTAATTGCAGCAAGTTATTCGTTAAAAGCTAATTACATGGATTTGTTTAGATCAGATAATGATGTGAATAACACTGAAAATATTTTAACCATTAACTATGACGGTATAAATGGAACCAACAACGGTGGTACAACTTATTTAATTAATGCAGCCATTAATGCAGATATGAACCCTACATCTTATGGTGTACCAGGTGGCGGATGGGGTGGTAACAGAACCCGTCAAAATTTACCAGCTTTATTCCCAGATCCTAACGGAACACTTGATAAACGTGGAGCTTTCTTCGGAACAAAAAGTGCTGTGGATGCTGTGGGCGAATTTACTGATGGACTTCGTGTAACTAAATTTAAAAATATTACTTCAGCTGGTTTGCCAGGCAGAACATTAAATGGAACATTTAGTTCGCTAGATTTTGCTTTATTCCGTTTGGCAGAACAATATCTAATTTATGGAGAGGCTATTGCCCGTGGCGGTTCTGGCGGTGATGCAGCAAAAGCCTTAACTTATGTAAATGCATTGCGCCAAAGAGCTTATGGCAACGCATCAGGTAATGTAAGCGCTGCAGCCCTAACAACTGATTTTTATTTAGATGAGCGTGGACGCGAATTGTATTGGGAAGGACACCGCCGTACGGATTTAATCCGCTATGGAAAATTCACAGGATCAACATATTTATGGGCATTTAAAGGCGGTGTACAAGCTGGAGCTAGCTTACCTGCTTTCCGTAATCTTTACCCTCTTCCATTAGCAGATTTAATTGCCAATCCGAATTTGGTTCAAAATACAGGTTATTAATCTTAACGTTTTATAAAGATGAAATCAATATTTTTAAAATCCCTAGCAATATGCTTTATAGCACTTTCGCTATGGTCATGTAAAAAAGACGAAACCCAAACGGTTTCTACCATTACACCAGCAGGAACACTTACGGCATCAACAACTAACTTAAGTTTGGTTCAAGCTAACGGAGCGTTACCTGCATTAACACTAAGTTATCCTTTAGCAACTTCTTCTGGTTATGTTGTGCCCGTTACAAGTACAATACAGTTTGGGTTGAAAGGGACTAATTTCTCGCCAGTTAGAGAGTTTGTGGTAACCAGCAAAACTTATGCACCAACTATTACAGATGTTAATAATATCATTCTTGCATTAGGTGGCGTAGTGGATAAACCTGCACAATTAGAAGTTCGTTTAAAATCAGGCGCAGCCGTTAACGATGTAACCTATTCAAATGTAATCACATTATCTGCTACTCCATACTTAGCTTCAGCTTGGATTTATGCTCCTGGTGCATATCAAGGATGGAATCCAGCTACAGCCGATAGTTTAATTTCGCTATCAAGTAATGGTGTTTATACTGGTATGATTGCTTTTACAGCTGGAAACCTAGAATTTAAAATTACGCCTGCAAAAAAATGGGATGTAGCTTATGGCGATGATGGTGCAGGTAAAATCAGTTCTTCCGCAGGTAATAACTTAAAATCTCCTGATGCACTTGTAAAACAGGTTACGGTTGATTTAAATAAAAATACCATTACATATACTACGCCTAGCGAATGGTCTATCATTGGTGATGCAACACCAGGTGGCTGGGGAACGGATACCGATATGAAAGGCGTAAACGACGGTAAATACACAGTTTACAGTATTACGACCAATCTTGGCCTTGGCGAATTTAAATTCCGTTTTGCTCATGCCTGGGATGTTAACCTGGGTGGTGGCAACAATTTAGAATTAAACGGAAGTAATATTAAAATTACTACTGCTGGAAGTTATACCATTAAGCTAGCTTTAATAAAGGCTGGCGATAAAGTAACAGGCGGTACTTATACCATCGTCAAAAATTAATCATTAATTAATACATGCCCTGCAAGGAAATATTCTTTGCGGGGTTTTTACCATCCTTTTAGTTTTTAGCATGATCAGATCTTATACTTCTTCTATTTTACCTTCCGTAAGCCTAAAAAAAATACTCACCTTATTGGTTGTAGTATTAACAAGCTCAAGCCTTTTTGCTCAAAAGTTAGAACGCATCGAACCCATGTTCTGGTTTACCCAAATGCACAATCCAAAATTGCAATTGTTGGTACATGGAGATAACATTGCAACAATGAATGTTGCACTAACTTACCCTGGCGTTAAATTGGTTAAGGTTAATAAAGTAGAAAATCCGAATTATTTGTTTTTGGATTTAGAAGTTTCATCATCAGCTAAGGCAGGAAAATTTCCTATCAATTTTTCTTTAAACGGAAAAAAACAAACTTATACTTACGAGTTAAAAAATCGTGATGAAAGTAAGGGGCGTATTCAAGGCGTTACCAACAAAGATTTTATTTACCTGTTAATGCCAGATCGTTTTGCCAACGGCGATAAAAATAACGACATTGTTAAAGGCTTAACAGAAACAGCCTTAAATCGCGATAGTATGTACTACCGTCATGGGGGCGATATTCAAGGGGTTATTAACCACCTTGATTATTTAAAAGATTTAGGTGTTACCACAGTTTGGATGACACCGGAAATAGAAAATGATATGCCACATGCATCATATCACGGGTATGCCGTAACCGATCATTATAAAATTGATCCTCGTTATGGCACTAATGAGCTTTACAAACAATATGTAGAAGCTTGCCACGCAAAAGGCTTAAAAGTTATTAAAGATGTAGTGCATAACCACATTGGCACAGGACATTGGTTTTATAAAGATTTGCCAATGAAGAATTGGCTAAATCAATGGCCAAAATATACACAAACCAGCTACCGCGATCAACCGGTAATGGATCCACACGCATCTGCTGCCGATAAAAAACAAATGTTGGATGGTTGGTTTGTTCCATCAATGCCCGATTTAAATCAAACAAATCCATACGTTCAAAATTATTTAACTCAAAACCACATCTGGTGGATTGAGTATGCAGGTATAGATGGTTTACGCTTAGATACTTATCCCTATAATGATGCCGCTTACATGGCAGATTGGGCAATGAAAATTCATGCAGAATTTCCAAATTTATCCGTTTTTGGCGAAACATTGGTTTCATCAGTTGCTAGTCAGGCCTTTTTTACTGGTGGCAATACAGTAAACAGAGGCTTAGATACACACTTGCAAGGTATTACGGATGCTGTTTTAAAAGATGCTATTTACGAAGGATTGAACGGTAAAACCGGCTGGACAGATGGTATTAACCGCTTATACGCCACTTTAGCACAGGATTTTCTTTATAAAAACCCAAATACAAATTGCATCTTTTTAGATAATCATGACATGAGTCGTTTTTACTCAATGGTAAACGAAGATTTTGAAAAGTATAAAGAAGGAATGGCTATCTTGTTAACCATGCGTGGCATTCCACAAATGTATTATGGAACAGAAATTTTAATGAAAAACTTTTCTAATCCTGATGGTTTAATCCGTTCCGATTTTCCGGGTGGATGGGATGGCGATAAGCAGAATAAGTTTATTGCCAATGGCAGAACAAATAAAGAGAATGAAGCGTTTACATTTGTGAAAACTCTAGCCAATTTCCGAAAAAATAGTACTGCTTTGCAAACAGGTAAGTTAATGCAATACGTTCCACAAGATGATTTGTACGTGTATTTCCGCTACAACGATGATGCAAAAGGAACGGTTATGGTTATTGTAAATCCTTCAGAAAAAGAGAAGAATTTAGTAACTGAAAGATTTTCAGAAAGAATTAAAGGCCTTACCACTGCAAAAAATGTAATTACAGGAGGCACTACAAACTTAAAAGAAATTAAAGTTCCTGCTAAAACAACCTTAGTGCTAGAATTAAATTAAACATTACCCACCAATTTAAATTGGTTGATTACTATATGAAAATACAAGAAAACACACTTCCGGCAACTTCAACAATTAAAGCTTGTCTTTTTGATTTAGACGGTGTATTGGTAGATACTGCAGTTTATCATTATAAAGCTTGGAAACGTTTGGCAAATGCAATGGGTTTCGATTTTACGGAAACGCAAAATGAACAATTAAAGGGAGTAAGCAGGGTAGAAAGTCTTAATAAAATATTAGCTTGGGGCAATGTAACTAAAACAGATGCTGAGAAAGAAGAACTAGCGACCTTAAAAAACACTTGGTACGTAGATATGATTACCAAAATGACCCCTGCCGAAGTTTTACCAGGTACGGTTAATTTTTTAACGGAGATTAAGATTGCGGGTTATAAAACTGCGCTAGGATCAGCAAGTAAAAACTCAGGCATTATTTTAGAAAAAACCAATCTGGCTCATTTCTTCGATGAAATTGTAGATGGAAATATGGTAAGCAAATCAAAACCAGATCCCGAAGTTTTTTTAAAAGGAGCAGAGCTTTTGGGCTTCAAGCCTGAAGAATGTGTGGTTTTTGAAGATGCCGTTGCAGGGGTAGAAGCCGCCAAAAATGGTGGAATGAAAGCAATTGGCATTGGCGAGAAAAGTGTACTTACCGAGGCTGATGTTGTGGTAAGCGGATTGGATAAATTAACAGTTAAAGATTTAGAGAAATTATAAAGAAAGTAAGGTTATGGTAAAAGGCACTCGCCTAACATACCTATAACCACTACTTGATACTATATTATGAAGAATTACATTAAAGCAGACGAGTGGAATATTGTTGAAGAGGGCTTTGATCCTCATTTAAATAAAATATCTGAAAGTATTTTTAGTTTAGGAAACGGCCGTATGGGGCAACGTGCAAACTTTGAAGAAACTTATTCGGGCGAAACCTTACCAGGTAATTATGTTGCTGGCGTTTATTATCCCGATAAAACCCGAGTTGGCTGGTGGAAAAACGGATACCCTGAATACTTTGCAAAAGTTTTAAATGCAGCCAATTGGATAGGTATTGAAGTTAAAATTGATGATGAAATCTTAGATTTAGCAACCGCCGAAGTAAGCAATTTTAAGCGTGTACTTAATATGCATGCAGGCTACCTTGAACGTAGTTTTACAGCTAAACTAAAAAGTGGGAAAACAGTTAAGGTAAAATCTACCCGTTTTTGTAGCATTGCTGATGATGAAGTAGGCGCCATTAGATACAATATAACCGCTGTAGATTTTGATGGAAAATTAACTTTAACACCTTTTATTGATGGTGATGTTAAAAACCAAGACAGCAACTACGATGAGAAATTTTGGGAAGCCGTAGCCGATGAAATTTCTGGAAATGAAGCATATTTAACTTTACGCACCAAAAAAACAGCTTTCGAAGTTTGTACTGGAAGCAGCATCCAGCTGTTTAAAAACGCAGAAGAAATTAGTTTTAAGGCAGAAGAAATCCGTAAGGAGAAATATGTTGGTCAAACTTTTTCTATTGATGTAAAAGCAGGTGAAGAAATTACTTTATATAAAATTGCCGCCAACTTATCGTCAGAAAACCATCCAAAAGCTTCACTTTTAGATCACTGTAAATCGGTTATTAAAAACGCAACCACAAAAGGTTTCGATACTTTATTAAAAGAACAAACCGAAGCATGGGAAACTAAATGGCAAGAAAGTGATATTATTATTGAAGGTGATGTTGCAGCACAACAAGCAATTCGCTTCAATATTTTTCAGTTATTTCAAACTTATACAGGTAAAGATGACCGCTTAAATATTGGTCCGAAGGGTTTTACCGGTGAAAAATATGGAGGCTCTACCTACTGGGATACAGAAGCATATTGCGTACCTTTTTATTTAGCAACAGCACCACAAGAAGTAAGCAAAAACTTATTAATTTATCGCCATAAACAATTAGGAAAAGCCATAGAAAATGCCGAAAAACTTGGTTTTAATAAAGGTGCGGCATTGTACCCAATGGTAACCATGAATGGCGAAGAATGCCATAATGAATGGGAAATTACCTTCGAAGAAATTCACCGTAATGGCGCCATAGCCTTTGCTATTTTTAATTACATCCGCTATACAGGCGATCAAAGTTATCTATTTGATTATGGCCTAGAAGTTTTAATTGGTATAGCCCGTTTTTGGAAACAACGCGTAAACTGGAGCAGCGATAAGCAACAATATGTTATGCTCGGTGTAACTGGGCCTAACGAGTACGAAAACAATGTGAATAACAACTGGTACACCAGCACATTGGCTACCTGGTGTTTAAAGTATGCAAAAGAAAGTGCTGATATAGTTAAAAGCCAGCAGCCAGAAAAATACAATCAACTTGTTAAAGCCTTAAACTTTGATGAAGCCGAATTTACCGATTGGGCAGATATTATTGAGAAAATGTACTACCCTGTTGATGAAGAAAAAGGAATTTTCTTACAACAAGATGGCTACCTGGATAAAGAACAAATTTTAGTTAAAGATTTACCTGCCACAGAAAGACCGATTAATCAAAAATGGAGTTGGGATCGTATTTTGCGTTCATGCTTTATTAAGCAAGCTGATGTTTTACAGGGACTTTATTTCTTTGAAGAAGATTATGATTTAGAAACCTTAAAGCGCAACTTTGATTTTTATGAGCCACGCACCGTTCACGAAAGTTCATTATCGCCTTGCGTACACAGTATTTTAGCCGCCAAATTAAATGATGAAGCCAGAGCTTATGAATTTTATCTTCGTACGGCACGTTTGGATCTTGATGATTATAATAACGATACCGAAGATGGTTTACACATTACCTCAATGGCTGGTACATGGATGAGTGTAATTGAAGGTTTTGCAGGTATGAGAGTGCGCAATGATAAATTACAATTTAATCCTTTCTTACCAGAAAAATGGAAGTCATTCTCGTTTACTATTGGATTTAGAGGTACAACTTTAAAAGTTCAAATTACAGAAAACGGAATTAGCATTAAAAATAGCGGAAACGTAGATCTTGAAATCGGTATTAGAAACCAGCAATACAAATTAGCCGGAAACACCGAAATTGAAGTAAACAACGCTGAATTAGTATGATAAAAGTAAAAGGTTTTGCGGAAGAAGATAGAAGCTCAGATTTTTTAATAAATCGTTATTGTGCTGAACGAAGCAATTTTAAGGCATTGGTTTGGTTTTTGTCCGCACTCTTTCTATTCGCTTCATTATCTTCTTTCGCACAAAAAAATAACACAACAATGAACGATAAGCAAATCGTGATTTATCAATTGCTGCCAAGATTATTTGGAAATAAAAAAACAACCAACATTCCATACGGCACAATTGAGCAAAATGGTAGCGGTAAGTTTAACGATATAACCGATAAAGCACTTGATGGGATTAAGCAATTACATGTAAATTACGTTTGGTATACAGGCGCACTGGCGCATGCAAGCTTAACCGATTATTCGGCCTTTGGAATTAAGCCTGATGATGCAGATGTAGTAAAAGGTCGTGCAGGTTCGCCATACGCCATTAGAGATTATTATGATGTTGACCCAGATTTAGCTGTCGATGTTAAAAAACGGATGCAGGAGTTTGAATCTTTGTTGAAAAGAACACACGCAAAAGATTTAAAAGTTATTATAGATTTTATTCCCAATCATGTAGCCAGAAGTTACCACTCATACGCCAAGCCTGCTAACGCGGTAGATTTTGGCGCAATGGATGATGTTACAAAAGCATTTAGCACTAATAACGATTTTTATTATATCCCAGAACAGCCTTTTGTTGTTCCAGTTGAAGCACCTAAACAAACACCTATTTCTGCTTTGCAAGATGGTAAGTTTGATGAAAACCCTGCGAAAGCTACAGGGAATAATGTTTTTGCAGCACAACCAAAATATGATGACTGGTATGAAACCATTAAGTTAAATTATGGAGTTGATTATCAATCAGGAGAACAACAACATTTTGATCCAATACCACCTGTTTGGCTTAAAATGAAGGATATTTTAAGCTTTTGGGCAAATAAAGGTGTAGATGGTTTTAGATGTGATATGGCAGAAATGGTTCCAATTGCTTTTTGGAATTGGGTTATTCCACAGGTTAAAGCCATTAATCCAAAAATTATCTTTATTGGCGAAGCTTATAATCCGCAGGTTTACAAACAATACCTTAATGAAGGGAAATTTGATTACCTGTATGATAAAGTTGGACTTTACGACGGATTGAAGAAATTAATCAGGAACGAACCAACCGCAGATGTAAAGGATATTAAGCACGTTTGGCAAGTAGAAAGCGCTGGTTTTGGCGATCATATGTTGCGCTTTTTAGAAAACCACGACGAAGAACGTATCGCATCAGCAGGTTTTGCAGGCAAGGCCGAATTGGCTTTACCTGCAATGGTAGTTTCGGCAACTTTGGGTAAAGGTCCTGTTATGCTTTATTTTGGACAAGAAGTTGGCGAACCCGGAAAAGGAGCGGAGGGTTTTGGCGGTGATGATAACCGTACCACTATATTTGATTATTGGGGGGTACCCGCACACCAACAGTGGATGAATGGAGGTAAATTTGACGGTAAAAAACTTAATAGCGATCAGCAAAAGTTAAGAGATTACTATCAGCAATTGCTTAAAGTAACCACCACAAGCGACGCGGTATTAAATGGTGATATTTTTGAAGTGCCACAAACCGGAAACATGAACAATCGTATGTATGCATTTATCCGATATTCTGGTAAGCAACGTTTATTAGTTGTGGCTAACTTTGATCGTAACCAAACAATGGAAGCCAACATCGAAATTCCAGATGAAATTTTAAAAGTAAAATCATCATCCAGAGTAACTGATTTGTTAACGGATATTAAATTAAATATTCCTGCAGGAACAAGCATTCCCGTAAAATTAACACCCGTTACCGCACAAGTAATAGAATTTTAAAAACCTTTGCTTAAAAAAATTAAACCAATATAATGAGTTTGAAAACAATATTTGAGAATCCGAAACTAACGCTAGTACAAATCATCAATATGAGTGTCGGTTTCTTCGGAATACAATTTGGATGGGATTTGCAACGTGCCAATATGGGGCGTATTTATGAAAATCTCGGTGCCAACCCTGATCAGGTTCCTTTATTGTTTTTAGCTGCACCTTTAACCGGGCTGCTGGTGCAACCAATTATTGGTTATTTAAGTGATAGAACGTGGCACCCAAAATGGGGTAGAAGAAGACCATATTTTTTAGTAGGTGCCATTGTAAGTAGTATTGCCTTAATTTTTATGCCACACAGTAGTGTATTGTGGATGGCTGCAGGATTATTGTGGATTTTAGATGTTTTTGGAAACATTGCAATGGAGCCTTTCAGGGCATTTGTTACCGATAAATTGCCAGATAGCCAAGTAAACCGTGGCTTTATTATGCAAAGCATGATGATAGGTTTAGGTGGTAGTGTTGCCTCCGCTTTACCGTGGATTATGAACAATGTTTTTCATTTAACAAATACAGCAGAGCAAGGTAGCATTCCTGAAAACGTTAAATTCTCCTTTTATATTGGAGCATTCTTCTTTTTAGCCGCAGTATTATGGACGGTTTTTACTACAAAAGAATATCCGCCACAAGATGTTGATTTTAAAGAAAAAGTTTTAGAAAGTAATAAGGGATTTGGAGGCGGTGCCCGAGAAATTTTTAATGCACTAATGAATATGCCTAAAAGAATGCAGATTGTTTCTTTAGTGCAGTTTTTTACCTGGCCAGGCTTATTTTTAATGTGGTTTTATTACACCACAGCTGTTGCCGTAAATGTGTTTGGCGGTAAAGATGCAAGCGACCCTATTTATGCGCATGGAGCCGATTTTGGCAGTTTAACATTAGCATACTATAGCGTAATTACATTTCTTTTTGCCTTGATATTACCTAAAATTGCCGATGCCCTAGGTCGTAAAACTACCCATGCACTTTGCTTAATTTGTGGCGCAATAGGTTTAATTAGCGTAGCGTGGGTGCACGATAAAAATATGCTTTACCTGTGTATGACGGGGGTAGGAATTGCCTGGGCAAGTATTCTTTCTATGCCTTACGCTATGTTAAGTGGCTCGCTACCCAAAGATAAAATCGGTATCTATATGGGTATTTTCAATTTCTTTATCGTATTGCCAGAAATTATTGCCTCATTAGGCTTTGGCTGGTTAATGCGTAATGTTTTAAATAATGATAGACTTTTAGCCGTACAACTTGGTGGTGGTTTAATGATTCTTGCCGCATTAATCTGCTATGTTTTTATTCGCGAGCCTAAAAAAACTGATCCAACGCTTACCGCAAAACTCGAAGTAGAGGAAGATAGAGCAGTTTAATAGCATACATTTTTGCCCGCCTAAAAAGCGGGCAATTTCTTTATAATTTATTTAATGATTTTTTCAATTGTCAACCTGTAAAATTGGCAATATTGGAATGTTATTGCCTTTACCTAACCAAATTTATACCATGAAAAAAATTATTTATTTCTTTCTGTTTCTTATCATTTTAAATAGTGCCTGCAAAAAGGTAAGTAATGATGGCCCAGTGGTTACGCCACCAACAGAGTTGCCAGCAGGCGCAAAAGATGGTGTTGCATTTATAAATAATGGAACATCTGCAATTGTAACCTTATACGCACCAGGTAAAACTTCTGTTTCTTTAATCGGTGAGTTTAATAACTGGTCATCCTCCGCATCTGTTATGAAAAAAACAAGCGATGGAAATTACTGGTGGGTGCAAATTGATAATCTAAATCCATCAACAGAATATGCTTATCAGTTTCTGGTAAATGGAAGTTTAAAAGTGGCTGATCCTTATTGCGAAAAAATTTTAGATGAAGACAATGATAAATATATTTCCGCTGCAACTTACCCGAATTTAAAAACCTATCCATCAGGTAAAACCACGGGTATAGTAAGTATTATGCAAGCCAACCAGCCAGTTTATACGTGGAAAAATACCAGCTTTATCCGTCCGGATAAAAATAACCTGGTAATTTATGAACTGTTAATAAGAGATTTTACTAACGATCATAATTACGCATCTACCCTAGCTAAATTAGATTATTTAAGCAACTTAGGTATCAATGCCATAGAGCTTATGCCCATTAATGAGTTTGAAGGAAATTTAAGCTGGGGCTATAATCCATCGTTTTATTTTGCACCCGACAAATATTATGGAACTAAAACAGCGCTTCAAAATTTTATTGATGAATGCCATGGAAAAGGTATCGCTGTAATTATGGATATGGTTTTAAATCATTCCTTCGGTCAATCGCCAATGGTACAGTTATATTTTGATGGTACAAAACCAACATCAGATAGCCCTTGGTTCAATGTAGATGCCAAGCACCCTTATAATGTAGGCTACGATTTTAATCACGAAAGTGCAGCCACAAAGTATTTTGCCAAAAATGTGATCAAATTCTGGATGCAACAATATAAAATTGATGGCTTTAGGTTCGACCTTTCTAAAGGTTTTACTCAAAAAACTTCTACTGATGATGCCTCATTTGCCGCCTACGATGCAAGTAGAATTGCAATTTGGAAAGATTACAATAATTATATTAAAAGCATAGATCCCAATAACTTTTATGTGATTTTAGAGCACTTCGCTGATGCAACCGAAGAAAAAGTTTTAGCAGATGATGGTATGATGCTTTGGAATAATATGAATTATAACATGAACGAAGCCACAATGGGCTGGCTTGGTAAGTCTGATTTTTCTTGGGGTTTTTATGCCAACCATGGTTTCAGTAAGTCAGAAAACCTGGTTGGTTATATAGAAAGCCATGATGAAGAACGCCTGACATTTAAAAACATCAATTATGGTAATGCATCAGGTAATTACATGATTAAAGACAATTTGCAAACATCATTAAAGAGAGAAGAAATGGCTGCGGCATTTATGTTAAGTATCCCCGGCCCAAAAATGATTTGGCAATTTGGGGAGCTTGGTTACGATATTAGCATAAATTTTAATGGCAGAACAGGTGAAAAACCAATTAAATGGGATTACTTAAGTGATGTAAATAGAAAGGCATTGTATGATGTGTATACCAAATTAATTAAACTAAAAAAGAACAATAGTATTTTTAACTCAACAACATCAACCTATAATTTAGCAGGTGGCATAAAATATATTAAGCTTACAGATGCCGCAAACACTGTTTTTGTAGTCGGTAATTTTGATGTAGTTGCACAACCCACCAATATAGATTTTGGAGCATCGGGCAATTGGATTGATGCTTTCGGGAGTAGTATTAACTTAACAACAAATACATATACTTCCACATTAGCTCCGGGCGAGTATCATATTTTTAGTAAAACAGCATTGAAGTAGGAAAATAATTTTGCCCTGCTAATTGCGAAATGATGATTATGCAATTGGCAGGGCAATTATTTTAGCCAAAACCCGGTCTTCATCAAGCCAAATGCATCTGTCCGTTCATTTCCAAATATTTATATTAAGTTTTTGGAAAGCAAAGCCTGTAGTTCTGATGGAAATCGGTTCCTGCTTTCCGCTATATCCCGATAGAAAAAAATCGGAATGCCGCTGTAATCAGGTTTAATTTGATCGTAATGCGTACCGAAATAGAATTTCGAAACACTTCATTTTTTTCTTCTAAATCGTCATTGCAAACGGATTAAGAATTGTGCTTTAAAGTAATCTCTCTTTTCAGGTTTCCCCACTGTATCTAAACCCGATCTGAGTGGATGCCAAAATATTTCATTTGGGCAGAAATGGGAGCGGGACTTCATTAAGCCAAATGCATCTGTCCGTTCATTTCCAAATATTTATTTTATTTTTTTGGAAAGCAAAGTCTGTAGTTCTGATGAAAATTGGTTCCTGCTTTCCGCTATATCCCGATAGAAAAAAATCGGAATGCCGCTGTAATCAGGTTTAATTTGATCGTTAATGCGTACCGAAATAGAAGTTTACTACATTTCTTTCAATAAAGATTTTAAATGATTTAAATACTTGCCAAAGTATAAATTAAAAGTATATCTGCTTAAAATATAATGTATACCAATTACACCAGCATAAATCAGCAACCTTAAGGGTAAAATTATTGACTTTAGTGCTTTCAGGTCCACTACCAAATCCATTCTATTATTACGTAAAATAACTTCTATTAGTATTATAAGTGCTACAAATATAACCCTAGTTAGGATAAGGTAAATGTTGTTACTCTTTACCAATCGGCTCACTTTTCTTTGTAAATCGCCTTTTACTGTACCATTGGTTTCCTCTAACTCGCGGATCATTTTAAGGTTAAAGTAATAGTAAATTGTTGTTAAAGGTAGCACAATAAAAGCCATCCAAATTAATAATTGAGTTTTCATTTCGGGTACTGAAGTCGTCATAACCACTAAAAAGCCAAAAATTATTGGCAGTACCAGAGTTTGCTTTTTGGCTATCTTTTTTAAGGCAGTTAAAGGAGTTTGCATTTCTTTTTTTGTTGTTGTAATTATGTCAAACTCATTGCGGTTTAAATCTACTGAAACACTATTCCAGCTATTTTTTAAGCTATCTAATTCCATATTATTTGTTGTTGGTAAGGGTTCTTAATTTGTCTTTAATTCTATTCATTTTTACCCGAAGGGTGGCATTGCTAATTCCTAAAATTTCTTCCATTTCATCGTATGATTTATCTTCTAGGTAAAGCATCACGATAGATTTTTCAACATCGTTTAAAGCTTGAATTGCAGTGTATAATTGTTGCTGCTGCTCTTCCTTTATTCCATCAGTAACGTTATCAGGTATTTCAATCTTTTGAACTTCCACATCAGTAGTTTGAATTGAACGCTTTTGCTTTCTGAAATTGGTTAATGCAGTATTAATTGCAATTCGATAGAGCCAGGTGCTAAATTTAGACTCGCCTCTAAACTTCGGATACGATCTCCACAGCTGGATAATAATATCTTGATAAAGGTCTTGTATATCGTCGTGACTGTTTACATACATTCTGCAAATCTTATAAATCAGCAGTTTGTATGTTTTAACATTGGCTTCAAACTCTATTTCTAATGCTGTCTTTTTCAAAATTTAAGGATTTGCATGATAAGTCGACCGTTTTAAAAAAAAGTTACACAGCAAATGTAGTTTAATGATTTTTTTAAACCAGAATAGTTAAGTATGTGCTTTTTAATTTCATTTACTCATAATATTTTGATTGATTTTAGTTAATATTGTCTTAATCTCTAATCAAAAAATGAACAACAAATTAGCGCATCACCTATTATGGGAACGACTACGTACCGGCGACAAAGATGCCTTTTTTGATCTCTACAAAGAACTTTACTATCCACTTGTTAATTTCGGTATAAGAGTTTGCGCCGATTCGGATATTTCGAGTGAAGCAACCGATTTAGTTTTTACCACCATTTGGGAAAAACATGAAACTCTAAACCGCGTTGATAACGTTGAAGCCTATTTAAGAACATTTTTAAAGCGCAAATTACTGCGTATTTTAGAGCGTAAGCGCAAGCTTAACGATGCCTTATTTAATGCAGGTGCAGAGGGCGATTGGATGGAAATGAGTTATGAAGAATTTATTGTAAAGGTACAAAGCGATGAGCTGGTTAGGTTTCAACTTAAAAGTGCCCTCGATAAACTAACATTTCGACAAAAACAATTAATTCATCTCAAGTTTTTTGATGGATTGAGCTATGAGCAAATTGCTGAGCAAACCAATCAAACTATTAAAACTGCTTATAATACCATTTACGATGCGCTTAAAGTTTTAAGGAAAGAACTTAAAGCTTAAAGCGATCCTTTTAAATTCTGTGTTATTTCGTGATTCTTTGGCAAAATTTAACCAAGAAACCCTTCTTTATTCCTCTTTTTTCATGTACGTTAAAAAAAAGTTAAAATTTCTTTAGGAAAAAGTAAACCTTTTGGGCACTGATATATAAAAGCCAAATAATAATGATCGATCGAAGTCAATTCAATGCAGAAGACTTTCTTGTTGATAATACTTTTCAGTTATACTGTTCGGGCACAGACCAACTTTGTGTAGATTACTGGGAAAAATATCTTAAAACCCATCCCGAACAGGAAAGTGTAATTATGGAAGCCAAAAGATTATTTATAATCTTAAGTGGAAATAAACGAGCCTTAAATAACCAGTTAGATACCTTTAAAAAAGAATTTAATGCAGATAAGCCCTTAAAAGTTTATAAAAACTACCTATGGTTAAAAGTGGCTGCCGCTATTGTTTTAATTGCTGGAGCTGTTTTTTTATATCGCAATTATGGTTTTGAAAAAGTAAATCCTACAGAGTTAAAAGCGCAAGTATTTTGCACCAAAAGTGGCGAGCGTAAAAAAGTTTCCCTGCCCGATGGTTCTATTGTATTACTAAATGCTAAAAGTTCTTTATCAATTGATGCAGATTTTAATGATAAAGTTAGGGAAGTAAAATTAACGGGAGAGGCATTTTTTGATGTAGTACACAATAAGGATAAACCATTTAAGGTACATACGGATGATTTTAACATTAATGTTTTAGGTACATCTTTTAATGTTAAAGCCTACCCAGATGAAAATACATCAGAAGCAACTTTAATTAGAGGCTTAATTACAATGGAAGCCGTAAATGGTAATGGAGGCATGATTACCCTAAAACCAAGCCAGAAAGTTACCTTTTATAAAATTGCACCATTAAAGGAAAATCATAAACTGTTAAAGCCAACTGCAAGCCGCCCAGAAATTACCATCAATCATTATACCTTAATTAAGGATAGTTCTATTGTTGAAACAGCATGGACAAAAGGAAAAATTGAAATCTACGATCAAAACTTTGCCGAGATAAAAGGTGCATTAGAAAAATGGTTTGGCGTTAACATTCAGTTTAAAGATAAACAAATAGAAAAATACCGCTTTACGGCAACATTTAGTCACGAAACTTTAGAAGATGCCTTGAAAGCTTTACAAAATGTAGAATATTTTAAATATGAGATAAAAGGAAATGAAGTAACCATATCAAAGTAAGAAAAAAAAGGACGGTGTTGACGCACCGCCCTTTAAAATTCTTTTTTGATTTAATTAATGACAGCTCATGCGCAAACAGATCGCTGTCAAATAACTACGCAACCAAAAAAACAAAAATATGATTTATTATTACTTACTGCAAGAGCGGTCCGGATTCAGGACGTTCTTAAAATTTATCATGCTAATGAAACTAGCCTGTATTGTGGTTCTCATTACTTGCCTTAATGTTTCTGCATCGGTTTTTTCTCAGGAAAAAATTTCTCTTGATGTAAAGAAAACAAAACTGGCAAAGGTTTTACAAATTATAGAGCAGCAAAGCAGTTATCATTTTGTTTACAGCTCTTCTTATGTTCCTGTTAATAAGGATGTGAGTATAACCGTAACAAATACGCTGGTTACTGATGTTTTAGCAGCAATTTTAAACAAAACTAACCTAAAATATTCCATATCAGATGGAGGCTTAATTGTAATAAGCAGAGCCAAAGAAGTACCCATAACCGGGGTAATTAAAGATGCACAGGGCGGTACATTGCCTGGAGCAACCATCCGCGTAAAAGGAACGGGTATTGGTACATCATCCGATATAAATGGAAAATTTACGCTAAATGCACCAGAAAATGCTATTCTAGTCGTTTCTTACGCAGGCTTTCAAACTCGTGAAGTACCAATTGGCACCCAAACCAATGTACAAATAGTTTTAATAGAAGATACCAAGCAACTTACTGATGTAGTGGTAACAGCATTGGGCATTAAGAAAGAAAGAAGAGCTTTGGGTTACTCGGTAACACAAGTTAGTGGCGAAACCTTAACCCAGGCTCGTGAAAATAATGTAGCCAATTCATTAGTTGGTAAAGTTGCAGGTTTAGATGTAAGCTCTACATCTGGTGGGGTAGGTGCAGCAACAAGCATTACAATTCGTGGTGTTTCCAGTTTAAGTCAAACCAATCAACCATTATATGTAATTAATGGTGTGCCAATGGAAAATAAACCTGTTGGTTTAAATAACCCAAACGCTAATGGTAATTCTGGTAATCAATATGATAATGCACCAGATTTGGGCGACGCTATTGGAAATTTAAATCCTGATGATATCGAGAGCATTTCTGTATTAAAAGGTGCTGCCGCATCTGCATTGTATGGTTATAGAGCCAAAGCTGGGGTAATTTTAATTACTACAAAAAGCGGTAAAGGTAATAGTATAGAATTTAATACCAACTACGTTGCTGAGCAGGTAATGGATAGAACTAATTGGCAATATGTGTATGGGCAGGGTGCAAATGGCATAAAACCAACTGATGCAGCTGCGGCAGCACAGGTTGGCGGATCAAGCTGGGGCGCAAAACTAGATGGCTCTAACGTAGTTCAGTTTGATGGAGTTTCCAGACCATATACAGCACAAAAAGATAATATCGAAAATTTTTACCGTACAGGAGGCACTTGGTCTAATACCTTAGCCTTAAATAAAAGCTTTGATGGTGGAACTATCCGCTTATCGGCAAATGATGTTCACAACACATCCGTTGTACCAAACTCAGGCTTAAACAGGCAATCTTTTAACCTCACTGGTACTTTTAACCCAATTAAGCGCTTAACAATTGACGCTAGAATGAATTACATTTTGGAGCAGGCTAAAAACAGACCAATGGTTTCTGATGGGGCGGGTAACGCAAACTATAACGTTGCCTTTTTACCAACCAGTGTAAATGTAAACGATCTAAAACCGTGGAAAGATGCCAACGGCAACGAAATTCAATACAACAAAGGAAATGCTTACGCCACCAACCCATGGTTTGCTGCAAATGAATTTGTAAATAACACCAAACGCGATCGTTTAATTAGCTCATTTAATGCAAAGTATACCTTCGATAACGGTTTATTTTTGCAAGGTCGTGCCGGAAGAGATGCTTATACAGATTCGTATACAAATGTTGTCCCATCGGGTACAGCCTACTATGCTCCAGGTAAAATAGCAGAACAAGCCACCAAATTTGCCGATTTAAATGTTGACGGTTTGGTAGGGAAGTCTTTTAAAGTGAACGATGAATTTTCTGTTACTCCAAACATTGGGGCAAGTTATAGAAGAACCAATGTGCGCCAAATTACCAATAGCGGAACTGATTTTGCCATCTTTGGTGTATACAATATTCTAAATGCAAAAAACAAATCTGTAGCATATGTAGAAACCGTTAGCGAAACTCAATCCGTTTACGGAACACTTGATTTAGCTTATAAAGATATTTTTTACTTAAACGGAAGTTTGCGTACCGATTGGTTTTCTACACTAGCTACACCTGGAAAGGATAACAAACTTTATATTACTTACCCATCAGTAAGTGGATCATTTGTGTTTTCAGAATTATGGAAGCCTTCTTTCCTAAGCTTTGGTAAATTAAGAGCTGGTTATGCTGTTGTAGGGCAGGCAACTGATCCTTATCAAACCATATTAGCCTATGCTTTTAGAAGTGAAAGTTTAAATGGTGCTCCTCTTGGAACAATTACCAATGTTAATATTCCAAATACTTCATTAAGACCTTCAAAAGCTACAGAATTAGAAATAGGTACAGAAATGCGCTTATTTGGCGATCGCTTAAGTTTCGATTTTACTTGGTACAGGAAATTATCTAAAGATGAAATTTCTTTTGTAACTACATCTAGTTCTACAGGTTACAGCGGAGCCGTTTTAAATGCCGGACAAATTAAAAACCAAGGTTTGGAGTTATTATTATCAGGTCAGGTTATAAAAAGTAAGGATTTTACATGGACATCTTCTTTAAATGGATCATATAATGATAACAAAGTACTATCACTGGCCGATGGAGTTAATGCACAACTTTTAGCAACTTCCAGATCAGGCGTAGGTTTCTTGCAAAATATTCGTGGTAAAGCCGCAGCTCAAGTTATGGCTTATGATTACAAATATGATGGTGCTGGAAACATTTTAAGAGATGGCACAGGCCAACCCCTTAACGAATTAAAAGCTTACGGATCAGCTTACAACAAATGGTTTGCGGGGTGGAACAACGAATTTAATTACAAAGGAGCAACTCTATCGTTCTTAATTGATGGTAAATGGGGCGGAAAAGTATTTTCTGCTACAGATTATTATGGTTATGTGTTTGGTTTACACCAAAATACGTTGCCTAATCGTGAAGCACTTGATGCACCATCATCTGGTACAAATGCGGCAACTTATTATTTGAATGATGCCAATTATGCATCGAGCAAATTTGTACAAGACGCCAGTTTTATAAAATTCAGGCAAATGACACTGGGTTATAACTTCCCAGCGAAAATGTTTAATAACAAGATCCAAGGATTAAACGTAAGCCTTGTTGGTCGTAATTTATTTATCCTGATGAAAAAGACGGATAATATTGATCCTGAATCTAGCTACAACGCTACTTTTCCAGGATTGGAGTTAGGTGGAGTACCACCGGTTAGAACATTTGGTGTAAACCTTAGTGTTAAGTTTTAATTTTAAACAGACAAAACAATGAAAACGAACATATTAAAGAAATATAGCCTGTTACTATCCGGTATTTTATTTATTTCGGCTTGTACCAAAGATTTTAAAGATATTAATACCAATCCATCTGCCTATGGCACTTCTACTTTTGACCCAAATTACTTGTTAACCTCATCACAATTGGCTTATACAGGTAGTATCGATTTTGCTTATGACACATGGCGAGGAAATTTAATCTACTCATCAACCATGATGCAGGGTTTATCCACTGTAATAAGCTATTGGGCAGGTGATAAATATTTGCTAAACCCAGGTTATACCGCAGCCTATTGGGGAACTTCTACCGTGGGCGCATATATAGAGCAGGTTAAACCTATAGCTGATGCTGTAGAATCAACCAAGGGCGTGGCAAAATATAATAACGTTCGCCAAGTATCTCGTTTATGGAAAGCACTGGTTTTTGAGCGTCTCACTGATTTATATGGTGATGTGCCTTACTCTGAGGCTGGTACAGGCTATTATACAGGTAATTTAACACCTAAATATGATCAGCAACAAGCCATTTACACCGATTTATTGAAAGAAGTTGATGAAGCAACTACCGCTTTAGATGTTAATGGTGATAAAGTAACAGGAGACGTAATTTATAAAGGTGATATTAACAAATGGAAACGTTTTGGCAATACATTAATGTTGCGTATAGCCATGCGTTTAACAAAAGCAGATGAAAATACAGCTAAAGCGTATGCTACAAAAGTTGTTGGCAAAACCATGTTAAATAATGATGATAATGCGTTTGTTAAACATGATGTAGCAGGATCAAGAGTTACGCAAAATAGAAACAGCCAGGTTTTGCAAGGTGATGGTGGACAAGAAAATTACTACGTAAAATGGTCTAAAACTTTTATCGATGCTTTAAAAGCAACCAACGATCCACGTTTAGGTAAAGTAGCTGTTACCAACCTTTATCTTGATGAAAATAGCAAGGTGCAAAACTCGAATTACAGTTCAAATCCTTCAGATCAAAAAGGTATGCCAAACGGTAAAGATTTAAGTGGAATTGCTGGTAAAGATGTACGTCAGGATCCATCTTATACTTCATTTCCTGCTTATTCTTCTCCAAACCCAGGAATGATTAAAAAAGATGGCGTAACCTTTATATTAACCTATTCGGAAAGCGAATTGTTGTTGGCAGAAGCTGCTCAAAGATGGGGTGTTGGCGGTTCGGCAACTACACATTATGCCAGTGGAGTATCATCCGCTATTACTTTTTTAGCACAGTACGACGCAAATATGGCAATTAATCAATCCGTTGCTGATGCATATGTGGCATCAAACCCATATAATGCAGCAATAGGTTTGCAAATGATTAATACCCAATATTGGATACACACCAATACTATGCTTGATTTTTATGAAACATGGTCTAACTGGCGCAGATCTGGTTTCCCTGCATTAACACCTGTTGTATATTCGGGCAATGCAACAAATGGTACCATTCCTCGCCGTTTCCCTTATCCTTTGGAAGAAGCTGCTAAAAATGGAGCCAATTATTCAGTAGCCTCAGCAGCTGTACCGGGTGGCGATAATCTGACCGGCAGAGTTTGGTGGGATAAATAAAGATTTTACCCTCACATCCCGAGATAACGGTAGGCGCTGTAAAGTGTCTGCCGTTTTTTATTCGTAACAATTTCAAATCAATCTCAACATAAAGGCTGCTTTTTTTGATCTTTATAAATCAAACCAAACTTTATGAAACTAAAATTTATACTCACTATTATTCTATGTTCCAGTTTATTAGTTAAAGCGCAGCAGCGATCAGAAAAAACAGATGCTAAGCAAGCTCCAGTTCCTCTAGCTACTCCAAAAGAAGAATCAAAGCCAACCGCAAACGAGCGTGCAATTAAAGTAGAAAGCACAGTAATTACCAGCCATAGTGTAACTATTGAAGGAAAAGCGGTGCCTTATAAAGCTACTACAGGAACTTTACCCGTTTGGGATGAAGATGGGAAACCAATTGCAGGTTTATTTTATACTTATTATGAAAGAAGTGATGTTCAGAATAGAGAAAAACGTCCCTTAGTTATTTCATTTAATGGAGGCCCAGGTTCTGCATCGGTATGGATGCACATTGCTTATACAGGTCCTGTTGTTTTAAATATTGATGATGAAGGTTATCCGATGCAGCCATATGGTTATAAAGAAAATCCTTATTCTATTTTAGATGTAGCCGATATTGTATATGTAGATCCTGTAAACACAGGCTATTCTAGAGCCACCAGTAAAGATGTGCCCACAAACAAGTTTTTTGGGGTAAAGGCAGATATCAAGTATCTGGCAGAGTGGATTAATACTTTCGTAACACGTAATAACCGTTGGGCATCACCCAAATTTTTAATTGGCGAAAGTTATGGAACAACAAGAGTTTCGGGCTTGGCTTTGGAACTGCAAAACAACCAGTGGATGTACTTAAATGGGGTGGTTTTGGTTTCACCAACAGAATTGGGAATAGAAAGAAGCGGACCTGTTGATGCTGCTTTACGTTTGCCTTATTTTGCCGCTACTGCATGGTACCATAAAGCTTTATCTGCAGATTTACAAAACAAAGATTTAACAGCGATGTTGCCCGAAGTTGAAACTTTTACTATTAATGAATTAATTCCTGCAATTGCGCAGGGGAGTACACTAAGCGAGGATAAAAAGAAATCTATAGCCGCAAAAATGGCTCGTTATTCTGGTCTTTCTGAAAAGGTTATTCTTGAATATAATTTGGATGTGCCGACAAATTTCTTTTGGAAAGAACTACTGCGCGATAAGGGTTTTACCGTTGGTCGTTTGGATTCGAGGTATAGAGGCTTAGATAAAATGGCTGCGGGTGATGGACCAGATTATAATGCAGAACTTACATCGTGGTTACACTCTTTTACGCCGGCAATTAATATGTACATCAGAAATGAACTGAACTATAAAACTGATTTAAAATACAATATGTTCGGCTCTGTTTATCCTTGGGATAACACTGGAAATAGAACCGGAGATAATTTGAGACAGGCAATGGCGCAAAATCCATACTTGCATTTGCTGGTTCAATCTGGTTATTATGATGGTGCTTGCGATTATTTTAACGCAAAATACAGCATGTGGCAATTGGATGCGGCCGGCAAGTTAAAAGATAGAATGAGTTGGGAAGGGTACAGGAGTGGGCACATGATGTATTTGAGAAAGGAAGATCTTAAAACGGCAAATAGCCATATTAGAGATTTTATTAAAAAAGCACTTCCGAAAGCTGGCGAACCCGCTAAGTTTTAAAAAAAATAAAAAGGTCTGGCGTAAGCGTCAGACCTTTTTTTGTTTTGGAGCGCAGGTTTTTTGCTTTTTAGAAAGCTACACCTACTTTCCGCTAAATTTCCGATGAAAAATCGGAAGATACCGCTTCAATCAGGGCTAAGATAAAGCAGCCTGCAATAAAAACTCCCGTTAGTTGTATAAACCCACCTTATTTAAACCCGATAGTACGAATGCCATATTTATGGCAGCAGGAATAGCGGGGCAGAAACCAGCCAAATAACAACTGTAATTGCTTTCCAAAAAAACATTTAAGTTTGCGCTTTATTTTCTTCTAAAAATTTGAATAAAAAAACTGTTAGCTCAAACTAAAAATAATTACTTATTTTTGTGACCCAATTATGCAGCAAATAAAAACATCATTCGATTTTGAAAAGCCTATTGCCGATTTAGTTCAGCAAATAGAAAAGGTTAAGCAAGTTGCCGAAAAGACTAAGGTAGATATGTCTGCCACTTTAGAGGAACTTGATGGTAAATTAGATGAAACCACTAAAAATCTATATAATAACCTAACGGGTTGGAATAAGGTTCAAATGAGCCGCCATCCTGATAGGCCACAAACACTTGATTACATCAATATGATTTGTGATGACTTTATTGAATTACATGGTGATAGAACCGTTAAGGATGATAAAGCAATTATAGGTGGTTTTGCTACAATTAATGGTCAAACTGTAATGGTTATTGGCCACCAGAAAGGTAAAAACACAAAAGAGCGCCAGTATCGTAATTTTGGTATGGCTAACCCTGAGGGTTACCGCAAAGCTTTACGTTTAATGCGTTTAGCCGAGAAATTTAACAAACCTGTAGTTTCTTTTATTGATACAATGGGAGCTTACCCAGGTTTGGAAGCTGAAGAACGCGGACAAGGGGAGGCAATTGCCAGAAACTTGTTGGAAATGTCTGTACTAAGAGTTCCAATTATTTGTATTATTATTGGCGAAGGTGCTTCTGGTGGTGCTTTGGGTATAGGTATTGGCGATAAAGTTTATATGCTTGAGCATACGTGGTACTCCGTAATTTCTCCTGAATCTTGTTCTTCTATCTTGTGGAGAAGCTGGGATTTTAAAGAAAAAGCAGCTGAATGCTTAAAATTAACTTCTGATGATATGTTCGGAAATAAGTTGATTGATGGCATTATCAGAGAGCCACTTGGTGGTGCACACCAAGACCCTGAATTAATGGGGCAAACGTTGAAAAATCAGATTATTGATGATTTAAAATCATTAGGTAAAATAAAAACAGACAAACTTATTGAACAACGAATTGATAAATTCTGTGCAATGGGTGTTGTAAATGAATAATAAATAATCATTTAAAATAAAAAATCCTCTAAGTTAATTCCTAGAGGATTTTTTGTTTTATGGATTTCTCTTCACGAGATCGTGCATTTTAATAATGAATGTTTTGGCTGTTTTTGGCTGTTCGATATTGGCTGTTCGATATGTTCCGCAGGGCATGTCGAACTTAAAATAACAAGGATTTAAAATCCTTAAAGACTTACCCTCATGTTTTATAAAACTTATCATTCTATCACGATAAGCAGGCTAATCCAAAGCGTTAACCCATAAAAAAAGCTTTGCAAATTAATGCAAAGCTTTTTAAACTGTTTTAATTATTTTATTGCTGTGGTTGTTGTGGGTAGTAAACCGATAACCTGCTTTCTAAACCAGCAAATATTTTCTCCAGCTGTGTACTCACTTTGGTTTGTCCGGCAGCTTTACTTGTTCTAATCATTCTATCAAGATAATACAATCCTGTTTGAACATTTTGAGAACCTGTAAGCGTACCTTTCGATTGTGAAATATCAGCCAGGTAAGTTAATTCTTTATTGATATAATCACCTGATTTGGTCATAATATCATTCGCTTTTGCAATTTCACCAAGTTTATAAAGATTTTCTGCAAGGTAGAACTTAACTACTACCGTACGAATTCCATAAAACTTATCAGGCATTACCTCATAATATTTATCAATTACCTTTTTAGCTTCAGCAGTTTTACCTTCTTTAATCAGGCTTCCACTTAAGCTGGTGAAAAGGTTAGTAAAAATGAAAGTATCGTCTGATGACTGTGGATCTAAATAAGTAGCAGTTTTCATATTGCCCCATTTAAATTTAGTCATTACATTATTATAAAGAACAGGTGTATTTAATTGCTCTTCCCTTTCTTCTTTATTAGAAGTTGTATCTGTTTTTAAAGGCAATAGGCGCATGGCTAAACCTTCGCTGTATAAATACTTATCTAAGCCGTTATATTGCTCAGATGGAACTGTAGAAGCAAAGTAAATTGGTCTTTTCCAGTTATTGTGTGCAAGGATATCAAACATGGCTAATGTACCTTTGGTTACATAACCTTTATTAAATTTCCAATCCATTTCTGATGCAATTTTTCCTGCATCAGCTGCAGAAACTGTTCCTGTGCTAATTACTTGCTGTGGATCTATCGTGATTTTTAGATTTTTAGTTGGCAAGAAATTAGATTTAGTACCATCCTGCATGGCTACTTTATCATCGGCACTATCTGACAATAATAAATCAACAATGTTTTTTAACTCAACATTACCTGCAATTTTATAATCATCAAAAGGCATTACATCTCTTTCGCCTTGTACATATTGTTTAGGCGTCATGGTGATAGGCAATGGCTCAGATTCGTTTTGTTTTTGTCTCAACCCATTAATGTACCAATCTGTATCGAATAAACTTAAGTTAACAATACGCACATCTGGGCGTACATTTTCTACTTCCTGAATGTACCAAAGTGGGTAAGTATCGTTATCACCATAAGTAAATAAAATGGCATTTGGAGCGCAAGATTGTAGGTAATCCAAAGCAATATCGTGTGCAACTAATTTGGTAGAACGATCGTGGTCATCCCAGCCTTGTTCTGCCATAATGGTTGGGGCTGCTAATAAACCAATAACTGTAGCACCGATGGCACCGTTGGTAGGTGTTAACTTTTTAAATAACCATTCTTTTAAAGCCAATACCCCAAGACCAATCCATATTGCGAAGGCATAGAACGATCCCACATATGCATAATCCCTTTCACGAGGTTCTAATGGTTTTTGATTTAAATATAAAACAATGGCAATACCAGTAAAGAAAAATAATAAAGCAACAACACCAGCATCTTTCTGATTGCGTTTAAAGTGCCAAATAGCACCCAATAAACCTAAAATTAATGGTAGGAAGAAAAAGCGATTATAAGCATTGTTATCAATAGTTGATGGAGGTAAATGACTTTGATCGCCTAAACGCATGGCATCAATCGGTTTAATGCCGCTTAACCATTCGCCTTCAAAACCACTACCTTGTCCTTGCTCATCATTCTGGCGACCGGCAAAATTCCACATAAAGTAGCGCATGTACATATACCCAATTTGATAGCTGAATAAGAAACCGGCATTATCTACTACATTTGGTTTTTTGCTATCATCAAGATTCATCCATTCTTTGTAAAAAGCAGCATGCCTTGGGTCATCGCTGTACATACGAGGCAATAAAGTATTATTATCGTACTTGTATTCGCTTTTCGTACCAGCCGATTCATATTTTGTATCGCCTTTTCTCCAGATGGTTTTCCCCTCTGTAACGCCATTTCTTTCCGAATTATAATTTGGACCATAACCCAGCGGTCTATCGCCATACTGCTCTCTGTTTAAGTAGCTTAAGAAAGAGAATGCATCTTTTGGAGCACTGTTATTTAAGTTAGGATCAGCTTTGGCTCTAATTACAATCATCGCAAAAGAACCATAACCGAAAATGATTAGAACTGTAGAGATTAAAGCTAAGTTTAATAATTTCTTTTGGTGTTTAATAGAGTAACGAATACCCCAAACAAATAAACCAATTAATAAAACAGCAAAGAATAGTACACCTGTACCGAAACCTAATCCTAATGTGTTAACGAAGAAAAGATCAAAATAGGCACCAAATGATACTAAATATTGAATAATACCATATTGTACAACTGCTAATATTAGGATACCAACAATAAGGGTTTTAAAAATACCTGCACTAGTTGCTTTACCAGTTCTTTTGAAATAATAAACAAAAGCCATAGCCGGTATGGTTAATAAGTTTAGTAAGTGAACACCGATTGATAAACCCATTACGTAGGCAATAAATAATAACCAACGATCGCCTTTTGGCTCATCTGCATGTGCTTCCCATTTTAAAATACCCCAGAAAACAATTGCAGTAAATAAAGATGATTGAGCATAAACTTCAGATTCTACAGCAGAGAACCAGAAACTATCAGAAAATGTATAAGCTAAGGCACCCACTGCGCCAGCCCCCATAATGCTGATTAATTTTGCGGTTGTTAATTCTTCGCCAGCTTTAATTAATGTTTTTTTAGCCAATGCTGTGATGGTCCAGAATAAAAACAAGATGGTTGCAGCACTTGAAATAGCAGAACCAATATTCATCCAATAAGCTATTTTGGTTGTTTCGCCAAAAGCAAAAATAGAGAAGAAGCGTTGGATCATTAAAAATAATGGAGCACCCGGTTGGTGTACAACTTGCATTTTAAATGCTGATGCGATAAACTCGCCGCAATCCCAAAAACTGGCAGAGGGCTCTAAGGTTAAAACATAAGTTATTGTCGCAATTAAAAAGCAGATCCAGCCTACTATATTATTAACTTTTGAATAATTCATTGGTTTTTGATAATGATAATTAAAATTGTTTTTGGCATAAAAATGCTGCCGAAATTAACTATTAAAGTCGATAAAATCAGTAAATTCTTTGATTGATTTAACAATTTTTAACGCAGTATACCCAAATAGGCTGGATAATATTGATTTTGCTCAATTACAAAAACGCTTTAATAACAAAACCCATAAGAACGTTTTAAAGCGTGCTTATGGGTTTGAATTTATATCTTGTTTTTTATCCGCCTATAAATGGCGAAAAGCGAGATAAGATTGCTGTATATTGTTTTTCTAGTTTATCGCTTAGGTCTTGTTGTTTAAACGCTCCAGTTAGCTTAACCATTTGCCCTAAATAAGCCATGTAAAACTGAACTTTCCGCTCAGAATCCAACTGATTTTTACTGAGTGAAACATCGGCGATGTGCCCTAATTCTTTGTCTACAAAATCTGCAGTTTTATTAATCATTGCATTGGCACGTTGTATATCATTTAAACGATATAAGTTTTCTGAAAAATAAAAAGTGCCTTGTACTTGCAGCATACTATGAAATTTGGAAGGAATAACTGAATAATAACGATTAACAACCCTTTTGCTTTCTTCAATTTTACCTTCGTTAATCAATCCATTTAATAAACTGTTAAACATGTTGGTAAACATAGGTATGTCATCGGCAGATTGTCTATCCAAGTGGTTTGCGTTTTTTATGTTTCCCCATTTAAAAACATTCATTACATTGTTATATAGCGGCTTAACATTAATTTGCTCGTAAATTTGCTTGTCGCTGGTATCTGGTTTTAATGGAAGCAATCTTAAGCTCAGCCCTTCAGAATATAAATATTTTTTTAAACCAACATATTGGTCATCAGGCATGGCACCGGTAAAATAAATCGGTCTTTTCCAGTCGTTATGAGTCAAAATATCAAAAAGTGCCAAAGTACCTTTTGTCACGTAATCAGAATCGTAGGTCCATTCCATTTTATCTGCAATTTTACCTGCTTCTTCTTTTGGTACAGTTCCCGTATCTAACACATCTTTAGCATTAATGGTAATTTTTAGGTTTTTAGTTGGCATTACATTGCTCTTGGAGCCATCTCTTAAAGTTATTTTATCATTGTCATTATCAGATAGAAGTACGCCCATTATTTCCTTAAGCTCAATATGCTGCGCAATTTTAAAATCCTGATAGTACATCACATCCCTTGTTCCTGCAACATATTGTTCAGGTTTCATTGAAATTGGTAGCGGTGCAGATTCATTTTGCTTCCGTTTCATGCCATCTATGTACCAATCGGCAGTAAATAAACTCAGGTTTACAATTCTTACATCTGGACGGATTTTTTCAACTTCCTGAGCATACCAGAGCGGAAAAGTATCATTATCACCATAAGTGAATAAAATTGCATTTGGAGCGCAAGATTTTAAATAGTTTGCCGAAATATCTTTTGCAAGATGGCTATCAGACCGGTTGTGGTCGTCCCACCCTTGGCTTGCCATAATAATTGGAGCTGCAAATAATGCTATAACAGAGGCAAAAATTCCTGCTTTGGCTGGCGTAAACTTTTTGAAAACCCATTCTTTTAATCCCAATACGCCTAGTCCAATCCAAATGGCAAAGGCATAAAATGATCCCACATATGCGTAATCACGTTCACGCGGTTCAACTGGTACCGAATTTAAATATACTACAATGGCTACACCTGTAAACACAAATAAAAGCCCAATAATGCCCGCATCTTTTTGATTGCGTTTAAAATGCCAAACAGCTCCAATAAGTCCAATAATTAATGGAAGGAAGAAAAATCTGTTATAGGCTTTATTATCAACAATAGAAGGAGGGAGGTTTTGCTGATCGCCCAAACGAATGGCATCAATCGGTTTTATTCCACTTAGCCAAGCACCGCCGTTTCCGCCATGTTGCCCATCCTGATTGTCCTGGCGACCAACAAAATTCCACATGAAATAACGCATATACATTTGGCCAACCTGAAAAGAGAGCATATATTTTATATTATCAATCATACTCGGCTTATGTGCATCATCAAAACCCATCCAACTTTTATAAAATTTAACATGTTCCGCCTTATCGCTGTACATTCTGGGAATTAACGTTTTCTGATCAAAAACATAATCTGATTTTGTGCCAGCAGATTCATATTTCGTATCGCCCTTTCTATAGAGTTTGCCCGTTTCTTTAACGTCTATTTTATCCGAATTATAGTTTTCTCCATAAAGTAAAGGACGATCGCCATACTGGGCACGGTTTACATAACTCAAAAATGAAAAGGCATTTTCAGGATCCGTATTGTTTAAATTTGGTTTTCCGTGCGCTCTTATTATAAGTGCCGCGAAAGAACTGTATCCAAAAATTAATAAAACAGTAAACATTAAAGCCAGGTTTAAGGCACGTTTATGTTTTAAAATAGAATACCGTATGCCATAAACTAAGCCGCCAATAAGAAGTAAGGCGAAAAATAAAATTCCTGTGCCGAAGCCAAGACCTAAGGTGTTTACAAAAAATAAATCAAAGCTTGCCGCAAATGAAACCATATATTGGATAATGCCGAATTGCACAAAAGCCAAAGCCAAAATTGAGATGAAAAGCGTTTTTAAAACCCCTTGCCAGGTTGGAGCATTTGCTTTTTTGAAATAATAAACAAAAATTACCGCAGGGATAGTAAGCAAGTTTAATAAGTGTACGCCGATGGAAAGTCCAATCATGTATGCCACAAAAAGCAACCAACGATCAGAGCCTTTTTCATCCGCCTGAGATTCCCACTTTAAAATACCCCAAAATACAACAGCAGTACAAAGTGAAGACATCGCATAAACTTCAGCCTCAACTGCCGAAAACCAAAAACTATCTGAAAATGCATATGCCAGAGCGCCAACTAAACCCGAACCAATAATGCTAATGATTTGAGAAGTATTAATTTGCTCATTTGATTTAATGATGGTTTTTTTTGCCAGCGCTGTAATAGACCAAAACAAAAATAAAATGGTTGCTGCACTAGCCAAAGCAGAAGCAATATTCATAAAGTAGGCCACTTTTGTATTATCGCCCATGGCAAAAGCCGAAAATATGCGCTGAATCATAGATACTAGAGGAGCACCCGGTTGGTGTACAACTTCCATCCTGAAAGCGGTAGCAATAAATTCTCCGCAGTCCCAAAAGCTAACCGATTGGTCTAAAGTGAAGATGTAAGTTAATGCCGCAATTAAAAAACAGAGCCAGCCTGTAATGGTGTTAATTTTTGAGTAGTTCATTCGTTAAAGTTTAGTTATTGATATTAAATGATTTATGGGTTTGTGACTTAAAAAGTCACATAAAAAATTAAAATGTTGCATGGATTATGATGTTTTTTTTATCTTTGCATCGCAGTAGGAAACAGCAAGAAAAAAAAATAAAATTTTTTTAAAATCACTCTTGCATAATTAAAATAAGCTTCCTACATTTGCATTCCCAATCGAGAGGTAACTCTAGATTTACTTTTTGTCCGATAGTATAAGGGTAGTACGACAGTTTTTGGTACTGTTTGTCTTGGTTCGAATCCAGGTCGGACAACAATTTTAACATCGGATCGTGTTTACAAAGCATGATCCGATTTTTTTTAACCGTAAACTACACGGATCATGCCATTGCAGTTTAACCCGGTAAAGCTTTTTTCCGGAACAGGTTCCAGAGGATTATCACTTAAAATTGCCGAAAGTTACGGCAAGCCGCTCGGTAGTGTAACCATTCATAAGTTCAGTGATGGCGAATTTCAACCTTCTTTTGATGAATCCATTCGAGGTAGCGATGTTTTTCTAATTCAATCTACTTATCAGCCAAGCGATAATTTGATGGAATTGCTTTTAATGGTTGATGCGGCTAAAAGAGCCTCAGCGCATTATATTACAGCAGTTGTTCCTTATTATGGTTTAGCCCGTCAGGATAGAAAAGATAAACCTCGTGTAGCAATCGGTGCAAAATTAGTGGCTAATTTATTGAAAAGTGCAGGTATACACCGCATCATGACAATGGATTTGCATGCGGCACAGATACAAGGTTTCTTTGATATTCCGGTGGATCACTTAGATGGATCGGTTATTTTTGTTCCTTATATTAAAAGCTTAAACTTACCAAACTTAACAATTGCATCGCCGGATATGGGCGGTTCATACAGGGCTCGAACCTTTGCTAAGTTTTTTAATGCCGAAGTTATTATCTGCGATAAACGCCGTAAACGTGCCAATGAAATCGAATCTATGTCGATTATTGGAGATGTAACCGGACAAGACGTAGTATTAATTGATGATATTTGCGATACCGCGGGAACATTATCAAAAGCTGCGGCTTTGATTATGGAAAACGGAGCAGCAAGTGTTAGAGCAGTTTGTACACACGCTGTATTATCTGGCAAAGCAGTAGAAACGGTAGAAAATTCTGTTTTAACAGAATTAATAGTAACGGATACTATTCCATTGAAAACGGAAAGTCCGAAAATTAAAGTGCTAAGTACAGCAAGTTTATTTGCAAGAGCAATTGCTAATGTAAATGAACACGGATCAATTAGTGATCTTTTTAGAGTTTAAATTAAGGTAGAAGATGAAAGGTAGGGGCTTAAGGCTTTTATACCAGCAATTAACTACTTAATACTAATAAATAAATATAAATAAAATGAAAACAATCGCAATTAGCGGTTCTCCAAGAGAGAACGTAGGGAAACGCGATGCCAAAGAGCTTCGTTACGAAGGTAAAGTTCCTGCGGTATTGTATGGTGGTAAAGAACAACAACATTTAGCTGTTGTTATCGCAGATTTAAGAGATGTTATTTACACTCCGGATGTGAACTTCGTAGAAGTAAACGTTAATGGTGTTAAAACTAAAGCTATCGTTAAAGATACTCAGTTTCACCCACTAACAGACGTTTTAATGCACATCGATTTTCTTCAGTTATTTGATGACAAAGAAATCGTAATGGAAATCCCTGTAAAATTAACAGGAACTTCTCCAGGTGTTAAAATGGGGGGTAAATTAATCCAAAAATTACGTAAGTTACGTGTTAAAGCTTTACCAGCTGACATGCCACAAAACGTAGAAGTAAGTTTAGAAAAATTAGAAGTAGGTAGTTTATTTCGTGTTCGTGACTTAAAAGGAACTAAATACGCAATTACTAACACTCCTGAAGATACAATTGTATCTGTTGCAATGTCTAGAGCATTGAAACAAGCAGAAACTGAAGCTGCAAAAGGTAAAAAATAATCAGAAACTTTTTTCTTGATTACAAGATTAAGCGGTGCAAATAATTTGTACCGCTTTTTTTATTTTCAATATTCCACTTTGCAGAATTCACTTGCATGTATTCCACTTATCCAATTAGAGGATAAAAACTTTAGTCCTTCAGCTTTCTCACTTTAAACTTTGGTCTTTCCGCTTTAAGCTTTTACCTTTGCGGCTATGAAATATCTTATCGTTGGCTTAGGGAATATTGGTCCAGATTATGCGCACACAAGGCACAATATTGGTTTTGATATTGCCGATGAGCTGGTTAAAGACTTGGGAGGCAGTTTTGATAATATTAGATTGGCTTATTACTCTGAAGTAAGCTTTAAGGGCAAAAAACTGCACGTAATAAAGCCTACTACCTTTATGAATTTAAGTGGTAAAGCCGTTAACTATTGGATGAAAGAATTAAAAATTGCTCCCGAAAATGTTTTAGTTATCGTAGATGATCTCGCCTTACCTTTAGGGAAACTTCGTTTAAAATTACAGGGAAGTAGTGCAGGCCATAATGGGCTTAAAAGTATTGAAGAAGTTTGCGGTGGACAAAATTATGCTCGCTTAAGGTTTGGTATTGGTAGTGATTATCCAAAGGGCAGACAGGTAGATTTTGTTTTAGGTTTATTTGATAAAGATGAGCAGCTAGAGCTTCCTGCTTTAATAGATAAAAGTGTTGAATTGATTAAAAGTTTTGTAACCGTTGGGCCTGCCCATACTATGACAGCTTTTAATAAATAGTCAAGGTTTACAGGTATTAACAGTAAAATAAAGACCTAGTAAGCCAGTTCATTATCATCCGCAGAAACGGAACGATATGAAGCAATAATTAATTGTAGGTTTTTAGAAGAATCAATTCAGTTTAAACAAAAAAAGATCATCTTTCGATGATCTTTTTCCAATTTATAATTTTTAATATTTATTTAACTTGTTCTTGTGCTCTTGCAATATAAGCATCAACTAATTGTGCCTCCTGACTTTCAGGGTACTGTGTTTTAATTTTAGTATAAGCATCAACAGCGCCTTTAAAATCTTTTAAGTTTTCGCTAACCAAACCTTGTTTCTTTAAAAACATTGGAGAAGTAAATTTACTCGCTTTATCTGCTGCTTTTTTGTAGTAAGTAAGCGCTTGTTTATAGTCTTTCAATTCGCTATAAGCATCACCTAATAAACCTAAAGCTAATGGATCAGCAACTGGGCTACCTGTAGCGCTATATTTGCTTAAAGATTCGATAGCTTGTTTGTATTCGCCTTTACGTAAATAAATGCCGCCTAGATATAAGTTTGCAAGGTTTGCAGATTTAGTATTGTCATACTCTTCAGCAATTTTTTCTAATCCTGGGTAGCCACCTTCGCCTTTTAAAGCTTTGGTAGATAAAGAATCAACACCTACATACTGTTCTGCTCTAAACATTTTGCTTGCAGCTTCTTCAGCACGGTTTTTTAAGTATACATTTTGATACCAAAAATAAACACCGATTAATAAAACTACAGCTCCTGCTATAAATAGTAAGCTTTTATTGTTTTCCTGTAAAAAAGAACCTTTTCTAATAGGTTGAGTTGTCTGATTATCTGTTGTAGACATGTTTGTTTAAAAAATTGAGATTGCAAAAATACATTTTTCAGTCAAAGTATCAACCTTTATTTTGAAGTATTTAATTAAAAATCACGGATATCCGTCAAATAAGTTCTAAAAATTTTTAATATTTTAAGAAAGCATAACAATAAGCCGCTTTTCTTCTCATACAGAGGCAATTTGCCCGAAAAATGATTGTAATAAATTTAGTGTGGAAATTATTAATTTATTTATCGCAATAATCTAATTAGTGCATTAAACCAATCTTTATTAGCGGTAAATAAACCATTATAATTAATTACCATATAAATAGTTAGTACATCAGCCATTCCTGGAGAGGCTTTAAGCCTGATGGGTTGCCAAAATGCGCCGAAGTTTTTAACAGAAGAGGCAGGAAACAGTTCATCAAAGCCAATAAATACCTCTTCAATATCTCTTAATGGTAAAACCAAATCTTCATCTCCACTTATAGAAAGGCTATGATCGGTTAATAAAATAGCACCTTCGTGGTGGTGTAGCGGGGGTAAGAAAGAAAAAAGCCCGGCAATTTTTTTTATCCAGCTGGTTTTAGTATCAAGTTCATGATCGTAAGACCATAAAACATTTCCTTCCAGTAATTTTTGAGCAACCATCTATTTATAAATCTTTATATAAAACTACAGTTTTTCTTTGCACCTACAAGCTTATTTTAAGTATTTAACCGTACTCTGATTATTTAGAGGCTAAAAAACGGTAAATTGCGGGATATTTATGTGGTTAAAAAATATTACGCTTCTAAATTTTAAAAACTATGCGGATGCAGATCTCCAATTTTCGGAAACTGTAAACGTATTTACTGGCAATAATGGCTCGGGCAAAACCAATATGCTCGATGCAATTCATTATTTGTGCTTATGTAAAAGCTATTTTAATCCGATAGATGGCCAGCAAATAAAAACTGCTGAAGATTTTTTTATGATTCAGGGCGATTTTGACCGAAGTGATAAAAATGAAAAGATTAGTTGTGGTGTAAAACGAAATCAAAAAAAGCAGTTTAAGCGGAACAAAAAAGAATATGATAAACTGGCAGATCAT